>NZ_JAJJPP010000003.1:0-798586 GCF_020907215.1 Alcaligenes sp. MMA
TGCTTGCTTGCTTGCTTGCTTGCTTGCTTGCTTGCTTGCTTGCTTGCTTGCTTGCTTGCTTGCTGGCTGACGTCACACTTAGATGGGTAGACCAATAAAGGAGCGACGACAAGAGCACAGCATCAGCCCTTCGCCCCCAATCAATAGTGCCTCTATATAGATAGAGAGTTGAAAGGCCTTCAAGATCGAGCACAATGCAAGGCTGTTAGCCGCTCGGGGCCCCGGGACAGGGTGTTGGGGCGAGTCAGACGACTTGCCGCAGTCGAAGTCACCATCGGGGATGCAAGCAGTCTGCTGTTTGAGCCCAACGCTTGTGATTGGTCCGCGGGACCAATTACTGGGCGAGTTCAGACTGCGCCCCGATGGTGACTCCGGCAAGGGGACCGGCGCGAGGCGCCGGCAAGTAGTCCGCCCCAACACCCTGTCTCGGGGCTTCGAGTAGCGACCTACGTAGAGCGGCTGGAACAACGAACGCCACCCTCTATATAGCCAGGCCTTTCATCACTGCGACTCTACTCTCTATATATAGATAGGAGACGGGCCTCTCCAAGAGGTAAACCAATCCTCTCCCCCTCTATACCTCTATACCTCTATGCCCTTCACTATCCCTCCGAGTCTCAGTCTCTTTGCCTTTGATACGTCGAATCTTAGAACCTTTGAGCCTCTGAACCTTTGGGTCTCTAAGTCTCTAAGTCTCTAAGTCTCTAAGTCTCTAAGTCTGCATCCATGAGAACACCAAACACATCATCCCATCCTCTCTTGTAGAGACAGCCCTGCCTTCTCTCACCTATACAACCGCCTCTCTACAGATACGCTCTTGTTATATAGAAAGCAAAAACACACTTGCCTGAGAGATAGACACAACCACAGAGACACAAGCCCACCTAACGCAGAGCGGCAAGCAAAGCCTTCCTCCTCTCTCCTCTATATATAGAGACACCCTCTTACACCCACAAGCAATAAGCTAATCCCCAATTCATTGTTATTTTCTGTTCCCGTGTTCATTACCATTCCTTATGCACTTAAACCTCTAAGCAGGACCCTGCTTACTCAAGAGAGTAATAATGATCAAACCTATCCTCATCTCCCTGGCATTTGCATTCAGCACGGTTCTGGCACCGACTGCCAGCGCAGAGCCAAGCACACCCGAAACGGCAGCCAAACCAGCCGCCTTGATCTCGGCTGCCGACCTGGCCACCAAACTGGATCAAAACAATCTGCGCGTTCTAGATATCCGCACAGACAAAGAATATGCAGCGGGCCACGTGCCTGGTGCCGTTCATACCCCTTATGGCGCCTATCGCGGCCCAGCAGATAACGCAGGTGCCTTGCGCTCCGAAGCCGACCTGTCCGCCTTGTTCAGCAAAGCCGGTATTTCCAAAGACAGCTACGTTGTCGTCACCTACGCAGGCGCCAACCCCACAGACTTTGGCGCCGCTGCGCGCGTATATTGGACATTGAAAGCGGGTGGTCTGACTCAGTTATCCGTTCTGGATGGCGGCTTGCAAGCCTGGGAAGCAGAAGGCAAGCCCCTGAGCAAAGACACTCCCACTGTCACCCCTACCGAATTTAGCTACCACTACAACAAAGACATGGTAGTCAGCACGCAAGAAGTCGCGGACTACATCAAGAATGGCCAAGCCCCCATTTTGCTGGACGCGCGCCCAACTGAATTCTTCAAAGGCGAAAAGCGCGTTGACGCCGCCGCCCGCTACGGCACCTTGCCCGGTGCACGTGAACTGGACTTCAACAGCTTCTTTCGCAGCGACAAACCTGTCCTGAAAGACACCGGTGAGCTCGTCAAGATCGTCAAAGAACAAGGTCTGGATAACAAACCCACCGTTTCGTTCTGCAATACCGGTCACTGGGCTGCTACGAACTGGTTTGTATTGTCCGAACTGGCAGGTAACCCCAACGTGAAGCTTTACCCCGAATCCGTCGTGGAATGGAGCCGCAGCAGCTTGCCCATGGACAACCAGCCCTCCCGCTTCGAGGTTCTGAAACTCGATGCCAAGCGCGCCGTTAACTAAAGAAATCGATCATGCTTTATCTGACTAGACTGGGCTTTATCCTGGCCAGCCTGGCCCTCATTGTCGGGGTCGCTCTGGTAGGTGGACTGCGCCAAGGCTTGCTTGCCTTATTAGGGATTGGCTTTGGCGCCGTGCTGCAAGGAGCCCGTTTCGGTTTCACGACCGGCTGGCGCAACTATATCGAGCGTCGCGACCCTCAGGGTATCTGGGCACAAATGCTCCTATTGGTATTGGCTGCTGCCTTCACCCTGCCGCTGATCGCTGACAGCGGCGGCGAGTTGGTCGGTGCCATTGCCCCACTGACCATCAGCCTGGTGCTGGGCGCCTTCCTGTTTGGTGCCGCTATGCAACTGGCTGACGGTTGCGGCTCCGGCACACTCTATAAAGCAGGTGCTGGCGCACCGATCTCCTTTGCGGTTCTGCCTACCTTTGCCATTGGCAGCTTTCTGGGCGCATCGCACCAACCCGGCTGGATTGCCCTGGGTGGTTTGCCCGCTATCGACCTGACTGTATCCCTGGGCTGGCCTACCGCCTTGCTGATTACCGTCCTGGGCTGCGCAGCCGTATCCTGGTTCGTAGGCCGGGGCGCACGCCGCCATCAAAAAGAACACAACAGCGCACCTGCCAAATGGGAAATGCGCTGGTGGATGGGCGCCTTGCTGCTGGCCGTGCTGTACGCCATTCACATGATTGTTGCTGGCCAACCTTGGGGCATCGTCTACGGTATTGGCCTGTGGGGAGCAAAAGTATTCTCGGCGCTGGGCTGGACGCCCGTTGGCGACGCATTCTGGGGCGTGGCTCCCCATGCTCAACGTCTGGCAGAGCCTGTTCTGGCTGACGTTACCTCCGTCACCAACTTTGGTTTGATTCTGGGCGCAATGGCCGCTTCGCGCTGGAACCATCCTGCCAATTTCAAATCGCCCAATGCCCGTACCTTGTGGGTAGGCGCGATTGCCGGTTTGGTCATGGGCTACAGTGCCCGTATGGCCTTCGGATGTAATGTGGGCGCATTCCTGGGAGGCATCGCCTCGGCCAGCATACATGGCTGGGTCTGGTTTGCACTGGCCTTTGCCGGGTCCATCATAGGCGTGCGCATTCGTCGTCGCGTTAATCCTTGAGTCGCACCACCATGAGCAAAACTACTTTCCGCCTTATCACCACTACCTTCTGGCTGGCCGTTGTCTTGTTAGTTGTCATGGACAGCCTGCAGGACTACCCCTACCGTCCCGAACCCGCTCCCATTGCCTGGGGTAGCGGACAAGCCGCCAGTGGCGGTCACTGCTCGGGTCGATAGCTAGGGCCTACTCGGTCTGCAACGCCCCTGATGGGAGAAAACCAGGCAGCCTCACTTGGCTGCACCGGGTTTCACCGTCAGGGGTTTTTTTTTGGATGAGGGAACACACATCCGCTTGTAGCGGCAAACCGACAGCCCACATCGCCCACCCCACGCAAGCGCCAGGGCACGACAAAGCAAGCACTGGGCCATGCTAGCATCAGTCAGACTTCTCAACCTTCTGCTGTCATGCTGAACTTTCTTCGCACCACACTTAGCCGCAGCCTGCGCATGTTTTATACCGTTGCACGCATCATGGTTCCCATCATGATTGCGGTGCGTATTGCGGCGCAGTTGGGCTTGATCGAACAAGTAGGCACACTGATCGGCCCCGTCATGGCGCTGGTCGGCTTACCGCCTGAAGCCGGTATCGTATGGGCCACCACCGCCCTGGCCGGTATTTACGCAGGCATAGGATCGATGGCAGCGTTGGGCGACAGCTTGAGTTTCAACGTGGCCCAGATCAGCGTTCTGGGCACCATGATGCTGTTTGCTCACAGTCTTCCCATGGAGCAAGCGATTGTGCGTCGAGCCGGGGCCAGTTTCTGGTTTACGGCCACGCTACGAGTAGTCTGCGCCCTGCTCTACGGCAGCCTGCTGGCCTGGGGTTTGAACAGTGCTGGGCTGTTGCAGGAACCTGTTTCGCTGGCCTGGCTTTACGGGCAATCCAATGCGACACAAGGCGGTTGGCAAGGCTGGATAGACTGGTTGTGGGGAACGGCCAGTTCACTGTTCATGACCTGGCTGATTATTCTTGGCCTGCTGTTAATCTTGTCAGTTCTGGAGAAAATCGGCTTCACCCGTTTGCTGACCCGGCTTCTGCTGCCCTTGCTGCGTTTTTCAGGCCTGGAAGAGCGGGTCGCCCCCACCACCACGATTGGTGTGTTGCTGGGCCTGAGCTACGGCGGCGCCTTGATTATTGATGAGTCCCGTCAGCAAAACTACAGTTCCAGAACGCGCTTGCTGGCCTTGTCCTGGCTGTCGTTAAGCCACTCCCTGATTGAAGACACCATTCTTATTCTGGCTCTGGGTGCCAACATCTGGGTGGTCCTGGTTGGCCGACTTATCCTGACCTTGCTCATTATTGGCCTGATGGCCCGCCTGACATTACCAGGTAGCGCCCTGTACAGACGCTACCTTGCTTCTGCTTCGCACCCTCAGGATGCTTAGCTTTTGACCAGCAGATCCTGAAAACGCTGGTAGAACTTCTTGAGCTTGGGCGCAATCACCATCTGGCAATAGGCCTGCTCGGGGTTCAAGGCAAAATAATCGTGGTGATAGTCCTCGGCTTCCCAGAACGTGGAGCTGTCGAGCACATGCGTCACGATAGGCGCATCAAACTGCGATTTGATTTCTTCGATGACTTCGAAAGCCTGACGGCGCTGTTCTTCGTTTTGGCAAAAAATAGCCGAGGCATACTGCGGCCCCTGATCAGCGCCCTGACGATCCGGCGTGGTAGGGTCGTGGGTCAGGAAAAATACCTCCAGCAAATCCCGATAGGAAATGACTGAAGGGTCAAACTCCACTTTGACCACTTCAATATGGCCGGTCTGCTTGCCACAAACCTGTTCATAGGTGGGATTTTCCACATGGCCGCCACAGTATCCGGGCACCACCGACTGCACACCTCGCAGGGCCTTGAACACCCCTTCAGTGCACCAAAAGCATCCGCCACCCAATATGGCTGTTTCCTTCATGAGTTCTCCTTTGTTGACGAATTGGCTAGACCCAGCAACCAGGCTGCAATCGCTTGCGCTTATAAGGCGCTGAGCCGGTTTTGGGTGGGTATGGGAATAGCACCCCCGTTCCCCCGACTATCTTGTTGAGCACGATATCCATCAACGCTACCGTATCAGCCTTTGTCATTGGATTAAAGATCATCAATCCACAAAAAACTACTAATGGTAAACGGCGGGCCAAGACACTGAATGCAGCACGATCCTTCCCTTACAATTTACCCAGTCCTGGTCTGGGCTCGTAGTCACGCTATTATCTGATATTCATCTCTGTAATGGGCACGCATGTTAATTCACCCGCAGTTTGATCCCATCGCCATACAACTTGGACCCCTTGCCATTCATTGGTATGGCTTGATGTATTTAGTGGGCTTTGGCCTGGTTTGGCTGGCTGGCATGGCGCGTATCCGCGCGGGCTATGCCTTGCTGACCCGCAAAGACCTGGAAGACCTGATCTTTTACTGTGTTCTGGGCGTAGTAGTGGGCGGACGTCTGGGCTTTACCCTGTTATATCAACCCTCCTATTACCTGTCGCATCCGCTGGAGATTCTGTATGTCTGGCAAGGTGGCATGTCCTTTCATGGCGGTCTGATCGGGGTGCTGGTGACGATTGCACTGTTTGCTCGTAACCGCCAACGCCGTTTTCTGGAAATCAGTGATTTCCTGGCCCCCTTGATCCCACTGGGGCTGGCGGTAGGCCGCTTGGGTAACTTTATCAACGGAGAACTGTGGGGTCGTCCTAGCGATGTGCCGTGGGCAATGGTGTTCCCGCAGATGGATGCAAACCCTCGCCACCCTTCGCAGTTGTATGAGATGGCCCTGGAGGGCATTGCCCTGTTCATCTTGCTGTGGTGGTTTACGCGCCGCCCACGCGCCGTGGGCCAGGCTAGCGCCCTGTTCCTGATCGGCTACGGTTTTTTCCGCTTCATGGTGGAGTACACCCGCGAACCTGACAGCTACCTGGGTCTGCTCAGTGCTGGCTTGTCAATGGGACAGTGGTTGTCCTTGCCCATGATTGTGGCTGGGCTGGCCCTGTTTGTTTATGCCAGCAAGCGTGGCGTTACGCCTGGTAGTCAGAAATAAACAAAGCAGCAGAAAAGGAAAAAGCCCGTCCAGTTCTGGACGGGCTTTTTTGTAGGTGCCCCACCATTGCCGTCAAGACCGGCATCCTGGAACCGAAGGTCCAAGATCGGCTGTCATCAAGCCAGCTTCGGGTTCGTCGACGAGGACGATCGCTCCTACTGGCTAATCCAACAACCTGTATGCCAAAAGCATTGGTTCAAGGAATGTATGGTCGTGTCACGAACACGGCAGGGACTTACTGGGATGAAGCAGCCCGCAAGGGACAACAAGGAGCTGCTTTCAAATTTGGTTTAGCGCGATGTGCCCGAAGGCTCAATAACATCATCCATCATCGCGTGCATGTCTTCAATTTTACGCTTGAAATCGCCAAAAGCAACATTAGCCAGTGGACCATCAGGTGCTTTAGCCGATAAAAACTCGCTGGCGATCTGAATAGCAGCCATAACGGCGATACGTTCGTTGCCAGAAACGCGCCCCGAACCCTTGATAGCCTGCATACGCTGGTCTACCAGTTTGACCGCTTCCAACAAGCGGGCTTTTTCAGATGGAGGACATGCCAGGGAATAATCGCGGCCCAGTAGGGAAATATCAACTCGTTCCATGACTTACTCCTGTACGGCACCGGGTAAACGCATGAGGATCGAACCGATCTGGTCACGAGCCTGCCCTGCCACATCACGCAATACGCCCATTCCTGCACGAGCACTGTCTAGCTCACGACGCAAGGCGACCACCTGGGCCTGTTCCTGCTCAAGCAGTTTTTTCAGTTCAGCCTGATCCGCTTGTGCTTGTTGCTGCACCACATCCAACTGACGCTGATGCGAAGCAACACCGGTGGACAGGGACTCAAACTCGTCCTGTTGACGCCGATTTTGCTGGCGCAAGGCGTCCAGCTCGGCATCTTGAGTTTTCAGACGAGCTAATAATTGAGCGCGTTCAGCGTTGAGCTGACGAGATTGCTCTACCAGTTGACCGATACGGTCAGCGAGAAAGTCGAGATCTTGCAACATGGGCCTTATCGTAAACCATTGCTAGCGTTACTGGGTAGAGGAATTTCATACTAATGATAACCTTTCACCCATCTTTCCATTACCTTTCAAACTTCTTTCAAAGCATGTCATCCACCTGCGAACACGCTCCCAAAAAACCCTAATTTTCCGGATTTACCGGGAAAACCCTTAAAAACTAGGGTCAAGTCAGGGTTTTCAGTCTTCAAACGCTCCATTACCATGCGTCACCTCTGTTTAAAGCAGTCGGCACATGCAGAGTGTGGAACCCGCTCCACCATAAACAAGCTGACACAGGAAAAAGGAAAACCAATGCGCAAGGCAGACAAGGAGAATCCACCTTATGCAAATTAAAAATAAACAGGACTTCTGGTCCGGGATCATGTTCGTGGTCGTGGGCGCCGCTTTCTCGCTCGGGGCTACCAGCTACTCGATGGGAACAGCCGCCCGTATGGGACCCGGCTACTTCCCCTTCTGGCTTGGTGTATGCCTGAGCTTGCTAGGGGCGGTTGTCACCTTGAACTCATTGTCTGCCAAAGCAGAAAGCACTGAGATAGAGAAGTTTAACTGGAAAGTCGTCTTCGTTATCATCGGCGCGGTTGTCTTGTGCGGGCTGACGCTTAACTCATTAGGGGTATATGCCTCTATCTTCCTGCTTGTTGTGATCAGCAGCTTTGCCAGCCATGAGTTTAGCTGGCCGATCGCGCTGGGCGCAGCTGTATTTCTGGTGCTGTTTGTCTGGCTGGCATTCATCAAGGGCCTAGGGTTGGTATTTCCCTTGTGGCCAAGTTTTCTGGCCTGATTGGGGGTGAACGGATATGGAATTATTTGACAACCTGATGCTGGGTTTTTCGGTCGCAGTCACACCGGAGAACCTGGCCTACGCTCTGCTCGGTTGCATACTGGGCACCTTGATTGGCGTGTTACCTGGCATTGGCCCTGTGCCAACTATCGCCATGCTGTTGCCCATCACCTATGTACTGCCCCCAGTGGCTGGCCTGATCATGCTGGCCGGTATTTACTACGGCGCGCAGTATGGCGGGTCCACAACCGCCATTCTGGTTGCCCTGCCGGGCGAAACCTCGGCGGTGGTGACCGTGCTGGACGGGCACCAGATGGCACGCAATGGCCGGGCCGGTGCTGCTTTGGCGATTGCTGCCCTGGGTTCGTTCTTTGCCGGTTGTGTTGCAACCATTTTGCTGGCGGCCTTCGCACCGCCTTTGGCTGAGGTGGCTTTCAAGTTCGGACCTGCCGAGTATTTCTCATTAATGGTGTTAGGCCTGGTGGGCGCGGTGGTGCTGGCCTCTGGTTCTCTGCCCAAGGCCATCTGCATGATCCTGCTGGGCCTGCTGCTGGGCATGGTCGGTACTGACGTGAACTCCGGTGTAGCGCGTTACGACTTTGGTATTCCCGAGCTGCAAGATGGTATCGACTTTGCCGTGGTGGCCATGGGTGTATTTGGTTTCTCGGAAATCATGAACAACCTGGAGCTGGGCGACCAGCGTGTCGAAATTACAGGCAAGGTTGGCAGCCTGTACCCCAACAAACAAGAGTTCAAAGAGTGCTGGCCGGCCGTCATCCGTGGGACTGCAATGGGTTCGTGCCTGGGCATTCTGCCCGGTGGTGGCGCGGTTCTGTCCTCCTTTGCCTCCTACACGCTGGAGAAGAAAATCTCCAGAAATCCGGAGCGCTTTGGCAAAGGCCACCCTGCCGGTCTGGCCGGTCCCGAGTCGGCCAACAACGCCGCCGCTCAAACCTCCTTCATCCCGCTGCTGACACTGGGTATCCCCGGTAACGCCGTGACGGCTCTGATGATTGGTGCCATGACCATCCACAACATTCAGCCCGGCCCACAAGTGATGACCAGCCACCCTGAACTGTTCTGGGGCCTGATCGCTTCCATGTGGATCGGTAACCTGATGCTGGTCATTCTGAACCTGCCATTGGTTGGTCTGTGGGTGAAGCTGCTCAAAGTACCGTACCGCCTGCTATTTCCTGCCATCCTGGTCTTTTGTACGGTCGGGGTGTACTCGCTGAACTACAACGTGTTTGACATTCTGGTCACCGCCGCTTTTGGTTTTGTCGGCTACGTATGGTCCAAACTGCGTTGTGAAGGCGCTCCCTTGTTGCTGGGTCTGGTATTGGGCCCCATGATGGAAGAGAATTTCCGTCGTGCCCTGCTCCTGTCCCGTGGTGACTACACCACCTTTGTCACTCGTCCGCTGTCCTTGTCATTGCTGGTTCTAGCCGCCATCCTGGTGGTGATTGTGGCCCTGCCCTCTGTCAAGAAAAAACGCGACGAAACTTTCGTGGATGAGGACTAAGGCACAGCCAGTCCTCTGGTTTGAAAGCTGCCCCTGAAAGGGGGCATTCAAACTGGCGCAACAGCAAGAAGGCCTGATTTCATCTCTCCACGAAATCAGGCCTTTTTTTTATCGACTGGTTTTGCTGCCTGGTTTCAAGACAGCTCAATCCTTGCTGGGCTAAACGGAGCCACTTCCAAGAACAAACATCAAGCAGCCAGAACCGCCTGCGTACACAACCTTCCTAACAAGGGAGCCAGAATGTCGCCGGAGTGGGCTACGGCGGCAAGCAAACCATCCAAACGAAGCAGCGCTTGCACTAGGCGTACTGCGCGGACCTTGATCGATCAAGGTCACAGCGGGCACCCGCTTGAGTCAAATGCCAGGCGACCGACGCCCCCATCACGCTATCACCGACGACCAATACTTTGACTTTGCATTTAGGCGTCATCGCTTTCTACTAATGAGCAAACAAAATCAAGCAGCCCATTATGCGCATGAACAAGCGAACAGCCAGCCAGGCGACAAGATACGGTCTGTTCCTAGCAAAAACAACAATGGCCTGAACCCCTTGCGGAATTCAGGCCATTGAGATCAGCCAACTTACATCGTGCCTTGACGGCGCTTGTAGAAGTTACCGATATACATGGCCAGCAGCACCAGCACAGTAGAGATCAGAATCATGATGATCCCCAAGGCCGAGAGCTTGCCCCACAAACCATCTTCGGCATAGCTCAACACCTGTACCGCCAGCACTTCTGTGCCAGGACGGGACAGCACCACGGATACCGTCAACTCACGAATGAACATGGTGGCCATCAAAATCCAGGCTGACACCACACCGGGAATCAGCAAAGGAATAATGATGCGGCGCATGGTTGTCCAGGAGCTGGCCCCGGCAACGGCCGAGGATTCCTCCAGGTGAGCATGTACCTGCACAAAAGCCGCCGATAAAGGTCGGATCCCGTAAGGCAGATAGGCTGCGATATAAGCCAGCAGCAAGGCGGTCAAGGTTGCATACAAAGGCGTTTGCACAAAGAACCACATAAAACCGATACCGATCACAATCCCCGGAAAGGAGAAGGACAGAAAGCTCAAGGTATCGAGCAGCGCCGCCGCTCGCGTTCGTAACTTAACCACCACATAGGCCACAAATAGCGATAACAGCACACCCAGACTGGCCCCGAACACAGCCAGGAACAGACTATTTGTCATGGCCACTTTGGAGATTGGGTCTTGAATGACATCAATCCAGTTCGCCCAGCTCATCAAAGAGAAGGCGCGAGCGCTAGGCACCATGGAGTACGGAATCATGGAGGTGTAGAGCAGCACAGCGACAGGCAACACTACCATCAGCAAGCTGATAATGCCCACGATGATGAACAGCGGGATTTTCGCGCGACGCAGTTCCAGTTGCGTCGGTTTGAAACCACGGCTGGAGATGGTCACATACTTGCTGCTTTCTTTCGTCATGTAGCGATACAGCACGATCAGGGCAATGGAGGCCGATAGCACACTCATGCCCAGCGCTGCCGCTTTTCCATAGTCTGGCGCGAAGCCGGTTGAGATCATCTCGAACAGATACGTGGCCAGCACATCCACACGACCCGGCGTACCCAGAACACGTGGCACCGCATAAGAGGCCAGCGCCCGCACAATCGCCAAAATGAAAGCCGCCATGATGGCTGGACGCAGAATCGGCAGGGTGACCCGCGTCAAGGTGCGCCACAGACCGCCCCCGAATACACGCGAGGACTCTTCCATGGACACGTCAAACGAGGCCATGGCAGGCGCGATGATCAGATAGGCCACAGGCATGTTCAACAAGCCCTCGACCAGAATCATGCCCCAGAGCGAATAAATATTCAGTGGTGCATCCTGCAGACCCAAGGTGTCCTGCAAGAACATATTGATCAGGCCATTGGACGGATTCAACAGCAGTGCCCAGCTAACCGAGAACAACAAGTGCGGAATCATCATGGGGACGATGGACAGCACCGTAAACACACCCTTCATGGGCATGTTGGTACGCGTATTCAGGTAAGCCAGGAAAACGGCCAGCGCGGTAGAGAACAGGGACGAGCCCAGCACGAAAACCACCGTATTGAAAGTGACTTCCAGCAAAAAGGGATCGGTGTAGGCGGCTACATACTTGGCCGTGGTGAAAGAACCAAAAGCCGTCAGGCCCTGCGAAAAACTGCCCAGCAGCAACATCAGGACCGGGCATAGCGTCAGAAAGCCAACAATCAGAATAAGCGACCAGCTAAGTGGTCTGCGTGTTTGATTCATGATGTTCCGCCCTTATGCCGACAAGAGCATGCAATGCGCAGGATGCAGGTTAAAGCGCACGGTATCGCCCTGCTTTACCTTCACATCAGGATCGATACACACCAGGAGCTGCTCTTTACCCACTGTGACCTCGGCCTCGTAGGACTCGCCCACGAATTCCAAGGCCTGAACCTGCCCATGGAACAGATTCTGGCCCACTTCACTGGACTGACTACTGACGCGAATAAACTCGGGACGAATGCACAACGTGACCTCCGTGCCCACGGGCAGATCTCGCTTCTTGCAGTGCAACTGACCCAGTTCGCATTCCACAAGGGTGGAATCCACACGCTGCTCCAGCACCTTGGCGCTGATCTGGTTGGCACGACCAATAAAGTCCGCCACAAAGCGGTGGTCGGCATCAAAGTAAATTTTTTCTGGTGAGCCAATTTCCAGAATTTTGCCGCCACGCATAACAGCGATGGAGTTGGACAAGGCCAGCGCCTCGACACGATCATGCGTCACGTACACTGCGGTAATGTCCAGACGGCTCAAGAACTCGCGCAGTTCTTTACGCGTTTCTTCACGCAGCTTGGCATCCAGGTTGCTGAGCGGCTCGTCAAACAGGATGACCTTGGGCTCGGCCACCAGAGCTCGTGCCAGCGCCACTCGCTGTTGCTGGCCACCGGACAGACGCGTTGCGGAACGCTGATCCACCCCTTCCAGTTGCACAAACTTCAAAATGTTCGCGACTTTTTCACGAATCACCTCTTTGCGCTCGCCACGTACTTGCAGCGGGTAAGCGATATTGTCGAACACCGTCATGTGCGGCCAGATGGCGTAGGTCTGAAACACCATACCCAGACCGCGCTTTTCTACCGGAACAGCAATATTCTTGGCGCTGGACCAGACGATCTCGTCCCCAATGCGGATTTCACCCTCGTCTGGGGTTTCCAGACCAACAATGCACCGCAGCAGTGTGGTTTTGCCGCAGCCACTGGGCCCTAACAGGGTGAAAAACTCATTCGCGGGAATCGTCAGGTTGATATTGTCCAAGGCCTTGAAGGTTTTGTCCTCTGAGACATAGGTCTTGCTCAGGCCGGTAATTTCAATTTGCATAATGAGTTAATGTTTTCAATAAAAATAAGGCGAGGCGCCAAGGCGCCCCGTTCTTGTTGAACCAGCTCTTGCCGTCGCGTGATTAACGCACAGCAAAGATACGGCTGAATTCACGACTCCAACGAATCAGTTCTGCATCGCTCAGGTCCCGGATAGGCTCGACCTTGGCTTTATCAATGCCAGCGACCGGAGGATGAATCCCGGGGGCCAGAACATATTCGCCCACCTTATTGGCCAAAATACCCATGGCTTCATTGCCCAGCCAATAATCCAGAAAAACGCGGGCCGCATCCGGATGCGGCGCATTCTTAGTCAGAGCAATAGCACGCGGCGAGCCCAGCAAAGGCTGACCCGACATGGGGCCCCAGGCCAATGGCGCAGGCGACTTGGTCACGATGTACTTGGGCATGGAAATGGCAATCAGCTTCTCGCCACTTTCAATAGGAGCGGGGGTTGGGCCAAACGACGCTACAAACATGGGTTTGTTGGCAGCCAGCCCTTTCAGGAAGTCCAGCCACTGCTCTTCGCTGCTAAAGACTTTTTCCTTCAAGCCAATCAGCCAACCAATGGTGGACGGGTGATTAGCCGGGTTAGCCATCACGATCTTGTCTTTCCACTTGGGATCGGCCAGATCTTCGTAACGTTGCGGCGCGTCCTCGGCTTTGAGGTGGTCCGTATTATAGATATAAGACACATATTCGATGCCAAACTGAATAATCGAATCGTCTTGAATAGCCCACTGCGGGTAGCCCTGTACGGCTTCAGACTGATGAGGAACCAACACGCCCTGCTCTTTAAGCATTTGCAACATCGGCAGGGGAGCCTGGACCACATCCGCCATCAACTTGCCAGCGTTGAACTCGGTCAGGATGGTGGGGATGAACTTGGAGCTGGAAATACGAGTGTATTTACCTTCAATGCCTTGCGCTTGCTGCAAGGCCTTCATGATGGGCTCTACAGCCGTGATGTTGGCGTAAAACACAGCCTGGCCTTGAGCCTTCGCTTTTTCCAGTACCGCGGCATCTGCCGCCCACGCCGCCCACGGCAAAGAGGTCCCCATAGACGCCAATCCAGTGGCACCTGCCAGCTTCAAGAAACGACGACGATCGAAAGAGTTCATAGGATTCAAGTTCCAGTTAATTAGCCAGGAAATCATGTGTGCCCATCATGATCCGGACAGGAAAATTCCATTTATTACAGATCTATGTTTGGTTTAGAACATGAGGGGCCTGATGCCGTCAAGCTTCAAACACCTTGCCGCTTATTCCCTCAGGCGGCGATCAAGTTGGAAAAGCTGCGCTAAGCTCTACGTCTGAACATGATTATTCTTAAGGAGCCCCGTGCCATGAACCCATCCATTCAGCCCAAACAGTATGAATCCGGCCGCCCGCAAAAAGTGGCGTTCATTGGTCTGGGAGTGATGGGATATCCGATGGCGGGTCATCTGGCTCAGGCCGGCCATCAGGTGACGGTGTACAACCGCAATCAGGCCAAAGCGGAGCAATGGAGCGCACAATTCAAACAGGCCTGGGCGGCCACCCCGGCCCAGGCAGCGGCACAAGCCGACATTGTGATGGCCTGTGTGGGAAATGATGATGATTTGCGCGCCATTTTTCAGGGGCCAGACGGTGCGCTGGCAGGTATGAAGGCCGGCAGCCTGTTTATCGACCATACCACCGCCTCCGCCAACGTTGCCCGGGAACTGGGGGCACTGGCCGCCAGCAAGCAGGTCGCCTTTGTCGATGCCCCGATTTCCGGCGGGCAAGCCGGAGCCCAGAAAGGCATGCTCAGCATTATGTGTGGTGGGCATGCGCAGGATATGGAACGCGCCCGCCCCCTGATGATGAGCTACGCCCAGGCTTGCACCTTGATGGGGCCACTGGGATCTGGGCAGCTATGCAAGATGGTGAACCAGATTGCCGTCGTCGGTCTTTTGCAAGGTCTGGCCGAAGCCATGGCTTTTGGTGAGCGAGCCGGACTGGATATGGAACAAGCTCTGTCTGTCCTGACCAAGGGCGCAGCCCGCAGCTGGCAAATGGAAACCAAAGGCCCCACGATGCTGGCTAGAGACTTTCAACCCGGTTTCACCGTGAACTGGATGCTGAAAGACCTGGATCTGGTGCAGCAAGAGGCCCAGCGCACTGGGGCTCAGTTGCCGGCAACCCGCTTGATTCAGGCACAGTTTGCGAAAATTGCCGAACAGGGCCACTCGGATTGGGATGTCTCTACTCTGTTCAATCTGTTGGCCCGCCCAAACGACAAAGCTTGATTCAGGAATTATCTGATTGAGGCGCTTCGGGCTGCAACAAGGGCAAGCGTAGCGTCGCCTTCAAGCCGTAGCCGCCCATATCGTTAGGCTCGCCATCAGTGAGCACAATCGTGCCGCCATTGCGCTCGGCGTAAGCCAGCGCAATGGCCAGACCCAAGCCAGAACCCGAACCACGTCCGCCCTTGCGTGCCGGGCCGCCCCGGTCAAAGCGCACAAATACGCTTTCACGCAAACTGGCCGCCAAGCCCATGCCATTGTCCGTCACACTGATCCAGGCCTGCTTGTCGTCGTGTCCGGCAGAAACCGTTATTGCACTGCCGCTACCGGCATGATTGATGGCGTTGTGAATCAGGTTGGAGACCGACTCATGGATCTCGGCATCGCTGGCGTAGACCCACAAGGGCGCTTGCTCCCCTTCTTCGCCCGGCCCGATCCAGCCCAGATCCTGGCGATGTTCGCGCGCCAAGGGCAGATATTGCAGCACTACCTCGCGCCCCAAACTGGCCAGATCGACCTGGCCCTGGCTCATGGTAGTGCTATGGCTGGCATGGGCCAAAGCCAATAACTGCTCGGTCAGGCGGGTCGCCTGCCCCAACTGCTTGATAATCGCCCCCAAGGACTCCCGGACACGTTCAATATCCGGCTCGCGGCGAGCGTACTGAGCCTGAGTATGAATAATCGCCAAGGGGGTACGTAATTGATGCGAGGCGTCGGCCAAAAATTGTGCCTGCCTATCCAGCACGGAACGGTATAGCTCTATGTGATGATTGACCGAACGAACCAAGGGGACCACCTCACGCGGCACATCGCGCTCGTCCAGGGGCTGCAAGTCATCCACGCTTCGGTTGCGCACTTCCTGACGCAAAGCCTGCAAAGGACGCAAGGCCCAGGCCACGGCGAACCACACCAGCAGCACAGCCAGCAACAACATACGCAAATTGCGGAAAATGCCTTCGCGCCAGGCTTCCTGTTGAGTGCGTAAACGCAAATCCAGGCTTTCGCCCACCATCACCAAAACCTGCCTGTGCTGGCCTTTGTAATGCAGGTCGCGCCACAAAGCCACCATACGCACGGTGTCATTGCGGAAATAGGAATCGTAGAAAACCGGCACGCCTTCATGGTCAGCCAGATTGGCGGGACGCGGTAGCCCTTCCATCCCCAGTAAGGTGCGCCCTTTTAATTGATTGGCATCGGCACCACCCAGGTTACGGACCAAAGGGGTGACTTCTTCGACCCGAAAATACTTGCGATTGCCTGGTCTGGACTCCAGCATGACCTGGGCATAAAAGGGCGGATCGATGCGTAAACTGCCATCGGTATTGAACTCCACACTGGTCTCAAGCACTTTGGCCGGTTCCAGCAAAGCGCTGTCGTACACATTTTCCGTGACGGAGTTCATGGCCCGGTAATCTTCCCAACTGTCATACAACAGCAAGGCGACCACCCCCGGGATCAGCAGGACCAGCAGCCAAAAGCGCAAACTGCCTTGCCAGGCATTGGCGGGGGGTGGAGAAGGTGCTGTCATGAAACGCCGGATTCCGCCTCAAGCACTTCCAGCATGTAGCCTAAACCTCGTACCGTCACGATATGAACATCGCTATTAGCAAGTTTCTTGCGCAAGCGGTGTAAGACAACCTCGATGGCATCAGGGCTGGCATCGCTATCGTGCTCGAACACACGGGCAAAAAGCTGGGACTTTTCAACCGGCATACCAGAACGACTGATCAGCACCAACAAAGCCGCATGTTCACGCGGAGTCAAATGCACAATGGCACTGTCCAGCATGAAAGCCCGGCTTTCGGGGTTGTATTCCAGCGAGCCGCAGCTGACTACAGGCGCCACACGGCCACGGCTGCGCCGCACCAAAGCAGCCAGACGAGCCTCCAGTTCCTCCAGAGCAAAGGGCTTGGTCAGGAAATCATCGGCGCCCAGATTCAGACCACGAACACGGTCCTGCAAGGCTCCTTGAGCGGTCAGGATCAACACGGGAGTGTGATCACCACGTTCACGCATCTCGCGCAAAAGCACCAGCCCGTGTTTATCGGGCAGGCGCAAATCCATCACAACCGCATCATATTCATGGGCCGTCAACAACACTTCTGCCGTTCGGGCATCATGAGCGGGATCGGGCAAAAAACCACTTTGCGCCAAAGCCCGCTCCAGCCACGCGGCCATTTCCAACTCGTCTTCAACCAATAATATGCGCATGATCCCTGCTGTCTACGGTATCGGCATCAATTGCGCTTGGGGGGCGCTGACGTAAATAACGATTTTCCTGGCGCCGCCGGAATAAAATATCCGACAGCTCGTTTAGCGCTTGCTGATAGACTTCCCGCTTGAACTCAATCACTGAATCAAGTGGCACCCAATATTGACTCCAACGCCATGCATCAAACTCCGGCGTCGAGGAAGAGCGCAGGCAGACATCGCTGTCTCGCCCTACCAGTCGCAACAGGAACCAGATTTGTTTCTGGCCCTTGTAATGGCCACGCGCCTCCCGACGTACAAAATGATTGGGCACGTTGTAGCGAAGCCAATCTCGCGTCCGGCCTAATATACGGATATGCTCTGGCAGCAAGCCCACTTCTTCGTGCAGTTCGCGGTACATCGCCTGTACGGGTGTTTCGCCGTATTTGATACCGCCTTGCGGGAACTGCCAGGCATGTTCCCGAATACGCTTGCCCCAAAAAACCTCGTTTTTGCGATTAACGAGAATAATTCCGACATTAGGACGGTAGCCTTCACGATCTAACATAGGCCACCTCTAACGAATTCAATACAATTAAATCTGATTATACGTACCTGACGAGTTCCCTACCATGCATGCTAGCCAGTATCACATTAATACCCTGAAAGAAGCGCCTACCGAGGCCGAAGTTGCCAGCCACCAGCTCATGACGCGCGCCGGCATGATACGCAAAGCCGCCGGCGGTATCTACACTTATATGCCTATGGGCCTGCGCGTGCTGCGCAAGATTGAAAACATCATTCGTCAGGAAATGGACCGCTCCGGCGCCATTGAGTTGCTGATGCCAGTAGTCCAGCCCGCCGAACTCTGGGTAGAGTCTGGCCGTTGGGAAAAATATGGCGACGAGCTGCTACGAATCAAGGACCGCCACCAACGCGACTTCGTGCTGCAGCCCACCTCTGAGGAAGTCATCACGGACATCGCCCGCAACGAAATCCACAGCTGGCGCCAATTGCCGATTAACTTCTACCATATTCAAACCAAGTTCCGTGACGAGCGTCGTCCCCGTTTTGGCTTGATGCGCGGCCGCGAATTCACCATGAAGGACGCCTACTCCTTTGACCGCAACGCCGAAGACGCCCAGGCCAGTTACGACAATATGTACGACGCGTATATGCGTATCTTTGCTCGTCTAGGTCTGGACTTCCGTGCCGTGGCGGCTGATACCGGCTCCATTGGCGGTTCGCGCAGCCATGAGTTTCAGGTTATTGCCGATACCGGCGAAGACTTGCTGGTCTACAACCCTGACACCGACTACGCTGCCAATATCGAACTGGCTCCCGCCCCTTGCCTTCTGGCTGAGCGCGCCGCTCCTGGCCAAGCGCTGGTCAAGACCGCCACACCAGAGGCCCCAAAATGCGAACTGGTCGCTCAACAACTAGGACTGGACCTGACTGCCACGGTCAAATCCGTGGTGGTGGCTACCGATGTTGAAGAAGATGGGCAAACCAAGACGACTGTGTACCTGCTGCTGATTCGCGGCGACCATGAAGTCAACGACATCAAGGTTTCCAAACTGGCCGGCTTTGAAAAAGGTCACCGTCTGGCAACCGAAGAAGAAATTGTGGCCGTCTTTGGCTGCAAGCCCGGCTATCTGGGCCCGATAGGCACACGTCAAGCAGTGCAAGTCATTGCCGACCTGACCGTTGCCAACATGAGCGACTTTGTCTGTGGCGCCAACGAAGAGGGCTTTCACTACACCGGCGTGAACTGGGGTCGCGACCTGCCCGAACCCATCAAGGCAGACCTGCGCAACGTGGTTCACGGCGACCCGGCTCCTGAGGGCGGCAAGCTGGCCATCCAGCGCGGCATTGAAGTGGGCCACGTGTTCTTCCTGGGCGATGTCTACTCCAAGAAGCTGAACGCCACCTTTTTGGAAACTGATGGTAAACCGGCTGTCATGCAAATGGGTTGTTATGGCATTGGCGTCAGCCGTATTGCGGCCGCAGCCATCGAACAAAACCACGACGAGCGTGGCATGATCTGGCCTCGCGCCCTGGCCCCGTTTGAAGTGGTAATCTGCCCGATCGGCTTTACCAAGAGCGATGCGGTACGTCAGACTGCGACGGATCTGTACACGCAGCTCAAAGAACAAGGCGTGGATGTCATTTTGGACGACCGCGACGCCCGCCCCGGCATCATGTTTGCCGACTGGGAACTGATTGGCGTACCGCTACGCATTACGATCGGTGAGCGCGGCTTGAAAGAGGGCGTCGTTGAAATGCAGGCACGCCGTGATGCCAGCAGCACCAACGTCCCGGTCGAGCAGATTGCTCAGGTCAGCGTGGAGCGTCTGGCCTCGCTGTAAAGACTCCAAGCAGGGCTGGCCGTAGGCCATGCCCTGCCCGTCAACATAAACTCTTTTACGAACGACATGCTTACTGACAAGTGGGACACCCAGGCTCGGCTTGATATTCGCGTATATTACGAGGACACCGACGCTGGGGGGATCGTATATTACGCCAACTACCTGAAATTCTTTGAGCGTGCGCGCACAGAATGGCTCAGGAACCTGGGCGTAAACCAATCCGATGTAGCCGAGCAGAATCAACGCCTGTTCGTAGTCAAGAAGGTTGAAATACAATATCTCAAACCTGCCCGGCTCGATGATTTGATCTCGGTACGCAGCCGGATTACCCAACTGGGGTCGGCTACCATCCATTTTGAACAAGGTGCCCTGCGAGGTGGGGAACTGTTATGCCAAAGCACCATCCAAATTGTTTGCGTTGACGCCAACACGCTTCGTCCAAGCAAGCTGGACTCTGATTTACGTACCCTCTTGGAAAAGGTTCAGGACTGACCATGCAAGCTACTAGCGACCTGTCGCTGATTTCGCTACTTCTCGATGCCAGTATTCCCGTTCAGCTTGTCATGCTGATCCTGCTGGGAATCTCGATTCTCTCGTGGGCCTATATCTTCAGTAAACGGGCTGCACTTAAACGCACGCTGGAGCAGACTCGCCGTTTTGAGGACGACTTCTGGGCGGGTGGCGATCTGGCCGTGCTTCAGCAATCCATCTCCTCGCGTCGTGCTGAACACGGGGCCTTGGCCCGTATTTTTGAAGCCGGCATGACTGAATTCGTCAAGGCCCGTCGCAGTCAAAGCTCGGGGCCTGCCCTGCTGGACGGCCCACGTCGTGCCATGCGTGCCAGCTATCAACGCGAAATGGATACGCTGGAAACACATCTGAACTTCCTGGCCTCTGCCGGTTCGGTCAGCCCCTACATCGGGCTGCTGGGTACCGTCTGGGGGATCATGCACGCCTTTATCGGTTTGTCGGGCATGCAGCAGGCAACCCTGGCCTCGGTGGCTCCCGGTATTGCCGAAGCCCTGATTGCCACGGCTATTGGTCTGTTTGCCGCCATCCCTGCGGTGGTGGCCTACAACCGCTTTACCAACGAGCTCGATCGTATCTCGATCCGCTTTGACAGCTTTATCGACGAATTCCTGAACATCTTGCAGCGGCAGGTGAACTGATGCCATCGATGCGTGGAAGCACCGGCCGTCATGGCCGGCGCATGAAAAATGAAATCAACGTCGTACCGTATATCGACGTGATGCTGGTGCTGCTGGTGATCTTCATGGTCACCGCTCCCATGATTACCCCTGGTTTGGTCGAACTGCCTTCGGTAGGCCAAGCCTCCGAAGTACCTGCCAAGCCGGTGGAAATCCAGGTTGATAAGGACGGCAAACTGGCCATACGCTTGCGCGATGCGGGCTCCGAGTTCATGAACATCGAGAAGTCCACACTGCTCAATGAAGTACGCTCGCGTATGCAGGCCGACAGTCCGGTTGTCATCGCCGCCGACGGCAAGGTTCCCTACGAGACCGTCATGGGCTTGATGGATGAGCTGCGCTCCAATGGCATCAACCGCCTGGGTCTGATCGTCGATCGCAATAGCGACCCTGACGCTGGCAAATAACCTCTGGCCGGATAGCGTGCTCGCCGTCCGGCGCGAAAAACCTGAACTGAATGAAGCACAGAACACGCAATACCCGCAATCAGGCGCTGCGCTCGCCTGAGCAAAAGGAAGATCGGCGCGGCTTGCTCATCGCCCTGGGTCTGCACGGGCTGTTGCTGCTCGCCATTTTGGCGGGAGCCCTTTTTTCTACTGCGCCCAAAACACCCAATGCGGTGCAGGTCGAATTGTGGATGGACGGTGTCGCGCCCGACGCGGCCGTCAATGCGGATCCCGAAGCCCCCGAGGCCGAGCCAGAGCCACAACCTGAGCCTGAACCAGTTGCAGAGCCAGAACCCAAGCCTGAACCGGAACCCGAACCGCCTCCGGCACCCAAGCCACCTCCTGAACCTGAAAAGGTCACACCTCCTGCTGAACCCGAAGTCGATCCCGAGATCGCTTTGGAGCAAGCTCGCAAAGAACGCGAGCAAAAAGAACGTGAAGAAAAGCTGGAACAAGAGCGTCAGGAAAAACAGCGTCAAGACAAGCTAGCCGCTGAACGACGTGAACGTGAACAGAAGGAAAAGCAGGAACAGGAACGCAAGGACAAGGCCGAAGCAGAAGCTAAAGCCAAGGCGGAAGCCGAACGCAAGGCCAAAGCAGAGGCCGACGCCAAAGCCCGTGCTGATGCCGAACGCAAAGCCAAAGCCGAGGCAGAAGCCAAGGCCAAGGCAGACGCCGAGGCCAAAGCCAAAGCGGATGCTGAGCGTAAGGCTCGCGCTGCTGCTGCCGCCAAAGCCAAGGCGGACGCCGAGCGCAAGGCCAAGGAAGAAGCGTTCCGTCGCGCCATGCGCGAAGGTGCTCCTGGCCGCCCCGGTGGTACCGCAGACCGCAACCAGGCTGGCGGCGGCGGTGGTGACGGTGGCTATGCCGCCAAGGTGCGCGCTTGCGTGCAGCCTGGCGTGGTCTACAGCACCCCTGCGCGCTCCGAAGTACGCGGCAACCCTACTTTGCAGTACCGCGTGGACCTGAATGCCGATGGCACCCCTAACCGCGTTCAAATCAAACGATCGTCCGGCATCGCTCTATTCGATGATGCCGTATCCAAGGGACTTGCCCGTTGCAGCCCTTTCCCCAAACCGCCTAGCGGGCAGTATCCATCGTATATTGATGGCGAATACCGCATGTTCGATTAATCAGGAGATTGCATAATGACCGCCGCTACCCCTGCCCTGGCGACCTTAGGTCGTCATTGGCGCGCCACGGCCACTGGAGCGTTTGCCCTGGCCGCTGGCATGTTCGCCAGCCAACCGGCTCAGGCCCAACTGCGGGTCGATATATCGGGTGTGGGTGCTACCCAGTACCCCATCGCGATCGCCGATTTTGCTGATAACCCGGCCAGCCAGTCCCTGGCCGAAGTGATTCGCGCCGACTTGACTCGTTCGGGTCAATTTCAATTGATCAATGCCACCGGTGCTGGTCTGAATGCAGAAAGCACCATCGCCTACGACGAATGGCGCAACCGGGGGGCTGATTACCTGGCCTACGGCTCGGTCGCCCAGACCGGCGGGCAATACTCCATCAGCTATCGCCTGGTGGATTCCGTTCGTCAAACACAGCTGGATGGGGTGGCTTTTGCGGGCAGCGAGAAAGAGCTACGTCGCATATCCCACCAGATTGCCGACCGTATCTACGAAAAAATCACCGGTGTACGGGGCGTTTTTTCGACACGCCTGGCCTATGTGTTGCAAACGGGCAACAACTACGAGTTACAAATTGCTGACGCCGACGGACAAAATCCACAGGTAATGTTGCGTTCTCGACACTCAATCATCTCGCCAGCCTGGTCCCCTGACGGTAAAAAGCTGGCTTATGTGAGCTTTGAGAACGATAAACCTGTTGTATATGTGCAAACTTTGGCCACTGGCCATCGTGAGCCACTGGCCAATTTCAAAGGCAACAACAGTAGTCCAGCATGGGCTCCCAACGGCAATCAGCTAGCTGTTGTGCTCTCCAGAGACGGTATTTCGCAGATTTACACGCTAAATGCAGACGGTTCGGGCTTGCGTCGTGTGATGCGTTCACCCCTGATCGATACTGAACCGAGTTTTATGCCTGATGGCAACTCCCTTGTATTTGTCAGTGATCGTGGTGGCGCTCCCAATATTTACAAAGTAAGCCTGGGAGGAAACGACGCACAACGCATTACCTTCAACGGGAGTTACAATATTTCACCGGAGGTCTCTGCGGACGGTACTAGGCTTGTATACGTCACACGCAGAAACGGTGCTTTCCGAATTGCCACTCAAGATATGGCATCAGGGTCTGAGCAACTGCTGACGACAGGTCCCGACGATCAGTCTCCGAGTTTCGCCCCTAATGGGATGCAGATCTTATATAGTTCTGTTCAGGGGGGGCGCAGTGTCCTAGCTGTAACATCCGTGGACGGTCGCGTTCGTCAGACCCTCTCGTCATTGAATGGCAAAGTACGCGAACCCACCTGGGGACCATTTACCAACTGACATCCTGTGTGACTCTTTTTCAAAAGGAATTCAAATGAGCTCGCGCATTCTTAAAAGTCTTACCCTCGCCGCCATGGCTGTAACCCTTGCTGCTTGCAGCTCGGTGCCTTTGGATCAATCAGGCTCCGGCTCAACCGGCGGTACTGGATCAGACTCTGCTAGCGCAGGCCAGATCATGGACCCTTTCAATCCTCAAAGCCCACTGGCACAACAACGCTCGGTATATTTTGACTACGACAGCTACGTTGTGAACGAACAGTACCGTGGCCTGGTAGAAATGCACGCCTCGTACCTGAGCAGCCATCCTCAGCAAACCGTGCGCATCGAAGGTAATACCGACGAGCGTGGTGGTGCTGAGTACAACCTGGCTCTGGGTCAGCGTCGTTCCGATGCCGTGGCACGTATGCTGGGTCTGCTGGGCGTGAGCAACAGCCAGATCGAAGCTGTGAGCTTTGGTAAAGAGCGTCCAAAAGCCTTGGGTAACACCGAAGCTGATTACGCCGAAAACCGTCGCGCAGACATCGTTTACCAACGATAATTTCTGCATCGACCAAGTGGTTCCGACGCCGTGGCGGTTGTTAACGCCGCGGCGTTTTTTATCGGCGCTGTGCCCGATCCACTGAAAATTCGTTATGCTGGACAACGGGCTCGCCAGGCCGGCCAAAGCCCCCCCAGATCACAGCCCCCGACAGAGGGGAAACCGGCAGGTGAGGAGCCTGCGCATTGCGGATGCACATTTTTTAACGGACTTCACTATGCACGCTTATAAAAAGCCTTTTCGTCTTGCGACCGTTGCCCTGTTCGCGACGGCCGCCCTATTTGCCAGCCTGCCGGCCAAGGCCTTTGCCGATGACGAGGCCCGACGCGCCATTTTGGAGCTGCGTCAGCAAATTCGTCAGATGCACGAGCAAAATACCCAGGCTCGCCTGCAACTGGCAGATCAAATTGACACCCTGCGCTCTGAAGTTGTCTCACTGCGCGGCCAAGTCGAAAAACTGAGCTGGCAAGCCAGCGGTCAGGGCCAGAACAATGCGCCTGCCGGACAGCAAAGCCCTCATGCCGCAGACCCACAAGAACAAGCTGTCTTTGACAGCGCCATGGACGCCTATCGCGCTGGCCAATACAAACCCGCAGCCGATGCTTTTGCCGGTTTTCTGGCCGCCTACCCCTCCAGCGTTCTGGCCGATGAAGTGCGCTTTTACGAAGGCAGCAGCCTATATGCCATCAAAAGCTTCAAGACATCCATCCAAAAGCTGCAGGCTTTTGTGAAAGCGTCCCCACAAAGCCCTCGCGCTGCTGATGCTTTGATGGTGACGGCATCCAGCCAGATCGAACTGAACGATCTGAGCGGTGCCAAAACCACCTTGCAGCGTATCGTCAAAGACTACCCACAATCTGAAGCGGCCGAGACCGCGCGCAGCCGCCTGAAGCTGCTGGAATAATTACCCCGCGTGTAACGCCATACGGACCGGGTTCAAACCCGGTCTGTTTTTTTAGGCGACTGATTCTTGCCTGACTTGTACTGCTTGCCATGACACCCCCCTTTGCCGACTTCTCCACCCTTGAACTGACCGCACAAGGCTATCGCCACACATTTGTAGACCAAGGGCAAGGCGCAGCCGTGTTGCTGGTTCATGGTTCTCTGTGCGACTGGCGATACTGGCGTTGGCAGATCCCCGCCTTTGCCACCCAGTATCGGGTTCTGGCTCCCAGCCTGCGCTCCTACTGGCCCGGCGCACCCAGCCCCGGTCACTTCAGCACAGCGCAACACGCCCAGGACTTGCAGGCCTTGCTGGACCAGCATATTCCTGGCAAGAAAGTGCATATCGTAGGGCATTCTCGCGGCGGTCATGTTGCCCTGCTGCTGGCTCAACGAATGCCCGAGCAAGTGGCCAGCCTGACCTTGGCAGACCCCGGTTTCCCGACTCCTGGCGCCTATTCCTATGCCCCTTTGTTCCAGCAAGTGGCCGAACGCCTGGAACAGGGCGATCGTGATGGTGCCATGGCTCTGTTTGTGGATACGGTCAATGGCTCGGGAACCTGGAAGCAAATGACGCGCTGGTTCCGCGAGATGATTCAGGACAACGCCCATACCATGCTGGATCAGCAGCAGGAGCCCAACCTGGGGCCGAGTCTGGAATGGCTCAAACAACTGGATGCGCCCTTGAGCTTCATCACGGGCGAGAACAGTCCCACGCGCTACCACCATTGCATGGACATCATTCGTCAGCACCGGCGCGAGGACCAGTTGCACCGCATCCCTTTGGCGGCCCATGGCATGAATCTGGCCAATCCAAAAGCATTCAACCAGGCTGTACTGACAGCACTACAAGCCTGAGCACGAAAGCAAAACTGCACGCTTGATTGAACTGCCCCCAAAAAAGTTAGACAGCCGTCCAAGCTTTTGGGGGCAGTTCAGAGACGGTCCTTTTTCTATGGAAGTGTCAGCCTGAATCAGTAAGCCTGTGTCTTGGCGGGCCGTAACTCGCACTCGGCCTGGACCTGGGTATCGTCAGACAGATGCAGACTCAGGATAATGCGTTCACCCAGCGCCAGATCCTCTTTCGCCTGCCCCAGCATCACATGAAAAGCGCCGGGCTTCAGACGTAATGTGCCACCTGCTGGAATCTCCACCTCGGACGTATGCGACATGCGTGACATGCCATCGTGTTCGGTCGTCTGATGCAGCATCACATGCCCGAACGACAAGGTGCTGGCCCCTACCAAAGCCACACTCTGCTCACCCTTGTTTTCCAGCTCCAGATACGCGGCCGAAGGCGCAGGCTCCGGCAGCATACGCACCCAGCATTGACTGGCATGGACCTGTGTGCTCAAGGCACGTACCGCTTGGGGCTTACCATGGCCTGCATGCCCCTGTGCCATCACGGTGCTGGTCAAAGCCAGCACACTTAAGCCTAGAACAACTGCGCTGCGTTTCATGATGCTCCTCACTTCTTTCTGGTCGATTGGAATTGGCCCCACTTTGAGCAGCCTGCCGCCGAGCTCCCCCGATACGCGAGGCGATCTGATACAGTACCAGCCAGTCTGCCTCTCTTACAACGGCCTTCTTTTCAGTAACGATGTCATGACCAGCACACACACTGCACCCGAACCCAAAATCGATATTGTTCAATTTCGTGATCTTTTAGAACGCCTGCATCCCTTTGCCGCCGTTCTGGGTATTGATGTCGTGCACATTGGCCACGACAACGCCTGTTTACGCCTGCCCGAACGCAATGCGCACCAACGTATGGGTGGCATGGTGGCAGGCCCCATGTTGATGGGGCTGGCGGACCTGGCTCTCTATGCCGCTGTGGTCGGTGCCACCGGCAACCCCGATGCCGTCACCTCCAGCCTGACCATCAACTTTCTGCGCAAAGCCCCTCCCGGCGATATTCTGGCGCACGCCCGGATTCACAAGACAGGCCGTACCTGTGCGGGTGATGTTCTGCTGGAACCGGCCAACGGCGGCCCGGCTGTTGCACAAGTGATCAGCACCTGGTCTTTGCCTCGCCCCCAATAAACCATGTTTGCAAAGTCTCACACTCCCGGCCCGACCCAGCTCTGGCTGGCGGAGCTGCAATCGTCCATGCGCTTGGGCGGCCCCCTGATTCTGACAAATCTGGCGCAAGTCAGTCTGTTGGCAACGAATATGATTTACATGGGCCGACTGGGCCCTGATGAGCTGGCTGCCGGCTCTCTGTCCGCCAGCCTATACCAAGCCTTCATGATTTTCAGCATGGGGCTGGTATCGGCTGTCGTTCCCATGCTGGCCACGACACTGGGACGACGACTGCGCAATGTACGCGAATCCCAGCAGATCATTCGCCACGGATTTCTGACCGCTTTGCTCATTACCCTGCCGGCCTGGATTGTGCTGTGGAATGCCGAGCACATCTTGCTCATGATGGGCCAAGACCCTGTCGTCGCGGCGCGGTCCGTGACCTATATGCATACCCTGCAATGGGCCCTGCTGCCCTACTTGGGTTACATCGTGCTGCGCTCATTTCTGGCGGCCATGGAAAAACCTGGATGGACCTTGGCGGTGGCGATTACGGCCATTGGTATCAATGCCATACTGGGCTGGCTCCTGGTCTTCGGTAAGCTGGGCTTGCCTGCCATGGGATTGGCGGGCGCGGGACTGGCCACGACCGTATCCAGCGTATTCATGTTTGCAGCGTTAAGCTGGATCGTGCTGAGCGACCCGCGTTTTAGACGCTACTACCTGTTCAACGAAGCCTGGCAGTGGAGTTTTAAGCGTCTGTGGAAAATGTGGGCACTGGGTATTCCCATTGCGATTACCTTCACCCTGGAAACGTTGGTCTTTTACGCCGCCGTCATGATGATGGGCGTGCTGGGACAATCTGATCTGGCTGCGCACGCGATTGCCATGCAGATTTGCGCGGTGTCCTACATGATCCCCTTGGGTTTCAGCCAGGTCGCCACCATCCGTGTGGGGCTGGCCGCAGGCCGGGTCGATCCTTTAGGCGCACGTCGTGCCGGCTGGATTTCCTACATCCTGGGCGTAGGCTTTATGGGCTTGGCTGCCTTGGTATTCTGGTTCGCCCCCTTGACGTTGATCAGCCTGTTCCTGGACCTGGATGTCGCCGAAAACCAGGACGTTATTGAACTTGCCATTACCTTCCTGGCGCTGGCCGCTTTGTTCCAGATCAGTGATGGTGCCCAGGCTGTAGCTGCAGGGATGCTACGTGGCCTGCATGACACGCGCATACCCATGCTGCTGGCCTTGCTAGGGTATTGGGTGCTGGGTGTTCCTACGGGTTCTTTACTGGCCTTCCAGTTCAATATGGGAGGGATGGGAATCTGGATCGGACTGGTAACAGGTTTGTCTGTGGTTGCCGTGCTGATGACGCTACGCTGGATGCGGGCCTCGGCGCGCTTGGGACGCAAGCGGCCTGCACGAACGGCATAGTCTGGGGTCTGCTCGGTGTATCGACTCTGTCGTCATAGGCTGACTACAAACCCGCCCCAGAGGCAATACCGAACGCACTTGGGCTGAGCCTGAGCAACAGCCAGAAAAGCCGCAGCAGCCACACATTGCAAAGCCCCTTGCTGGACTATCCAACAAGGGGCTTTGTGTATCTACAAACTGCGGGGCAGATTACTGCTTGGGCAGTTTGCTGGCCACGCCTTCCACGTAGTAGTCCATGCGGTTCAACGCATCGTCATCCAGGAAACCGGATTCCAGACGTACCTTGCCGTCGTTGTCCTTGATAGGAGCGGCAAAAGGTTGCAGCGTACCAGCCTCGATCTCGGCCTGCTTGGCCAGAACAAACTCTTTCACGTCAGCGGGCACTTCGGGACCGAAGCCTTCCAAAGCCGCCATACCGGACTTCAGGCCACCCCAGGTGCTGTCGTTCTGCCACTTGCCATCCAGAACTTCAGTGGCCTTGCGAGTGAAGTAGTCACCCCAGTGGTGGGTCACAGCAGCCAGTTGGGCTTTAGGGCCGAACTTGCTCATGTCGGAGTGGTAGGCAATAGCGTACTTGCCCGCTTCTTCCGCCGCTTGCACGGTGGCAGTGGAGTCGGTGTGGTGAGTCACCACGTCTGCGCCCTGACCCAGCAAGGTCACAGCCGCATCACGTTCTTTACCTGGGTCGTACCAGCTATTGGCCCACACCACGCGCACCTGGGCTTCGGGGTTCACGCTCTTCAAACCGATAGCAAAGGCGTTGATACCTTGCAACACTTCAGGAATGGGATGAGCACCCACGTAACCGACCACATTGGATTTGGTCATCTTGCCCGCCAGCACGCCAGCCAGGTAACGGGACTCGTAGAAACGGGCGTTGGTGGTCGCCACGTTAGGCGCTGTTTTGTAGCCAGTGGAGTGGACGAATTTCACGTCTGGAAACTGCTTGGCCACTTTTTGCGTCTGGTTCATGTAGCCAAACGAGGTCGTGAAAATCAGCTTGTTGCCTTGCTGGGCCAGATCACGAATGACACGCTCTGCATCGGCGCCTTCAGGCACGTTTTCCACGTACTGAGTAACCACACGGCCTTTCAGGGCCTCTTCCATTTGCAGACGGCCAATATCCTGCTGCCAAGTCCAACCGGCTTCACCGATAGGGCTGACATACACAAAACCGATTTTCAGGGGTTCTTGATCGTTTGCCTGAGCGGACACAGGCAAGGCGGCCAGGGGGGAAGCGATGGCAGCGGCCATCAGGGCCTTGCGCATAAAGTTTCCAGTCATGTCAGTCCTCTAGTTGTTGGGATTGAAGTTTTTGCCAAGCGATGCAGGCATATTCAACCTGATCCAGTTAGCGTTTCGAGAAATTAAAACCAGCACAATAATCGTGGCCAGATACGGCATCATGGCCAGCAATTGCGAGGCTACCGGAACACCCAGAGCCTGCGCATGATAGGTCAGGATCGTGACCCCACCGAACAAGTAAGCGCCCAGCATGACGCGCCAGGGACGCCAGGTTGCAAAGGTCGTCAACGCCAGAGCAATCCAGCCACGCCCAGCGACCATATTCTCTACCCACATGGGTGTGTAGACCAGACAGATGAAGGCACCAGCCAAACCGCAGCAGGCCCCCCCGAACATCAAGGCGCCCAGGCGAATGTAGCGCACGTTATAACCGAGCGAATGCGCTGAAGCAGGCGACTCACCCACTGCGCGCAAGACCAAGCCAGAACGTGTACGGGCCAAAAACCAGGCCACGGCAATGCACAGCACCCAGGAGACATACACCATATAGTGTTGCTGGAAGAACGCTGGCCCAATCAGGGGAATATCTTTCAGAACCGGAATGGATAGCTTGGTGACAGTCAGAGAGTTGCCGGTGAAAGGCAGACCGATATAGGCCGAGGCCCCGACCCCAAATAGCGATAAGGCCAAGCCACAAGCCACCTGATTCGCGCCTAGCCAGACCGTCAACCAAGCAAAGGCAGCGGCCATCACGGCCCCCACAACCGCGCCGAGCACAAAGCCCAAGGCCGGGCTGCCTGTTTGCACGGCCACAGCAAAGCCCACAATGGCGGCCATCAGCATCATGCCTTCCGAGCCCAGATTGATAACGCCCGATTTTTCATTGATCAGCAAACCCAAGGCCGCCAGGAGCAATGGGGTGCCTGCGTTGATGGTTGCGGCTAGCAAAGGTGCAATCGCGTCCATTACTTTCTCCAGACCAAACGCTTGGTGATGAGCACGTCACAAGCCAACAAGGAAAACAAGAGGATGCCCTGGAAAATGCCGGTAATCGCATTGGGCAGGCCCAATCGACTTTGAGCCAGTTCCCCGCCGATATACAGCAAAGACATCACAAACGAAGAGAAAATCAGTCCCAGTGGGTGCAGTCGCCCCACAAAAGCCACGATGATGGCCGCAAAACCATAGCCGGGTGAAATAGAAGGGGTCAATTGCCCGACCGGCCCCATCACCTCTGCGGCACCGGCCAGACCGGCCAGCGCACCTGAAATCAGCAAAGAACTCCACAAGGCCTTACGGGAAGAAAAACCCGCGTAACGAGCCGCCAACGGCGCCATGCCCCCCACCCTCAAGCGAAAACCGGCCATGCTGCGTGTCAGGAAAAGCCATGCAGCAACCGAGGCAATCAGCGCCAGCACAATACCAGTATGCAAACGCGTACCCGGCAAGACGGCAGGCAAAAGAAACCCATCAGAAAACAGACTGGATTGCGGAAAACCAAAACCGTCAGGATCACGCAAGGCACCATGCACCAGGTAGCTGAGCAGGTGCTGGGCCACATAGACCAGCATCAGGGACACCAGAATCTCGTTGGCATTGAAGCGATCTTTCAGGAAAGCCACAATCGCCGCCCAAGCCATGCCACCGAGCATGCCGCAGACCAAGGCAATGCTAATCAGAAAAAAGCCGCCGTTCTCGCCATTGTCTACCTGCAAAACAAAGGCTCCGGCTGCCAAAGCGCCCATCACCAACTGCCCTTCCGCACCGATATTGAAGATATTGGCCCGAAAGCAAATCGCCAGACCGACAGAGATCAGCAGCAAAGGAATCAGCTTGACGCCTACCTCTGCCCAACCATTCAGGTCACGCAAAGGCTCCAGAAAAAACACATTCAGGCCCGCAAGGGGATCTTTGCCCAAGGACCAGAACAAGGTTCCGGCAACCACCATGGTCAACAAGACCGCCAGCAAAGGCGAACACCAGGCCATCAAGGTAGAGGGCGTGGCACGAGTCTCAAGCCTGAACATGCTCACCCTCCTCCCACAAACCGCTCATCCATTGCCCAATCTGATCAACACTGGCTTGCGCCACGGGAATAGAAGGAGACATACGACCTTTGGAGATAACAATCAGGCGATCGGCAATCGCAAACAATTCGTCCAGCTCTTCGGAGATCACCAGCAAGGCACAGCCCGCATCGCGCAGAGCCAGTAGCTCGGCGTGAATCTGGGCAGCAGCCCCGACGTCCACGCCCCAGGTTGGCTGGGCAATCACCAGAATGCGCGGCTGACGGGTGACTTCACGGCCAATAATGTATTTTTGCAAATTCCCGCCCGACAGGCTGTTGGCAGCGGCCTGCTCATTGGAGGTTTTGACGCGGAACCGCTTGATAATCCCGCCTGCCAGACGGCGGATGCTGGAAAAGCGCAGAAAACCCCGTTTTACCGTTTCCGGGTTTTGATGAGATAGCAGCAGATTTTGAGCCAGAGACAACTCTGGCACCGCACCGCGCCCCAGGCGCTCTTCGGGGACAAAACCCATGCCCTGGTCACGTCGCCAGGCCGCATCACGCTGGCCAATCGCCTGGCCGTCCAGCAAAATCATGTCTGCCTGCGCGCGGGTATCTTCACCCGACAAGGCCGCCAGCAACTCCTGCTGACCATTGCCGGAAATACCGGCCACACCCAGAATTTCGCCCTGGTGCAGATCAAAACTGACATCCTGCAATTCGCAGGCAAACGGATGAGATTTGTTCAATTGCAGATGACGTACCTGCAAGAGCGTGCCGCCTTGCTGCATGCTGCGCTCACCCAGCGACTGAGGTTCAGCACCAATCATCAGGCGCGATAGGCTGGCCGTGGTTTCCTCGCGGGGATCGCAATAACCCGTGACCTTGCCCATGCGCATGACCGTACAGGCATGGCACAGCTCGCGGATCTCATCGAGCTTGTGGCTGATATAGACAATGCTGCAACCTTCTGCGGCCAACTGACGCAAGGTGCCGAACAAACGGCGCACCGCCTGCGGCGTCAGTACCGATGTCGGTTCATCCAGAATCAGCAGCTTGGGCTTGCCCAGCAAGGCACGCACAATTTCCACCCGCTGGCACTCCCCCACGGACAAAGTATGAATGTGGCGTTGCGGGTCCAGATCCAGCCCGTATTGACTGGCAGTCTCGCTAATGCGGCCCGCCAGCTCCTGCATATTGGTGGAAGCAGGCAAACCCAGCGCAATGTTTTCCGTGACCGTCAGGGTATCAAACAAGGAAAAGTGCTGGAACACCATACCAATGCCCAGTTGTCGGGCGGCCGCCGGGCTGCTGATCTGAACGGGCTGACCGTCCCACAGAATCTGGCCCTGATCTGGTTTGACCACCCCGTAGATGATCTTCATCAGGGTGGACTTGCCCGCGCCATTCTCTCCCAGCACGGCATGAATTTGCCCCGGCAGAATAGACAAGGAAATATTGTCGTTAGCCACCACCGCCGGATAGGCCTTGGTGATAGCGCGAAGTTCCAGGCGTGGCACAGCCTTGGGGTCTACGGATACCGTTTGCTCACCAGACTCAGAAGAATGGCCCACGGGAGACGATGGGGTCATGGCTGTATCAGCAAAAAAATATAAAACGTCTGAGCAAGCCCATCATGGCCTGCTCAGACGTAGAAAAAGAAAAGCTCAGGGTTTAACGCTTGCCCAGGGCTTGCTCGATTTTCTTATCAGTCTTGTATTGGCTAAGAGCGTATACCGCCCAAATCGCGGCAGGGATCCATCCGATAAGGGTCAACTGCAAGATCAGGCAAATAATACCCGCCACTGGACGACCAATCGTGAAAAATCCTAACCACGGCAACAATAGTGCGATCAGTAAGCGCATGAGAATACTCAAAATAATAAGAAGTGGGCGCTATTTTACCCTTTATTGGCGCACCGAATCATTCGCCTGAAATCAAACAAGACAAATGGCCCGGATCAGGCAGGCTGAACCGGGCCGATACTTGGGCACAGAACTTACAACAGCTCTTTACGCAACTGTGCGGCCGACTTGGGCGAGAGCAGGCCTGGGGCCACATCCAGGACAGTCTGGGCACCAATCTGACCGCTCTTGTTCATGCGGTATGCAGCGCGCGCGTAAGCGACCAACACGCTGGACGTGAACTCCGGATTGCTGCCCAGATTCAGCGCATACTCCACCACTTGCTGCGAGCCCGAACCCGATTGGCCGCTACGGATCACGAACCCCCCGTGTGGCATAGCTGCGTGGTCACGAGCCAGTGTTTCAGCGTCGATAAAGTTCACTTCGGTGTCGTAGTCAGCAAAGTAGTCAGGCATGGTGACAATCGCTTCTCGCACCGTATCGGCATCCGCGCCCTGCTCCAGCACCACAAAACACTGACGCTTATGCTTTTCACGGGTGCTAAGTTCAGGCTGCTCACCGTTGCGTACGCGCTGTACTGCGGCCTCGATAGGCAGGGTGTATTGCACGCCACCGGCCACACCGGCGACACGACGAATTGCATCGGAGTGTCCTTGGCTCAGCCCCTTGCCCCAGAAGGTGTAGGTCTGACCAACGGGCAAGACACATTCGCCATACAGACGATTCAGCGAGAACAGGCCCGGGTCCCAACCCACCGCGATCAAAGCCGTGGTACCAGCGCCTTGAGCGGCCGCATCGACAGCTGCGTAGTACTCGGGGATACGGGCGTGGGTATCAAAACTGTCCACGGTTGTGAACCAGCGTGCCAGGGCCGGGCCTTGCTCGGGCAGGTCATTTTTAGAGCCACCACAGAGAATCAGCACATCGATATCATTGCGGTACTGTTCGATCTGGTCCAGGGCACGTACGGGCACGCCTGCACTTTGCAGTTGCAAGGAAGCAGGGTCGCGACGAGTAAAAACGCTGACCAGCTCCATGTCCGGGTTTTGTGCCAGGGCCAGCTCTACGCCTCGTCCCAGATTGCCGTAACCTGCAATACCGACACGGATTTTGCTACTCATGGGTGTTTTCCTTAAATCTGATAAATAAGTGCTGTCAGAACTGCTGCGCTCTGAAGCGGCTGGCCTAGTCGCTGATCATACGGGCAGCAAAGCCCATAAACAGCAGCCCCACCGAGCCATTGCCCATACGGGACAGACGCTGATGACGTCGGAAAATGCCTGCCAGGCGATTACCGCCAAAAATCAGCAAAGACAAATAACAAATACTGATCAGCTCCACCACCAGACCCAGCAGCATAAAAGCCAAGCCCGTGTGACCTTTGGACGGGTCCACAAACTGCACGAAAAAGGACAGGAAGAACAGGATGGCTTTGGGGTTCAACAAACTCAGGAGCAAGGCCTTGCGAAAGCGGGTGTCGTGGCGCAAACGCGTGTCTACGGACTGCACCGGGCCGCCTTGTCTGAAGGCCGACTGCAAGAGCCGCACACCCAGATACAACAAATAGGCCGCACCCAACCAACGTATACCCGTATGCAACATGGGTAGCGTCTTGAGCAGCGAGGCGGCGCCCAGGGCTGTCAAGGTCATCAAGATGCCATCGCCCACGACAACGCCAAAGGCCGCTTTATAGCCTTCACGCACACCATGCCCGGCGCCACTGGCCAAGACATATAAAGAATTGGGCCCGGGTAACAGCACGATAAACACCGTACCCACGACAAAGGCCCAAAAATTGACTATACCGATTTGTTCAAGCACGCCGGCCTCGCGAAACGCAGCAGAATCAGCAATTTTAGCGCTAAAAAAATGCCCCTGACACGGGTGGAGTGCCAGGGGCGATCAGGTCAGCTTGTAAGGTCTACGCTACCGGACTGACTCGGCAACGCATTACCAGACCTGATGGACTACGCAGTAGCAAGCTCCTGTGTCTGGAACTGCTCCTGTTTCATCGTGCCTTCCTGCTGGAAACGAACGTGCCAGGACAGGGCCTCTTCCAGGATGTGGGGCGTGTGACCGCCACGTTGGCTGGCGCGTTCAACATAGTCCAACAAAGCGGGACGGTAGTCAGGGTGGGCACATTTCTCGATGATCACGCGGGCACGCTCACGGGGAGCCAGACCACGCAAATCCGCCAGACCCCATTCAGAAACCAGTACGGCTACATCGTGCTCGCAGTGGTCTACGTGCGAGGCCATCGGCACCACACTGGAGATGGCGCCATCTTTGGCGACAGACTTGCTGACAAAAATAGACAGGTGTGCATTGCGGGCAAAGTCGCCAGAGCCACCAATGCCATTCATCATGTGGGTGCCACAGACGTGGGTGGAGTTCACATTGCCGTAGATATCAAATTCCAGGGCGGTGTTGATCGCAATGATGCCCAGGCGACGCACCAACTCTGGATGATTACTGATTTCCTGAGGGCGCAGCACCAGCTTGTCGCGGTAGTTATCCAGACCTTCCAGGAACTGCGCCATTTTGGGAGCGGACAAGGTCAAGGACGAGGCCGAGGCAAAGCTCAACTGGCCTGAGTCCAGCATGGCAATTGCACTGTCCTGCAAGACTTCCGAGTACATCTTCAGGTCAGTGAAGGGAGAATCCAGCAGGCCATACGTCACGGCATTGGCAATCGTACCGATACCCACCTGCAAGGGCAGCAAAGAGTGGCTCATACGGCCAGCATCCACTTCGCCTTTCAGGAACTCGATAATGTGACCGGCAATCGCCTGCGTTTCCTCATCCGGTGGCAGTACACTGGAGGGGCTGTCCATCGCATCAGTCACCACAATACCCACGATGCGGGAAGGATCCACCTGAATGGCGGTGGTGCCAATACGTTGGTCCACATCCGTCAGTTCAATCGGCTGGCGATTGGGGCGGGCTTCGGGCACATAGATATCGTGCAAGCCTTCCATCTCTACCGGCATGCTCAGATTCAGCTCAACAATGATGTGTTTGGCTTGCTGGGCAAAGCTGGCCGAATTGCCTACCGAGGTCGTCGGCACAATCGCGCCGGTTTCAGTAATGGCAACCGCTTCAATGACGGCAATGTCGATGGCAGGCAAGTTGCCCGAACGCATGTGCTCCACTGTCAGCGACAAGTGCTGGTCAGTAAACAGGACTTTGCCTTCATTGATATGACGGCGCAGGACCGAGTCCACTTGAAACGGCGAGCGGCGGGCCAGAACACCGGCCTCAGCCATCAAGCCATCGCTATCATTACCCAGCGAGGCGCCGGTCACCACATTCAGTTTTAATGGCTCAGTCTGGGCCCGCTCGGCCAAGGCACGAGGCATGACCTTACAGTCTCCGGCGCGGGTAAAACCACTCATCCCGACATTCATCCCGTCTTTAAAGAAGGCGGCTGCCTCCTGAGCGGTCATGACCTTGCCTTCCAATTCGGGGGAACGAATGCGATCCTTGAACATCGTGTGCTCCTGTCTCTGTGTCATTGATCTACCTGTTGTTGCTTTCGGAAGGAGCCAGGGCCGAAAGCGCCAGGCGAGATCTTCACGCAACAGAACGACATCACGCTTTAAAAATAGTGGCTGTATGAGCCGGAGAGAAAAAGCCGAAATCGCCCTGACAACAGGCGTTTATGTTTTATGAACAAAGCCAGCATAGCATCGCCATAATGAATAAAATAACTAGCAATAAGTCGTAAAAATCATAAACAAAGGCCAGCCAATCATGGATATCCGATCCTTGCGATACTTCATTGAAACCGTTAAACATCAAAGCTTTACGCAAGCTGCGCAGAGCCTGAACGTGACGCAATCGACCATCAGCAAGATGGTCAAGCAGCTGGAAGATGAACTGGGCGAGCCCTTGCTGATCCGCGATCATCGGCAATTACAACTGACCGATTGCGGCAAAATTGTGCTGGAGCGCGGACAGGAGGTTTTGCAGAGCATGCAGGGCTTGCTGCGAGAAGTTCACGAAGTTCAGGCCTTGCAACGCGGTCGCCTGGATCTGGGCATTCCGCCCATGATTAATGTGCTGTTCACAGAAGTGCTCAAGACCTTCAAGAATCGACATCCGCAGATCGAGCTGATCCTGCACGAAGAGACCGGCATGGGGATTGAGCGCATGGTAGCTGCAGGCACAGTTGAAATGGGCCTCAGTATTCTGCCCTTGGGACCGGAGTTGAATGTATCGGCCACCCCGGTAGCCAAACATGCGGTTTGGGCAATAGGCCACAAAGACACGCTGACGGGGACACAAAAGAAGATCAAGCTGCGGGAGCTGGAAAAGCATCCCTTGATTTTTCTGGGTGAAGACTACGCCTTGACCCGTATGTTGCGGCGTGCCTTTGCCCATGCAGGACTGCAGGCGAATATTGCGGCACAAAGCAATCAATGGGATTGGGTGGCTTCCATGGCACAGGCGGGAATGGGGGTGGCTTTGCTGCCCCAGCCGTTTCTGTCTCGGCTGGAACCGGGGGACTGGGTTGCCAAAGAAGTGGTGGAGCCGGCGCTGAACTGGGAAGTGGCGCTGCTATGGAATGGACGGTATCTGTCGCAAGCCGCCCGAGCATGGCTGCAGGTTTGTACGGATGTGCTGGGGGGGAACTGGCCTGAGCTTGAAGGAGATTCATAGCAAAGGTGCGCTACTGGTTGGCCCTTGAATGCTCATTGTGTACTTAATATAAAACTAGGCCCGGCATCACAATGTTGAATTTTCAAGACACCCCAAAGCGCAACATCTTTCTCCATGCTCTGGCCCGCCATATTGCCGTAGCGTAGCGTTAGGCCCCGTTGCGCTGGTGCCAGTGTGGCCGCCCAATCCAGAATAATCAGGTCTAGGTTCCACCAGGGTGCCGAATAGTTGCTGACTCAGTGCATGTGGCTTGGCAAACGCTCCTGATGCAAGTCCTGCATAGAAAGACGCCTTGCCGCATCGTAAAGACGGCAGTTCATCTTGCTATTGTACGAGGCCAGGCGGATGGCTGTTTGGGGTGGCATGTTTTTTCCAGACCTGGATACTGTACAAGGATCGTTTATTTAAAAAGGTGGATGGATCAAGCAAAAATGAGGATCTGCGTACCCTCAAATCTGCGCCTCAACAATTCACTTGACCAACATATAGGTAGTCAGCTACATTTCAGCCTTAATGATTATGTGGCAGCATGATGTTTGAACTCAAGGATCTTCCTAGCTACGACACGCTGGTCAAAATGGGCGTCGAGTACAGCAACCCAGATGTAGATGGGCTGCAGACTTGGCTTATCTGGGCTTCGGCTACCAGTGAAATGTTGTCGGCTTTTGAAGCCAATCTTGATCGCACTTCCGGCTTATCGCAGACACAATTTTTCGTGCTGATTCTGCTTAAGCGCAATCCGGATGGTTTGAGCATAGGTACGCTGGCAGATGGGGTGTCGGTCACATCGCAGACGATGACTCGCATTATTGATCGCATGGAAATCGCCGGTTTATGCAATCGGGAGCAGCACCCTCAGGATCGTCGTGCCTGGTTGGTTCGCCTGACCGAGCACGGGGTCGAGGTTTTGGGTAAAGCCTTGCCGGCTCACTATGTATGGGTTGCCGAACTGATGAGCCATTTCGACACGCAAGAACGCGATGTGCTTGTACGCTTGATGCTCAAGCTCAACCAACAAGGGATCTTGCCCAAGACACACGGCGGCTGATTGTCAGCCGTTTTTTTTAAGCATATATGTAGCTTACTGTATAACAGCCAGGAACATTTATCATGAAAGTATCTGCCAGTGATCCGCACGCTATTGGGATAGGTTTGCGTGCCTTGATGGTTATCTGCGCTTTATCGGTTGTTTCTTTGCTGTACCTGCCTTTACCGATTTTGGGGACGTTGAAACATACCTATGGCATTGAAGCTACGGGCATGGTGAGCAGCTTTGGATTTGCCTACGCAGCCGGATTTTTGATTTTTGGTCCACTTTCGGATCGCTTGGGTCGTCGCAATGTCATGGTCGGTGGCCTGCTGGCCTTGGTGGGCGCGACAGCGGTACTCGCATTGGCAAGCTCCCCTCTGTTCCTAACGTTTGGCCGCGTGTTGCAAGGCCTGGCAGCCTCTTCCTTTCCCCCCGTAGCGATTACCTACCTGGCAGAGCGAGGCAACCCACGCCAAAAAATGTGGAGTGTGGCCTGGATGAGTACGGCCTTTCTTTCCGCCGGTTTGCTAGGGCAGATTTATGGCGGATTGGTGGCCGGGCCTTGGGGCTTGGGGGCGGCTTTGGGGCCACTGTGTGGTGTGTTCGCCTTGACTGCGTGGAGCTTGTGGAAGAAACCAGCAGATAGGCTGGCAGGCCAAGGTTTAAGCGGGTTTTTCAGCAATTACAAAGCCATAGGCAGTTTGTTGGCGGATGCACGATTGCGCCGTGTTTACCTGCCTGCATTCTTCCTGCTGATGTGTTTCGTTGCTTTCTACATGATCTTGGATAGCAAACTCGGAATGCAATTTGAGCAGTTGGGCATTTCTCCTATGACGACACGAGCTGTGGTGGCGCCTGCTTTTTTGATGCCTTTGCTGGTTGCTGTCGTGCTGCCGAAGTTAGGGCCGCAGCGTACCTTGGGCGCTGGATTAGTGTGCGCCGCAGCAGGTTTGGCCTTGAGTGCATGGGCCGGGGAGGAGCACCTGATGGCTTTGCTTGGCTCCAGTTTCTTATTTGTGGCCGGACTGGGTATCAGCGTTCCTAGCCTGATTGCCCGAGTAGCAGGAGTTAGCGATATCTCGCTGCGGGGATTGGCTGTGTCGCTCTACACCTTCGTGCTGTTTATTGGCGCAAGTCTGGGGCCATGGTTGGCCCAACATACGGCGGATATGGCTTTGGCCAGTACCTATTTGCTGCTTGCTGGCGTATTGGCCATCTGCGCGATCTACGCCGCTTTTCCCAACTAGGAGTCTGCAACGATGCGAGTTTATTTTTCTGTTCCTGCTGTTCCTGCTGTGCTTGCTGCAGTAACGCTGCAAGCGGTTTGGCTTGTTCCTGTGCAGGCACAGACTAGCCCCTCTTCTACGGAGAATGTCATGAGTACCACAATCAATAATCCGGCTGCTGCCTTTGTTCCAAAAGCTTACGTTCAGGTGGCCCAAGGTGCTGTTAGCGTGGATGGTGAAGCCGTTGTATTGACCCGTTATGAGCGTGAGGATGGTCGAAATTCAGGTTTGGAAGGTGAGCACTTCAGCTCCGTAGTGTCTGAGTCCGGGCGGCTGAAAGGCTTTGCGCATATTTCTTTGGACCTGGTGGATCGACCCTTGCCCAGCGCCGAACGTAGTGAGGCGATCGCCCGTGCTTTCTTGCAGGAGCATGCCCCTGACTTGTTGCCTAAAATGGAGATTCATTGGGTGGATACCCATGATGAGCCCATTCGCATAGAACGAAACGGTCGTACAGAAACCGTGACCTTAACCGGTATGAAAGTGAAGGCCCGCAACTTGGAGGACCGCTTGTGGTTCTGGGTCATTGTTGGACCTGATGAGCAGCCCATGGTGTTCGAGCGCGACATTACCTGGATTACCTTTCCCGGTCACCGCAAGACTGAGAAATGGCTGCATGATAGTTGGCTTAAGCAGCAAAAGACGGATCTTGGCAACGGCAGCAAGCGCGTTTAAGCTGCCCCCATGGTGTATTTCATGCCTATGTGACAAGGCCTTAACGTCGGTTTAGACGTCCCTTGGACAAGCGCAGCTTTAGCCTTTCAGGCTAAAGCTGTCGATCGCCTCGAGAATCGCGGGGGCTGCTTGGTTAAAGTACAGTGTTTATCGACACAGCTTCAGAGCCGGTACGGTGGTAGCGTCCTCTAGCCTGTGCAAGCAGAATATGCCTGATAAGCCTGAACGCTAGACGCGATGGTACGCCTGAATCGACACTACTTCACATAATGTTCGATCGGCGAATGATCATCCAGCCTTAACACCCGACCATCGATTAATAACGAGGGCAGTCGCGTCACTCCAGCGGCAAGCGCATCGGCAACACCTTCCTGCTGCTGCGAGAGATTGAATGCCTGGTAGTGATGCCCGGGTGTCGAGAAAACGCCGCGCATCAGCTCGTCAATACCCAAGCAAATATTGCATCCGTCATGAAAGAGTGTGACGTTGATCATTGAATGTCCTCTATGTATGAGAGTCTAGATACAAGGAAAATGACGTCCTTTGGCCTACACGCACTACTGAACCGTTAGAAAACACCCAATAACCCTGATCAATGCTGAGGCGGCTTTGCTAGATTCATAGCGACATGTAGCGACAAAATGGAACCCATTTATGTCCTGTGACATACCGGAATAATAACAAATAACGTCCCTACAAACGGCCTGATTTTCCCGAAACCATACCCTAAACGCCAAATCCTTTTGCAAGCATCAGCATCCATTCCTCTAGCGACTTGCTACAGTCTTGGCACGTTCTCACGTTCACCCTGAATATCTTATTGACTCAAGCGCATCTCCAAGCGATGCGGGTCGCGTCTTCTTCACACCTAATGCCTAACAGCAGCCTCTAATCACATTCGGTGAAAAACAAAAAAAGGCCACCCTAAACAGGGTGGCCTTCTTGAACAGCAAGATCCAACAATCAGAAAGACTTAAGCAGTCACTTGCTCCGCAGCCGGTTCTTCAACGTCAGCCGAACTACGGATCAGGTAATCAAACGCGCTCAAGGCAGCCTTGGCACCTTCACCGGCAGCAATCACGATCTGCTTGTAAGGCACAGTCGTCACGTCGCCTGCAGCAAATACACCTGTCAGCGAAGTAGCGCCGCGTACATCAACCTCGATCTCGCCATGGCGCGACAAAGCCACATCGCTGCCCTTGAGCCATTCCGTGTTGGGTACCAGACCAATCTGAACGAACACACCGTCCAGCTTGATGCTCTTGGCTTGCTGGGTCTGACGATCCAGGTAATTCAAACCAACAACCTTGGCGCCGTCACCCAGAACTTCCGTCGTCTGAGCCTGAGTAATGATCGTCACATTAGGCATGCTGCGCAGCTTGTTCTGCAAAACCTGGTCAGCGCGCAAGGCATCGCCAAACTCAATCAAGGTAACGTGCTTGACCAACCCAGCCAGGTCAATCGCCGCCTCGACACCGGAGTTACCACCACCGACCACCGCTACATCCTTGCCCTTGAACAGCGGACCATCACAGTGCGGGCAGTACGCCACACCACGGTTACGGTAATCCTGTTCGCCAGGCACATTCAATTCACGCCAGCGGGCACCGGTAGCCAGAATCACGGACTTGGCTTTCAGTTGAGCGCCGCCATCCACATCTACGATGACTTTCTTGCCTTCGCGGCGAATACCCTTGGCACGATGCAGATTCATGATGTCCACATCGTACGTTTTAACGTGTTGCTCCAGCGCGGTGGCAAAGGCAGGACCATTGGTCTCGACCACCGAGATGTAGTTCTCGATAGACATGGTGTCCAGAACCTGACCACCGAAACGCTCGGCCAATACACCCGTACGAATACCCTTGCGAGCAGCGTACACAGCCGCGGCTGCACCAGCAGGACCACCGCCGACGATCAGGACATCAAACTCGTCCTTGGCATTCAAGGCTTCAGCACGAGCCGAGTTATCGCCCGTATCCAGCTTGGCCAGCAACTCTTCAGCACTGGCACGGCCTTGATGGAACATTTCGCCATTCAAGAACACGGCCGGAACCGACATGATGTTGCGCTGCTGAACCTCGTCCTGGAACAGGGCTCCGTCAATGGCCACGTGCTTGATACGTGGGTTGATCACGGACATGGCATTCAAGGCCTGCACTACGTCAGGACAGTTCTGGCACGACAGCGAGAAATACGTTTCAAAAACAAAGTCGCCGGGCAGATTACGGATCTGCTCAATCACAGCGGCATCCAGTTTGATCTCATGGCCACCCACTTGCAGCAGGGCCAGGATCAAAGAGGTAAATTCGTGTCCCATCGGGATACCCGCAAAGCTCACGCTAATGTCGGTACCGGGACGGTTAATTTGGAAGGAAGGCTTACGCTCTTGCGCATCCGCATCTTCGCGATAGCTGGTCTTGTCGGACAGACCATCAATTTCTTGCAACAGTTCGCGCAGCTCGACGGACTTGGCGCCAGTATCCAGCGTCGCAACGATCTCGATCGGTTGCGTGATCTTCTCGAGATATGCCTTCAATTGAGTTTTGATGTTTGCATCTAACATGTGAAACGCCCTTTATCCTGTACTGAACGAAACAACTTGAGGTGCCTGAACCGGTCAGGCACCGGGGTGGCGGCGCAGCGCGCCGACCACCGCTTAAGACCCGTGTTTAAAAGGTCTTAGATCTTGCCAACCAGATCCAGGGAAGGAGTCAGCGTCTTGGCGCCTTCTTCCCATTTGGCTGGGCAAACTTCACCGGGGTGAGCAGCGATGTACTGAGCAGCCTTAACTTTGCGCAGCAGCTCGGAAGCCACACGGCCGATACCGTTGTCGTGGATTTCCAGAACCTTGATTTCGCCTTCTGGGTTCACTACGAACGTACCGCGCAAAGCGATACCTTCTTCTTCGATCAGCACGTCAAAGTTGCGCGACAGCTGATGAGTAGGGTCACCGATCATTGGGTAGTTCACTTTGCTGATGGCTTCCGAGGTGTCGTGCCATGCTTTGTGAGCAAAGTGAGTGTCGGTGGACACGGAGTAAACCTCTACGCCCATTTTTTGGAACTCGGCGTAGTTGTCGGCCAAGTCTTCCAGTTCGGTTGGGCAAACAAACGTAAAGTCGGCTGGGTAGAAAACAAAAACAGCCCACTTACCGGCAACGGTTTCGTTGCTGACTTCGATAAATTTGCCGTTGTGAAAAGCTTGTGCTTTAAAAGGTTTGATGACGGTGTTGATCAAAGACATATTTGCTCCGGTGAGTGATTAATCATTGACAGTAAAGCCATTATAGGAAGCCACTGACGATTAGTAAAATTGATTAATGCAATAACGCTCATTGCTATTAGCTATCGCACGTCGCATAAAAACTTCTTTCTATGCGTCGCACAGACTTATGCTAACAGAGCGAGATGACAGTGCAACTATCAGCGTTCAAGCTATAAGGCTACTTCGCTGAGCGCAGGACTGGAGGATTGCTGGGCATTGACTAAACAACGGGCAAAATCCTGCCAAAACTGCGCATCATCGCCTAAAGAAACATTAATGCGCATATAAGTAGATAGTTGCTGTTGCGGACAAAACAAGGCCCCTGGCACCAATAAATGGCCAGGACGCCCCAAAGCGCGCACCAAACTTTCCGTATCCACGCCCGTATCCACCCAAACAAACATGCCCGCCTGGGGCGGCGCGTCCGGAGCCAAACCCAAGTGAGCCAGTTGCTCCAACGTTCTGTGCCTATCGCGATCAGTATGACGACGCAAGCGATCCAGATGCTTGCGATAGGCACCGTCTACCAGCACTCGGTGAATGACCCGCTCACCCAATTCCGGCGAGGTCAGCCCCGCCAACATTTTCAAATTCACCAAAGCCTGTAAAAGCTCGGGAGCCGCTGCCATGTAAGCTACCCGCAAACCAGCAGCCATCACCTTGGAATAGCCCCCTACCAAGGTGACGCGGTTCAACTGGTCCAACTGAGCCAGACGACAGGCAGGACTGGCATGCAGCTCGCTATAGGTATCGTCTTCAATAATGTGAAAGTCCCAGGTCTGAGCCAAGGTCAGAATGCTGTGTGCCGCCGCCGGGCTCAAACTAAAGCCGGTGGGGTTATGCACCACGGTATTCAGAATGACCAGGCGTGGACGATGCTCACGCGCCAGTTGCTCCAAGACAGCCAGATCCGGACCATCTGCACGGCGTGGCACACTGAACACCCGCACATCCACCACAGCCAGACGAGCAAACAGCAAATACCAGGCTGGATCTTCCACAACAACCGCATCACCCGGACGCAACCAATGGCGCAAAAGCAAATCCAGCGCCTGGGTCACGCCACTACACAAGACAAGCTGGGTATCGGGATCCGCCTGTATGCCGCTGTCTTCCAGTTGCCCCGCAATATGCTGGCGCAAGGGACGATAGCCATGTGAATGCCCATAGCCCAGCAAGTTGGAGCCCGCGCTACGGCTGACCTGCCGCAAGGCCGCCAGAATCATGTCGTTGTCCAGCCACTGGCGGGGAATGCCCGCGCTGTCGCTATGCCCCATAAAACTGTTCAGCATCCAGTTCACATCTATCTTGCGTGGCTCATTCTTTTCTACGTGCAAGGATTCGGAACGCAGGCGCCCAGAGCTACGCACCCGCACAAAGAAACCTGAACCGGGTCGAGACTCCACCAAGCCCAAGGCCATCAACTTGTCGTACGCAGCCACTACGGTATGGGGGCTGACCCCAGCAGACTGCGCCAATCGACGCACCGAAGGGAGCCGGCTGCCGCCCCGATAGCGCAAATGCAGGGCTTGCTGCACCCAGGCAACCAACTGATCGCTTAGTGTCACGTCCGAACCCCGCACGGGCTGCCAATCCAACCATTCCATGATGCTGACCTTTAATCGTGAAAACCGACTGTAGCGGTGATGCGACCAATACAGTCTGATCGACTGACTGATGAACTGTATCGTAACTGTACCGCCTATTTATTTTAAGCTCAAAGCTGTGATCAACCTATTTCCTATCCGTGGTGATTTTCATGAGCCGCAGCACCAGCCTTCCCATGCCCAGTTCCACCCCAGCACTGCTGATCTATGTCTACGCTTTTATCGGGGTTATCGTCTTTGCCTTCACCTTGCCCATGACACGGCTGGCAGTGCAAAGCTTTGACCCTTGGCTGGTGGGGATGGCACGAGCCAGTATCGGCGGGGTGTGCGCAGCCCTCATCTTACTGGCCACCCGCAGCCGCCGCCCCACGGCATCGGAATGGCGTGGTATTGCCCTTTCGTGTACGGGTGTGATCGTAGGCTGGCCGGTGTTCTCTTCAATTGCCATGCAGACGGTACCGTCCTCGCACGGGGCCGTGTTAAGCGGGCTGATTCCTCTGGCGACCGCGATTGTTTCCTCGGCCCGTAGCAATGAGCCCTTAAGTCGCCGCTTCTGGATGTTGAGCCTGCTGGGTGCCGTACTGGTACTGCTTTACGCTTTCTATATTGGTGAAGGCGCGCTGCAAACCGGCGATATCTGGTTGGCCCTGGCTGTGTTCATGTCTGGCGTAGGCTATGCCGAAGGTGGCCGTGTGGCTCGCACCCTGGGAGGCTGGCGCACCATTTGCTGGTGCCTGGCCGCCAGCTTGCCGCTGACCATTCCTGCCTCCTTGGGGCTCGCCTTTTCCATGACAGAAATGCCTGCCGCCCAGTCTGTCATGGCCCTGCTCTACCTGGCCCTGTTCTCGTCCTTGCTGGGTTTCTTCCCCTGGTACAAGGCGATGGCCATGGGTGGGGTGGCCCGTATTGGGCAGGTACAACTGGCCCAGCCTTTTCTGACCGTGCTGATCTCCGCCGTATGGTTAAGCGAGCAAGTGGACCTGCTGACCTGGCTGTCCTGCATCGTCATCATTGCCATTATTGCGGCCAGCCGACGCGCCTGAAAACGCAATGACAAGGCGGCTAAATACAGCAAGAGCATATTCACCTAACTAATACTTCGTTCCCAGCGTGGGCTCGCGCAAGCACACTGGCTCATCATCCCATGAACCAATGCAAGGCAATAGCGCGGCCCACGTGACTCCGTTTTGAGCAGGGGCGGTGCTGGTATTGCCGCAAGGACATCTGATCATGCCCGCCCAAGCCCCTGCCGCGATTGCCCTGAGCGCCCGGCCACTGATGCTGTGGAAACAGCTACGCGACGATCTGCGAATCATCGCACGCGAACACACGGATGCCGTTCTGGCCAGTTCCCTGGCCGCCGAAGACATGGTGCTGTTTCATGCCATGTCCATCTACACCCCCGAGCTGGACACGATCACCCTGGATACCGGCCGCCTTCACGCAGAGACCTTGCAACTGGGCCGCCATATCCAGGAGCACTATGAACGCCCCATCCTATTTTTTCATCCTGATCTGGAGCGGGTACAAGAACACGTCCGCACCCATGGCACGCATGCTTTCTACGAAAGCGTGGAGCTGCGCAAGGAATGCTGCGCGATCCGCAAAGTGGAACCCTTGCGCCGTGCCTTGCAAGGCCGATCGGCCTGGATTACCGGCCAGCGCCGCGAACAAACCGCCAGCCGTACCGAGCTGTCCAGCAAGGAATACGACAGCGTCTTTGGACTGCAGAAATTCAACCCCTTGATCGAATGGACTCAGGACGATGTGTGGGCCGTGATCCGTGGCTTGAGCATCCCCTACAACTCACTGCACGACCAGGGCTACCCCTCCATAGGCTGCGAGCCCTGTACGCGTGCCATTCGCCCCGGTGAAGACGTGCGCGCCGGGCGCTGGTGGTGGGAACAGCGCGACAGCCTGGAATGCGGCCTGCATGCCAGCAATCTGAATAGCCGTGTCAACACCTGAAGGAACCCCATGGGCGAACCACTCTCTACCCGTACTCATCTGGACTGGCTGGAAGCCGAGGCCATTTTTATTCTGCGCGAAATCGCCGCCGAAGCTGAAAAACCCGTGCTGCTGTTCTCCGGCGGCAAGGATTCCGCCGTGCTGCTGCAACTGGCCCAAAAAGCCTTTGCGCCTGGCCCGCTGCCGTTTCCCTTGATGCATGTGGACACCGGCCACAATTACCCGGAAGTGATCGAATTTCGGGACCGCCGCGCCGCTGAACTGAACGCCGAGCTGATAGTACGCAGCGTGGAAGATTCCATTGCGCGCGGCACCGTGGTGCTGCGCCACGAGACAGCCAGCCGCAACGGCGCCCAAGCGGTCACCTTGCTGGAAGCCATTGCCGAATTTGGCTTTGATGCCTGTTTCGGTGGTGCCCGCCGCGACGAAGAAAAAGCCCGTGCCAAAGAGCGCATCGTGTCCTTTCGCGACGAGTTCGGCCAATGGGACCCCAAAGCACAACGCCCCGAGCTGTGGCACTTGTTCAACACCCGTATTCACAAGGGCGAGAACCTGCGCGTCTTCCCGATTTCCAACTGGACCGAACTGGACGTCTGGCAATACATCCAGCGTGAAGCCATTGATCTGCCGTCCATCTACTACACCCACTCGCGCGAAGTGGTGGAGCGTCAGGGCCTGATCGTTCCCATCACCCCGCTGACTCCCTTGCTCGATGGCGAAACCCCCGAATGGCGCGATGTGCGTTTTCGCACCGTAGGCGATATTTCCTGCACCTGCCCAGTGCTCTCTACCGCCGCATCCGTGCAGGACATTATTGCTGAAACCGCCTTGGCCACGATTACCGAACGCGGTGCCACCCGTATGGATGACCAGACGTCTGAGGCCTCCATGGAACACCGCAAGAAACAAGGATATTTCTAATGAATACCGTCAATGACGCCTGGCTGCAGGCTGCCGATCAAGGCGTGCTGCGTCTGATTACTGCTGGCTCCGTGGACGACGGAAAATCCACCTTGATTGGCCGTTTGCTGGTGGACAGCCAGGGCGTGTTTGCCGACCAGATAGCGGCCATCCAACGCTCCAAGTACAAGCGCGGAGAGGACGCCGAACCCGATCTGGCCCTGCTAACCGATGGCCTGGAAGCCGAGCGCGAACAAGGCATCACCATTGATGTGGCCTACCGCTACTTCGCGACTCCCAAACGCAAGTTCATCGTGGCCGATACCCCCGGCCACGAGCAGTACACCCGCAACATGATTACGGGTGCCTCCACCGCACAGGCTGCCATCATTCTGATTGATGCACATCGCGCCCAAGACGGAGAGCTACTGACCCAGACCAAGCGCCACAGCACCGTTGCCAAACTGCTGGGCCTGCATCATATCGTCGTAGCGGTGAACAAGATGGACCTGGTCAATTGGGATCAGGCCGTGTTCGACCGCATTCATGCCGCCTATCGGCAACTGGCTACGCAGCTGGGGATTGAACACTTTCACATCATTCCGCTTTCAGCCTTGAAGGGTGAGAACATCACCCAGGCATCGCCGCACACACCTTGGTATCAAGGCTTGCCGCTGCTGCCTTTACTCGAATCGCTGGATCTGCGCGAGAACATTCAGCGCCCTGCCCGATTGTTTGTGCAATGGGTAGCGCGTCATGGTGGCAGCCGCGCTGACGGCTTTCGGGGCTATGCCGGTCAGCTCAATGGTGGCCGCCTGCATGTGGGCGATAGCGTTCAAGTATGGCCTAGCGGGAAAACCGCCGTCATCACACAATTATTTCGCGCTGGCACGGAACAAGGTTCCGTCAGCGACGGGGACGCGGTGACCGTGGTATTGGATCGTGAGTTGGATATTTCACGGGGCGATTTGCTGACACTGGCCCATGAGGACGTCAACACCAGCAAACACTTTGATGCGCAGCTATGTTGGCTGGACGAGCAAGCCTTGAATACCACCCGCTCTTACTGGTTAAAGCAAGGCACTCGTCTGACGCAAGCCAAGGTGCAAGCCGTTCATGCCTTGCGCGATGTACATAGTTTGCAAGAGCAGCAAGCCACCGGCACCTTGTCCCTGAATGATATTGGCCGTGTCAGCCTGGTCAGCCGCGACCTGCTGGTGCTGGACGATTATCAGGATCATTCCAGTACCGGCTCTTTCATCTTGATCGACCCCAGCACAAACCAGACCGTGGCGGCTGGCCTGGTCCAAAAGCGCGTATAAAGACCAGCCTGCGGCAGACCCAAGCCTTGCCGCAGGCACCGCATAGGATCACAACGCCCCTTGCTGTCTGACTGGCTGGAGCTGTCCCGAACCGCGCCTGAGCCTTATAAAGGCCGCCAGCACAATACACGCACTCACGCCCAACGTCATGGCTAACTGATAACGGTACGCCTCCACCATCGCCATATACACCAGCACTGCCAGAATCAGCGTGATGGACAAATAGGTCAGCCAGGGGAAAAACCACATCTTGAATGGCAAATCTATGCCTGCGTTTTCCGCCTGGCGACGCGACAGTAGTTGGGACACGGCAATGACCAGATAAACGATCAGGGCAATCGCCCCCGTTGTGGACAGCAAGAACGAAAACACCTGTCCGGGCAAGAGATAATTGACCAGACATCCTGCAAAACCGGCCAAGGTCGATACAAGCACGGCGTTATAAGGCACACCTTTGGACGATACCCTGGCAATACAAGCAGGGGCATCACCACGGACGGACAGGGAATAAATCATCCGAGAGGCCGTGTACAAGCCGGAGTTCATGCAGGAAGTCACCGCGATCAGCACCACCACATCCACTACCAGCTTGGCCTCGGGCAAGCGAAGAACTTCCAGCGTGCGCTGAAATGACCCCACCTGCATCAGCCTGGGATCGTCGTAACCGACGATCAGCACAATCAAGGAAATCGACAACACATAAAACAGGGAAATACGGTAGACCACCAGATTGGTCGCCTTACGTATCTTTTCCTGGGGCTTATCGGTTTCGGCGGCGGCAATCGTCACGATCTCCGCCCCAAAAAATGAAAACATCGTAATCAGAATGCCCGCCAGCACGGCCCCCATGCCCTGCGGCGCGAAATTGCTGAACACGGGAATCATCGGCACCTTGCCCCCCTCAACCCAGGGCCAGAAACCAGTCAGGGCGCACAGACAAGCCACAATAAACACAATGATGGCCAGCACCTTGATCAAAGCAAACCAGAACTCAAACTCGCCAAAATTCTTGACGCTAAACAGATTGGTCACCGACAAGGCGACCATGATGACAATGGAAAACAGCCACGAAGGGATATCCGGCATCCATTGATGCAGGATATAGGCCCCAGCAATGGCTTCGACGGGAATGATCAAACCCCAGAACCACCAATACAGCCAGCCAATGGAAAAACCCGCCCAGGGCCCGATCGCCCGCGCGGCATAGGTGGAAAATGAACCGCTATCCGGATTGGCGACAGCCATCTCGCCCAACATACGCATGACCAGCAGCACCAATGCTCCCGTCAAGATATAGGACAGTACCGCTGCCGGCCCGGTCTTCGCGATGGCATTGGCCGATCCAATGAACAGTCCGGCACCGATGATCCCCGCGATAGAAATCATGGACATCTGTCTTGAGTTCAGGCCGGGCGCGAGCGCACCCTGGCCTGCCTGTTCAGGCATGGTCATTATTGTCTCCTCGCTTTTTATTCACTGGCGGGTCAGTTCTGACCCACCCGAGGCGCCCCGACGATATGCTTCGCTTGCTATAGGCGCCCGTCACCCAACAGCCAGGCCCTGCCCAGTAGTGGCTCGGGCCCTCCGTCTGAACACTCAAGCAGCGTCAGAGATCGAACTTCACCCCCTGCGCCAAAGGCAACTCCCGGGAGTAGTTGATGGTGTTGGTCGCCCGGCGCATATAGGCACGCCAGGCATCGGAACCGGACTCGCGGCCCCCGCCGGTTTCCTTGTCCCCACCAAAGGCACCGCCGATCTCCGCCCCGGACGTGCCAATATTGACGTTGGCAATACCGCAATCGGAACCACTGGCCGACAAAAACGCCTCGGTTTCACGCAAGTCATTACTGAAAATGGCGGACGACAAGCCTTGTGGAACATCGTTTTGCAACGCCAGCGCCTCGGACAGTTCCTCGTAGCGCAGCACATACAAAATAGGCGCAAAGGTTTCCTGCCGTACCGTATCGGTTTGCCTGTCCATTTCCACGATGGCTGGCCTGACGTAATAAGCCGATGCAAACTCATCCTCCAGTACCCGCTCTCCACCGGTCACCCGCCCCCCTTGAGCACGCGCCGCATCCAGTGCAGTTTGCATCGCGTCAAAGGCGGCCTGATCAACTAAAGGCCCCAGCAACGTTCCTTCCTGCAAAGGATTACCAATCCTGAGCTTGCCATACACCTGCTTGAGCCGCTCCACCAGTTGTTCACTGATACTGCGATGCACAATCAAGCGTCGCGTGCTGGTACAACGCTGCCCCGCCGTCCCGACTGCCGCGAAGACAATCCCCCGGACCGCCAGATCCAAATCCGCATTAGGCGTGACAATAACGGCGTTATTGCCTCCCAGCTCCAGCAAAACACGCCCGAAACGACGCGCCACACGAGGCCCCACTTCCCGGCCCATCCGCGTGCTGCCGGTGGCCGACACCAGCGCAACCCGGGGGTCATCGACCAGTATCTCTCCGGCTTCGCGCCCGCCAATCAGCACCTGGCTCAAGTGCGCCGGCCCGGCCTCATAACGCGCCATTGCCCGCTCAAAGACCGCCTGGCACGCCAAGGCGGACAAGGGTGTTTTTTCGGAGGGCTTCCAAATCACGGCATCACCACACACCAAGGCCAGGGCGGTATTCCAGGCCCACACCGCCATGGGAAAATTGAAGGCGGTGATCACCCCAACCACTCCCAAGGGATGCCAGGTTTCCAGCATGCGATGGCCGGGCCGTTCAGAAGCAATGGTCAAACCATAGAGCTGTCGGGACAGCCCCACCGCAAAGTCGCAGATATCAATCATTTCCTGGACTTCGCCCAAGCCTTCACTCGTGATCTTTCCAGCTTCCAGGGAAATCAACTGGCCCAAAGCCTGCTTCTCGGCCCGCAGTTCCTGGCCCAGCAATCGAACCAGCTCACCTCGTGCCGGTGCAGGCACGGTACGCCACACCTGCCAGGCATCATGGGCACGGGCAATCGCCTTGCTAAGCTCCTGGCTGCTGTGAGGCCGCAGATGGGCCAGAATGTCCCCGTCAATAGGCGAGCGCACCGACATTCCCCCTGGAACATCGAGCGCAGCCGTCACACCCAATTGGGCCAGGGTGGAATGCGCCAGTTCGCTTGTGTGAGTTATGGCTGTGTGAGTCATGCTTGTACCTCATAAAAAAAGTCTGTCCTCAAGACCGACGCTGCCCCTGGACACTGCGGGCACCGACAAGATGCGCCAACTGCGCGCCATATTCATAAACCGCCTCTTTCACCGGCTTGCATGGGACTGGTTTGAGTGGGGACACAGGTAAAGGTAGGTCCTCCACCTTGATCCGACCCAGAATCAAATGCGCCAGCTCGCGCCCAAAGACCGTCCCAGGGGCAATGCCTCGCCCGTTGTAACCACTAAAGGACAGGACCTGTCGCCCCAGTTGGTGCAGGCGGGGCACGGCATCGGAGGTCATCCCTATCCAGCCATACCATTCATACTCAAACTGCACATGCCGCAGGGCCGGAAACAAATGCTGCAATGCGCGTTGCGCCCACGCCGTATGTATCGCCCGTCCACGTTCACGCAATGCCCCCACACTGCCAAACACCAGTCGACCCGCTTGATCGAAACGGTACGAGGATAAAACTGAACGCGTATCCCATGCGCCCTGCCCTCCCGGCAGAATCTGGGCGCGCAGTGTGGCATCCAGCGGTTGCGTAGCCACGTTGAAATACGGCAGCCGCACCAGCTCTGCGGGCAGATCTGACCAGACCTCACTGGTATAGGCATTGGTCGCCACAATGACCCAGGGCGCCAACACTTCACCGTCCTGCGTCTGCAACACCCAGTGCGTGCGGCCGTCCTCAACCCGCCTGACGGCACTTTGCTCATAAATGCGGGCCCCCGCCGTGATCGCGGCCCGGGCCAGACCTCGAACATAGGCTAAAGGCTGGAGCGTGCCCGCGCGCCGGTCCAGCAAAGCGCCCGCATAAGCGGTCGTTCCGGTAGCCGCAGCCACTTGTGTTTGATTGAGCAACTCGACCGGCGCCCCAAGGTCTTGCCATTGGCGCCAACGCTTCCGGATATTACGCAGACCGCCCGCGCCTACCGCACAGTGCAAAGTGCCGGTCTGCACGGCCTGACAATCCATCCGGTGTTGGGCCACCAATTCATACACGGCAGCCGGTGCCCCACTTAACAAATGCAACAGGCGCCCCCCGTAATGCGCACCCAATGTCTTGAGCAGTGCCTCTGGCTCAAGCCACAGGCCAGCATTGACCAGACCCACATTGCGTCCCGACCCTCCAAACCCGATCTGCGCCCCTTCCAGAACCACCACCCGCACTCCGGCCTGAGCCAGATGCAAGGCCGCGGACAAACCGGTGAATCCGGCGCCAATAACCGCGACATCCGCTTGGACAGGGCCTTGCAAACGCTCGCAGACCGGAGCGGGTGGCGCTGAGGCCTGCCAGAGTCCGTGACTGCGCTGGTCCGCTTTCATGCGCCCGACTCCGCCAGAAAGCGCTGATGCAAGGCGTGCTCGGAACGCGTCTGAGCAGCGCGGTAAAGTTCAATTTCGTCCAGCACGGGGCTACCCAGATCACGTTCAAACTCAGATCGGGCCGCCTGCGACACGTAGTTTTTTTGTTCCGCATCGCCCAGATTGGACTGAAAAATCCCCGCCGCGCTAACCGGCAAGAAATCCTCGTAAGTAATGGGGCGCAATGCAACCACGCCACGCTTGATCAAATCAGGCAAGTTCCAGGGCCGGCCGGCAGCCAGTTCCTGCTGCCAGATAGCAGGGTCCCGTGGCTCAAACCGAAAAAAAGCCAGCCCACGCTCGTACATTTCATCGCTGTCATCTGGGAACTGGGCAAACACGTGCTGGAGACGTTCAGCATACGTCTGCGTAGTAGCGGCTTGCTGCCCGGCAGCTCTGGTTTGCGCCAACAAGGAGTCGTAAAGTGCCCGGCCCGCCTGGGTCAAGGCCACGCCGCGTTGCTCTATCTCACCAAAACGCGCGGTATGAGACCCCACCCCAGCCTGACCGACAAACTCGATCTCCTCTTCCAAAGCTTTGAAACTGGTTTGGCGCAACAGAATGGGATGGCGCCTGCGCGGTGGGCCTTCGATCAGCTCTTTGGCGGGAATACCCCGTTGGGGCATGGCCTCTTGTACCGCATCAATATCCAGGGTTCGGGGAGTCAGGTGATTGATATGGGGGCCCTTGAAACACACAATATCGGCCACCAGACGATGTGCCGCATGCAATTTGCGATACGTGTCCTGATCGACAGTCGCTTGGCGATGCCAACGAAATACGGCGGTGGCGGCGGCCACAAATTCCTTGGCCTGCGGTTCGGTCAAGCCACCGGCCACCTGCGCCTGTTCCGCCAACTCCAGCAAGCCGGACGGAAAAATAGACCGTTGCGACAAGATTGCAGCCGCCTGCGCCCGCAGGTTCGCATCCTCTATCAGCTCCAGTCTGAGCAAAGAGGTAAACACCCGGAAGGGGTTGGTTTGTAATGCGTGGTCGTCCACAGGGCGAAACGCGGTGGAGTGAACGGGTACGCCCGCCACCGACAGATCGTAATAGCCAACGGGATACATACCCATGACGGCAAAGATCGTGGCAATCCCTTTGAGCTCCGCCGCGGTACCGACCCGAATGGCGCCGTGGCGCTCCACATCCAGACGGGTCAACTCCGACTGCTGTCGCAAGGCGCTGTGCAGTGCTGGATCATGCTTGAGCACACTGGCGTTGATCTCGTGCACCAGGCTCAACAAGGCCCCGTACTGCGGCACCTCCTGCTGATACATGGCCGACATGGCGCCTGAGAAACGGGAACGGATTTCGTCCTTAGAAACAAAAACAGAGGTGTCCATAGAACCGCCAGCAAATTGCATGACCTGGCGACAAGGCAAGGTCAGTCCATTAGTGAATCACTTCCGTGTACCCGCATGCACTCCTTCACACCACAGTCAGCGGAAGTCCGTCATCTTATAAGCCTGAAATACTTAACTATCTTGCACCTCATTCTGTGAGCACAGGCAAGAGGGGTCAAACGATGATTCCAACTCAAGTCATTCCTAACTAGAATGACTAAACGTTTTCCCTTAGCAAACGAGCATGTCCATTCCCAAACGTTTTCTTCCTCCCATGCACGTCCTGATTGCCTTTGAAGCCGCCGCACGGCTAGGCAGTTTCACGGCAGCAGCGAGCGAGCTGAACCTGACCCAAAGCGCCGTCAGTAGACAGATCAGACTGCTGGAAGGAATATTGGGCGCGGATCTTTTCGTCAGAGAGCGCCAGACGGTTCGTCTGACTCAGGCGGGTAGCACATACGCCCAAGAACTCAGCGATGCTCTTCGACGCATTGCCAACGCCACCCTGGGGTTCAAGGCCAATCCGCATGGCGGAACGCTGAACCTGGCCATCTTGCCCACGTTCGGGACTCGTTGGCTTGCCCCCCGACTGCCAGAATTTGTGGCTGCCTACCCCGGCATCACCATCAACCTGCTGACGCGCCTGCAACCGTTTGACTTTCATATGGAAAATGTGGATGCCGCCATCCATTACGGCCTGCCCGACTGGCCGGGGGCGAATCTGGATTTTCTAATGTCAGAAACCGTGGTGCCGGCCTGCAGTTCCGCCCTTCGCGAGCACTATCAGTTCCAGACGGCCGCTGACTTGCTCAAGGCACCTTTGCTGCATCTGGTCTCAAGGCCCGATGCCTGGGAGCGTTGGTTCAACGCCAACGGCGTGGAGAACGTGCATATTCACGGCATGCTGCTTGATCAGTTTGCGCTGATTACACAAGCGGCTATCTCCAACCTTGGGATTGCCTTACTGCCCACATTTCTGTTCAAACAGGAGCTCAGTCGCGGAGACTTGGTCCTGGCTCTGGACTCACCCTGCCTGAACACGGAGGCTTACTACCTGGCCTGTCCGGCGGGACGCGGCGACTACCCACCATTGATCGCATTTCGGCAATGGCTACAAGCGGAAATCGCGCATGAACGCGCCCCGGACTGAGGCCGGGGCGTCAAACCGCTACGGTGGTGCTATGACCGTTTCCGCACCAAGGCGAGAGACTGCTCGGCTATGACCCGCTCTTCGTTGGTTGGAATGACCAGGACCTTGACCGGACTGTCGTCTGTCGAAATGACGGTTTGTCCTGACTGGTTACGCGTCGGATCAATCCGCACACCCATCCACTCCAGGTGCTTGGCAATACCCGCACGAATAGATGGGCTGTGCTCGCCAATCCCGGCTGTAAACACCAAGGTATCCAGCCCCTTCAAGGCCACACACAAGCCCGCCAGATTGTCAGCCGTGTGGTAGCAAAAGTAGTCCACCGCCAGCTTGGCACGAGGATCGTGCGAGGCTTCCAAAGCGCGCATATCGGCTTGATCGCCGGACAAGCCTTTCAGACCGGACTGGGTATAGAGCACGGACTGGATCTCGTCATGCTCCATGCCCTGCTCCAACATCCACAGCACCACACCGGCATCCAGACGACCTGGACGCGTGCCCATCGGCAAGCCATCCAGCGCCGTAAAGCCCATGGTGGTGTGAACGCTACGACCTTCTTTCAAAGCGCAAGCCGAGGCCCCGGAACCCAAGTGAGCAACGACGACACGTCCGTCGGCCAACTCGGGGAATTCCCGGCGCAAGTGCTGGGAAATATACTGGTAGGACAAACCGTGAAAACCGTAGCGACGCACCCCCTGCTCAAAGAAACGCTCCGGCAAGGCAAAATGCTGCAAATACGGGACATGCCCTTGGTGGAAGGCCGTGTCCAGACACGCTACCTGGAAAATCTCTGGATAGTGTTCAAAAATCACGCGAACTGGGGCCAGATTGTTCTGCTGATGTAGTGGCGCCAGAGGCGACAGGCTGTCCAGATATTCCAGCACCTGCGGCGTCAAAGGCACACTGCTGTCATAGCGAGCGCCCCCATGCACGATGCGATGGCCCACCGCAATAGGTCGGCCATCGACATGCTCCAGCAACCAGCGCGCCACCAAAGCCTGAGCGGTGTGCAAGTCTTTGGCCTGTTCACCATCCAGGTCCTGCTTGATCATGGATTGACCTTGAGCATCCTTGACCTTGAAAGCAGGCTGCTTACTGCCAATGCCCGAAACCTGCCCCCCAAATTCAAAATCCAGTTGGTCGCCCGGCTGAACCTTGTACATATGAAACTTCAGGCTGGAGCTGCCTGCATTAATGACCAGAATCTGCTCGCTCATTAGTGCTTGGCCTCCAGAGCAACTTTACGCTCCAGATAACCGGCGTAAATGCTGGCAACAGCGCAAGAGGCCATGCGGGTCTGGGCACTATCGGCACGGCTGGTCAGAATGATGGGCACGCGTGCGCCCATCACAATACCGGCGGCCTGCGCGCCGGACAGGAAGGTCAGGTTTTTAGCCAGCATATTGCCCGCTTCCAGATCAGGGGCCACCAGAATCTGCGCCTTGCCCGCCACCGGCGACACAATCCCTTTGATACGCGCCGCTTCGGGGCTAATGGCATTATCCAGCGCCAGGGGGCCATCCAGCACACCGCCCGTAATCTGGCCGCGATCAGCCATCTTGCACAAGGCAGCGGCTTCCAGCGTGGTCGGAATTTTTTCTGTGACTTGCTCGACCGCAGACAAAATAGCGACCAGCGGTTTACCCAGGCCCAGGCCGTGGTGCAGATCAATCGCGTTTTGCACGATGTCTGCCTTGGCGCTCAGGTCAGGAAAGATATTGATAGCGCCATCCGTCACAAACAAAGGGACGGGGTAGCTGGGCACATCCATGATGAACACATGACTGAGGCGGCGCCCCGTGCGCAAGCCTTTGCCCTGGGTGCAGAGCACGGCCTCAATCAGCTCGTCCGTATGCAGGCTACCTTTCATCAGCAACTGCGCACGTCCGGCCAGTACTTCTTCTACGGCCCGTTCTGCCGAAGCATGGCTATGAGGAGTATCGATCAAGGTCACCCCTTCCAGGCTGAAACCATGCTCTGCCGCCACGGAATGCAAACGGGCTTGTGGGCCAACCAGCACAATCTCGAACAGACCTTGGGCCCGTGCCTGCAAAGCGGCCCCCAGGGACACATCGTCGCAAGGATGAGCCACCACACAAATCCGACTGGGCTCTTTGCGCGCTTGCTCGATCAATCGGGAATAATGACTGGAAGGCCCAGTGCGATCAGCAGCCGCAAGGGCCGTATCCAAGCCAGCAGGGTGATTCATGATAGATGACTCCTTGGAGATGAATGAAGCTAACCCAACACTAAACCATTTATCTGCCCGCATGTCTTTGATTGCGAACAGGGAAACTTCAACATTTTGTCCATCATTCTTTTAGATACGCCATGAATGAGGCATCAAGATTAAAGATTTAAAAAAATCCGGTTTTGCACAATACAAACCGGACTTTTTATGTTGATGGCTGTTTATTCATCACAATAGCCCAGATCCGCTAGTATCCGGGCTGGGAATTACAGGCCTAATTCACTCAGGCTGGGATGCTCGTCGGGGCGTCGGCCCAAGGGCCAATGGAATTTGCGCTCGGACTCGGTAATATCCAGGTCATTAATACTGGCATGGCGTACCGCCATATAGCCATTTTCATCAAACTCCCAGTTTTCATTTCCATAACTGCGCCACCATTGCCCATATTCATCTTGCCATTCATAGGCAAAGCGCACGGCAATTCTATTTTCATGCCAGGCCCAAAGCTCTTTAATCAAGCGGTATTCACGCTCTTTTTGCCATTTTCGTTCTAAAAAAGAGTGGACCTGATCGCGTCCCTGCGGAAATTCGCTGCGATTGCGCCAGCGCGTATCCACGGTATAAGCCTGCGAAACCTTGACTGGGTCACGGCTGTTCCAGGCATCCTCGGCAGCACGCACTTTCTGGCGAGCACTCTCCAGATCGAAAGGTGGCAAGGGAGGACGTTTATCCATACTGATCTCCTAGAAAACAAGAGTGGACCAGACAGTCTAGCGGCAAAATGCAGGTTGTTTCTTACTGGCCGGAATCGGCCCAGGGTGCTTGCGCAAACCCGGCGATCAGAAAATCAATAAAAGCTTGCACACGCGCCGGACGAGACCGGCCCGGAGGCGTCAGCAGATGCAAGGTCAGACTGGGCAGATCCCATTGCGGCAATACGACTTCCAATTGGCCTTGCTCGAGCATATCGCCCAACAGAAATTGCGGCAGCACGCTTAGCCCCAAGCCCTGCAGCAAGGGCGGGATCAAGGCTTGGGCGTTGTTGACTTGCAAGGCACAGGGCACGGTTTGGGAGTAGTACTCCTCCCCCTGCTGAAAGCGCCAGACACTGCCGCGTCGCTCGTAGGCGTAGCGCAGGCTCATATGCTGGGCCAGGTCGCTGGGGTGAGTGGGTCTACCGTATTTGGCCAAGTAACGGGGGGCGGCGACCAGGCGCAAGCGCAGATTGCACAGACGACGCACCAGGAGACTGGAATCATCCATGGCCGAGATGCGCAGGGCCAGGTCGAAACCCTGTTCAACAATGTTCACCTGGGCATCATTAAAGTGCAGGTCCAGCAGGACAGCCGGGTGCTGTTGCATGAAAACCGGCAGCAAGGGAGCCAGATGCTCCAATCCAAAGGACATAGGAGCGGCGATCTTGATACGGCCTTGCAAGCTTTCTTTTTGATCACGCGCCAAGGCTTCGGCGCTTTGTCCAGCAGCCAGAACGGTTTGGGCCTGCTGCAAGCTGGCTTGCCCGGTTTCTGTCAAGGACAGGCGTCGAGAGGTTCGATGGAACAGGGAAACCTGCAGTTGTTTTTCCAGCCGTGTGATTGCCTTGGAGACGGTGGGCTGGGACAGGCCCAGGACTTCAGCGGCCTGGGCAAAAGAGCCGGTTTCCGCCACGGTGGCGAAGATGGCCCATGCCTGGAGGTCCGGAAGTGTTTTCATATCAATTTTGGAATGAATTCTATGCTATTGATTCTATTTTATTCAATCAGCAAGGCGCCTAGAATTCTTTTTAGTATCCAATATTAAGGAGCGCGCCATGATTGAACATCGGCCTTTTAATGAACTGGGCGGCGCCAACCACGGTTGGCTGGACGCCAAACACCATTTCTCTTTCGCGAATTACTACGATCCCGCTCGCATGAGCTGGGGCGCCCTGCGTGTCTGGAATGACGACACGATTGCATCCAACACCGGGTTTCCGCCTCACGATCATGCCGATATGGAGATCATTACGTATGTGCGTGAAGGGGCCATCAGCCATCAGGACAGTTTGGGCAATAAGGGTCGTACCGAAGCGGGGGATGTGCAGGTGATGAGTGCCGGCACGGGCATTCGCCATGCGGAGTACAACCTGGAAACGGGCACGACACGAATTTTCCAGATCTGGATTCAGCCAGAGCGTCGTGGTTTACCACCTGCCTGGGGTGCCAAGCCTTTTCCCAAGGATGAGCGTTCGGGGCAATTTGTAGCCTTGGCCAGTGGCTTTGAGGGGGACGCGGAGGCATTGCCGATTCGCGCCCAGGCTCGTGTGCTGGGAGCGACCTTGAAGAAAGGCCAAAGCACGACTTTGTCTTTGCCTGCCGAACATCTGGCTTATCTGGTGCCTGCCACTGGGCGGGTTTCGGTGAATGGTCTGGAGTTAAATGCCCGTGACGGGGCGGCGATTCGCAATGAGACGACGCTGGAAATTCAGGCGCTGGAGGATGCTGAACTGGTGCTGGTTGAGACGGCGCAGTAATTGCTGATGAAGCGTTTTAAGGATGGGGAGAGCGATTTGGGCTCTCCCCTTCTTCTTTTTTGTTCTGCTGTTCTGTTTTTCAAGAACTAAACGCAGGTAAGAGAAGATGTTTGTTTTTAGATGCCATGTGTCGGCTCAATGATTGAACAAACAAAGAGACGCTTAGAAAGTCGGTCGGATGCCTTATTCGGTACTCGGATCTTGTCAAAAAGACGCCGCTTGGAGCCCTGTCAGGGTGTCCGGGCTGAGCACTTGCCGGTGCTGCGCGCCGGTGCCCTTGTCAGTTCTGAAATCCGGGCGCCCTGTGAACTCGCGGGGTGGCTCGTCCCCCGGACGAACCACAAACGCCCCGCTCAAACAACACAGGGCTTGCATCCCGGATTTCAGAACCGACCGCGGCAAGTACTCTGAATCGCCCCGACACCCTGACAGGGCTCCAAGCGGCTCGCATCGTAAGCAACGGAGGGGTGAAACGTAACTGTAATGCCACGTTTCGGGCTAGTTAGTGATGGATTCAGTGGTAGTTTTTGTGGCCCGGTTTCTTGTCATGAAAAATGTCGCGGGGAGTGGACTAGCTCGGCTGTCTGTTTTTGGACTTAATTCGGAAAGTATTCCTGATTTTTTCTTTAGGTAAGGTAAACAATCCTTTGTTTTTCTCTCTCTTCTTATTCTGCGGCGCTTTCCCTTAACGGAAACCGGCTCACAAAGCAGATCAAAACATCTTCTTTTCTCTGATTAAACTGTTTGTTCTCAATCGATAAGCTTCTGTACTGCAACAATATCGTTACAATTGTTGTAACGCCGATACTCAACTCTTCTTAACAAACGAGAACACACCGTGTCCTCTCCCAACCAGTATTTCGTTCTGATCGTCCCTGCCTGTGCAGCATTACTGGGCGTGGCCATGATTTACTGCTGGAGTCGTCTACGTGATCATCGTTATCTTCTCTGGATTGCCTCGGGGTATATCTCTACGGCTATTCCGTTGGGGATCCACAGCCTTATGCCCAATGAGCATTTAGCACGCTGGACAGTCCCCTTGTCGACGATGTATCTGTTTGGTGTCTGGGCCTTGGCGCATGGGGTTGCTGTGCGTTTTGGTGGGCGCTCTCCCCCCAGGTTGGCTGGCACGATCATGTTTATCACGCTGGGGGGGCTTTTTTATTTCTCCCAGATCGATGATGATCTCTGGCTACGTTTGCAGATACTGGGCTGGAGCCTGGCCCTGCTGATCGCCCTGCCCGCCAAGTCGATCCTATTGTCTAGCCGCACGCGTCCTATTCCTTTGGCAGCGCTGTTGCGGGCTTCTTATCTGACGACACTGCTCTACGCTTTTTTTCGTGCGTTGGCGCTGACCACGCTGATCCCGCGTGAAATCCAGCCCGATCTGACCCAATCCGGTTTTTGGCTCTTGATGCTGGCTGCCAATATGTTCATCAGCATTTGGATCGCACTGGCCATCTTGACCAGCACAGCAATGTCGATTGTGCAGACACTAGACCATGAGCGCAGCCAAGATCCTTTGACCCGTTTATTGAACCGCCGCGCGTTTTTCGAGCAGGTTAAAAAACGGCTGGAGCGATATGGGCATACCGGCTGGGCGGTCATCATCTGCGATCTGGACCACTTCAAGATCGTCAATGACACCTGGGGCCATGCGGCAGGCGACCGGGCCTTGAAGGAGTTCGGAGCTTTACTGGCCCGTACAGTGCGACAGGATGATTTGGCAGCCCGCTTCGGGGGAGAGGAATTTGTCTTGCTGATACGCAGTACCAGTTTGCACACCGCCGTACTGGTTGCCGAACGTTTGCGCAGCAGTGCGATGAATCTGCATATCCCCGCCACGGCGCACACACTGACGGCCAGTTTCGGGGTAGTGCAACTAAACAGCAATGGCGACATCAATCAGGCTATTGAACAAGCAGACCGGCTTTTGTATGAGGCCAAGCATGCTGGCCGCAACAAGGTCATTTGGAAGGCTTCCTGAGCGATCCCTGCGGCTTGCTGATACCCTTACTGTCTCTCTTTTTCAAGACAGCCCTATTAGAGGCTGATTGATCGAACTATTACAGTAAAAACCGGAAGCGTTCACGCTTTCCCAGGAGACCCCATGTCCCTTACCGAACGTAGTGCCAGTGAACTGCTGGCAGGTCTGGAAAACAGCCTGTTCAGCGCCCGCGAGATTGCCGATGAGTTGCTCAAACAGTCACAAGAAATGGCCCACTTGGGCGGCCTGGCGCATTTGAACTCAGAACTGTTTTACCAGCAGGCAGATCAGTCCGACGCACGCCGCGCCCGTGGCCAAGCCTTGGCGCTGGATGGTGTGCCTTTGGTACTGAAAGACAATCTGAACACCACGGACATGCCCACCACATCCAGCACCGGTGCGCTGCAAGGCCGCGTGCCGCTGAAAGATGCGGATGTCGTCGCACAATTGCGTAAAGCCGGTGCTGTGCTGCCCGCCAAGTCCGTGATGCACGAGCTGGCTTTTGGCATTACGACCAATAACGCCACCACCGGCCCCAGCCGCAACCCGTATGACCCGAACCGTATTCCCGGTGGTTCTTCCGGCGGCACCGCAACGGTGGTGGCAGCCCGTCAATTCCCGGCTGGTTTGGGCACGGATACAGGCGCATCGGTACGCCTGCCTGCCGCGCTTTGTGGTCTGTACGGTTTCCGTCCTACGGTGGGCCGTTATTCGGGCCAGGGCATTGTGCCTTTGTCCCCTACCCGCGATACGGCAGGCCCCATGGCCCGCAGTCTGGCTGACATCAGTTTGCTCGATAGCCTGCTCTGCCAGAAAACCCCTTCCATCCTGACCACTCCCTCCTTGAAGGAACTGCGCCTGGGTGTGCCCCGTGACAGCTTCTGGAAAGAGATGGATGCCGGTGTAGCCGACGTCACCCTGGCCTTTCTGGATGATTTGCAAAAAGCCGGTGTCACGCTGGTCGATGTCGATCTGTCCCCGGTTCTGAAGATCAATGCTCGCGTTGGCATGCCGATTGTGCTGTACGAGACCTTGCAGCATCTGCCTTTGTATCTGGCCGAGAACAAGTACGGCATCGGTCTGGACGAGCTAATTGCCGGCATCCATAGCCCCGATGTGAAAGAGATTTTCGATGCCATTACCGGCGACTACACCATCAGCCAGGAAGCTTACGAAGAGGCGCTGCATGTAGACCGCCCGCTGATGCAACAAGCTTATGCAGACCTGCTGCGCCAGTCCAATGTGAGTGGCTTGATCTTCCCAGCCAGCCCGCTGACCGCCTGCCCGATTGGCGATGATGAAACCACCATGATGAACGGCAAGGCGGTGCCTACGTTCAACACCTATATCTCGCGCACCGATGTGGGCTCAAACCTGGGCGCACCAGGCATCTCCCTGCCTATCGGCCTGTCGGGCGGTTTGCCCGTGGGGATGTTGATTGAAGCGGGCATCGGTGCCGATGATCAGTTGCTGGCTCTTTGCCGGGCGATTGATCCTTTGCTGCCAGCGACACCTGCGCCGGATTTGAGCAAACGGGCATAAACGATGTAAAGGCGGATTAAGCAATCCACAGGCTACAGCACCAGGCTGAATAACAGGCCATGGCCAAATGCCCTCAGCCCGACAAAAAACAGGCCGCCCCCCTTGAAGAGTCGGCCTGTTTTTTGATAAAGCTCCTCACGAAGATGTCATGCGCCTGGTCGGCAGCATGGTCCGTACTGCCGCTAAATCAGGTCCGCGTCATTGATGACATCGCCTATATCGTGTGCGCAAGCCGGTATCGAGAAAAAGCTCAAGGTCGTTGCAACTACACGCAACGTCAATACGATGAGCAAGCTGATTGCCTTGAGTACGGGGAATTAGGTAGTGGTTTGCAGAGCACCACGATAGCTGAGCATTCGCTGCGCCCTAAAAGAACAGCATCAAGCAAACCAGCGCAATGATCTCAATAGTGATGTCAGGCCCGGACCGTCCCGGTTGCGGCCAGATGGCCTTCCCGCAGAAACAGGAAAAACGGCAAGGCCAATGATGGGCCTACCGCTAGACACAAAAGGGGTAGCCACAAACGCTGCATGGCAATCCGGTTCCCCTCAACAAGGATAAACACGGCAACTGCAATACCCGAAACTAAAACATCTGCCCAGGCAAAGGCGGAGATAGAGCTGGAGGTGGCTTGCTGTAGCAAGAGCGGCAGGTTCAGCCCATAGGCGGAGAGCCACGGAACAAACTGCGACAGAGGCAATGCCGCGCCGAGGGCGGCAAGAAGAAGGTAAATGTTCCGCAAGATGTTTTCTGCTTTGTCCAAGATATAGTGGGAGGCACTGGATCGTGCATTCTCCTATACGAACTATTCTGCATATATACCGCAACTTGGAGTTGTACGGGCGGTGGTCGAACGCCATGGGACATTGAGCGCTCTATACGGCTCATAGCTTAGCTTGGAGTATTGTGAACTGATCTATGTGGCGAACACCGGGAAGCGCCCTAATCGGTGCGGGTGCTTTCAGCTCTAAGCAGAAGTTCGTTGGGCAAGTTTTCTTGTCCAGTGAGATCTGGGAACCGACTATATCCAGAATGAATTTTCTGTTCTGATTCTAGTTTTTGATCACACAAAAAACACATGCAAAAATAGCAACGACTACTATCCATATAAAAAGGAAAAACCAAATTGTCGACCACTCCCACTGCACTCGAGCGCAAAAAGCGTCCCAGCGAGTCATTCCTTGACCTCCGTGGACTACTCTAAACTCTGTAGACATACGCTGCTGCGCCCTAAACAACCTGTCATCAGACGGCGCGTGATTATGGGCACATCTATCTTTGATAGTCTCATATTCGACGCGAAGTACATCAATCTCTGATTCTCCAACGCCCTTACCAGAGTCCATTTTGGCAAGCACATAAGCCAGCTTAATGTGGTAAGCCGTCAGATCTTCAGCATTCCGATGTAGAGCATCGGCCTTCGCTCCATATGAAGCGCCCCATTCGAGAAGGCTAATAACCAGGAGAAACACTCCAAGGGCAACGGAAACAGCAGTGAGATAGTTATCGAGTGAGGTACCTGGTTGAGGAGAGTAGATTCGCTGAGCCACCGCCGCAGCCACACTCAATGCTGAGAGCATTGCAATACTGAAGGTCGAAAGTGTCGCCCTCTGTTTCAAGCGCCTAGCCGCGTTGTAGCGTGAACCTGCAGTTCGCCAAGCTTTTGTACGAAGATCCAAAATGAACTGCTTCATTGATTTAAATAGGCCAAAATGTGGGGGCGGGTAACGCCTAAAAAAATCAGGTCATATCCACTTTTCAAACAGTGATGCAAAGCATCCCCTTGAGAAGGTCTCGTCACATAAAGCAACGTTCCGGACTTAGCCGGGTAGAGAGCACTTCCGCCCGTGAACCGAAGTCCCACGAGGTATCGCTTGCGCGATAGGCGTTACCAGCGGTCCTATTTTAGCCGTAAAGAGCCCCTTCGTCTTTATGCATTGCGACTAATATATGTCGCAAATATTTTTCGTACCTTTCTTTGATCTGCCCATCATTTAATGCCTCCTCTGGGGCGACACGACCTCGCTCTGCGAGAAAATTCAACATCTCCGCATTGGATGTAATTTTGTCATAGTCACGCACATACCCACCATGTGGATTGAATTTCATCTCGAAGTAGGCACGTCGTAGTTTTTTTAAATCGCTTGGAGCTTTGCCACCAAAATCCGCCAAACGTTTGAACATCCCTTCAATCGCGTTATCCAAATAGTGAAGCAGTTTCAAATCGCTAATCTGATTGAAGTACGCGATCCATCCATAACGCTTATTTTGGGATAGCGCACCGGTGATGCGCTCATTAAGCTCAAGAATAAATATTTCTTTCAATCTTTGAGGCGTAAGGTATTTAAACCTTTCTAAGCGACGTGAGCGGTTGTGCGTGTAATCGCTAAACTTCGCTGCTATCGACTGAAGGAACCTCTCAGTCGTAGACTCTCTAACAGAAATCAACGGCCAATGAAACGTATAACCCAGGTAACCGAAAGGTTTAGAAAGCGGCTGGAGATGCGTCTTTCCAGATCCTATAGGATGCAAACTAAGACCACGTCGCTTAAGTCTACGTCTAAGTGAATTCAAAGCCGCAGACACGTTATGACGAGTCCCATACATCAAAACATCGTCCACGTATCTGTAGTAGGTGATACTAAGTGTAGGCATGATACCGTCAACCTCTTTCATGTAGATTGACGCCAAGATGTTTGAAATAGCAAGTCCTTGTGGTACGCCTACTTCTGTCCGGTAATCTGCATGTTTTGATCTTCTTGTGTTCTTTGGAACTGTGGGTGTTGCCAAAGCGTGGCCGATCAATTTCAGTGCATCCTTTGACTTGACTCTTTTAGCCAACACTTTCAGCAATCTACTCCGCTGGATTGAGTCATAAAAGGTTTTGATGTCAGTGCTACAAACCCAAGTGTCTGTGGGAGATTTTTGCATTAGGTCCGCCGAGATTTCACGCACAAATGTGCTGGCGACATTTTTGGGGACCTGTTCCGGATACAAGGCAGCGAGATACTTGTTCAACTGATATAACACGATGCGGTCCCTAACAGTGGGGATACCGATCAAGCGCGGGTTTTTATCCCTTCCTTTCGGCTTCAGCACCTCAAGGAACGGAGAGAACCTATATGTCCCAGCCAGGCACTTTGCCGATGCGATCGCCAAAAGGGTCTTTGAATTGCTTGAAAACTGAAAACCATTTAGGCGATCAATGCCCTTTCCGGTAGTACTAACGAATTTCTCATTGAACACCGTTTCCAAGGCATTTTCAGAAAATAAAACTCTAAATAGTTCAGTATCGTCTATCTGATCTAGCCCAAAATTGACCATTGGGTCAATCAAACCAGACAATTGCAACTGAAGCGTATTGAGCGGGTTATCTCCCATATGTCTCCTCCAAAATGAAGCCTTCAAGTGCTCACTAAGGCAAATCTTAAATAGATCAAGAACCATACTATGAATCTATATATAAGTCTGACCTATCGAGTAGACCTAGGACCGGCTGCATAAAACCAACTCAAGCTTTTCTCGGCCTCCATTTTTCGGGTTGCATGCTCAGGAAAACGCTGGCCACCATCGCAGTAACGCAAGCTTTAATTAGCATCTATTGCACGTTCTGCTCTGTCGAAAGCAAGCCGTCTAGCTCAACTTGCTCCATCAAAGTGTCCCAAAAGTCCATTGCTAGCTCCCCCTCCGCTGCTAGCAAGTTGGGATACTACTCAGAGTTCAGCACTGAGTGACACAAGCTCAAACCTCAATGACGCCCTCCCCCCACAATCCCACGCCCCAGGACAAAGATGTAACAACCCGACCCTGGTGCTCTTGAAATTAGGAAAGTCGTCCCTATAATTAGCACTCGAAGGGGTTGAGTGCTAAAGCACCTCGCCCCCAAAATCGGACCAACAACTAAAGTCATCTTTAAACAGGAGTTTCTCCATGGCACTGCGTCCTTTGAACGATCGAGTGATCGTCAAGCGTCTGGACAACGAACGCACCACCGCTTCCGGTATCGTTATCCCCGAGAGCGCGACTGAAAAGCCCGATCAAGGCGAAATCCTGGCCGTTGGCCCCGGTAAGAAAACCGAGGACGGCAAGGTTCTGGCGCTGGATCTGAAGGTCGGCGACAAAGTTCTGTTTGGCAAGTATTCCGGCCAGGCCGTCAAGATCGACGGTGAAGAGCTGCTGGTGATCCGCGAAGAAGAAATCTTCGCCGTGATCGAATAAGTACCGCCAACGAAAATTCAATAGGATTCAAACCATGACCGCAAAACAAGTTTACTTCGGCGACGACGCACGTACCCGCATCGTGCGCGGCGTTAACGTTCTGGCCAATGCTGTTAAGACCACCATGGGCCCTAAAGGCCGTAACGTGGTTCTGGACCGCTCCTTTGGCGCCCCTACCGTCACTAAAGACGGTGTGTCCGTTGCCAAAGAAATCGAACTGAAAGACAAGTTCGAGAACATCGGTGCTCAACTGGTTAAAGAAGTTGCCTCCAAGACTTCCGACAACGCCGGTGACGGTACCACGACCGCCACAGTGCTGGCTCAAGCCATCGTTGAAGAAGGCCTGAAGTTTGTTGCCGCCGGCATCAACCCAATGGACCTCAAGCGCGGTATCGACAAGGCTGTGGTCGTCGTTGTTGACGAACTGCGCAAGCTGTCCCGTCCTTGCACCACCAGCAAAGAAATCGCTCAAGTCGGTTCCATCTCGGCCAACAGCGACCACTCCATCGGTGAGATCATCGCCAATGCCATGGACAAAGTTGGTAAAGAAGGCGTGATCACCGTTGAAGACGGCAAATCGCTGGAAAACGAACTGGACGTGGTTGAAGGTATGCAGTTTGACCGCGGCTACCTGTCCCCTTACTTCATCAACAACTCCGAAAAGCAAGTTGCTGTTCTGGAAGATCCATTTGTGCTGATTTTCGACAAGAAAATCTCCAACATCCGTGATCTGCTGCCCGTACTGGAGCAAGTTGCCAAGACCAGCCGTCCTTTGCTGATCGTTGCTGAAGACGTGGAAGGCGAAGCTCTGGCTACTCTGGTTGTGAACAACATCCGCGGCATCCTGAAGACCACCGCTGTTAAAGCTCCTGGCTTTGGCGACCGTCGTAAAGCCATGCTGGAAGACATCGCTATCCTGACTGGCGGTACCGTGATCTCCGAAGAAACCGGTATGTCTCTGGAAAAAGCGACTCTGGACGATCTGGGTCAGGCCAAGCGCATTGAAGTGGCCAAAGAAAACACCACGATCATCGACGGCGCTGGCAACGGCACCGACATCGAAGCTCGCGTGAAACAGATCCGCGTTCAGATCGAAGAGTCCACTTCCGACTACGACCGTGAAAAACTGCAAGAGCGCGTGGCCAAGCTGGCTGGCGGTGTTGCCGTGATTCGTGTTGGCGCTGCCACCGAAGTCGAAATGAAAGAGAAGAAAGCTCGCGTTGAAGACGCCCTGCACGCTACTCGCGCAGCCGTCGAAGAAGGTATCGTTCCTGGCGGTGGCGTTGCACTGATTCGTGCTCGCGCAGCGGTTGCCCAACTGAAAGGCGACAACACCGACCAAGACGCCGGTATCAAACTGATCCTGCGTGCGATCGAATCTCCTTTGCGTACCATCGTCTCCAACGCCGGCGAAGAAGCCAGCGTGGTTGTCAACCAAGTGGCCAGCGGCACCGGCACCTACGGTTACAACGCGGCTACTGGCGAGTACGGCGACCTGGTTGAGCAAGGTGTTCTGGACCCAACCAAAGTTACCCGCACTGCTCTGCAAAACGCAGCTTCGATCGCCAGCCTGTTGCTGACAACCGAAGTGGCCGTGTCGGAAATCGTGGAAGACAAACCTGCTCCAGCCATGCCTGACATGGGTGGTATGGGCGGCATGGGTGGTATGGGCGGCTTCTAAGCCACACATCAGCACCCCGATCCGGGCGGAAATTGATCACTTCTGCCCTGATCGCCACGCTTTTGGTACAAAAACCGGATGGATTTTTCCATCCGGTTTTTTTTCGTCCAAGCAAACCCCTATAATCAGGGCACTTCAATCTGCTGTTTCCTTCATGTCAGACTCTCCATTCAAAAGCAAAGGTGGTTTGGGCCGCCTGTTCAATGCCTTGCGCTACTCCAGCCAGGGTCTGGCCGCAGCCCTGCGCCATGAGGCTGCCTTTCGCCAGGAACTGGCCTTGGCTGTCATCCTGACGCCACTGGCATTCTGGCTGGGGCAAACCCCGGCGGAAATTCTGGTCTTGCTGGGCGCACTGGTCTTTGTGCTGGTGGTGGAGCTGCTGAACTCGGCCCTGGAGGCCCTGGCCGATACGATTACCCTGGAGCACCACCCCTTGATCGGGCGGGCCAAGGATCTGGCCAGTGCTGCCGTGCTGCTGTCCCTTATTTTTGCTGGTGCCGTCTGGCTCAGCTTTTTGTATAGCCGTTTACTTTCCTGATTCCCATGACATTCATAGAAAAACTGAACCGTGCCTGGACGGACAACCAATCCATGTTGATGGTGGGTCTGGACCCAGACCCTGCCCGCTTGCCTTTGGAATTGGCCAGCAAACCCGGCGCGATTTATGAGTTCTGCAAAGCGATTGTGGACGTCACCGCCGACTACACCTGTGGCATCAAACCCCAGATCGCCTACTTTGCCGCTCAGGGTGCCGAGGATCAGTTGCAAGATCTGTGCGACTACATTCGCAGCCGCTACCCTCATCTGCCCATCGTGCTCGATGCCAAGCGTGGGGACGTGGGGTCGACCGCCGAACAATACGCACGCGAAGCCTTTGAGCGCTATCGCGCTGATGCCGTCACCGTCAGCCCCTACATGGGCTTTGACTCGGTAGAGCCCTACCTGGAACACAAGGACAAAGGCGTGATCGTGTTGTGCCGCACTTCCAACCCCGGCGGCTCAGACCTGCAATTCATGGAAATGGCTGACGGTACCCCGCTGTACTTGCACGTGGCCAGCCTGGTGGCAGAAAAGTGGAATACGAATGGTCAATGTGCTTTGGTCGTGGGCGCCACCTTCCCCGACGAAATCGGCAAGGTGCGTGCCCGTATTGGCGATATGCCTTTGCTGGTGCCCGGCATTGGTGCCCAGGGTGGCGATGTGGACGCCACCGTTGCTGCTGGTATGGACTCCCAAGGTAACGGCATGATGATCAACTCTTCGCGCGCCATTCTGTACGCCAGCCGTGGGGATGACTGGCGTGATGCGGCTCAAGCAGCAGCGATTGCCACGCGCAATGCCATTAATGACGCGCGCAACAAGAAACGGTAATTCCTGGCCCTTCCTGCTTGCTCAATCAGTCCGGAGGTAGCGACAGCGACAGCGACAGCGACAGCGACAGCGACAGCGACAGCGACAGCGACAGCAGTTAGTGTAGAGACAAGAAAGCCCCGCTCACTTGGATTCAATCCCAAATGAGCAGGGCTTTTTATTAAGCTACGAACCATAAATCCGGCTCGGGCTCAGTCTGAAGCTTAAACACAAGAAACAAGTTCAGCCCCTGCTAAGCTACCAGCCCTGGTCTCGGGTCTGAGCTGTATTTCAAGCTGCCGAACGAGAGTATCGATCCGACACTGCTCCAGCCACAAGCCTAAACACTAAACCAGGCCCCTACTTCGGCTCTGGCACAGGTTCCAATTCTGATGAGAGTTTTGGCTTTTAAGCTGAGCTCAAGCCTAGTTCCGGTCGCGCCACTGCTTCAGCTCCGGGCTATCGGCCCCCAATACACTCTGCAGAGCCTGCTCGGTATGCTCACCCAATTGCGGCGGAGCCATGCGGTAAGACACTGGGCTATCTGAAAAACGCATGGGGCTGGCCGTCATGCTGACCTTGCCCGCCTGGCTGTGAGCCAGCTCGATACGCATATTCCGGGCCTGAACCTGCGGATGCGAGAACACCCCATGCAGATCATTGATAGGCCCGGCTGGTACGCCAATCTTGTCCAGGGCTTCCAACCAATACGCACTAGGATGCTTTTGCATCGCGGCGCTCAGGATCTGCTCTAGCTCATCCCGGTGCTTGACCCGCTGGCTGTTGATACGGAAACGTTCGTCCTCCACGACTTCCGGATGGCCAATCGCTTCGCAGTAAGCCGCGAACTGCCGATTATTGCCGATAGCCACAATGATGTGGCCATCTTTCGTTGGGAACACCTGATAGGGCACCAGGTTCTGATGCGCATTACCAGCCCGCTTCGGGGCCTGCCCGCTCACCAGATAGTTCATATTCTGGTTAGCCAACATGGCAACCTGACAGTCCAGCAAGGCAATGTCGATATGCTGCCCCAAGCCGCTGCGTGAGCGTTCAAACAAGGCGGCCAGAATGCTGCTGGTGGCATACATACCCGTCATCAAGTCCGCGACAGCGACCCCCGCTTTCTGAGGGCCACCACCGGGCTTGTCATCACGCTCTCCGGTCAGGCTCATCATCCCACCCATGGCCTGGATCATGAAGTCATAACCCGGACGTTCGGCATAAGGGCCGGTCTGGCCAAAGCCGGTAATCGAGCAATAGATCAGACGCGGGTTGATCGCTTTCAGGCTGGCATAGTCCAGGCCATATTTGGCCAGACCACCCACCTTGAAGTTCTCGACCAGGATGTCGCATTCCCGTGCCATGGCACGCACCACATCCGCGCCCTCCTGACTGGCAATATCCAGGCTGATCGACTGCTTGTTACGGTTGGCCGACAGGTAGTAGGCCGCCTCAGCCGTATCCTCCTTATCCGGTGTCTGCAAAAAGGGCGGGCCCCAGGCGCGCGTATCGTCGCCAGTTTCGGGCCGCTCTATCTTGTAGACATTCGCCCCCAGATCAGCCAGGTTCTGCGTGCACCATGGGCCAGCCAGAATGCGTGTCAGATCCAGAACCCGGATGCCATCCAAAGGGGCAGGACGTATTGCCTGCGAGACGTGCTGATCGCTCACGTTACAGTGCTCCATTCAAAAACGATTAGTCCAGCGTGATATTGGCCTGCTTGATCAGGCTGCCCAACTTTTCGTCTTCCTGACGCAGGAACTCGGCATACTCAGCAGGGGTGGAGGAAAGGATATCCACGCCCTGACGACGGAAGCCTTCAACAAACTCGGTGTTCTCACTGACCGTTCTCATGGACTGGCTCAGGCGCTCGACGATTTCAGGAGGCGTGCCACTACTGACATGGAAACCAAACCAGGCCGTCACGTTATAGCCCTGATTCAGACCCAGCTCGGCAAAGGTGGGCACCTCTGGCAACAAGGAAGAACGCTCCGGGCCTGACACGGCCAAGGGGCGCACGGTATTGGCCTTGATATGTGTAATCGCCGTACCCATGCTATCGAACATGAAGGAGATATGGCCACCCAGCAAATCGGTCATGGCAGGTGCACTGCCACGGTAGGGAGCATGGATAACATCGATATTGGCCATCGTGGTAAAGGCGGCTGCCGACAGGTGCGAGGAAGAGCCGTTACCAAAGGAGGCGTAAGTCAGCTCTTCAGGCTTGGAGCGAGCGTAGTTGATCAGCTCTTCACCTGTCTTAAAGGGGCTTTGCTGAGCATTGACCACCAGCACGTTCTGTCCTTCGGCCACCAGGGAAACAGCCGTCAGATCCTGCGCTGGATCGTAAGGCAGTTTCTTGTAGAGGTGGTTGTTCACGACGGCCTGACCAACAGCGGCCAGCAAGACGGTATAACCATCGGGGGCAGATTTTGCAACGAAGTCCGTCGCAATAATGCCGCTGGCACCGGGCTTGTTCTCCACAACGATGGTCTGGCCCAGATCTTTGGACATTTCCTTGGCGACACCTCGGGCAATCACATCCGTCACGCCGCCCGGTGTAAAGGGCACAACCAGACGAATAGGCTTGTCCGGGTACGCGGCCTGCGCTCCCAAAGAACAAAACAACAAACCCATGCCGGTTAGCAAAGGAGCCACTTTACGGGCTAGGACTTTATTCATGAATCTCTCCAAACTTATTTTGTTCGATAATCGAACTTGATTATTTAATTGCTAAGTCTTGTTTTTTTTACAATTTATCATCGATAATTCTTATAAATTCCGTTTGGTTCGCTAATCGAACAAAACTGAATCTTGCCCCCTATCACGCAATGACCATCAACAAAGAGACAATTCCCCCCGCCGACAACTACAAAGGCGACCCGGACTATATGCAGTCGCTAGCCCGTGGCCTGCAGGTGATTACGGCGTTTTCAGATAGAAGGCGGCCATTGCGGGCCGCAGAAATTGCCCTGAAAACCGGCCTGGCGCGAGCAGTGGTGCAACGCTGCCTCTACACTTTGCAAGCCCTGGGTTATGCAGAGCAGGAAGGCGCGTTCTGGAAACTGCGTCCGGCAATTTTGCAGTTGGGCCATGCCTATTTTTCCTCGACCTCCATCGTCAGCCTGGCGCAACCCATACTGGACGATTTAAGTGATCGTGTTGGTGAAACCTGTGCGCTGGCCTTGCTGGACGGGGACGAGATTCTGTATCTGGCACGCGCACAACGGCAGCGCGTACTAACCGTGTCTCTGGGCTTGGGAAGCCGTTTACCTGCCCACTGCACCTCGATCGGGCGAATGCTGCTATCGCAGTTGCCACCCAGCAAACTGGATGCTTACCTGGAGCTGGCACCTTTCAAGATCATGACGCAATACACCGCCCATACTCGCGAGGCTTTGCTGCACGAATTGAAACAGGTGCAGGAAAAGGATTATTCCTTGATCAAGGAAGAGCTGGAGCTGGGTTTGACGGCAATTGGCGTACCCGTGCGCAGTGCCAGCGGACGTGTTGTCGCGGGGATGAGCATCAGTATCAAAGACTGGCAGGACACTGAAGAACAGTTGATCCGGCGCTGCCTGCCCGAACTGCGTTCGAGCGCCCGGCAGCTGGGTTTGATGTTACCGGCCTAAGATCAGGCCGGATTGAGCATGGTCAGCGCACTGGTCAAGGCGTATTCCACAGCCTGCTGACGAATTTGAGCACGATCACCGTCAAAGATACGGGCAGAGGCGCGGGTCACAATGCCATCGCCACGGCGTTGCGCAAAACCAAAGCACACCAGACCAACCGGCTTGCCTGGCGTGGCTCCGTCCGGGCCGGCAATGCCGGTCGTGGAAATAGCCAACTCGGCATCTGCGGTAGCTTCCAGCGCACCCGCCGCCATTTCCATGGCGGTTTCTTCGCTGACCGCACCAAATCGATCCAGGGTGTCCTGATTCACGCCCAGCTCCTGAACCTTGGCCTTGTTGCTGTACGTGACCAGACCGCGCTCAAACCAGGCGCTGGAGCCGGGCAAGTCCGTCAAGGCAGCAGCCAGCAGGCCACCGGTACATGACTCGGCGCAGGCGACCATCCAGCCGCGATCTTTAAGGGCTTGCCCCAGGGCCAGGGCAGCATTGCCGTGCTCGTAATCGCTCATGAGAAAACTCCAAAACGTACCAAGACAGCCATCAGCAACAAGGTGTAGCCTGCCGCCAGGAGATCATCCCACATAACGCCAAACCCATTATGCAGACGACGATCAAAATAGCGAATCGGCGCAGGTTTGAGAATATCAAAAAAACGAAATAACACGAATGCGATGCCCTGTGCCAGCCAGGTCTGCGGAATCAGCCACAACACCAGCCAGAAGGCCACCATCTCATCCCAGTTCATGCCGCTGTGATCAGACACGCCCAGGTCGTAGCCTGTGCGGTGGCAAGCCCAGCAACCAATGAAAAAGGAGACTGGCAAGAAAATAGCCATTTGCGTGTCGGTCAGCACATGCAGACCCAAGACCCACAAGACCCAGGCCAGTACCGTGCCCCAGGTACCCGGCCCTGGGCGCAACACGCCAGTGCCACCACCGAAGGCGATCAAGCGCCAAGGCTTTTTCACCACCCAATCCAGGGTAGGACGTTGAATCGGATTCAAGGAAGGATCAGGAAATGTGCTCATGACACAGACTCAGCCACCAAAATGATCGAAGCCGCCCTGGGCAGGGGCAGGATGCAAACCCTGTTGATCACGCACATACACCCCGCTACCGGCGTGCATGGAGCCGATACGGCTGAGCGGCACACCTTCGCGCTGGGCCAGCGCCATGATGGATTCCCGATGCAGGGGTTCTGCGGTGAAACACAGTTGAAAAACGTCGCCGCCAACCAGAACCGCTTCACGTTGCAAATCAGCAGGCAGGCCCTTCAGGGATGAGTCCAGCGGCAAAGCGCACCAATCCAGATGGGCGGCGCATTGACTGGCTTTGGCGATATGACCCAGATCCTGGACCAGGCCATCAGACACATCAATGGCGGCATGGGCCAAACCTGCCAGGGCATGCCCCAGGCGATACGGCGGCCAAGGTTGTTCCAACGCTGGGCGGCTGGCAGCCAGGCGATCGGGGTCAGTGGCCAGGCGTCCTTGCAAAAGCCGCAAGGCAATGTCTGCCGCCCCCAGCGTCCCCGTCAACCAGATATCATCACCGGGCTGGGCGGCGCTGCGTTGCAAAGCCTGCCCCGCCCGGACCTCACCCAGCACCGTAATACTGATCACCACCCCTTGCTTGCTGCGCGTGGTATCACCACCAATCAAGGGGCAATGTGCCTGATCGGCCAGTTGGAACAAACCTTGGGAAAATGCTTGCAGCCATTCAGGCCGGACTTCGGGCAGGGACAGAGCCAATAGACAGGCTCGTGGTTTGGCCCCCATGGCGCCCAGATCCGACAGATTCACGGCCAGCGCCTTGTGTCCCAACAAAAAGGGGTCCACATCGGCAAAGAAATGTTGCCCTTCGATCAGAAGATCGACGCTGCTGGCCAGTTGCCAGCCGGGTGTAGGCGTAAAAAGGGCGCAATCATCGCCCACTCCCAAATAGCCTTCGGGAGCGGGACGATTGAAATACTGCTGGATAAGACCGAACTCGTTCAGCACGGCACGCCCCGTTTTAGCGGCGGGCCTGCTTGGCAACTTCGGGGGCGCGTACGTCGGCGGCCAGCTTGTCCAGCACGCCGTTCACGAATTTGAAGCCATCAGTACCGCCGAAGGACTTGGCCAGCTCGACAGCTTCGTTAATGGCAACACGGTAAGGCACTTCAACGTGATGCACCAGTTCGTAACTGCCAATGAGCAAGATGCCATGTTCGATGGGAGAGAGTTCTTCCAAAGGACGATCAACATAAGGCAAAAAACGTTCGCGCAGCACAGGAGCTTCGCGCATCACACCAAACAGCAAGGTTTTGAACCAGGCTGCGTCGGCTTCGCCAAACTCCTCGTCGCCCCGAATATGGGCGTCGATGGAGGTGGCTTCCTGCAGGCCATCCGCGCCTCGCAAAAGCCAGGAATAGATGCCCTGCAGGGCAAATTCGCGCGAGCGGCGGCGCGCGGATCGTCCGTTGGCCTTACTGGCCGGGACTTTATTTGTCGTCGTCAAGATCTTCGTCCTCGTAATCTTCGTCCTCATCGTCGTCCAGCTCGGGTTCGAGGACGGCGATAAGATTGCCCAGCTCGACCGCTGTACGGGCGCAATCGCGACCTTTCTCAGCAGCGCGAACTTCGGCTTGTTCATCTGTGTTGGTGGTCAGTACACCGTTGGCAACAGGAATACCGGTTGCCAGGGAGACCTGAGTAATGGCCGAAGCGCTTTCATTGCTGACCACTTCAAAATGGTAGGTATCACCGCGGATAACGGCACCCAGAGCGATCAGAGCATCGAACTCGCCGGTTTCAGCCATCTGGCCCAGGGTGATGCCCAATTCCAGCGCGCCAGGTACGGACAGAACAGTCACGTCGCGCTCGTCCACGCCCAGAGCCTCCAGCTCTTTGAGGCAGGCTTCCAACTCGGCCAGGCCGATAGACTCGTTGAAACGTGCACGCACAATACCAATGTGCAGACCTTCCCCATTCAGGTCAGGGGTAACAATGTAAGGATTCATGTTGGAAGCTCCGCTTAGGATTGAGAATCTGGTTCGCTATGGTAACCCGTCACGGTCAATGCAAACCCGGCCATGCTTGGCATTTTACGTGGTCGCGACATCAAACGGGCTTTGCCGACATTGAGGTCACGCAAAATTTGTGCACCAATTCCATACGTGCGCAAATCATTGCGGCTAGGACGACCGCGTGGCGCCTGGGCCGGACTGTCTGCACCCCAAGCCTGAATCTGCTCAAAACTCTCTTCTTCGGAGTTCTGACAATTCATCAACAACACAACACCGCTGTCGGATGTGGCTACGGTACGCAAAGCCACTGGCAAGGTCCAACTGTGGCCCACATCGCCCTCGATCAAGACATCCAGCACGGTAGTCGGTTCATGCACACGGACCAGAGTTTCCACGTCCGGGCTGATTTCACCGTGAACCAATGCCAGGTGCAAACCACCAGAAGACAGGTCGCGGTAGGCATGGCACTCAAATTCGCCATAAGGCGTTTTTACGGGCTTTTTGTGCAAACGCTCGATCATGGACTCGTGTTCGCTACGGTACTGAATCAGGTCTGCGATGGTGCCAACCTTGATGCCATGCTCGCGAGCAAACACCAGCAAATCCGGCAAGCGTGCCATGGTTCCGTCTGGATTGAGCACTTCGCAGATAACAGCGGCCGGAGTCAAACCCGCCATCGCCGTCAAGTCACAACCCGCTTCGGTATGACCGGCACGCACCAGCACGCCACCTTTGGCCGCCTTCAACGGAAAAATGTGACCGGGCTGCACCAGATCAATTGGGCGCGCATCCCGGGCCACAGCCGCTTGCACGGTGCGGGCGCGGTCAGCAGCGGAAATACCGGTTTCCACGCCCTCAGCCGCTTCAATCGACACCGTGAAGTTGGTGCCAAAACGCGTGCCGTTGCGGGTGGCCATCAAAGGCAAATCCAGTTGGCGGCACCGCTCTTCGGTCAGGGTCAGGCAAACCAGACCGCGGCCATGTGTCACCATGAAGTTGATCGCTTCAGCATTCACGAACTCGGCAGCCATGACCAGGTCGCCTTCGTTTTCACGGTCCTCTTCGTCAACCAGAATAACCATGCGCCCTGCGCGCAGCTCTTCCACAATCTCTGGAACGGGAGCGATTGGACTGGCGCCCAGTTGACCAGCGTCGGACTGAATTTCTTGATTCATCGTGCTCTTTGCTCAGACAGATAATAATTAAGGCCATTTTACGACACCCGGGCCCCGGCGGGCAGCTTCATTAGTCGGTACACTTAAAGACCGTGCCAAACCGCCCCAAACCCCTATGACCGACCCCATTTTGCCTGCGCTGGACGAAAAACGTCGCCGTATCCAATCCATTGAAACGGGCTTTGGCCTGTTGAAAGTGCTGGTGGACAGCGGACAACCCATGATGCTACGTGATCTGGCCACGCAAGCGGGAATGAGCTCGGCCAAAGCCCACCCTTATCTGGTCAGCTTTACCAACGTAGGACTGGTACAGCAGGCTCCGGCGACCGGGCTGTACGAGCTGGGGCCTTTTGCCTTGCAGATGGGTTTGGTCAGCCTGCAAAGCCAGAACCCGGTCAAAATTGCCCTGCCCCTGGTTCAAGCCTGGGCCTCGCGCATTGGGCATACGTTGGGTTTGGCGGTGCTGGGCTCACACGGCCCCACCATGGTTCATATCAGCGAGGCCAGCTATCCGGTCCATGTGAACATGCGCTGCGGCACGGTGATGTCCATGTTGCATACGGCGACCGGCCACGTCTTTGCTGCCTGGCTCCCCCCGGAAGTGGCTCGCCACTACATTGAGCGCGAAGCGGGCGACAGTGCCGTTGTCACCAGCATCAGCCCGCTGCGCCCCAGCCCCAACGAGCTGGCGGCCATGCTGGAAAAAATCCGCGAGCAAGGTGTGGCCCAGGCACTGGGCAACCCCCTTCCCGGTATCGATGCCCTGTCCGTCCCCGTGTTCGATCACTCTGGCCAGATTGTGCTGGCCTTGACCAGTCTGGGGCCCAGCACGCTGTTTGATGCCAGTATCGACAGCCCCATCCTGGCCCAATTGCGCCAGTGCGCCAACAGCATTTCGCATCAATTGGGCTGGCGCGAACCGCTGGGCACTCCGCCTTTATCAAACTTGACATGACTGCACACACTTATAGGGGTGTCGCTACTTCAAGTTTGGCGGGTTTACATGCAAAATAATTGTTTTATCCGCCCACCTGTTGTGGGCGATTTCTCGAGTGCGATGCTGTGCTAGAACAAGAACTGAAATTTTTTGTACCCGAGAGTGCCCGTCCCGGTTTATTGACCGCCCTTGACGCGGTACGCACGGGAAGCATTACCTTAAATGCCATTTACTTTGACACGCCCGAACGCGATTTGGCGCGCTCAAGTATCGCCCTGCGACTGCGCAAGGAAGGCGAGCAATGGGTTCAAACCGTCAAGCTGCCCGGTCCTGACACCCTGTCCCGCATTGAACTCAATCATCCCCGCCCAGGCCCGAAGCTGGATCTGAGCCTGTATCAGGACACGCCTGCCCATACAGCACTGTCCCGCTACGCGAATCAGATTCAAGCCCGCTATCAAACCCGAATCCAGCGCGAACTGGCCCTGATCAAGCAGGGACAGTCGGAGCTGGAGCTGGCCTATGACGTAGGTCACATCGAATCCAATGGCTTGACACTACAGGTCAACGAGCTGGAAATTGAGCTGATTCGCGGCGAGAGCCTGACCATGTTTGAAGTCGGCCAGCGCTGGCTGTACAAGCATGGCCTGATTCTGGAGATGCGCAGCAAGTCCGAGCGCGGCGATGCACTGGCCAGCCTAGTGGATCGCCGGCGCGCCAAATCCGAAAGCCTGGACCTGTCACCCGAGCAGGTTGCTGCCGCCTTGACGCGCAAAGCCTACGATTTACCCAAACCGCATTTTGTCGACACCGAAGAGCTGGAACAGTTCTACAGCCTGAGCGCCACCATGAGCCTGGAGCAGGTCATTCGCAATGCTGCTTTGCTGGCGGGCGTGGATGGCATACGCCCAGACTCCTCCCGCCAGGCCGACTATCTGGCCTTGATGCGCGTGGGCCTGCGCCGCCTGCGCTCCTGCCGCAAGTTGTTCAAAATGTGGCTGTCGGCCAGCGAAGGCTACGCCAATACCCGTCTGACGCATTATTTCGGCTTGTTTGGCCAGGCGCGTGACCACGACCTGGTGCACCTGGAAATTACCCCCTTGCTGCTGCAAGCAGGCATGCCTGGCCCGGCTCCCGAACCCATTCCGGCCCACCTGGAGCATGACCCTGTGCAATTGGCCAGCGCTGCCGAGTTCCAATCCTTGCTATTGAGTAATCTGCAAAGCCTGATCTGTGGGCCCACGCTGGAACTCAATGGTGTGGCCCAGCCCGAACATCTGGTGGAAGCGCGTATCAGCCGCTGGTTTCAAACGATTCAACTACGCAGCCAGCGCTTTGCGCAGATCAGTCAGGACAAGCAACATCGTTTGCGCAACCGGATCAAGAGCCTGCGCTACTGCCTGGAGTTCTTGCCCAGCGCAGCCGACAAACAGGGGCTGCACAAAGTGCTACGCGAATGTCAGGCCTTGATTGGTGCAGTGACCGACGTGGACGTGGCCCTGGACTGGTATGCCCAACATGCGGCCAACCCCGAGCAAGCCCAGTTCGCAAGAGACTGGCTGACCCATGCCCGCCAAGGACGTGCCGCCCATGCCCAGCATGCGCTCAATGCCTTGGATCAGCATCAACCACAAATTGAACTGCTACGACGCTAAACCCCCAGGCCACTAAACAGCCCCCTGAGCCTTTGGGGCCCACCAGGTGGCACTTGTCCCCTTGGACAGTCCAACCATAAAAAACCGGCGATGCCTTTAGAGACATCGCCGGTTTTTCTGTGCAACCAAACTTGGCTTAAGCGTTCATGCCCAACAAGGCCGACGCAAATTCACGGGCCACAAACGCCTGCAGATCCTGCATGCCCTCGCCCACGCCAATCCAGTAGACCGGAATAGGACGTACGCCTTGCGCACAGGCGGCAACGGCAGCCAGCGTCCCGCCTTTGGCCGTACCGTCCAGCTTGGTCACAACCAAACCCGTCAAACCCAACGCGGCATCAAATGCGCGAATCTGGGAAATGGCATTCTGGCCAGTGTTGCCATCTACAACCAACAAAATCTCATGGGGAGCCTGACCATCAGCCTTGCCGATGACACGCTTGATCTTCTTGAGCTCTTCCATCAGGTGCAGTTGGGTCGGCAAGCGACCGGCGGTATCCACCATGACTACCCCCATATCACGGGCGCGGCCTGCATGTACCGCATCAAAAGCCACTGCAGCCGGGTCACCACCGTCTTGGGCAATAACGCTGACATTATTGCGGGTGCCCCACTCAATCAGTTGTTCACGAGCGGCAGCCCGGAAAGTATCACCAGCAGCCAACAGGACTTTTGCGCCCTGCTCCTGGAAGGTGTGCGCCAACTTGCCGATAGACGTGGTTTTACCTGCACCGTTCACCCCGGCAATCATGACAACCAGCGGCTTGCTCGACTCCAAAGGAAAGGATTTCTCCAAGGGCTTCAAGTGATCAGTCAGAATATCGCACAGGATCTGTTTGACCTGGGCCGCATCACTGACTTTTTCCTTGCGAACACGGGCGCGCAAAGCGGTAATCAGTTTCTCGGTCGCCTCGACTCCCGCGTCCGCCATCAGCAAGGCGTCTTCCAGTTCCTCGAACAGCGATTCATCAACCTTGGCACCGACAAACAGGCTGCTCAGGCTTTGACCTGTGCGCGACAAGCCCTGTTTCAGGCGAGACATCCAGGAGGTTTTCACCACTGGAGCGGCGGCCTCTGGCTCTGGGGCAGGGGCAGGTACTGGCTCGGGCTGTGGGGCAGGAACAGGAACAATCTCTGGCTCTGGCGGCGGCACCGGTTCAGGAATCGGCTGCACCTCAGGTTCTGGCGGCGGCTCTGGCTCAGGAATCGGTTGCACCTCGGGCTCAGGCACCGGCACAACTTCGGGTTCCGGAGCACGGCTTGGCTCTGGAACCGGCGGCACTTCCGGCTCAGGGGTACGAACGGGTTCGGGTACGGGCTGACCGTCCGGCTCATAGACACGCGCAGGCTCGGGCATCGGGACACTGGCCGGGGCCGGTTGTGGCACCGCTGGCTGCGTGGGCGTAGACTCGGACGCAGCGCGATGTTCAGCCTGACTATCCAACACCACAACAGGCGGGGCCACCGGCGTTTGAATCGGCGTAGTTTGCTCCTGCGATACTGCAGGGGATGCGTCAGCCTCGGGCTGAGCAGGAGAAAGCGGCTCGGTCAGCTCCGTTTGAGTGACTTGTGGCTCTGGCTTGGCCTTCTTTCTTTTAAAAAAACTGAACATACGATTTACACTAGAAAATTCTGTTGAATGACCACATTATCCGATCAAAGCGCTAATGAGAAAACATGCTGTCCGTATTGTAGGTGGTGATTACCGTCGCACACCGATTTCAGTCGTCGATGCACCCGGTCTGCGGCCCACACCGGACCGTGTACGCGAAACACTGTTTAACTGGCTTAACCACTTCTGGGGTGGTCAATTCAGTGACAAGAACGTGCTGGACCTGTTTGCCGGTAGCGGAGCGTTAGGCTTTGAAGCGGCCTCGCGCGGTGTCGCCTTTGTACAAATGGTGGAACGCCACGGGCCCGCAGTGACCAATTTGCGCAGCCTGCGTACCAAACTCAAGGCAGAGCACGTGCGCATCCATGCTGGCGACGCCCTTCATATTCTGGAGCGCAGCCAGATGCGCTACGACCTGGTCTTTATAGACCCACCCTTTGCGCAAGACTGGATGGACCGTATCTGGCCCTTGCTGCCCAATGTGCTGGCACCGGACGCGCTGGTTTACATTGAATCCGAAACCCCTATACAAGCCCCGGATCAATACGGGATACTACGACAGGATAAGGCAGGGCAGGTACATTATCATTTGTTGCGATTTGCTGCGATGCAAAAAACAGTCAATAATGCCGAATTTTCCGGGACGCCTGCACCGCTCTCCCCGGACGCCGACCTGCCAACTTGAACCCCTTACGCGGATGCACCATGATCACAGCTGTTTACCCCGGCACCTTCGACCCCCTGACCCGAGGCCATGAAGACCTTGTCCGGCGAGCCGCCAACCTTTTCGATCACGTCGTGGTCGGTGTGGCCTCCAGCCAGAACAAGCGCCCTTTCTTCACCGTTGAAGAGCGTGTTGAGATCGCCTCCGAAGTGCTCAGCCACTACCCGAACGTGGAAGTGAAAAGCTTTTCCGGCCTGCTCAAGGACTTTGTGCGCGAACAAAATGGTCGCGTTATCGTACGTGGCCTGCGCGCCGTGTCCGACTTTGAATACGAATTTCAAATGGCGGGCATGAACCGTCACTTACTGCCCGAAGTCGAGACCATGTTCATGACCCCCTCGGACCAGTACCAGTTCATCTCTGGCACCATCGTGCGCGAAATTGCCATTTTGGGCGGCGATGTGGGCAAATTTGTGTTCCCGTCTGTGGAGCGCTGGCTACAAACCAAAGCCCAGGAGCGCAAGCAACAAGCGGTTTCAGCGACCTGAACTCGCCCTGTGCAGCGGTCCGTACTACACTGTAAGGTGACCGACTGGTCAAATCCAAGGACCACGTTTATCAGGACACTGCGCGATGGCACTGCACATTACTGAAGAATGCATTAACTGCGACGTTTGTGAGCCGCAGTGCCCCAATCTGGCTATTTACATGGGTGAGGAGATCTACGAGATCAATCCCAACCTGTGTACGGAATGCGTTGGCCACTTTGACGAGCCACAGTGTGTGGTGGTGTGTCCGGTCGAGTGCATCGAAGTTCACCCCCAACACCAGGAAAGCCAGGAAACCCTGCTGGCTCGCTATCACCGGCTACAGTCCGAACCCACGACATAAACAGAAAAAACAAGCCCTGCTCATGGCAGGGCTTGTGATATGTGGGGTCACAGCGCAGGTGGCTTAGTCGTTTGCGACAAACGCTTTAGCAACCGCAAGGGCTGGCCTGTATAGCGACTGAACCAATGTGCAGGCAAATCCCCTTCATCCACCAATTGCACGGGCTGGCCATTTTCCTGCCACAGGGAAAAAGAATCCGGATCGTCCTCGATGACGTCTACTTCAATTTCCAGACGCAGCATACCGGGAGCGCGCAACACCAGTTGACCAAAACGCAGCTCTACGCTTAACCCTGCCAAAGCGGGCAACGCATCAGCAGCCAGAACCTGCCCCTGATCATCCCCCAATACCCAGCGCCCCTTGCAGGCCAGTGCCTTGCTGCCACTTAGAGCCGGACCGCCTTGCAACAGGCAAACCGTCTCTTGGGGCAAACTCACCACGTCCCTCGCACTCATGGCTTGAACCATTGTTTCATGGCTTCGCCGACGGTTTGCGGCACCTTGTCTTGCAGCTCTTTCTTGATGATCTGTTCCACCTCGGATTTCACATCAGGCCTGGACTCTGCCTTGGCCTCCGAGACTTGCTGGCTCAACAAATCCAGCAAACCGTCCTGCAGCGCTTTCTTGATGGAGTTGCTGGCAATGTCCTTCCACTGAATCTGGTAGGACAACGCTGCCCAAGGTCCAGAAATATGGATAGGGATCAGCACATTGCGCAGATCCTGGAAAGACTTGCGCTCTTCGGCATCCAGGTTGTTACGGTTCAAACGCACCTGCAAGGTTACATCCGCTTGCTGGGACACCAAATCCAGCTTGGCTCCTTTGGCCGTGGTCACCGTCAATATTGGCGTGGTTGCGCGGAAATTGCGGAAAGTGGCTTGCCCTTTCTTGATATCCAAATTGCCTTGCAGACGGTTCAACACCGTGCGACGCAAGGGGTCAGACTCGGGCAGCAACAAAGGAATCTGGCCGCTAAAAGCATTGCGTACGGCCTCATTAATATCACGCACACTTTGGTCCAGGTCTACGCTGCGCCAACTGCCATCCTGCAAATCGACAGTCAGGCCGCCTTCGAGCGCATTCAGACGTTCTTGCTGCGTGGCGCCTTGAGCCTTCAGGTCCAGGCTCACATTGCCCTTGCCTGCCAAATAATCATTGCCGAAAGCATCCAGCAAGAGCGATCCAACCTGCATTTGTTGCAGCTTCAGACCCAGCTCAAAACGCTTGCCTGGCTCAACCTTGGCCTTGGCCTGGAACTGGCCTTCATAAGCCTGTGCAGTGAACTGGGACAAACTGACCACCTGGCCCTGGTTCTTGATCTGGGCCTTGACCTGATCCATCACCACACCCAGGCTGCGCAGTTTTTCGATTTCAAAACGCAGATCAAAAGTAACCTTGTCCAGCCATGGGTAGGACAAAGCCGCGTCGGGTTCTTGCTCTGCTGGTGCTGCGGCATCTGCCTCTTCGGCCTTGGGCTGCTCGGCCTGTTCACCGCCCTCTTTAGCTGGCGCCTGCTCGGTTGCCGCTTCAGGTGCCTGCGCCTGGGGTTCCGGCTCTGTTGTGGGTACCACTTCAGGGGCCGCCGCCCAGAAAATCGAGCGCAGTTCATCCAAATCCAGCTTGTCAGCTTTCAGGATCGCATCCAGCAAGGACCCCTTGCCCTTATCGTGCAAAGTCACATCAAGACTGCCTTGAGCCTGCTCGGTGCTGCTGCTTAACTGCGCACTGTATTCCTGCTTGCCTTTGTTCAGGTCAGCTTGACCGGTGATAGGCATTTCAAAACGGCTACCTGCATCGGCTTGGTCTTCAACGCGAATATTGGCTTGAATCTCCGGCAGACGCAGCCATTCATTTGAGGGTTGCCACTGCAAGGGGGAGCTTGCCTTGAACTGAGCGACACGGCTGCCCTGTTTGATCGCACCATCCAGCTTGGCCTGCTCAAAGATCAATTCCTGGCTGTTGCCGGACAAACCCTGCAAGGTCAAGCCCAGCCCCAAAACTCGGGGGCCGCTGACTTTCAGGCTGGCAACGACAGGCGATCCTTCCGCTTGGGCAGGCGATACCTGGATGCGAGGCACATCCAAGGCCAGATCCAGGTCTTGATCTTCATTCTTACCACGAACACGCAAAGCCAGCTTTTCGAACGACACCAGATCGCTGACGCTGTCGATCTGCATCTTGGGCGTGCTCAGCGAAGCGCTCAGATCGCTGACTGGATAAGCGCCCCGCCACTGACCTTGCAATTGTGTATCCAGATTGGTGGCGCTGAACTGACGCTGGGCGGACTTGTAAGCCACATTACCCTTAACGGTCAGACTTTGCGCCTGCAACTCGTCCAGATCACCGACAAAGCTCACATTCAGTTTCTGGGCGCCATAGGATTTGGAAGCGGGGTCCAGACTCAGTTGCCCCTGCCCCTCCAGCACACCGTCTGCCAGGGGATAGTCACCCGACAGGCGGCTTTTGAACGCCACATCAAAAGGCTGACCAAAGGTCATGCGGCCCGTATTCACTTCCAGCTGTAGCAAACGGCCAATCACATTGCTGCGTTTGCTGAAGTAATGGATCTCGCCCCCCTTAAGGCTCAGACCCGCAATATCAATCTGGAAATCCGTCTCGCTACCGGAACGCTTGGCAATCAACTCAGGAACCGGCAAGGATTCTGGTGCGGGCTCAACGGGGTTTTCCTGTGGAGCCTCGGCCGCTTGGGCAGCGGGCAGCAAAGACACGCCAGAACGAGCCACCGGCAGTGGTGGACCAGCGGGTGGTGCCTGCAGCAGGTCATCAAAATTCAACTTGCCTTCTTCATCGCGCACAATCCAGGCTTTAAAGCCCGTAACAGCGACATGATCGACCACCAGACGGTTATTGATCAACGGCCAAAGCGCCACGGCAAAGCGGGCGCTTTCCAAAGAAGCGAAAGGATCTTCCGAATTACGGTCAGACAGGGACAGCCCCTGCACGGACAGGCCGATGCGGGGAAATAAAGAAAGTTCGATATCACCGTCAATCTTGAGCGTACGTTGATACTTTTGCTGGACGATATCAGCCAGCTTCTGTTTGTACGAATTGGGATTGAATGTCAGCAGGAAAATCGCCCCGCCTACCACCGTGACAATAGCTAAAACGACGAGGCTGAATAAGCCCCGCTTAAACCATACTTTCATGTAAGCCTCTAGGACCTCGGGGCAGGATGCAACACGCCATCTGCCCGGATACGAAATGCTAACCCATGTCGGGCGATTGGTAAGTAACGAAAATAAGAAATATCCACCCGTATTCTAAAAAGCAGAGTCGGTTGTCAGTAATACGCCATTATTACCGAAGGAAATAAAGACATATTATTAATGTCGGCAGCCTTAGATACATTTCACGACATACAGGGGTTATGCTTGCTCTATCCTATATAAGCCACTTGATCATCAATTCCAGAACCAACCATGAAACTAGAGACGCTTGCCATTCATGCTGGCTATCAGCCAGATCCGACCACAAAAGCTGTTGCTGTTCCGATTTATCAGACCACTTCCTACGCTTTCGACAATACGCAACACGGCGCGGATCTGTTTGACCTGAAGGTACCCGGCAATATTTACACCCGCATCATGAACCCCACCAATGCTGTGCTCGAAGAGCGTGTCGCAGCACTGGAAGGCGGGATTGCGGGATTGGCTGTCGCCTCTGGCATGGCGGCCATCACGTATGCTATCCAAACGATTGCAGAGGCTGGCGACAACATTGTGTCTGTCAGTAAGTTGTACGGCGGCACCTACAACCTGTTCGCACACTCCTTCCCGCGCCAAGGCATTACCGTCAAATTTGCCCAGCCCAACGACATCGACGCGCTGGAAGCCCTGATTGACGACCGCACCCGCGCTGTATTTTGCGAAACCATCGGCAACCCGGCTGGCAACATCATTGATATCCGTGCGCTGGCCGATGCCGCCCACCGTCATGGCGTCCCCCTAATTGTCGACAATACCGTTGCCTCCCCTGCCCTGTGCCGTCCTATCGAACACGGTGCCGACATCGTGGTGCACTCACTGACCAAATACATGGGCGGTCATGGCACGACCATCGCTGGCATGGTAGTGGACTCCGGCAAATTCCCTTGGGCCGAGCACAAAGAGCGCTTTGCCATCCTGAACACACCTGATCCGTCCTACCACGGCGTGGTTTACACCGAAGCCTTCGGCCCGGCCGCCTTCATTGGCCGCTGCCGCGTGGCTCCGCTGCGCAATACCGGCGCTGCCCTGGCTCCCTTGAGCGCCTTCCAGATCCTGCAAGGCATCGAAACCTTGCCTTTGCGCATGGAACGCCACACCGAAAACGCCTTGAAAGTGGCCGAGTATCTGAACGCCCACCCACAGGTATCTTGGGTCAAGTACGCAGGTCTGGCTGACCATCCTGACCACGAACTGGCCAAGCGCTACATGGGCGGCAAACCTGCAGCGATTCTGTCCTTTGGTATCAAAGGCGGTATTGAAGCGGGTACCCGCTTTATCGACGCACTGAATCTGGTGCTGCGCCTGGTCAATATTGGCGATGCCAAATCCCTGGCTTGCCACCCTGCCAGCACCACACACCGTCAACTGAACGCCGAAGAACTGGCGGCGGTAGGCGTGAGCGAGGACATGGTTCGCCTATCCGTGGGCCTGGAACATATCGACGACATTCTGGCTGACTTGGAACAAGCCCTGGAAGCAGCGGCACGCGGCTAAAACCAGAAATCCTGTACAGGCCGCCATAGCTGTGCAGGTTTGTCCGCATCAAGCTAAAAAAGCCTGGAATCGGCATAGCACCGACTCCAGGCTTTTTGATATTTTCTCGACACAGCCATCAGGCTGGCCGTGTTACTGGCGCAAGCTCATCAGGACTTGCGAAATAGCTGTGCCAAACCGCCCAGCAAGCTGCTGGCATCGGTAATGTGGGACGGATCAAACTGACCATTCGGGCTGGCTTGATTGATCAAGGACGGCAACATGATCTTCAGGTTCTCCAGCACGCTTTGCTGGTTCAGACCCGACAAATCTTCCAATTGCTTGATCGCTGGTTGACCCATCACGCTCAGCAAGTCCTGCTGGCCAATTTCCTGATTGCTGCCCTGCGAAATCCAGGACGAGACCACCTCACCAAAACCACCCGCGCGAAAGCGTTCAATCAGGCCGCTCAAACCACCTGGATACGTGCTGATCACCTGAATCAGCGCAGGCAACAAGGCGCCCTGCTCTTTGGATTTGGAATCCGTAGCCGACAAGGCCGACACAACAGAATTAAGCAAACTCATTATTTTTCTCCCCAATGCATGGCACCGTGCGTCAGCGGGTGCTGATATCGGTTCTCATTATGCCGTGACAAACCGTCAGACGGGGCAGCTTAATTGTCAAGGTGGGTCAATAGGTCATGGGCGCCAAAGCCCTATTGCTCTGGGCTGGGCCTACGCTACACTGGATTGATAGTTCGGCACGCCACACAGATCGACTCCCTGGAGATTCTGGAATGACACACGCTTGCTATACCGTCCTGTCCCCTGAAGAGACTGCCCGCGCTCTGCCTTATCCAGAGCTGATCGCCCAGCTAGGCAAAGCCATGGCCCAATATGCCGCTGGCACTATCGTCGCCCCCACCCGGCAAGTTCTGAGCTACCCAACGGCAGGAAAAATGCTGTCCATGCCTGCGGTCTCTCACGATATCGGTGTGCACAAACTGGTTAATGTGATGCTGGACAATCAGCAACAAGGTCTTGGCAGCATCCAGGGCCTGGTTAGCGTCTACGACGCTCAACATGGCTTACCCGTGCTGGTCCTGGATGCCCCCACCTTGTCCAAACGTCGTACTGCCGCCGTATCCATGTTGGGGATTCAGGCACTGTGGCCTCATGGCCCCGAACACATCACCTTACTGGGATACGGGCAGCAAGCCCAGGCACACTGCGATGCCATCATGACGCTGTACCCTCAGGCCCGCGTCACCCTGACAGGCCGCAATATTGGCCGTGCCCAAGCGGTGGCCACATCCTTGCAAAATCAGTTTGGAGATCGGGTTCAGGCTGCTGCGGCCATTCCTGAAAAAACGGATGTCCTGATTACCCTGACATCCAGCTTGACACCGGTCTATCACGAGCCTGCCCGCCTGGACCGCCTGTTGATTGGCGTAGGAGCATTCCAGGCTGATATGGCTGAATTCGAGCCCCATACCCTGCTAGCCAGCCACCTCTACGCGGATGATGTCTGCGCAGCGCACCAAGAAGCTGGCGACCTGATTCAGGCCAACGTAGCCTGGGACCAAGTCCACAGCATTCATCAAGTGCTGCGCACGCCAGCACCCAGAGATAAACCTTTATTCTTCAAATCCGTAGGCTCTGCAGCCTGGGATTTAGCAGCAGCACGCTGTGCTTTGCAGCATGTAAACCCAGTTTAAATACTTAGGACGCTAATCAATTGCTGCCATACTCCAAACAAGCCCAGAGTGTTAATCTGGCGCGTACAATCCCTTACAGTTATTGACCGACTTTTTTTCCTGCGCCCCTCATGACCTCTCAGTTGCCTCCTATCGAAGACGATCCGTATCAGATCCAGTCCAAGTTTGAAATTCTGCGTGTTTTACGGGCCATCGAAAAAGGGGGCCTTCTCTTGCACATGGAGGCCAATCGGGGCAATGACCGGATTGTGACCACCATTTTAGATATTGATCTGGACAACAATGTGGTGGTGATCGATACCGCCAACAAAGAAGAAAAAACCCGCAATCTGTTGCAGTCCGAACACACCAGTTTCGAGACCTCGATAGACAAGATCAAGGTGACATTTCAAGGGCCTACACCAGAGGTCGTGTCCTACGAAGGGCAGCCAGCCCTGGCGATCCCAATTCCCGAATCCATCCGCCGCTTACAACGACGCGAATTCTTCCGCGTCACCGTGCCTGTCAGCGAACCGGCTATGGTGATCTTGCGCTTGAATAACGAAGCCAAGAGTTTTCTGCTGCACGATATCAGTGGCGGCGGCTTGTCCTTGGTGGACGAATCGCAAAGCCTGGCAGAGGTGATTGGTGCGCATAAAACCGAGTCCCTGCTGGAGCTGCCACAGGCCGGTTCTTTTGTCGTGGCTCTACAAGTGGCGCGTACCGAGACACAACAACTAGCGAACGGTAAACAAATTCACCGTTTGGGCTGTACGTTTATTGATCTATCAGCCTCCACGCAGATGGCCATTCAGCACTACATCAGCCGCCTGGAACGCCAACAGATCGCCAAACAGCGCGGTCACGGTTAATTCGACGTCCGGGACATCTCCAAATCACCGGGGGTGTCCACATCGCGCAAGATGCCCTCATCCACTAAAGGCACCCACAAGGTCTGATCCTTATTGGCCTGTAACAAGGCCCGCGCGCCTTGCTCGTCTGAAAGCGCCAGAAGCGGTTGACGCCACGCCAGACCAAAGCCGACGGGATTGCCCGTCTGCCCATTGAAAACGGGACGCACGATCCCGGCCCCATCCTGCACCGCCTGAGCGACTGCCGCCACAGAGCTTGGCCGCAACCAAGGCATATCGGCCAGTAAAACGACATAACCATATTGGGGACTGCAAGCCTGTATCCCGGCTTTCAGGCTGACTCCCATACCGCGGATGGCAGCAGGCGCCTGAACGAAACTGATCGGCAAGTCGCCCAGCTCCTGACGCAAAATCTGCTCATGCACATCACAAACAATCAGCACCTCATCGAGCACAGACAAGGCCGTCTCACAGACACGGCGCACCATCGTTCTGCCATCGTCCATCTTGGCCAATAACTTCAACTGCTGACCCGAGGGGTCGAAGCGCTGCCCCAGGCCCGCCGCCAGAATAATGCCCGTCACCCCGGATACATGCTGCTGCCCTGCCATCCTGGCTCCTTTTGAACTAGGTAATGTCTCGTCGACAATGCGTATTGCGTCGTTCACTAGACTAATAGAAAGAAGCCTGAGGGGACAAGCAAGGTTAAAAAGCCGTGATGAGTGGATCAAAGAAGTCTCTGTAAAGACACCATTCAGTCGGCCTGCTGGGGTGTCGGGGCTGAGCACTTGCCGGTGCTACGCACCGGTGCCCTTATCAGGAGATAGCTACGGGCGCATCCTGAACTCGCGGGGTGGTTCGTCCCCCGGACGAACCACAAACGCCCCGCTCAAACAGCAGGATGCTTACACCCCTACGCTATCTCCTGACCGCGGCAAGTACTCTGATCCGCCCCAACACCCCAGCAGGCCAACTGAACGGCTCACAATGGCTTTTTATCTACCAATCTCTTACAGACAGACTCTTTGAACAAACAGGGCCTCGTGCCTTGCTCTTCTGCGTTTCCTAAGCGCCTATCGCTCTACTCTTCTACGTTCCCTAAAACCCTATCGTCTTGCTCTTTTGCATTCTCTAAATCAGCTTCATCACATCAACAACTCCACAACCGAGAGCAGAACTAACTTGCTGATTTACTACGTGTCCTGTCCTGATAGCACACCAAGAACTCTACTCATTCACGGGATCTCTAAACTCACACTCCACTGCCACTCTTCGTTTTACTTTCCCTCTAAACACAAAAGAACAATTAAAAACCACATCTAAACTGATATCCCCAAACCCCGAGAACATTCAGCCTCAGCCAAAGCCCTCCTCCCTTCCCTTCCCATCCCATCCCATCCAATCTGGACCCTTACCTTTCATCCCACCTCCGCAAGTGCCGTTTGGGCTTTAACCCGTGTTGCTTGTTTTCTTGTGGGGCCCGGGGACGGCTTGACGGACGAGTCAGGGCTCTTGCCGCCGGCAGAGTGCTGGGGCGGGATGCAAGGGGCGTGCTGTTTGAGGAGCACGCTTGCGGTTTGTCCTGGAGGACAAACCGCGCTCCGAGTTCACGACCCGCCCGCCCCAGCACTCTGACAAGGGTACCCACGCGCAGCGTGGGCAAGGGCCCCGCCAAGACAAGCCGTCCCCGGGCCCCACAAGAAAACCATCCACTCCCTTACGCAAAGCCCAAACGGCACGCCCAGAAGAAAGCCGCCCCAGAACAAGCGCTCTACTACCCCAATCCCTAAGCCCTAAGCCCAAAATTCGAAATTCGAAATTCGCAAAAAGCAGATACCCCCGCGTTTAAAAAAGAAGGCCAAAGGTTTAAAACAAACACTATCAATTTGACACTATCTGCTATATTTTCTCGACGCTGAGCAAAGGAGCCTCCCCTGCGTCAGCCCCTCACGATGCAGCAACAATGAACGCCCCACGCTAATCAAACTGTTTCCTCTACCTCAGAGGCCATTCAGTGCAAACAATATCTCGCGCATTCAACACCTGCTCAACAATGAAACTAACAAAACTGTATACCGCCCTGGCGCTTGCTATTGCGCCCCTGGCAGCTCATGCCCTGGAAGACAGAACCGTTACAAATGCAGCGGGGCGCACCGTGTTTATCGCACGGTTTTTCGATATGAACGACGGTTCATTCGACAATGACGAAACGTCATTCTGGAGCTGGGAGGGCCATCAAGCCTATAAAGAACAGCTCCTTGAAGGCATGGGCTATTGGGCTGAAATATTGCAGCCCCAAGGCGACAACCCTGCGACCATCGTCAATATCGGCACGATTAATGACCCAGGCAATGCCTACGGAGGCTCACCCACCGCCAATGGCGGTCAAAGCGCACTGACGCAGATGCAGCAAAACATGTTCGGCCTGTCGCCTGCAACCGGCACACTGCCCTTTGGTGGACATGGCTTTTTTGGCCTGGGCCAAGACGATTACGCAGCAAACCAGGCGTTTACACAAACTCCCCTTAGCGGAAAAGACAGCGTACTGCTGACAGCCGTTCACGAAATTGCCCATGGGCTGGGCATTTTAAGCAGCGTGGAGGACAGAGGCGGTTTGGATGACACCAAACCCTACTTTGAAAGCCAACTCAGTAGCTGGACCCAACTGCTAAGAGACGACAATGGCAAACCGGCACGCGCTGGCCAGAAGATTCTGTGCGATGGCTGCGACAACTCCTACGACCCCGACGCTTTTGATGTGCGTCAGGACAAGGGCTATCTGACCGGAACGCACATCGAACAAGTGCTGGCTGGTGGCCTGCGTGGTGTGCCCGTAAAGATGCTGGGTGAAGGTGGCGGCATAGACAACAACTTCATGAGCCATATCGAGCTTCAAAACAGCGTCATGAGCCACCAGAACTACCGCAACTATTCAGGCTTCATGGAAGCTGAATTGGCAGTACTGCAAGATCTGGGCTACACCATTGACCGGGCCAACTTCTTTGGGCGCTCAATCTACGGCGATGGCCTTGAGCTGGTCAATACCCAAGGCTTCTTTGCCCGTAATGCCAAAGGCACGCAGTACCTTCCAGGCCAATACAACCAATCCACACTGGGTCTGGGCCTGCATATCTACGGCAGCAACAATCAGGTCCGACAAGCGGCTGACCTGCTGGCAGCCGGCTCAGGTGGTGCAGGCATACGGGTCGATGGTCAGAACAACACGCTTGTTATCGACCCAGGCGTCAGAATCTACGCAGATGGCTTGAACGGGCAAGGTATTCAATTTGCCTACGGCCGTGGGCATACGCTGGTGCATCGCGGCGACATCCAGGCTACTGGCCCTCAAGGTGTCGGCCTGCGTTTTGACTTTGGCACCAACTCCCTGGGCAACCATACCGAGCGTCGTGGTTCCTATATACGCAGTATTGAAGGCGTCGATCAAGCCCTGCTCCCCGAGCTGAACGGCCCCCTGGTTAAACAAGCCGACATTAGCGGGCGGATCGCAGGCCGGCAAGCTGCCATCCTGATTTCTGACAATGCCTACGTCGGGCGTATCAACCTGATGCAAGGTACCCAGATTGAAGGCGATATCATCTCGCAGTATGCGCAACGCGACGACCAGAACCAGCTACGTCTGACTACGCTGTCGTTTGGGCAGGCTGCCGATCATATGGGCCGCAGCATCGATCAACCCGATACCACCTTCCACTTGAGCTACGCCGGGAACATCACAGGCAAAGACAATCTGACCCTGTCCTTTGACGGCGGTACAACACAACTGAACGGTAACGTGCAGGTCCACAGCGCCGCCATCCACGAAGCGGCGACATTGGGCGGCAATGCCCGCTTCGATCTGGCCAGCGGTCAGGCCCTGATTAACGCCGGCACCCTGACGCCTGGTAACTCAGTCGGGCGCATTCAGGTAAATGGCGACTTCCAACAAACAGCAACGGGCCGCCTATTAGCCGAATTTGATGGTAAAGGCGACCACGACGCACTTGCCGTCAGTGGTAATGCCGATTTGGCCGGAACGCTGCAACTGACGCCTGTGGCGGACTGGTATCAAAACGCCTGGTCTGCCGACACAGGCTCATTTATCGAAGCCGCCAGCTACAGCGGCAGCTTCGACGCCACTCAGATCACCGCCGTATCGCCCACCTTGCAGTTTGACGCTGCCCCGTTGGGCAATGAGCGCTACCGCTTGTCTGCCACCCGCACCGACAATGCCTATAGCCAATATGGCGGCGACGACAACCAACGAGAAGCCGGCAAGGCTTTGTTCAAGCTGGCCGCCGCCGCACCGGCACCTGCGCAAACCCTGTTCCAGGAACTCGACTTCTCGGCCAAGGACGGCTCACAAATACCCGCTGCCCTGGATCAGATTTCACCGGCTGGCTACAGTGCGGCGATGGCCGCCTCTCTGATGCATGAACGTTCGATCATGCAAACCGCGCGCCAAGGACTGAGCCAAAGCATGTTGCGGCCCGGCACCGACTGGCAGGGCTACGCCTTGGTGTTCGGTTCAAGTGGCGATCAGAACACGCGAGGTTCCATGCTTGGCTACGATGCCAACAGCTATGGCCTGATCCTTGGAGCTGGGCGCGCCCTGGAGTCGGCCCCCGACTTCGCGGTGGGAGCACAGCTTGATATTTCAGATCTATCGGTCAAACCCGATGCCCCTTACTCGGGCAAGAGTAAAGCCACCGCATTTGGCTTGGCTGCCCATCTGCAATACCGCCCCGGTGCACGGGAAGGCCTTTTTGGATTCAGCGGGCTGCGACTGGGGCTAGAACACGCCGATATGCGCAGGCAAATTGCCATTGGAGACTATCAGGCCACGCACTCGTCTGACTGGACGGGGCGCAATCTGTCGATTGACGCAGGCACAGGCTACCTTTGGGAGCTGAACCCCTCCTTATCGCTAGGCCCCTTTGCCAGCATGAACTATGCCTTGGTGTCCCGCCCATCAGTCGACGAATCGGGTAATGCAGCCACGCGCCTTCACCTGGACAGCAAGCACGTCGATGCCTTGCGCTCCAGCCTGGGGCTGACGGCGCAATGGAATCGCGCCCTGACTGATGGCAGTAAGCTAGCCGTGAACGTTGACGTGGGCTGGAATCACGAATGGCTGGATCGCGACCTGACCCAAGCAGCCCGTTTCGCCATTGCGTCCACGGATACGGCGTTCAACACCCGCAATAGCGTGCTGCCCCGCGACACGATGAGTCTGCGTGCAGGCCTGACCTGGCAACGCAGTGAGCGTCTGTCGATTGGCACCGGCATCAGCTCACAGTTCGGCGGTGGATATTCGTCGCTACAAGGGCAGATGAATCTGCGCTGGGCGTTTTAAGAATAGCCACTTGCCAGGAAACGTGACTGTTGCTTGAAACGGTGGGAGGCGCTGATGCACATGCACAAAGCGTTCCCCCAACACTATTTACGCGTTCACGAATGCGGCTTGGCGGGTGAGTCAGGGTTCTTGCCACGGGCAGAGTAACGAGGCGGGATGCAAAAGGCGTGCTGTTTAAGGAGCACGCCTGCGGCCGGTCCGGGTGAGCAGTCGCGCTCCGAGTTCACGGCCCGCCCGCAACGGCGCACTGACAAGGGCACCCACGCACGGCGTAAGCAAGGGACCCGCCAAGACAAGCCACACAGGGGCCCTACAAGAAAACCCTCCACTGCTACGCAAAGCCAAAAAAAGCCCCCGAGAGCCATCCGGCTCCCAGGGGCGCAGGTCCGACAGCCTGCCCCCAAGCGGCAGACCACCGATACTTGATCACAAATCCGTAGACACAGACTTGCTAAAAGGACGACACAGGCTCCGTCAATCAAACTGCTAAAAAATGACGAAGCACATCGTTCTTCTCAAAGGCTTAAAAACACCAAGCCTTACACTCCAATCAACTTCATGGCCTCTTCACGCGTCGCCACAGTGGCGTACTTCTGACGCATGTCGAACAAGTTGGCCTCATGCGGGCCAATTGCACGGTCACCCACGCAGTCCGACACCACCAAGGGGCGGAAGCCCAATTGCATCGCATCGACCACGCTGGAACGTACGCAACCGCTGGTAACCGCACCGGCGACCAGCAGTGTTTGCACACCACGTTGCGTCAGCCACGCAGCCAAGGGCGTACCAAAGAAAGCCGACGGCACATTCTTGCGAACAATAAATTCACCGGGTGCAGGAGCCAACTCCGGCACGATGTGGCTGTTGTGTGCGTCTTCAGTCAGACCCAACATGCCGGGGACTTTGATGCTGAAGATGTTGTTATCTGCACCATCATCGGCATACACGATACGAGTGTGCGCCACCGGCCAGCCCTGCTCACGTGCCGTTGCCAGCAAGGTCTGCGTGTTCTCGATGGCTTCAGGGATATTGCCACCACCAAACACCGCCGGGTCAGCAAAACCATTCACCAGATCAATAATCAACAAGCCATACGGAGCCTTAGGCTCCAGCGTCGACCCAAACCCTTGTTGAGCGTAAACCGCTCCTTCATTCGTACTCACCAACGCCTCCGTCCAGTACTTTGCCATCACGCACGACGGCGCGCCCATCCAGGCTGACCGTGCAATGTCGCAAAGGAATATCAATGTGGCAGGCCGTCGTGCGATTGCCGCCCGCCTCGTTGTTCGGCCCCAGGGAGAACAGGAAGTTACCCTCGAACGCGCGCGCATCCATGCCAATGGTGTTCTCACGCGAGTACAGGCCCAAGGTGGACCAGTGGGCGCGTGGCTGCAAACCCCAACCAATATGGGAAATCGCATAACCTTCGGGATCGTTGAAGGTCTTCATGTATTCGTCCAGCAGTTCGGCTTCAATACCACCTTCAATCTTGGTGGCGTAGCCGTTTTCCACGGTCAGAATGATCTGCTCAGTCGAGTATTTCTTCTGTGGCAACAGAATGTCGCCCTTGTCGATCACGATGGTGCCGTTGGTGCCCAACTCATTGGGCCAGGTCAGCACAAAACCGCTGGGCCAGTGGTCCCAACGACCGGGCTCATCTACAAAACCGTATTCACGAATCGCAGGGAATTCACCCAGTGGGCAACGCAGATTAGTACCAGCAGGCGAGGTAATGCTCATTTCCTTGGCGGCCTTGATCAAGGCCGCCGCCGCTGTCACGCGTGCGCGATCTGCTTCCGTTGGCACGGTACGAACCAGAATTTCGGGTGGCTCCACGGCCAGCAGAATCTTGGTACCCGACTTCAGAATGTCGATCTGCTCGGGCGAGAACAACAGGGTCATCAGGTCCAAAACCAGATCGCTGGCCTTCAAGGCGGCGATCGCCGCTTCGTTACCCGTCAGCGGGGTCGTACCCAAGTACGCCAGCGAGTCACGGCTCAAGGCTTTTTCCGCGTTGACCGGCAACAAGTCCAGACGATTGACAATCGCGCCCATGGACTGAGCGGCAATCTGTGCGCACTGCATGGTCTGGGGGTGCGTGGTCGAGCTGGTCAGCAAGGTCACGGTTTGACCCGCTTGCAGCTTGGACAGACGTAACACCTCTTGCCATGCTTCGATAAGTTGATAATCACTCACTGCCATTTTGTCTCTCCTTGTGAGAGGTTCCGGCACTGACGCGGAACCTCTGCATCACGACGGGCCACCGTAGCGGCCCTTTAACATCACACCAAGCGCTGGCCCAAAAAGTCACCGAAGGCTTCGTAAAAGCCGGCTTCGTTGTCCCAAGGAATCATGTGACCGGCGTTCGGCACGCGAACGTGCTGCACGCCAGAGGCCAGTTGCTGAATCTCGGCCACATCCTCATCACGCACCACATCGCCACGCTCGGCGGTCATCAGCAAAGCAGGCACCTTCAAATGCGGGAAGTCGACGTGGATATCGTCGGTGTGAAACCCTTCAAAGCTGGCCAGAATCGCAGGCTCGTGGCAGGTGTGCAGCCACTGGGCACGCAATTGCAACTGCTCTTCGGTCCAGGTCGGGCAAAAGGCACGCATGTCCTCTGCGGTGCAGCCTTTGCGAGCCATAGCCATGGAATCCACGTACCAAGGCAACTTGGAAGGATAGGCACGACGATCTGGGCCAGAGACCGGCGGATCAACCATTACCAGACGGTTCAAGCCATCGCTGTTCTTGTGAGCCGCACGCAAACCAATGCGGGCACCCATGGAGTGACCGACCACGATGTAGTCTTTAAGACCCAGGGCTTGAGCCAGGGCGATCAAATCATCGGCCTGTGCATCCAGGCTGTAATCCATGCCCTCGGCGGCTTCACTCAAACCACGACCACGCACGTCCTGAATGTAGGTGTCAAAGTGCTTGCCGAACTGCTCACCCACAAAACCCCAGGTCACCGCCGGGCTGGTAATGCCGGGCACGATGATGACGGCAGGACGCTGATCGCGACCCTGGCTGGAACCGCCGTAGCGCAGGTAATGCTGACGAATGCCATTGGCGTGAACATGGCCGCCGTAAAGAAAGGTACTCATTAATCTGTCCTTGGATTGAAACCGTCAGGTCTAAAGCCTGGTACTACTAAAAGGCCCTGAACCCGACCCATGAAAATTGCTGCTGCCTACGCTGTTTGGGGCGTAGCAACCAGCGCGGCCCGGACCACATCCGGTGTAAAAGGCACCTGCCGAAAACGTCGGCCAGTTGCATCAAACAAAGCATTGGCAATGGCCGAGGCACAGGGCACGGAGGCAGATTCACCCGACCCCATCGGCGGCTCGGACTGCCTGTCCATCAAAATCACTTCAATGGGCGGGATGCGCGGGAAATCAACAATGGGATAGGCGCCCCACTCCGCACTGACCACACCCTGTGCGTTAAAGCGCACCTGCTCATACAAAGTACGGCTCAAGGACTGGATCACATTGCCGTGAATCTGGTGACGCACGCCCGCCGGGTTCACCATCTGCCCGGTGTCCTGGCCCACATAAATCTGCTGAACCTCAATCACGCCCGTCTCCGCATGGACACGCAGATCCAGCAGCCAGGCTGACCATGCCGCCCCAAAGCCAGGAAACTTGCTGTGTATATAACGGGCGTACGACAAGCCTCGACCGTAGAGATAGCCTTGCTCATCTGGCTGCCCACGAGAACCTCGATGTCCAATCTGCCATTGCCCCTTGTCCGCCACCGCCTGCAGCAGTTCCTGCGCGCGTTCATCCTGATCCAGATAACGCAGGCGATAGCTCAAGGGGTCTACACCCGCTTCCACCGCCAGCTCATCCAGAAAGCAGTCATGCGCAAAAGAGTTAGGCATGGCCGACACACCGCGCAACCAGGAAGCACGCACAATCGCGGGCATGTCCTGACACACAATGCGCTGCTTGGGATAGCTGTAAGGCGGTACTGCCGTGCGATCCCCCATTTCCAATTGACGGGGGGCTGCCGACTCCCGTCCCGTCAACAAAAGCGCCAGGTTCGGCGCATCGTTGGAGGGATAATGGGTGACAAAATCGTAATGTCGCAGTTGCCCTTCGGCATCAATCGAGCCTTCTACATCCATCAACTGAGCAGCGCCTTTAGGCTCCCAACCGTGTTCTTGCTCACGCGTCAACTGCACACGCACCGGTGCACCAACGGCTCGGGACAACAGCAAGGCATCCGCACACACGTCATCCGCGCAATTACGGCCATAACAACCGGCTGCTTCGTGACGGATGATCTCCAGACCGGCTTCATCTTCGTCCAGCAATTGACTCAAATGGACACGCAACATATGCGGGTTCTGCGTACCTGACCAGATCCGGCTATGGCCGGGTTTGTAATCTGCCAGCGCACAAGACGGGCCAATGGAAGCATGCAACTGAAAAGGCCAGACATAGCTGCGCTTCAAGCGCTTGCCTTCAGGCGGTAGCTCGTCAAAGCCCGGGCCCGTATCAGTTAGCAATCGCTCCGTCATGGGCTGACGACGAATCAGTTGCTCCAGATTGCTCATGTCCTCCAAAGGGGGAATCGCTTTCCAGCGCACTTTCAATTCACGGGCGGCACGCATGGCGTGTTCTTCACGTCGCGCGACCACACCGATAAAGTCACCAATCACCACAACCCGCACATCGTCGGCAATATGACGGATGGACTCCTCATCCACGGACTCCAGGCTGCGACCGATAAAGTCGCCACTATCACGTCCTATATAAGGAGGACGCACGACACGACCATGCAACATGCCAGGCACGCGCACATCGTGGACATACACCCACTGCCCCGCGACCTTGCCCGGAATATCGACACGCGCCTGGGCTGTCCCTACAAGGCGTAATTGCTCGGCCGGTTTGGTGGGGGTTTCCTTATCCAGATAGGCCCGCAGCTCCAGACCTTCCAGCAATTGCCAGTACGTTAGCCTGCGTCCGTCCGGGGCAATGATTGTGCCGTCCTCTACTCGTAATTGATCTGTACGCAACGTCCAGCGCTCTGCGGCTTGTGCCAGCAGTAATTGTCGAGCCTGAGCCGCCGCCTTGCGCAGCGGCACAGCATGAATCTGAATGGACGCACTGGCGATGGTGGGGCCTTGATTGGGCACAGCATCGGTATGGCCCAGCACCATTTGCACACGCGACATCGGCACATCCAACTCGTCGGCCACAATCTGACTGAGCGCAGTCTGAATACCGGTGCCCAGATCCACGTGCCCATGAAAAGCGCGCACCCAGCCCTGTTCGGATACGGCGACAAAGACATCGTCGTGCGCCTGCAAGTACTCGGACACCACGCCGGGCTGACCGGGCGAAGGCTTGGGAGGCCGCGCCGGTGCCGCTAAAATCAGCAAGGTGCCAGACGCCCTGAGCAAGTCTTGCTGCTGGTGGCGCGGCGCATCATAAGACATCACACTCTCCTGGCTGGGTTCTATATAAGAGGCGGGAAGCCGGCTTCAGGGACTCGTTCCTGAAAACCTGCCTTAAATGCGCCCTGGCAAAACATCGATTACTAGCGTACACACCCTAATAAAATCCAATGCAGTGCGCTGAAACCCATTTATCGCAACTACTATAAAGAGAAAATCAAGGGCTTAATAATCAGTGTAAACCCTATATTAAATAAGATCAGATCGAATTTTCTGCATCTTCCCAAGTAGGCTTTGATTGATACCTCAAGGGAGTAGTAGAATCTATTTACTCTATAAATTAAAGTGTATACACTTAATTTAAGCATATCAATACCGAGCTGATAAAAGCACCGCACACGCTGTCCGACAACAAGGTGCGATCTCCCAAAGGTGAAACCCATGAACCCTTGTACTCGCCCGCATACCTTGCGGGTCAATCAAGAGACCCACATCATCGAGGTGGAACCCGATACGCCACTGCTTTATGTATTGCGTAACGACCTGGAACTGAATGGCCCCAAGTTTGGCTGCGGCCTGGGTGAATGTGGCGCCTGTACGGTGCTGGTCGACGGTGTGGCCGCTCGCTCCTGTGTTGTGCCTGTCAGTCTGGTGGAAAACCGTCAGATCACCACCTTGGAAGGCTTGGCCCAGGACGGGCAACCGAATGATGTACAGCAGGCATTTATAGATTGTCAGGCCGCGCAATGCGGATACTGCCTCAATGGCATGGTCATGACCGTGCAAGCCCTGCTGGAACGCCATCCGCAAGCCACTGAAGAAGAAATTCGGGACGAGCTGCGTTATAACCTGTGCCGTTGCGGCACGCACGTCGAAATCATGCAAGCCGCTGTACGCGTCGCAAAGGCCCGGCAATGAGTCATTCCGTACAAGACCGTTCCCGAGCACAGTGGCCGGACCTGCCTGAAGGCACCCGCTTGCTGCATGGCGCTGTTGTGCGACCGCCTTATTGGCTCTACGAAAACGGCCAGTATCTGGGCGCCGAATTACAGTCAGTAGACCAACAAGCCGCCCTGCAAGTACCCGGCGTCGTGGCCTGTGTGCATATGGGGAATTTTCTGGGTGTGCTGGCGGTACAAGCCGAGCAGGCTCAACAAGGCGCCGCCTTGCTGGATGCGCGCTGGGCCACGCCCGTCGCTGCAAACCAGGCGGCCCTACCAGCCGATGAGACTGTTGCCACTACGCTTAGCGCCCCCGATCAACGCTATGAGTGGCAATCTGCCGCCGAGCATCAGGAAACCGCTTGGGCCCGTGCTTGTTATCACGACAAGCAGCTTTATGTTTGGGCGCACACGCAGCGCCCCGCTGCCCTGCTGATTGAGCTGCAAGCCCTGAGTGGTCTGCCCAGCGAACAAATCCATCTACAAGATATTGCTGGCAATCAGGCCGATGCCTACGACTGCGCCATGGATGCAGCCGTCATGGCCTTTGGCCGCCCCCAGGCTGTGCAGGTTCGTGCCAGCCACAGCGAAGTCACCATTGGCCTGAGCGTCTATAAAGGCAGCACCGAGCGAAACGACCTGAATGCCTATTTGCGAGCAACCCGCTGGCAACTGAACACCTTGTCCGGTGCGCGCCCTTCTCTGGCCGCCATTCTTTGTGGTCAGCAAGACTTGCCCAGCAGCGGCCCAACCGTAAAGAGTGATTACTTTTCTGCACCCACGCCTAACTATGATGGCGCGGCCGCCAGCAGTGACCCCGACAGTCTGGCCCAGGCCACAGTCTTTGCCCAAGAGTCGCAGTTCGATCAGGACTGCCACAACTTGGGGCTGGATCCTTTGGAGGCACGACTGGAACACGTCAGCAGCCCCCAAGGTCGAGAACTGCTGCAACGGGTTGCCGAGCAATCAGACTGGTCCGCGCCCTTGCCCGCCCATCAAGGCCCTTTGCGCAAAGGTCGCGGGCTGGCCTACAGCCATATTGTGGAACACATCCCCGGACAGGCTGCACGTGAACAGTGGTCCGCCTGGGCCGTGGATGTCAGCGTTGATACCCGTCAAGGCACGCTCAGCATAGACAAGCTGACCATTGGCCACGACAGCACAGAACTGAACAATTCCGAACACGCTCCGGAGTCTGCGCCCGCCTTGGCCGACCGACTGGGCCGTTGGGCCCAGCAACTGCTGAACAATGGCGTGGGCAAAGGCGGCGAAGGTAGTAGCGACAGCCCCGTCCAAGAAACAGGCGACAAGCCAGCCGTCCAACTGGTCAAGCGGGAGTCTGCCGTCGGCCAGCCTTTGGCCTGGAACCAAGGCGTGGAACTGCCAGCCGCAGCCGCCATTGCCAATGCGATTTTCAACGCCAGTGGCATCCGCCTGACCAGTGCCCCTTTTAGTGAACAGTCTCTGGCACTGGGCTATCAGTCCGATAAAACGGCCAGCAACAAAAAACGCAAAGCCTGGTGGGGAGCCTTGGCCGCGGTCGCCACCGGCACAGTCTTGAGTGCCCTGCCCTGGCGGCCCGCCATCGCGCCCGTCGGCCAAGTGGATACGTCCATCTTTTCAGAGCTGGCGATTGAGCGTGGCCGCCTGGTTGCCATTGCAGGCGACTGCATGGTCTGCCACACCGCTGAAGGCGGTACGCCCAATGCAGGTGGCCTGGGTTTGGATACGCCATTTGGCACGATCTACACCACCAACATCACGCCAGACAAAGAAACTGGCATCGGTAGCTGGAGCTACAAAGCCTTTGAACGCGCCATGCGCGAAGGCATCCATCAGGACGGACGCCACCTGTACCCGGCCTTCCCTTACACGGCCTTTGCCAAGATCAGCGACGAGGACATGCAGTCCCTATACGCCTACCTGATGACGCAAGAGCCGGTGAAGTCTGAGGTGCCTGAAACCAAGCTACCCTTCCCCATGAATATGCGGCCCTTGGTGGCAGGCTGGAATCTGCTGTTTCACCGTGATCCGAATGCCTACGTGCCGGACCCGACGCAAACCGTGCAATGGAACCGGGGTGCCTATCTGGTCAATAGCAGCGGCCACTGTGCGGCCTGCCATAGCCCGCGCAATATGCTGGGCGCGGAAAAAGGCGGTAAAGCGAATTTCCTGGCGGGTGGTTTTGCGGACAACTGGGAAGCGCCTGCGCTCAATAGCTTGTCCAAAGCCCCCATCCCCTGGACCGAACAGGAGTTGTACCAATACCTGCGTACCGGCTACTCGCCCCGTCACGGCGTAGCAGCCGGGCCGATGGGGCCGGTAGTAGCAGGCTTGGCAGAACTGCCTGAATCCGATGTCCGTGCCATGGCGCACTATCTAAGCAGCCTGAACCCGGTCGAAAGTAAGCAAGAGCAAACGCATGCCGCGCAGGCCGCTCGTCTGGAGCAAGACAGCCGCAGCAATAAGGACGTGATGGTGATGCCAGGCGAAAACCTGTTCAACGGCGCTTGTGCTGTTTGCCACGACCCGCGTGGTGGGCCGGTGCTATTTGGCGCACGTCCCTCTTTGGCCTTGAACAGCAACCTGCACAGCGAACACCCGGACAATACGATTCAGGTGTTGATGCACGGCATTACCCGTCCGGCGCAGCCCACCCTGGGTTCGATGCCCGGTTTCAAAAACAGCATGAATGACGAGCAAATGGAAGATTTGCTGAACTATATGCGTGCACGTTTTGCACCGGACAAACCGGCCTGGACAGGGCTGAAAGACAAGATTGCGACCATACGGGAGCAAAAGGGGCACTTGTAGACGGGGCTTGCCCGCCGATAGTGTTTAGATACGCGGAAAACGAAACAAAGGCGGCTTCAAGTTTTCACTAGGCCGCCTTTGTTGTATGGTGCATCGCTTTCAGACTTGGTTAAACCAGAAACTCTCAAACCAGGCTCTCGGCCAGCACTCTGAAGGACTGATCGGAAGCTTGCGTTCCTACCCAAGCCCGAGAGCAGGCCCAAATCAAAACTATCCAGCCCGAGGTCTAGGCACAGTCCAAATCAAGATCAAGACTCGGCTTCCGCTGCAGATCCAGACTCAAAACCCATCAACCGGAAAAACCACCGGCCTCCAGAAATTTCTGTTCGTCCGCAGTGGTGGTACGCCCCAGAATCGAGTTGCGATGCGGGAAACGGCCAAAGCGTTCCACCACATCCAGATGCTCCTGGGCATGATCCAGCCAGGGCCGACCAATCTCCTGATTCAGGCGCACGGCCTCTTGCTGATCGGCCAGATTCTCCGCATGGGAATACGGCAAGTAGCAAAACACACGGCGTTCCACCGGAATCTGTTTATCCAGCCCCTTGGCCACCATTTCCTTGGCAATCCTCAAACCCTTCTCATCGGTCGCGTACATGCGCGGGGTATTGCGAAAGGAGTTGCGCGGGAACTGGTCCAACAAGATCAGCAAAGCATAGGCCCCTTCTGCAGTCTGTGCCCAGTCATCCAACTCGCCCCTGGCCGCACGTTCGTGCCAGTCCAAAAACCGCTCACGAAATTCCTGGTCGAAGTCATCGGACTTGCGAAACCATTTCTCTGGCCCTGACTCAACCCAGAAATCAATCACAGTCTGGGGATTGGGACGTGCATCTGCCATGGTGCTCTCCTGGAACCGATCCGGCCTGGCTCGCTGCCGGCCCGAAGTTAAACAGACAGGTAAGTGCGCCGTACGTGCTCGTTGGCACTTAATTCCTGCATGGCGCCACTGTACCGTATTTGCCCTTTTTCAAGCACATAAACCCGATCCGAGACCAGTTCGGCAAAATGCAGATTTTGCTCAGACAGCAAGATACTGACACCGGCTTGCTTGAGCTCCAGAATCATCTGCACCATCTGCTCCACAATCACCGGCGCCACACCCTCGGACGGTTCATCGAGCAAGACCAGATAGGGGTTGCCCATCAAGGTACGCGCTACTGTCAGCATTTGCTGCTCGCCCCCGCTCATCTGTCCGCCGGGTCTGTCCTGCATCTGGCCCAGATTGGGAAACAGGCTGTACAAACGTTCAGGCTGCCAGTGCGGGGCTGCTGCGCCATCCGGCCAGCGCCGTGCTGGTTGACGGCCTACTTCCAGATTCTCCGAGACACTTAAATCGCTAAAGATGCGCCGCTCTTCGGGCACGAAGCCCAAACCGGCACGTGCAATCTCAAAAGGCTGCTTGTCGTGAATGGCCTGACCCATGAACTCGATATGCCCATTGGATCGCTCCATCAAACCCATAATGGACTTCAGCGTCGTGGACTTGCCGGCACCGTTGCGCCCCATCAAGGCGACCACTTCGCCGCGCTGCACCGTCAGGGACAGATCAAACAGAATATGCGCGGCACCGTACCAGGCATTCAAGCCATCCACCTTCAACAATAGCTGCTGGTCAGTTGCGGCCCGCTTGGCACCGGCTACTCCATCCTGCGTCATGCTGACTCCTTGTTCTCAAATGTCTTGCCTGTGCCAAAGTAGACCTCCTGCACCTTGGGATGCTGGCGAATATAGTCCGCATCGCCTTCTGCCACCAGCCGACCACGAGCCAGCACCAGCATGCGGTCCGAGTGCTCGAACACCACGTCCATGCTGTGCTCGGTAAACAGCACACCCATATTGCGTTCGATCACCAGTTTTTTGGTCAGGCGCATCAGCTCATTACGCTCTTTGGGGGCCATACCTGCTGTGGGTTCGTCCATTAACAAAAGACGGGGATCGTTGGCCAGTGCAATCGCCAGCTCTACCCGCTTCACATCACCGTAGGCCAGCTCGCTGCAAGGCCGTTCGGCCTGCGCCAACATGCCCACTTGATCCAGCAGATCCAAAGCACGGGCCCGCTCGAACTGCGCCGCCCGACGCCAGAAGGAAAACAGTTTTTTCTGATGCGCCAACAAGGCCATCTGCACGTTTTCCACTACCGTCAAGGAAGCAAACGTCGCGGCGATCTGGAAGGTACGGCCCACGCCCATGGCCGCAATTTTGCGTGGCGCCAAACCCACCAGCTCCTGGTCCCCCAAACGCACCGAGCCCGCCGTTGGCGTCAACTGCCCGCCCACCATATTGAAGGTGGTGGTCTTGCCTGCTCCATTGGGGCCAATCAAAGCCAGGAACTCCCCGGCCTGCACATCAAATTCAATACCATCTACGGCCAGATTGCCGCCAAACGCTTTTTTAAGACCTCGTACTTGCAGCAAACTCATGACGATGCCTCCGGTGCGACACGACGATGCGCCCAACGTTTGAAAAACCCAGCAATACCCTGTGGGAAAGCCAGAACCAGCAGCAGAATCACGCCGCCAAACAAGGCGCGCCAATACTGTGTGATACCCAGGAAAAAGTCCTGCAGCAAGGTGAATACGGCTGCGCCCACCACTGGACCGACCAGGGTTTGCAGCCCACCTAGCAAGACCATGACCAAGCCATCCACGGACTTGTTCACCGCAATCACCTCAGGCGAGACACTGCCTTTTGAAAACACAAACAAGGCACCAGACAAACCAGCAAATGTACCCGCCAAAATAAAGGTCAGCCACTGTACACGCTTAACGGGAATGCCGATTGCCTCAGCCCGCAAGGCCGAATCCCGACTGGCACGCATGGCGTAGCCAAAGGGTGAAAACAAGATGCGACGCAACAAGAAAGCGGCCACCACGACAACACTTAACGCAAAATAATAGTAACGATCTCCCGACAGCCACTCGGCAGGCCAGATACCGACCACACCATTGGAACCACCGGTAAAACTGTCCCACTGATAGACAATTGACCAAACAATCTGAGCGAACGCCAAGGTCAGCATGGCCAGATACACACCGGACAGGCGCACACAGAACCAACCAAAGATCAGCGCACCCAAACCGGCCACAGCGGGAGCCAAGACCAAAGACCAGCCCATGGACAAGGCCGCCGTTTTGAACAGCAAAGCCGCCGCATAAGCGCCCAAACCGAAGTAAGCGGCATGACCAAAAGAGTTCATCCCTCCTGGTCCCATCATGAAATGCAGGCTCAACGCGAATAAGGACAACACCAGAATATCCAAAGCCAGCACAGGCGCGTACGGGAACCAATCGCTCATCAAAGGCAAGGCCGCCATCACCCCCAGAACCACCAGCACCATGATCTGGAACGCTCCGCTACCGGCACGCAGGGGCGCTTCAATCGGCGCCGAGTTACGGCTGACGGCTTGTGCTCGCCCAAACAAGCCCCAGGGCCGAAATACCAGCACCACAGCCATGAAGATGAACTCCACGACCAGCGTCAATTTGGGAAAGGCAAAGTCCACGCCAAAGAAAGTGACCGTACCCAGAGCAATACACAATGCTTTCAATTCCGCGACAATCAGGGCAGCCACATAAGCACCGGGGATAGAACCCATGCCACCGACCACCACAATCACAAAGGCATCCCCAATCACGCTCAAGTCCAACAGCAGATTGGCGGGCTGACGCGGCAATTGCACGGCTCCCCCCAAACCAGCCAGGAACGCCCCCAAAGCAAAGACACCCGTAAAGAGCCAGGCCTGATTCACACCCAGCGCACCCAGCATCTGTCGGTCGTGGGTCGCGGCGCGCACCAGCACTCCCCAACGGGTACGGGTCAGCAAGAGCCACAGCAAACCCAGCACCACCGGGCCGATCACGATCAGCACCAGGTCATAAACCGGAAAAAAGCGCCCTGCAATGGAAATAGAACCGCTCAAGCCTGGAGCCAGCGGCCCCAGCAGATCTTCCGGCCCCCACACGGCCAAGGCCCCGTCATTGATCACCAGCACCAAGGCAAAGGTAGCCAATAGCTGGAACAACTCGGGCGCTTTGTAGATGCGCCGCAACAGCACGATTTCCAGCAAGGCGCCCAAGGCGCCAACCAACAAGGCCGCCACAATCAAGCCTGCCCAAAATCCCAGTGCCGACCCACCCATGAATTGCACGGTGGAATACGCCATGTAGATGCCCAGCATATACAGGGAGCCGTGTGCAAAGTTGACGATGCGTGTCACCCCAAAGATCAGGGACAAACCCGCCGCCACCAGGAACAAAGACGATGCCTCGGCCAGTCCGTTAAGGAACTGTACCCATAAACCCGATAAGGCCATTACTGCCTCGCGTCAGAAGTGGCGCGCCAGACGGCGCGCCGATCTACAAAATACTGCGTTCTTGGAATTATTGATTGGCCGCGGCAGGGCGCCACTGGCTGACTTGCTCATCCGTAGGCTGTACCTCTTTGCCATCCACATAACGGATATGGGTCATGATGCCCTTGCCGTCCTGCTTGGCCAGCACACCCACATAAGCCCCCTGCGTGGATTGCTGATCTTGCGTGCGGTACGTGATGGGGCCAAAAGGCGTGACCACGTCCAGACCACGGAAAGCTTTGATCATGGCTTCCGTGTCGGTAGAGCCGGCTTTTTCAATGCCAGCGGCAATCGACACAATGGTGCTATAGCCAATAATCGTGCCCAGGCGAGGGTGCTCGTTGTACTTGTCCTGATAGGCTTTCAAAAAGGCATTGTGCTCGGGCGTGTCGATGGCATACCAGGGGTAGCCCGTCACAATCCAGCCTTCCGGCGTTTCCTCACCCAAAGGGTCCAGGTACTCTGGTTCGCCGGTCAACATGCTGACCACCGGCAAGGCAGGACTGAAGAACTGACGCTGATTGCCAGCACGAACCAGGCGGGCCAGGTCAGACGCAAACAAGACGTTAAAGACCGCATCCGGCTTGGCATCGGACAAAGCCTGCACCACGGCACCGGCATCGACCTTGCCCAGTGGCGTGGCCTGTTCAGCCACGAATTCGATATCGGGCTGGGCTTGTTTCATCAAGGTCTTGAAGGTGGCAACGGCGGACTGACCGTACTCGTAGTTGGGGTACACAATCGCCCAACGCTTCTTATTCAGCTTGACGGCGTCAGGCACCAGCATGGCGACCTGCATATAGGTGGAGTTGCGCAGACGGAATGTATAGCGGTTGCCATCGGCCCAGACGATCTTGTCGGTCAACGGCTCGCTGGCCAGAAAGAAAACTTTTTTATGCTTGGCGAAGTCGGTAATGGCCAGACCGATATTGGACAGGAAAGTCCCGGTCAGCACATCCACCTTTTCCCGCGAGATCAATTCCTCGGCAGCGCGTACGGCATCGCCAGGGTTGGAGTTGTCATCCTTGATGATCAACTCCAACTGCTTGCCGTGAATCCCCCCGGCCTGATTGATCTGCTCAACCGCCAGCTCCATCCCGTTTCGATAAGGCCCTAAAAAAGCGGGCTGGGATTTATAGCTGTTCAGCTCCCCAATCTTGATAACCCCCTCGGCGGCGGCGGTGGCCCCCAAGGTTTGCAACATCATCGCTCCTGCCAGTGCTACCCCTGCAAATGTCTTGTTCATTGTCTTCTCCGTGGGCTTGTGAGGCGAAACACGACTCAGCAACTTGTCTTGTTTTAGTGATTTAAAGTGTACACATGGTATTTTTGCGAGTAAATCGGCCAAGACCTAGGGATATACCCTTGAACACTTTAAACATAAAACACAGCAAGCCACGCAGAAGGCCGTTAAAGCAAGGAGGCCAAGAAGAAATGAGCAGAAAAAGTAGATAGCCTGAGAAGAAGGGAACCGCCGATATACAGTGACTACACTTAATAAGCCCAAAGATTAAAACGCAACCACCCCGCCTGGTTCCTGCGCGCGCCGAATCATGGATTTCATAAACTGCTCCATCATATCCGGCAAGCCGCTTTTGTACTGGGGAAATCCTCTAGAAGCTTTCATCTGGAAATATCAATACCTAAAGAACTTTGACGTTATATTCTCAAGAGATAAAAAAACGGTAGCCCCCAGGGCTACGCTTGAGGAGACAAGATGTTGAACTTCCCCCGTCGCTTCCCATCCCGACTGACCCTTGGTGTACTGACCACCAGCGTCTTGCTGGCCGCCTGTGCCAGCACTTCTGTCAATGATCGCAGCGTCACCATCAAACGCGACAGCTATGGCACGCCGCACATCTATGCTGACAGCACCTATGGCTTGTTCTATGGCTATGCCTATGCCGTGGCCACAGACCGTCTCTACCAGATGGAAATTGCCAAACGTTCAGGCTGGGGAACGGTAGCAGAGGTTCTGGGGGCGGATTTCCTGGAGCTGGATAAAGTCACCCACAGCAATATCGACCCGGACGCCATCCGCAAACAATTGGCCGCCCTGTCCAAAGAAGACCGCGCCATGTTTGAGGGCTATGCCGCTGGTTTTACCCAGCGTGTGCGCGAGGTGAAAGCCCAGCGCGATACCTTGATGCCCAAGGAGTTTCTGGACCAAGGCTTTGAGCCTTCTGAATGGCAGCCCGAAGACATTGCCATGGTCTGGGTTGGCTTGATTCTGAACCGCTTTTTTGCCGGTACGGCGGAAGTGGCCAACCTGAATCTGCTGGAAACCTTAAAGGCAGACCAGGGCGCGGAACGAGGCGAACAGCTCTACAAACAACTGCGCTGGCTCAACGACCCGACCGCGCCCACTATCATTGCTCAGCCTGAAGCCCGGACCGCCCTGGCTGATTTGCCTACGCATTTGCAGGCCCTATCCACACAAGCCGCACAGGACTATCTGCACAAACAAGCCGTGGCGCTTGGCCCCACTGTGGCCGCCGGCACACCGACGGCCAGCAATGCCTGGCTGCTGGGCCCCGAAAAGACGACTCACGGCCATGCCGTGCTGTACAACGGCCCGCAACAAGGCTGGTACACCCCATCCATTACCTATAGCGTCGGCTTGCACGGTGCCGGCTACGACCTGACCGGCAGCACCGCCGTTGCCCTGCCCGCCATTCTGTTCGGCACCAATGGCCAGATTGCCTGGGGTTCCACAGTGGGTTCACTGGACACCAACGACGTTTACCAACTGCGTTTGAAAGACGGTGATCCGCATAGCTACTGGTACAACAATGCCTGGCGCCCCATGGAGCACAAGCAGGTGCGCATCAAAGTGCGTGATCAGGACGATGTGACGCTGGACGTCTACCGTGCGGCTCAAGGTTATGTCAGCAGTTGGGATACGAAAAACAACACGGCCTACGCCAACCGCCGTAGCTGGCAGGGCCGGGAAATTGAAACCCTGCTGGGCTGGGCCCATGCGGCCAAGGCCAAGAACTGGGATCAATTCATGGCCCAGGCAGCCCACGTCAGCGCCTCCATTACCTGGTTCTATGCCGACACCCAAAACAATATCGGTGCTGCTGCCTTGGGACGGTTGCCCCAGCGCCCGACCAATCAGGCCATCCAGTTCCCGGCCGCAGGCGACGGCAGCATGGAATGGCAAGGCTTTCTGAGCTTTGAGCACAACCCCAAAGTGCTGAACCCACAGCAAGGCTATATCGCCAGCTGGAACAACAAGGCCTACAGCGCCCTGCTGGCTGACAATGCCAACTTCTCTTACGTGGATCGAGTGCAGGAACTGCTGGCACCGCTACAAGCCAAGCAGCGCCTAAGCGATGAGGAAATCTGGGGCATCGACTCCCTGGGTGCGCGCTCGGATCTGAATGCGCGCTACTTCGCCCCCATCATCCAGCAAGCCGCCAAGCTGCCACATGCCAGTGCCCTGGCCCGTCAGGCTGCCGAGCAGTTGAAAGGCTGGGACTACAAGCTGCACGTCGCCAGCAACGGCAAGCATTACGAAGGTAGCGCCCCGGCTGTGATGCAGGCCTGGATGCAAGCCGCAGTCCCTGTATTCCTGAAAGGTCGTTTGCCTGACAGCGTCTACCAGACCTACACGCAAGGCCTGTACCCGGCCATGAATGACCCGCGTAGCGCCCAGCCAGCCGCTGCGGCCAAGCTGATCTGGAACGCTATCCAGGGCCCGGCGGCCGGGGTGCCACAAACGATTGATTTCCTGCAAGGTCGTCCCGCCCAGGAGCTGGTGCTGGACGCACTGGAACAAGCAGCCGCCTCCTTGCAGAAATCACAAGGCGCGCAAGCCCAGCAATGGCGTGCCCCCTCTGTTTCCATGCTGTTCGCGGCACGCAATGCGATTGGGGTGCCCTGGTCCGACCCTGCGTACGAGCGCCGCATCATGCCTTATCTGAACACCGGCAGCGCCCGCTTCCAGTACGTGCTTGACCCTGCTGGCGTGCGTATGTGCTCGGTGATGGCGCCGGGACAAAGCGGTTTCATCAATCCCAAAGGCCAAGCCGACGTCCATCATTCGGATCAGCTTGAGATGTTTGCGGCTTTCAAGTGCAAGAGTGATGCCATCAGCGCTCAGGACATCGACCAGGCCAGTCAGGGCAGCCAAACCCTGCGCTACTAAGTAGTCCATCACAAACGGGGCCTGGAGCATTTGCCGCTCCAGGCCCCGTCTCTTTTTACGCAGTCCAGCACGCCTAATCCTTCGTCACCACCTGATTGCGACCAGCGCGCTTGGCGTCATACAAGCGCTGGTCAGCCTGCACCAGCGCCTCTTCAATGACCTGACCGGGTTGGCACACCGCCAAGCCCATACTGGCCGTAATCTGGAAAGACTCGCGGTCATGGTTGTAAAAGGTTTGTTCCTGCACCTGGCGCAAGAGCAAATCCGCAAAGCGCAACGCCTGCTCATCACTACGCCCGGCCAGAATCAACACGAACTCCTCGCCACCATAACGGGCAGCCAAGTCATGGGGTCCCAGATGCGCCTTGAATAAAGACGCGGTACGCGTCAAGACATCATCCCCTACCGAATGGCCGTGGGTATCGTTGATCTGCTTGAAATGATCCAGATCCACCATCAACACATGCAGTTTTTCCTGGACTGGCCCCTGCCCCAACTGACGACTGACCGCGCCCCGGTTCAGCAAGCCGGTCAAGGTATCGTGGGTAGCTTGTCGATATAAACGCAACAAAAGCCCCAGATGAAAATAATTGGCGGTCAGGGCAACAACCAGCAAGGCACTCAACAGCCAAAGATCCTGCAAACCTTTCGCGGTCATCCAGGTTCCCGAGCTGACGCTGGCCAAAATTTGCAAGGCAATCAACGCGCCCCCTACCAACGCAGATTCCAGCAAGGTAAAGGGAAAAATACTTAAGGTCGCGACCAACAGGAAAGGGATAAAACCGTAACCCAGAACCACGTAATGCCCAGCCCCCGAGAGCGTCAGCAGCATATACGCGTAAAAAGAGGCTGGCAAAATAAAGACTAGGCCACTCAACACATAAATACGGGTAATGCGCTGATGGCCATTAAACGCTAGCCATACACACGCGATCAGTCCCCCCAGGCTTAACACACGCACCGCCATTAAATGTGTAGGCCAGCCGGGCAAAACCAGCCAATCCATCAAAGTCCAAAGGGGAGTCAGCAAGGCAAATAGCAAGCCAACTAATACGACACGGCTGCGTAAATATTCCATTCGGGCATGAATGAAGTCACGAGAATGGTATTTCCCGCTCAGTGTGTCGCGCACCGAGCTGATACTGATCGCTTGCAAGTTTTTCCAACCTTCCAGAACAGTTCCCATCAATCAATTCGCCAAGAAGAAACAAAATAGCATGATGGCAATTTTTAGTTACATGCATTTAAAAAACAAGCTGTCAGTTCTTTCAGGGTCAGCCCATGCTGACCCCGGCTTACCATCACACCGTGTGAGGCTGCTTGCTCATCCAGCTAATGACCTCCTCCAACATCGGTTCACCCGAATCCTGGGGGCGCCACAACAAACCGAGCTGACCATGCAAACGCGGGTCGCTCCAGTCCAGCTCCAAGATACACAGCTCCGGGTAGACCGGCACCATGCTGCGCGTCATGGGCACTAAGAAATCACTGCCCACGGCTACACGCGCATTGGTATGCGCGTAGGCAGACTCGATCGCACAAGTGGGATACGACAGGCCTTTGGCATCCAGGCTCAGCTCGAAACTGCGCCGCATGGGACTGTTTTTGGGGGGCAATATCCAGGGATACTCCAGCGTCTGCTCCCAGGTCACTTCATTTTGCCGGGCCAAAGGGTGATTGCGGCAAGCGGCCACCCCCAAAGGCACCATCCCCAAGGGCAAATACGCCATCGCCGGGTTGCGACCTGCTTCGTCCACACGGCCAATGACCAGATCCAGCTCACCCTGCTCCAGATTGCGACTTAACACATCCAGCGTGCCTTCCTGAATCCGGATATGGCATTGCGGATCGCGCTCGTACAAATACACCAACAGTTGCGGCAAATAAACTGCAGCCACCATAGGCGATATACCCAAGGTAAATTGCTGGCGAAATCCCTGCCTGTATTGCTCCAGCGTCGCGTTCATGCGATCAAGGCGGTTGAGCACCCCTTGGGCCTGGGAGACCAGCGCCAAGGCTGCCGGCAAAGGCTCAATACCGCGGGCATGACGCTCGAATAAAGGCATACCGATACTGTCTTCAAAGTCCTTGAGCCATTTTGACAAAGCGGGCTGGGTCATATTGGACTGCCGGGCCACATCGCTCATGCTTTTCTGTTCGCACAAACGAATTAAAACCTGCAGATGCTTTAAGCGAATGCGTTCACTCCAGCTCATGGCTTACCTATATGAAAGAAGTATATATACCTGCAAGTTATTCAATTTAACATTATGGCTACTGCTTCCATAATGGGTATACCCGAAGCTACAAAATAGGCACGTCATGTCTCAGTCAGTACCCAATTTTTTATTAATCATTGCGGATCAACTCCGTGCGGACCATTTGGCGTGTTACGGCAATAAAGACATAAAAACGCCCAATCTGGATGCCTTGGCCGCTCGTGGTTGGAGTGCTGAGCGATTTTACGTCGCCACGCCGATCTGCATGCCCAACCGGGCTTCCCTGATGACAGGCCGCATGCCTTCGGTACACGGTGCGCGTCACAACGGCGTTCCCCTACCACTGGACTCCACCACTTTTGTCGATGTACTGCGTCAGGCAGGCTGGCGCACTGCGTTAGTGGGCAAGGCACATCTGCAAAATATAACGGATACCCCCCCGCTCTACCCACGCCCGGATGATCCGCCGACCAAGGGTGAAGCCCGCCCCCCCCTGCCAACCAACGATTACGGCCAGGAATGTGGGCAATGGTGGCGCGATCACGCCGATCACAGTGTGCAACTCCCCTTTTACGGCTACGAGCACGTGGACTTGGCCATCGACCACGGCGATCAGGTCTGGGGCGACTATGGTCGCTGGCTGCAAAATGAACATCCTGAAATTGCCGCCCTGTCCGGCCCTGAAAACGCCATCCCGACTCCCGACTACGCGCTAAGCCGCATTGGCCAAGCCTGGCGTACCCGTGTGCCAGAAGAGTACAGCACCACGGCCTGGATTGGTGAGCGCACCCGCGCTGTACTGGATAAATATGCCCAGGAACAACAGCCTTTCTTTATTCAGTGCTCCTTTCCCGACCCCCATCACCCCTACACGCCGCACGGTCAATACTGGGATATGTACAAGCCTGAAGAAGTCAGCCTGCCCGACTCCTTCCACCTAAGCCCCCACCCCCTGCCCGCACACCTGCAATTGCTGCACCAGTTGCGCGATGACGACAAAGCGATTAAACACACTCCCACACTGTTTGCCTGCTCCGAACGCGAAGCCCGCGAGGCGATTGCCTTGAACTACGGTTCCATCACGCATATCGATGCCGAGATCGGGCGCATTCTGGACCATCTGGAGCGCACCGGCCAGGCGGAGAACACCATCGTCATGTTCATGAGTGATCATGGCGACTTCATGGGCGACCATCAACTCCTGTTGAAAGGCCCTGTGCATTACCAAAGCATTATTCGCAGCCCCTTTATCTGGTTTGACCCAAAGGATGCGAAATCTCAAGGCACAAGCACGATGGTCTGTTCTACCATTGACGTCGCGCCTACGGTTCTGCAACGTGCAGGCCAGTTGCCCTACAACGGTATTCAGGGTCGTTCCTTGCTGAAAGTGATACAGAACGAAGCCGTGGATTGGCGAATAGGCGTATTGATTGAGGAAGAAAACCAGCGCAAGCTGTTCAATACGCCTATTCGCACCAAGCTGCGCTCGCTGGTCACACAGCAGCATCGTCTAAGTCTGTACGAGGGCGGTCAAATCGGAGAACTGTACGATCTGCAAGCCGATCCACTGGAACAACATAATTTGTGGAATGAACCTGACGCGCAAACGTTAAAAACAACGCTTTTGTGTCAATTGATCGACACCATGATGGCTCACAGCGAAACCAGCCCCCTGCCTTTGGCGATAGCGTGAGATAGACACTGTTACCTACCCCTATCTGGAGACCTCTATGCCCATCTTTTCCTTGCTGCGCAACGTAAGCATTTGTGCGCTGATCTTACCTTTGGCTACGCCAGTCCAAAGTGCCGAGGTGGCCACACTTGTTGTCAGCTCCGCTGCAGGCGGCCCGCTGGATGTCCTGGGTCGCATGTTGGCCCGCGAAGCCACGGCAACCACCGGCCAAACGATTGTGGTAGAGAACCGCGCGGGCGCAGCAGGCATGATTGCAGCCGAGGCGGTAGGCCGGGCCAAACCCGACGGCAATACCTTGTTGCTGACCCTGGACACCGTTGCCACGGCCAATCCGCATATTTACGTCAACAGCAAATTCAAGGTTGGGGAGTCTCTGGACCTGGTGTCTTTGCTGGGCACCTTTGACCAGGTTCTGGTGGTTCCCAGCAAGACCGGTATCACAACACCTGCCGAGTTTCTGGAGCGTGCCCGCGCCAAACCCATGAATTACGGCTCTGCCGGCATGGGCTCGCCAGGGCATTTGATGATGTCGGCCTTGACACAAGATAGCGGGATCAAGCTGGATCACATTCCATATCGCAGCAATAGCGCTGTGGTCAATGATATGTATGGCGAGCGTCTGGACAGCGGTTTTCTGACGATTGCCGGTGTTTTGGGGCCGATCAAGGAAGGTTTGCTCACGCCATTGGCGACTTCTGGCGGCAAACGCAATCCTTTATTGCCTGCAGTCCCTACATTGGCCGAAGCAAAGTTACCAGGCCTGGAAAACTTTAACGAGAGCTTCTCTTACCTGGTTTTCACCACCAAGGGTTCGCCTCCAGAGAAAATCAAAGCATGGAACGACTTGCTGAGCGATATCGTGAAACGTCCCTCTACCGCCGAGACTTTGCGGATGCTGGATATTCAAGCCTACGATTCGTCCAAGGTTTCTCCAGCCCAATGGGTGCAGCAGCGGAATGCGCGCTGGGAGCAGATTGTGCGGGATAACAATATTCGCTCTGATCAGTAATTGTTGGAATTACAGCCCCTGGTTTCAGGGGCTGTTTTTTTTGGGGCTGCGTAGGTGTTGCTGAGGGCAGGCTCAATGCTTGATGGCGAGGCAGCTCGCAAAAAGAAGGGAGCAGGAGCAGGGAGCCGGTTAGTGCAGGTGTAGCAGTGGTCGGGCTGAGCACTTGCCGGTGCTGCGCACCGGTGCCCTTGTCAGGAGATAGCTACGGGCGCATCCTGAACTCGCGGGGTGGTTCGTCCCCCGGACGATCCACAAGCGCCCCGCTCAAACAGCAGGATGCTTGCACCCCTACGCTATCTCCTGACCGCGGCAAGTACTCTGATCCGCCCGACCACTGCTACACCTGCACCAACCGGCAGACTCACACTACTCTGTTCCCTTCTTTTTAAGAGCCAACTGAATGGCTTAGTGCGGTATGAGATTTACTGTTTTTATGTCCCGTTGATAGTGCGAGGTCAATGGCGCCAGAAGTGACCACCGACAACAACAACAACAACAACAACAACAACAACAACAAATACCAAAGCCAAAGCCAAAGCCAAAGCCAAAGCCAAAGCCAAAGCCAAAAAGAGTAGCGCCCAAAAAACTTAAAGCCCCCTCCGGCATCATAAAAAAGCTACTTAACCCCCACCCACTTTTTCTTCAACTCCAATCACCTCGCCTATCACTCACGTATTCAAACCAAGCTCAAGGCCTGCCTGAAGCATCCCAAAAAACACGAAATCACCGTTCAACAAATCCAAACCTTTTCTCCTCTCCAGTGCTGTTTGGGCTATGTACACGATGTAGCTTGTTTTCTTGTGGGGCCCGTGTCCGGCTTGTCGGGCGAGTCAGGACTCTTGCCGCGGGCAGTGTGACGGGGCGGGATGCAAGGGTCGTGCTGTTTGAGGAGCACGCTTGCGGTTTGTACGGGGGACAAATCGCGCTCCGAGTTCACGACCCGCCCGCCCCGTCACACTGACAAGGGAACCCACGCGCAGCGTGGACAAGGGGCCCGCCAAGACAAGCCGGACACGGGCCCCACAAGAAAACCCTCTCGCTCCCCCGCATAGCCCAAACAGCACGATCAGAAGAAAGCCGCTGCATCGCCACAGCCCCAGTCACCTAAGTTCTGCCATGCCGCCGCCTTTTAGCTCATCAAGGTAATGACGCCCTTGTGGACCAACAGCAACAGCAACAGCAGAACCAGAAGCCAGCCTTAATCCAGGCTGATCCCCGCCCGAGTCACAATGTCATGCCAGTAATCCGCCTCTGCAGGCAGCCCCTTCCGAAACTCCTCGGCCGACACCTTGGACAGCAAATACCCCTGATCCAGTAACTTCTTACGAATCTCGGGATCAGCCAGCACTTTTTCCAAAGCCCCTTCAATCTTGGCAACGATCTCTGTATCCGTCCCGGCAGGCACAGCCAAAGCCCACCAGTTGCTGATCACCACATCCTTGTAGCCCAGTTCCTCCATCGTGGGGACATCAGGCAAGGCCGGGAAACGCTCCGGCAGGGCAACAGCCAAAGCCTTCAACCTCCCCTGCGGCAGGAAAGCCGCCCCCAAACCATAGCTGCTGACAAACATCTGCACTTCATTGCTCAACAAAGCCTGTATCCCCGGTGCCGAGCCTCGGTAATGAATCCCCAACATATCGCCTTCCAGAACTGCAGACAACTTCCAGGCCGACAGCTCGGGCGTCGTGCCTGCCCCCGGCGTCCCGTAGTTCACTTGCCCTTTGCGCTGCTGAACATAATCCCGGAATTCAGCCATATTCTTGACGGGCAACTCTCCATTCACATAAACAAACGCCGCCGCATCCGCCACCTTATTGATCACATACAAATCCTTGAATGGGTCATAGCCCATGTTCTTGTACAAGAACTGATTGATCACAAAATTATTGGTCGCCGAAAACAGCAAGGTGTAGCCATCCGGCTTGGAGCGCGCCACCATTTGCGTGCCGATATTGCCACCTGCGCCAGTCTTGTAATCCGTAATCACCGTCTGTCCCAACTCCCGAGACAGCTCAGGCTGCAAGATACGGAAAATAATGTCACCCGCCGCTCCTGGAGGGTAAGGAATCACTACCTTTACAGGTTGCTCGGGATAATCCGCCCAAGTCGGCCCTACCGTCGCCAGGCCAAGTGCCGCCGCAAGGCACGCCACAGTTTTCTTAATTACTTGCATCTTGTCTCCCTCCACGCGCCTTTTACAGGTCTATGCGCATCAAATCCGTTGCCAAGCGCAAATCGCCTTTGTAGCTTTTGCGAATATCCCGAGCTACTTCGTCCAGGCGCTCAGGCCCCATTAAATCAACCGGCAAATGATTACCCGCCGCACGTTTAATCACCGGACTGGTGGAGTCATAATGCCCAAAATGAGTGGCCACTAAACTCTTCACATTGGCTTTACAAGCGATTTCACCCAACTGCAAAGGGCTGGTATGCGCAAACGTTCCTACCCCTGACTCCTCACGATGCTTCAGGAAAGACTCGGGAAAGGTGCATTCATGTATCAGCAAATCGGCATCCTGCGCCAGCCGTATCATGGACTCGCAAGGAGCCGTATCGCCACTGAACGCCACAACCTTGCCTTCGGCCTCCATACGAATACCAAAACAATCCGTAATTTCCGTCGGAATGTGATCCACCACATCAATGTAGATTTTGACGTCCTCATCCTCGTACATCAGACCAGGCTCCACCTCGAACACCTCGGGGCGTACGGCTTCGATATTCTTTTTACGGGCGGGATACGCGGCACGGGCCTGAATATCCACACGAAACGCCCCGTTCTCGAAAGAATGATCCACAAAGTCCTGAGTCCCCTTGGGGCCAAAAACCTTCAGCCTGCCTTCGCGGTTGAAAACCCAGCTAGACAAGACAAAAAACGGCAAACCGCAGACATGGTCATAGTGCAGGTGACTTAGAAACACCCAAGGCACATCAGCCGGATTGATATTGGCCTTCACCATCTGACGCGTGGACCCTTCGCCGCAATCAAACAGGTAATTCTTGCCGTTATCCAGCGTCACCAAAATGGACGACTGGGCACGGTCCGGATCAGGCAACGCAGCGCCGGTGCCAAGCATGGTTATCTTCACGTAAAGCTCCTTCAAGCAGATAAAAACATCCGGCACCAGAACAGTGCCTCTTCGATAAAGTCATAAAGTTCTATTTTTAGGACTTTATCGAAAAAGTGTACACCTCGCCACTCAGCGGAATAACTTGGTGTTTTTACCTAGGAGTGTCGTAAAGGTGCGTTGCGCTTGCGATGACAGGCTTAAAAGCCAGGGGCCAGTTCAGTCTGGATACTGAGATATTTAGCGGGATAAAAGACCTGCGCCGCATAAACCAGTTGATTCGCACGGTTCATGATCAGGCGGATCACCCGCACGACCGGCATACCAATATCCATGCTCAAATGGCGCGCCAGATCGGCATCGGCTACCCGCACGGTAAGTGTTTGACGAACCGTATGAATCTGCTCACGAGCCAGACGATTCAACACCAGCAGCACAGGTTCCTGGCTCAATTCAGGTTGCAGTGTCTGAGCCAAGGTATTTAACACGTAGACCGTATTCAAGCTGTACGCCACACCATCGGCGTAATTGACGCGGCTGGTCCACCAATATTCATCAGGCAAGGACTGGCCCGTAATCTCTATGGGCAAGGCCCCTGCCCCGTGGCCCAGCTCCACCATGACCGAATCCAGACGCGTCAAATGCTCGATCAGAGCGTCCCAGTTGGTGGGTAGCATCAGCCAATGATCCTGAGCTACATCGCCAATGACAAAGGTCCCTTTGCCACGAGTGCGTTCAATCAGGCCTTCATTTTCCAGCTCGTCCAGCGCCGCCCGCACAGTTGCACGCGAGACGCCGTATTCCTGCATCAGCTCCTCCAGCGTAGGAATACGCGTCCCCACCGGCCATTCGCCACGCTCCAGGCGCGCTCGCAAGGTATATTTCACCTTGAGCGACAGAGGCAATTTGGACTGTTTGCGCAGTGAAGAACGTGTGGGATCAACCATACAAAAAGGCAACCGAGCACAGGAAAGTGACAAGTTCACATCATAGCCTGCGAGGCGATAAGCCGGAGATATCCCAAAAAGGTTTAATCTTGAACAAGCAAGGCGTTTATTTTCGCAAAAGTTGGCAAACGGAAATTAAACGGATCGGATACATTATCCCAATCATTGCTTAACTCTTGATACGAGCCCGAGCCCATGGATGTTTTGCCTTCCTCTGCCTCGCACTTGGCCCAAATTTACCTACTCGGTTCCTACCGACTCCTGGTTCAAGGACAATGCCGCGCACAAATCATTAATTACGATAAAGCGCGTATTTTATTGTCCATACTGGCTTTAGCGCAGGGAAAACCAATCAGCCGCAGCCGTCTGGCCGAAACGATCTGGCATGAAGACCCCATCAGTGTAGGCCGTGCTCGTTTGCGCCATGCGCTGCATGCCTTGCGCCGCGCCTTTGAGGGGTGTGACCAGGCCCTGCACATTACCAATGACACCCTGGCGCTGGACCCCAACCGTGCCCAAGTGGATGTGCTCAGCCTGCTGCAACACCCCAGCCAGCCCGCCCTTAGCGATCTGGAGCGTCTGAATCTGTATCAGGGCCCCTTGCTGGGACAAGTGAAACTGCATCATGGCGAACAGTTGCAAGACTGGTTGCAGGATACACAACACACTATTCGGCAAACCCTGTCTCAATGTCGTGACCGGTATATACAGTCCGGTCTGAGATCTTTGCCCACACCACAAGCAATCAGCTACCTTAAACGCTGGCTTGTGATCTGGCCTGAAGAAGAAAAACTGCACCAAGAACTAATTCGTCTGCTCAAACAAGAGGGCCAGCACGAAGCCGCCCTGCATGCTTACGAACAATGCTCCGTCTTGCTGGCCGACCGTCTGGGCTGCGAGCCCAGCGCCCAGACGCGCAACTTGGTGGATCTGCCCGTGCGCTCGGCGTCCAGCCCGGTCAAATCCTTGTCGACGAAAGTCAGCCTGCAGTTGCGTCCCTTGGCGGCAGTGGGTTTGTGCCTGCGCTTTGAACCCAGCCACCGCCACGCCCGCGAAAGGGGAGGTCAACTGCTGGAGCAAAGCCGCCAGACGTTGCGACATTTGATCGAACAACATGGTGCCTGGCCCTGTGAAGCTGGCCCCAATCAGTTGATCGCTTATTTTGGGTATCCAGAATTGCTGGAGTCACCCATCACTCAGGCGGTCGTATTGGCACGCGTTGCCGCGACCCTGCGCCTGGATGAGCACATTACGCTGAGCATCGCCCTTCATGCCGATCTGGCCATGGATGATCAAAGCGCCTGCCCAGACCCCTGGGGTCAATTGGCACAAGTCGTCTTGCCCTTGAGCTGGCAGGCCGCTCCCGGTGCACCACGCATCAGCGCACAGGCTGCCCTACGTCTGGCCAGCAAAGATATTCAACCCTCTGCAGGTCGCCAAAATGAGGCCCTGTGGCTGAACCTAAGCCCCTCCGACACAGACCACGCGCGTTTGACCAGCCGCGTTTATGGTCGGTCACAAGAGTTCGATCATCTGGTGCAAGCCTGGTCACATATCGGCTCGAATCGCACCTTGCATCACATCGCCATTCATGGTCGCGCGCATATTGGCAAAAGTCTGCTGGTGCAGTCTCTGGCGGACTATGTACAAAAAACCGCCCACCCCTGCATTATGCTCACTTGTCGTGAAGACAAGCGTCGTGTGGCCTGGCACCCAATTCGCCTCTGGCTGCACGAGCAAATTGCCGATTACATCACCTCGCAAAATGGCAAGCAGCACGATCCCTTTTCCGTTCAAATCTTGCAAGAAACGCTGGAAATCAGCCCCAAACAGGCCCAGTCCCTGCACCAATGGTTAAACCATGGCCCTGAAGAACAAGAACTAAACGAGCCATCCACCGCTCACATGGACTTGCTGTTCAACCTGCTCAGCGGCACAGGCAATTCGCCTCGCCGTCGCTTACTGATTATTGAAAACGTGCAATGGGCCGACCCGCCTACACAACGCCTGATCCGCTTGCTGGCACACACGGCCCCCCGTCACCCGACACTATTGCTCACGACCAGCCGCAAACCTGGTCATGGTCTGGAGCGTGCCGAGCACCTGAGCTTGCCTACGCTGGATCGCTCCAGCATCAACAGCTTGCTAAGCAATCAGCGCGGCCAGCGACTGGCGCGTGATAAACGCAGCCGCCTGGTTAAGTTAAGTGCGGGCAACCCGGGCCACGCCCATGAGCTGCTGCGCTGCCACGAACTCAATAGCGAATGCAACGATGCCTTGTGTCTGACCGACCTGATCTGTACCCAATACCACAGCCTCTTGCCCGCAACACGCCACATTCTGACCAGCATTGCCTTGCAGGAGGAACCCATCGCCATTGACGAGCTGGCCCTGATGTTGCGTCTGGAGGGCACAACCTTGAGCGGTGGCCTGGATACGCTGGCTACGCTGGATTTGATCGATGTACATGACAAGCAAGTATCCTGTCTTCCCCTTGTCTCCCAGGCACTGAAACGCGTGGCCATGCACGAAGAGTTGCGCCAGGCCCACTACGCCATTGCCCAGCACGGTATACGCCGTCGTCATGCACCCGAGCAAATTGCTTGGCACCTGTGCGAAGCTGACAGCGCGGAGGCCGCATTTTGGTGGCAACGTGCCGCCCGCGAAGCCTTGGCACAAGACGACCTGCGTCAGGCCAGCCAATATCTGCAACGCTGCTTGAACCGCAGCGACCTGATCGACGACCTGCAGGTACGCCAAACCCTGCAGTTTGAATGCCGCATGCTGCAAGGCGCCATTGAATCGTCCCTGTATGGCCCGGCCTCAGCGTCTACCGCCATGGCTTATGAATTGGGGCATGGCTTGCATGACGAGCATGACTCCGATCAGGTCATGATCAGTTTATGGACAGCCTGGACGGCCTTTCAAGCCCAAGGTAATTTTGAACAAGCTTTGCAAAAAGCGCGCCAACTGCTGGCCCTGGCCAATGAAACCAGCCACGATCAAAACCGCAGTTGGGCTTTATATGCAATTGGTCAGCACGAACTATGGAAGGGAAATGTCACCAATGCCATCCAGACACTGAACCTGAGCCTGGCCGTCTTTGATGACCTGAAGGAACAGAACAGCCGTCTGGCCATTGCCGAGCACTTCCCACAATCCATTACCTTTGGCACCCTGAGCGTGGCTTTGGCTTTGAAAGGCGATATGGAGGCGGCACAGCAGCACGCTCATCTCGCCTTGCAAAGTCTGCGTTCAGACACCGCATTTTCCCTGCGTGCCATCACTCATTTATTCGTGATGCAGGCCCACTATCTGATGGAACAGCTTGAACACTGTCAGCAAGTGGCCGAGCTGTCCTTGCAAGAGCTACAAAGGTCGCATAACCCCGAGCCATGGTCTGCGCTTAGCCGCTCTTACCTGCACTATTGCCAGGTGATGCTGCAGGGTCGGGAAACCAGCCTGCAATCACTACTCGATTGCGTACAGACGGCGCAGTACGGGCTGCCCATCAGCGCCGATGGTCTGATGTGCCGAATTGCCCGCGCCATGATCCGCCTGGGACGCAGCAATGAGGCCATGCCCTGGCTGGACAAGGCCGCCGCTCAGGGCCTGCGCTATGACACAAACAGTTTACGTGCGGAGCTGCACTGCGTACGTGGTGATGCCTGGATGGCGCTGGGTGAAAATGCACAAGCCTTGCAGGAATGGAATCTGGCTGAACAACACATGGAAAAATACGGCCTGCACCGCTACACAGACTGGATTCAGACACGCAGACAGGCGGTGCAAAGGCTCAAAGTCTAGTTAGCAAAAAATGCAGCCTGATTTACATGCCCCCAAGGACTTCGCCTTGTCCTTGGGGGCATGGCACATCAATAGTCGATAAACAAATCTGGCTTACAGCAGCCACTCGATCGGCAGGACAGACAAGACTCCGACTCCGGCTCGCCGCCAGATGCTGGCATTGGGCTCGGAGGTAAAAAAGCGCTCGGTACCGTCTTCGTTTAACTGAATCCATACCAGGTCGCCATTATCATCCAGTTCGACACGATAGCTACGGTAAGGCAAGACTTCCTCAAAGCTCCTGGACAAGGCTTGCGCCATTTCAGGGCTTTCGATAATAAAGCCCAGTTCCGTATTCAAATTGACCGAACGCGGATCGAAATTAAAGGACCCCACAAACAAGCGTTTGCCATCCACGGCAAAAGTCTTGGCATGCAGGGCCGAGCCCGAACTGCCAAATGGCCCCGAGCCATGACGGGTAGGTTTGTCCGTGGTGGGCCGCAGCTCCAGCAACTGCACCCCTGCCTCCAGCAAGGCTTTGCGTCGCTTCGCATAGCCCGCATGCACCGCAGCTACGTCCGTAGCCGCCAAAGAGTTGGTCAAAACACGCACCTTCATGCCAGGCCGTTGCATCATCGCCTCAAAAGCGCGTACGCCCGCCGCCGTAGGCACAAAATAAGAGGACACCAGATCGACCTGACTGGTGGGTTTGCCCAGCACATGGTCCATTTGCCAGACCATCAACTGCTCCGGATTGACCGGGCCCAAAGCCTTGGCCGGGTCATCACTGATCATGGTGGTACGCGCCCACTGGAAATCCAGCTCGCCGCGCACCAGATGGCTGACCAAATCCGATTCACGCAGCACCTGCTGATAATCCTTGGCGCGTGGCTGCTCCTGAGCCTCTTGCAACTGCGCCTGAAACGTCACCAGTGCTTGCGAATTACCTGTTTTGATCAGAGTATCGACCGGATAGGCCGACTGACTGGCCCAGTAGCGGTCGAAATCCTTGGAGACATCCTGTACCACGGCACCAATGGCCATCACGTCCAGGTCTGCAAACAACACGTCCTGGGTCGCGCCGAAATACTCATCACCCACATTGCGTCCACCAATAATGGTGACCTGGTTATCGACGGTAAAGGACTTGTTGTGCATGCGCCGGTTCAGACGGGAAAAATCCATCAGGAAGCCCAGGGATTTAGGCCAGCGCAACACAAAGGGGTTGAACAGGCGCACTTCGATATTGGGATGGGCATTCAAGGCAGATAAAGAATCATCCAACCCCGTAATGCCATTGTCGTCAATCAACAAACGTACGCGCACGCCACGCTCCGCCGCTTGCAACAAAGTGCCCAGCATCAAGGTGCCAGTGGTATCACCCCGCCAAATGTAATACTGCACATCCAGCGTTTTCTGGGCGGCAAAGGCCAGCAAGGCGCGGGCGGCATACGCGTCGTGCGGATCAAACAAAGGGTAAATGCCGGACAAGCCAGGATGCTGCTGAACCATGGGAGTCACCGCCTGGCCAATCATGGTGTTCCGGGCCTGATCCAGCGGCAAAGCCTCGCTGTGGCTACGGCCCTCCAGCGAGGGCAGAGCGCAGCCTGTCAGGCCGGCCAGCAAGGCTCCACCCGCCATCAGGCTGCGCCAGAAAAAGGACGGAGCCTGGCCCGTAGAACGGGGTATTGTCGGCTTGTTGGCGGGGTCGATTTTCATGGGAGCATCTCTGTGGTCATGGACATCGCTCCACATAGTAGCACCGCCCACCCAAGGCATATTGACCACGATATGCAAGCAATACTTGCAGCCAGTGACAGAGCGGACAACAATAAAGCAACCCCTCGCACTTTAAACTTGAAATAAGCAGCATGCCCCCCGCAACATCCCCTACCTTACTGCCCCGCCACCTTGCCATTATTTTGCTGTTAATGCTGGGCAGCTCCTTTGCCGCCAACCATATTGCAGCAAAAGTCGCACTGGACCATGGTACCGGGCTGATCATCTCGGTTATTTTCCGCTCCGCCGTGGCTACTCTGGCCTTGAGCATGCTGCTCATCTGGCGCAAACAAGCCTTGCATGTGCCGCGTCAATATCTGGGCTGGCAACTGTTGCTGGGCGCGCTGATCACCATGCAGTGCATGCTGATCTACTCTTCCATCGCGCGTATCCCCGTGGCCCTGGCCTTGCTGGTGGCCAATATGTACCCGATTCTGTTGGCCTTGTTGACCTGGATACTGGGCGGGCACAAACCGACTCGCAAGACCTCCATCATCATGGTGGCCATTCTGATTGGCCTCTTGCTGGCGCTGGACACCCCCAGCCTGATTCAGGGCGCAACGCTGGATGGGCAATGGGTGCTGGGTGTGGTGTGCAGCCTGCTGACGGCCCTGACGTTTGCCATGGGTCTGTGGGTTACAGAAAATAAACTGGCCCCTCTGCCCGGTCTGGTGCGCAGTTTCTGTACCATCAGCCAAACGCTGGTCTGCCTGATTGCGCTCAGCCCCCTGGGACTGCTGCCCGGTGGTTCTGCCTTGCCCCATGACGCCACAGGCTGGATTGCCCTGTCACTGGTCTGTGTGCTGTACACCACGGGCTTTGTCACCCTGTTTGTGCTGGCTCCCCGACTGGACATGACACGCAATGCCCCCTTCATGAACATGGAGCCGGTGGCATCCCTGATTCTGGGCTGGCTGATTTTAAAACAGACCTTGAACTCCACTCAATTGCTGGGTGGAGCGGTGGTGCTAAGCGGGATTGTGGCGCTGGCCTACCAACGCTCCCCACGCAAGTAAGCCTTAGGCCCTGGATAAAAGGCGCTGCCAAACACGCGGCAGCACGGCGATCAAATCCTCCGGAATCAGGCCGGGACCAAACTCCAGGGCGGCTTGTGAATGCAGCCAAACAGCGGCACCCGCTGCCTCAAAAGCAGGCATGCCCTGGGTCAGCAGACCGCAGACAAGGCCTGCCAAGACATCCCCGCTGCCCCCAGTGGCCAGCCAGGGCGGTGCGCAGGCATTGATCAAGGCCCGCCCATCCGGCGCAGCGATGACAGTATCCGCACCCTTCAGAACCAGCACGGCACCGCATTGTCGAGCGGCCAAACGCGCCGCCTCCAACCGATCCGGTGCAGTTTCAAAGACGCGGGCGAACTCTCCTGCATGAGGGGTCAGTACACACTGCTCATGCAAGGCATCGAGCAATTCCTGCGGCTGCTCTGCAAAGCTGCTGATGGCATCGGCGTCCAATACACAAGGCCGCTCGGTAGCCAGCAAGGCCAGGGTCAGGCGACGGGTTTGCTCGCCCAAGCCTGCCCCCGGCCCGATCAGCCAGGCGCGAATACGCTCGTCCGTGGTCAAGGTGTCATCAAGGGGAGCCACCATGATGCTGTCCAATGCGCCGGCATACACCGGCCAGACCGAAGGTGGCACGGCCATGCTGACCAGCCCTGCCCCTGCGCGTTGCGCGGCACGCGCTGCCAGACGGCTGGCTCCGGTCATCTGTTCGCCCCCGACCACCAAGGCATGCCCACGCGTGTACTTATGGCTCTGGGCCCCCAACTGCGGCAGATGAGCCTGCCACAAGGCCGGTTCATTCAACCAGGTATTGGCCTGTTGCAAGGCTGGCGCTGGCATACCGATGTCGGCCAATTCCAACTTGCCGCATAGGGTTCGCCCCGGATACAGAACATGGCCCGGCTTATAACGGACAAAGCTGACCGTCACCGTGGCAGGGGCGAGCACACCGCGTACCTGCCCGCTGGCACCATCCAGACCCGAAGGCACGTCAATGGCACAAACAGGAACCTTGGAAGCCGCCAGGGACTGGATCAAGGCGGCGGTGTCGCCTTCTACGTCGCGGTCCAAACCCGCACCCAGTAAACCATCGACCACCACGGAAAAACGTCGGAAATCCGGACATTGTCTTTCCCAGCGGCCTTGCCACTGGCTTTGCGCCCAAGCGGCTGTCCCCTGTCGCACGGACGGGTCCACCAGGCTGAACACGGAAACCACTCGCCCTTGCTCACGCAGAATCTGCGCGGCCACCAAGGCATCACCGCCGTTATTGCCCGGCCCGCACAAGAACAGGACGGCTCCTTGCGGCCAGTGTCGCTGCACGGTACGCGCCACTGCACTGGCAGCGGCCTGCATCAATTGCTCGATAGATACCCCAAAACCCGGTGCCGCCGCATCCATGCTGGCGCACTGTGCCGGGTTGTACAGAGCCTCCTTTCCTGGGGGGGCACTCAGGGGCAAAAAACCATACTGGGACACAAAGGGCATGAGGGGCTCACAAAGACAGAAATCAAAACGTCCCTACGCTGCACGGGCTTGTCACCCGCTGGCGGCCTGCTGACAACAGCAGGCGTCAGGTCCTGGGCGGCCCGGACACAAAAAAAGAACGGGTCGCCGCCCGTTCTCTTATCTTAGTGCGAATTGTCTGAATGCAGAACTGTCACGCAAGCCCGTCTCTAGGCCGACAACTGCTCTTGTCTATCCTTGACAGAGCCTACTGACAACTCGCTTGGCACCTGCACCCCGTTCTTGACCGCAATGATCTCGGCCATGATGCTGACAGCAATCTCCGCCGGGGTCTTGCTGCCTATGTACAAACCAATCGGGCCTTTGAGCTTGTCGATCTCCTGGGCCGTCAGGTCAAAGTACTCGGCCAGGCGCTCACGACGACTTTGGTTATTACGTCGTGAGCCAATCGCCCCCACATAAAAGGCACTGCTTTTGAGCGCCTCCAGCAAGGCCATATCGTCCAGCTTGGGATCGTGCGTCAGGGCCACAATAGCCGTGCGCCGATCCGGCACGCAGGCAATCACCTCGTCATCCGGCATCCCGCTGACCACGCGTACCCCCGCCACGCTCCAGCCTTGAATATGCTCACGGCGCGGATCGCAGACCGTCACATCAAAGCCATTGAACAAGGCAATGGTCGCCACGTATTCAGACAGTTGCCCGCCGCCGATCAACAAGAGTCGATAAGACGGCCCAAAGGTCACAGACAGACAATCCTGGCTTAACTGCAAAGCCGCCGGAACACGGGTGGCACTGCCCCAGGCACGACCAGTGTGCAGGTCCACATGGCGTTGCACCAGATAACGTTGCTCCAGCAAACCGAGCAGGTCCGACAGCGCTTGGGGGCAGGGATTGAACTCCACCAGCAGCCGGATCGTCCCACCGCAAGGCAGGCCAAAGCGATGCGCCTCATCCGCACTGACGCCATACGTTAGCAACTGGGGACGGCCATCACCATGCAGGCGTTTATCCGCCCCGTCCGGGTCGTGATAGGCGCGGATCAGATCATCCTCGATACACCCACCTGAAACCGATCCGACCACCGCCCCGCCCTTCTCCAGAGCCATGATGGAGCCCTCTGGACGGGGGGACGAGCCCCAGGTCTGCACAACCGTGACCAGGATCGCATCACGTCCTTGTGCGCGCCACGCGTGCAACTGGCGCAATACCCTGACATCCAGACTCTCCATAGGTGTCTCCTGTGTTTACTTGAATACCGGCATACCGCCGCCGTCACCCGAATCACCAAACGGATTCAAGTCCGCACCGTATTCAGCCTGCATCTCGATCTTGACCGTGCTAGGGTCCACGGTCACACCCGTGCCCTTGTAATGCGTCACCATGCCTGGGAATAGCAACACCACGGCAATCATGACAATCTGGATGCAGATAAAGGGTACGGAGCCCCAGTAAATATCGCCTGTGGCCACACCTGGAATCTTCTTCTGGGTCACTTTATCGACGTACTCATCCTTGGGCGCCACCGAGCGCAAATAAAATAGTGAGAAGCCAAATGGTGGATGCATAAAGGATGTTTGCATATTAACGGCTAAGAGCACACCAAACCAGATTAAATCGATGCCCATCTTGTCGGCCACCGGCCCCAACAACGGCACGATGATAAAAGCCAGCTCGAAGAAATCCAGGAAAAAAGCCAGTACAAACACCAGCACACTGACCAGAATCAGAAAGCCGTATTCACCGCCGGGCAGGTCAAGCAGCAGGTGCTCCACCCACAGATCGCCATCGACACCCCGGAAGGTCAGCGAGAAAATGGTGGAACCGATCAGAATGAACATCACAAAGCAAGACAGCTTGGCGGTGGTATCCATGGCTTGCTTGAGCAGATCAATACTCAAACGACGACGGCTGACCGCCATCAGGATCGCACCCACCGCGCCCATGGCCCCCCCTTCGGTTGGCGTTGCGATACCCAGAAAGATGGTCCCCAGCACCAGAAAGATCAGGCCCAGGGGCGGAATCATGACAAACACCACGCGTTCGGCCAACACCGACAGCAGGCCCAGCTTCAGCCATTTGTTGATAAGCGCCATGACAAAGGCCACGCCGCCCACCAGCAAGATGCAAATAACGACCTTCTCGTCTACCGGACCATTGGGATCAACCCAAAACTCATCCAGCACATAACCGGCCACCAGCGAGATCAACAACAGCACGCACAAGGAGCGTGTACCCGAACGGCCATTGGCCTGCGAGTAAGTACGATGCTCGGCAGGAATCGGAGGCACGTCCTTGGGGCGCAAGACAGCCAGAATCAAAACATAAAGCAGATAAGAGCAGGTCAACACCAAGCCTGGCACCATGGCTCCACGGTACATATCGCCAACCGAGCGACCCAACTGATCAGCCAGCACAATCAGCACCAGAGAGGGCGGAATGATCTGCGACAAGGTCCCTGACGCCGCAATTACCCCGGTCGCCAACCGTCGGCTGTAGCCGTAACGCAGCATGATGGGCAAGGAGATCAGGCCCATGGAAATAACCGACGCCGACACCACCCCCGTGGTGGCAGCCAGCATGGCCCCCACAAACACCACAGCAATGGCCAGGCCACCCGGCATGGAGCCAAAGAGCTGACCAATCGTATCGAGCAGGTCTTCGGCCATGCCCGACCTCTCCAGAATCAGCCCCATGAAAGTAAAGAAGGGAATCGCCAGCAAGGTATCGTTGGCCATGATCCCAAATACCCGCAGCGGCAAGGCCTGGAACAGGGACCAGTTGAACAGGCCCATTTCCACGCCGATCAGACCGAACACCATCCCGTTGGCGGCCAGCGCGAAGGCCACCGGAAAGCCCAGCAGCAAGAAAACAATCAGTGATGCAAACATCACCGGCGCCATATTAGCGATAAATAAATCCATCATGATCGGGTTCAGCCTTTGTGTTGATGCGCTAACTTGGCCTGGGCTTGCCGTGCAATTTCTTCAGCCAGCAATTCTTCAGACGTTTTGTTCTGCAACTTCTTGTTGGGGTTGGGACAAGCGCCACGCAAAAAACCAATGCACTTGATCAGATGCGAGATCCCCTGCAGCGAAATCAGGGCAAAACCAATGGGAATAATCAATTTGGCGGGCCAGCGAATCAAGCCACCGGAGTTGGAAGACACTTCCTGAGTCAGGTAAGAGTCCATGAACACCGGCCAGGACAAGATCATGATGGCAAGACAGGCAGGCAACATGAACAGCACCACACACACGGCTTCGATCACTATTTGTTTGCGCTCGGACAGGCGTGAGGCCAGCACATCGACGCGTACATGCTCATTGCGCAAGAAGGTGTAGCCGCCCGTCAGCAGAAAAAGCGCACCGAACAGATACCATTGCACTTCCAGCCAGGCATTGGAGCTGATATCGAAAAATTTGCGCGCAAAGGCGTTATAGGAGCTGATCACCACAACCAGCAGAACCACCCACATGACCACTCGGCCACAGAGCTGATTCAGGCTGTCGATCGCCCTTGATAGTTTGAGTAGTAATTGCATCAATCCCCCAGATTTTCTGCGTTGAAATAAGGGTCTGTTCACACGATGTAAGCAAAGCGCGTTAACAGGCCCTAGTTGGTATCCACCAAGACCGAAACGGGTGGCGCACTCTTGTAGGGCTTGGCCGGCCATACCCCAGGCGCCTGACAAGCAGGCGACCCCGATTGACAGGCGCCTGCGCCTGCCCACAGCGATACGCCCCGCCCTCTCTTTCCTTGCCCCCGTTCTATTTATCGTCTTGCGTCGTCTACGCACTTAGGCGCGCCGGAAAAGTCCCTTGAAGCGGTCCCACAAAATGCTGAAAAACATCTTGACCGGATTGAACTCGGCCACGACGGGCTCCTCGCCTTCTGCCAGCGGTTTTTCCAGGCGCAGGTTTACGTTCTTGCCGAACTCCGCAATCATGCGGCGCACGAAATCCTGAACCAGCCCGGAGCGCGAAAACTGCGCCAGTGGCCCTTGCAGCGAATACACCAGTTCCACTTCCACGCGGCTGCGCTCTGGGCCATCCGGATTGACCTGAAAGCTGACATCGCCACGCGCACGCGATTGGCTCAAGGAGTCCACGCCCTCACCGCGCAGCACGGCGGCACGGCGTTCGTTGTCTTCTTCCAACGTGGCATTGCCCTTGAAGGCAGCCGACATGGGGCCAAACTTGATGGCGATCTTGCCTTGTACCGTGGCCCCTTCCTGAGACTCGATCATCGCGCCGGGCAGACAGCCCGCCACTTTGGGCAAATCCTTCATGAAAGCCCACACCTGATCGGCCGGGAAACGGGCATCAAAACCACCTTGAATGGCTTGGCCTTTGCCCTTGTCGGCACGACCGGACGCGGCGGGTGCTGCAGCGGCCACCGGAGCGGGCGCTTGCACGTCTTCCTGGACAGCGTCAAACGTCGTAAAACCGTTCTGGTTCCAGTCTTGCTGCACGTTTTGCACCACAGCGGCGCGCAAGGCGTCTACCTGGGCATCGGGCTGATCGCGCAGGGCTTGCAGCACGGACAGAATGGCAGCCGTAATGCCTTGATAGCCGGTACAGCGGCAAATATTGCCGGACAGTTCAATGCGCACACGGGCTTCGTCTGCGTCGGGCAAACGCAGCACGATATCGCGGCTGGTGGCCAACATGCCAGGCGTACAGAAGCCGCATTGCAAAGCATGTTTTTCCGAAAAAGCGGTACGCAGACGGCTCATGATCGGGTCGTCGTCGTAGCCCTCTACGGTGGTGACTTCGTGCCCATCGCAAGCGCCGGCAAAAGTAATGCAGGAGCGCACCGGACGACCATCCACCAGCACCGTACATGCACCGCACACACCGTGCTCACAGCTCAGATTGGTGCCGGTCAAACGGCTTTTCTCGCGGATGAAATCACCCAGATGGGTACGCGGTTCGGCCTCGTGCTTTTGCTGGCGACCATTAACTTGAATCGAGATTTCTGCCATGTCTTACCCTTTCACGCCCAGCGCTTGCTTCAGGCTGCGCTCTACGACCGTACGGAACAGCACCTGATGGGCCTCGTCCCGTTGTGCCAGATACGGCTGCAGGGCCGCTTCAATCGTGTCCCCTTCCAGGACGGCGGCCCCTTGTGCAGCCACTTTCACGGCCAGCTCGGGCAAGGAGCGCGGTGCGCCTTCCATGGCACCAATCACTACGCGCGCCGTGCGCGTGGCCGGGTCGAAGTAACAGGCACAACTGGCATCGGCAAATTCACCCACTTTGCGGGTGAATTTGTAGTAACCCCAGCGGGCCGAACCGGACACCTCAGGCACATCCACAGACTCAATAAACTCACCAGCTTCCAGCACCGTGGTGTAGGCGGCCAACATGAATTCGCTCATGGGAACAGTGCGGCTGCCTTGGGTTCCACGCACATTGATGCGTGCGCCCAAAGCGACGCAGGTCAGCACCCAGTCTGCCGCCGGGTCCGCATGGGCCAGGCTGCCACCCAAAGTGCCGCGATTGCGTACACCCCGGTAAGCAATGCGGCCCGCCACTTTCTGCATCATGTGACCGCGCAGCAATTCGTGAATACCATCTTCAATCTGAGCGTGGGTCACGGCTGCGCCGATACGCACGTGTCCTTTAATGGCCGTGACCTGACGTAGCTCGGGCACGGCCGATACATCCAGCACACGACCTGGACGCACCAGCCGCAAATTCAACATGGGGCCCAGGGACTGGCTGCCGCCCATCAGGCGCAGCGCTGAAGGGTCGCTGCCATAGGCATCCTGGATCTGTTGCAGGCTCTGGGCCTGTTCGTATTCAAACTTGGCGGCCTTCATGCCTGAACCTCCGACACGGGCTGTTTATCTTGTTGATTGACGGGCTGTGCGGCAGCGCGAATGGCGCTTAGCAGTCGATGCGGCGTCACGGGCGTATGCGAGACCTGGGCTCCCGTAGAGCGCAAGGCATTGTTAATGGCCGACATGATGGCAGCGGGAGGGGCAATTGCGCCGCCCTCGCCCATGCCCTTGGCACCAAACTCCGTATTGGGCGACGGGCTTTCCATGTGTTCGATATGAATATTGGGCACTTCGCAGGCACCGGGCATCACATAATCGGCCAAGGTCGATGCCAACGGCTGGCCAAACTCGTCATAAGGCATTTCTTCATACAAGGCGGTGCCAATCCCCTGGGCAATCCCACCAATCGTCTGGCCTTCCACAATCATGGGGTTGATCATGATGCCGCAGTCTTCCACCACCACGTACTTGAGCACTTCCACGCCACCGGTACTCGGATCAACCGCCACCACCACGGCATTGCTGGCGTAGGTGAAGCTGCCTGTATCGACTTTGGGCTTGTAACCGACGGACAGTTCCAGACCTTGCGGGTCCACATCCTCGGGCAAATGCTGCGGGTTGATGTACCAGGCATCGGCCACTTGGGCGATGCTGATCTGCCGGCCATCGGCACTAAAGGTATCGCCTTGGTGCTGCATGTGGTCCACATCCGTTTTCAGCATATGCGCGGCAATCTTGCGTACGCGTGGCAGCAGCTCTTTGCAGGCCTTGGATACCGCACCGCCCGACATCACCAGGGAGCGCGAGGCGTAAGTGCCAGTAGAAAAGGGCGTGCGGCCCGTATCACCGTGCACCACTTTGATCTTGGCCACGGGAATACCCAGAATTTCGCTAGCGATCTGGGCAAACGAGGTTTCCATGCCCTGACCGTGCGAGTGCACACCCACACGCACTTCCAGACCGCCGTCCGGGGTCATGCGTACAAACGCCTGATCGAAACCAGGAATCACCGCTGTGCCCCAACTGGCGAACACGGAGGTGCCGTGTGCGGACTGCTCGGTATAGGACGCCACACCCAAACCAATCAAACGACCATCGGGCTCGCCCTTGGCCTGACGAGCCAGCACAGCATCCACATCCACCGCAGCCAAAGCGCGACGCAAACTTTCTGGATAATCACCCGAGTCGTAATGCTTATTGGCCACGTTGATGTAAGGCATTTGCTCGCCTTGCACCAGATTCATCAAGCGAATTTCCCAGGAGGGCTTGCCGACCGCCAACGCGATCTGATCCATCATTTGTTCAATGGCCAGGCAGACACCCGTACGGGCAACGCCGCGATACGGCATAAAGCCTGGCTTGTTGGTGCCCACACCGCGTGTGCGGCAACGGTAGCCACGGAAATCGTACGGACCGGGCAAGTTGCCCAGGGCCTGGCCTACTTCCAGACCCACGGTAAAGGGCCAGACCGAGTAAGCGCCACCATCAATATCAATTTCAGCGTCCAGCGCCAGCAGGCGGCCTTCATTGCTGATGTGTGCTTTCAGTCGGTACTGGTGTTCACGGGTATTGGCGCCGGCAATCAAGTGCTCACGGCGATCTTCCATGAAACGGAACGGCTTGCGGAAGGTCTTGGCTAACCAGGCCACACATAGCTCTTCCTGGTGCAGCACACATTTATAACCAAAGGCGCCGCCCACATCGGGGGAAATCACACGCACCTGAGCCTGATCCATACCCAGAAACTGGGCAATGCCGGTACGGTGCATGTGTGGGATCTGACTGCCGCAATACACCACCAGTTGATCAGCCTGGAAATCCCAATAGGCCAACACCGCCTTGCCTTCCATCGGCAACATGCACTGCCGCGACAGGCTGACAGAATGCTCGATTACGCGGTCAGCACGGGCAGCGTGCTCTTCAAAGGCCACGTCCGAGCGCAAGGTCACAAACACATTGTCCTGCCAGCCTTCATGCAACAGATCCCCCTGCGCGGCCAGCGAGGCCGGCACACTGCCATAAACCGGCAGCTCGTCATACAGGGCTTCGATCTCCTCCAGAACGTCCTCGGCCACGGCGCGGCTCTCACCAAAGGCCAAGGCAACCGGTTCGCCCACATAACGCACGCTGCCCGAGGCCAGCGGCGGCATGCTGGAGGCCTGATAGCTGGGCAAGGTGGACGCGGCGTAAATATCCTGACAGTCCGGCATATCGGCGCGGGTAATGACCTGTGCGCGTGCGCTGTCTTCAATATTGATCTGACGGATGCGGGCATGCGCCATGGGGCTGCGCAAGAAGGCGACTTCCTGTAGCCCCGGCATGGTCATGTTTCCGATGAAGTTGCCCTGGCCATTGAGATGGCGCGCATCCTCCTTGCGAAGGATACGCGCACCCACTCCTTGGCCACCCGGGCGTGACGGGTGACTGTGCTGACTCATTTCACTACCTTAATAATGTGCTGCTTAACTGCGCTTGCCCAACTCGCTGAAGGTGAAGTTGTCCAGGGCGCTTTCGGCAACCCGGAACCAACTGGCCTCCTGCTCCTGGAAGGCTTTCCAGCCTGGATAGATCTTGGCAAAATCAGCGTTGCTCTCGGACAGTTCCTTCCACAGCTCCTGAGACTTGTCGTAAGCGGCCTTCATGACGTCCTTGGGGAAGTAACGCAGCTTGGCACCATCGGCCACCAGCTTGCGCAAGGCACTAGGATTCAAGGCATCGTATTTGGCCAGGCTCAGCATGGTCTGCTCGTTACAGGCAGTCTCGAAAGCAGCCTTGAAATTGGCAGGCAGAGCTTCCCAGGCTTCTTTGTTCACCATGGAGGTCAAGGATGCACTGCCTTCAAACCAACCGGGGGAATAGTAAAAAGGAGCGACTTTGTTCAAGCCCAGCCTTTCATCGTCGTAAGGGCCAATCCATTCGGCAGCATCAATCGTGCCTTTTTCCAGCGAGGAGTAAATATCGCTGGGGGGAATCTGCTGGGGTACGGCACCCAGTTTGGACAGCACCATGCCACCAATACCGCCAATACGCATTTTCAGACCTTGCAGGCTTTCCAGGTCTTTGATTTCCTTACGAAACCAGCCCCCCATCTGCACGCCCACATTACCGGCCACAAAGTTCACGATGTTGTATTGGCTGTACATATCGCGCAGCAATTCCAGACCGCCACCGAAGTGGATCCAGGAATTGTGCTGACGGGCGTTCATGCCAAAAGACAGGCCAGTGTCAAAGGTCACGGCGGTGTTCTTGCCCACAAAAGCGGTACTGAGCACGTGGTTACATTCGACAGTGCCATTGCTGATGGCATCCATATTCTGCGCGTAAGGCACCAGTTCACCACCGGGGAACGCGCGAATTTCAAATTTGCCCTCGGTCAGTTCGCTGACACGTTTGCACAATGCTTCGGCCGAGCCGTAAATAGTGTCCAGACTTTTGGGCCAGCCGGTGGACATGCGCCAGCGCACGGTGGGGCTGCTTTGTGCGATTGCAGGGGCAGCGACCGCTGCCAGACCTGCACCTGCGGCCGTTGCCGATTTCAGCAGAAAACTACGACGCTCCATCACTCACCTCTTTGTATTTTTTAGTGTATTGACACCCCTTGCTCGATAGGGGCCTGGGTAGCTGCCCGCCAGTCTGACCTTATGCTCGGACAACTGCTGTCTGAACCTTGCCAAACCGTCCCCCCAAGGGGCCAGACGGACGTTCAAAGCAGTGTTGCTACGCTGTAAAATTCACAATCACCGCCTCAATAATAGTAAGTGTGCTGATTAATTAATTTTTGGTCAAGCAGGGAAACTACTGACGCATGTCCTTGATGAGATAAAGGAAAGCACCATCAATAGCTTAAACCTAAACTAGCGCAATCCCTTATAAAAACGATATTTTATTTTATAATTTATACAGTATACTGACTAATTGAAAGCACAACCTGGAGACAGCTTTGAACTGGATAAAAATTTCCGAAACCGATGCCATCGACAACGAAGAGTCCCTGGCCATCGAGTGGGAAGGCAAGAAACTGGCCCTGCACAAACTGGACGACGAGTTCTACCTGACCGACAACGTCTGTACCCACCAATATGCCCTGCTGTCCGACGGCTATCTGGAAGACGGTTGTGTGGAATGCCCCCTGCATCAGGCCAAGTTCTGTTTGCGAACCGGCAAGGCCATGAACGCCCCGGCCACGGTGGATATCAAGGTCTATCCGCTGCGTATTGAAGGCAGCGATATTCTGGCTGACTTTAGCCAGGCCTGAGCTTTTTTCTGCTGACGAGACGCAACATCATGGCACACCACACTTCCGTATTGATCATCGGCGCTGGCCAAGCGGCTTCGGTGCTGGCGCGTGAACTGCGCAGCCTGGGCTATAACGGCAGCATTACCTTGGTAGGCGACGAAACTCATCTCCCTTACGAACGTCCGCCACTGTCCAAAGACGTGCTCAAGTCCAGCGCGACCACTGACAGCGTGTTTTTGCAAAAAGCCGAGTTCTATCAAGAACAACATATTGAACTCTTGCTGGGCACCCGCGTGCTGTCTCTGGATTGCACCGAGCGTCAGGCAACATTGAGCAATGGCCAGACCTGGCGCTTTGAGCACGCCGTGCTGGCCACAGGCGGCGCGGCTCGCGAACTGGCCCTGCTGCCCGCCAGCCAGGCCAACGCCTTGTATCTGCGCACGCTGGACGATGCCCTGAGCCTGCAAGCCCGTCTGCATCCCGGTTTGCGCACCCTGGTTATAGGTGGTGGTTTCATGGGTCTGGAACTGGCCTCTACCGCCAGCGAAACCGGCGCACAGGTCACTGTCATTGAAGCGAATGAACGTCTGCTGGCGCGCAACGCCCCTACCCTGCTGTCGCAATGGTTGCTGGAGCGTTTCGAGTCACAAGGCATCACGGTGCGTCTGGGTCAGGGTGTGCGCCAAGCTCACTTTGTGGCACAGAACGAGCATCCCGTTCAGTTGGAACTGAATGATGGCCAGATCCTGAATGGCGATCTGGCTATTGTGGCAGCCGGTCTGACAGCGAACTCTGCCTTGGCCCGGGCCAGCGGCATTGCGGTAGACGAGATGACGGCTGGGATTATTGTGGATCGCCAGGGTCGCACCAGTGTGGCGGGTATTTATGCCGCCGGTGATTGCGCCACACAAATTTGCCCCGACACCGCCGTGCGCACGCGCACCGAATCCTGGCAGAACGCCAATGAGCAAGCCCGTCAGGTGGCCCACGCCATTGTCGGGCAGGATGCCCCTACTGCACCCATTAGCTGGTTCTGGACGGATGTGCTCGGTTGCAATATTCAGATGCTGGGCCAAGGCAGCCCGGATCTGCACTATCAGGTACGCGGCGTCATGGACAGCCAGGGCGATGCCATCAGTTTCATGTTGCTGGCATTCGAGGGCCAGCATCTGCGCCACGCGATTGCCGTCAATGCTGGTGCAGATCTACGCGCCTTACGCGGTGTCATGGAACAGAACCTGCCTGTCGATCCGGCCATCGTGCTGGACCCGACAACAAAACTGCGCCAGTACGTGAAAGAAGCCGCTCGTACGGCCCAAGTCTAAGAAAGAGAAGCGGCCTGCGCCGCCTCGTCATCACGAATCATTAAAGAGTTATCAGAGGAGAACCCCATGTATCAGACGCAAACGGTGATAGGCCAGACGGTCGGGTCCAAAGACCGCCCTGTCGAGCAATGCACCTGGCCCGAGGATGTGCTCAACACCATTCCGGATTGGGTCTACACCAGCAACGACATCTACAACCGCGAGATGGAACGCATTTTCCACGGTGACACCTGGAACTTTGTCGCCCTGGAAGCGGAGATCCCCGATTCGGGCGACTACAAGCGCTCATATGTGGGTTCCACGCCGGTGGTGGTGGCTCGTGCAGAGGATGGCAGCATCAACGTGTTTGAGAACCGCTGTGCACACCGGGGCGCCGAGTTCTGCCGCCACAACCAGGGCAACACCAATGAGTTTGTGTGCCCGTATCACCAGTGGTCTTACAGCCTGAAGGGTGATCTGCAAGGGATTCCTTTCAAGCGCGGTGCGAATAAAGAAGGCGGCATGCCGCGCAGCTTCAAGAACTCCGAACATGGCCTGAAAAAACTGCATGTGACCACGCACAATGGCGTGATTTTTGCATCCTACAGCGACCAGGTCGAACCGATTACGGAATACCTGACGCCTGAAATCCTGAAGGATTTCGAGGCTATTTTCCCCGGCAAAAAACTGAAGATTCTGGGTTACTACCGTAACGAGTTGCCTTGCAACTGGAAGATGTATCACGAGAACCTGAAGGACCCCTACCACGCAACCTTGCTGCATTCTTTCCTGGTGGTATTTGGTTTACTGGTTGCAGGCAACAAGTCGCAAATGTATGTGGACCCTGTGCACGGTCGTCACGGCTATATGGCCTCGGCCAAGTCCGAGGACAAGTATGCCGAGGTCAGCGAGGACAACAAGAAGGAAATGCGTTCCTTTGTGGACGATATGCGTTTGCGCGATGAGCGTTTCCTGGACTACATCAAAGAGTTTGATTCGCCTTGGTCGGTCACCATGCAAACGATCTGGCCCAACCTGATTGTTCAGCGCGAGATGAATACCTTGGGTGTGCGTCAGATTGTGCCCAATGGCCCGAACAGCCTGATCATGCAATGGACCATGTTTGGCTATGAAGACGATACCGAGGAGATGACTCGTCACCGTCTGCGTCAGGGCAACCTGATGGGCCCTGCCGGTTTCCTGGGTCTGGAAGACAACGAGGCCATGAAGTTTGTGCAGGAAGGGGTACGTCGTTCCAGCAGCGAGGTGAACATCATCAAGCTCGATGAAAGCAAGCTGGGTACGTCCAATACGCTGATCTCGGAAGCGGCTATTCGCTCCATGTACCAGTACTACCGCCAAGTGATGGATCTGTAAGACGAGCTGACTTATGAAAATGGATTTTTCTTTCAAACCCGCCCAGATTGCTGTTGAGCGTGCTTTGGTGTTGAAGGCGGAAATTGAGCTTTTCAATGCCGAGTACTGTGCCACTTTGGATCGTGGCAATGTTGAGGACTGGCCCATGTTTTTTGTGGAGGACGCGGTTTACCGGGTTACTTCACGCGAGAACGCGGATCTGAATTTGCCGGTGGGCCTGGTCTATGCCGAAGGGCGCGACATGATGCACGATCGTGCGGTGGCGATTGCCCGCACGCAGATGTATGCCCCACGCTACATGCTGCATCTGGTCACGGATGTTCGTGTGATCAGCGAGGCGGACAATGGTGACATTGAGGCCGAGGGTAATTTCATGCTGATGCAGACCTTGGTGGAAGGGCCTTCTACTGTGCATCTGGTGGGTAATTATTTTGATACGTTCACGCGTATGGAGGGTCGTTTGATGCTCAAGGAGCGTCAGGTGATTTTTGATACGTCCATCCTGGCGAACGATCTGGTGTTCCCGGTATAAGTCCGTGGTTTGCATCTGATTTTAAAACTGTTTTTTGTGTGCTGTTTCCGAGCCACTTGAGTCAGAAGGTCTTCTGATTCCTTTGAGCACCCTTCTTTGTTGAGGGGTGCTTTTTTTTCTTATTTATTGGGCAGAGGGCTTATGTCTGGCGCAATGTCAAAGATATGAGACCTTAGGGCTGGTAACGCAGGCTTGGGGGCCTATCAGGCCTGGAGGAATTCAGGTTAGTCAGGGTGGGGGGTAAAGGAAGTCTCTGTGAAAACGCCATTCAGTCAACCTGCTGGGGTGTTGGGCTGAGCACTTGCCGGTGCTGCGCACCGGTGCCCTTGTCAGGAGATAGCTACGGGCGCATCCTGAACTCGCCGGGTACTTGGTCCCCCGGACCAAGTACAAGCGTCCGGCTCAAACAGCAGGATGCTTGCACCCCTACGCTATCTCCTGCCCGCGGCAAGTACTCTGATCCGCCCCTACACCCCAGCAGGCTGACTAAACGGCTCACAATGGCTTTTTATCTACCAAGCACTTACTGACTTTTTGAACAGACAGGGCCTCTTTCCTTGCTCTTCTGCATTTCCTAAACGCCCATCGTTTTGCTCTTTTTCACTCTCCTCTGCAAGTGCCGTTTGGGCTTTAAACCATGTTGCTTGTTTTCTTGTGCGGCCCAGGTTCGGCTTGGCGGGTGAGTCAGGGTTCTTACCACGGGCAAATTAACGAGGCGGGATGCAAAAGGCGTGCTGTTTAAGGAGCACGCCTGCGGTCGGTCCGGGTGAGCAGTCGCGCTCCGAGTTCACGGCCCGCCCGCAACGGCGCACTGACAAGGGCACCCACGCACGGCATGAGCAAGGGATCCGCCAAGACAAGCCACACAGGGGCCCTACAAGAAAACGTTCCACCGCAATCCTTGCGGCCCCACGCCGCTGCCAGAAATAAAAAAGCCCCCGAGAGCCATCCGGCTCCCAGGGGCACAGGTCCGATAGCCTGCCCCCAAGCGGCAGACCACCGATACTCAATCACAAGGCTATCAAAACAGACTTGTTAACGACGAATCATGTCCATCAAGCAGGGACGCCCATCCAGGCCATGATGAAACACATCGTTCTTCTCAAATACTCAAGAGCTTGAATCGCTTTAAAGACCAATCAACTTCATCGCTTCTTCCCGCGTTGCCACGGTGGCGTACTTCTGACGCATATCGAACAAGTTGGCCTCATGCGGGCCAATTGCACGGTCACCCACGCAGTCCGACACCACCAAGGGGCGGAAGCCCAGTTGCATCGCATCGACCACGCTGGAACGTACGCAACCGCTGGTAACCGCACCGGCGACCAGCAGTGTTTGCACACCACGTTGGGTCAGCCACGCCGCCAAGGGCGTACCAAAGAAGGCCGACGGCACGTTCTTGCGAACAATAAATTCACCGGGTGCAGGAGCCAACTCCGGCACGATGTGGCTGTTATGCGCATCTTCGGTCAGACCCAGCATGCCGGGGACCTTAATGCTGAAAATGTTGTTATCTGCACCATCATCGGCATACACGATACGAGTGTGCGCCACCGGCCAGCCCTGCTCACGTGCCGTTGCCAGCAAGGTCTGCGTGTTCTCGATGGCTTCAGGGATATTGCCACCACCAAACACGGCAGGATCAGCAAAACCATTCACCAGATCAATAATCAACAAACCGTAAGGAGCTTTAGGCTCCAGCGTCGACCCAAACCCTTGTTGAGCGTAAACCGCTCCTTCATTCGTACTCACCAACACCTCCGTCCAGTACTTTGCCATCACGCACGACGGCGCGGCCATCCAGGCTGACCGTGCAATGTCGCAAAGGAATATCAATGTGGCAGGCCGTCGTGCGATTGCCGCCTGCCTCGTTGTTTGGCCCCAGGGAGAACAGGAAGTTACCCTCGAAGGCACGAGCATCCATACCAATGGTGTTCTCGCGCGAGTACAGGCCCAGCGTGGACCAATGACAACGTGGTTGCAGACCCCAGCCGATATGCGAAATCGCGTAACCCTCGGGATCGTTGAAAGTCTTCATATATTCGTCCAGCAGTTCGGCTTCAATACCACCTTCAATCTTGGTGGCGTAGCCGTTTTCCACGGTCAGAATGATCTGCTCGGTCGAGTATTTCTTCTGTGGCAACAGGATGTCGCCCTTGTCGATCACGATGGTGCCGTTGGTGCCCAACTCATTAGGCCAGGTCAGCACAAAACCGCTGGGCCAGTGATCCCAACGACCGGGTTCATCCACAAAACCGTATTCACGAATCGCAGGGAATTCACCCAGTGGGCAACGCAGATTAGTACCAGCAGGTGAGGTAATGCTCATTTCCTTGGCGGCCTTGATCAAGGCGGCCGCCGCTGTCACGCGTGCGCGATCTGCTTCGGTTGGCACGGTGCGAACCAGAATTTCGGGTGGCTCCACGGCCAACAGAATCTTGGTACCCGACTTCAAAATGTCGATCTGCTCGGGCGAGAACAACAGGGTCATCAGGTCCAAAACCAGATCGCTGGCCTTCAAAGCGGCAATCGCTGCTTCGTTGCCCGTCAGCGGGGTCGTACCCAAGTACGCCAGCGAGTCACGGCTCAAGGCTTTTTCCGCATTGACCGGCAACAAGTCCAGACGATTGACAATCGCGCCCATGGACTGAGCGGCAATCTGCGCGCACTGCATGGTCTGGGGGTGCGTGGTCGAGCTAGTCAGCAAGGTCACGGTTTGACCCGCTTGCAGCTTGGACAGACGTAACACCTCTTGCCATGCTTCGATAAGTTGATAATCACTCACTGCCATTTTGTCTCTCCTTGTAAGGCAGCTCGGCTTCAAACCGACATGCCTAATCACGACAGGGCCACCTTGGTGGCCCTTCAACATCACACCAAGCGCTGGCCCAGGAAGTCACCGAAGGCTTCGTAAAAGCCGGCTTCGTTGTCCCAAGGAATCATGTGACCGGCGTTCGGCACACGAACGTGCTGAACGCCCGACGCCAACTGCTGAATCTCGGCCACATCCTCATCACGCACCACATCGCCACGCTCGGCGGTCATCAGCAAAGCAGGCACCTTCAAATGCGGGAAGTCGACGTGAATATCGTCGGTGTGGAAACCTTCAAAGCTGGCCAAAATCGCAGGCTCGTGGCAGGTATGCAGCCACTGGGCACGCAATTGCAATTGCTCTTCGGTCCAGGTCGGGCAGAAGGCACGCATGTCCTCTGCGGTGCAGCCCTTGCGAGCCATGGCCATGGAATCCACATACCAAGGCAGCTTGGAAGGATAAGCACGGCGATCCGGGCCGGAGACGGGAGGATCAACCATCACCAGACGGTTCAGACCATCGCTGTTCTTGTGAGCCGCACGCAAACCGATACGAGCACCCATGGAGTGACCGACCACGATGTAGTCTTTAAGACCCAGGGCTTGAGCCAGGGTGATCAAATCATCGGCCTGTGCATCCAGGCTGTAATCCATGCCCTCGGCGGCTTCACTCAAACCACGACCACGCACGTCCTGAATGTAGGTGTCAAAGTGCTTGCCGAACTGCTCACCCACAAAACCCCAGGTCACCGCCGGGCTGGTAATGCCAGGCACGATGATGACGGCAGGACGCTGATCGCGGCCCTGGCTGGAACCGCCGTAGCGCAGGTAATGCTGACGAATACCATTGGCGTGCACATGAGCGCCATACAAAAATGTGCTCATGCTTAGCTCCGGTCCAGCTTGAACAGACGGGCCGCGTTGCCGTAGCACACCAGCTCGCGTGTCTTGTCATCCATAGGCGCTGCTTCGATGAAATCAGCAGCCAGTTCCGTGGATTCATAGGGGTAGTCCACCGAGAACAACACGGCTTCGGCACCCATTTCACCAATTGCGCCCATCAGCGTCGGTGCGGAACAGACCCCCGAAGTGGTGATCAGAATATTGCTGCCGATGTACTCGGACGGCTTGCGCTTTAAGGTGACACCGTGCGGATAGACCGCAAAACGGCTGTCGTAGCGCCAACGCTGGAATGGCAGGCCTTCACCCATATGACCCAGCACCAGCTTCACTTCCGGGCAACGGTCAAACACACCACCGAACAACATGCGCAGCGCGTGGGTGCCGGTTTCTACACCCCAGCCCCAGGTCGCCCCCACCAGCTCCGGGTGGCCTGTGTAAGCGTGTGGCATTTCGTAAGCATCAAAAGGATGCAGGTAGAACGGCACATCCAGCTTCTGCACGGTTTCCCAGAAGGCATCGTATTCGCGGCCATCGTAGTACACGCCATGCGTGTGACCGTTGACCAAAGCGCCTTTCAAGCCCAGATCCTGCACAGCGCGCGTCAATTCCTGCGCGGCGGCAGCCGGGTCCTGCATGGGCAAGGTAGCAAAGCCGCCCAGGCGATCGGGATGGTGTGCAATTTGCTGCGCCAGGAAATCGTTGTTCTGACGCGCGCGCTCGATCGCGACGGACACATCTTTTTCCACCTGTACCCCAGGGCCGGTCTGCGACAGCACGACGTACTCGATACCGGCACGGTCCATTACCTCTAGACGCTGCGCGTCGAAGTCATGCAAACGAGCCATCAGTTCACGTGCGTCGGCACTGTCAATATGTTTGACAAAGGCCTTGGAATAATCCTCAAAGCCAACGGCGTTGAAGTGCTCCTCCAGTGCTATTTTTTTAATACGTTTCACCGTAAATTTTCCCTAAATTATTGATTTACATAAGGTCAATCGTTTGACCCCCCAACAATATCTATCAGTATGCTGATTATTATTGTTTTCAGCAAGTCGGGAAATCACATATACTTTGGGGCGTGGACAGCGCCTGTAGACAAGACTACAAATCAGAAATCGGGGCTTCTGTTCACGCTAGCGTAGCCCTGCTTTCCTTGTAGACGCCGACCTTGCTGCCGTACCCTTTGCAGGTCGTCCCGCTTTCCGTGTGCTGCCCTTTTGGCAACAGGCTGAAAGCCACTCAATCGATGACTGACTTATCCATGAAGAATCACGCCGAGCTAAAGCAAGAAGAACGACTGGAAGCCGACGAGGCCGACATCCTGGGTCCAGTGGAAGAAGAAAATGCCGAGCTGTATCGACACAAACTGTGGTCACGGCCCGGTTTTCTGGTTCGCCGTCTTAACCAGATTCACTACGCCATGTTTTACGAGGAATGCAAAAGTGACCTGACCCCGGTTCAGCACGGTGTCCTGTCTGTGTTGATGGGTTCACCCTGGCTGGATCAAACCACGATCGGCTACGAGCTGGGGCTGGATCGCACCACCTCGGCCGATGTCATCCGCAGGCTGGAGGAAAAAGGGTTGCTGGGTCGTCGTATCAACCCCGACGACCGCCGCTCTCGCCAGACCTACATCACCGAAGCCGGTCTGGCAGCCATGCAGGAAATCAGTAGTGGCATGAACCGCGCCCAGGAACGATTGCTGGACCCGCTAACCGCCAAGCAGCGTCAAACCTTTATGTCCATGCTGACCCGCGTGGTGGAGCACAACAACCAATATGGCCGTGCTGCCCTGAAAAACATGTGACCAGTTCGGGGGGTATCAGCCCCCTCGCGCATACCAATCCGGTAGTTCAAAAGCATGCGCTGGTAGTTGATACAGCTGGCGCAAACGGGCCTGACTGAGCATGTCGCAGGGCTGGCCCTGCGCCAATATGCCCCCATCGCGGTACAAGATCACCCAGTCCGCCACGCGGGCCGCATGTTCAGGTTGATGCGTACACAAGAGCACACCCAGGCCCTCCTGGCGCAAATGCGAGACTTGATCGAGCACGCGCAATTGATTCGCAAAGTCCAGGCTGGAGGCAGGCTCGTCCATAATCAGAAACTGTGAACGCTGCGCCAAGGCACGTGCAATCACACACAGTTGACGCTCCCCTCCGCTGATCTGATCAATACGTTTTTGAGCCAGTTGCCCGATACCTAAACGCTCCAGGCAAACGCCCACCCATTGCCGGTCGGCTGCCCGTGGTTGGCTATACCAGGCCAACTCACTGGCACAGCCCAGCAAGACCCACTGCTCTACCGTGAAAGCAAAGGCAGAATCCTGCGCTTGCGGTACATAGGCCAGTTGCCTGGCCAAGGCACGCGCACGCCACTGTTCCAAGGGCTTGCCCTGCACCTTCACCTGTCCTTCTAAAGGCGGCTGCAGGCCCAGCAAGGTGCGCAGCAAAGTGGACTTACCGCTGCCATTGGGTCCAAGCAAACAGACGACCTGCCCGGTCTGTACACGCAGATTCACATTGCTGGCGACTTGCTTGCGCCCATAGCCCACGGCCAGCTCAATTGCTTCCAAGCCTTGTTCGCTCATCGCTGCCTCGCACCACGAGCCAGCAACAACAAGAAGCCGGGAGCCCCTACCAGAGCCGTCAACACACCCAAGGGCAATTCCAGCGTGCCTATGCTGCGCGCCAAGGTATCGGTTAACAACAGAAAGGCGGCGCCCACTAACAAGCAGACAGGCAATAGACGGGAGAACTCCGGGCCGACCAATAAACGAGCCGCGTGCGGAATCAACAAACCGACCCAGCCTATGATGCCCGCCAAGGCCACACATACCGCCGTCATCAAGGTGGCGCAAACAATCAGCAAACAACGCAAGGCAGAGACGGGCATGCCCAGGGAACGGGCCTCGTCATCTTGCAGAGCCAGGACATTGATACGCCAACGCAAAAGCCAAACCGGGATAATGCAGGCCGATACCATCAACGCAGCGGGCCAGACTTCGTAAGAGCGCACTGCGCTTAAGCCGCCCAGCAGCCAAAAGGTCATGGAGGGCAATTGGGAATAAGGGTCGGCCAGAATTTTGATAAGCGATAAGGCTGCGCCGAGCAAGGTGCCGACCGCCATCCCGGCCAGGACCAAAATCAGGACAGGTGGATGATGACGCAGCATGCGTGCCAGACTCAAGACAATGCCCACCGCCAGCAAACCGCCCACAAAGGCCGCCATCTGCACGCCAAACAAGGAGAAGTTCAAGTAGATGGCCAGAATCGCCCCCAGACCTGCGCCCGAGGACACCCCCAGAATATCGGGTGACACCAGGGGATTGCGGAACATGGTTTGATACGCCGCGCCTGCCGTTGAGAGCGCGGCCCCCACCAGCAAAGCCGCAGCAATACGCGGCAAGCGTAAATCCCAGACAACGCGTACCGCCTGACTTTGCGAGGTATCCGGGTCACTTGAAAAACCAGCCGCTAAAGCTCGCAGTACATCCGGCCCCGACAAAGGGTAAGCCCCCTGCCCCAGCGCAAACACCACCAGGACGGCCAGAATCAGTCCCAGAAAAAGCAGCAACAGCCCGTAGGGCAAACCCAGCTTCATGAATTTTGCGTTGAACCCAAAGGGTCCAGCCCTTGCACCAGTCGCTTGATCTGCTCGCTGTCCAAAGACATGCCGTAAAAGGCCGAGTAGAACGCCTGCAACTCTGAATACATGTGCGGCACGGCAACACTGCCTTCCAACAAGGCATTCAACCAGATCACACCAGCTAAGCGATTGATTCCCGGCGGGCCATCCAGCCAGCCAAAAGGTAAAGCAGGCACACGGTACAAACGCCCTTCCTGCACCGACTTGAGCTGATTCCAGGGAGCTTGGGTACGCGCCAATTCAAAGAAAACGTCGTCCTGGGCGAACAGAATGTCCGGGTCCCAGGCCAATAATTGTTCGTAGGAAATACGGCCCAGACGATTATCGGTTTTCTCGTCACCCATGACCGTCAGGCCGCAAAGCCGCAGCACCTCGGTATGAATGGACTGCCCCATACCAGTTTCCAGGCCATCATTACCGCGTGCCAAATAGGCTTTCAAGCCCTTGGCTCGGGAGCTGGCGGCTTGATGTGCGCTGCCTAAAATGGCTTGGGCGCGCAAGGCCAATTGCTGGCCGCGCTCGGCTTGCCCCAGAATCTGCCCGGCCTGACGCAACTGCGCCGGGCTGTCGTTCAAACGACCATCCAGCAAGACATAAGGCACGCCCGTCTGCTCTTGCACGGACTTGGCAGCCGACTCGTAATAAGGATTCACATCGCCTATATCCAGCACCATATCGGGTTTTAAGGCCAGCAGGCTTTCCAGGGACAAGGTACTGCCCCGACCGGCCAAACGGCCCAGATAAGGCAAAGAAAAACCAGCGGCATCCATCATGCTGCGCGCAGCCGGAGCCAATTGAAAAGGCCACCCTAAAAGCGTATGAGGGGCCAGGCAATACACCAGTACCGAAGCGGGCGGACCAGCGGCCACCACTCGGCCTACGTAGGCCGGATCGGGCAGTTGACCCGCCACGCTGACAGGCAGACTGATCGGGGTGCTGGTCCCGGCCTGCTCAGACCGGGCCTGCAAACGGGCAGAAGGCGCCACAAGCGGCAGTGCCGCCAAGGCACGTACTATGTCACGACGCTTCATCCCGGCCTTCCCCCTTTTTCTGCCAATAACAGCACTGCTTTAGAAACGATAGCTTCCACCCACAAACCAAACGCGTCCGGGCATGGGGTAGCCTTCTTTATATTGGTACAGCTTGTCACCCAGATTACGCACACCGGCTTCCAGGGTGATATCCGAGTTAGGACGCCAGATCCCCTTCAAACCCAGCAAGGCAAAGCCGGGGGTTTTTTCGTAAATCTGGTCACCCTTGTTGTTCGCGTAGGAGTAGTAACGGCCACTTTCAGTTTCCACCGAACCCATCACTTCCCACTGTGCATTAGGCTTCCAGCTCAGGTGAGCGAACAGACGGTGATTGGGCGTGTCCACCAGTTTGACGTCTGGATCAGACTGATTGCGACGGTTCAAATACGTATAGGCCAAGCCAGCGGACCAGTGAGCAGAAAACTCCTGCTGCAAGGACAGTTCCAGACCCATTTGACGGGCCTTGCCCACGTTGGTGGCCTGATCACAAAAACCCACTGGGCGGTACTTGTCGCAGCCTGGTGCCTGGATAACGGTGCTTTGAATCATGTCGCGCACCTGGCTCAGGAACAGAGCCGATTCCAGTTGCGCCCCCTGCCAAGGTTGACCACGCAAGCCCAGTTCATAGTGAATGGCGTGCTCCGGTTTCAGATCCGGGTTGGGTTGGGCGTAACCCATGCGGCTGGAATAACGGTCTTTAATCGTAGGAAAACGAGTCTTGTAGGCCACACTGCCGTAGACCTGCATGGCCTGGCTCCAGTCGTAGCCCAGCTCCAGCAAACCGTTAGTGGCGTCGGTATCGCCAGTTTCAAAATTGTGCGCTTCTTTGGCTTTGCGACGCTCATGACTGGCGCCCACACGCAATTGCCACTGATCGCCCAAAGCGATGCGATCCTCAAAGGCCAGTGAAGTGGTCACGTCCTTGTAGCGTTCAGTGCCCGATGACTTGGGATCACGGTGCTGATCTTGCTTGTAATGCAAGGCAAAGTGCAGCTCGTGATCATCCAGACTCGTATTGACCCACTCCAGAGCAGCGCCACGCGTGCGGTCCGTGTATTCACTGGTCGGGCCAGTCAGGGTGGCGTATTGGCCATCGCTATACATATCCAGACCATTTTTGTACTTATCCTCGTACACACGTGTCTTGATGGTGTTGTTCTCGCCAACCCGGGTAGAGCTCAGAAAGTACAGACTTTCCTTGTCCCAGTAGGGCCAGCGCCAGTAGCGTTTACCCAGCTTGGCATCGTTCACGCCGGTGTAGACCGGATTGTCTTTCTGACCTTTCTGATTCACATAGCCGATCACGTACTCATCCGTCGCATTGGGAGTGATACCCAATTTGAAGGACGCTTTCTTGTCCATTTGCGAGGCATTGCTGCGCATACCGCCCGTATCGGTAGGACGTGCTTTTTGATCTTCAAAGCCACGGCCCAAGGGGAAGGTACGTTCGCCCGACCAGGACAAGCCAGCCTGCAGGTACCAGGAACCCTGATTGGTACCCACGTTCAAGGCGCTGTAGCGTTGATCGCCCGTGGCGTAACCGGCACGGAACTCACCCTCAAATGCTTTGACCGGCTTGCGGGTAACCAGGTTGATGGCACCACCCATAATATTGGGGCCATACAGTAAGGAGGCTGCACCCTTGGCCACGCGAATTTCACTCAGATCCATGGTGGTGAAACGAGTAAAGTCCACATAGCCGTCGTACGGTACGTACTGTGGAATACCATCCAGGAACAAGGGCACCTGACGCGAATCGAAGCCGCGCACGTAGACCATTTGCTCATTACGGGCACCGCCTGCCGAAACCGTGACACCCGCTTGCACGCTGACAGCCGCACCGACATTACGCAAGTCAAAAGCCTGCATTTTTTCCTGGCTGACTGCGCTCTCACCCAAAGGCGCCTCTCGATCCAAGCTGGATTGAACAACCACTTTGCCCAGTTGAAACACACGGTCCTTGTTGTCCTGAGCATGGGCTTGGTTAAGGGCCACAGCCCCCATCATGCTCAAGACCAAGGCGCGCGGTACTAAACAGACAAACTGCTGACGCGCTGCTGTGGCGCGGTTGGACGGATGTCTCATTCCACTTCCCTATTCGATCTTTCTAATTGGTTTATGAATTAACACCACACGGTGGTGCAAAAAAAATGGGCCCCAAGGGGCCCATAAATAGAACCCATCATCGAGCGATGAGTGATGGTTCTTTCGAAAACACCGCTATATAGTAGAGCATATAGCGAAAGATGACAAGCAAGCAAAAACTTTAAGGTTCAGGTTTTCCCGTCTTCACAATTTGCAACTTCTCGCCAACAATACGGCTGCACTGAGCATTTTTATCAAAATGCTGCCAGAAGAACGCCCATATAAACGGGCATTAACTCCAATTCCAAAACATCAGGACCCGCGCAATTACTGGCGCAAATCCACAGGAGCACAATGTATGTTTAAAGCCATGACGCGCGGTTCAGTCCGCCTGGTTGAACGCTATCTGCCCGATCCGTATATTTTCGTCATCCTGCTCACGCTGATTGCCGGTGTCTCGGCCATGGCGTTCGAACAGCGCTCTCCGATGGAGGTCATCCAATTTTGGGGTAATGGCTTTTGGGGGCTGCTGACCTTCGCCATGCAAATGCTGCTGGTCCTGCTAACAGGTCACATGCTGGCCAGCACCCCCTTGGTAAAAAGCTGGTTGCGTGGCCTGGCCTCCTTGGCGCACTCGGCCGGTTCGGCCATTATTCTGGTCACCCTGGTCTCGCTGGCAGCCAGCTGGATCAACTGGGGGTTCGGTCTGGTGGTCGGTGCCCTGTTCGCCAAAGAGCTGGCCCGCCAGGTTCGTGTTGACTACCGCTTGCTGGTTGCCAGTGCCTACTCAGGCTTTCTGGTCTGGCACGGCGGCCTGGCCGGTTCAGTGCCTTTGACCATTGCAACCTCAGGGCACTTTTCCGAGAGCAAGATCGGCATCATCAGTACCTCAGACACCATCTTCGCCTTCTTTAACCTGGCCATTGTGATCGCCCTGTTTATCCTGGTGCCGCTGGTCAACCGCTTGATGCTACCCAGCGACAAGGAAAGCATCTATGTCGACCCCAAGCTCTTGAAAGAGGCGCCGGATGACGTCAACCAATCCACAGATCGTCCTGCAGACCGTCTGGAAAACAGCCGCCTGATTTCCATTGTGATTGGTGTGGCAGGCCTGACTTACTTGTTTGACTACTTCGTGCTACGTGGCGCAACGCTGAACCTGAACGTGATCAACTTCACCTTCCTGATTCTGGCCATCTTGCTGCACGGCACCCCTCGTCGTCTGCTGAAAAGTCTGAATGAAGCCATTCGCGGCGGGGCCGGAATTGTGATCCAGTTCCCCTTTTACGCGGGCATCATGGCCATCATGATCGACTCCGGTCTGGCGACCAGCCTGTCCGAGTGGCTGGTGTCTTTTGCCACTGCCACTACCCTGCCTTTCTGGACTTTCTTGAGCGCCGGTCTGGTCAATATTTTTGTGCCTTCTGGCGGCGGACAATGGGCCGTTCAAAGCCCGGTTGTCATTGCCGCCACCCAAGCGCTGGATGCCGATATCGCGCGCACGGCCATGGCCGTTGCCTGGGGTGACGCCTGGACCAATATGCTGCAGCCATTCTGGGCCTTGCCCGTACTGGCCATTGCCGGTCTGAAAGCCAAAGACATCATGGGTTTTTGCCTGATTCAATTGATTGTCTCGGGTATCGTGATTTCGATTGGTTTGACCTGGTTGTAAGAGGCAGGCCGATGCCTTTACTGGCATCGCCGTTTCCCTAGCTATAAAAAAACGCCCAATGAGTATTCATTGGGCGTTTTGCAATCAACAATCAACAATCAACAATCAACAATCAACAATCAACAATCAACAATCAACTAAAGAATAGCTATTTTGTTTTAAGTTCCCCCCAGCTCGTCTCTTTCCTGCCGAACGACGCTGCCTGCACAAGTTATAGCCATAGTCAGCGCGGCGCTCAACACAAAGACAAGACGCGAACAGACCGCCCAAGACAAAGGCAATAGATAAACTGCAGGGGGAAATAGAAGAAGGAAGAGATGGTGGGCGGTACAAGGTTCGAACTTGTGACTTCCACCGTGTGAAGGTGGCACTCTACCACTGAGTTAACCGCCCGAAGCTTTTAAGAACTGCAAAAGCTGCGAAGAAAAAAACTATAGCACGGCCCTGCTCGATTTACAAGATCAGGGCCGGCTGTTTTTCTGGAACAGTTACTCTGCTGCTGGATTGAGCATCTCGCGCCACATGGGCGGCTTCTTGTTCTGTTTTTCCAACACGTCCATGTATTTCTCGTGCTCGGCCTGATCAGCTTCGGACGCACGCAGCACTTTGAGCACACTGGGATCAAACTTGCCCAGGCTCAAATCGCTGCCGTCACCACCTTGACTGTCGGACTCGTCAAAGTCCATCAACAACGCATCCTGACCCCGCGTCATGGCCAGCCAGACGTCGGCCAACAATTCCGAGTCCAGCAAAGCGCCGTGCAAGGTACGGTGAGAGTTGGAAATACCGTAGCGTTCGCACAAGGCATCCAGAGAGTTGCGCTTGCCGGGGTGCATTTCCCGCGCCACCAGCAAGGAGTCAGTAATGCTGTCGCAGTATTGCGAGAACGGTCCCTTGCCTACCTTCTGCAATTCAGCGTCCAGAAAGCGGGTATCAAAGGAGGCGTTATGAATAATGACTTCCGCGCCCTGCACAAAATCCAGCACCTGATCGACTACATCCTTGAAACGTGGATGACCGGCCAGAAATTCCGTGGTCAGACCATGAATGGCCAAGGCCTCGGGATCAGAATCCCTATCCGGGTTCAGATACAAGTGCAGATGGCGGCCCGTCAATTTACGGTTGAACAACTCGACCCCACCCACTTCAACAATTCGGTGCCCCTCGCGTGGCTCCAGACCGGTGGTTTCAGTATCCAGAATAATTTGACGCATTCACTTTCCCTACAAATTCAATCACGGTAATGGCACTGAACAAGGAGGCTGTACGAGCCGCTTCCCCGCAGTCCAGAACCACAGGTTCAGACAGAGGCCTGGGGCTTGTCAATCAATTCCAGTTGCTTGTCCTGCCCTTCTTGCTTGCCTGCAATCAGCGTGTAGGCCACGGGCACCACAAACAAGGTCAGCAAGGTACCCAGGGACAAGCCGCCTACCAGCACCCAGCCAATTTGCTGGCGGGATTCGGCGCCTGCCCCGGAAGCATAGGCCAGCGGCAAGACGCCCAGCACCATCGCGCCGGTTGTCATCAAGATGGGACGCAGGCGCATCTCGCAAGCGCGCACCACGGCATTGTACAAACTGGCCCCCGCTTCGCGTTGTTGGGTGGCAAATTCCACAATCAAGATACCGTGTTTGGTAATCAGGCCTACCAGGGTAATCAAACCGATCTGACTATAAATGGACAAAGTCCCGCCCGACAGCCACAGGGCCAGCAAGGCCCCGGTCATGGACAAGGGCACGGACAGCATGATGATGAGCGGATTGCGCCAGCTTTCAAACTGCGCGGCCAGCACCAGATAAATAAAGGCCAGAGCCATCAGGAACACGACATAAATGCTGCCCGAGGAGTCCCGGAACTCGCGTGACTGCCCGTCCAGATCCGTCTGCACGGTTTCAGGCAAGGTCTTGCGAGCCACCTCATTCATGTGTTCAAGAACTTCACCCAGGGCATAGCCGGGTGCCACCGAGGCTTCCACAATCACGGCCCGCAAACGGTTGAAGTGGTTCAGCGATTGCGGTGACACGCTTTCTCGCACTTTCAGGAAGTTGGAAGCCTGCACCATGCCACCGTCCTGGGTACGCACGTAAATATCGAGAATATTTTGCGGACTGGAGCGAGCCTGTTTATCCACCTGCACAATCACATCATATTGCTCGCCGTCACTCTGGTAGCGTGTGACCTGACGCCCACCCAGCATGGACTCCAGTGTGCGGCCTACAGCATCCACCGAAACACCGGTATCAGCCAGCTTGTCGCGGTCTACATCAATACGGATTTCTGGCGTATTCAAGCGCAAGTCCGTATCCACATTCAACAACCCTGGGTAGTCTCTTAACTCGGCCAGAAAATTGTCCACGATCTTGGCCAGCTCCGGATAAGGAGCCTGACTCATGATCACAAACTCCACCGGCTTGGAGGTCGCGCGCTGCCCCAGGGAGGGCGGATTAGTCGGAAAGGCACGCGCACCAGGAATGGCCGAGAAATGCGGCTGTAGCTCACGCGCGATGGACTGCTGGCTACGCGTGCGCTCCTCCCAAGGCTTCAAACGCAGAATCGCAAAGGAGTCGGTCACGGTTGGGAAACCAATAATGGACTGGTAACCCTCGGTCTCCGGTATGCCGCGATACAGCGCTTCCACCCGTTCCACATTGTGCAAGGTGTAATCCAGCGTGGCGCCTTCAGGCGAATTCACAATCCCGAAAATGACCCCCCGGTCTTCAATCGGAGCCAGCTCGCTTTTGATAACCGTAAACAGCAGCGCACTGGTGGCGGCAACGGCCACACCGATCAACAAGACCAGCCAGCGCCAACGCAGAGCGCGAATCAGGACACGACGATAGCCACGCGTCAGCCAGACCAGAAAGTTCTCGATCCCCTGGCTGACACGGCCCACTTTGGTGCCGTGCGGACGCAACATGCGCGAGCACATCATAGGGGTCAAGGTCAGGGCCACGAAACCGGACACCAGTACGGCAGCCGCCAAGGTCAGGGCAAATTCGATAAACAATCGCCCGGTACGGCCTGTAGCAAAAGCCAACGGCGCATACACCGCCACCAATGTCAGCGTCATGGCAATCACGGCAAAGGCAATTTCACGCACGCCCAAAAAGGCCGCCTGCATGGCCGTTTTGCCTTCTTCAATATGGCGATAAACGTTCTCCAGCACCACAATCGCATCGTCCACCACCAGACCAATCGCCAACACCATGGCCAACAAGGTCAGCGTGTTGATGGAAAAACCCAGCATGTACATGATGGCAAAGGCTCCGATCAGAGAGATCGGAATCGTCACGATAGGGATGAGGCTGGCACGGAAACTGCGCAGGAAAAACACGATCACCAGCACCACCAGCAAAATAGCCTCGGCAATGGTGGTGTAGACCGAATCAATGGATTTCTGAATGAAGATGGAGCTGTCGTAAGACACGGTCAGCTTCATATTGCCCGGCATGCTTTCGTTGATGCGCTCCACCTCGGCACGCACCGCTTTGGACAAATCCAGCGGGTTGGCGGTGGACTGTTTGGTCACACCAATATTCAAACTGTTTTGCCCATTGAAACGGGCCAGCACCCGTTCCTCGGCAGGCCCAATACGCACTTGAGCAATGTCGGAGATACGCACCGGATACCCGGCGGCCTGACTGATGATGATGTTGCGAAACTCCTCGGGCGTTTCCAGATCGGTAGAGGACACCACGGAAAACTCACGCGCATCGGACTCGATACGGCCAGCCGGAATCAGCACGTTTTGCTTACGCAACGCATCTTCCACGTCCTGCACGGTCAACTGATAGGCCCCCAGTCGGGTACGGTCCAGATCGATCCGCATGGCGGGCAGGCGCTCGCCAAATACGCGCACTTCTGCTGCTCCGGGCAAGACGGATAAGCGCGTTTTGATATAGCGCTTAATGTAGTCCGAGGCCTCCAGCATGCTGTAGTCGCCGGTATCCACACCGACATAAATAATCGGGGTGGAGTCCGCCTCTACCTTGTTGATAATCGGCTCGTCCACCTCATCGGGCAAGAAACGGCGGGCGCGCGAAACCTTGTCACGCACGTCAGCGGCGGCCGCATCGGGGGCTCTGTCCAGATTGAATTTAATGTTGATCAGGCTGCGCTCGGAACGGCTGCGCGAGGTCATCACGTTCACGCCCTCAATCCCGGACAACTGGTCTTCCAACGGCTTGGTCACCTGGGACTCGATCACCTCTGGTGAGGCCCCTTTATAGTTGGTGATGACCGAGACCACCGGTTCATCAATGGCAGGATATTCGCGTACGGTCAGGCGTTCATAGGAAATGAAACCGACCAGCACAATCACCAAAGACAGAACCGTGGCAAAAACCGGGCGACGGATACATAAATCGGAGAGAACCATGACTGTGCCCTAGCGCTGCGGCTGTGTTTGGACGTCGATCACTTCCTGGATATCGACTGGTACGCCATCACGCACCTTTTGCAATCCGGCCACCAGCACATTGTCGCCGGCTTTCAGATCGCCAGTTACGTGCACCCAGCCTTGTTCGCGGACTCCAATCTGCACCTGTCGACGCTCTGCCCGGCCATCTTTCACAATATAGATATACTGATCCTGCCCCGAAGGAGCCAAGGCGGTTTCAGGCACCATCAAGGCCTGATAGCGAGACAGCTCCAGGCGTACGCGGCTGAACAAACCAGGGCGCAAGACACCATCTTCATTGGGCACCTGCGCGCGTAATAAAATCGAACGGCCTGCCGTATCCACTGCCGGGCTGACCGCCAGAACCGAACCCTGGCGGGTTTGGCCCTGGAACGCATCAAAGCGCAGCTCGACCGGCATGCCAGCCTTCACATCGGCCAGATATTGTTCAGGGATACGAAAGTCCACGTTCAAGGTAGAAACCGCTTCCAACTGCACCAGATCCGTGCCGGGTCCAACATAGTCACCCACCGACACATTGCGCAAGCCGGTGACACCATCGAACGGCGCACGGATACGGGTCTTGTCCAGATGCACGCGCGCCAATTGCACTTCGGCTTGCTGGACGGCCAAACGACTGCCCGACTCATCTTTTGCCTGCTGACTAATAAAGCCCTGACGGCTCAGCTCCGAAGAGCGCTTGTGCTGGCTATTCGCCAGATTCAAATTTGCCTGTGCCTGATTTAACTGCGCCTGCGCCATGGCCGGGTCCAGCTGAATCAGTACCTGCCCTTTCTTGATGGGCTGGCCCTCTTCAAAACTGATGGCTGAAATACGACCACTGATCTCGGGGCGCAACATGACGGACTCTCTGGCAACCAGGGTCCCGACCGCCGCCACATCACGAATCAATTCAGTTTGCCGCACTGGCAGCACTTCCACCCGCGTGGCGTCAGACTGCGCCCAACTGGGCGTACTACTGGCAAACAGTACGATGAACAAAGAAAAAATCGTGAGGCGCAGCGTGAGAATCATGGGCGGCTTATCCTGACCGGCCAGGCCGGTAAAGCTATCTGACAAAATATGACGGGTGGCTAATAGTACTATCAGCGGGTTCGACCTTCGCCCGGGCCTTTATAACTGCCTGGCTATTTCCACCCCTTCATTGGCCAATTGGTCCGCCCGCTCATTACCGGGGTCGCCTGCGTGACCACGCACCCATAACCAGGTCAACTCGTGCTTGGCCGCCTGTTGCTCCAGTTCCTGCCACAGATCGGCATTTTTGACGGGTTTTTTATCCGCAGTACGCCAGCCACGCGCTTTCCAGCCGGGCAGCCATTCATTCATCCCTTTTTGTACGTATTGCGAATCAGTGTGGACTCGCACCTGACAAGGGCGCTTCAAGGCCTTGAGTGCCTCGATCACCGCCATCAGTTCCATACGATTATTGGTGGTATCCGCCTCGCCGCCACAAATGGCTTTTTCTCGGCCGCCATGACGCAGCAACGCCCCCCAACCACCCAAACCCGGATTGCCCTTGCAGGCGCCATCGGTCCAAATATCAACAACATCTGTCATGTCTTGCTTATTCCTTCATCGGCAGCGCGTCCTGCTACCACCATAGGCCGACGCACACGCCGACGGTTTTTCTTCCACTTAGGCCCAACCAGGCGCAAGGCAGGCGTGCGTTTGACCGCACTAATCATATAGACGGCGCCCGCAAAGCTCCACCAGCGCGCTCCGCTTTGCTCTATCCAGGACCAGCGATCCAGCCATGCCTGCTGACGACACAACGGTGCATAACAGCCCATCTGCGTGCTTTGCACATCAAAGGACAAGAGCTTTAACCAGTCGCGCAAACGCGAGGGGGACATCACATCTCCCGGCAAGGTCGGCGTGCCCCGCTCCAGCCCTGGAATCCAGTCATGGGCACCCCATAAGCTCAAGGGATTAAAGCCCGTCAGAAGAATGCGCCCTTCCGGCACCAGCACGCGTTCAGCCTCTCGCAACACCTGATGCGGGTCACTGGCGCTCTCGAGCGTATGGGGCAGAATTAAAAGATCAATGCTTTGCGTATCAAAAGGCAGATGCTCGGGCTCGGCATACACCAGGTTTTGCTGCTGGGCAGGCAAGACGCCGGACTGAGCCGTACATACCTTGCAAGAGATGCGGCTTTGCGCCAAGAGGTCCCAATGCGGCAATCCAATTTGTATGGCATGATACCCGAAGGTGTTGACCACCTCCGCATCGATTCCGGCTTGTTCCCAAGCCCGCACATATCGCCCCGGTACGGTTTCCAACCACTGGGCAAATTGATCATTCAAAGTCTGCTCCACTGGCGCTTTCTCCCTCTACCATGATGAATGCATTTACCTGGCCTGTGCCAAGCGATGTTCGCCTGATTCCACTACCTGCCCTGAACGACAACTATATATGGGCGCTAAGTCGAAACGGTCACGCCCTGGTGGTGGACCCCGCCCAGGCCGCTCCGGTTCTGGATTGGCTGGAGCGCGAGTCCTTACAACTGGATGCCATTTTACTGACACACCACCATGGTGACCATGTTGGTGGTGTCAAAGATATCCTGGCTAAGCATCCGGCCCGCGTGTGGGGCCCGGCCCATGAGCCTCTACCCGCCTGTGATGTCCGAGTCGGCCAGTCCGACAAGGTCGAATTACCTACTCTGGAACTGACGCTGCACGTCCTGGACATCCCCGGCCATACCGCCGGACACGTTGCGTACTTTGGTCAAAATGAGGTAAAACAGCCCTTTGTTTTCTGTGGTGATACCTTGTTTGCTGCTGGTTGCGGACGTCTCTTTGAAGGCACCCCGGCACAAATGACGGATTCCCTGGGCAAGTTGGCGAAACTGCCATCGGACACCCTGATCTGCTGTGCGCACGAGTACACCTTATCCAATTTACGTTGGGCTCTACAGGTAGAGCCGGACAATCCCCAACTGCACCAACGTTGGGAACAGGATACCCTCAAACGTCAGCAAAACTTGCCTACGGTGCCCTCCACCTTGAAAACAGAATTGGCTACCAATCCCTTTCTGCGTTGCGAGACGACTGCTGTTATTCAGGCTGCCGAGCACTATGGCGCCCAATCCCTGAATAATCCTGTCGAGGTATTTGCCAGCCTGCGCGACTGGAAAAACAATTTCTAAAGATTCCGCAATGAACCTAATGAGACTTTTTGCGCTGCTATGCGCTTTCGTGCTGGCAGGCTGCGCCACAGGCCCCAAGGTCAGCCCCCAGAAAGCCGCCAAGACCTCCACCAGCATTGCCGCCGATACGTCTCGCACCATTGATCTGACCCACCCACCCAAAGACGCGTGGGACCGGATGCGCCGGGGTTTCTCCATCCCCAACCTGCATACCGATCTGGTTGATTACTGGACCAATTACTACGCGTCGCACCCCGAATCCATCCGTACCATGAGCCAGCGCGCCTCGCGCTATCTGTACCACATCATGGACGAGCTCGATGCGCGCGGCCTGCCCTCCGAACTGGCCTTGCTGCCTTTTGTAGAAAGTGCCTATAACCCGGGAGCCTATTCCCGCGCCCATGCAGCGGGCCTGTGGCAATTCATCCCCAGCACCGGAACGCAGTACAAGCTGGAGCAGAACTGGTGGGTAGACCAGCGACGCGACCCAGTCGAATCCACCCGCGCTGCCTTGGACTACCTGTCTTACCTGTACGAATTCCAGGGCGACTGGTATTTGGCTCTGGCTTCCTACAATTGGGGGGAAGGCTCCGTGCGCCGCGCCATGGAACGCAACGAACAGGCTGATTTGGGCGTTGACTACTTATCCCTGAAAATGCCGGACGAAACGCGCAATTACGTCCCCAAACTGCAAGCGATCAAGAATATTGTGGCCAACCCGGAGCGTTACGGCATTACCCTGCCCCCGGTCAGCAACACCCCGTATTTCACTGCTGTGCGCAAGAACAAGGACATTGACGTTGCCCTGGCTGCCGAGCTGGCCGAAATCTCTGTGGACGAATTCAAAGCCTTGAATGCCGCCCACAATCGCCCCACCATCCCGGCAGATCGCGGCACCTTGCTGTTGCCTGCCAACAAGGTTGATATTTTCAATGCCAATCTGGCAGCCTATCAGGGCAAGCTCAGCAACTGGAAGGCCTACCAGTCCAAGCGCGGTGAAAGCTACCTATCCATTGCTCAGCGCCACGGCATTACCGTGTCGCAACTGCGCTCCATCAATGGTTTAAGCCGCAAGAGCACCAAAGCCGTTGCCCAGACGCTGCTGGTGCCCAGCACCACCCTGGGTGAAGGCAGCCTGCAACTGGCCTCCCTGACCAACACACCGGCCGCGCCGGTCGCGCAAAGCACACGCCGGGCGCGTACGCAAACGGCCAGCGTCAACCGCAAAAACGATACCGTTGTTTTGCGTCGTGGCGCCAACGTGCGTACCCATACCGTTCGACGAGGCGATACACTCTACGCCTTGGCCAAACGGTACGACACGTCGGTGGCTGAACTGCGACGCTTGAACAATATCAAAGGCAGCACTCTTTCCAGGGGTACACGTTTGCGTGTTCCCGGTTCCAATATTCGTGGCTAAGTCCACCCACTAATTACATAAAGGATTTTCAGCATGGGTTTCCTGCAAGGAAAACGCATCCTGGTCACAGGCGTCCTCTCGAATCGCTCTATTGCTTACGGGATTGCGCAAGCATGTCGCCAACAAGGTGCTGATATTGCCCTGACTTATGTGGGCGAGCGTTTTAAAGAACGTGTTGAAGGCTTTGCTCAAGAACTGGGCACGGATATCGTCCTGCCCTGTGACGTGTCCGAAGACGATCAGATCGAACAAGCCATGGCTTCGCTGGGCGAGCGCTGGGATGGTCTGGACGGCCTGGTTCACTCCATCGGCTTTGCGCCTCGTGAAGCCATTGCAGGCAACTTCCTGGAAGGCCTGTCGCGCGAATCGTTCCGTGTTGCTCACGACATTTCCGCCTACAGTTTCCCCGCGCTGGCCAAGGCTGCTCTGCCTTTGCTCAAAGGCCGCAAGAGCTCGGTGCTGACCCTGACTTACCTGGGCGCTGAAAAAGCCATCCCCAACTACAACACCATGGGCGTGGCCAAAGCCGCCTTGGAAGCCTCCGTGCGCTACCTGGCTGTAGCGCTGGGCGAATACGGCATTCGTGCCAACGCCATCTCGGCCGGTCCCATCAAAACCCTGGCTGCCAGCGGCATCAAGGATTTCTCCACGATCCTGAAATTCGTCGAGACGCACGCTCCCTTGCAGCGCAACGTCACTATCGAAGAAGTGGGCAATGTGGCCTCCTTCCTGATGTCCGAATTGGCCAGCGGTATCACAGGCGAGATCACGCACGTTGACGCCGGCTTTAACTGCATCGTTCCGGGTATGCAGGAATAAGGCTTCACGCCTTGGTAGCAATAAAAATAGCGGCTAAGGCCGCTATTTTTATTGCTTACGTACTTTTGCAGACCCTACGCAGCTTGCTGTGTGTCGCTGGGAGTAGAACCCAGACACCGCCAAACCCAACAGGACAGACAAAAAATCCTCTGAAGCGCTCAGGATTCAATCGCCCTGCCCCCCTTCTTGCACAAAATCGCTACGCAAAATGCCATGCCGTTGCAGCTTGTCGTAAAAGGTTTTGCGCGGAATACGCAGATCCTGCAAGGTCGCCTTGATATCGCCACGATGACGCGCCAGAGCCTGACGTATCTGTTGGGACTCGAATTGCTCCACACGGGCAGGCAAACTCAAATCCTCGCTTTCCAATTCCTTGATCTGCGGATGCTGCACACCCAGCACTTCACGTTGGGCAAAGTGTGCCAATTCGCGCACATTTCCCGGCCAGTGATGAGACTGCATATAGGCCAGGCTACGCGCATCGGGCATCTTCTGAGGCATGCCGTACTTCTTGGCGGCCAGCGCCGCAAAATGGGCGAACAGCATGGGGATATCCTCCTTGCGCTCCCGTAAGGGTGGCAGGCGCAAGGTGACCACATTTAGCCGGTAATACAAATCGGCGCGGAAGTTCGCGCGCTGAGCGGGGTCGGACAAATCCACCTTACTGGCGGCCACGACGCGGATATCTACCGGGTGCTCTTCGTTGGAGCCCAGGGGAGTGACACAACGCGTTTCCAACACGCGCAGCAAGCGCACCTGCGCAATCATGGGCATGCTTTCGATTTCATCCAGAAACAGTGTGCCCTGATGCGCATGTTCGACACTGCCCACACGTTTGCGCTGCGCGCCGGTGAACGCCCCGGCTTCGTGACCGAACAGCTCGCTTTCAATAATGGTTTCGGGCAAGGCACCACAGTTCAGCGCCACAAAATGATGCTGTGCTCGGGCGCTCCAGCGGTGCAGCAACATGGCCACGACTTCCTTGCCTGTACCGGTTTCCCCTTCCACCAGCACGTCCACATCGGACTGAGCCAAATGCCGCAAAGTGGTTCGCAAATTGACCATGACCTCTGAATTCCCCAAGAGCGCCGGGCCTTGGCCGTCCTCGTCCAACTCCTGGCGCAAGGCACGGTTTTGCAAAACCAGGCTGCGCTGCATGGCGGCATGGCGTATGACCGTCAGCAAGCGTTCGGCTTGGTAAGGCTTGGCCAGAAAATCAAAGGCGCCATCGCGCATGGCTTGCACGGCCATATCAATATCCCCGTGGCCGGTAATCAGCACGACGGGCTGCTCGGGATCGCGAGCATGCAAAGCCTGCATCAGCGCCAACCCATCCATACCCGGCATGCGAATATCCGTTACCACCACGCCGGGATAGTCCTTGGGCAGGCGGCTCAGGGCCTCCTGCCCGCTGGCACAGGCCACCACCTTCAGACCCGCCAGTTCCAGACTTTGCACGACCGCAGCACGCAGATCCGCATCATCATCGACAAATGCGACTTCCATTCTTATCTCTCTCCCTGGTCCAGCTTGCTATCGGCATTGCGCAGCACGATATGAAATGTGGCTCCCCCCAGGCGCGAAGGCCCCTCTTCCAAACGGCCACCCAGGGCCGCAACAATATCGTGCGCGATCACCAGCCCCAAGCCCAGGCCTTGCCGACGGCTGGAACTAAAGGGGGTAAACAGACGCTGGCGGATGTCCGGACTCAGGCCGGGGCCGTTGTCGGAAACCACAATGCGCACATGCTGCTGCTCGCTCATAACTTCAATACGAATGCGCCCCTGACGGCTCCCTTCCAGAGCATCGAGCGCATTACGCAATAAATTCACCAGAACCTGTTCTAAGCGTACGGGCAGAGCCCAGACACGGACAGATTCGTTCACACCTTCCAGCTCCAGGTCTACCCCTTGGGCCCGTGCCCGGTGCTCCAGCAATTGCCAGGCACTGTCCACGGCCGAGCGCACCTGTACCGGACCTTCCTGCTCTTGCGGCTTGCGGGCGTAATGACACAGCTGAGAGGTGATACTGCCTATGCGCTGAGTCAGCGTCTGGATGCGGGACAGGTTTTGACGCGCTGTTTCCGTCTGGCCCTGCTCCAGCAAACGCAAGGTGTTGTCGGCGTAGACCTCAATTGCCGCCACGGGCTGATTGATCTCATGGGCGACCCCGGCGGTCACCTGCCCCAGAAAGGACAATTTCTCAGCCTGCTCCAATTGTTCACGCAGATCGCGGGCACGCGAGCGCGCCTCTTGCAGGGCCTGCATCTCCTGCTCCAGGCGACGACGTGCCACCTGCAACTGGGCCGTGCGAGACTCCACCGCTTCTTCCAGGGCATCACGAAGTAACTCCTGGCGTGCCTGAGCTTCGCGTCGCTGTTGATTGCGTTGCAGCGCCAGTGCCGCCAGAACCAGCGCCGCGCATAACAGCCCCATCACCATCAAACGAGATTGAACCGCCTGCGTTTGCAAGGCGGCATCCATCGGTGCCATCGCGTGCAAGGTCCAATCGCTGCCCACCACCGGCTGTTGCACATGCAAAAAGCGTTCCTGCCCCAGTTTCCAGAAAGAGGCCCGTTCGCCGGAATCCGACATGCTCAAACCCACCGGCCTCAACGGCTCATCACCAAACTGCTGGCTAGCCCGAAGCTTGGCCAAGTGCTCGGCCGAGGTTTGATCCAGGCTATGCAAACGCCAGCCCGGTTCACCACTTAACAAGATCACACCGTTTGGATCGCTGACAAACATGCGATCCCCATAACCTTCCCATTCTTTTTCCAGCAGATCGAACACCAGCTTGATCACAACGACGCCAACGGCTTCGCCGTCCTGGCCCGGCACCATGCGGGAGATATACAAACCCGCCTTGCCGCTGGAGGTCCCCAAGGCGAAGTATTCAGCGTGCCCCTGCTCCAAGGCTTTGGTGAAGTAAGGCCGAAAGCCGTAATGATTCCCCACAAAGCTGTCGGGCGCCTGCCAGTTACTGGACACCAACGTCTGCGAGTGCGTATCCAGCAAGTACAGAACGGGAGCACCCGTATCTTCAGCCAACTGCTCGAACTTGCGGTTCAACGCCTGGGCATCTCCATAAGCAGGATTGCCCATCAGATATTGGCGCAGGGCCTCGTCCTGGGCCAGGGCAAAGGACAAAGTACGGAACTTATCGCGAATCGTCCTGATCCAGCCCGCGTTCCCGCGCATCAAGGAATCCAGCCGCTGTTCGCTTTGTGTCAGCAGGCGGGCCGTACCCAAATCGGCCGAACGCCAGAAGGCAAACAGTCCCAGCACCACGGCCAAGCTCAACAACAGCAACCATTCAAGCCTGAAGCGCCGCCGCATGCCCGAAGAAACTGGATTGGAATTCATGAAATTTGTGCGAAATATCGCCAAAAAAAATAATGATTGTGCGGATTTTCGCACACATTAGCAGCAAGCGGGCAAATCTCCTGCCTGCAAGCCGCTTGCTTGCTGACTTCCCCGCTAAGCACAGATTGGCACGGATGTTGCTTTAGTCATGAGCTTATGGGCCGGAACAAGGATTCCGGCGAGCGTAAACCGCCTGCCTACACACAATTCCAAGCAGGCCTGCCGCCGACTGCCAGGTCGGCAACATCAAGTCACGGAGACGACATCATGATGGATATAAGCACAGGAGACCGTCCGGTACCGCAGATCATCAAAATCAAGTGGTATCGGATTTTGTACGTGCAGGTCATCATCGCCATCACTATCGGGATTTTGCTGGGCCATTTCTACCCCTCGCTGGGCGAGAGCATGAAGCCCTTGGGCGATGCCTTCATCAAGCTGGTCAAGATGATTATTGCGCCCGTTATTTTCCTGACGGTGGCCACCGGCATTGCCGCCATGACAGATTTGCAAAAAGTCGGTCGTGTGGTGGGCAAGGCCATGATTTATTTTCTGACCTTCTCCACGCTGGCCCTGATTGTAGGCTTGGTGGTCAGCAATATCGTGCAGCCCGGCAGTGGCATGCACATTGATCCCAGCACCCTGGACCCCAGCTCCATTCAGGGCTACGTGCAGCAAGCCCACGACAGCACATTGACGGGCTTTTTGATGAACATCATCCCGGCCACCCTGATCAGCCCCTTTACCGGCGGCGACATCTTGCAGGTGCTGTTTGTGGCGATCTTGTTCGGTATTGCCTTGGCGGCGGTAGGCGATCACGGCAAACCCGTGCTGAAACTGCTGCAAGCCTTGATGACACCCATTTTCAAACTGGTGTCCATCCTGATGAAAGCCGCCCCCATCGGCGCCTTCGGGGCCATCTCCTTCACCATTGGCAAGTACGGCATTGAATCCGTTTCCAGCCTGGCGCTGCTAGTGGTGACCTTCTACGTCACCTCCGTGCTCTTTGTGCTGATCATTCTGGGCGCGGTTGCCCGCTACAACGGCTTTTCCATTACCAAGCTGATTCGCTACATCCGCGAAGAATTGCTGCTGGTGCTGGGCACCAGTTCCTCGGAAGCAGCGTTGCCCACCTTGATGCAGAAGATGGAGCGCGCCGGGTGTGCCAAGTCGGTTGTGGGCCTGGTTGTCCCTACCGGCTACTCCTTCAATCTGGACGGCACCAACATCTATATGACCATGGCGGCCCTGTTTATCGCCCAGGCATGTGATATTCCACTAAGCTTGCAGCAGCAGATTCTGCTCTTGCTGGTTGCCATGCTCAGCTCCAAAGGAGCAGCCGGTGTAACCGGGGCCGGTTTCATTACCCTGGCAGCCACCCTGTCCGTGGTGCCTGCGGTACCGATTGCCGGTATGACCCTGATCCTGGGCATTGACCGCTTCATGTCCGAATGCCGTGCGCTGACCAATCTGGTGGGCAATGCCGTTGCCACCATTGTGGTTGCCCGTTGGGAAGGCGAGCTGGATACCGATCAGCTCAACAGCGCCATGAATGGCGAACTGCCTCCGCTGGATACCAGTGTCACCTTGCATCAACATGGTGAAGTGGGGATTCCCGCACACGAGGCCAGCGAGCCACGCGCTACTGCTACGGCCTGATCCGGGCACATTAATAAAAAAGGCCGGTTTTCAATTGAAAACCGGCCTTTCTTGTTTGTCCACTCTTAAAAACGGCTTCCTGCTGACTGTTCTGACAGGCTCATTCTTGCCTGCTTTAGCCGTTTCACGTCGCTTTCCCTGCCCTTTCATCGTCACTGGGCGTCTAGCTCTGAATCATTGAACGCAACCATCGATGACTCGATCAGCCATCCAGTCAATCGCCATCACATGCTCAAGCCAGCACTGAACGGGCTGATGAAGTGCATGGTCAGACAGCAGGAAAACGCACCACCTCACTTTCTGGCGTCCAGGCAGGATACTTATCCATAATGCTCAGGAACAAGGGGCTGGACTGAAAGTTCAATAACCAGGTCGAGAGTGCCGTCCAAGGCTGCGCATCAAACCAGGCCCTGTCCACTTGTGCGAATTGCCGCACAAAAGGCGCAATCGCCACATCTGCCAGACAAGGGCGCGGCCCCATCAGGTAAGCCTGCTGCCCAATGCGGGCATTCAGGTCCATCAGCCATTCACTGGCCTGCCCCCGATGCAGGACCGAGAAACTGGCAGCATCCGTAAATTGCTCGTCCTCGGTGTGGCGATCCGGGTATTTATAACAATCCAGGTGCCGTTTGAATGGACCATCATTGACCGCAATCAGAGCCAACATTTGCTGGGCATCGCCCTGCTCAGGCTGCAAATACTGTTTGGGATCGTGAGTGCTCAAAGCCCAACGCATAATGTCCAGGCTTTCATCAATGACCTTACCATCGGGCAAGACCAGCACGGGGACGGTGGCTTTGGGAGAGGCCAGACGCAGGGCCTCGGGTTTGTCACGCAGTACAACTTCGCGCAACTGGCAGCTAACGCCGCTGGCTGCAATGGCCAAGCGTGCCCGCATGGCATAGGGGCAACGGCGAAAGGAATACAAAATGGGCAGATCAGATAAGGACATGCTCGATACCATTAGAAAGCCGTGCTGCGGGCACGGACTTAACACGCTAGCGTTCATGCAAAGCGCCCTTCTTCAGCAGAAGGGCGGACTATAAACGACGCAGCGTCAGAATCAAGCTGGTAGAGGTAACACAGCTGCCCGATCAGGGCTAGGCGTCCTTGCCTTGCTGAGCCAGCAGGCGTTGCTCTTCGGCCTTGCGACGGGCGGCTTCGCGGCGCTCGGTCAGCTCGTCCATGCTGACGCCGATGTGACGCTCTTCACGCTCGCGCGCCAGGGCCACTTGCTTTTGGCGCTCACGAAAACGCTCGACCTGCTCGGGAGAGCTATGGCCATGGCAGTAAGGGCAACTGACGCCCTCCTCGAACTGGGGCGAGGCTTTTTCTGCTTCGTTGATGGGCATGCGGCAGGCACGGCAGAAATCGTAATCGCCGGGTTCCAGACCGTGACGTACCGAGACGCGCTCATCGAACACGAAGCAGTCACCGTCCCACAGGCTTTCTGCGGCTGGAATGTCTTCCAGATATTTCAGAATGCCGCCTTGCAGGTGATAAACCTGATCAAAGCCTTGCGAGCGCATGAAGGCCGTGGATTTTTCACAGCGGATGCCGCCCGTACAGAACATGGCCACGCGAGGTTTGCCATGCAAAACCCCCCCTTCCTTGGACTGCTCGGCTACCCACTGCGGAAACTCGGTAAAGCTTTGGGTCTTGGGGTTGATGGCGCGGTTAAAGGTGCCAATGCCCACTTCGTAATCGTTACGCGTATCCACCACCACTACATCCGGATCGCTGATCAGGGCATTCCAGTCCTCGGGGGCAACATACTCGCCCACCATTTCGGCGGTTTTCAGATCTGGCACACCCAAGGTGACAATCTCTTTTTTCAGCTTCACCTTGAGGCGGTAAAACGGTGCCTTGTCGGCATAGGATTCTTTATGCACCAGGCCAGCAATGCGTGGATCGGAGTTCAGATACGCCAAGACGGCACGGATACCCTCCTGAGGGCCGGCAATAGTGCCGTTAATCCCTTCGCGCGCCAGCAACAGCGTGCCTTTGACCTCGTGCTGCTCACAAAAAGCAAACAAGGGGTCGCGCATTTGGGCGAAATCGGGCAATTCCACGAACTTATATAAAGCCGCGATCAGGTAGGTAGACATAGGTAAACGAATTCTCTGGATAGAAGCGGTGGCGTAGCCCGCAGGCGCAAGGATAACGTAGGCCGTCGTACACTATACGCGACTGATACCCCTTGGACCTTTGACGCCTGTCAAAAAAAACGGGGCACGCCGGGGATTCAACTTTAAAATCATAACGCTAAAGCCGTCAGGCCGCATCTGGCCCCGGTATCTGTTTTACTTTGCACGAGAGCTATGGATTCCGTAACACAAGCAGTCCTCGGTGCCAGCATCTGCGGCTCCCTACTGGGGCGGCAGTATGGCCGCAAGGCGGTCCTATCCGGTGCCATCATCGCCACCCTGCCTGATCTGGATGTCTTCATTCAATATGGCGACCCCATTACCGCGATGGTCAGCCATCGCGGTTTCTCGCACTCGTTATTCGTGCTGAGCGCGGCAGCCATACTGGTCACTATTTTGTGGCGACTGCTGTTTCCACAAGCACGCGCCAGCGCCGGGCGGCTGGGACTGGCAATCTGGCTGGCCTTGATTACCCATCCTCTGCTCGATGCCTTTACCAGTTACGGAACACAGCTGCTGTGGCCATTGGCCGCCACACCGGCAACCTGGTCCAGCGTCTTCATTATTGACCCGCTCTACACCCTTGCCTTGTTCATTGCCACAGTCATAGGCCTGATACGCGGCCCAGTGCCTGCCACGGTGCGGGCCTGCACCTGGGCCTTGCTCTTGAGTAGCCTGTATCTGGCTGCCTCAGTCGGCGCCAAGTTCTGGGCCGAGCAGCAGGCAACAGAGCAACTCAAACAACAGCAGGTAGACATTGAGCGGGTGTATTCAGCCGCTCAACCCATGAACATCCTGCTCTGGCGTGTACTGGTACGCGATACGCAAGACCGGGAATGCGAAGTCGTTGTGGGCTTGCTGGATCGCCTGCGTGCCCCCAAAGGCCATCAGTACGAATCCCTGTGCCTGCCCGTCCACAGCGACTACACCCTGTTGTTCCCACCCTTGAAGCAGTTGGAGCAACTGCGCTGGTTCTCTGACAATTGGCTGCGCTATGACATCATCGATGACCTGCTGGTGGTCAGCGATATACGCATGAGCATGGGCCCTGGCCAATATAGTTTTCGCTTTGTCGTCGCTGAACGCATTGCCAACGATACCTGGCTGCCGGTGATTCCATATCGCTGGGCCAGTGGCCACGATATCGCGTTGCTCAAACCCGTTTTGCGCCGTATCTGGGAGCCGGTCCCGCCGCTGCCATTACAAGAATGGGCCAAACGCATTGATGCCGGCGTCCCTATTCCACGCGCCCAAGCGGATTTTCCATAAGCCAGATGCCTAGACTGAGCCCGGCACCCACGCTGGGGACGGTCAAAAAAAACCCCCAAGCCTTTTCAGGGCCTGGGGGTTTACATTTACCCACTACGGTCACTACACAATGACACTCGGTGCTCTGTCAAACCCGAGGATCAAAAACCTTACTTGATCATCCCTTCAACTCGCTGGCGCAAGGCCGGGTCCTGTTGAATAGCCAGACTGATCCCGTTGTAATCGGCCAGATCCATACCATTGGCAGTCACCACACCCACCAAACGCTGGTCGGCCTCCTGCACGATGGATTGGCGCTCTGCATCACTTTTGGCCGCATCCAGACGCGGCTGATATTCCGAAGCGGTCTGGGCTACCTTCTTGTAGGTGCGCGCATATTGCTCCAGTTGAGAATCCGTAGGTTTAACGATCTGGGTAGCCGCAGGGGCTGCCGAGTTGGCCGGAGCCGCATTGCCCTGGGCCATCGCAAAAGGGCTGTACATGCCAAATGCGACTGCGGTAGCAGCAAGAAAAGCTTTAATTGAGGGCTGCATGGATAGAACCTCCTGAACAGAGTCAATGAACACTCATCATGACAAGTGCGGCGGCCGCTTACAAGTTTCGCTATGTAGTTTCGTGTATCTGCATGCCACCTGTCCCGTTACAGTTTTCAGTCGCGCGAGTAAGGACGCCCGTCAAAGTCCACGGTAACTAAATTGCCATCCATCTGGCCCATGCCGGGTGAATTGACAGGCATGCCAGGCGCGGCAACTCCACGCACACTGCCATCGTTCATCATGCGTTTGACGACCTTGGCGGGCACATGGCCTTCAATCAGTTGGCCCGTCTCCTCAATCATCGCTGTATGGCAAGACGCCAGGTCCTCCGGGACTTTAAAAAGCCGCTTCACGTCTTGAATCTTCACGACCTTGACCTCTTTGACCTCAAAGCCCTCATCGCGCATGTGCTGTGCCCACCCCCCACAACAACCACAGTTCGGATCCTGGTACATCGTAATAGCGGGACCCTGTGCCAATGCCACGGAACTAAAGACCATCAAACTGGCCGTCAACAATAAAGGTTTAATCACAATTACATTCCTGTTTTGCAGCGCCACGGCGCTCTGGTTGACACTCTGATGCACTTGGCTAAGACTAGGCACTCGCAAAAAAGTTTAACAAAACACACTAATCCTTCCCGATCCGCTATGAGTCTTGATTCCGTCAAACAGTTCTTTAACGAACACGCTGCCGATCTGCAGGTGATTGAAACCACCGAAAGCACCGCCACCGTGGTGCTGGCCGCGCAAGTGCACCAAGTCGAACCTGGGCAGATTGCCAAAACACTGAGTCTGAAAGCAGGCGATAAAGTGGTCTTGCTGGTCGCTCGCGGTGATGCCCGCCTGGACAACAAGAAGCTGCGCAATGCCTTTGGTACGCGTGTGAAAATGCTGGACCTGGAAAGCACCGAAGCCTTGACGGGCCACCCGGTCGGCGGGGTCTGCCCCTTTGGTCTGGCCACCCCGCTGGAGATCTACTGCGACCTGTCCTTGCAGGACTACGACACAGTGCTGCCTGCAGCAGGTTCTATTAATTCTGCGGTACGCATCACCCCACAACGCCTGGCCGAGCTGACCAGCGCACAATGGATTGATGTGACCCAGCCACCTGTCATGCTTGAACAGGCATCCTGAGGGGGCAAGCCCCTGGGCAGGACCTAGACTTATGCAGGTCGGTTGGCATAGCCGGAGATAAACTCCTTGGCCTGCCCGGTCTGCGGGTCAAACACATGGCGGCGAACCTTACCGATATCGGCGCCATAAACGTGAATGCTGATGGACACCTGGTCGTCATACACATTGGAGACCTCGTGTATATCGCCCACCGTGGGTGACACCACTTCCACCACGCCCGGCTCCAGAATCTGTGTCTCTTCTTCTGTCATATGGCCGGTATCAGGATCACGGTCAAAAGGCCGGGAACGTTCGGCGCCACGCAACATGCCAATCAAGCCCCACACCGTATGGTCGTGAATGGGCGTTTTCTGGCCGGGGCCCCACACAAAGCTGACCACGGAAAAGCGTTCCTGCGGACAGCAATACAGCAAGTACTGCTGATAGAACTGCGGATGGGGCTGGGTGTACTCCGGGGCCAGCCAGTCGTCCTGGGCCACCAGCTCGCCCAGCAAAACGCGGCCATCACGCAAGATATCCGCCTCGCCCACCGCAGGGCGGGCCGTCAGTTCATTCATCCCTTGGATAAAGCGCTCAAAACGGGGGTGCATACGGGGATGTCTCCATCGTTGACTGGGCCTTGCGGCCCAATGCGTGAATCAATTCTTATTTGTTCAGATACACCGGGGCGCGTTTTTCTTTGAACGCGTTCATCCCTTCCTTGGCATCATAACTATCCTCGATCGCTTTCAGGTGTCGCATGGTACGCGCCATTTGCTCAGACGGACCACGCGTGAGCACCTCATTATTGATAAAGCGCTTCAAGGTTTGCAGCACGCGCGGCGACATCTTGGCCAGATCCTGCGCCATGCGCACCGCCGCCTGGACGTGCTCCCCGACCGGCACCACCTCATTGGCAAAGCCCAGATCGTAGGCACGACGGGCTTCCAGAGTGCGACACAACAAGATCACTTCCATGGCAGCGTGATGGGGAATGCGCGAGGCCAGCCCGGAAATGATGCCCCCCGTAAAGCCCAGCTTGGCTTCAGGGTAAGAAAACTTGGCACTCTCGGAAGCTACCAGCAAGTCCGTCATCATGGCCATCACCAAGGCCCCACCCACGCACCAGCCACTGACGGCCGCAATAATGGGCTTGTCGGTTTCAAAGCCTACCGTGGGAATAGCACGCCACAATTCGGGCCACTCATTGACGTCAGCACCGGCTGAAAAGGCATCGTTACCTGCCCCGGTCAGCACGGCTACGCGGCGTGTGGGATCTTCATCAAAGGCCAGAAAAGCCTGCTGTAATTCCTTGACCACGGTGGCGCTCAAGGCATTGCGGCGATCAGGTCGATTGATCGTAAAGATGGAAACACCGTCATCGTGGTTTTCTACAAGAATGCACTGATAATCCGACATGGTTGACTCCTCCTGGGTATTTTTCAAAGAATAAGTATTGGTTTTATGTGCCTATGGACAGGCGGGCATCGACAGCATGACAACGGGTGGCCGCCACGATCAATGGGTTGATATCCAGTTCAAACACGGTATCGCGCAAGTCGTGGGCCAGAAAGCTGACACGCACAATCGCATCGAGCACACCGGCCCGATCCAGCATGCGCCCCCGGTACCCCTTCAACAATTTGTCGATCATCAAGGTGGACAAGAGCCGGTCCGCATCAGCCAAGGTTAGCGGTGCGGCCGCAATGACCCGGTCTGACAACATTTCCACCAGAATGCCGCCCGCACCAAACACCACCACCGGGCCAAACTGCGCATCCTGGCGCGCGCCGATCAGCAATTCCACATCGCCCTTGGCCATGGCCTGCACCAAAACACCTTCCAGACGGGCATCCGCTTTATAGGCTTTGGCATTCGCGTAGAGCCGGGCAAAATCACGTCGCAAGCTGGCCTCGTCGGCCACATCCAGCGCCACCCCGCCCGCTTCGGTTTTATGGACGATGTCGGGAGAGACGATCTTCATCACCACCGGATAGCCCATCTGCTCCGCTTGCGCCACGGCCTGCTCCACGTCCTCGCATACCTGACCCAGATTCACCGGCAAACCGTAATGCGCCAGCAAACGCTTGGACTGGTCTTCATTAAGGACACCACGCGGCATCACGGTAGGAGCCTGGCAAGCGCTGGGGCGCAAAGCCGCCTGACGCGACACAAACTGCCCATGACGTTTCCAGGCCGACAAGGCCAAGGCCGCCTCCAGACTGGAGCTGGCATACGCATGGCCGTGCTGGGCCAGCTTCTGCCGCAAAGGCTCGGACGTTGCACCGGCATCAAAGGCCACCATGACGGGCTTGGCCCAATGCGGTTCGGGATGGATGATTTTTTCAATCAGAGCCGCCATCCACTCCTGCGGACACATGGAGGCCGTAATCAATACCGCATCGCTTTGCTGATCCTGCATCAAGGCATCCAAGGTGGCGCGGGCTACCTCGGTGGAGTCCTGAGTCAGACGCGCTCCCAAATCCACCGGGTTATCCGCCTGCCCGGCCGGGTAGTGGGCGGCCAAAGCATGCTTGGTAGAAGCAGAAAAGTTGGACAGCTCCACGCCGTGGTCTGCCAAGGCATCGGCAGCCAAGGCCCCTCCACCACCTGACGGTGTCACAATCGCGACCTTGGAAATCTTGTTGCTGGTAAAGCGCACCATGCTGTTTGCCAACAAAAGCATGGCTCCCATATCGTCCATCAGGCTGATGCCTTCATCGCGGCAGACACTGGCAAACACATCATGGTCCCCCGCTACGCTGGCGGTATGCGAAAAGGCGGCTGCCTTGCCCGCACTGGAGCGCCCGGCCTTAACGGCCAGCCAGGGCTTGCCTGCGGCTTGAGCCCGGCGAGCCGTACGACGCAAAGCCTGGGTATCTTTAATGCCCTCTATATAGGTACAGATCACCTGCGTCTGGGGATCATCAATCAGGAAATCCACAAAGTCGCACAGGTCCAGGTCCGCCTGATTGCCCACCGAGAAGCCATAGGTAAAGCCGCCGCCCATCGCCCATGCCCGATCAAAATACGTGGTCATCAAGGCACCGCTTTGGCTGACAAAACCAATAGGCCGCTCCGGCAGACTGTCTCTGTCCAGCACCGGCGAAGAACACAGCACCAGATTGCGGCTGGGGCTGATCATGCCCAAACAGTTAGGGCCGATCAGGCGCATGCCCGAGTCACGACAGATACGCAGCAAGGCTTGCTCACGCTCCAGCCCTCGCTCGCCTGCATCGGCAAAGCCTGCAGAGATCACCAGCAGACCGCGCACCCCCATTTGGGCCGCAATCTGTGCCTGCTCCAAAACGGTATCGGCTCCCACCGTAAACACGGCCAGATCCGGAGCACTGTCCAGCGCAGCCAGACCGGGCACAGCAGGCAAACCAAACAGACTGCTGCGGCTGGGATTGATGGGTAGGACCTTGCCGCCATAACCGTGCTTGAGCAACATGCGAAACAGTCGCCCACCAAACTTGGACTGATCCTCCGAGGCGCCGACCAAGGCTATGGATGCCGGGTCCAGCAACGCGTCCAGTGTGCTGACGCAAGTGACGGTCTCCATCCCATGTTTCTCCTGTTGGGGGTTCTGTAAGCGTTTACTCATCGCTCATCTTGATGGTCTTAAGGAGCTCGCGGTAATAGGCGCGGCTTTTTTCCAGATCTTTGGCATAGGCTTGCCCATCTTTCCAGCTGGCGCTGACACTGATGCGATGAAAACGCTCCTGGGTTTGCGGCTCGGCCAGGATTTCTTCCGTGGCTTTGGCCAATTTCTGTATGACCGGCTCGGGCGTGCCGGCGGGCGCAGCCAGCCCCCAGAAGCCTTCAAAAGGCAAAGCGAGCTCAAAACCTTCTTCACCGGGAGTGGGCACATCTGGCAATTCGGGGTGGCGCACACTGGCATACGTGACCAAGGCCTTGGCTTTACCACTTTTCACCAGTTCCAGCCCGACACCATCAATAAAAAAATCAACATGCTTGCCCAGCAAGGCCGTCATGGTGTCCGCTGAACCCTTGAAGGGGACGTGCAATAGATCCAGTTTTTGCGAATTTTTCAAGATCTCGCCGGCCAAATGACCTCCCGACGCAATGCCTGCAGAGCCAAAGGTCAAGGTTCCAGGCTCTTTGCGCGCCAACTCAACAAACTCTTTCAGATTGGAGACAGGCAAGTCATTACGGACCGTCATGATGGGCAGATAACCCGCCAGGCTGCCGATAAACTCAAAGCCCTGGACTGGGTCATACGGCACATCGCGTATATAGGGCAGCACCGTAAAAGCCGTGCTGGTGGCCAGCAACAAGGTATAGCCATCAGGTTTGGCACGACCTACGATGGAAGTCCCAATCGACGTCGTGCCACCGGGTCGATTCTCAATGACGATGGGAACGCCTAGCTTGACGCGCAAACGGTCGGCAAACACGCGCGCCAGATTGTCGCTATTGCCGCCGGGGGGATAGGGAACCACAAAAGTGACTTCACGGCTGGGATAGGTATCGGCCGCGATGGCCGCCGGGGCAGAAAAGCTGCTCACTGCCACCAGACCCGAAACCAGTATTGTGCGTAAAAACCCTGTACGCGAAAAAAAAGAATTAGACATGATCCTTGCCTCCTGTGTGAGAGTTTTTCTCTCTTATTGTTCCACTATATAGAACGCTGTTCTTGTTTTTGATCTTAAAAATGCCGTGAAAACGGCGCGAGTACAACAGACAGCAACAACACAAGCAACTGAGGACAACGGTTCAAATAGTGGGAGATTTGATTTCAAGTGTCAACTATTAATCCCCTCCGGGATTTCCCCAGTTCAATCATCATGTCGCGTTGGGCTTGACCGCAACGCACTTCTAGATACAATGAAAACACCGATTTTTTACGTCATTTTTAAGAACGCAGTTCCAAATATCAGAACACCACCCTTTAACTGATCGAAGGAATTCATTCATGTTCTCTGCCATCGTCATCGACAAAACCGACGGCCAATACAAGGCCTGCCTGCAATCCCTGGACGAATCTGCTCTACCCGACGGCTCGGTCACGGTTCGCATCGACTACTCCACCTTGAACTTCAAAGACGGCCTGGCCATGACGGGTAAGTCCCCCGTGGTGCGCCAGTTCCCCATGGTGCCCGGCATCGACTTTGCCGGTACGGTCACCGACAGCAGCGATCCGAATTTCAACGCCGGCCAAAAAGTGGTGCTGAACGGCTGGGGCGTGGGCGAAGTGCATTGGGGCGGTCTGGCACAGTTGGCCCGCGTGAAAGGCGATTGGCTGATTCCGCTGCCCGAAGCCTTCTCCACCCAGCAAGCCATGATGATTGGTACCGCCGGCTACACCGCTGCCCTGTGCGTGCGTGCCTTGCAACGCCAAGGCGTGACACCCGACAAAGGCCCCATTCTGGTGACGGGTGCCGCCGGTGGCGTAGGCAGTGTCAGCGTAGCCCTGCTGCATGCCTTGGGCTACACCGTGATGGCCAGCACGGGCCGTCCTCAGGAAGAAAGCTATCTGAAGGCCCTGGGCGCCAACGAGATTGTGGACCGCAATACCTTAAGCGAACCTGGTAAACCGCTGGGCAAGGAACGCTGGGCTGGAGCCATTGACAGCGTGGGTAGCCACACCCTGGCCAATGTCTGCGCAGGCACACAATATCTGGGCGCAGTGGCCGCCTGCGGTCTGGCCCAGGGCATGGACTTCCCCGCTTCTGTGGCCCCCTTCATTTTGCGCGGCGTGCAATTGATCGGTGTGGACAGCGTCCATTGCCCCAAACCCGAGCGCCTGGCGGCCTGGGACTTGCTGGCCAAGCATTTGTCCATCGAGGCCCTGGAGCGCATCGGCGCCAGCACCATCGCCCTGTCTCAAGCCATTGATCAGGCCAGTCAGCTACTGGAGGGCAAAGTACGCGGCCGCATCGTGGTTGATGTGAACGCCTAAGGCCCTGTCGGCCCCCATCTACCTATATCACGCTCTGGAGCTGATTCATGGATACGACATTGCCCCTGAACGGGGTTCGGATACTGGAATTTTGCAATGTGGCCGCTGGCCCGTACTGCGGTATGTTGTTGGCCGATATGGGGGCTGACGTCATCAAAATCGAACACCCCAAAGGGGGAGACACCTTACGAAGCTGGCCGCCCATCAACCAGGGCTACAGCGAGAACTTTGCTTCGCTAAACCGCAACAAGCGCTCGGTGACGCTGGATCTGAAAAACCCTGACGATGTGGCCAAGGCACGCCAACTGGTGCTGAATGCCGATGTCTTGCTGGAGAACAACCGGCCCGGCGTCATGCAACGTTTAGGACTGGACTACGAGAGTCTGAAAGCTATTAACCCCAGACTGCTGTACTGCTCCATTTCCGCCTATGGACAAAGCGGCCCACGCTCGCAAGAAGGCGGTTTCGATCTGACGATTCAGGCCATGAGCGGGGTGATGAGCGTCACCGGCGAGGCAGGCGGTGCCCCGGTTAAATGCGGGGTCCCATTGGCCGATTTTGCTGCCGGTTTATATGCGGCTTTTGCCATCAGCGCCGCCTTGCCACAAGCTCGTGCCACCGGCCAGGGCGCGCATATAGACGTACCCATGCTGGGGACCACACTAGCCATCGCTGCATTGCAAACCTCGGAGTATTTCGGCAGTGGCCGCGACCCGGACAAGCTGGGCTCCGCCCATCCACGCAATGCGCCCTACCAGGCCTTCCAGTGCAAAGGCGGCTACTTCGCCATGGCCGCAGGCAACGACGCGCTGTGGCGCTCTGTCTGTCAGGTTGTTGAACGCCCGGATCTGACCGAGGATGAACGCTTTACCAGCACCACCCTGCGCGCCAAACATCAAGACGCCTTGCGTGAATTGCTGGAAGCCATTTTTGTGCAGCACGACTGCGAACATTGGCTGGCCCAATTCCGTGCCCAAGGCGTACCCTGCAGCCCCATCAACCGCTATTCCGACGTCTTGCGCGACCCGCAGGTCGAACATATGGAATGGGTGCAAAACATTCGCCTGCCGGGTACGGATACGGACACCCGCAGCTTTATCTCGCCCTTGCGTATCAATGGGGTGGGCTTGCCCGTCCGTCTGCCCCCCCCCGCGCTGGGCGAACATAACGACAGCATCTTGCACGGAGTCACCCCATGACAGCGCCGTATTGCAGCCGCAGCCCCAGCCTGAACGTGGACTGCGCGGGCAAAGTCTGGACCCTGACGCTAAACCGGCCCGACAAACGCAATGCCTTGTCGGCCGAGCTAGTCGAAGCCCTGATCGCGGCCGTGCAGGCCGCAGAACAGGCCCAGGCCGATCTGCTGATCTTGCGCGGTGAAGGCCGTAATTTCAGTGCCGGTTTTGACTTCAGCGACTACGAGCAGCAAAGCGAGGGGGATCTGGTGCTGCGCTTTATCCGCATCGAAACCCTCTTGCAGAGGCTGGCCCACACACCGTGCGCCACCCTGGCCCTGGCGCATGGGCAAAACTTCGGCGCAGGCGTGGATTTGATTGCTGTCTGCCGTCAGCGCGTGGCCAGCGCGGACGCGCGCTTTCGCATGCCTGGACTGCAGTTTGGGCTAGCCTTGGGAACTGGCAGACTGGCGGCCCTGATCGGCGGTCAGCAGGCTCATCAACTTTTGGCAGGAAGCCAGGTTTTTGATGCTGCCACAGCAAAACAACTGGGATTTATTGACGACACGCAAGAGTCCGACGCGTGGCCTGCGGTCATCGAGCAAGCTCAACAAACAGCAGGCTTGCTGGACGCGAGCAGTCGCACCTATCTGCATCAGTTAACGGGTTGCCCACAACAGGCTGATCGGGATATGGCAGCCTTGGTGCGCTCGGCTTCCGCACCCGGCATCAAGGAAAGAATCGCGGCCTTCAGACAGGCCGCAAAGTCTTGAACGCTGATATTGAACGGCGACAAAAAAAGCCCCCACGCTACGCCTTCGGCTTGCTGCCCCCCGAGGGGGAGTTTTTGTCTTGGGGCGGCCCGGCGACAAAAAAAGCCCCCACGCTGCGCCTTCGGCTTGCTGCCCCCCAAGGGGGAGTTTTTGTCTTGGGGCGGCCCGGCGACAAAAAAAGCCCCCACGCTGCGCCTTCGGCTTGCTGCCCCCCAAGGGGGAGTTTTTGTCTTGGGGCGGCCCGGCGACAAAAAATGGGCAAAGCATCCAAGTTTTAACAGCAGTTCAAATCCGGGCTGTTTCATCCAGCCCGGAACCTGTCTTCTAGAACGGCTTAGCGACCGCTATAACCCAAGCGGCGCGAGATCTGCGCCGCTGCCGTCATCAAGGTTTTACCGGCCTGAATCAGTCGCGCTTCTTCCAGGCGCTCGGCAGGCCCGGAAATGCCCAACGCCGCCACCACCATTGCCCGACTGTCGTAAATAGGTGCAGCCGCACCCACGACCTGCTCACGCCACTCGCCCCGGTTAATCGCATACCCCTGTTCGCGCACTTGTTCCAGTTCACGGCGCAAATCACCAAACTTGACCAGGCTACGCGGCGTATAAGGTTTGAGACGGTTCTTGATCAGATTCAAGGTATCTTCACTGGCCCAGGCCAACATCGCTTTGCCCGTTGCCACACATTGCGCAGGCGAGCGTCCGCCCACGGTGGTGTAGGCACGCACAGGCTGCGGGCTGTCGATCTTTTCGATATACAGCACCTCGACCCCATCGAGCAGCGACAAATGCACTGTTTCCTGGGTTTGCTCGGCCAGCTCTTTCATGAAGGGCAAAGCCTCCACGCGTACATCCAGCCGATTGGCCAAGCCCGAGCCCAACTCCCACAGTTTCATGGTCAGCTCGTAGCGCCCGGTGTCTTCGTTCTTGCGCGCAAAACCCTGGTGAACCAGCGCCTGCAACAGTCGATGCACATTGCTTTTATTGAGCATCAGTTGATTGGCCAGCTCGGTCACACCCGAGCCTCGTTCGTGCTTGGCCAGGGCTTCCAGGAGCACCAGGCCCTTAACAAAAGTCTTGTCCAATCGAATATCCCATCAATCACTAAAAGTGCATGAATTGTCTCATGGAACCGGGCCTAGGCCCTTGGTGGTGACAAGACTGATTCAAAATCGAAACAAGCAAGCAGCTCTGGCCCTACTTATTCTTCAGTGCCCCTGACATGGGCGAACACCAGCCGGAACAGGTCATGATATTCAGGTATCAGGATCATCAGTGTTGAACATATTTCAGTCTGAATACCCGCCTAGGCCCATGCAGTGCGGCAGCAAACCCAGGCCCACTTGCCGCTTCCCAGCGATTACTAAAAGCGTGTACAACGTGTCTTTAATCCATAAACTCAACAGTCGCCTGGAGCCCAACCCCGATGGACACCCCTTCTACGCCCTTTGCCCTTGCGGCCATCGTGCATGCAGGCAAAGGCAGTGCCGACGCCTTGCTGCTGGAATTCGTGCAGGAGTTGCGCGCGAAAAACTACCGCGTCTGTGGTCTGGTGCAAGGCCCGGAAATCCAGAAGGAAGGTCATAGCCTGCGCACCGTGCAGGATCTGGACAAGGGCACGCTCTATCCCATCACCCAGAACCTGGGTTCGGAATCCACGGCTTGCTGTCTGGATATTGGCGCCTTGCTGGAAGCCAGCGAAGTGCTGCGGCAGGCGCTGGAAAGCCCTGCCGATCTGGTGATTGTGAATCGCTTTGGCATCATGGAAGCAGACGGCCAGGGTTTTAACAATGAAATCATGGCCTTGATCGACCAAGGCTACCCGGTGTTGACCGTGGTCGCCCACACCTATTTGCCTGCCTGGCGTGAGTTTACGGGTGGGCTGGCCGTGGAGCTGGCGCCAGAGCGCCAGGCACTGTGGAACTGGTTCGAGAGTAGCCGTCAGGCAGCCTGAATCGGCCACCTGACACGATTGCCCTCACAAAACCTGCAAAGCCACCCAAGGCCATGCGGCCGGCCCTTATCAACTAGCTCCACGCCTGAACAGCAGTAAGCCTACAGCCTGCTAAAGGCTAGAACACAGCTTGGTGCTACTGGCCCCACCCCTCCAGAACCAGTTTGCCCCTTGCCTTGCCCGACTCGATCAAGGCATGGGCTTTCTTCATATTGCTGGCATTGATACTGCCAAAACGCTCCGTCATGGTAGTACGTATCAAGCCCGCATCAATAAGGGCTGCGACTTCGCTTAACAAACGGTGCTGGGCCTGCATATCGTCCGTGCCAAACAAGGAACGGGTAAACATGAATTCCCAATGCAAAGACACAGATTTGCGTTTGAGCTTGCCCACATCAAGACTGGCCGGGTCATCAATCAAACCGAATTTCCCCTGCGGGGCAATGACCTGCACGAGCTGGTCAAAATGCTGATCGGTATGCGTCAGGCTGACGACATAATCCACTTCCGGATGCCCGATGCGCTCCAGTTGCGCTGCCAAAGGCTGGCTGTGGTCAATGACATGATGCGCGCCCAGCTCCTTCACCCAAGCTTGGGTTTCAGGGCGGGAAGCAGTGCCAATGACGGTCAAAGAGGTCAAGCGGGAAGCCAACTGCGTCAAAATAGAGCCCACACCACCAGACGCCCCCACAATCAGTAAAGTCTTGCCGGCAGGGGCCTTTCCTGGGGCTACGCCCAAGCGGTCAAACAGCATCTCCCAGGCCGTAATGGTGGTCAGGGGCAAGGCAGCCGCCGCCGCAGAATTCAGCGTTTTGGGCGCATGCGCCACAATACGCTCGTCCACCAAATGCAGTTGGCTATTGGTGCCAGGGCGCGCAATGGAACCGGCATACCAGACGCGATCACCAGGCTGAAACAAGCTCACTTGTGGTCCTACCGCCTGCACAATCCCGCAGGCATCCCAACCCAGCACCTTGTATTGTTCACCCTCCGCAGGTTGAGCCGATTCCCGAACCTTGGTATCGACCGGATTAACCGACACCGCCTGTACGTGCACCAACAGATCACGGCCTGTGGCCACCGGGTCGGGCAACTCAACATCCAACAGGGACTCGAGCTGCTCAATCGCTTGAGGGACTTTGTAGGCAATCGCTTTCATCTTTTTTCCTTTTTAATATCAGTCGTCTGTCTTAGGCCATGCTCGGATAATCGGTGTAGCCGTGTGCGCCACCTCCAAACAAGGTGTGGGGGTCGAAGCTGGCTAAGGGAAGCTGATGACGCAAGCGTGCTGGCAAATCTGGATTGGCAATAAAGGGGCGGCCAAATGCCACCAGATCCGCCAGGCCACTCTTTACAATCTGCTCGGCTCTGTCGGCGTCGTATTTGCCCGCAACGATAATTCGGCCCGAGAAATGGGCACGCAAGGCGTGACGAAAATCATCAGGAATCTCAGGCGCATCCTCCCAATCCGCCTCTGACAAGTGGATATAGGCCAAACCCTTGCCGTCCAATACCTTCGCCAAATGCAAAATGGTGGGGATGATTTCGGGGCAGTTCATGGCGCGCTGCGTAATAAAGGGAGCCAAACGGATACCGGTGCGTTCTGCCCCGATCTCGCCCGCTACCGCTTCGACCACTTCTCTGGCAAAGCGAACACGATTTTCCACACTGCCGCCATACACATCTTCACGATGGTTAGAGGTGGTACGCAGGAACTGATCAATCAGGTAGCCATTGGCCCCATGGATTTCCACGCCATCAAAACCGGCTTGTATCGCCTTGGCAGCCGCCTGGCGATAGTCCTCAATCACGGCAGCAATCTCTTGCTCGGTCAGAGCACGCGGCACGGGGCAATCCAGCATCCGCCCCACCCCATCCTCCCCCACGACCCAAACCTGGGCCTGAGGCGACAAGGCCGAGGGAGCCACAGTCTGCCCATCGGCATGAAAGCTGGCATGAGACATCCGGCCTACATGCCACAGTTGCAAGACAATCCGGCCACCGGCCTGGTGCACGGCGTCTGTTACCAAGCGCCAGCCCTGCACCTGCTGCTGAGTGTAAATACCGGGAGTGAAGCTATAGCCTTGCCCTTGCCGAGAAATCTGCGTGGCTTCGCTGATCAATAAACCTGCACTGGCACGCTGAGCGTAATACTGGGCCATCAACGCATTCGGAATATCCCCCGGCTGATCGGTACGGCTACGCGTCATGGGAGCCATCACGATACGGTTCGGTAGCTGCAAGCTGCCCACGTTTAACGCCGAAAACAAAACAGATGTCTCTAAAGCCATGATTTGCAACCCTCATCAAGAAAGTGGAAGTGTGGATCACAGTGTGCCTTTTCAGACTCTTTAGAAAAACAGGCCTTTGCTTGAAACGATTTTCAAAAATATTTTGAAAATCGCATCATAATTAATCCCATTAGTTCACTTTTCAGCATAAACACGTTGAACTCAGCCCAGCGAGACACGCCATGAAAGCACTGCAGGATCTGGAAATTTTTGTTCGCACCGCAGACACTGCCAGCCTATCGGCCACAGCGCGAGGGTTGGGCATTACACCGGCAGCGGCCAGCGCGGCACTCAAGCGCCTGGAGGCGGAAGTGGGCGTACAGCTTTTCCTGCGCTCCACCCGCCATTTGCGGCTGACCTCTGAAGGCGAAGTGTTCCTGGCTCAATGCCGTCCCGCCCTGTCCGCCCTGCAACAGGCCAGCCTGCAACTGGCCAGCGGTGGCCCCGGCTCCCGTGGCCAACTGAAGCTGGCCGCACCGTCTGACCTGGGACGCAACGTGCTGTTGCCTTGGTTAAACGAATTTCAGGATGCCAATCCGGGCATAGACATACGCCTGCATCTGTCCGACCGGCTGGCCAACGTGTACAGCGAACCCATTGACGCCGCCTTTCGCTATGGCCATCCAGCAGACTCCAATCTGGTGGCGATGCCTTTAGCGCCGACACACCGCCGGGTACTGTGCGCCGCCCCCTCCTACTTGAAGCAGCACGGCACCCCCACCTCCCCTCTGGAACTGCAGGAGCACGACTGTCTGTGCTTCATGCTGGGAGACGATGTTCATGATCGCTGGAAATTTGAGCGTACTGGTCAAGCGGCTACCTTTGTCCGAGTCCGGGCAGTCAATGTTTCCAACGACGGAGATGTCGTCCGGCGCTGGGCCTTGCTGGGCAAAGGTATCGCCTACAAATCCTACTTCGACGTGGCCCAGGACCTTGCCAATGGCCGCTTGCGCACTATCTGCGAGGACTGGCTGGGCGAGAGCACCCCCCTGTATTTGCTGGCTGCCGGACGGCAGCAAATTACCCCCTTGCTGCGCCAGCTGCATCAGTTCATGCAGGAACGCCTGGAACGCTGGGAGCAGTCGCCCCATCTGCCGAAAAAGCACACAGGAACGACGATGAACGTCTAGGATATCGACCCAAGGCCGTCATCCTGCCTTGCTCTAATTCGATCGACCCTTTCCCCAACATCAGTGACAAGGCTATCGAATCATGAGACATGCGCACACGGCCCGCTCCGCCTCCCAGCGGCCCGGTTTTCCTTCTCCCTCTGAAAATTCCCATCCGGGCAGCCATGCGTTGCCCTTCCAAGGCCTGTCCCGGCCTGTCTTTGGTAAACCCGGTCTGCTCAAAGCCCTCGCCGTGGCCACCCTATCGGCTACCTTGGCTGCTTGTGGCGGGTCCGGCACAGGCAACGACCAGGAAGCGGAGCCCGAAACACCCGTCAACCCGGACAAGCCGGATACCCCTAGCACCCGCCACGCCCTGATCATCAATTTGGATGGGGCAACCTACCAGGCCGTGCAGCAAGGCATTGCCGATGGCAGCCTGCCCAATCTGGCCAAGCTGCAAGTACAACTGGCCTACAGCGGTGGCGTCGCCGGCACCCCCAGCCAACAAGCCAATCTGGATATGCCCAGCTGGGCCAGCCTGCTGACCGGAACCTGGGCCAACCGTCATGGCGTCGTGTCTACCGCGCCGGATCAGGTGCTGCGCCAAAACAGCCTGTTCCACTCCGAGCAAAACGGACAGAATGCTGCAGCCGTGGCATCCAAAGGCTTGGCACACTTGCTCAAGGCCGACCACGATGCCGAGCGTCTGCATGAGCTGGCCGACTGTTCTCCACAAACCGTCACCCTGTCCTGCGTCTCCAGCCAGGCCCTGACGATGATCAAAGGGGACTACCGCAAGGTTCTGGTTCAGTATCGCGCTGCCAAAGATGCTGCGCTGGACTTCGGCATTGAATCACCGGGCTACAACGCTACCTTAAGCAAGCTGGACAAGGAAATCGGCACCTTGCTGGACGCTGCTGCCAAGCAAAAAGACCGCGAGTGGCTGGTGATCGTGACCGGTAGCCATGGCCTGAGCGAACACGGCCAGGATAATGGCTTGCCTTTGCTGCCCCAGTCCACCACCTTCCTGGCCATCAATCAGGCCGTCAACACAGGAGAACAGGGCATTGGTGCCAGCGTGCCCGCTACGCTGCCCGAGCTGTATCAATACAACAGCCTGGTGGATGTGGCCCCTACCATCATGCGGTATCTGGACAAGCTGCCCCCGGCTGCCGACTACAAGCTCGATGGCAGCAGCCTGCTAGGCCCACAAGCGGTCACGAGTCTGCAAGCCACGGTGCTGGACAACCACTCCTCTGCCGTTGCAATCAAACTGGACTGGAAAGCCCCCGCCGATGCCTCTATCGATATTTTGCGGGACGGCCAGGTAATCGCGTCACGCCTACCGGCTGGCACACAAAGCTATACCGACAACCAGGCCACCGCTGGTCTGTCTGACCGAGGCACCTACCAGTTTGACTACACCGTGCAGGCCGGTTCAGGCACCGATGCCGCCTGGCGCAGTCTGTTCAGCCCGCCCATCTCGTATTTGCCTCCCGTCCCTCTGGAAGCCTCCCTGCTCAATGGCCTGGTCTCCTACTATCCCTTTAGCGCCAACCTGCCCCCTGTAGACGCGCAGAAAAACAGCACCATGGCACCGGCCTCCAACGACCTGCCCAATGCGGCCGGTCTGGTCGTGCCCGGTCCCTTTACAGGCACGCATGGCTTGCTGGTTGACACCAACTATGTCACCGAAGAAGGTCTGGAAGGCTATCGCATGACGCCGGCCCAAGGCTTTGACATCTCCACGGGCAGCAACCCGCAATTCACCATTGGCTTTTGGTATCAGGTGCCCAAGTGCATCGATCGCAACAACGTCACGGTCCTATCCAACAAGAACTACGTCAGTGGTGCCAATGCCGGTGTCGCCATTGGCTTGTTCAACAGTGGCATCCAAAACCAGTGCGGCATTGCCTTCAATATTGGCTCGGGTGGAGTACGTGCCGACGGCCCAACCAATCCCTACACCCAGATTCCAGTAGGTAAGTGGGTGCACCTTGCTTTCTCGGTGGACGGTGTTGCCAAGACCATGAACATGCGCGTGTTTGATCCCTCTACCGAGCAGGTTATGCGCGTGGCTACCAACAAATCCACGGGTGCAGTTGATGTCTCCAAGCTCTCGCCCTACCCACAATGGGGTATTGGCGACGATGGCACCGGCACGTTCCTGATGAACAAGTGCAATGGCTCGGTCAAACCTCCCTATACGGTTGGCCAATGCTCGGTTGCTCCGCCCACCCAGCAAATGTTTGGTGACCTGGCCATGTGGAACCGCGTCCTAAGTGAGCAGGAGCTGAGCTCGATCTACTGGTCCAAGAAACCCCTGTCCAGCCTGAGCACACACTAAGCGAGGCCACCATGAACGCTCTTGATTTACGCGCTGTACGCAGTGCCCTGGCCATCGGCATGACTGCTTTGCTATTGAGCGCCTGCAGTGACGGAGGCTCCAGCGCTGCCGAACCCCCGCCCGGCACAGGAGGCTCGAGCAGCGAGCAAGTGCCTATTGTGACGCCCCCGGCCACGGGCTCTCAAGGGGAGCAAGGCACGGACCTTGGCACGCCGCCCACCCCGAACTCGCAATTGGACTGCGCACCTTAAGCGCATGGCAGCCCGGCACGACAGATGTCCTTGCCTGGCTCCACTCCAACCACTTATCGACAAGGCTTTCCCCATGACTCACATCAATCGCCGTAATTTTCTGCGACTGGCTGCTAGTGCGGCCGCTTTAGGCCCCTTTCCGCCTGCTATTCAAAAGGCGCTGGCTATCCCCGCCAATAACGCCACGGGAACGATTAATGACGTCGAGCACGTCATTATCCTGATGCAGGAAAACCGCTCTTTTGATCACTACTACGGCACCATGCCAGGCGTGCGCGGTTTCAGCGACCGTATCACCATCCCGATGGCATCGGGCGAATCGGTCTGGCGTCAGCAAGGCACCAATGGCATGGTGCAGCCCTACTACCTGGATGCGACCAAAGGCAATGCCTTGCGTGTTGGCGGCGCACACGACTGGAACGACCAGCAGGAGGCCTGGGATGGCGGTCGCATGGCAAACTGGCCCAAAGCCAAGTACACCAACGTCGCTATGGGCTACCTGAAAGAGTCCGACTTGCCCTTTCATTGGTCACTGGCTAATGCCTTTACTATTTGCGACGCCTACCACACCTCTATCAATACCGGCACCTTCACCAACCGCATGTTCTTGTGGAGTGGCAGTAACGGGGCCAATCTGATTGATCGCGCCTGCGTGACCAACTCGAACTGGGGTCGCCTGGGCCCGTCCGACGATGGTCTGGATTGGACGACGTACCCAGAGCGTCTGCAAGAGGCCGGTGTGCGCTGGAAGGTGTACAACCGCCCCGGCAACAACAGCAATAACAACCAGCTCGTGGCCTTTGCGTCCTACCGCAAGGTGAATGAGGACCTGGCCGCACTAGGCTCTCCTGATGCCGAATACTCCCCTCAAATGGAAGCTCTCTCCCCCTTGTACAAGGGTTTTGGCAACACCATGCCTGACGGCGGGTTTTTGCAAGCCATTGCCGATGACATCAACATGGGCCAATTGCCACAGGTCAGTTGGATTGTGGCCCCCGGCCCCTACAGTGAACACCCCAGCATGGGTGTGCCCGGCCAGGGCGCCTGGTATCTGGAGCGACTGCTGAACATTCTGACCGAAAAACCCGAGATCTGGAGCAAGACCGTCCTGATCGTGAACTACGACGAGAACGACTGCTTCTTTGACCACATGCCCCCTCCTGCTCCTCCGTGGCGCAATCGAGATGGCTCATTGGAAGGCAAGTCCACGGTAGATGTCTCCAATGAGTACTACACCATGCCTGCCCCTGACGGGGACTCGCGCAAGGTAGCACCCGATGGCCGCCCTTTCGGGGCCGGCCCACGTCTGCCCACCCTGATTATTTCCCCATGGAGCGTGGGTGGCTGGGTCAATTCCCAACAGTTTGACCACACCTCGGTACTGCGCTTTCTGGAGCAACGCTTTGGTGTGCAAGAACCCAATATCAGCCCCTGGCGCCGCGCCGTATTCGGCGATATGCGTTCCTGCTTTGATTTCAAATCGCCCAATGCCTCCAAACCCGCCTTGAGTCCAGCACCGACGCGCGAACAGGCAGACGCAACCTTGAGCCAGCAAGCCGGTGCAGGCAAGGTGCCCATGCCCCCTGTGGGCACAGAGCCCATGCCCAGCCAGGACTTAATGCTGCGCCCTTCACGCGCCCTGCCCTACCAATTGCACACCAGCGCCAATGTGGACCTGGACAAAGAGCAGGTCTGGTTAACGTTCAGCAATACCGGCACGCAAGGCACCGTGTTCCATGTGTACGACGAGCTGCAACTCTCGGACTATCCACGACGCTTTACGGTGGAGGCCAACAAGATCATCTCGGACGCCTGGACCATCCATGCAGATCACAAGGGCAACTACAGCCTGTGGGTGTTGGGGCCAAACGGCTACCATCGCCACTTCAAGGGCAACATCCACGCGCTGCGCCAAGGCCCCAAACCAGAAGTGCGTGTGTGCTACGAGCCCCAGGCCAATGCCGTGTCCTTGACCATCATGAATATGGGGGATCAGGCCGCGACCGTCACGGTGAGCGCCAACGCCTATCGCGAGGATGGCCCCTGGGTCTACACCGTTGATCCGGGCATGCAAATGGATGCACGCTGGTCGCTGGAAGTCTCGGGCAACTGGTACGACTTCACCGCCACCATGGGTGAGTCCTTCGAGCGCCGCTTTGCCGGTCGCCTGGAAACTGGCCGGGATGGCATCAGCGACCCGGCCATGGGTGTCGCACGCTAGTCATACTGCCCAGGCACAATGTCAAGGTCCGTTCCGGAAAGCACTGTTAGAGAAGTACGATGACGCTCAACCAATTACGGGCCTTCGTCATGGTGGCCCAGCACGGCGGCTTTTCAGCCGCCGCGCGGGCCTTGAACATGAGCCACACCACGCTTAGTTCACAAATTCAAATCATTGAACGCGACTATGGGGCCGAGCTGTTTCACCGCCGCGGCCGACGCGTCGAGCTCTCTACCCTGGGGCTGGAAATGCTGCCCATGGCCAGGCGCATGATCTCGTTGGAATCCGACATGCGCCAGATGCTCGATGGCAGTGGCAAACTGCATTACGGCACCTTGAAGCTGGGTGCCGTCAGCCCCTATCACGTCACCGAGCTGATCGCATCCTTTCATGCGGTATATCCACGCATCAAGCAGTCCGTCAAACTGGGCAACTCGGAATTGGTATTGGACGATCTGGATCAATACATCTGCGATGTTGGCGTGGTTGCCAGTTGCCAGCCACAGCGCCGCTATTACATGCAACCTTACGCTCGCTACCCGGTCATCGCCTTTGTGCGCCAAGACCACCCTTTCGCCCGACGCAATAACATTGCACTGGAGGAGCTGGCCGGTGAGCCCTTGCTGATGCGCGAAGAAGGCTCAACAACGCGCAAGGCACTGGAAGACGCCTTACACGAACGCAAGATCAAGGTAGATGTGGCCATGGAAATAGGCAGCCGCGAAGCCCTGCGCGAATCGGTTATTCGCGGCCTGGGAGTGGGCACGGTCTCCGAATCCGAATACGTGCCAGACCCGCGCTTGCGTGTGGTGCGTATTCAAAACGAGCCGGTCTGGACGCAGATCCACGTCTGCTGTTTGCACGAGCGTCGGGAATCTCGTTTGGTCGCTGCCTTTTTTGATGCAATCGCTCATCATCAAAGCGCCCTGCCCGTCGCCAGTACCGTTGCCTGAACAACAAGCAGGCAGCAAAAAGGGCGGGGCTTGTCGCCCCGCCCTTCTTACCAGGCCTGATTCAATGCCCCCACAGAATCAGGGTGTCTCGCCTTGTGCCAGACGTGCCTGGATCGCCTGCACCACAGCCGGGAAATCGGCCACGGTTTCAATTACGTAATGAGCACCCGACTGACGCAAACGTTCACTGGCACGCTCCACCCGCGCTTGTACCTCTGCCGGATCCGTTTGAGCCAGTTCCTCCAGGGACAGTCCCACTTCATTGCCCGACAAGCTCAACCCTACCGTCCACATTCCGGCACGGCGGCCTTCTTCAATACCCGGTACGGTATCGTCCACTTTGATGCAGCGACGCACATCGCCCACACCCAAAGCCAGCACATTGGCCAGTGCCATGAAGGGGCCAGGTCGGCCACCAGCAGGCAACTCATCACCGGCAATAATGCAGTCCGGCGCAATGCCCTGGCTGGCAGCGGCGGGCAACAAGACATCCAGCACCTGACGCGGATAGCCGGAGCAAGAACCAATTTTGATACCCTTGGCACGTAACTCTTCCAGCACAGCAGCCGCACCTTCAATCGGGGCCGAGTATTCCGCTACCTTCTCGATCTGCATAGGCATAAAACGCTCATAGATAGCGTCAATGTCGGCATCGGTAGACGCACGATCGAACTGAGCCAACCACTGATTCTGAATCGACTCGGTGGCCAGCAAGGTACGGATGTGATCACGCTTGGACAAACCCATCGGACCACGGGCCTGCTCCAGGCTGATTTGAATGCCAAATGTGGCAAAGGCATCTACAAAAATCTGCGTCGGTGCCAAGGAGCTGAAATCGACCAGCGTGCCTGCCCAGTCAAAAATGACAGCTTCGACCTTGTCCGACATCAGCGTATTGAGCGCATTGAAATTCTGAGTCATTGTTTGCAACCTTCAGTCCTAAAAACAAGCCGGCTTAAAAACCGATTTATACCTGCACTGCATCCAGAGCATGTGCACCAATAAAATTACGTCCGCGTGGTCCTTGCAGTGCCTGGGCAATGCGCTGTTGCCACTGTTCGGGCGATACCCCGTAGCTGGCCGGATCAATGCTGACCCCCAGACTTTGCAAAAAACCACTCAAGGCCGAGACGGCTTGTGGTCCGTTGCGAGCGTCAAAAATCGACAATAAAAACTGATCCAGCTGTTCATCCTGGCCCAAGGCCATCTGCATGACGTGCGGCAAGCTAAAGGAGCATGCAATGCCGTGTGGCAAGCCTTGCTCCAGAGTCAGGTCATAGGACAGGGAGTGCGCCAGAGCTGTCTTGGTATTGGAAAAAGCCAGGCCCGCCATCGCTGCTGCCACAGCCAGTTGAGCACGCAGCTCCAGGTTGGACAGATCCTGCATCAACAAAGGCAAACTGCTGATCACTTGTCGTGCTGCCGATACCGCCAGGCTGGCCGACACGGGATTGCGATTCACGTTCCATAAGGACTCCAGCGCATGCGACAAGGCATCCAGACCACTGGCCAAAGTAGCGCCAGCGGGCAGGCTGCACATCAAGGCCGGATCAATAATCGCGGCCTGAGGCCAGGTCCAGGGCAGATGCAGGGAGTACTTGCGCCCCTGCCCCTTATCCCAAATGGTTGCCCAGGGGGTTACTTCGCTCCCGGTTCCTGCCGTGGTGGGCACGGCAATCAGGCTGCGCACCCGCCCTGGAGGCTGGCTCAGGCTGGTGTTGCCCGACAAGCAGTCGAGCAGTTCGGCAAACGTTCCCGAAGGGGTGCTGGTCAACATGGCTTTGGCGCAATCAATCACACTGCCGCCTCCCAAGGCGATAATGCACTCAGCCTCAGGGTAGTCACGCCACAGACGCTCGTACAACGGCGCCAACCAGGACACATCCGGATTCGGTTGAATATCGGTTTCAATCGCAACCAGTTGCTCACCCAACAAGGCTTGCAGGCGCTCGCACTGCCCCAGCTCCCGAGCCTGCGGAAAGGCAATCAGAATGGCCCGGCGGCCGCCCAAGCGTTCAGGCAAACGCTCGAACGCACCATTGCCAGCATCAATCTGAACGGGATTGAAAAAATGCCACATAAGAATCTCGAATAAAAACGGCGATCAATCGCGGCCGTTGTTGCGAATAGCCTCGCGCAGGCGATTGGAAATCAGGTCAGCCACTACTACCATCACCGTAATGACCACGATGCAGGTTGCGGTTTCCTGATACTTGAACAGTTTCAGGCTGCTGACCAGCTCAAAGCCCAAACCACCGGCCCCCACCATGCCCAGCACGGTGGCCGAACGCAGATTGACCTCAAAACGATACAGAATCACCGCAATCCAGGCCGTAATCACCTGAGGCAACACCCCGAACACAATGACCTGCAAGGGGCGCGCGCCAGTGGCACGCAAAGCGTCCAGCGGACCTTGGTCAATCTCTTCTATGCTTTCCGCAAAAAACTTGCCCAGCATCCCCACACCGTGGACAGCCAGAGCCAGCACACCCGGGAAAGGCCCAAGCCCCACCGCAGCCACAAACACCAAAGCCAGGATAAGTTCGTTGATACTGCGTATCACGTTCAAGCTTTGACGGGTAAAACTGTACAGATAACGGTTGACATTCAAGTTACGGGCCGCCAGAAACGACACCGGAACGGCTCCCAGCACACCTAGTACCGTGCCCCAAATCGCGATCTGAATCGTCTCGATAGCAGGCGGGACCAGACTGCCCAAAATACTCCAGTCGGGCGGGAAGGTGCGGCTTAAAAAGTCAGCAATCTGCGGCAGGCCAGCCGCAAACTCGGCGGCGCTTAACTGTGCACCTTGCGCACTCCATTGCAGCCCCACGACAATCGCCGCGACCAACACAGCCGTAGTGACCCAGCTTTTAACACTCGTAGGCGTGGACATGACCCAGGAATACTTATGTTCCATGATCAGGCTCCCTTGGTCGCAATGGCCAGTGGTTCGTTCAGGAAGGAGGCCGCGGCCTCATTTGCCTCTTGGGAGTGCGCACCGCCCTGCCCTGGCTCCGGGCCAGGATAGATACGGGTCAGATCATCTTCCGTCATCAGATCAGGAGCGCCGTTATAAACCACCTGACCATGGGCCAGGCCCACAATACGGTCGGCAAACTCACGGGCGTAATCGACCTGATGCAGGTTGCACACCACGGTAATACCCAGTTCCCGACTGGCGTCGTGCAAATAACGCATCACCAGACGGGCTGTTTTAGGGTCCAGGCTGGCAACCGGTTCATCAGCCAGAATGATGCGGGGACGCTGCGCCAGGGCACGGGCAATGCCCACACGCTGACGCTGGCCACCCGACAAGGAATCCGTGCGGGCCTGGGCTTTATGCGCCAGCCCCACCCGCTCCAGACATTCTTTGGCCAAGGCAATATCAGCACGGCTGAACAGTTGCAGGATCGAGCTCCACACGGGAACCGCCCCCAAACGCCCGGTCAATACATTGCGCAGCACTGACAAACGAGGCACCACATCGTGATGCTGGAAAATCATGGCAACCTGGCGACGCAAGGCCCGAGTATCCTGAGCCGACATGGCATCAATACCAGCCACCGACATCTCTCCTGTATCGGCCTGCGCCAGCCGGTTCATGCAGCGCAGCAAGGTGGACTTGCCCGCTCCGGACTGACCCAGCACAACCAGAAACTCACCGGCTTGTGCATCCATGTCCACACCGCACAGGACATCATTGGAGCCATAGCTTTTGTTCAGGCCACGCAAACGGATCATTTCATGCTCCGCAGATCCAGGTTCAGCACCTTGGCGGTATCACGCACTACGTTGTAAGCAGCATCGTCAGTCGCCTGAAAACCATTCAACATGCCCTGATCACCCCAAGGTACATCTTTGATGTTGGCCAAGGCCTTGGCCACTTTCTCTTTCACACTGGGGTCCAGATCCTTGCGCCAGACCATGGGCGACTCGGGAATATCGTTGGAAGACCACACCACTTTCAAATCATCCTGAGCCAATTGGCCTTTGGAAATCGCGCTGGCGTAAATGCGGTCGGCCACAGCAGCAGCATCCACTTTCTTGTTGGCTACCGCCAGCAAGCTGGCATCGTGCGAACCGGAGAACACCACACGGGAGAACAGCTCTTCAGGCTTGTAACCATCGTTTTCCAGACCGGCTTTAGGGAACAGATGGCCGGACGTCGAGCTAGGGTCTACAAAGGCGAAGGTGCGATCTTTCAACTGATCCACCGTGTCAATCCCGCTATCGGCACGCACCACAATCAAGCTCTTGTAGGCGCTTTTACCTGTTTTCTTGGTAACGGCGACTGCGAAGGCTTCTACATCCGCCACCGAGTTGGCCAGCACGTAAGAGAATGGTCCCAAGTAGGCCACGTCCAGCTTCTTGGCACGCAGGGCTTCGATAATGCCGTTGTAGTCTGTGGCCACAAAGGGCTCGACCTTCATACCGGACTCGCGCTCCAGTTGCTCAATCACCTGCTTGCTCGATTCGATCATGGCCTGCGAGTCTTCGGCAGGAATAAGACCAATCGTCAAGGTGTCCTGGGTGGCCTGGGCGGCAGTCCCAAACACCGAAAAGACAATGGTAGCGGCACTTGCCGCGATAAAAGAGCGGCGGGCTGTCTGAAATACGTTCTTGTTCACGGCAGTCGTCCTTGAGGTTTGTAGGAGGAATGCCGACATAGTAGAAAGATCACATTGCCTTCATATTATGGATTTAAGATTCAAAACATCAGTTATCTATAGATGGAGTCTATATGTCTGCCGCACGCCTACGTGCCTTTCTGGCTGTTGCCCGCCATGGCAGTTTCAGCGCCGGGGCCCGCGCCCTGGGATTGGCCCAACCCACCGTAACCAAGCAAGTACAGGGGCTGGAACAGCAACATGATGTGGAGTTGTTTCATCGTCGGGGCAGAGGTGTCCAACTGACCCAGGTGGGGATGGCGCTGCTGCCGGTCGCGCAGCAACTGGGCGCACTGGAAGTCGATGCCTTCAACCTGCTGCATGACAGTGGAAAACTGCACGTAGGCCGACTGCGTATTGGCGCAGTCGGCCCTTTTCATGTCATTGAAATGGTGGAGGCCTATCACCGACTGTTTCCCGGCGTGGACATCTCTATTCATATGGGAAACTCAGCACAGGTGCTGGCCGATCTGGCCGACTACGCCACCGATATTGCCGTGCTGGCCGGAGCCAGCGAGGATGCGGCCTTTCACACCGAACACTACGCCAGCCATGCTGTCATTTTGTTCGCCCCCTTGTCACACCCTTTGGCCCAACACGACAGTGTGCCTTTAGCTGCCTTGCAGGACGCTCCCTTGCTGCAGCGGGAATCGGGCTCCACCACACGCGCCTGCCTGGAAGCAGCACTGGAAAAAGAAAATGTCCGGCCCCGTGCCGTCATGGAAATTGGCAGCCGGGAAGCCTTGCGTGAAGCCGTCGCCCGAGGACTGGGCGTGGGGACGGTGTCCGAGGCGGAGTTCATCCCGGACCATCGTTTCAAAGCGGTTCGTATTCAAGGCGATCCCGTGCGCACCGACACCTATTTGTATTGTCTGACCGAACGCCGGGAGAGCCGAATGATTGCCCAATTTTTCACTGAGGCTTTGGGATTACGCAAGCAAATACAAACGCCGACATAGACGTATTTGTGAGCTTTCGGCTACTGTGCATAAGAAGGCCATGACAGTCAGCGATGGGTTTCGTCCATTTTCTGCGCGTAGACTCACCGTCTGAAGGCCCGTCAGTTTTGTTTGATTGACCCCCAGGGAGGACGAAAACCATGCTTGGCATGATGATGAATACCCCGCTGTTAGTGTCATCCATACTGCGTCATGCGGCCAACTACCACGCAGACCGCGAAGTTGTCTCACAAACGGTAGAAGGCCATATCCACCGCTACACCTATGCAGACCTGTCCAAGCGCAGCCAAAAACTGGCCAATGCGCTTCAGAAAATGGGCTTGCAGCAAGGAGACCGCGTAGGCACCCTGGCCTGGAACGGCTATCGTCACCTGGAGCTGTATTACGGCGTCTCAGGCTCCGGGCTGGTATGTCATACCATCAACCCGCGTCTGTTTCAGGATCAAATCGGCTACATCATTGAACACGCTGGCGACAGCGTCCTGTTTGCTGACCTGAGCTTCCTGCCGATTTTGGAGGCTCTGGCCGAGCCCTTATCCAAGCTCAAAGCCGTGGTCATCATGACGGACGAAGAGCACATGCCCAAGTCAGAATTGCTACCCAATCTGACCTGCTACGAAACTCTGATCGCCAACGAACCAGACGAATTCGACTGGCCGGTGTTTGACGAGAACACGGCATCGGGCCTGTGCTACACCTCCGGCACCACGGGCAACCCCAAAGGCGTGCTCTACAGCCATCGCTCCACCATCTTGCATGCCTTTGCCTTGAGCATGCCCGATGCCCTGTGCCTGTCGGCCTCCGATACCATTACCCCGATTGTGCCCATGTTTCACGTCAACGCCTGGGGCCTGCCTTACGCTGCCTTGATGGTGGGCGCCAAACTGGTCTTGCCCGGTCCAAAACTGGACGGCGCCAGCCTGCACACCTTGTTTGAAAATGAAGGCGTCACCATGACGGCCGGTGTACCTACCGTCTGGCTAGGCCTGCTGGACTGGATGCAGGCCAATGGCAAAACCTTCAGCAGCCTGCAACGTCTGGTCATTGGCGGTTCATCTGCACCACCCGTCATGATTACCCGCTTCCAGAAGCTGGGCGTAAAAGTGCGCCACGCCTGGGGCATGACTGAAACCAGCCCCGTCGGTCTGGCCGCCGCCTTGCTGCCCCAGCACGAATCCTTGCCTGAGAACGAAAAACTCAAACTGCTGGCCAAACAAGGGCGTCCGCTCTTTGGCGTCGAGTTCCGGGTAGATGGCGACGATGGCCAGCCCATTGCGCGCGACGGCAAAATGTTTGGTGCCATGATGGTGCGCGGCCCCTGGATTGCCAGCGCTTACTTCAACAATCAGGACAGTTCCGCCCACACAAAAGATGGCTGGTTCAATACAGGCGATGTGGTCACCATCGATAAAGACGGATTTATCCAGATCGTGGACCGCACAAAAGACGTGGTGAAATCCGGTGGTGAATGGATCAGCTCGATCGAGCTGGAAAACATTGCTCAGGCTCACCCGGCAATCAAGGAAGCCGCCGTGGTGGCCAAGCCTGACGAGCGCTGGGGCGAGCGCCCGGTTCTGGTGGTGCAATTGCAAGACGATGCCACCTTCACCAAGCAGGACATGATTGATCTGTTTACAGAACAAGTCTCCAAATGGAGCATTCCTGACGAGCTGATCGTGGTAGATGAACTGCCCCACACGGCAACCGGCAAACTCTTGAAAACCGCTATTCGCAAGCTGATTCAAGAAGATCTGGACAAACTGGCTACGCAAAACAAGGTGGTTTAAGCGACGCCTAGGCAGGCATCAAACCCAGCGTCAGACAGCACAATCAAGGAGCCAATCTAGGCGGCCTTGAAGTGCGATAGCAAACTGCCCTCCGAAGGTGTGGATAGTTATCCAACTTTCGGGGGGCAGTTTTTTTGCTTGTACCTTTACCTTGGCTTTTGCCAGGATCAGAGACATAGGCTTGGGTTCTGGCTATGGCTATGGCTATGGTCGCTCTGTTTCAAGGCACTTAGCACTGAAATAGCAAGGCTTCTGTGAAGAACACCGCTTTAGCAGCAGCCTGAACATAATTCATTTTTGTGCAAATGGAAGACTCAGACTGCTGCGCTTACTACTGCTAACCCACGTCTTTCCTGCAAATTACCCGCTGCACGCAAGCTGCTGATGACCAGCCTCAACAGCAGGGCCTTTTCAAGGATGAACAGGGGTAGGAATGTCCCAGATATTCAGGCCCGCATTCTCACGCTCCCACGCCCTTACAGAGAACTTGGCACGGTTGAACAGGCCCAGATAGTTTTCATAGCGAATCTTGTTACCGACTTCCACAGGCAGTTCTCCCAGGAAGTCCCGCATCTTGGACAAGTCCGCGTGATACTGCTCTGGCGACATCAAGCCACCCGGCGTCACAGACGTGGGAGGGGTCGATTCAAAGCGGTTACGCGTGAAGATCACCACATCCGAGCCCCACAGAATCCGGTTTTGGTATTCCTTGAAGAAATTCAGCCAATCCTGGCGGCTGGGCATTCCGGGTTCGGGGTGAAGCATATAGTCCTGCACCAGATCCCAGGAAATATCGGTAGACCAGCTTGGGCAAGCATCCAACACTTTCTTTACGCGCGTAATGTGATCCTGAGTCGGCTTCACAAAACGCCCCAATCCAGTATGCGCCCATACCACTCTGGCCTTGGGTGCATGTCCGCACACATGTTTCAAACCCTCCACATAGTCCTGATCGGGATAGGCATGCTCCAGCTCACCCTGATAATTGACCTCTACCCGGTACATATCGTTGTGCAAAATCGCGACCAGGCCAATTTCCTCGATCGTTTTGAACAGATACTCCAGGGATTCGGAATAGAGCGACACCTTGCTGCCATCACCCGCGTCCGGAGGCAAGGGCACGGAGGGCGCCTTGGTTTGCTCTACCGTTTCACCGGCTAGTTTGCTGGACACCAGCTCCTTGTGAATGGTGAATTCGCCCACCCCGGCAAACACGCCTGGAAAACTAAGCACCGCACGCTTGATATGTTGCGAGGCATAGACGTCCATTGGGTTGAACGCCGTGATCATGACATCCAGTTTTTCCTGATACTGGGGTGGCAGCCGCTCGTACTCGCGGGCAAACATGGCATCGACAAAGGAGTAGTAATACAGGTCGGCCTTAGGGCCAATATAGTAATTGGGCCCGTACATCTGATTGCCAGGGCCCGGAGCCTGATAGAGCTCGAACCCATCCCAACGCTGCTGCAAAGGAATAGGCATGATGGTCGAGCGCACAATCTGCTGCAAATTGCCGCCCATATACCTTTCTGCATATTCCTTTAAAGGAATCCCCTGCATGGCATAGTTGGATGCATGGAAATGTACGTCCGCATAAAGCTGGCTGGTATCCAGCCTGGGTTCCGGGCTTTGGGCCACAGCATGGCCCTGCAAGGCAGCCAATAAAATCAGACCGTAACCCGCTACTGTTTTTGCGTTTATATGATGACAAGTCATTCGTGTCTCCCTATCTACAAGTCGTGTGCAAAACCTGATACTGCAACTTGTCGATAATACCGACACACCCATCCATAAATAACAAAAAATAACAGATATTCTTTTTTAAACTTTATTTATATTATTTTCTATCTATTTAAATTTTCAATATTAATTGCCGTACAAAAAAAATCACCACAATAACAAAAAAACCCAACCATAATTTCAAAAAACAATTAACAACAACTTATTAAAACCTGAACAATCAGGCTATTCACACCGCTTGGCTATCCAACTCAACGCCATCAAGCAAGCCACCCCTAGGAGACAGAATTGGCAAATAGCAGTGATGCACCCAGACCCAGCAAGGCTACACCAATTCCCTTGTCCAGCCATCTTTGCCGAGCCAGCATGGCGGCCCGCAAGCGTTTATCTGAAAACACCAGAGCCACCACGCTGAACCAGACCCAATGAGCAAAGGACATCCAGAAACCATAGGCAAAATTCAGCCAGAATGGTGCATTCGGCTGTACCAACTGAGTAAAAGTCGCCACCACAAACAACATGGTTTTAGGATTCAAGGCATTGGTTAAAAAACCCATACCAAACGCCTGCCAGGCGGTGGGCACACAAACTGCTTGACCATCGGTATCAGGCACAGCGCGGTTACTGAAAGACTGATAGCCCAGGTACATCAAGTACGCCGCCCCCACCACCTTCATCATCCAAAACAGAGTGGGAGATTGAGTAATCAGAATCGCTACCCCCAACACCGTGTAAACCACGTGCACTTGCACGCCGGCCGCAATGCCCAAGGCTGAAATCAGACCAGTCTTGCGACCAAAGGAATAGCCATTACGAGTGACCATGGCAAAGTCTGGGCCTGGGCTGATCACAGCCAGGATAGTAATGGTGGCAACCGCCAACAGTTCATGCATATTTAACAAGCCTAAGTTTGATGAAATCGGCGTTATGAACGACTGTTCATACAGCCAGAATGCAGTATCAGTCCTACACTCCTACTAATGGAAAAATCTCTGCCCACAGGACCTCACTGTCGAAAAACAGATTTCTCTCAGAAACAGAGAATATTTTCAGATAATTTATGGCTACATCTAACTTTCAAGTTATTTTTTATTCCTGCTCCAACAACGAATATTTCGTCAAACTCAGAAAATTCATTAGCCAAAAAATTATTTATTTCGTCCCAATCTCGCCATCACAGGATGTCATTATTGATAATCCTGTGCTAATTTAAAAACGATAATTACTGCATCATTTCTGTGAGTTTTCATCGACTATGCAAATTCCCAACCTCACGGCTTTTCGCTACTTTGATACGGCGGCTCAGGCAGGCAGTTTTGTGCAGGCAGCGCAAGTACTCCATGTCACGCACGGCGCTGTCAGCCGACAAATTCGTGCACTGGAAGAATCGCTGGGAGTCGAGCTGTTTGAAAGGCGCAATCGGGCCGTATTTCTGACGCCTGCAGGTCGCCAGCTCTTGCATGTCACCGCCCCTATGTTTGAACGCCTGGAAGATGTTGTTCACCAACTGCAACAAAGCCAGCGCGAACATGCCTTGGCCGTCTCCTGCGAGCCCACTATTGCCATGAAGTGGCTGATTCCGCGTCTGGGGGGTTTCCAGGCCTTGCACCCCAATATCACCGTGCATCTGATTACAGCCGGAGGGCCGGTGAACTTCGCGCAAATGGGGGTGGATCTGGCCATACGCCGCGACGACTTTCATTGGGCGGACTCGGTCTGCGGCCTGAAGTTATGCGAGGAGCGAATAGGACCTGTCTGCCAAGCGCAATACCCCCACACGCAGGACACGGCCCAACAGGTGCTGATACAGAGCAGTTCTCGACCCCAGGCCTGGGCCACTTGGGCGCGACTTAGTGGCCAGCCCATACGCGCTGCCAACAAGCTGGAACTGGAACATTTTTATTTGTGTATTCAGGCGGCCTTGTCCGGGCAAGGCATGGCGATCGTGTCGCATCTGATGGTGGAGGACGAATTGCAAAGCGGCCAGCTTATCGCCCCGCAGGGTTTTATCCCCGACGGCTCGGCGTACTACCTGCTCTCCCCGCAGGCTCTGGATCAAAACCCACGTGCAGAAGTCTTTGCTGACTGGTTGAGCGAGCAGATGGCGACATAGCCCTACTCACAGACAGCACCAGACACCTTACGGTGCCCTCCCAAAACACAATCATGGCTTTGCCTTTGCCATCCGCGTAGACAAATAGTCTGAAAAAACCACCAGTACACAAATCAACTATTCAATAATTGTTGAATTATTGTATTATATGCCCATGGAAGAATCTCACGTTATCCGCTCCCTGGCCGCCTTGGCCCACGAAGCCCGCCTGCGGGTATTTCGCGCACTGGTTGTAGCCGGTGCGTCCGGGCTGACACCCGGCACCTTGGCCGAACAGTTAAGCATCGCTCCCAATGCCCTGTCCTTTCATTTGAAAGAACTCAGTAATGCCGGCTTGATTCATAGCGAGCGCCAAGGCCGTAACCTGCTCTACAGCGCCACCTTTCCCGCCATGAACGATCTACTGGCCTACCTGACTGAGAACTGCTGTCAGGGTGAACACTGCCTTACAGCGCCCAACTTGTGCCAACGCCCCTAAAAAAGCCAACTAACACCGATTCAATTCAACCAACCGCTTGTTGGCCTAATACCCAAGGCCTGACCGCCTGCCCCTGACGACAAAATTTGCCATGCTCACATCTGTCCTGATTTTCCTTGCCACCCTGATCTTGGTCATCTGGCAACCCAAAGGCTTGGGCATAGGCTGGAGCGCCTCTCTGGGCGCGGCCGCGGCCCTACTTTCAGGTGTGGTGCAGTGGAGCGATCTGGCTGTGGTGTGGGGTATCGTCTGGAATGCAACCGCTACTTTTATAGCAATCATTATCATCAGCCTGGTGCTGGATGAAGCCGGTTTCTTTGAATGGGCCGCACTGCACGTTGCCCGTTGGGGGGCAGGCAGTGGACGCAGGCTTTTTGCATTTATCGTGATTCTGGGCGCTGCCGTGTCTGCCCTGTTTGCCAACGATGGCGCTGCCCTGATTCTGACGCCTATTGTCATGGCCATGTTGCTGGCCTTGGGCTTCTCGCCCGCCGCGACCTTGGCCTTTGTCATGGCGGCAGGGTTTATTGCCGACACGGCCAGCTTGCCACTGGTCGTCTCCAACCTGGTCAACATTGTCTCGGCCGACTATTTCAAACTGGGCTTCACGGACTACGCCGCCATCATGGTGCCCGTCAATATCGTGTCCGTGCTGGCCAGCCTGCTCGTCTTGATCTTGTATTTCCGACGTGACATTCCTGCCCAATATCGCCTTGAGCAGTTGAAACCACCCGCACAAGCCATTACGGACATGGCGACCTTCAAGGCAGGCTGGATCGTGCTGGCTTTACTGCTGACAGGTTTTTTCGCACTGGAGCCCTTGGGGATTCCCGTCAGTGTCGTTGCCGCTGCCGGAGCCATCATTGTGCTGACGGTTGCCGCTCGTGGCACAGTCATCAGCACAAGGAAAGTGCTGCGCGGTGCGCCCTGGCAAATCGTCGTGTTCTCGCTGGGCATGTATCTGGTGGTGTATGGCCTACGTAATGCCGGGCTGACCAACCATCTGGCCCTGCTGCTCGATGAGTTCGCCCAGGCTGGCGTGTGGGGAGCCGCCATGGGCACAGGCGTCCTGTCTGCCCTGTTGTCCTCGGTCATGAACAATATGCCCACGGTCCTGGTCACGGCCCTGTCCATTGATGCTTCCAGCGCCCAGGGCGCCGTCAAAGAAGCCATGATCTACGCCAATGTCATCGGCAGTGACCTGGGGCCCAAATTCACACCCATAGGCAGTCTGGCCACCTTGCTCTGGTTGCACGTACTGGCCCAGAAAGGCACAAAAATTAGCTGGGGCTACTACTTCAAGGTAGGAGCCATCCTGACCACCCCCGTCTTGCTGATCACTCTGGCGGCCTTGGCCCTACGGCTAGGTATCGCCCACTAACCCCCTGACATCGAGCACAAGGCCATGAGCAACATCACCATCTATCACAACCCCGCCTGCGGCACCTCGCGCAATACCCTGGGCCTGATCCGCAATAGTGGTCAAGAGCCCACCATCATCGAGTACCTGCAAACACCACCAGACCGCGCCACACTGATCAGGCTGATAACAGACTGCGGCCTGAGCGTACGCGAAGTCCTGCGCCAAAAAGGAACACCTTATGAAGAGCTGCAACTGGGCGACCCCAAATGGAGTGATGAACAACTGATTGATTTCATGTTGCTGCACCCCATTCTGATCAACCGTCCCATTGTGGTCACACCGCTGGGCACACGCTTGTGCCGCCCTTCGGAACAGGTGCTTGAAATACTGCCCCAGCCGCAGCAAGGCGCATTCCGGAAAGAGGACGGCCAAGCCGTCATTGATGAAAAAGGACAAAGAATTGAGCCAGCCTGACTTAGCCAATCTGGACGAGCACGCTTTTACGAGCCCGACACTGTCAGAGTTGCCGCCTCCAAGGCGGGCTACGCATGCGCCTCGAATTCTGCTTTTGTACGGCTCTTTGAGGGAACGCTCCTATAGCCGATTGTTGACGCAAGAGGCGGCGCGACTGCTGAACGCAATGGGTGCCGAAACCAAGATCTTTGACCCACACCAGTTGCCTTTGCCCGATGGCGCAACAGATGAGCACCCCAAAGTGCAGGAACTGCGTCAATGTGTACAGTGGGCCGAGGGCATGGTCTGGACTTCGCCCGAGCGACACGGTGCCATGAGCAGTGTCCTGAAAGCACAAATTGACTGGATTCCGTTAAGCATCGGCTCCGTACGCCCAACGCAAGGCAAAACACTGGCGCTCATGCAAGTCTCTGGCGGGTCCCAGTCCTTTAACGCCTTGAACCAGATGCGCGTCCTGGGCCGCTGGATGCGCCTGATCACCATTCCCAACCAGTCCTCCGTTGCCAAAGCCTTTCTGGAATTTGACGACCAAGGCCGCATGAAACCCTCCCCCTACTACGATAGGGTGGTCGATGTCATGGAAGAACTGATCAAACTCACCTTGCTGACACGCGACTGTGCGGATTATCTGGTCGATAGATACAGCGAACGCAAGGAGACGGCACAGGAACTGTCAGCGCGGGTACAACAGCGCAGCATCTAGCACCCTGATCAGGGCGGGAAACACAGAGTCTGCCTGCTTTTACAATACAAAGCAGCCGTACAAGCCCTTCTGCGCTTGCGGCTGCTTTGCGCCATGCCTCACACTAGCATCAGATTCCCTTCATCTTTCCCTGCCAGGCTGTGCATATGCGTATTCTCTTAATCGAAGACGATTCCTCGCTGGGCAGTTCCTTGCAGTCCTGGCTACATATGGACGGCTATGCTGTGGACTGGTTACAACGCGGCGATCAAGTTGCCACGGCCTTGGCAACCCATACCTATCAATGCATCCTGCTGGATCGGGGCCTGCCCGGCCTGGACGGCGATGCCGTTTTGCGTAGCTTGCGAGGAGCTGGTAGTCCTCATGCCCACGTTCCCGTCATTGTGATCACCGCACGCGATACCTTGGCAGACCGAGTGCAGGGCCTGGATCTGGGAGCAGACGACTATCTGGTCAAGCCGTTTGACCTGGAAGAACTATCCGCACGAGTACGCGCGGCCTTGCGTCGCAGCGCAGCACAGGCCAGCTCCGAATGGCGTCACGGTCCCGTCGCCATTGACCCGACAGCCAAGCGTGTCACATTGAACGATCAGCCTGTGGCTGTAACCGCACGCGAATTTGCTGTTCTGCAGGCCTTGATGCACCACCCCACCCATATTTTGAGCCGCGCTCAGCTTGAAGAAGCCCTCTATGGCTGGAGCGAGGAAGTGGAGAGCAACGCGATCGAAGTCCATATTTACAATCTGCGCAAGAAACTGGGCAGTGACTTCATTGTCACTGTACGCAATCAAGGCTATGTGCTGGCCCCCGCATGAAACATCTGCTCCGTAAACTGACGCGTACCCGCTCCAGCCCGAATGCTTCGGCATCACGCCCGCAAGGCTGGTCCCTACGGCGTCGTCTGCTGCTGACCGTAATGGGAACCAGTATTGGCCTGTGGCTGGTCAGCCTTTCCATTGTGGTCAGTGTCGCCTGGCACGCTACCGGTGATGTTCTTGATGACGCACTGGAGGAAGGTGCCCGTCTGGTCTTGATGTTGGACCCGCAGGAGACTTCACCCGGATCCAATACAACGGGCACAGGCCTGAACCGTGACGAGGCGCTCAAACTGCGCATGTACTACCAGTTGGTCGCGGCAGATGGCCGTGTGCTGCTGCGCGGCGACGACACACCTGAAACGGCTTTTTTACCGCAGGCACACAGCAAGCAAACCACCACCGTCCGGGTCGATGATGAACTCTGGCGGGTTTACGTGCGCCCTGGGTCGGCAGGCGTGACCGCCCAGGTCGCCCAACCTATGGAAGAGCGTCTGGAACTGCTGGAGGATATGGCAGAAAATCTAGCCTGGCCCGTGTTGGGACTGCTGGCGCTGCTGGGCCTGTCAAGCTGGTTCCTGATCCGACGCCTGATGCGTCCTTTGGAAGATACCGTCAAACGCATCAACGCCAAATCCCCCGATGACCTCACGCCCGTGCAGGGTGGCCATCCGCCCCGTGAACTGCAGGCCATGCTCGATGCCCTCAACACCTTGATGGCACGTCTATCCACAGCACTGGAAAGTGAGCGGCGCTTTACCGCCGATGCCGCCCACGAACTGCGTACCCCTTTGGCTGGGCTGCGCATGCGCGTTCAATTAATTGAACGCGAACTGCAACTACCTGATGCCCATCTACAGCAATTACGCGCTGATCTGGATCGCTGCACCGCCCTGGTAGAAAGTCTGCTCGCCCTGACAAGACTGGAACCACAGGCAGAACCTCTGAAACGTGAAACCGTAGACCTGAATCAAATCCTGGACAACCTTAGCCCATCCCTGCCCTCGGTGTCAGTGAACATGGAAAGAGCCTTGGCCGTGACAAGCTTGCAGGCTGCGCCGGTATTGTTAAGCAGCGCCTTACGCAACCTGATTGGCAATGCCATTCGCTACGGCGGCGCAGGCGTCCGGGTACGAATCGAAACGACACGCAGACACGATGGCGGTGTACGCCTTGCGGTCCGGGACAAGGGGCCTGGCGTTCCCCTCGAACAACGGGCCAGACTGGGAGAACGGTTTTTTCGCGTACTGGGCACCGGCCAAGCCGGCAACGGCCTGGGCTTGTCTATCGTGGCCCGCATCGCGGCCTTGCACAATGCCAAATTGTCCTTTGAAGATGGGCTGGACGGCCAGGGCCTGAGTGTCATACTGGATTTTCCACCCCGTTAAGAGTCTTAAGATTGCCTTCAGGTTCAGGAGTTCTACTAACACTATTCCGCAATCGGCGGAACATTGACCCGATAACCCGATACAGGAAACCCAATCATGCGATTCACTTTACCTACCCTCGCCGCCGTCCTTGCCCTGAGCGCCAGCGCTGCTATCGCACAACCCGCCAGCTACACCGGCCCAAACAATGCACCCCAGGCGAGCAGCGCCGCTGGCTCTTATTCCGGCCCCAACAATGTGCCACTAATGACCGTCAAGCAGTTGCTGGAGACCGGCCGCGACGACCAAATCGCACGTTTACAAGGTCGTCTGGTCTCGTTTGAAGGCGATGAACGCTACATTTTTGAAGATGCCACCGGCCGTATAACCGTGGAGATCGACAACGAAGACTTCCCGGCTGGCCAGACCATCAGTGCTGAGCAAAAAGTGGAACTGACTGGGGAATTCGACAAAGGCCTGCGCAAGACGGAGTTTGAAGTCGACCGCCTGAGTCTGCTGCCTTAAGCTTGCCTAGTCAGGTGTCCCAATGAAACTGGTGCCGGATGAGCTCAAACCAATTGGCTTATCCGGTAACAGGATCCCAGTCAACCGTCACCGTGATAATGACCTATCCGCCTTTCAAGCACTTGCCAAAAGCCATCAACCACATGAACCACCAAAGGCGAGACCGTCAATCCGGCGGTCGCTCAGAACGGCGAAGTCAATCTGCAAGCTGAGCAACAAAGCGAACAAGCCAATAAAAACATACCAAAACCATTGCTTTCGGCGCCGCCCACCCTGTGACAGCACCAGCACATGGAAAGTCAGTACGGCTGAAAATAACAGTGTCAAAAACATCTGCCCCCCTCATTCCAGCGTCTCAAGCAAGGAGCATCCCTGCAAACTCTGACTCTTCTGCTCAAGAGCAATCTTGAGTGCCACATCAATGTCCTGCTGCAAATCGGCAAGCGATTCCAAACCTACGGACAAGCGCAGCAGATTATCCCCAATCCCGCAGCTCATACGATCCTCTGGTGACCAACGCCCCTGCGTCGTCGATGCTGGGTGCGTGACCATGCTGCGTGTGTCTCCAATATTGGTCGCGATTGAAATCAACTGCAAAGCATCCATACAAGCCCAAGCCTCTTTTTGGCTCATACCCACTTCAAAGCTGACTACCCCACCAAAACCGGCCTGCTGCGCGCAGGCAATTTCATGGCAGGGGTGCGACTCCAAGCCCGAGTAAAACACCGAACCTACCTTCGGATGCTTATCCAGCCAGCGCGCCATCGACAGTGTGTTAGCACTGATGCGCTGCATACGCAACTCAAGCGTCTCCAGGCTCTTGAGCAGTAACCATGCATTCATCGGACTCAAGCACGCTCCCTGCGAACGCAACACCGACCGCAGCGGCTGCATCAATGCATCGGCCCCACACACCACACCGGCAATGCACCGACCGTGACCATCCATATATTTACCGGCAGAATGCAATACCAGATCTGCACCTTGCCGCAATGGCCGCTGCAAAATAGGGGTCAGCATGGTGCTGTCTACCAGCAGCAATGCCCCATGGGCATGAGCCATGCGTGACAGCCGGGCAATATCGGCGACATGCTGCATCGGATTCGCTGGGGTTTCCACCATAACCAGGCATGTATCACTGTCGATCGCCTTTTCCCAAGCATCGTAATCCAGCATGCCGACGACACGCACTTCAATGCCATAGCGAGCAAAATGCTGGCGCAGCATGATCAAGGTCGTGCCAAACACATCACGTGCGCATACGATATTGCTACCACTCGCTGCAAACGCCATCACCACCGCTGACAGTGCCGCCATGCCGGATGCAAACGCCACCGCCGCTTCGGCCTCCTCCAGGAAGGCAACCCGCTGCTCGAACGTGTTGACTGTCGGATTGGTAAATCGACTATAGACATTGCCCGGTTCCGTCCCTCCAAAACGAGCGGCCGCCTCCCTCGCTGAGCTGAAAGAATAGGCAGACGTCAGCGCAAGCGGCTCACAAAAGCTGTCGGAAAAATCGGCATCCTGTCCAATCCTGAGCATTTGGGTAGCACGTTGGTCATTGAACATGATAGATATCTCAGCTGAATTCAGATTGAGTCCGTCGAAACACAACAGACGATAGAAAGAGTGAAGAAACACCAGCGATCGCAGTGAGCATTGCCAGGACCATCACCGTCGCCTGATAACTGCCCAGACGGTCATAGCCATAAGCACCTAATTGAGCGGATCCAAAAGCGCCTATCTGGTGAACCAGAAAAAGCATGCCAAATACCTGCCCCTTGACGGCGCCTCCATAGCGACCCAGACAGATCGCGGACGTCAATATGACAGTTCCGAGATAACTGGCCCCAAATACGGCGGCAAACACGTAGGTCGTCACTATTCCGGAGGGAGCCAATAGCAAAGTCATGGCCAGACAACGTAGTACGTAGAAAGCCGCCAGTAGTCGGTGCTGGGCAAAACGCACTGCCAACCAGCCAGCGGCCAAACCGCTAATCATTTCCAACACGCCAAACAGGCTCAGGCTCATCCCCATGCTGGAGCGGCTGACCCCGGCGTCCCGCCATAAAGGCACCAGATGCACGTCAATGAAGGCCATCGACGCTCCACATCCGAAGAAACCAAAGGCAAGGACATAAAAGCCAGGGTCACGCAACACGACAGGCCAGGTGCCAACGCGCTTCTCGGGGGCATTTCCAGCAGGCTCTTTCACAGGCAAGGGCACACGCGCACCTAACCAGAACAGCACCGCCAAAGGCCCCAGAAACAGCAGACCGACCACAGAAAATACCTGCTGCCAGTCGAAATGGGCTTGCAACCACAACCAGAATGGGGAAAGAACAATGAATCCAATGGCCGTGCCATTGGTGATCAAGGCATAAGCAAAACTTTTATGTCTCTGGTCGAACAATCGATCAACCAATATCCCCATGGGCACAAACGTCATCGCCGCAAGAGAAAACGCGGCCAGCAGCCCATACAGGATGACAAAAAGCCAATATTGATGAGGCATGAGGCCAAGCAAAAGGAAGGCGGCTCCTCCAAGCACGCTGCCGATCAATACGGTCCAAATAGGCCCAAAACGATCAGACAAGGCGCCGACCATCGGCGATACCAGCCCGGATACCAAAAGGAATACCCCGCCAACAAAACCAAAGTCTGATCGGCCGCGTTCAAAAGAGAGAGCCAGGTCATTGAAATAGACCTGGAAAACCCCTTTGAACGCGCTAGAGAGGAACATGGCCAAAAATCCCAACCCGACCAGAGAGCGGATCACATTCTTGTTTTGCATGAAGCAGCATCTACCCCAGTTTTTTAGTGGCGCACCCAATCAACTCAGACGAATGGTGCTGGGCTGGCAATACTCTCGATGCAGGTTGTCATACATATTCCAGAACAACTTGCAGGTATGGTCCACGGCCTCCAAGGCTTCTTTCTGCAATTTTTCAGTATTACAGAGCTCGGTCACCAAACTCAGCCCTTGCATGACATGGCCAACATCCTCTTCCTGGTGTACGGAAAAGAACAAAAGATCTTTTTCCTGCAAGCCGTAAACTTCTCCCAGCAAGGTGTGGCGCGCCTCCCCGGCCTTGGTCTCCAGGTTTTGGCCTTCGCTGGCAATCATGACGGCTGCCGCACCCACGTGGTAGCGCTGCGGATCCTCGACCGCTCTCAGTCGATAATCAATCAGCTCTTGCGTGGCGGGTAGCGGAGTTGCGGCGTCGCGCTCTTCATCACTAACTCCCAGGGCGCGAATAAAGTTCTGCATCAAAACGACGTGATTGTCTGTCTGGGAGAGGCGGCCCGTCTCTTCTTCATACACATTAACCAGCAAAGCCCGCTTGAATTTTGGGACCGGGCAATAGAAGAAAAGGTGCTCCACATAATGCAGAAAATGCTTGGTCAATTGATAACCTTGCAAAGCCACTTGCTTCAACAATTTCTTATTAGGCTGCTGCGTATTGAGCAATTCAATAAAGATAGGATGAGCCAAAGTAAGATGGCCATGCAATGTACTTTCAAGCTCATTTTTAAATTCTGACTTACTCAACATTTACAAGATCCTTTTTAAGAATTCCTAAATTCCCATGCGTTGGGCCAGCACTTCTATGGATTGCGACATGTAGTGACCCGCAAAAACCTGTCCGGCCACACGGGCATAGTCCGGTAAAATCCCCCAGGTCTGAAAACCATATCGAGTCCATAAACGATGTGCCCGAGACCCCTCGCGCACATCTAAAACAAACTGCTCGATGCCCAACTCCCGAGCTCGGCAGATCAAGGCTCGCAACGCCTGTTTTGGCAAACCCTGTCCACGAAACCCCGGAGCCACGACAGCCTTGGCTAACTCGGCACTATGTCGGCAATTGGGCATGCCACTCAAATTCATCATCACAAAGAAAGCGGGCTGACCTGCATAGGTCGCATACAAGGCTTGCGTATCGCCGTCTGCAACCCTGCGATTCAGAGCGTCCAGGAACATGTGCGCCTGCTCTCCCGAAAGCTCGGAGGCAAACCCCAGCGTGCCGTTATCAGCGACAGTCTTATTGATCAGCTCTAGCACCCCGGAGCCGGTTGATCCCATAAAAGCTGGATTCCAATGCAGCTCAATGACTCTTGATTCTTCCGCCACAAGGACAAATCCTTTCCATGTAAAAAGTTCTTGCTTAGCGTAGTTTTTCGACTGCCCAAGCTCCAGACTGTTTCAGGACATAAATAGAAAAAAAACACCATTAAAGAAAAAGAATAAAAGGCGATAACATGAGTCAATCAAATCAATGATTCATCCGAATAAGCCATGAAGCGGATTTTCTTTGTAATCCTTCCCCAGATGCACATCCTGGATCTGGGAGGGCCCATGCAGATCTTTGCCTCTCTAACAGAGCTGGATATAGCCGACATAAAAATCCAGTGTGTGGGACCGGAGTCCCACATACAAAGCTACCAAGGGCTTTGTCTGAACGCGATCGCGCCCCTCCCGAAACGTCTAATCGAAGGGGATGTCATTGTCGTAGTCGGAAGCAAAATCCAGGCCGAACTCCCCGCTACCTCAGCCCAGCAAAAAGTGACGCGATGGCTCAGTGAGATCGGAGGGAGGCTGCCGCCGGGAGTCTTGATCGCCAGCGTGTGCACGGGTGCTGTACAGCTGGCACAAGCAGGGCTGCTGGATGGCCGCCTCTGCACGACGCATCACAATCACCTCAAAATGCTGCAACAACTTGCGCCACAAGCGCGGGTTATCAACAAACGCATCCTTGTGCAGGATGGCCCGATCTACACCTCGGCTGGCGTTTCTGCGGGCATCGATCTGGCATTGCACTTGATCACTCAGTATTTCGGCAGCGCCATCAGCGCACGCATCGCGCGCGAAAATCTGATTCAATTTCGGCGTCTGGAAGCAGACCCGCAGTTAAGTGTCCATCTGAGCTATCGCAATCACCAGCACCCCTTGATTCATGCCGTGCAAGACTGGTTGGCACAGCAGACGACGGTCCAGACCCCGCTCAAGGAATCCTTATCAGCACAGTTTTCAGTCAGCTACAGGCATCTGAGCCGTCTGTTCATGAAAGAATGCGGCATCAGTCTGAAGCAATACCAACAAATCATGCGACTGGACCGATCGCGCCAATTATTTATGGATACCGACTGGTCTATTGAGCGAATTACCGAGCATTGCGGTTTCGCCAGCCTGCAATCATTTCGCGCCGCCTGGCGGCAACACGAAACACTGCCTCCGTCCAAATGGAGGGAGAAGCAAAGGCAACACTGTCCAGACCCGCGCTGATCTTGTTCTGCCCCCAGTCAGCGATCATTTTGTTTTGTAGTGACGACACAGAATCGGCCTGAAAATGAATTATTAATTTCACCGATCCTGTAAAAAACACCCAACAAAAAGCCCCCGCACATTGCTGTGCGGGGGCTTTTGAATTCTGGCGGACAGAGGGGGATTCGAACCCCCGATACGCTATAAACGTATACACGCTTTCCAGGCGTGCGCCTTCAACCACTCGGCCACCTGTCCTACTTGCTTTTTCTGGCCAAGCAATTTGAAGCTGCTAATGCCAAGTCCATAATAATAGCAGCACTTATCCTTATAAGGCAAGTGCTGAAATTTTTTTGGGCTAAGCCTTGTTGCTGAGTGGTTACTGACTGCTGAACCGTAGGATAAGCCTGGTCTCAATTTATCGTGAGTTCGGACTCTTGGCCTGCTTCTAAAGAGACGATTGATACTGCTCGGCAGACTTAATCAAACGACCATCGGCACTTGCCTCAAGGCCACAGTCAAGGTGATAGGGTCGGAAAAACGGTAGGCTCAAATTCACAGGCTTGAAGGCATGCTCTTTGCAATATCTGGCCGCCAGGCCGAACAGCAATACCTGACTTATTCCGAGTCCGGCGGATACGCCCCACCGACGGCTCGCAGCAAGGCTTCCCAATGATCGCGTTGGCGTGCCAGAACACGCAGATCGGCACCTAGCAAGCGCACATCGGTAAACTCGAACGGCTCTACATCGTCCAGCCCGGCCAGCTCGGTAATATCGGCCACGCCTCGTCCCTGCCCCAGAATCTTGGGGGCCAGGTACATCAGCAACTGGTCAACCACACCTGCATCAATCAAGGCACCAGAAAGACGCGCCCCTGCTTCTGCGTGGACTTCGTTGATCTGCTGATCTGTCATCCAGTCCAGAACGGCGCGCACATCCACCTGACCTTCGTGCAAAGGCATGGGAATGACTTGTGCATTGCGATCTGCCAACTCGGCTTCGCGTTCGGGATCCCGACGATGGCTAAATACCCAGCAAAGCGTGCCATCCAGCAAGGCAGCATTGGGGGTCAGACGCAAATGCGTGTCCAGTACGGCTTTGATGGGTGGACGTGGCGTAGAAACCGCCCGTACATTCATTAGCGGATTGTCCGCGTTAACCGTACCTATACCCGTCAACACGACACAACTGCGAGCGCGCCAATGATGACCATCGTCACGCGCCTGCGGCCCGGTAATCCATTGAGAGCTGCCATCGGGCAAGGCACTGCGGCCATCCAGCGAGGCGGCCATTTTCATCCACAACCAGGGGCGTCCACGTGTCATGCGGGCAAAGAAACCAGCGTTGATCGCCAGCGCTTGCTCGACGCACAAAGGGCCATCTACCGTAATTCCCGCCTGACGCAGGCGAGAAACACCATTGCCTGCCACCAAGGGGTTGGGGTCGTACATGGAAAAGACGACTCGTCCGGCACCAGCCTTAATCAAGGCATCGGCACAAGGAGGCGTGCGTCCGTGATGGCTGCAAGGCTCCAGAGTGACATAGAAAGTAGCACCGGCCACATTGACGCCGCGCTCCTTGGCTTGGCGCAAGGCCATCACTTCAGCGTGAGGCCCACCCGCCTGCTGCGTGGAACCTGAAGCCAGCAATTGGCCATCGCGCACAATCAGGCAGGCGACTCGTGGATTGGGAGCACTGATATACAGGGATTTTTCGGCCAGCTCCAGGGCTTGCCGCATCCAGATGACGTCTTCTTGCTCGACCATCGCCTTAGCCGCGGTCGGGATCGTTCATTTCGTCGATCGCCTGTACGAACTCGCGGATGTCCTTGAAGCTCTTGTAGACCGAGGCAAAGCGCACATACGCCACCTGGTCCAGTTGCTTGAGCTCGGCCATGACCAGCTCGCCTATGGTCTCGGAAGAGACTTCGCGCTCGCCAGTCAGTTGAAGTTTTTCTTCGATGCGCTGCACGGCGGCATCGACCTGAGCCATGGGGATAGAGCGCTTGCGCAGTGCAACACCCATGCTCGCCCGCAGACGTGTGGGATCAAAATCCATACGAGTGCCATTGCGCTTGGCCACGACGGGCAGGCTCAGCTCAGCACGCTCGTAAGTCGTGAAGCGCCGTTCACAGGCCGAGCATTTGCGACGTCGCCGTATGGCGTCGCCTTCTTCGGTGATTCGAGAGTCGATCACCTGGGTATCGGCATGGTGGCAGAACGGACACTTCATTCAAGATCGCGGGCCTTGCGGCCCGCTCCGGCTGGATTACTTGGAGGAGTAAACGGGCAACTTGGCAGTCAGCTCGTGTACACGGCGACGAACGTCCGCCAAAACGGCTTCGTCGTGAGGGTTGTCCAGTACATCAGCAATCAGATGCGCCGTCAATTCCGCTTCGGCTTCCTTGAAACCGCGAGTGGTCATGGCAGGCGTACCCAAACGCACACCGCTGGTGACAAAGGGCTTTTCAGGGTCGTTAGGAATGGCGTTCTTGTTGACCGTGATGTGAGCCTTGCCCAGCGCTTCTTCGGCCACCTTACCCGTGATGCCCTTGGGACGCAGGTCCACCAGCATCACGTGACTTTCTGTGCGACCGGACACGATACGCAGACCACGCTCGACCAGAGTGCGAGCCAGCACGTCGGCGTTCTTTACGACCTGAGCAGCGTAATCCTTGAACTCAGGAGCCAAGGCTTCTTTAAAAGCAACGGCCTTACCGGCGATCACGTGAATCAGTGGACCACCTTGGATACCGGGGAAAATAGCCGAATTGACGGCCTTTTCGTGCTCGGCCTTCATCATAATGACGCCACCACGAGGACCGCGCAGGGACTTGTGAGTCGTAGAAGTCACGAAGTCAGCGTAAGGCACAGGGTTGGGGTAAGCACCACCAGCCACCAGACCAGCGTAGTGAGCAATGTCCACCATGAACAAGGCACCGTTCTCATGAGCAATACGAGCCATGCGTTCAAAGTCGATGCGCAGGGCGTAAGCCGAAGCACCACCGACGATCAGCTTGGGCTTGTGCTCTTTGGCCAGACGCTCCAACTCGTCGTAGTCCAGCTCTTCGTTCTCGTCCAGACCGTAGGACACGAAGTTGTACAGCTTGCCCGAGGCATTCACGGGGGAACCGTGGGTCAAGTGACCGCCTTCAGCCAGGCTCATGCCCAGAACGGTATCACCGGGCTTGAGTACAGCCATGTACACGCCCTGGTTGGCTTGCGAACCGGAGTTGGGCTGCACGTTGGCCGCTTCAGCACCAAACAGCTCTTTCAGACGGTCGATAGCCAATTGCTCGACCACATCCACGAACTCGCAACCGCCGTAGTAGCGCTTGCCAGGATAACCTTCCGCGTATTTGTTGGTCAGTTGTGTGCCCTGGGCCTGCATCACGGCGGGGCTGGTGTAGTTTTCCGAGGCGATCAGCTCGATGTGCTGCTCCTGGCGCACATCTTCGCTTTGGATCGCAGCCCAAAGATCGGGATCAACTTTGTCAAGAGTCGCAGAACGGTCAAACATGAGGGTTCCTAAGGATAAAGTAGGTAGCAAACTAAGAAAGCAATATTTTAGCGCGGAAGCGCATCAAACCACCCAGACAAACGTCTCCGGTGGCAGAAACCCCAAAAAATGCGGAAATAAGTAAGGCGGCAGCGGGCGGACTCAAAAGAATATGAAAAAAACTCAAATAGTCCGCCCAGGGCAATCAGGGCTGCTGAATCAAACGGGGATTCACGGTATATAGGCCGGTCAGGGATGCACGGCCCAGAATATGGCCTTCCATGGCGCGCAACACATCCTGACCCGTAAAGCGCCCTTCCAAAGGAAGCTCGGCGATATCCAGGGCATAGACCGTAAAGACATAACGGTGCGGCAAGGCATCGTTCCACGGCGGGCACGGGCCATCGTAGCCAAAGTAATCACCGTTCATGTCGCGGTCGCTGGCAAACCAATTGGTAAAGTCATTGACGCCCTGGCGCGTATCGTCCAGAGCCAGTGGGCCGGCTTTACCACGTGGCGTGATGCCCTTGGAATAAGAGCCTTCTGCCAGGCTACGCAGCTCGGGCGAGACGTTAATCAAGACCCAATGAAAGAAATCCACCCGAGGCAAATCCGCCGGTACCTCACGCCCGTCCTGATTCACATCGTCCGGCTTACTAGGGACATCGGGGTCGTGGCAAATAACCACGAAAGATTGGGTCTGCTCGGGAACATCGGACCATTCCAAATGCGGATTGGCGTTACCGGCCAAGGCGACTCTCGATTGTGCGTCGTAACGGCAAAATGCCAGACGCTCGGGAATCACGCTCTGATCTTGAAAAGAATCACTACGCAGTTTCATTGCAGACCTCCACAATCAATCAGCCGGTCAAAGTGACTCGCGCAAACTTGCGCTTGCCCACTTGCAGCACATAGCTGCCCGGCTCCAGTTGTAAACCTTTATCGTCCACACGTTCGCCATTGATGCGCACGCCGCCCTGCTCCACGTTGCGCTGGGCCTCGCTACCGGAAGCAACCAGACCCGCTTCGCGCAAGACGCGCAACAAGGCCAATTCACCGGCCACGGTCACCTCGGGCATATCTTCGGGCATTTCGCCACGGCGGAAACGGGCATCGAACGTTTCCAGTGCCTGCGCGGCTGCTTGGGCGCTATGGAAACGTGTGACGATCTCCTGTGCCAGCTCCACTTTGACTTCACGTGGGTTACGGCCTTCTTCGATCTGCTTTTGCAGACCGGCAATATCTTTCAGACTACGGAAAGACAACAGCTCGAAGTAACGCCACATCAAGGTGTCGGAGATGGACATCAATTTGCCGAACATGGAATCCGGCGTTTCACTGATACCAATGTAATTGCCTTTGGATTTGGACATTTTTTCTACGCCGTCCAAACCCACCAGCAATGGCATGGTCAAAATACATTGCTGTTCCTGACCATATTCTTTTTGCAATTCACGACCAACCAGCAAATTGAATTTCTGATCGGTGCCGCCCAATTCAACATCGGCTTTCAATTGAACGGAGTCGTAGCCCTGCAATAAGGGGTACAAAAACTCGTGCACCGAAATAGGTTGATTCGCTTTAAAGCGTTTGGTGAAGTCATCACGCTCCATCATGCGGGCTACGGTATAACGCGAGGCCAACTGAATCATGCCGCGCGAACCGAGCTTATCGCACCATTCCGAGTTATAGCGAACTTCGGTACGGGCCGGGTCCAGAACCAGTGCAGCCTGATCGTAATAGGTCTTGGCGTTGGCAATAACCTGTTCCGGCGTCAAAGGCGGGCGAGTCGTGTTGCGCCCGCTAGGATCGCCAATGGTTGAGGTGAAATCACCAATCAAGAAAATGACGGTATGCCCCAAATCCTGCAGTTGGCGCATCTTGTTGAGCACCACCGTGTGCCCCAGGTGAATGTCAGGAGCCGTGGGGTCCAGCCCCAGCTTGATACGCAAGGGTTGCCCCGTTGCATGGCTGCGCGCCAGTTTGCGAGCAAACTCGGATTCGACGAGCAATTCGTCGCAGCCGCGTTTAACGATGGCTAAATCAGCCAGGACTTCTGGAGAAAGGGGCTCTGAGGGGGATGACATAACAAATCTGGTGACAAACTAATGAGTAAAAATGCTCGAAAAATTAAGCCTAATGCGCTAGGATAGCCTGCTATTGCGAGACGTGCTTAATAAATGAGCAAGGTTTCGTAAACAAACTATTTTATCATTCCCGCGCAGGTCAGATTGCCAGGGCAGGAATGTTCTGTCCGCCCAGTACAACTGACCTCCGCTTGCCAGCCAAGCGGACAGTAAACCGTACATCCAACAAGGTTCTGGTTTTATGTTCAGCAAAGGGAAACGCTCCTGCTCCCACCTCGACATCCACCAGCCTCGGTTCGCCCGAGCCCTAGTTATCCGCACCGGTTTGATCGCGCTTGCCCTTGGCTCCTTTGTCGCTGCGGGTGCGCTTGCCGTGGTCATGCCCAGCAGCCCGGAACCCCAGATTTACCAAGCCCGCACTGCCTTGACCCTGCCTTCGGAGCTGACGGTGCTACAGGCTCAGGACCAGCAAGCCTACATTACTGAAACCCGTATCCGCCGCGGCGACACCTTGTCCGCCCTGCTCCAGCGCATGGAAGTCAGTGAAGAAGGGCTATTGCAATTTCTGACGCATGATAAAAAGGCGCGTTCGATCTACAAGCTGTACCCAGGTCGAGCCATACAAGCCGCACTGGATGCCAACGGCAATTTGCAGTGGCTGCGCTACCGTCATACCCCCTATTCCGAGCAATCCGGCCAAGGCCAAGCCCGCTGGCTGGAAGTGCGCCCTGATGGCAATAACGGCTTTATCGCCCAGGAACAGAGCGATCTGGCCCAAACCCGAGTACGAGTGGCCCAGGCCACCATCAACAGCTCGCTGTTTGGCGCCAGTGATCAGGCCGGTATCCCCGACAACATCACCCTGCAAATGGCGGATGTGATGGGCAGCAAAATCGACTTTCTGAAAGACCTGCGCAAAGGCGACAGCTTCCGCGTGGTCTACGAATCCTACGGCCATGAAGGCCAGGACGTAGGTTCAGGCCGCTTGCTGGCAGTGGAGTTCAATAATCAGGGCAAAACCCATGAAGCTGCTTGGTTCCAGCCCGAAAACGGCTCTGGTGGCTATTACGATTTCAGCGGCCAAAGCCTCAAAGGTGCTTTTCTGCGTACGGCCTTGAAGTTCACCCGTATCAGCTCGACTTTTGGTGGTCGCCGCCATCCGGTGCATGGCGGCTGGCGTAACCACAAAGGCGTAGACTATGCAGCACCCTCTGGCACCCCCATCCATGCCACGGCAGATGGCACAGTGGAATTCATAGGTCGCCAGAACGGTTACGGCAACACCATCATTCTTAAGCATCACGGTCAGTTCACCACGCTGTACGCCCACCAAAGTCGCTTTGCCGCTGGTCTGCGCAAAGGAGACCGCGTAGAACAGGGTCAACTGATTGGGTATGTTGGCTCGACCGGCTGGGCAACAGGTCCGCACCTACATTACGAATTCCGAATTGCCCAAAAAGCCGTTGACCCTCTGTCGGTAGACCTGCCAGTAGCCCGCGTCCTGGATGCGCCGCAGCGCAAACAGTTCCAGCAGACCCTGGCTTCCTACCAGAGCAACTTTGCCTTGCTGCACACAGATGCTGAACCCGTAAAGCTGGCCAGCCGCTAAACCATGCAAGCCCCCCTGTTTATCGGACTGATGTCCGGTACCAGCATGGACGGTGTGGATGCCGTACTGGCATCCTTCGGTCCGCAGGGGGCGCAAGTACACCAAACCCATAGCCTGCCCATGCCAGCCGCTCTGCGAGACGAGCTGCTGGCTTTGCAGCATCCCGAGCACAATGAACTGGCCCGCGCCAGTGTTGCCGCCCTGCAGTTGACAGAGCTCTACGCCCAGGCTTGCCAGCCCTGGACCCAAGGCCCAGAGAAAGATCTGATCCGGGCGATTGGTGTACACGGGCAAACTATCCGCCATGCGCCCGACCAGGGCTACACCCTGCAATTGAATGCCCCTGCCCTGCTGGCCGAGCGCTGCGGAATAGATGTGATTGCAGATTTCCGCAGCCGAGATATTGCTGCTGGCGGCCAAGGCGCACCCTTGGTGCCTATTGTTCATGAGGCGCTGTTCCGTCACGAACACGGGCGCGTCATTCTGAATCTGGGCGGGATTGCGAATATTTCCTTGCTACTGCCTGGTTGTGATGTTTTTGGTTTTGATACTGGTCCGGCGAATATGCTGCTGGATGCCTGGGTGAACAAACATCAAGGCCAGTCCTACGACAAAGACGGGCAATGGGCCAATAGCGCCGTCTCTGACCCTGCCTTGCTTGCCAGCCTGCTGAGCGAACCCTGGTTTGCTTTGCCTGCGCCTAAATCAACAGGCCGTGATCTATTTAACTTGGGATGGCTGCAGGAGCATCTGGATCGTATCGATCCGAAAGGCGAGCTTCAGCCTGCTGTGGTGCAATCCACTCTGATGGATTTGACCGTACACAGCGTTGCGCAGGCCATTCAGCCTTACTCAGATCATATTCAGGACTTGATTGTGTGCGGCGGTGGCGCAGCCAACCCCGCCATGCTGAAACGCCTGGGCGATCTGGTGGCGATACCAATCCGTTCCAGCGCGGAACTGGGCATGGATCCGCAATCCATCGAAGCACTGGCCTTTGCCTGGCTGGCCTACGCGCATATCGAGCGTATTCCTGCCGGGCTGCCCGCTGTAACAGGCGCACGGCGCGCGACGGTGCTGGGTGCCTGCTATCCGGCTTGATCGGTATTTTTAGCCTTGCCTAGCAACAATAGCGTCTCGGACTCATCATTCATTGCTCGGAACTACGCGATCAGACTGAATCCGACAAGGCCTCTTTCCTCCTACACCACTAAAGAAGCACAAGTGTTTTCTGGCTAGAGCAGTCAACAATTGATCCGTTTCCAGGATTGAGCTATTCCGCTTCTCTGGCCGACCTCTGAATAGACGCCCACCACTCGACTCATCCAGCCAGGCTCTTGCGGGTCACGTCCTTACACCCCAAAGCCCCCCTCAACACCCCCCCACAAAAAAAACACCCCAGACCCTGCATTCAGAGTCTGGGGTGTTTTCCTACAAACCTGCTAAAGGCAATAACGCCAAGCAATCAGCGCCAGCCTTGCCTTCTTACATCGTGAAGGACGAGCCGCAGCCACAAGTGGTTGTCGCATTAGGATTACGGATAACGAACTGAGCACCGTCCAGGTCGTCTTTGTAATCAATTTCTGCGCCCACCAAGTATTGGAAGCTCATGGCGTCAACCAGTAATTGCACGCCGTCTTTATCAATAATGGTGTCGTCGTCGTTAACCAGCTCATCAAAGGTGAAGCCGTACTGGAAGCCGGAACAGCCGCCACCTTGCACGAAGACGCGCAGCTTCAGTTCGGGGCTGCCTTCTTCAATCAGGAGCTCACGGACCTTCTCAACCGCTGAATCGGTAAAAATCAGTGGGGAAGGAGGGGCTTGCAGATCAACGGATTCGGTAAGAGTGCTCATGTGGTTCTCCTGCCGGCCCCCGCCGGCATGAATAATTATCATGTGATCGCCTTGCACATGACCACCCGCGGGTAAGGTGATTAGTCTGGCGGGGCGATTTTTTCCTGGCGAGAAGCACGGATAACGCTTCCTTCCAGGACGTTCAGCGTCAAGGCGGTGGGTTCAAATCCTGGCGGCAAAGCCAGCCAACCCATAGCGCGCTGAAACTGGTTGAAGTTTAAAACCAAAGGATCGATCTGTTCTACAGACGACTCTGTCAGTACCGAGTCCGGCCCGGAACTGGGTGATAAATCGATTTTAACGTTTTTTCCGTCTTGCCGCCCAGTCAGCTGAAACTGCAGGCGACCTGAAAAAGTCTTTCCTTCTGGGGCGTTACGCTGCAACAACACCTTGTACTCCAGCAAATCACCCCTTTGGACAACATCCATAGCCCGAACAGTAACAGAACCACTGGGACCGGGCGGGAGCAACTGCTCGTAAAAGGCCAACTGCTCACGTGTCTGCGCCAGCTCAGCCTGAGTAGACGACAAGGACTTTTCCAGCCCCTTACGTGTACTCTCTTCCAGCACCAATTGCCCGCGCAGCACCTCAAACTCGGTTTGGATCTGCTGCAGGGATTGCTGACTACGCGCCAGATTCTGCATCGCCAGCTGAATTTGTTCGGACTGGTCACCAGCTTGAGTCAGACTGCGGTAAAGCCACAGCCCACCGCCGCCCAGAAGCACTCCCAGTAAAACGGCCAGCCCAATCGTCGCCACCCCACCCCGCGAACGGGGAGGAGCGAGTGTATGAGAATGGGTTTGCGGTGATTCAGCCATAAATATTTGACCTATTCACCAAGGCCAAGTTCCCCTTAAGGCAAAATAGCAACGTGCTTCAAGCCGGTTTGCTCGGGCAGGCCGAACAAGATATTCATATTCTGCACAGCCTGACCCGACGCACCCTTAACCAGGTTGTCCTGCACCACCAGAATGATCAGTTGGTCGCCATTGCCAGGACGCTGCACGGAAATACGTAGCTGGTTAGAAGCACGCACCGAGCGGGTTTCTGGCAGGGTACCGGCAGGCAGCACGTCCACAAAAGCTTCTTTGGCATAGCGCTGCTCGTACAAGGCCTGGAAGTCTGTATCCATGGCTTCGGGCTTGATGCGCGCATAGATCGTGGAGAACATGCCACGAATCATAGGCACCAAGTGGGGCACAAAGGTCAGACCGACCGGACCACCAGCAAGGCGCTGCAACTGTTCCACAATTTCCGGATGGTGACGGTGACCCGACACGCCATATGCCTTGAAGTTATCACTGGCTTCGGCAAACAGATTGGGAACCGAAGCCCCTTTACCAGCACCGGACACACCGGATTTGCAGTCTGCAATCAGATGTTGGGTATCAACCAGCGCGCCTTCCAACAAGGGAGCCAAGCCCAGCAGCACAGTAGTGGGGTAGCAACCAGGGTTACCAATAACCTTGGCTTGAGCAATCTTGTCGCGCAGCAGCTCTGGCAAACCATAAGCCGATTGACTCAGGATGTCCGGGCAACTGTGCTCCATCTTGTACCACTTCTGGAACACGTCCGTATCTTGCAGGCGGAAGTCCGCAGCCAGGTCAATAACACGTACACCCGCTTCCAGCAGACGTTCGACCTGACTCATGGCCACACCATGCGGAGTAGCAAAAAACACCACGTCGCACTGTTCCAGATTGGCGTTTTCAGGGGTAGAGAACTTCAGATCCACATGGCCACGCAAGTTCGGATACATATCCGAGACCGGCACACCATCCTCTTTACGCGAAGTAATGGCGACCAGTTCCACCTGGGGGTGCTGACTTAACAGACGCAGCAGCTCGACCCCGGTGTAACCTGTACCGCCAACAATCCCTACCTTGATCCGGGTATCGCTATGTGTAGCCATGAACTTTCCTGAAAGAGAGACGAGCAAAAATTCTATCTTAACGTAGTCCTGCCTGTTCTGAAGCACCTGACCGGGCGAAGCAGGACAAATGTAGCCAGCAAACAAAAACCCCGGACAGGTCCGGGGTTTTTGAGCACCATAAACAGGTCGCGAGGCGAATTAACGCTTGCTGAACTGTTTGCGGCGACGTGCTTTGTGCAGACCGACTTTCTTACGCTCAACTTCACGAGCGTCACGAGTCACCAAGCCAGCTTGTTTCAGTTCTGTCTTCAGTGTTGCGTCGTAATCGATCAGAGCGCGGGTGATGCCGTGACGGGCAGCACCGGCTTGGCCGCTTTCACCGCCGCCATGCACGTTGATCTTGATGTCGAACGATTCAACATGGTTGGTCAGCACCAATGGCTGACGCACAATCATGCGACCCGTTTCGCGAGCAAAGTATTCGTCAACAGGCTTGCCGTTGACTACGATTTGGCCCGAACCCTTCTTGATGAAGACACGAGCGACGGAGGTCTTGCGACGGCCCGTACCGTAATTCCAGTTACCGATCATGACCTATCCTTAGATGTCCAGAGTTTTAGGCTGTTGAGCACTATGAGGATGCTCGGCACCAGCGTAAACCTTCAGTTTCTTGGCCATGGCGTAGCCCAGAGGGCCCTTAGGCAACATACCCTTGACGGCCTTTTCAACGGCACGGCCAGGGAAGCGCTCTTGCATGGTTTGGAAGTTGGTTTCGTAAATACCGCCTGGGTAATTCGAGTGACGATAGTACTTCTTATCCTGTGCCTTGTTACCGGTCACGGCAATGTCAGCAGCGTTGATGATAATGATGTAATCGCCAGTATCAACGTGAGGGGTGTATTCGGGTTTGTGCTTACCACGCAAACGGCGTGCGACTTCGCTGGCCACACGACCAAGGACTTTGCCTTTAGCGTCAATCACAAACCAGTCACGTTTGACTTCAAGCGGCTTGGCCACGAAGGTCTTCATGATGGTTCCTAAATATTAAAATTCTGGGTCAAAGCAACATGCCTGGCCCATACAATCCACCCGCTTTCTCAAGCCAGGCAGCTCCATTTGACCCTGCCAAGACGTTATATTCCGCCCGTGCATTTATGCCAAATAGCTCGCCATAATAACATAAATAGTGGATAACACTAGGGTTTTGTACAAAAACACAGGTTTTTTGCCACATCCGAGGGCGCTCTCATAGAGGGAAAACGCATTTTGGGATCTGCACACTCCTTCAGCAGCATTGGGAGTCTTTGCCGGATTTACACCAGAAACCTCCCCAACCCCCAAAAAGTTTCGCCTGCCGCCTACCTCTTTGGCTCTTAATGATCCGGCCAAACCTTTGCTCCAGAACACCAACCATCAAAAAACCCCTGCTTCCAACTGGAGAAACAGGGGTTAACAAGGCTAGCCTGTCGAGTCCGCACAGATTGCTCTGCCCGGACCCAGGTACTGGGATCAGCCTTTTTTCCGGTTCGCCAAAGCGATGCCCAGGTAGTTGTCGTAGGAACCTTCAGCGACACGGAACCAAGGCACGATCGCGTCACGAAAGCCCATGTAGTCGTCGTGAATCTTCTTGAACATGGGATCCTTGTCGCAGAATTCCTTGTACAAAATATTGGAGGTCTTGAAAGCCTCGTCCATCACATCACGTGGGAACGCTTTCAGGACAGCACCGCTGGCAATCAGACGACGCAATGCAGCCGGGCTTTGCGCGTCATACTGACAAATCATGCGTTCACCAGCTGCACGCGAAGCCGTTTCAATCAGGGCCTGGTATTGCTTGGGCAGTGCCTGGAAAGCGGCATCGTTCACGTACAGCGACACCTGAGCCGAACCTTCCCACCAACCGGGGTAGTAGTAGTACTTGGCCACTTTCTGGAAGCCCAGCTTTTCATCGTCCACGGGACCGACGAATTCCACGGCGTCCAGTGTGCCTTTTTCCAGCGATGGGTAAATATCGCCTGGCGGCACTTGCTGAGGCACCACACCCATGCGGGCCAGCACTTCACCGGCAAAACCGGCGGTACGCATCTTCAGACCTTTCAGGTCTTCCAGGGAATTGATTTCCTTGCGGTACCAACCGCCCATCTGGGTGCCGGTATTACCGAAAGCAAAGTTGATGATGTTACGGGTGGCGAACAGTTCACGCAGCAGCTTGGTGCCGTTGCCTTCCTGCATCCAGGCATTCATCTGACGAGCGTTCAGGCCAAATGGCACCGCTGTGTCAAAGCTGAAAGAAGGATCTTTACCGTAGTAGTAATACGAGGCCGTCTGACCACATTCGACCGTGCCATTGCTAACAGCGTCCATCACACCAAAACCGGGGACGATTTCACCCGCAGGGTACAGACGGATATTGAAGTTGCCATCGGAGGCTTCCTCAACCATCTTGCAAAACGCCTGGGCAGTCGAAAACAGAGCCGGGGTAGCGGGACCGTAAGTCGAGGTCAGCTTCCAGTTAACCTTGGGATTGCTTTGGGCAATAGCAGGGGCAGCAACAGCGGCGGTACTGGCTACGACGCCAAGACCTGCCTTTTTCAGAAACGAGCGACGCTGCATGAATAACCTCCTTGTGGGTATTCGACGAAAATGGGGAAATATTTTTATGCTATGGATAGTACACTGGCGCGCCCCGAATGGGGTGCGGTGAAAGCCCGGATTATCCCGCAAATTCGGCCTTATCTTGCCGGGCCTTTGACCTGGAGCCTATGCCAGACACTACCTGCAACACGGCCTGAACCACAAATAACTCCGAATTCAGGCCATCATCCTCTTGTCGCTGACGGGCCGCTTGCCTGAGCCAAGACATCACAATCTGGCCAGGTACTCCAGACAGCAGCTATCAGGAACCGGCCACCGACATCTGTTCAATCAAGATGGAACCCGTGCGCTTGGAACCGGCGGCAAAGGTATCGGCACCCACAGCCACAATCTGCGCGAACATCTCGGCCAGATTGCCCGCAATCGTGACTTCCTCGACCGCATGCTGAATACGGCCATTCTCCACCCAGTAGCCAAAGGCACCCCGCGAGTAATCGCCTGTCAGGTAATTAATGCCCTGGCCGATCAGCTCGGTAACCAATAAACCACGGCCCATTTTCTTCAACATGGCCTCCAAATCGTCCTCGGGACGGGTCAGACGCGAGCTAAGCAGCAAGTTGTGCGAACCACCGGCGTTCCCCGTAGAGGGCATACCCAATTTACGACCTGCGTAGGAGGACAAGAAATACCCTTTCAGCTCTCCGCCACGCACAACATCGCGGTCGCACGTACGTACGCCTTCCGAGTCAAACGGCGCACTGCCCATAGCGGCCGCCAAATGCGGGCGCTCCAGCACATCAATGTGTTTGGCCATGACAGACTTGCCCAGCGAGTCCAACAAGAAACTGGTCTTGCGATACAGGGCCGACCCGCTGGTGGCCTGCACCAGGGAACCAATCAAGCCTACCGCCAGCGGAGCTTCAAACAAAACCGGATAGCGGCCAGTAGGAATACGGCGGGCCGACAGACGCGACAAGGTACGCTCGGCCGCGTAACGGCCAACCGACTCGGGACTGGCCAGACGGGAAGGATCACGCGAGCTGCTGTACCAGTAATCGCGGTGCATATGATCACCCTTGCCGGCAATGGGGCTGACACTGAGCGAATGACGGCTGTAGGGATAGCCACCCAAAAAGCCGCGGCTGTTGCCCATCACAAAGTGCCCTTCCAGCGTATCGACCGACGCACCTTCGGAATTGCTGATCAGTGGGCTTAGCTCCAGCGCGGCTTGCTCGGCACGGATCGCCAGCTTGGTCGCCTGATCGGCATCCAGCATCCAGGGGTGATGCAAGTGCAGATCGGGATAGCTCTGGGCCAACATGTCTTTTTCAGGCAGACCGGCGAACGGATCTTCAGCGGTATAGCGGGCAATATGCCAGGCCGCCTCCACCGTTTCACGCAGCGCCTTGACTGAAAAGTCCGAGGTCGAGGCCGAACCACTGCGCTGGCCTGCGAACACCGTCACACCCAAGGAGCGGTCTTGCGTCTGCTCTACCGTTTCCAGTTCCATCTGGCGCACCGAGACGGCCAGACCTTTGTTTTCTGAAATATCGACGGCAGCATCACTGGCGCCCAGTTTTTTGGCATGCCGCAGCGCCTCGTCTACCAATTCGCAAAACTGGAACTGATTGGCACTGATCGACAATTGGGAAATAGTTGGATGACTCATTGCTACTCTTTGAGGGTTAGGCGGTTATCATAGCCAATTGGCGACAATCTTTGCTATTTCACTTCTATGGCCCGTCCACGCACTGAAATCGATGAAAACGGTTACGACCGCCCCAGCAAATCGCAGGTAAAACGCGAAATGCACGCTCTGCTTGACCTAGGCAAACGCCTGATCGAGCTCTCGGACGACCGACTCAAACAACTTGATCTAGGCGAGTCCTTAATGGCCGCCATCAAGGATGCCAAGCGCATCAGCCCGACGGCCCGTGAAGGACGCCGCCGTCAAATCCACTATGTGGGCAAGCTGATGCGCAATGTGGATCCCGAACCGATCCTAAAGCAACTGGACGTCTGGGAAAACGGCTCCAAGGAAGACACCCGTGCCATGCACAGGCTGGAAGCGCTGCGCGACCTGTTGTTGCGTGATGACGACGCTCTGACTGAATTCATGAATGAATTTTCCGGCGCCGATATCCAGCAATTGCGCACCCTGATTCGTGCTGCACGCAAAGAGGCGGAGAAAAATGCCACACTGGTACAAGGCCAGGATCCACAGCGCAAACACTACCGCGCCCTGTACCAGTACATCAAGACCTTGGTAGATCTTTCGGAGTCCGCATGAACCCGCTGCTTGAGTCGATTGAAATTGAAACCGGTGCCAATCCCCAGCATGCCGTTATCTGGCTACATGGTTTAGGTGCCGACGGCCACGATTTTGCCCCTATCGTGCCAGAGCTGGGCCTGCAAAACGCCCCCGCTATCCGTTTCATTTTCCCGCACGCCCCCATCCAGCCCGTCACCATCAACGGCGGCATGGCCATGCGTTCCTGGTACGACATTTATGTAGCTGACCTGGTACGTCACGAGGATGAAAGCGGACTGCGTAAATCTCAGATCGAGGTGCAAAACCTGATTGCACGCGAAAATGCCCGTGGCATTCCTACCGAAAACATTGTGCTGGCCGGTTTCTCGCAAGGCTGTGCCATGACCTTGCAAACCGGACTACGCTTGCCCGAACGTCTGGCCGGCATGCTCTGTCTGTCCGGTTACCTGCCTTTGGCCGCAGCAGTAGAAAACGAGCGCCATCAGGCCAATCAAAACACACCTATTTTCATGGCGCATGGCAACATGGACCCAGTTGTGCCGCTGACCCGTGCCGAAGCCAGCCGTCAGCAGCTGGAGGCCATGGGCTATCAGGTGCAATGGAATGTCTACCCCATGCCCCACGCGGTTTGCCCGGAAGAAATCAGTGCGATTGGTCACTTTCTGAAGCAGGTACTGCGCTAATCAGCTCACAAGAAAAAAACGCCGCTGCAATCACAGCGGCGTTTTTTCTTGATTCAGCTTTTTATTGATACACCCGAGCGATACGCTCCTGCCATCTCTTTTCCCGAACCAGCACCCCATCCTCCTTTAGCACCCGCGTAAATGTCAGGTAGAAATAAGACTCATCGGACTCGATCCGGGCTTGGGCGGACATATCGATCTCCCGCCCCTGGATGCTAAACACATTGCGCCGATCGCCCTGATAGCGCGCCTTGGCGGGTGCAGCATCGTTGACCTCCCAACGATACATTTCCTCGGAACGGTATAAATTGTCATTCAACACCCAGCTAAGCTCGTTGCTGGTCGTAAAGATCGCATCACCCGTCTCTTCGTTACGGACGCTGCTGAATACAGGACCGTCGCCGTCGATAGTGCGACCAAAGGGAGCCGCTTCGCTAGCCTGGGGTGGCGACATGATGCAAGCCTGCGTGCCCTGCTCCCGCACAGGCACCACCGGTAAATCCACCCAGGTATCAACCCCCGGAAACAGACTGGTGACACCCGCCGTCGGGCTGGGCCAGACCATGGGAAACTGCGCATTGCTTACCGCCAAACGAATGCGATGGCCCGGCTTGAAACGCCATGTGGTGAAGTGAATGGAGGTCTCCAGGTTGGTCGCCTCACCCGGCACCAAGGCCTGAGGCTCCAGACGCGAAACACGCTGAGAGGGATTGATGATTGCCCCGCTGACCAAAGAAACCTGCCCATCGGGGGCCACATCTTCCAGCCGTACCGTCCATTGATAAAAAGGCGCATCAGCCGCTACCTTCAGGCTTACCTTGGGCATGCCCATGATTTCCATGGCCTGGCTCAAAGGTGCGGAATCATAAACCAGGCTATGGGCATCGTCGGCTGACATGTCCCCCGTCTGCTCGCCCCACCAGCCGCCCCCCGCCAAACCCGTTCCGGCCTTGTAAGGTAAGGTCTGGGCCAAGCCTGAGGCAGGAGCAATAGCCGCCAGTTGGTGCCCGGCTTGAGGATGCAGGCGTTCAGTCCTCGCGCCCTCCACGGGCCATTGCGAATCGCAGCGCCAATAACCAGGCACGGTTTGCCGATCTGTAGCCGGAGCATGGCCGGTACGCATAAAGGCCATCCGGCGGGGTTCATCCAGAATCCCGGTATCTATATCTTTAAGCCAGTAGTCCCACCAGCGCACCGCCTTCTCGCGCCACTCATAATTCGGGCCAGGTACACCATACTCCGGCCAGGCATGGTTCCAGGGTCCCATCTCCACAATCACAGGGGCTTTCGAGGTTCGACTGACATCCAGCGCAAAATCGCGATAACCATCCAGCAAGCCACCAATCAAATAGGCCGGCACTTCCAAAGGCTGCTTCTTGAAGGCCAGAGACTCGGCGCGCCAGAAATCTCCGTCCTGCTGTTGACGCAGCCAGGTAAAAATCCAGGGCTCGCGGTCAAAACGGTTCTTGAAGTACTCCTGATCAATCCGATACTCCGGACTTTGCGGCATGGCGTTATCGGTATCAATCTGGTGCGCATAGGAGTCGATATGCAAGGCACCATCAATATAGTGAACGTCGTTGTAGAACAGATCGGTAGAACCGTGTGCCGCAATAATGGCCTTGAGTGCAGGCGGTTTTCTGTGTGCTGTCATCAAGGAATTGAACGCACTCCAGGACAAGCCATACATACCCACCTTGCCGTTGGACCAGCTCTGGCGGGACAGTTGATCAATCAGCTCCTGGGCATCTGCAATCTCGGCAGCGGAATATTCGCTGACAGGGACCGGGCCAGTACTACCTCCCGTGCCACGCACGTCGACCCGCGCCACCACATATCCCCGCTTGGCAAAATAAGAGCCATACTCGTAGTCACCCAGCGCAAAAAAATCGTCCTTGCGATAGGGCAGCATTTCCAGAATGACTGGGAAGGTTTCTCCCGGTGCTTTGGCCAACGGTCGGTAATACGTCACCGCCAGGCGCACGCCATCCCGCATTTCCAAGCTGTCGTTCTCCAGGGAGAACTCGTAATGGTTTTTTTCTGACGACATCGTTGTCTGCCCGGAACAAGCCAGCAGACCGCCAATCAAGAACAAACCAAGCAGCCATCGCTGCACAGCAGCCAGATTCAATCGCATCATTGTGTCCCCGGTATAAAGTGCCGTCGGTGTTGAGCACCATCCATTGATGTGGCGGCAGCCGCGTTCAAACGCTGTGCTGCCTGCCATCACGAGCGCATCATAGTCCCGACACCGTTGAGTGAGTCGGGACATTAGGGGCACAATTAAACGGGTATTTCCCTGACAAACGGATTGAGCTGTCTGTGCTTAATCCGATCGACGCGTCTCACCCAGGTCCAACCAGACACGCCGCATACTGGGGTCCTCCGGATCCGCATCGTTCTGAAAACCCAAGCGCTTCATCAAGGCTTGCATAGGCGAGTTGGAAGCCAGCACATAGCCATCGATATAGGTCAGCCCTTGCTCGGCAGCGGCCTGGATCAGCGCCTCCATCAAGATCACGCCCAGACCGCGCCGCTGCCAGGCATCCCCTATCACCAGGGCATATTCCGCCCCCCGGCCATCGCCATTACGAAGATAGTGGGCAAAGCCAATAATCTCGTCACGGGGATGGTTACGGTTATCAGGATTGGGCGAACGCACGGTAGCAATCAGCGCCAGTTCCCGGTCGTAGTCGATGCGGGTGTAGCGGGACAGCATGCGTGGTGTCAGTTCACGCAGCATGGACACAAAGCGCATGTAGCGGCTTTCATCCGACAGGCCGCGCATAAAGGTCTGCAGGGCCTCGGCATCCTCGGGGCGGATGGGGCGCAAGGTCCAGCGCTGTCCGTCCTTGAACTGACGCCGTTCAATCATGTTGCGCGGATAAGGATGAATCGCCATGTGACGATAGCCGGCTGTCTCAGGCAGCACCAGCATGGACTGCTTGCTCAAGGAGATCGAGATACTCTTGATGTACAGGCTGTTCTCACCCGCCATAATGGGATCGAGCACCACACGACGCACGCCGGGCAGCTCACTCATCAAGTCCGACAAACGCTCCAGCACCTGCAACAACTGCGTCAATACCAAGGGCGTCAATTGCGAGGACAAGCTCTTGCGCCACAAGGGACTACGCTCGACCAATTGGCGCGCCAGATAACGGTTCAAGGGTGGCAGTTCCACCGCCGGATAGGACGAAGAAAGCCAATCCGCGTGATCGGCCCCACCAAAGACCGCATAAGGGCCCAACTTGTCATCGGTTTCAAAGCGCAGGCCCATGGGCGGAACATCGGGATCAGGTTCACCCTGATCGTGTGTCACACGCAAGTCGACAACCGGCACGTGAAAGTAGCGCAGCAAATCGCGACACTCCTGCTCGCTGGCCTCGCGGCGCTCGCTTTGAATCTGGCGCACCAATTCACGGGCAGGTTCTACTTCCGGCAAGGTGCCCAGCGGCAAAGGCGGCAAGGTCTGCTGCGACAAGTGCTGGTTGTAGTGATAGCGGGCCAGCAAGTCGAACGCATTGGCTGCGGTATCCGGAGTCCGGAAAGCCGGCGTCCCCACCCCATCGAGCAAATGACGCAAGGGCCGCATATCCGCATCCCCAATCAAACACGTGATGATGGGCTTGCGAGCACTGGCCGACAACATGGCCAACTCACGCGATACCGCCGGCATATCGGCCAAAGGGTCCGGGGTCAACAAGACCAGCACCCCGTCAATATCCTTATCGTCCAGCAAGGTGGAAATGACCGAGTCGATACGCATGGGCGTCAGTGGTACATAGGTCACCACTGGATTCTGAACCTGATCGCCAGGGGCCAGCAGGTTGTCCAGCGCCCGCTGGGTCGAGGGCGAGAGCTCTGGGCAAGTCACTGCCGCATCCGAACCCAGAACATCCAGGGCCATCTGCGCCGCACCGTTCCCATTGGAAAACAAAGCAATACGCCGCCCTTTGGGGCGACGTGTATAAACCAGCACTTTCAGAGCCGAGAACAACTGCACGAAGTAACGAATGCGCACTGCCCCTACACGTCGCATCAAGGCATTGAATACCGCCTCGTGGGCCTCGCCTTGCTGACGCTGGCCGCCTACCTTCAAGACCACCACCGGTTTGACCGCCGCCACCGCGTGCAAGGCACTGGTGAAACGGCGAGACGCGGGCGTATGTTCCAAATACAGCGCAATACTGTCCGTGCGCGGGTCCATGGCCAGATATTCCAGCACCTCGGGCACATCGATAACGGCCTCGTCCCCCACCGACACAATCGCAGAGAAACCCAGGCTGACATCTTCGGCCCAGTCCATCAAGGCCGAGGTAATGGAACGCGACTGAGATACCAGAGCCACACGGCCCGCCAGTGCCATTTGTGGCTCGTGGCTTAAATTGATGCCCAGATGCGGCCGCTGTATTCCAAAGGCACGTGGCCCCAATATCAGACAATTATTAATGCGGGCCCAGGAGCGCGCATACACCATGTCTTCCATGGGATCGCGGGAGGCCAGGTTCGAGGGCAGGAGCAGGACCACACGGGGTTTGTGTACCCGGATCGCATCCAGAGCCTGCGGCAAACGCACCGGCTCAATACAAACCAGCGCCAGATCCAGGCGCTGTGTCTCCGTCAATCCTTCCAGACGATCCGGCACTTGCACTTGCGTGGCGGTTATACGAGCCTGCGTGATCCGTCCAGCCAATCGGGCTGGCACCTCTTTGAACAGAGGCATAGGCAAGGTGGAGACGACCAACACCGAACGGGGCTCAAACAATGCTGTCAGACGATGCCTTAGGGCTGCCATGATTGTTCCGCCATAAGAAAACCACACACCAAAATAATGAATCCCCTCATCTTAAGCACAGCTGTCTACAAATAAAAGAGACTAGGCCAGCTATCTCTGTCTTGCATCATGCCGTCAGTTTTTACCCTGGAGCAGGCCGTTCATATACTTTCGTATAGAAACCATACGCCAATGCCTGGGGAAAAACGGCTCAAAGCCAGTCGCAAAGCGGCTTGCAAACCGTAAAATAACATTCGTTCGGAAAGCAGGAACGTTCATTTCCTCTGACAGGAAAAACACACTATGTCCAACGACGACAGTCGAAGAAACAGGCTGCACAGGCCCCTCAGACACACCTGATCCGCTCGGTTGTCTGCTGATAGGGCTTGCGCAGCACGATCAGGAGTCAACCATGCACCGCATTATTCATACAGAACCGATCCGGGCCTTTGCGCCTTGCCGATCGCCACTTGCTACACCGTGCCATACCGAGTGCGCTGTCCCCAGCCATCGCCCCGCTCTTGCCTGGCGTAACAACACAGCCTGACGCTGACTAAATAAATCCGCTTGTTCTTACCTGTAGTCTGCCGACCCTCAAACCGGTCGGCAGGATCTGCTGCGTCCATCTCTTGGGATGGACGGCACAGTCACGCCTGTACCCCAGGAGCATTACCATGAGCATTCAACAACACCGTTCGCCACTGCGTTCAGTGGACAACGACGCCAAGCTGCGTACGGCCACCGAAACCGGGCTTAGCCTGGAGACAACCCTGGCCGCTGTGCAAGCCAATCTGAACGGCCTGACCGACGCCCAGGCCTTGAGCCGCCTGACCGAATACGGCCCTAATGAGGTCGCCCGGGACAAGCCTGCCCACGCCCTGGTTCAATTGGCCCTGGCCTTCAAGAACCCCTTTATTGCAGTGTTGATGGTGCTGGCTGCGGTCAGCGCCGTCACCGACATCATCTTGCCCATGCGCTCGGGCGAAGAGGTGGACTACACCGGCGTGCTGATTATTGTGGTCATGGTCACCTTGAGCGGCCTGCTGCGTTTCTGGCAAGAGTATCGTTCCGGCAAAGCCGCCCAGACCCTGAAAGCGATGGTGCGCACCACCGCCAGCGTACAACGACGCGCTACCGTGTCCAGTGCCACGGTCATACGCGAAATCCCCATGAGCCAGATCGTGCCCGGCGATATTGTGCGCCTGTCGGCTGGCGACATGATCCCGGCAGACCTGCGCCTGATCGAGTCCCGCGACTTGTTCGTCAGCCAGGCTGCCCTGACAGGAGAAGCCCTGCCTGTTGAAAAGTACGATGTCTTTAGCGCCGTCAGCAGCAAGAGCGCCTCTGCTTCCAGCTCCCAGGCCAGTGTGCTGGAACAGAATAATATGTGCTTTATGGGCACCAACGTGGTCAGCGGTACGGCCACGGCTGTGGTTGTAGCCACCGGCGCCAAGACCTATTTTGGTTCGCTGGCCAAGGCCATTGTGGGTTCACGCACCGAGACCTCGTTTGACCGGGGCGTAAACAGTGTTAGCTGGCTGCTGATTCGCTTCATGCTGGTCATGGTACCCATCGTGCTGCTGATCAACGGTTTCTCCAAAGGCGACTGGACCGAAGCATTCCTGTTCGCGCTGGCCGTTGCCGTCGGCTTGACCCCTGAAATGCTGCCCATGATTGTGTCCTCCAACCTGGCCAAAGGTGCAGTCGCCATGGCCAAGAACAAAGTGGTGGTCAAACGTCTGAACGCAATCCAGAACTTTGGTGCCATGGACGTGCTGTGTACCGACAAGACCGGCACCCTGACACAAGACCGCATCATTCTGGAACACCATCTAGGCCTGGATGATCGCAACAGCCCACGCATTCTGGAACTGGCCCTGCTCAACAGCCTGCACCAAAGCGGCGTGAAAAACCTGATGGATCAGGCGGTGCTGCGCTTTGCAAAGCAAACCCCCTCTGCCTTGCAAGCTATTGGTTCCTACCGCAAGATCGACGAACTGCCTTTTGACTTTGTACGTCGCCGCCTGTCGGTTGTCGTACAGAATCCGCAGGGCGAACAGTTCATGGTCTGCAAAGGGGCGGTGGAAGAAATGCTTAGCATTGCCACCCACGTGCAAGAGGGCGATCAGCGTTTGCCACTGGATACCGAGCAGCGCGCCCGTCTGCTGAAAATGGCCTACCGCTACAACTCGGACGGCTTCCGTGTCTTGCTGATTGCCACTCGCCGTATTCCCCTCGAACAGGCCAAAAACCGTTACGAAGCCCAGGACGAACGCGAGATGACCGTGCAAGGCTTGCTGACCTTCCTGGACCCCCCAAAGGAAAGTGCTGCCCAAGCGATTGCCGCCCTGACCGAGCACGGTGTGGCCGTGAAAGTCCTGACCGGCGACAACGAAATCATTACCGCGAAAATCTGCCGTGAAGTGGGCCTGGCACCCGGCAAGCCTTTGCTGGGGCCTGAAATCGAGCTGATGCAAGACCCCGATCTGCGTTGCGCTGTCGAGCGTCACTCGGTTTTTGCCAAGCTCACGCCCCTGCAAAAATCGCGTGTGCTCAAAGCGCTGCAGGCCAATGGGCATACCGTCGGTTTTCTGGGTGACGGCATCAACGACGCCCCCGCCCTGCGCGATGCCGACGTGGGGATCTCGGTTGATAGCGGCACGGATATTGCCAAGGAATCGGCAGACATCATCTTGCTGGAAAAGAACCTGCTGGTTCTGGAAGAAGGCGTGATCAAAGGCCGCGAGACCTTTGGCAATATCATCAAGTACCTGAACATGACGGCCAGCTCCAACTTTGGCAATGTGTTCTCGGTGCTGGTGGCCAGTGCTTTCATTCCCTTCCTGCCCATGTTGGCCATCCACTTGCTGATTCAGAACCTGCTCTACGATATCTCCCAACTGGCTTTGCCCTGGGACCGCATGGACAAGGACTTTCTGCGCAAACCCCGCAAGTGGGATGCCAAAAATATTGGCCGCTTCATGATCTGGATTGGCCCGACCTCGTCCATTTTTGACATCACTACCTTTGTCTTGATGTGGTACGTGTTTGGGGCGAATACGCCTGAACTGCAATCGCTGTTCCAGTCCGGCTGGTTTATCGAAGGCTTGCTCTCGCAGACGCTGGTTGTTCACATGCTGCGTACACAAAAAATCCCCTTCATCCAAAGCACGGCGGCCCTGCCTGTGATGCTGATGACCTTCCTGATTGCCGCTGTCGGCATTTACCTGCCCTTTTCCGGTGTGGGGGCCATGGTTGGCCTGCAGCCTTTGCCTTGGGAGTACTTCCCTTGGCTGGTCGGCACCTTGCTGGCGTACTGCCTGGTCGCACAGGGTATGAAAATGCTGTACATCCGCCGCTTTGGCCAGTGGTTCTAAACCTGACAGGCCTGGGCTCCCACCCGTCCTGTCGGGAGCCCAGACCTGGATAGGCAATCAGATACAAGCCCAGGTATATGATGACGACACGAAAGATACGATCCTGCTGCCTGCCCCCACACGAAAGACATGAAACCACCTTTTAGCGTCTTGTCGAGCAAAACCTACCGCGCCTTGGCCCTGACCGGCATTTGCATTTTGATGGCGTTGGTCTTTATTGCCGATACCATCACCAACTACGCTATCGCCGCTGCGGTCTTTCATACTCCGCTGCTGCTGATAGCAATTCGTTTTCTGTCGGCCCGACAAGTCATTACCCTGGCAAGTTTCAGTATGGTGCTGACCGTGGTCAGCGTCCTGTTAACCCGTGCGGGCGACTACGAGGTGGGTCTGATCAATACCGGAATCAGTCTGGTTGCCATCGCCATCACCACGTATCTGGGACTCAAGCTCAAATCCGTGCAGGCAGCCGCACATGAAACGCGCGAACATTTGCTGCGCTTATCCCGTTTGACCACGCTGGGCCAGCTCAGTACCTCCATTGCCCATGAGGTCAGCCAGCCCCTGGCAGCCATCAACAGCAGCACCGGTGCCTGCCAGCGCTGGCTGCAAGCCTCGCCGCCAAATATAGAGAAGGCACAGGCTGCCGCACAGCGGATTGCGGACGACGCCCAACGTGCCAAAGATGTACTGGACCGGGTGCGCAGCATTACCCGCAACGAAGCCCCAACCAGCAGCGCTTTTGATTTGAATCTGGCCTTGACGGAACTACTCAAGCTGTCAGATGGCGAGATGCGGCGTCAGCATATTGATCTACGCCTGGCCTTGCAATCCGATCTGCCCCAGGTCTTTGCCGATCGGGTTCAGATTCAGCAAGTGATGGCCAATTTGCTGCTCAATGCCATCGAGGCCCTGTCACCCGCCTCGGACTTTCATGCGGCTCGTATCACGATAGAAACCCGCCTCTTGCCCGGCGATAAACCGCAAACCAGCAAGGTGCTGTTTTCCATTAAAGACAATGGTCCCGGCTTGTCGGACACGCAGTTACCCCAATTGTTTGATACGTTCTGGACCACCAAGGCTACCGGTCTGGGCCTGGGCCTGACCATCAGCCGCAGCATTATTGATGCCAATAACGGCCATATCTGGGCCACTGACCAAGCTGATGGCGGTGCTGCCTTTCATTTCACCTTACCTTTGGCGCCATGACAGATCATCTGGACTCTTCTCTGAACACGCCCACGGTCTACATCATTGATGATGACCCCTCCATTCGCGCCGCCCTGGACGACTTGCTGGCCAGCGTGGGGGTGAACGCACTGAGCTTTGCCTCTACGCGGGATTTTCTGGCGCATCCCTTATCTGACGCCCCCGCCTGTCTGGTGCTGGATGTGCGCATGCCCGAGCAAAGCGGCACGGACTTTCATTTACAGATGGAGTCGCGCGGGCTGCACATGCCGGTCATCTTTATTACGGGCCACGGCGATATTCATATGGCGGTCAAAGCCATCAAACACGGGGCCTGGGATTTTCTGACCAAACCTTTCGGGGATCAGGCCCTGATTGACGCCGTGCAATCGGCTTTGGCCGCGGATGCGCAACGCAAGGAACAGGCCAAAGCCCAGATGAGCTTGCAGCAACGCTGGGACAGCCTGAACGCGGGCGAACGTGATGTGTTTGTACGCGTGGTGCAAGGCCTGCTGAACAAGCAGATCGCTGCCGAGCTGGATGTGAAGGAGGTCACAGTCAAAGTGCGACGTGCCCGCGTCATGCAAAAAATGCAGGCCGCTTCGCTGGCGGAGCTGGTGCGCCAGTTCGATCAGCTCAATACGGAAACAGGCCAGTAGGACACTTCTGCGCGGTGATTCTTTCTTAGTTGACGCGCTGGGTTAAAATACGCAGATTCGGTCCCGTATGCGGGCTTCCCAAGGTCAAGGCCACACACAAGTTATGAGCACGTCTACTTCCAACGTCATCCGTACCCGTTTTGCCCCCTCGCCCACTGGTTATCTGCACCTGGGCGGCGCGCGCACCGCACTGTTTTCCTGGGCTTTTGCCCGTCATCATCAAGGCTCTTTTGTGCTGCGCATTGAGGATACGGATCTGGAGCGCTCTACCCCCGAGGCGGTGCAAGGCATTCTGGATGGTATGCAATGGTTGGGCCTGGATGCGGACGAAGGTCCGTTCTACCAGATGCAGCGCATGGATCGTTACCGCGAGGTCATCGCCCAGTTGCTGAAAGACGGCCATGCTTATTACTGCTACAGCAGCCCCGAGGAAGTGGAAGCCATGCGCGAGAAAGCGCGTGTTCAGGGTTTGAAGCCTCGTTATGACGGCACCTGGCGTCCTGAGGCCGGCAAGCAATTGCCTGCCATCCCGGCGGACCGCAAGCCTGTGGTTCGTTTCAAGAGCCCGCAGTCCGGCGCAACCAGTTGGGACGATATGGTCAAGGGTCGCATCAGCTTTGATAACAGCGAGCTGGACGATCTGGTCATTGCCCGTCCTGACGGTACCCCTACGTACAACTTCTGCGTGGTGGTGGACGATTGGGACATGGCAATCACTCATGTGATTCGTGGTGATGACCACGTGAACAACACGCCACGTCAAATTGTGATTTTACAGGCCTTGGGCGCGACTTTGCCCGAGTACGGTCATGTGCCCATGATTCTGGGCCCCGATGGCGAGAAACTGTCCAAGCGCCATGGTGCGGTCAGCATCATGGATTACGACAAGGACGGCTATTTGCCTGAAGCCATGGTCAACTATCTGGCTCGTTTGGGCTGGAGCCACGGCGATGACGAGCTGTTCACCCGCGAGCAGTTGGTGGAATGGTTTGATACGCGCAGCCTGAGCAAGTCGGCTTCGCAGTGGGATCCCAAGAAGTTGAACTGGGTAAATGCCCACTACATCAAGGCCAGCGACAATGCGGATCTGGCCGAGCGCGTGGCTCCCCGTATTGAAGCCTTGGGAGGCAAGACCGACGGGCAGGATTTGCCTGGCATCATGGGTTTGTTAAAAGACCGCGCCGAGACCTTGAATCAACTAGCTGAAGGTGCCCTGTTATTCTGCCGTCCTTTCGAGCCTGCCAGTGATGAGCTGCTGGCCGAGGTGTTGACGCCGGAAGCGCGTGTCTTGCTGCGTGATTTTGCCAGCAAGGCAATCAGCTTGCCACAGTGGAATACGGAGAATCTGGCTGCTTTGATCAAGCAGGTTCTGGCCGATCACGAGGTAAAAATGCCCAAGCTGGCAATTCCTTTGCGTGTCGCTGTGACAGGACAGAAACAAACGCCTGCGGTAGATGCGGTGCTGGCTCTGGTTGGACGCGATAAGGTATTGGGGCGTTTGGCTGGGCTGTAAACATTATCGCCAAGTGCTTGAAGGGCATCTCATTCGAGGTGCCCTTTTTGTTTTTATCGCTTTTTATCGTTCGGTCCGTGTCGCCAGAAAATGCAAGCCAGCTACCGGATTCACACTCCCCCTTGTTGGGGGCCAGCCGCCCACACAGTAAAACCATTGAAATGATGCCCCATACACTTGCCCTCGCCCCAAGGCTATGGGAAGCACTCAAACAGGCGCATTCAGGTGGCTGACTTCAACCGTGGCTTCACCTTTGTCACTGCTGGCCCAGACCGTGCCGTCCTGAACATTCAGATTGATGGTCATGCCACGCTCGGCCAGAGCGGCTAAAGCATCGGTCCCGGCGGCATCCAGCGCATAAACCTGTATATTGCGAGCGCGGCTGATCTTGTCCTTGATACCACTCCACCAGACGGACACATTGCGGCCATAGGCCAATACCGTCACTTTTTCAGCACGGCCACTGGCTTTGATCAGACGTCTATCGTCCGGCAGGCCCACTTCCAGCCAATGCAACAGATTGCCGCCCAGATCATGCTCCCACAGGGCGGGTTCATCCGAGTCGCTTAGCCCGCGTGAGAAGCTCAAGGCGTCATCCGCTTGCGCATACAAACCGTAAGCCAGCAAACGCACCATCAGCCGCTCTTCGGTCTCGGAGGGGTGACGGGCCAGCGTCAGGGTATGACTGCCGTAGTAGGCCCGATCGTTATCGGCCACATTAAGTTCAGCTTTATAAATCGTTGCGCGCAGAGCCATGGAGCATCCAGCAAAAGAAACAGACAAAAAACTGGCCGCCCCCAGGACGGCCAGGAATCATTCAAACCGCCGCAATCAGAATGGCAGGCGGTAGCCAGGCGACATTCTGGTCAGGCGATAAGTCGTACCACTTTGATCACGCAGCACCAGATTGCGGGCTGTCAGGGTGACGATGTTGTAGTGGTTTTCGTAAATCGGGTCGCCCGGCTCGGTGATGACCCCATTGGATTCTTGCGTGTGGATCTGCAAGTCATTGCCCTTGCGTACCCAGCAACCGCTTTCGTTCAAACCTTGCGACGGCTTGTTGGGGCGTTTGACCTGTTCGGTGTACGCCATGGACCCATCGGCCTGCAGGGTGAACAAGGTACGCAGCTCGCCAACCACGCCTTTTTGGCGGTGCTTGCTTAACCAGTTACCAGCCAGTTGATCTCCAGCCGCAGCGGGCTGACATGCTGGATGAACAGGTTTGGCAGGAACAGTTTGTGCAGCAGGCTCGGGAGCTGGCGCCTTGACCGCGCAGGCGCTCAAAAAAACGGTCGCCAGCACAGCAACCCAGCAAGTGCGTCGCAAGATATTCGCCTTCGTCATAAAACCCCGTCTTTCATGCTTTTATACCGACCCACCGCAGGTCGGCGAATCCTGTTTATTCTACCCGAAGGCGCTTGTATTACCCCATAACAAGATGCTTCAAAGTGGCAAAGGCAGGCGGGTCACATTCTTGATCTCGCGCATGGCCACAATCGTGCGGGTTTGGCGCACACCCGGCATATTGAACAAGAAGCGGTGCAGGAAATCGTCGTAGGACTCGGCGCTGGGCACCATGATCTTCAGCAAAAAATCCGCATCACCGGTCACGGCGTGGCATTCCAGAATCTCGGGCGCATCGCGTACGGCACGGATGAAGTTATCGACAATTTCACCCGAATGACGGTCCAGACTGATCTGGGTAAACATGCAGCTTTGCAGGCCCACCTGACGCCGATCCACGCGCGCATAATAGCCCTGGATGACCTTGTTTTTTTCCAGGTTCTTGATGCGCCGCCATACGGGCGCAGTGGACAAACCCACCTGCTCGGAGACCTGCTGAGCCGAGGCTCGACCATCCAGCTGCAAGGCATCCAGGATTTTTAAGTCAGTTTTATCCATATTTAAACATTTACGAAATGAACATTTCAAAGAATAGGGAATACACGCAACTATAACGCAAAAAAAAGCGAGGACAGACTCTCTATCATGATCTCTATCTGGAGGTTTCATCATGACGCAGTCCGTCGACACTCAATACAAGCTAAGCGACAACCTGACCGCCCAATCAGGACGCATCTTTTTAACTGGCACACAGGCCCTGGTGCGCATGTTGCTGACCCAGGCTCGCCTGGATAAAGAGCACGGTTTGAACACCGCCGGTTTTGTTTCCGGCTACCGTGGTTCGCCACTGGGTGGCGTGGACATGATCATGTGGAAGGCCCAGAAGCATCTGGACCAGGCCAAGGTCCGTTTCCAACCTGCTATTAATGAGGACCTGGCTGCTTCCATGATTATGGGCACCCAGCAAGCGGGCGAGCGTGACGACCGCACTGTCGATGGCGTGTTCTCCATGTGGTATGGCAAGGGCCCCGGTGTAGACCGCGCGGGCGATGCCTTGCACCACGGCCATGCAGCCGGTGCGTCCCAGCACGGCGGCGTCCTGATGATTGTGGGTGATGACCACGTGGCCTCGTCCTCGTCCATCCCTCACGCCAGCGAACAATCCCTGATCGCCTGGGGCATCCCGGTGGTCAACCCCAGCTCTGTTGAAGAATACGAGCGCTTTGGCATTTGGGCTTGGGCCTTGTCGCGTTACTCCGGTTCCTGGGTAGCCTTCAAAGCCATTACCGAAACCGTAGAAAGCGGCCGCTCTTTCGAGATCACCCCTTTGGATGATCTGGCCCCGGCCTTGGCCGACAAGCAAGGCGGCAAACACCCCTACGACCCCAGCAAATTCCTGACGCCATCCATGGAAGGCACTCTGGATGCCCGCCTGGATAGCGTGCGCGAGTTTGCCCACAAGTACAGCCTGGACCGCATCCTTGAAGCGGCACCTGATGCGCGTATCGGTATTGTGTCCACCGGCAAAGCCACACTGGACACGCTGGACGCACTGCAACAGCTCAGCAGCCTGAAGGATCTGCCCGCCATTCGCCATCTGAAAATCGGTTTGAGCTGGCCAGTTAACCCGCAATCGCTGAACGATTTTATTGAAGGTCTGGACCACGTTCTGGTCATTGAAGAAAAAGGCCCGATCATTGAAGACCAGTTAAAGAACCTGCTCTTTAACCGTGCCCAGCGCCCCACTGTGTCGGGCAAGCGCGATATTGAAAATGAAGTACTGATTCCTGCTGATGGTCAGCTCAGCCCTGCCCGTGTGGCCGTGGGTCTGCGTCGCTGGCTGGGCCATCACGCCAATGTGCAATTGCCTGCCTGTACGGTGCAAAACCTGGCACCGATTGACACCAATGGTCTGACCCGCCGCCCCTACTTCTGTTCAGGCTGCCCGCACAATACCTCCACCAAAGTGCCCGAAGGCAGCCAGGCCATGGCCGGTGTGGGTTGTCATTACATGGCGACCTGGATGGACCGCAAAACCCGTGGTCTGACTCAAATGGGTGGTGAAGGCACGGACTGGGTGGGCCTGTCCCCCTTTATCCAAACGGGCCACATGTTCCAGAACATGGGTGAAGGTACCTACTTCCACTCTGGCTATCTGGCGATTCGGCAGGCCATTGCCGCCAATGCCAACATTACCTACAAGATTCTGTTCAACGATGCCGTCGCCATGACGGGCGGTCAGCCCGTTGACGGCCCGATCTCTGTGCCCCGCATTTGCCAGCAAACCATTGGGGAAGGTGCGCGTCGTGTGGTCATCACCACCGATGAGCCCGAGCGCTATCGCGGTGTCAGCCTGCCTGCCGGTGTGGACGTTCATCATCGTCACGAGCTGGACCGCTTACAGCGCGAACTGCGCGAAATCCCAGGCGTCACCATTTTGATTCACGACCAGACCTGTGCGGCTGAAAAGCGCCGTCGTCGTAAAAAGAACGAGTACCCCGACCCTGCCCGCCGCCTCTTTATTAATAAGGCGGTCTGCGAAGGCTGTGGGGATTGCGGTGTGCAATCGAACTGCCTGTCTCTGGTGCCTGCTGAAACGCCCGAGGGTCGCAAGCGTCAGATCGACCAGTCCAGCTGTAACAAGGACTACTCCTGCGTGGACGGTTTCTGCCCCAGCTTTGTGTCGGTGATGGGCGGAGCCCTGCGCCGTGGTGATCAAAACGGTCAGGCCGATATGAAGGCCCAGTTGCTGGCCAAGCTGGACACGCTGCCGCAAGCTGCCATTCAAGCTCGCGACTGCAATGTGATTGTGGCCGGCGTGGGGGGGACGGGTGTGATTACCATTGGTGCGGTGCTCTCCATGGCCGTGCACCTGGAAGGTCGCTCCAGCTCCGTGCTGGACATGACAGGTCTGGCGCAAAAAGGCGGCACAGTCATCAGCCACATTCGTCTGTCAGCCAACAAAGAGAACACAGGTGCCGTGCGTGTAGATCCCGGCCAGGCCGACCTGGCCATTTTGTGCGACGTGGTGGCAGCCGCCCACCCCAATGCCCTGTCTTGCCTGCGTCCTGGGCATACTCACGCCATCATCAACGAATACCTGGCCCCTACCGCCGAGTTCACCCGCAACCCCGATGCCCCGCTGGATGCACAGCACTTGCTGAGTCAATTGAAGGCCACCGCTGGCGAGAACCAGGTACGTTCTTTCAATGCTCACCAGGCCGCCACCCTGCTGTTTGGCGATAGCCTGCTGTCCAACATGCTCCTGATGGGCATGGCGTGGCAGCAAGGCTCCCTGCCCGTCAGCAGCGCGGCGATTGAACAGGCCATCCGCCTCAATGGTGTGGCTATTCAAGCCAACCTGGATGCCTTCCATTTGGGGCGCGTACTGGCTCACGACGAAAAAGCATTGGTCAGCCTTTTGGCTCCAGCCGCTCAAGTCGTAACCTTGCAGCGTCGTGAAACGTTGGAACAAATCATGCAGCGCTGCACCAGTAGCTTGGAGCAATACCAGAACACCGCCTATGCCCAGCGCTTTTCCAGCACCATCCATGCACTGCGTGAAGCCGAACAAAAACTGCGTCCTGGCCAGCGTCCCGTCTTGACTGAAAAAGCCGCGCGCAGCTTGTACAAGCTAATGGCCTACAAGGATGAGTACGAAGTGGCTCGCCTATTTAGCTCGCCCGCGTTCCGCCAGGATCTGGAACAGCAATTTGAAGGCGACTTCTCCTTGCGCTTTCATTTCGCACCGCCTTTACTGGCACGCCGTGATCCGGCCACAGGTCGCCCACGCAAGATCACCTTGGGCCCCCGCACGGCCACCTTGCTGCGCTGGATGGCCAAAGGCAAAGGTCTGCGCAACACACCGCTAGATCCCTTTGGCTACACCCATGAGCGCCGTATGGAGCGTCGCTTCTGGCGCGAATACCAGAGCCTGCTCAACAGCTTGAGCAAGAATCTGGATCAGACCAACTACGCCACGGCATTGGAACTGGCCGAACTGCCCCAACAATTGCGCGGCTTCGGTCCCGTGAAAATGGAGTCAGCCAAGCAATACGAAGCCCGGTTCGCGGAGTTGACGCAGCAATTGAAAAACACAGGTCTGACAATTCAGGCGGTTCCCGCCTAAGCCTTGCCCGCTACGACTGTCGCAACCATTAACCTGCCCTTTCAGCCCTGCCTATGCGGGGCTCTTTTTTGGGGGAATTGATTGCACAGGTACAGAACGCAACTTATTGGAGACAGCAAGCGGGGATTAACAAAGCCATATGCTTGTGCTACATGATTATTACTTGACTGTGTAAGGGCTTGCGTTAGACTGCTAAACGTATAAGGTATTAACCTTAGACGCCTGCGTCATTTGAAAAAGGCCATTGCAGTTTTCCAGGCCAGGTCAAATGGGTGTGGACAAACTAAAGACTTGTTCTCAAGGAGCATGATCATGGCAACAGCCAAGAAAGGCGCAGCAAAAGCAGCAAGCACCAAAACAGCTAGCCCCAAAAAAGCAACGCCAGCCAAGCCCGCTACAGCACCAGTAAAAGCTTCCGCTACCAAGACCAGTCCCAGCAGCAAAACCGCTGCCCAAAAGTCCCCCACTAAAACCACTGCGACCAAGACCAGCAAGGCTGCTGTAAAAGCGCCTGCCAAGTCTGCAACCAGCGCACCGGCCAAGAAAACGGTTGCGAAAAAAGCAGCGGTGAAGAAAACCACTGCGGCAAAGAACACGACGGTCAAAGCTACCGCGACCAAAACAGCCGCCGTAAAAACCGTAGCCAAAAAAACAGTAGCGAAAAAAACGGTCGCTAAAAAAGCCGTGGCCAAAAAGGCCGTCGCTAAAAAAACAGTAGCTAAGAAAGCGACTGCGCCCAAAGCATCCAGCGCTAAATCTGCTCCTAAAAAACCTGCTGCCCCCGCTGCCGCAAAAAAAACGGCCAGCACCAAGGCAAGCAAACCCGTGGCCAAAAAAGCCACTCCCAGCAAGGCGGCAGCAAAACCTGCCACTAAAGCCGGCACCAAAGCAGCAGTAAAGACCGCGGCAAAAAAAGCCAGTCCTGCTGCCAGTGCCAAGAAACCCGTAGCTCCAAAGAAGAAAGAAGTTAAATCCGTGACCGCAGAAACCAAGACCCCAAAGACCAGCACAACGCCTAAAACCACCGCTAAGGTAGGTAATAAAACCGCAGCCCGCAAAGCGAGCAAAACGGCAGCATCACCAGCCGAACCGCTGCGCGACGACGTCAACCCCGCTGGCTCCTGGCCCTTCCCAACTGGCAAGCGTCCTTAATCACACGCCGCTTTTATATTTTTCCCCAAAGAGCCACCCTGGTCAGGGTGGCTCTTTGGTTTGTAGCACTTGCATGCGACAATTCCCTCTCCCATCAATTCATACCAAGCAACTATGTTCAGTGAAGTCGCCCTCTTCCTAATCCATATTGTTCTGTCGCTGCTGGGCACGATTTTGCTACTGCGTGCCTGGGTTTATGCGCTCAGAATCCATCCCTTCAACCCTTATTCGCAAGCCATGTTCAAAGTCACGGACTGGCTGGTCATGCCTTTGCGGCGCGTGATCAAAAGCGGCAACCGTTGGGACTGGACCTCCTTGGTCGCAGCCTGGCTAAGCGCACTGGTCTACCTGGTCCTCAGTGCGATGGTGCTGACCGGATCCATGTCCATGCTCTCGAACTTCCCCATGTTCTTGCTGGCAGCCGTCTTTACCTTGCTGCGCTGGGCCTTGAGCCTGATCTTCTGGGTTGTGCTGCTGCAAGCCCTGCTATCCTGGATTCAGCCACAATCACCCAGCATGCCTTTGCTGCGCTCGATTACTGCCCCCTTGCTGGACCCGATACGCCGTGTCCTGCCCGACTTGGGTGGCCTGGATCTGTCGCCGCTGGTCATCTTGCTGCTGACCCAAGTGCTTAATATGGTTATCACGCGCACGGCTTTCAGCCTGGTGCCAATCTAAGCACGACACGCTGCACGCTTAAAAAAACCTGGGCCACGCCCAGGTTTTTTACTTTGATGCGTCGCCATGCTTGATATTTGCCAACTTTCTGAACCGCATCAGAGTCATCCTCTAGAACACGCAACCCGCAGCCATATTCAAGCAAACAAACTCATTCTGAATTAGGCTGATCTCCTCCAAAGTCTGGAAAAAACCTTCCTTTCCTGCCCCGAATTCAAGAGCAAGAACCAGGGTGTCTTGTCCCAAGGCGGACTTTATACTGGTCTCATCGCCAATCAGCACACCACTTCCATGACTCGTCTTCCATCAAAACAGGACCGGGCCCACCGCTACCGCGAGGCCGAACAATTCCTGGCCGCACTGGACCCGGACTGGCAAGCCTTGGTCACCCATGTGGGCCCTTGCATCCATCAACCGCGCCCCGAGCGCGACCCCTACGAGGCCCTGATCCGCTCGGTGGTGTATCAGCAATTGCACACCCGTGCGGCTGAACGCATCCTGCAACGCCTGATTGATATTTATCCGCACGGCCACTGCCCAACACCTGAACAGGTGCTGGCCACTCCCTATGAAACCTTGCGTGCTTGTGGCTTGTCCGGCGCCAAGGCCAACAGTATTTTGGGGCTGGCTCAGGCGCGTTTGGATGGCATCATTCCCGATCAGGCCACCGCTTTGCAAATGCCTGATGAAGAACTGATCAAGCAATTGACCACGCTACGCGGCATAGGCCGCTGGACGGTGGAAATGATGATGATGTACACACTGGAACACGAGGACATTTTGCCTGCAGACGACTTTGGGGTGCGGGAGGGCTATCGCCATTTAAAGCGCCTGGACAAAGCCCCCTCAGCCCGAGCTTTACGTGACATTGGCCAAGCCTGGGCCCCCTATCGCAGCGTCGCATCATGGTATTTGTGGCGTATGCCCAAACACACACCCGTAGCGGCTCCTGCCCCAAACAAGGTACATCGAAGTCAACGCCTGCAGGCCAAAACGCCTCGCCCACAAGGCCCAGGCAAGCCAATTCGTTTTGCAATTACCCAATCCAGCTTGGGAGCACTGATGGTCGCAGAAAGCGAGCGCGGGATTTGTGCCATTGCTTTAGGCGATGATCCCAACATCTTGCTGGCACAGTTGCAGGATCGCTTCAAGACTGCCGAACTGATTGGTGCAGATTCCCTATTCAATCAGCGGGTCGCTCAAGTACTGGCTATGGTAGAAGAACCGACCCAAGGCTTGGATCTGCCCCTGGACATTCAAGGCACCGCCTTTCAACAGCGTGTCTGGGAGTTTCTGCGTCAGATCCCGGCAGGCCAGACCTTAAGCTATACCGAGCTTGCCAAACGCTTGAATATGCCCAATGGAGCCCGTGCAGTCGCACGAGCCTGTGCCAGCAATATTCTGGCCATTGCCATCCCCTGCCATCGAGTCTTGCGACAAAGCGGTGATCTGGCAGGCTATCGCTGGGGACTGGAGCGCAAGAAAACCTTGCTGGAGCGTGAACGCGCACAATAGAGGCACGACTTTTTAGCAGACATGAAAAACCCGGCCAATGGCCGGGTTTTGTGTGCGCAAAGCCCTGAGGCCTTGATTACATCGGCACCACACGAGTTGGGCCGTTACCGCTAAGCATACGGACACGCTGACCTACGGACAGAGGAACATCGGCTTCCTGAGCCACCACACGGGTTTCGCCATTATCCAGTTGCACCGTGATCTCCAGCCCCTGGGTCTTGCCCATGCGGTTTTCAACCGCATTACCAACCAGACCACCCAAAATAGCACCACCAATACTTGCCAGGATGCTGCCACGGCCACCACCAATGCTGCTGGCGGCCACTCCACCCAAGGCCGCGCCACCGACGGTGCCCACGCCGGAGTTCTGATCTTCCTGAATAGTGACAGCGCGTACCGAAACAACGGTACCCAAACGCACGATTTGCTCTCGCTGAGCCTGACCGTAGCTGTACACCGAGCTGGATGCTGATTTATTGGCACAACCGGCCAACAAAAACACCGGGGCCGCCAAGCTTGCCACTACCAGCAGACGCACTTTGGGTCGATCAAAAAAAGAGACGTACATACGGTTTACTCCAAAAAACGTAGCTGGCCGAACCATAAAAAATGGTAGAACGCAATCTTACAGACTGCGCTCAATCCCATAGTGCTGTTTTAGCATGGCCGAGATATCTGACCGTTTAAATTCATGATTTTGCGGGCCATCGACCTGGATTTTAATACTGCCCATCAAGTTGCCCAAGCAGCAGGCCTCCTGCCAGCTCCAACCTTTTGTAAGTCCATATAACAAACCTGCGCGATGGGCATCGCCACAGCCGGTAGGATCAACCACATGGTCCACTGGCACAGGGGCAATGTCATAAGCCTGCCCGTTGTGGTAAAGCGTGCTTCCATACTCCCCACGCGTCACAATAGCGGCCTGCAAACCCTGTGCGATCTCGGCCATGCTCTTGGCGGTACGTTGCTCAATGACTTCGGCTTCATATTCGTTCGCCGTAAGAACTTGACACAGTTCCAACATTTCCAGCAGATCTTCGCCCGTAAACAAAGGCATGGCTTGGCCCAAGTCGAAAATGAACGGCGTGCCTTGTGCGTTCAGGCGACGAGCATGCGCAAACATGCCATCTTTGGAGTCCGGAGCCACAATGCCCCACGCCGCTTCTTGACCGGACAGATCAATTTGGGCCGAACTGATCATGGCACCCGGGTGGAAAGAGGTAATCTGGCTGGCAGCCAAGTCTGTAGTGATAAAGCACTGAGGGGTGAACATATCAGGCATCACGCGCACCATGCTGGTATCAATACCCAGATTCTGCAAACGCTGCACATAATCCACACCATCACTACCTACCGCCCCCACGGGCACAGGACGGCCACCCAGCATATTCAATGTGTAGGCCATGTTGCCAGCACAGCCACCCCACTCTTTACGCAAACTGGGCACAAAAAAGGACACACTCAGGGTTTTGATGCTATCGGGCAAGATGTGATCTTTGAAGTACCCCTCGAAAACCGCGATCGTATCAAACGCGATCGAACCACATACCAGCACTCGCTCGGTCATAAATTACCTTATGGAAAAAAAGGGCTAATCTGGTAGCCATTAACCTGGAGCGGCCCGGTATTCAAAGGCAGACGCACCATAATTTCACTGCGCGCTGCAAACGCGGGCTCGCGTCGCTCGGGAGCCAGATACTGATCGGGCGCGATATTGCGCCGGGCGATCAAGGCTCCGGAAAAATCTTTCAAGTCCAGAACCAGTGTCGGCCACTCCTGGGGCCGCTCAAACTCGTTGCGCAGCGTAAAGCCCAACGTAGATTGCCCTGGCTGATTCGGCGCTTTATGCAAAGCCGAAGCCTGTACACGGATCTGGTCCAGACGGCGCTCGTAGGGCACCTTGCACGACAAGGTCTGGCAAGTACGCTCAAACACGGGCCGCAGCATCGGTATCTGGCTGACAATCTGCACGCGATACACGTACATCAGCTGCAATACGAACACGACAATGCCAAGGACACACAAGCTGGTCCAGATCAGCGAACCCACACGCTGGCCAAAACTGGCCTCGCCCTCGTAACGCGTCTCGCGTTGCAAGGCGGGGTTGGGATCAATCACCCAACCTTGCTGGACGTGGTCTCCATCATCATCGTGGGTGCCGTCAGCCTGCCGTGAGGGGAAAGACGCACGCAAAGCACTGGCACGATCCCCCACACTGAATTGGGGTTCGGCAGCCGACCAGGGGGCCTGACCAATATGGTGTCCACCCTCTGGTTCAGCGGCTGTGCCGGCCGATACAAAAAAAGCAGCGTCTTGATCCCCCCTGGTTACAGGCTCGGCTCGAGAGCGGGCGCGGATGACAGAAGGTTCTGACGGCCGCAAAGAGGGCTCTATAGACTCAACAGACGGTTCTGCCAGCCGCACAAAAGGCTCCGCAGCATTAACAGAAGACGCTGCCGGCGTAAGCGGCGCCTGTGCCAGAATGGAGTCGGGAAATTTGCGTACCTGCAAGGAGTCGTGCGCAGTGCCTTCATCACGCGGTGGTGCATGACGGGAATGCTCTACAAAGCGCGGCCCTGGAATAGGGCTTTGCAAGTCCACTGTCTGCACCTGCTCTTGCCGGTGTGAGGCCAATGGTTCAGGCCCCAGACGCGGCTCGGTCTGAACCGGAACAAGCGGGGAACGATAAGAAGGCTCAGGAGCTTGATCATCAATGACCTCTTCAAAGCCATCGAAGATATGCGCACATTGAATACAGCGTATATAGCCTCGGCGGCGCTGCAGCGTTTCTACACTGGCTGCAAACGATGTCCCGCAACGGGGGCAGCGAGTCTTTAGCTCCATGAACTCACCTTAGGTTCTACCGTCTTACAAGGGGCGTTGACCAGCCAAACACACCCAGCCATCACGCTCTTGCCAGACCGACAAGGGTAGGTAGGCGGAATAGACCTCGATCATTTCCTCGGCCTGCCAATCGTAAATGCCGGACAGAATCAAGTGCCCCCCCGGTTTGACACGGTTGGCCAGCATAGGGGCCAGCATACGCAGGGGATTGGCCAGAATATTGGCGACCACCAGATCGGTTTGCCCGGCGGGCATGGCATCGGGCAGCAAGCCTTCAACCTCAACCTGATTGACTTGCGCATTGTAGCGCGTGGCAATCACGGCTTGCTCGTCAATGTCCACACCCACGGTATGGCCGGCGCCCAGCTTGCGAGCCGCAATCGCCAAAATGCCGGAGCCGCAACCGTAGTCCAGCACTGTCTGGCCAGACCGCACATGATGGGCCAACCAATCCAGACACAGGTGCGTCGTGGGGTGGCTACCGGTACCAAACGCCAGGCCAGGATCCAGTTCAATACGAACCAAGCCATCATCACCTTCCTGAGCGACGGGCAGATCCTCGTCATCCTTGTGCCAGCTAGGCACGATCAGGATACGATCACCCACCGGGATGGGGCCAAACTGCGACTGCGTCAAACGTACCCAATCCTCATCGGGCACTTCGCGCACGCTCCATTGGGCCTTTTCAGGCTCCAGTACACCGGCGTCAAAAAGCGGTTGTAGCAACTCTTCAGGCTCCAGCTCCTCGGGCAGCAAAGCGACGACCCGATTGCGGTCCCAGGCCAGCACATCCGGCTCGATACCGGGTTCGCCAAACAGGGGCTTTTCCTGGTCGGTATCACCGTCGGCATCTTCCACCGACACCGACAAGGCGCCTGCTTCAAGCAAGGCATCGGACAAGCGCTCGGCCTCGTGTTCCTGACAGCTCAGTAAGAGTTCACGCATACATAGTTTCCATAAAGCAAAACAGGGGGCTCGCCCCTGTTTTACGTAATCATTATTCTTATCAGGTCAGGCCTGTGGCCTGACCTGTTGCTGCCCTTACTTGTTACGTTGGGCCAGCTTTTGTTCCAGGTAGTGAATACTGGTGCCGCCGGCCTTGAAGCTGGCATCCTGCATCAACTCCCGGTGCAGCTCCACATTCGTCTTGATCCCTTCCACCACCATTTCAGACAAGGCAATGTCCATACGGGCGATGGCTTGCTCACGCGTTTTACCATAGGTAATCAGCTTGGCAATCATCGAATCGTAGTACGGGGGCACGGTATAACCGGTAAAGACATGCGAGTCGATACGCACGCCAGGGCCGCCAGGGGTGTGCCACTTGCTGACCAAACCTGGGCTGGGTACGAAATTGAACGGATCTTCTGCGTTGATACGGCACTCGATCGAGTGACCTTCAAACTCAATGTCACGCTGGCGCAGCACGAACTTCTCGCCCGCAGCCACTTTGATCTGCTCTTGAACCAGATCAATGCCGGTGATCATTTCAGTGATGGTGTGCTCAACCTGAATACGGGTGTTCATCTCAATAAAGAAGAACTCGCCGTTTTCGTACAGAAACTCGAAGGTACCTGCGCCGCGGTAACGCATCTTGCGGCAGGCATCAGCACAGCGCTCGCCAATACGCTCGATCAGGCGACGGGCAATACCAGGGGCCGGTGCTTCTTCAATCACTTTCTGGTGACGACGCTGCATGGAGCAATCGCGCTCGCCCAGCCAAATAGCATTGCGTTCACCGTCAGCCAATACCTGAATTTCGATATGGCGTGGATTCTCGAGGTACTTTTCCATGTAGACCTCGGGATTGTTGAACGCCGAAGCCGCTTCAGTCTTGGTCGTGGCAACCGCAGTCAGCAAAGCCGCTTCGGTGTAGACCACGCGCATGCCACGGCCACCACCACCGCCAGAGGCTTTAATGATGACTGGGTAGCCTACTTCACGCCCGATGCGAATGATTTCAGCCGGGTCGTCCGGCAAGGCGCCATCCGAACCGGGAACCACAGGCACACCGGCCTCGATCATGGCCTTTTTGGCCATGACCTTATCGCCCATCGTACGGATGCTCTCGGGACGTGGGCCAATAAAGACAAAACCGCTCTTTTCAACACGATCAGCGAAGTCCGCGTTTTCAGCCATGAAGCCGTAGCCAGGGTGAATGGCCTCCGCATCGGTCACTTCTGCTGCCGAGATAATGGCAGGCATGCTCAGGTAGCTGTCACGAGCCTGGGCGGGGCCAATACACACGGCCTCGTCAGCCAGCCGCACGTACTTGGCATCACGATCTGCTTCAGAATAAACGACGACTGTCTTGATACCCATCTCGCGGCAAGCGCGCTGGATACGCAAGGCAATTTCGCCCCGATTGGCGATTAGGATTTTTTCAAACATATCATCAACCGATGACGAACAAAGTCTGGCCGTATTCCACCGGCCCGCCATTTTCAACCAGAATTTCTTTGATCACGCCGGACTTGTCGGCTTCGATCTCGTTGAGCAGCTTCATGGCTTCGATAATGCACAAAGGCTCGCCTTCCTTGACCGTTTGACCCACTTCCACAAAAGGAGAAGCACCTGGGCTAGGAGCACGGTAGAAGGTGCCAACCATAGGAGCCTTGACGGCGTGGCCTTCAGGAGCGGCGGGTGCAGCGGGAGCGGCGGCAGGAGCGCCAGCGGCAGGGGCTACCACCTGGGCTACCGGAGCCTCGGGTGCATAGACCACGGGAGCAGCCGAGCTTTGCGAAAATTTAACAATGCGAACCTTGTCATCGCCTTCAGTGATTTCCAGCTCGGCAATGCCAGACTCGGCGACCAGATCGATCAGGGTTTTGAGTTTTCTAAGATCCATGCGTACTTCCCGCAACGCCGCACTAGCCACTGACTGGGTCAGGACGGCATTAAAAAATATTGGTCAAAAAAACGAAATGAACCGCTTAACTATTCAAAGCGAACCGCAGGGCGGCTTCATAACCATACGCCCCCAAACCAACAATGACACCGCTAGCGATGTCAGAGAGATAGGAGTGGTGACGGAACGGCTCACGACGGTGAACATTGGACAGATGAACTTCAATAAACGCAATACCGACACCGGCAAGTGCATCCCGTATCGCTACGCTGGTATGGGTATAGGCCCCAGCATTGATCAGGATGAAATCGACGCCCTCGGTACGGGCTTGATGAATTCGATCAACGAGCCCGCCTTCGTGATTGCTTTGAAAAAAATGACACTGCGCACCATGCTGGTCGGCCAGCACCTGTAAACCGCTATTGATATCGTCGAGAGTCTGATGTCCATAGACATCGGGTTCCCGGGTACCCAGCAGGTTGAGGTTAGGCCCGTTAAGGACCAGGACATGTTTCGCCATAGCGGATTTTTCGTCAAGACAGACCGCCTTTTTACGCTAAATAACGTCATTTGTCCATAAACCTGCTTGGCTTACAAATAGTTAGCATTGGTTCAATGCCGTTTTAAACAGAGAAGCACCAGGTCTGCAATTTGACGAAATTAAGCGAAAAAGTCGGCCAGTTAGCGTTGAGCTTTAATAACTTCGTCCAACTTTTCGGGATCTATCTGGCCCAAAATGCGTTCACTGATCCGGCCATTGCTGCCGAACACCACGGTAAAGGGCAATCCACCCTTTTTATTACCCACGCTGCGCATTTGTTTCAAACCACCCGAGCCAGCCAGCAAAATGTCGTAGCTGACCGGCACGCGCTGCAGAAACTCCGTTACGTTATCCAGCGAGTCCACCGCAATGCCCACAAAGTTCACATCCGGATAGCGTTTGTGCAGCTCCTGCAGATCCGGCATCTCCTTGACGCACGGTGCGCACCAGGTAGCCCAGAAGTTGACCACCAGTGGCTTGCCTATATAAGTAGAGAGCGCGTGATCTTCGCCCTGAAGGTCCTTGAAACTTTGCGCCAGGAAAGGGTCTGAAGGCAGCAAACTGGCCCAAGGAGCGGGATGCAAGGCTAAAAGACTTGCACACACTAGCGATTTCTGCAAAAAAAGACGCCTACGCATACCGGCTCACACCTGAAAAATGTCATCCGGGGATGATAGCACCGGCCCTCACCAAAGCTCACGCATCAGATCAAACAGTCGTCTAGAATACAGGCCGGAGGATTGTCATGCACATACATATACTAGGCATTTGCGGCACATTCATGGGTGGTCTGGCCCTGATTGCCCGTTCGGCTGGCCATACAGTCACAGGTTGCGACGCCGGGGTCTACCCCCCCATGAGCACGCAGCTGGAAGAACAAGGCATCGAGCTCATCGAAGGCTTTGGCGCAGAACAGACCGAGCTGGCCCCTGATCTCTATATAGTGGGCAATGTGGTCACGCGCGGCAATCCTCTGATGGAAGCCATTCTGGATCAGGGTCTGCCCTACACCTCCGGCCCGCAGTGGCTGGGCGAGAACATCCTGCACAAGCAACACGTTCTGGCCGTGGCCGGCACGCACGGCAAAACCTCCACCAGCTCCATGCTGGGCTGGATTCTGGAACAGGCCGAGCTGTCCCCCAACTTTCTGATCGGTGGCGTGGCTCCAGGCCTGGGCGTGTCGGCCCGTTTCAATCCTGAGCAATCCCTGTTTGTGATCGAGGCCGACGAATACGACACCGCTTTCTTCGACAAACGCTCCAAATTTGTTCACTACCGCCCCCGCACAGCCATTCTGAACAATCTGGAATACGATCACGCTGATATCTTCCCTGATCTGCACGCTATCCAGACACAATTTCACCATCTGGTACGCACCATCCCCTCCACCGGGCTGATTCTGCGCCCCACCCACACCCCAAGTCTGGACGAAACCCTGGCCCGAGGTTGCTGGACACCGGTCGAGCAGTTTGGTCCCGAAGGCGACTGGGACAGTCGAGCAATCAGCCCCACCTCGTTTGAAGTGATTTTCAAAGGCCAGACTCAGGGCACCGTCCAGTGGACACTGACGGGCGAACACAATCGTCTGAACGCCCTGGCCGCTATCGCCGCTGCCTACCATGTTGGCGTCAAGCCCGCACAAGCTTGCGCTGCGCTAAGCCAGTTCGCCGGTATCAAGCGCCGCATGGAAGTACGTGGCGTGGTCAAGGACATTACCGTCTACGATGATTTTGCCCACCACCCCACTGCCATTGCCACCACCCTGGCGGGTCTGCGCGGCCAAACCGGCAAGGCCTCCCGGATTCTGGCCGTACTGGAGCCACGCTCCAACACCATGAAGCTGGGTGCCATGGCGGCTCGCCTGCCCGGTTCACTGGAAGATGCCGACCTGGTGTTTTGCTATGGCCAGACCCAGGGCAAACACGCACTGGGCTGGGATGCGGCCCAGGTACTGGCGCCATTAGGCGATCGCGCCACAGCGTGGACTGATTTGGATAAAATGGTTCAGGCCATTGTTCAGGCCAGCCAGCCCGGCGATGCCATTGTCGTCATGAGTAACGGCAGCTTTGGTGGCATTCATCAGCGTCTGCTGGATCAACTGTCACGCTGACCCTCTTATCTATATAGCAGGTGCCTCCATGATCCTCTATCTACACGGCTTTCGTTCCTCGCCTTCGTCCTATAAAGCGCAGCGCCTGAAACAAGCCCTGCAAGACAGGGGCTTGCTGCACCTGTGGCGCTGCCCGCAGTTGCCCGCCAGCCCGGCCCAGGCCATTGCCATGTGCAAGCGTATTGTGGACACACAAATGCAGGCGGGCATGGACGCCGATCAATTATGTGTAATCGGCTCCTCGCTGGGCGGTTACTATGCCAGCCACCTGGCACAGCACTATCACAGCCGCGCCGTGCTGCTTAACCCGGTGGTCTACGCAGGACGGGATCTGGCAACCCAAGTGGGCGAACACGTCTGCTATCACTCGCCCGATCCCTTCCATTTCCTGCCCGACCATGTAGATGAGCTTAACGACATTCACGTACCGCGCCCCAGCGATCCCCAGCGCTTTTACTTGCTGGCCGCCAAAGGAGATGAAGTCCTGAGCTGGCGCGAAATGGCGGACTGGTACAAAGGCAGCCAAGGACACATTCTGGAGGGCGGAGATCACGGCCTGACCGACTTTGATCCTTGGATCGACGAAATTTTGCGCTTTGCCCTGCCACAACCTTAACTATCTTTACCGGATGGCCAGTCCCATCCAGATGGAAAATCATGTACGTCCTTTTTGAAGACAGCGGTAATTTCAAAGCAGAAAAAATCTTTTCTGACAGCGATACCACCATGCAGGTGGAATCCGCGTCTGGCAAACGCAGCAAAATCAAGAAAAACAGCGTTCTATTTACCTTCGAGCAGCCCGGCCCGGCAGAACTGCTGGAAAAAGCCCAGGCACTGGCCGAATCCCTGGATATCAACTTTTTGTGGGAATGCGCCCCTCAGGACGAATTTGAGGCCTCCACGCTGGCACAGGAGTATTTTGGCCACGCACCCAACGCTATCGAAAAGACCGGCACCCTCTTTGCCTTGCATAGTGCGCCCGCCTACTTCCACCGTCGTGGCAAGGGACTGTATCGCCCCGCCCCTCCGGAAATTTTGCAAGCAGCCCTGGCTGCCATTGAGAAAAAGCGCCTGCAGCAAGAGCAAATCCAGACCTGGGCCGAACAGATGATCAAGGGCGAACTGCCGCCTGAAATCGCTCAGAAGGCAAGCACCTTCCTGACTCAGCCAGACAAGAACACACTGGAATGGAAAGCCTTTGACCAGGCCCAGAAAGAATTGGGTGTCAGCACGGAAAAGCTGCTGCTATCGCTGGGTGCCTGGTCCAATCCGCTGACCTTGCATCAACATCGCTTTCTGGCCGCGCATTTCCCCAAAGGCACGGGCTTTCCCCATATTTCCCTACAAGACTGGGGACAGGATCTGCCCGAGGCCAATGTCACCGCTTATTCGGTGGACGACGCCAATACGATTGAAATTGACGATGCCCTGTCTGTCCAGCATCCAGAACCGGGGCGCCTGCGTGTCGGGGTTCACATCGCCGTGCCTTCACTGGCCATGACACGCGGCAACGAGATCGACCAAATTGCCCGCAATCGCATGGCTACGGTGTACACGCCAGGCCATAAGATTCCCATGCTGCCGCCCGAGCTGATCGCGCGTTTCTCGCTGGATCAAGGCCAAACTCGCCCTACCCTTTCGCTGTATGTAGATGCGGATATCAGCACCGGCGAAATCCTGTCACATCAAACCCGTCTGGAACGCATTACTGTGGCGGGCAACTTGCGTCAGCATGAACTGGACCCACTGATCAGCGAAGCAGCCCTGGCCGACGAAAACGCCGAGCTGCCTTACGAACAATGGCTGCGCCCCCTGTGGAACTTCTCACGCCAATTATCGGCTCAGCGTGAAGCGGTAAGGGGTAAGCCAGAAAACAATAACCGGGTCGAGTACAGCTTCGAGCTGGATGGCCCGCACGACGATCCCAACTCCATCATTCGCCTGGTGCCTCGTGTGCGCAATGCGCCGCTAAGCCTGTTGATTGCTGAATACATGATTCTGGCCAATCAGTTGTGGGGCGGCTTGCTGGCCGAGCACAATGTACCTGGCATCTATCGCTCCCAGCAGTTCATGCGTACCCGCATGTCCACCACGCCCGGCCCGCACGAATCCATTGGTGTGCCGCAATACATCTGGTCCACCTCGCCCCTGCGCCGTTATGTGGACCTGATCAACCAGGGCCAGATTCTGGCGGCTGCCGAGCACGGGATCTCTGCACGTCTGGCGGCCCCCTTTCAGCCCAAAGATGCGGATTTGTACGCCATCATTGGGGCCTTTGAATCGCAATACACCCAGTGGTCGGACTACCAGTCCTCTCTGGAGCGCTTCTGGTGCCTGCGCTGGCTGCAACAAAACGACATCAAACAGGTCCAGGCCAGCTTCATCAAGGAAGATCTAGTGCGCCTGACCAATGCACCACTCGTGCTTCACGTACCTGGCCTGCCCACGCTGGAACGTGGCCAGGAAGTCACGCTGGATCTGTTGTCTTTCGACGAACTGGCTTTGACGGTAGAAGCCCGCTTGCGCTCGGTCGCCACGGCGGACTGACGACCATGGTCAAACCCGACCGCCGCCACGCGCCCAAAGATTATCTGTGGCTGGCGGTCGCCCTTTCAGCACTGATTCACCTTTTGCTGATCTTCTGGCCCAGCCGCCCTCCCTCACCAGCGCCGGCCAATCATCTGGATGTAGCACTGGTCAATTTCAGTACCGATTCGGTGCCCTTAAGCCCGCAACTCTTGGCGCAACTGAATCTGGATGGAGGTGGAGAGCATCAGCAAGGACAGGCCAGCAACCCTTTGCCACTGACGGATCCTAATCTACCCAATCAGTTGGTGCTGGAAGCCTTGCGTGCCCGCCAGCAAAGCCTGGAAGCTGAACAGCAGCGCCTGCTCGGTGAGCTGGAAAGCCGGGACAAAGCCCCGCCTTCCACACCCAACCCTGAATATATTGGAGCTTCCATTGAGCCCGGCCCGGACGACCATGATCTGGACCCGCACCTTCAAAATAGCCAGCTAGCTATTTTGCGCGAGCAAATCCGTGAACAGCAACGCCAACCACGCTATCACTATGTAGGCCCCAGCGCCAAAGCCAGCGAGCAGGCCCAGTATCTAGACCAGTGGCGTCAAAAAATTGAGCAAACCGGCACGCGTCACTACCCGAAACAGGATGGCAAACAGCTATACGGTCAGTTGCAAATGACGGTTTACATCCGACGCGATGGCAGCTTGCTGCGCGCCCAGATTACTGAACCCTCGGACCAGGCCGCCCTGAATCTGGCTGCACGACGTATTGTTGAGCTGGCCGCCCCCTTCGCCCCCCTACCTGAGCACGTGGCCCCCGGCGCGGATGTACTCGTCATTACCCGCAGTTGGAGCTTTACGCATGACAAACTCAGTATGCAAGGCGGGGGTACGCAGTAAGAGCGTATTGTCCACAGCAAGCCCAAGCAAGAGCAGCCCCTAGGGTAAAATACCTGCTTTCAGCCTGAGTGCTGAGTCCTCACAACAAGACACGCATCGCCTAACCATGCCCGACACGACCCCCGCCAAGCGCTACGGCGTTATTGGCCACCCTATCGAGCACAGCCGCTCCCCACACATTCATACGCAGTTTGCCAGCCAATTCAACCTGGCCCTGAGCTACGAGCGTATCCTGGCGCCGCTGGATGGCTTTGCCGCCACCGTGGAGGAGTTTTTCAAGAACGGCAGCGGCCTGAACGTCACTCTGCCTTTCAAAGAGCAGGCTTATGATCTGGTCGGCCCACGTCTGAGTCGTCGGGCCCGCATGGCCGGAGCCGTCAATACCTTGTGGCTGGAAGACGGCCAACTACATGGATGCAATACCGATGGCGTGGGCCTGTGCTCGGACCTGCTGCGTATCGGCCACAAGCCGGAAGGCAAACGTATCTTGCTGATCGGTGCAGGGGGTGCTTCACGTGGGGTGGTGTTCCCTTTGCTGGAGGCCGGTTGCGAGATGCTGCACATCATCAATCGCACCAGTGCCAAAGCCTACGACATTCGTGAACAGGTCGTCGCGCTAGACCCGGATGCCTCCCGCCGCCTGAGCGCAGGCGGTCTGGATGACCATTGCGGCGACTGGGATATTGTGATCAATGCCACCTCGGCCAGCCTGAACCAAAATCTGCCCGAACTGCCCAACGCGCGTTACCGCAGCAATTCCCTGGCCTACGATATGTTCTACGCCAGTGAGCCCACCGCTTTCATGCGCGCCGCCGAGCAAGCCGGTGCCACACAGAGCATAGATGGCCTGGGCATGCTGGTCGGCCAAGCGGCCGCCAGCTTTCAAATCTGGCACGGTGTGAAGGCCGATGTCGAACCTGTACTGGCCAAGCTGCGCCAGGAAATCGGGCAAGTCTGACGTGCGTCGCCTACTGGTCCACCCCTGGAAACTGGCGGGCCTAGCCGCCTTGGCCGTGGCTGCCGGTGTCCTGATCTATCAGATCGCCCTGTTTGTAATGGTGCTCTGGTACAGCGTGATGCCACCACGCATGACAACCTTCATGGCGGCAGAACAGGGCCAGTTACGCAGCGCCAATGCAGACGCCGAACTGCACTACCAGTGGGTCCCCTACGACAGGATCAGCGTCAACTTGAAACGTGCCGTGATTGCCTCCGAAGACTCAAACTTCCTGAACCACTCCGGTGTCGAATGGGATGCCATTCGTCAAGCATGGGAATACAACCGCCGCCAGTCAGAAAAAGGCTCTGCCCGCCGTCGCGGCGGCTCTACCATTTCCCAACAATTAGCCAAGAATCTGTTTCTGTCAGAGTCACGAAGCTATTTGCGCAAAGGTCAGGAACTGATTTTGACCTATATGATTGAAACCGTCATGAGCAAGGAGCGTATCCTGGAGCTGTACCTGAACGTGGCTCAATGGGGAGAAGGTGTATTTGGTGCCCAGGCGGCAGCACGCCACTACTTCAAAGTCGATGCGGCCAAACTCAGTGCCATGCAATCGGCCCGTCTGGCAAGCATGTTGCCCAATCCGGCCTACTATGACAAAAACCGTAACAGCTCCTACTTACAATCGCGCACACGCACCATCAGTCAACGTATGCGACAAGTCGCTATTCCCTGACTGCAATCTGCATTTTTGTTAAGCTAGCCACGTCTTTCCTGGGCCCTATTTTCATGCGCACCGCTCGCCGCTATCTCGCTTCCGAAATCTATCGCTCCAGCGCTGTGGTGCTGATTGCCTTGCTTGGCCTGTTCAGCTTTTTTGCCCTGATCGAAGAGCTGGACAACGTAGGCTCCAAATTCACCCTGATGAATCTTTTTTACATCCAGGCCCTGGAGCTACCCACCCGTTTGTACGATCTGCTCCCCATCGGCCTGCTGATTGGTGCCACCCTGGCCCTGGCCAGCCTGGCACAACGCAATGAGCTCGTGATTTTGCGCGCCTCAGGCGTCAGCGGCCTGCATATGATGCTGATGCTCTGGACCATTACCTTGCCCTTGGTGGCCGGTGCTTTTGTCCTGTCCGAGTACGTCACCCCTATGGCCGAGATCAAATCCAGCGAGCAAGGCATGGCCTTACTGGGCCGCTCTGGTGGCGGGCGCCTGGACAGCGGCTACTGGTTCAAGGAAAGCAACGATAGTGGTGGGGTGCGCATCATCAATATTGCCAATCTGCAAGGCGATGGCAAAGTCAGCGATGTCAGCGTGTTTGACTTCTCGGACGGACAACGCCTGAGCTCAATGACACAAGCGCCAACGGGTCAATTCCACAAAAACCAGCTGGACTTGCAGGACGTGACCGAAACCTACGTCAGCGAACAATCCCACGAGGCCTTGGCCCAAGACAAGGCGCCGGACCAGCCTCTGGTTCGCATAGAAAAACGTCCAGACCTGTCACTGACCACCACACTGACACCTGATCGTCTGATTGCCCGAGTGGTCACACCCGAACGCATGTCCATTCTGGATTTGAAGGATTACATTGGCTATCTGGATGCGAACAAGCTGCAAACCAAACGCCAGGTTGTCGCCTTGTGGCGCAAAGTTGCCTACCCCTTCACCTTGCTGGTCATGATTACCATTGCCGCACCTATCGGCTTTATGCAGACCCGCCACGGCGGTGTAGGAACAAAAGTCTTTACAGGCATCTTGCTGGGCGTAGGCTTTTTCATGATCAACCAGTTGGCCTTGAACGTAGCCATGCTCAGTAACCTGGCGCCGTGGGTCACCGCACTGGTTCCAAACCTGATTGCCATGGCCATGGCCTTGAGTGCCCTTATCATGATGGAAAACCGGCACAATCGGCGTCGCCGAAACTCCAGCACGACTAACTAAATCATGTCCTTAGCTACTTCCCCTGCCATCTGGGCGATTGGTGATATTCAAGGCTGCTGCCGCCCCCTGGACAGCTTGCTCAGCCACCCTGATGTCGCAGCCGATAACCAGGCCAAGTTCTGGTTCGCAGGCGACCTGGTCAACCGTGGCCCGGACTCGCTCGGTGCGCTGCGCCTGATTCGCTCCCTGGGGGATCGCGCCGTCTGCGTGCTGGGTAACCACGACATCCACTGTCTGGCCGTAGCGGCCGGAGTGCGCAAATCCGGTAAACAAGACACCTTGCAGCCATTGCTGGCTGCCCCTGACGCAGCAGAACTGCTGGACTGGTTACGACACCAGCCGCTCGCCCACTACGAACATGGTCATTTGATGGTGCATGCTGGCGTGCATCCCGACTGGAGCCCACAACAAACGCTGGAATACGCCCACGAGCTGGAGGCACTGCTGCGTGCGGATGACTGGCAAGACAAAATTATCGAATTGTTCGGCAACAACCCGGATCGTTGGGATGCCGGACTGCAAGGCTATGACCGCCTGCGTGCCCTTGTCAGCACCCTAACGCGCATGCGTATGTGTGATGTGAATGGCCGCATGGACTTCAAGCACAAAGGGGCACCGGATGCCGAATCGGGTTTGCTGGCGTGGTTTGAATTGCCAAATCGCGCCTGTGCCCAGGTGCCTATTATTTTTGGTCATTGGTCTACGCTGGGCTTGCTGAACACGCCTACGGTGATCAGTCTGGATACCGGCTGCGTCTGGGGTCGTCAGCTTAGCGCTGTGCGTCTGCAAGACCGACACCTGGTTCAGATTCACTGCCCGGAAAGCAAAAAACCGGGCTGAGCCTCTCAGGCCTCGACGGTGACAGCTTCGGGACAAACGACGGCGCGAATCTGTTCACGGGCATTTTGTGCCGTTTGTGAGCGCCCCCACTCCGTACAGGACTGGGCTGGGATCAGGTCAAGAAAATGGCAATGCACCGACACCTTGCGGGCGCTTAGCAACACCCAGATGTTAGCTACCAGGGATTGCTCCCCCACAAAGGCAAAACGCTCACTGCGTTGCCCAGCTTGCTCAAACAACAAAGCCATCGGTTGAATATCGACATTCAAGGCAATGGCAGCCTCAAACAAACTGGCGTGGAAAGGCCGGACATCCATTCCTGTGGAGGTAGTGCCTTCAGGAAAAAGCCCTACAGCATCGCCACGCTCAAAGCAGCTTGCCATTTGCTGGCTGACAACCTGAATGGCACGACGCTGGCCACGCTCGATAAACACGGTCCCTGCACCGGCAACCAGCCAGCCGATGACAGGCCAGCGTCGAATATCGCTTTTGGCAATAAAAGACGTGCAGCGCACACTATTGATGACGAAGATATCCAGCCAGGACACATGGTTGGATACGTACAGTACAGCGCGATCCTGAACCGCCTGACCATGTGCAATAACACGCACCCCGCAGATACACATCAAAAGGCGCGACATGCGCAGCACCATGACGCGACGTCCACCTGGACGCAATACCGGAAAAAGCAGACCGACGCTTAACAAGCCGACCACGACCCACACAATCAGAACGACAGCGCGCCAACTAAAACGAAATAAACTAATCAAAAGGCTGCAACCTTATAGAGGGCTCAGGCCGATGGCAGGCTGTCCAGATATCGCTGCAGGATCACGCAAGCTGCCATGGCATCATCATCGTCATTATTGCCCAGCAATTCTTGAGCCTCCATGCTGGAGCCCCGCTCATCGACCAGGTCTACTACAACACCGTAGCGACCGTGCAGTTGGTTGGCAAAACGCCGACACCGCAGCGAAGCATACTGCTCGCCGCCATCCAGGGTCAAAGGCAAACCTACCACGACGCGATCGGGCTGCCACTCCTTGAGCAAAGCCTCGATAGCCGCAAAGCGCTGTTCCCGTGTAACGGGCCGCAAAATCGTATAAGGACGGGCCTGGCGCGTCAAGGTATTGCCCAGCGCCACGCCAATTTTTTTCAAGCCATAGTCAAAGGCCAGCAAGGTTTGCGCCGAGCTGACCATTGACGGTGTTTCATGTTCAGGCATGGCCCGCAGCACCTGTCAGGGTAAAAGGACTGATTCCCAGCAAAGCCAGGGCGCGATCGTAGCGCTCCCCAACCGGAGTAGAAAACAAGATTTCATGGGTAGCCTTGATGCTCAGCCAGGCATTGTCGGCCATCTCGCTTTCCAGCTGACCGGCGCCCCAACCGGCATAGCCCAGCGTGACCAGCATATGCACCGGTCCCTGGCCTTGAGCCACATCCTGCAGCACATCGCGGGAGGTTGTCAGGGTCAGATCACCCACCCCCAGGCTGGAGGTATAGGTTTTGTCGGAGTCATGGAGAACAAAGCCGCGATCCGTTTGCACGGGCCCACCGAAGTAGACCGAAGTCCCGGCCAGATCAGCCCGGTTTTCCACGTCCACTTCAATGCGCGACAACAATTCAACCAGGCTAAGATCCGTTGGTCGATTAATGACCAGGCCCAAAGCACCTTGTTCATTATGTTCACAGACATAAATCACCGTGTCGGCCAAGCTGCCCGATACCACACCGGGCATGGCAAGTAACAGGTGGTGCGTTAGGTCAGCGCTTTCTTGGATTAGCGGGGACTGGCTAGTGGCACTCATACACACCTCCCGTCAAAACAAACCACCTTGGAACTTGAGATGATCACACTTGGATCATTTCGAAGTCTTCCTTACGAGCGCCGCATTCGGGACAGACCCAGTTCGGAGGGACATCTTCCCAGAGTGTGCCCGGTGCAATGCCTTCCTCAGGCAAACCAGCTTCTTCATCATAAATCCAGCCGCAAATCAGGCACATCCACGTACGCATAGTATTCCTACTGTATTTGTAAACATAGTCCGATCCGCGTGCAAATCGGGGCAATCCATTAAAATGGGGTTCATATTACTAAATTACTCAACCTGTGACATCCAGAGCCTTGCTGGCCCTGCAGGTGTATCCAAGACAAGATGGCTGCTGAAATCAAAAATTCAAGTCCTGCCCTGGCGCTCGTGCTGGCTCCTTATGACCCAAGCGGTGGCGCCCACCTGCCTGCCGATGCCATTAATGGCGCCCATCTGGGCTGCCATATCGTCAGCGTGCCCACTGCCTTGCTGGTACGCGACAGTGCCCAGCAAGAAAACATCCAAACTCTGGCCGAAGACATTGCCGACGATCAGGCACGCTGCTTGCTGGAAGACATGAACATTCAGGCCATCAAGTGTGGCCCCGTCTACAGCCCGGAAATCGCCAGCATGGTGGCAGAGCTTTGTTCCGACTATCCCGAGCTGCCTTTGGTGCTGCATCTGAGCGCCATGCCCACCGGACTGGACGAGCAGGATGCGGACGACGCTCTTGATGCCAGTTTACGCCTGCTCCTGCCTCTGAGCTCCTTATTATTGATCGACCACCCAAGCCTGGAGCGCTGGCAAGCCGACGAGCTACTGGGCGATACCCCGGACGCTGTAGAAACTCTGCTGAACAACGGTGCCAATGCTGTGCTGGTGACAGGCGTGCCAGGGGCTGCCGGGCAATGGCACACACGGTTCCAGGGACATCATGGCCGTCTGGACTACAGCATGCCGCTTGATGGCGGCCTGCGTCAGCAGGACATAGACAGTTTGCTGGCTACCGCCTGCCTGAGCTTTCTGGCTCAAGGTCACGAGCTGGATAACGCGGTAGAATCAGCCTTGCTGCATCTACAGGCACGCGCCACCGACACCTTCCAGCCCGGTATGGGCCACCGCCTGTTCAACCCTGTTACCCCCCAAAATGACTAACGCCGCCACCCTGCGCTTTCCTGCCGGTCTCTACGGCATTACTCCCGAATGGGACGACACTGCCCGCTTGCTGAACGCCGTACGTGCTGCTCACGAAGGGGGTTTGCAGGTGCTGCAATTTCGTCGCAAGAATGGCCCGGAACCAATCCGCCAACAACAGCTCAAAGAGTTGATCAAGTTATGCCTGTCTTTGGATCTGCCGCTATTGGTGAACGATCACTGGAGCTGGGCGCAAGAGTTTGACGTGCAAGGCGCACACCTGGGCAAAAGCGATGGCGAGCTGACCCAGGCCCGTCAGGCACTGGGGCCGCAAGCCCTGCTGGGACGCTCCTGCTACAACAGTCTGGATCTGGCTCGCCAGGCCTTGGCGGACGATGCAGACTACATTGCCTTTGGGGCCATGTACCCGTCCAGCGTCAAACCCGAAGCACCACCGGCTGAACTGAACACCTTGCGACAAGCTCGACTGCTTTGCCAAGAACAAGAACACGAGGGACGGCGTGCTGCCATTGTTGCGATTGGCGGCATCACACCCGAGAAAATGCCCGAACTGCTGCAAGCAGGGGTCGATAGCGTTGCCGTTATCAGCAGCCTGTTTGAGACCAGCGATATACGCGCCACGGCGCAACGCTTTACCGACTACTTTCACGCCCAGGACTGATCGCTTTTCGTGCGCTGATTTATCTAGCCTGGCCTTGACCTTTTCACATCTGGATTTTTGCCTCATGTCCCGTAACTCCGAACTTTTTGAACGTGCCTGCAAAGTCATCCCCGGCGGCGTCAACTCGCCCGTCCGTGCCTTCGGTTCCGTGGGCGGTACACCTTGCTTTGTCGAGCGCGCCCAAGGCCCTTACATCTGGGATGCAGACGGCCAGCAATACACAGACTACGTCGGTTCCTGGGGCCCGGCCATTTTGGGCCACTCCGATCCGGACGTCATCAAGGCCGTACAAGAAGCAGCCGTTCATGGCCTGTCCTACGGCGCGCCTACCGAAGGCGAAGTCGTTCTGGCTGAAACCCTGACCCAAATGCTGCCATCCATCGAGCAAGTGCGTTTGGTCAGCTCCGGCACCGAAGCCACCATGAGCGCCATCCGCCTGGCACGTGGCTTTACCGGCCGCAATACCATCATCAAATTTGAAGGCTGCTACCACGGCCATGCTGACAGTCTGCTGGTCAAAGCCGGTTCCGGCCTGCTGACCTTTGGCAATCCCACCTCCGCAGGTGTACCGGCCGAATTCGTAGCCCACACCCTGGTACTGGACTACAACAATCTGGATGCCGTACGCGACGCCTTCAAACAAAAGGGCGACGAAATCGCCTGCATTATCGTTGAGCCCTTTGCCGGCAATATGAACCTGGTTCGCCCAGCCCCCGGTTTCCTGGAAGGTTTACGCGAGCTGTGTACCGAATACGGCGCCGTGCTGATTTTTGACGAAGTCATGACCGGCTTCCGTGTTGGCCCCCAAGGCGTGCAAGGCCTGACCGGCATTCGCCCCGACCTGACCACATTGGCCAAGGTGATTGGTGGCGGCATGCCTGTCGGTGCGTTCGGTGGCCGCCGCGATATCATGCAATGCGTGGCTCCTGTCGGTGGCGTTTACCAGGCAGGCACACTGTCAGGTAACCCTGTCGCTGTGGCTGCGGGTCTGGCCACCTTGAAGAAACTGGCTCAACCCGGCTTCTACGACACCCTGACCGCCAACACCGCCAACTTGATTCAGGGCCTGAAAGCCGCAGCGCAAGAAGCCGGTGTCCCCTTCACCGCCGACCACCAGGGCGGCCTGTTTGGTATCTACTTCAGCGAGAACGTCCCCACTTCCCTGGCCGAAGTCTCGGCTGGCGACATCGAACGCTTCAAGCAGTTCTTCCACGCCATGCTGGATAAGGGTGTGTACTTTGCACCGTCAGCCTTTGAAGCCGGTTTTGTGTCGGTACAGCACACCTCCGACATTACCGACGCAACTGTGCAAGCGGCCCGCGAGGTTTTTGCCAACTTTAAAAACTAAACGCGCCGGACACAAAAAAGCGGGCCTAAGCCCGCTTTTTTATTGTCTGATGAGTCAGCCCTGTGCCATCTGACGCAGCACGAAGCGCTGCAGCTTGCCAGTTTCGGTACGTGGCAAAGACGCCACGAACTCGATGGCACGCGGGTATTTGTAAGGCGCGGCATTCTCCTTCACAAAATCCTGCAGCTTTTTCTTGAGCTCGTCGCTACCGGTAAAGCCGGGTTTAAGCACAATAAAAGCCTGCACAATCTGGCCCCGCTCTTCATCGGCGGCGCCCACCACGCCACACTCGGCAACAGCCTCGTGCTTGAGCAAGGTGCCTTCCACCTCTGGGCCGGCAATGTTGTAGCCCGAGGAAACAATCATGTCGTCGTTACGGGCCTGGTAATACAGGTAGCCGTCCTCGTCCATCTTGAAGGTGTCGCCAGGGAAGTTCCAGCCACCCTGAACAAATTGCTTCTGGCGTTCGTCGTTCAAATACTTGCAGCCCGTTGGGCCTTTCACTGCCAAACGACCCACCGTACCAACGGGCACCGGATTCAGATCATCGTCCAAAATCGTGGCAACATAACCGGGTACCACTTGGCCAATCGCACCGGCACGTACTTTTTCTGGTGGGCTGGATACATACACGTGAATCATTTCCGTGCCACCAATGCCGTCCGTCATCTCGATGCCGCTGGCCTGCTTCCAAAGCTGACGTGTGGCGTCCGGCAAGGCCTCACCTGCCGACACGGTGGCACGCAAGCTGGCCAAGGAGTACCGATCCACCAAACCGGCCATCTGACGATAGAAGGTGGGCGCAGTAAAGCTCATGGTCACCTTGAAGCGATCAATCATGCCCAGCAGATCCGAAGGCGTCAGACGCTCCAGCAATACCGTGGATGCCCCCGCACGCAACGGGAAGCACAACAAACCACCCAAGCCAAAGGTAAAGGCCAAAGGAGGGGTACCGCAAACCACATCATCAGGCGTTAACCGCAACACATGACGCGAGAAGGTATCGCACATGGCCAGTACATCGCGGTGAAAATGCATACAACCTTTAGGCTGTCCGGTCGTGCCACTGGTGAAGGCGATCAGGCAAACATCATCGGCCGCCGTATCGCAGGCCGTGAAGTCCTCGGGTTTGCCAGCCAGCAGGGCTTCCAAACCCTGAGCGCTTTCATCGTTAAAGCACAGCAGTTGCTTGAGAGCCGGCGTATAAGAGTCATGCGCGCAGTCCATGCAGTGTTCCAACTCTTCACGCAGGCGCTCGTCACATAAGGCAGCATGGATTTCGGCCTTGTCCAGAATCGTCTTTAGCTCCACGGCACGCAACAAAGGCATGGTGGGAACAGTCACCAAACCGGCCTTGATGCTGGCCAACCAGCAAGCGGCCATCATGGGGTTATTGGGGCCTCGTAGTAAAACCCGGTTCCCGGGCACCAACTTCATGTCCTCAACCAGAACATGAGCGATACGGTTGGTCAGCACATCCAGCTGCTTGTAGGTCAGGCTGCGATTCTCATCGCCCTGTGCCCACTGTAAAGCCACGCGATCACCATGCCCCGCTGCTACCTGCTCACCCAACAGCGCCACGGCGCAATTGAGACGAGCGGGATAATCCACATCCGGATTTCCTTCCAGCAACATCTCTGGCCACCACTCGATGGGTGGCAGATTGTCGCGTGCAAAGGTATCAAGGTGCGCTGAACGTTCCATCCTTATCTCCTGCGTAGATTACGCCCCACTCAGGCGTAGACCCTGTGCCATCCAAGGCGCCAGCCAAATTGGCAAGGTCTATATTGTTTAGTTCTAAAGGATATTAGCAAAAAAAACGCCTCAATATCCGCAAACCCAACTACGGGTTATCCGCAGTAGCGCGTCATTACTCGTCGTTTTCAGATGGCACCCCAGACTAGCTTGAAAATCCGTAAAGCCTTGCCCGCACATCGTAAAATTTAATAAAAAATTTCAAGATATAAGAAATAAATCAATCCGTAGCCTGATAATTTTTCAATTAAGAAAAATCACCCCAAGCATTATTCCCAAAACCCAAAAAAACATCGTAAATAGCAGAAAAATGATTAAGCAAACGGACGATACAGAAGCAAATGCCTTATACTTCAACTAAATAATCACTTGCAGTCAGACAGCTTAGCGCATCGAACCAAAGTAAAAGCACGGTCTACAGCGTAATCAAAGCTACGGTTACAAAAGTAAATAGCAGACAAGAGTTTGCATTTTTTTACTCAATGCTTTGTCACCCTTGCCAGTGCTTTCTATCAAGTTGATTAATTTAAGCTTAAAAACGAATTTACTTTGATCTGTCGCAATGTCAAACTTCGAACCAGCCCCTAAGATACCTTCCAAGCTAACCCAGCTTGCTTATGGCTGCGGTCTGCGTCCTTCAAAGCTAAATATTTTGGACATGCACCATTAAGGCAAGCTATCTATGATCATGAACGATATCCCCGCTTCCGCCGTCGCCGATGCCGCTCCCGACTTGGAAAGCCGTGCCCACAGCGACGACCACTTCGACACCCGACTGTGGTTGCGCTTGATGGCTTGCACCAATCTGGTTGAGGGCGAAATTCGCAGCCGTCTGCGTACCGAACACACCACCACCCTGCCCCGTTTTGACTTGATGGCGCAATTGCAACGTCAGCCCGCCGGCATGAAAATGAGCGAGCTGTCCCGCCACCTGATGGTCACCAACGGCAATATCACCGGCATTACGGATCAGTTGGAAAAAGAAGGCCTGGTCGAGCGCATCAAGGTGCTCACCGATCGTCGCAGCTCCCTGATCCGCCTGACACCCAAGGGCAAGCGCCAGTTCAAGAAAATGGCTGCCTCCCACGAACAGTGGTTGCAGGAGATGTTTGCCAACCTGTCGGAAAAGGCACGGGTCAACCTGTTTGAAGCCCTGGGCGAACTCAAACTGATCACTCGCAACAACGTCGCCATGGCGGCTCGCGAAAGCTAACAACGCCGCGCGACCAAAGCTATGCTCAGGCGGCTCAAAGCAAGTATCATGATTGCTTTGAGCCGCCTTTAACATTGTTTTTCGGATCGCGTCATGGCCGTCAATCTGTTCATCCCCTCTGAATCTGATATTCACCCCGTTGCCGGTGTCAAAATCGGTATTGCCGAAGCCGGTATTCGCAAGGCCAACCGACGCGACCTGACCGTGTTTGAATTGGCCCCGGGCACCAGCGTGGCCGGTGTGTTCACCACCAACCGTTTCCGCGCCGCGCCGGTGCAAGTGTGCGAAGCGCACCTGGCTACTCACGATGGCATCCGCGCCCTGGTTATCAATACCGGCAATGCCAACGCCGGCACAGGTCAACTTGGCCTGGAAAAAGCCCAGCAAACGTGTACAGCAACCGCAGGCCTGCTAAACATCCTGCCCCAGCAAGTGCTGCCTTTCTCTACCGGCGTGATTCTGGAACCCCTGCCTATGGATCGCCTGTTGGGCGCTCTGCCCGCAGCGGTCAGCGATCTGTCCGACAACAACTGGTTCAATGCTGCTCACAGCATCATGACCACCGACACGCAACCCAAAATCGTGTCTCGTCAAATCCAGCTATCGGGTAAAACGGTGACCTTGACCGGTATCAGCAAAGGCGCGGGCATGATTCGCCCCAATATGGCCACCATGCTGGGTTACCTGGCTACTGACGCCGGTATCGCTCCCGAACTGCTGCGTGATATGTGCCGTCTGGCGGCGGATCGCTCCTTCAACCGCATTACGGTTGATGGCGACACCTCCACCAATGACTCTTTCATCATCATGGCAACCGGCCAAAGCGGTGTCACGGTGGAATCGATTGCAGACCCGAACTACAACACCTTGCTGGACGCCCTGGTCGACGCCTCTCGCGAACTGGCCCAGAAAATCGTGCGGGATGCTGAAGGTGCCACCAAGTTCATGACCATTCAGGTTGATGACGCCGGTTCCAGCGAAGAAGCCCTGAAAGTGGCTTACGCGATCGCCCATTCGCCGTTAGTCAAGACCGCATTCTTTGCCTCCGACCCGAACCTGGGCCGTATTCTGTGCGCCATCGGCTACGCAGGCATTAGCGATCTGGACGTCAACAAGCTGCGTCTGTGGCTGGGTGATGTGCTGGTCGCCGTGAACGGCGGTCGCAATCCGGACTACCAGGAAGAGGACGGCCAGCGCGTCATGCAGGAAGCCGAGATTCTGGTGCGTGTGTCCCTGGGTCGTGGTCAACACAGCGAAACGGTCTACACCTGCGACTTCTCGCACGAGTACGTCACCATCAACGCTGACTACCGCTCGTAATAAAAAAACCGCCTCCACCCAATGGGTGGAGACGGTTTTGCAGTTCAGACAGGCCCGCCTCTTTGCGGGCCTGTTCTATTTCTTGCCCATGCCCTTGACCAGCGAGAGCACCGCAAGAATCAAGAACACAACAAATAGTATTTTGGCAATGGACGCGGCACCAGCGGCAATACCGCCAAAGCCCAACACAGCGGCCACAATAGCAACAATAAAAAAGATGACGGCGTAGTAAAGCATACGATTCTCCTCATTATCAGTATGTACAGGATCATGGCTTTGTCTGGCGGGCCGTTTTTTTACGGCTCAAGAAACAAGCATCAGACAAAAAACTGCTCCCGCCTCACTAACGGTCATACTTGTCGTAGAAATCCTTTACTTCGCGCTCTGCCTCTTCGCGGGTACGACCATAGCGCTCTTGCACCAAACCAGCCAACTGAGTGGCATCGCCCTTGATTTTGGCCCAATCATCATCGGTGATCTCACCCCAGACGCTGCGAGCCTTACCCGCCAATTGTTTCCATTTGCCTTCGATCGTGTCCTTATTCATACGTTTCCCCTAGTCAGGTTCGAAAAATAAATGACTTACGCTTCTGTGAACGCAACACCTCTACCGTAACGGAAGGACGGCAAAACAAAGGCCACAGATTGAGGGGAAATGTAACAAGTTAGCGCTTCTGCCCTGATCGGGGAAATCTCCCGCTCTGACCTGCCTTACACAGTCTGCGTCCTTGCCCAACCCTCTACAGCCTAGGGGAGACGAAAGGATTGGATGCAAAATACTGACAGGAGAAGGCCCAAGCCATTGACAGCAAAGCCTTTTTACTCTATTATTTTTTGCTTGGCATTTTGCGTGTCAAGATTTTTTTATGTTAGATGGCATTACAGCGGGCTGTTATTTGTTATTGGCCTTTTAAACGATGCCTGTTTGACTCTTTAAGGGATTCCCTATGTACGCGGTTATAAAAACCGGCGGTAAGCAATATCGCATTACTGCTGGCCAAAAACTCAAAATAGAACAGATACCGGCAGACATTGGGCAAGAAATTTCGCTTGACCAGGTTCTGTCCGTCGGCGAAGGTGAAGCACTGCAAATCGGTGCTCCTTTCGTTGCTGGTGCTGTGGTCAAGGCTACCGTTCTTGCGCAAGGCCGTCACGACAAAATCAAGATTTTCAAAATGCGCCGTCGCAAGCACTACCGCAAAACGCAAGGCCATCGTCAAAACTACACCGAAATCCGCATCGAAGCGATCAACGCCTAAGTTGTTGCTAAAAGCGAATTTGGTATTTTCTTCATCTAGGAGCTAAAGAAATGGCACAGAAGAAAGGCGGCGGCTCTACGCGGAACGGCCGTGACTCACAGGCCAAACGTCTGGGCGTTAAAGTCTACGGCGGTCAGGTAATTTCGGCTGGCGGCATCATTGTTCGTCAGCGCGGCACTCAGTTTCACCCCGGCGTGAACGTGGGCATTGGTAAAGACCACACCCTGTTCTCCCTGGTCGATGGCAAAGTCAAATTTTCCGTCACTGGTGCTCTGAACAAGCGTACCGTTTCGGTCGTTGCTGGCGAATAAGCCACCCGATCCAAGCGTACTCGCTGCGAAAAAGCCCTGCCGCCCTAGGCAGGGCTTTTTTTATGCATGGCCCCTGTGCCATCCTGAAAACCCGCCCACCCGGCTTAGCCAGTCTCCCTACGGCCACAGCAAGAGATTAAAAATCGGCCACTATCACGGCACATACCGGCAGCTAAGCCAATCTCCTATACACTAAGCAATTGGGGTTTTTGTTTAAAATGGTCTGCTCCCAGACCAGCAGCAAATACTGTTCTGCGGCCCCTGGACCTATACAGCACTCATCACCATGAAATTCGTAGACGAAGCGACCATTGAAGTGGTCGCAGGCAAAGGTGGAAACGGCGCTGCCAGTTTCCGCCGAGAAAAATTTATTGAAAAAGGTGGCCCCAATGGCGGCGACGGCGGACGCGGTGGCAGCATTTATGCCCAGGCCGATCGCAACGTCAACACCTTGATCGACTACCGCTACGCCCGCCTGCACCGCGCTCGCAACGGCGAAAATGGCCGTGGCTCCGACCAGTACGGCGCGGGTGGTGAGGACATCACCCTGCGTGTGCCGGTAGGCACCATGATTTTTGACGCGGAAACCGGCGAGCAGCTGTTTGACATGAAGCGCCATGGCGAGAAAATCACCCTGGCCCAAGGCGGCGCCGGTGGTTTGGGTAACCTGCACTTCAAATCCAGTGTGAACCGAGCCCCACGTCAATTTACTTATGGCAAAGAAGGCGAGCATCGCAAGCTGCGCCTGGAACTGAAGGTACTGGCTGATGTCGGTCTGCTGGGCATGCCCAATGCCGGTAAATCCACGCTGATCACCCGCATTTCCAACGCCAAGCCTCGCATTGCGGACTATCCCTTTACCACCTTGCATCCTAACCTGGGTGTGGTGCGTTCGTCCGAAGCACACAGCTTTGTGGTTGCCGATATTCCTGGCCTGATCGAAGGTGCCTCTGAAGGTGCTGGCCTGGGCCACTTGTTTTTGCGTCACCTGACTCGCACCCGTATTTTGCTGCATCTTCTGGACGTATCCAGCCTGGATCCGGACGAGGACATTGTGGCCAAAGTAGCTGCGGAAGCCCGTGCTATTGTTGAAGAACTGCGTCTGTACAGCGAGGATTTGTACGCCAAGCCACGCTGGCTGGTGCTGAACAAGCTGGACATGGTGTCTGATCCTGAAGACCTGAAAGCCCGCCTGCTCAAAGAGCTGAAATGGGAAGGCCCGGTATTCGGCATCTCCGCTCTAACCGGTGTGGGCACGCAAGATCTGGTGTATCAGCTGCAATCCTGGTTGGACGAAGAAAGCCGCAAAGAGCATATCGAGCAAGATATTGCCGACGGCACCCATATTTACGACGAGAGGTTTGCCCCAGACTGATCGTGCTACATAGGTCCCGGGCTTAGACTCCAGGACCGAACCCCAAAATGCCCGGAAGACGCGGTTAAACCAGCCGCCCTACTCCTGGCATTTTCTCTATTTACACGCCAAGCGATGGATTTCTGAACTCGTCATGCAGCACTCTTCTCATTCTGAATCGGCCGTTGCACAATCGCGCCGATTGGTTATTAAAGTAGGTTCGTCCCTGGTCACCAACGAGGGCAAAGGGATTGACCTGGATGCCGTAGAGCAATGGGCTACCCAGATTGCTCAACTGCATGCCCAAGGCAAGCAATTGGTGCTGGTCTCCAGCGGTGCCATTGCCGAAGGCATGGCCCGCCTGGGCTGGCCGCGTCGACCGAAGGCCATGAATGAGTTGCAGGCAGCGGCCGCCGTAGGCCAGATGGGTTTGATTCAAGCCTATGAGGTGGCTTTTGCTCGCCACGGTGTACGCACCGCCCAGATTTTGTTGACCCATGAAGACCTGGCAGACCGCCATCGCTACCTGAACGCACGCGGCACTATCAACACCTTGTTGGATCTGGGGGTGGTACCCATCGTGAACGAGAACGACACGGTGGTCACGGATGAAATCCGTGTGGGTGATAACGATACTCTGGGCGCTCTGGTCACTAATCTGATCGAAGCCGAAACACTGATTATTCTGACCGATCAAGCTGGCCTGTATAGCGCCGACCCGCGCAGCAATCCCGATGCGCAATTCATCTCGCTGGGACAAGCGGGCGATCCGACGCTGGAAGCCATGGCAGGCGGCTCGGGCAGCAATATCGGCACCGGCGGCATGATCACCAAGATTCTGGCCGCCAAGCGCGCCGCACAAAGCGGTGGCCACACCATCATTGCCTCGGGTCGGGAACAACAAGTCCTGTCGCGTCTGGCACAAGGTGAGCGCATAGGCACAGAGTTACGTGCCACCCTGCCTGTACGTTCGGCCCGTCAACGTTGGCTGGTCGACCAACTACGTGTGCGTGGTCGCGTGTCGCTGGACGAAGGCGCAGTACGTGCCCTGGTAGACGGCCACAAGAGCCTGCTGCCCGTAGGTGTCACCCATGTCGAGGGCGAATTCGACCGTGGCGATGTCGTTGCCTGCGTGGACAAACACGGTGTGGAGTACGCCCGTGGCTTGGTCAATTACTCCTCGGACGACACCCGCCGCATCATGGGCCAGCCTAGCCACCTGATCAATGAATTGCTGGGTAGCGAACACGATACGGAGCTGATCCACCGCAACAATATGGTGTTCCCGCGCAGTGGGCCAGATCAGGACTAAGCCTTGACCCCTGCCCTGCCCGCCTGTTGAAATAGACGGATAAAACGTATCGAATTGCGACGGTCCGTGCGAACTGTCCGCGCCTGATCGCAACACTTCCCCTTTCGGGCGATGCGCCCAAGGAACCGTATGAAGATCCTCGTGTTAGGTGCTGGCGTAGAAGGCGTAACCAGCGCTTATTATCTTGCCCGCCAAGGACACAGCGTAACGGTCATTGACCGCATGGCTGGGCCCGCTCTGGAAACCAGTTTTGCCAATGCTGGTCAACTCTCCTTTGGCTATGCCTGCCCCTGGGCCGCGCCGGGTATCCCGCGCAAGGCCATCAAGTGGATGTTCGACGAGCACCCTGCCCTGACGATTCGCCCCGATGGCACGCTGACACAAATCAAATGGCTGCTGGCCATGTGGCGCAACTGCACGGCAGATCGCTACGCCACCAATAAAGAACGCATGGTGCGTCTAGCTGAATACAGTCGCCATTGCATGGCCGAGTTGCGCGCCCAGACCGATATTCAGTTCGAGCACCGCTCCCAAGGCACCTTGCAGGTTTTCCGTACGCAAAAGCAACTGGATGGCATTGCTGCCGACATCGAGGTGCTGAAAGAAGCTGGTGTCCCTTACGAGCTGCTGTCAGCGTCTGAGCTGCACACGATTGAACCAGCGCTGCGACATGTAGAGCACAAATTGAGCGGTGGCCTGCGTTTTCCTGAAGATGAAACCGGCGACTGTCAGATGTTCACCCGCCGTCTTAGCGAATTAGCTGAGCAGGAAGGCGTGGAGTTTCGCTGGAATCAGAATATTCAGCGTATTCACAGCAACGGCACAGAGATCAGCGGCGTGCAAAGCTCCGACGGCTTGCTGACAGCCGATGCCTATGTGGTAGCCCTGGGCTCCTGGTCTACGGGTCTGATGAAAGACCTGCAAGCCATTCCGGTCTACCCATTGAAGGGCTACTCCATTACCGCCACGATTGCGGACGCCTCCCGTGCGCCCCAATCCACCCTGCTGGATGAAAGCTACAAGATCGCCCTGACACGCTTTGACAATCGTATTCGTGTGGGTGGCATGGCCGAGGTGGTGGGTTTTAACAAGCGCCTGAATCCACGCCGTGAACAGACTTTGCTGATGGTCTTGAATGACCTGTTTCCCGGCAGCTACCAAAGCGATGCCGACCTGCACTTCTGGACCGGCCTGCGTCCCAAGACACCGGACAGCACCCCGATCGTGGGTCGTAGCCGTTACTCCAACCTATTCCTGAACACCGGCCACGGCACACTGGGATGGACCTTGGCTACCGGCAGTGCGCAATTGCTGGCTGATCTGATCAGCAACAAAGAGCCTGCAATCCGTGCTGACGACTTGTCGGTGCAGCGTTACTACTAAGCCCCTGCTCTAGAGCATCAACAAAGGCTTTGCCAGGTTTAACCGGCAAAGCCTTTTTCAACTCCCCTGCCCTAATGGCGCGCCGGTTCGGCCAGCAACTGGCAATTGGCCGCAAACATATAGCCCCAGTTATGGATAGAGCGTATCGGTAAAGCCGTCCCACCCTGGCTGAATTTGCGCCGCATACGGCTGACCAACACACCCAGGCGATTGATATGCAAGGCGCCAGGCGGATTGCTGATGACATCTGTTTTACTGGCAACAGCCCGCATCAGCTCGTAATGGCTGGCCCGGCGATCCTCCTCTCGCAGCAAACGGACCATAAAGGCGCGCTCCGTGCTGGTCAGACTAAATGACATGCCAACCGGTGATATCAAGGTCCAGCCTTCCTGATCCAGCACCCACTCCTGAATCAAGGAGGGTTCAGGAATAATGGGCATCTGCATCAAACGCCGTTGCAGACTCTGCAAACTGGCCGCCAGCAACTCCAAAGACGCATCCTTGGGACAAAACTGATCGCCGCCACTGTGCAAGGCTTGCAACATGGCCGAGTCCGTGGCGTCGGACTGCATCAAGATCCCGACTTGCGGACACAGCATCCGTAAGCGCACGGCTGCAGAGCAAATCTCTGCCAAAGTGCCTCCCAGCCAGGCAATACATAGTGAACCGGCATGACGCCCGCGCGTTTGAGCCAACTGCAATAAAGCCGTTACATCCGGACAAAAAATAAGACGATAACCACGTTCAGCCAGTGCCTGAATTTTTTGTTCTAGTAAATTCCGATCAGGGATAGCCGTGGCCAGGTAGAGCACAACAGGACCGCCAACAATTTCATTTGCAACCGACATAGTTGAAACCTTAACTATAATGACATCTGATGACTATGTCGGACAGTATAAATCACGACTGTGATTTTTTATCAAAACCATCGTGCTGGCAGTTACATCAACAATCTGTTGTGTGAAACATTTCTCCGAACGCCTTCGCCATGCACGTCAATACCGCGGTCTTTCTCAGGCGGATTTGGCACGTCTATGCGGATTGACTCAAAGCGCCATCTCCAACTACGAAAACGGTACTCGTCGAGATGCCCGCGAAATACTGGAGCTGTCCAGAGCCTTGAATGTCAGCGCTGTATGGCTGCGCAAAGGTGTCGGCAAGATGGAGTTCTTGGACGACAGATATACCTTGTCCGAACCTCAGGAAGGCGCTCCGATTGTCTCCTGGCCGTTCCGTCTGTTCTCCGTCGATGAGGTGGTTGCGCTAGCCGATAGCGAACGGGATTTGCTCGATCGCACTTTGCGTCATTTGCTGGACGGCATGAAAAAGCGCTAGACACTACTCGTTTCTGCCCCCTACCTGCTGTCGCCAAGCGTCGCACTCTACTCAGTGGCTGGTAGTACACACAGCGTGATACCAGACTGCGCCCACACCTATCCTAACCTTCTCTTTGCCTAGCGAAGCAGATTGGGCCGGATCGTTTTATCACATACGGGGTTTTTCTTGAAAACCATCGTGCAGGGCGTTCCATGAACAATCTGTAGTGTGAAACACTTCTCTGATCGCCTCCGTCACGCCCGCCTGCAACGCGGCTTTTCCCAAGCCGAACTGGCCCGCCTGTGTAACCTTAGCCAAAGCGCCATCTCCAATTATGAGAGTGGCACGCGGCGTGACGCGCGCGAGATTCTGGATCTGGCCAAAGCCCTGAACATCAGCGCCCAATGGCTCAAGAACGGGCTGGGCAATATGGAGTTGAGCACAAGCCATGCGGCCACCTTGCAAGACTCCGGCGAAGGCCCGCCCATTGTGACCTGGCCCTTCAACCGCTTTTCCGTGGACGAGATTGTGGCTTTACCCCCCAAAGAGCGTGACCATCTGGATCAAACCATCCGTCACCTGCTCAACGGCATGAAAAGAAAATAAGCCTTATACGTCCACAAGCAGCTCTAAAGTACCTATACTTGTCGGCACGCAGGGGTACTCGCCATTTGGCGGGTTGAGATAAACCCTCGTACCAGTACGGATAATGCCGATGCTGGGAGCGTGTGCCACAGGTGCAATGCCTGCACGGCACTTCTTCCTATATCGGCTCCACCATTTCCTTGGAGCTGCAATGACAAGCAAAACCCCTTCTTTTACGGCCACTGCGGCCAGCGTAGACCCGGCTGCGATCCAGCCCTTACCCAACTCCCGAAAGACCTATCAAACCGGCTCACGGCCTGATCTGCGTGTGCCTTTTCGGGAAATCTCTCTGGCTGATACGCCCAGCCACTTTGGCGCCGAGCCAAACCCTCCCTTAAGCGTTTATGACACCAGCGGTCCTTACACAGACCCCTCGGTACAGATCGATATTCGCAAAGGTCTGCCTGCACTGCGCCAAGCCTGGATTAGCGAGCGCAATGACACCGAGTTGATGGCAGGACTCAATAGCCAGTACGGTCAGGCCCGCCAGGCTGATCCGGAGCTGGACACCTTGCGCTTTGAACTGAAGCGTCAACCCCGGCGCAGTACTTCGGGTGCCAATGTCACGCAAATGCATTACGCACGGCGCGGCATCATCACCCCTGAAATGGAGTTTGTGGCGATTCGGGAAAATCTGCGGCGCGAGCAATACATTGAAAGTTTGCGCGCCAGTGGCCCACAAGGTGAAGAGATGGCCCGCCGCCTGACCAAGGTACACCCCGGTCAGGGCTTCGGAGCCAGCTTGCCCACCACGGTAACACCCGAGTTTGTGCGCGATGAGATTGCGCGTGGCCGAGCCATTTTGCCCGCCAATATCAACCACCCGGAAACCGAGCCCATGATTATTGGCCGCAATTTCCTGGTGAAGATCAACGCCAATATCGGTAACTCCGCCCTGGGCTCCACCATTGGCGAAGAGGTCGAGAAAATGACCTGGGCGATTCGCTGGGGTGCAGACACCATCATGGATTTGTCCACGGGCAAGAATATCCATGAGACGCGCGAATGGATTATTCGCAACTCACCCGTTCCGGTGGGCACCGTGCCTATTTACCAGGCACTGGAAAAGGTCGGCGGCATTGCCGAGGATCTGACCTGGGATATTTTCCGCGACACCCTGATTGAACAAGCCGAGCAAGGTGTGGATTATTTCACCATTCACGCTGGTGTGCGTTTACCCTTCATTCCGATGACAGCCAGTCGCATGACAGGCATTGTGTCGCGTGGTGGTTCCATCATGGCGAAGTGGTGTCTGGCGCATCACCGCGAAAGCTTCCTGTACGAGCATTTCGAGGACATCTGCGAGATCATGAAGCAGTACGACGTGGCTTTCTCACTGGGTGACGGCTTGCGCCCCGGTTCGGGCTATGACGCCAATGATCAGGCGCAATTCGCGGAACTGCGTACTTTGGGCGAGTTGACTCAGGTTGCGTGGAAGCATGATGTTCAGGTCATGATTGAAGGTCCTGGTCATGTGCCTTTGCATCTGATTCCAGAGAACATGCAGTTGCAGCTGGAGCACTGTCATGAGGCCCCCTTCTATACCTTGGGGCCTTTGGCAACCGACATTGCACCGGGCTACGATCACATCACTTCCGGTTTGGGCGCGGCGATGATTGCCTGGCAAGGCACGGCGATGTTGTGCTATGTGACGCCCAAGGAGCATCTGGGCTTGCCGAACAAGAAAGACGTGAAGGACGGCATCATCACGTACAAGATCGCGGCACATGCCGCGGACTTGGCCAAGGGGCATCCTTCGGCGGCATTCCGGGACAATGCCTTGTCAAAGGCGCGCTTTGAATTCCGTTGGGATGATCAGTTCAATCTAGGGCTGGACCCGGATACCGCGCGTGAGTTCCACGACGAGACTTTGCCTAAAGACTCGATGAAAGTGGCGCACTTTTGCTCCATGTGTGGGCCCAAGTTCTGCAGCATGAAGATCTCGCAGGATGTACGTGACTATGCCAAGGCTAACGGCCTAGATGAGCAGTCCGCTGTGGATCAGGGGATGAAGGAGATGTCAGTACAGTTCGTTCAGCAGGGCAGCAAGCTGTATCAGGAGGCTTGAAGCTTTATTGAAGACGGGCCTGGTGTGAACATGATCGTTGTTTGATCAGGCCTTGATGGGTTAAAGCCCTGGGTGGATTTTTTCTGCCTGGGGCTTTTTTTGCGGGGTTCGTTGCTTCATTTGTTGCTTCATTTGTAGGAACGCGAAGCTTGTCAGGCAAAAGAGATCGTTGCAGAAGACGCCAATTGAGCCTAGCCTCAGGGTGTCCGGCCTGAGAGTTTGCCGGTGCTGCGCACCGGTGCCCTTGTCGGAAGATAGCTATGGGCGCATCCTGAACTCACCGGGTACTTGGTCCCCCGGACCAAGTACAAGCGTCCGGCTCAAACAGCAGGATGCTTGCACCCCTACGCTATCTCCCGCCTGCGGCAAACCCTCTAAACCAACCGGACCCCCTGAAGCTAGGCTCAACTGGCTCACAATCGTTTTTTTCTGGACAGTTCAAACTGCATGCCTGGATGGCGTGTGACACTTTCCTAACCTGCGTCGAATCTCTGACCTCCCACCTCAGGCCTCTCACCTGAGACCTTTAACCTCCGACCTCTCACCTCAGTCCTTTCACCTCCGACGTCAAACGTCAAACCTCAAGCCTCAAACTTCAGATCCGAGATCCCAAATCTCAGACCCTTAATACATGATTGCTTGAATAGCCACGGTATGAGCCCTTGGGGGCGGTGGGGACCCGGAGGGGCGATTCAGAGTACTTGCCGCAGGCGGGGGCATGATCCGGGGTGCAAGCGCTCTGCTGTTTGAGCGGGACGCTTGTGGTTCGTCCGGGGGACGAACCACCCCGTGAGTTCAGAGTGCGCCCGGATGATGACCTCGACAAGGGGACCGGTGCGCAGCACCGGCAAGTGCTCAAGCCCCTCCGGGTCCCCACCGCCCCCAAGGGCGTGCTCATTACTGGGTTCTACTCAATAATCAGCCTTACCCCCAAAGCAACGGTGACGCCATCAGCGACAACAGATAAGCACCAATTGGCAGCTCACAGCTAACAACAAGCAACAAGCAGAGGACCCTGCCCTAAAACCCCATTACTCCCCGATCGAGCACAAAAAAAGCCCGGTTAAAAAACCGGGCCTTTTGTCAGCACGCCTTAAGCCGGCAAGCAGAGACTTACTTCTGCGGAGCGTACAAATACAACTCCACACGGCGGTTCATGGCGCGGCCTTCAGCCGTGGCATTATCGCCAATAGGAGCATTCGGACCACGGCCTTCCACCATCAGACGACCTTGCCCCACACCTTGCTGTGTCAGGTAGTTAGTTACCGCACTGGCACGGTTGACCGACAAAGTCTGGTTGGTTTGCGCCGAACCGGTGCTATCGGTATGACCAACAGCCTTAGCACGCAACTCGGGATGCTGATTCATCGCACGAGCAACACTGTCGAGCACAGGCAGCAAAGCGGGTTTCAACTGATAGCGACCCGTATCAAAAGACACACTGCTAGGAATATTGACCCGCAAGCTGCCATCAGCCATTTCGGTCACATCGACACCCAGCCCAGTTGCCCCAGACTGCTGAACATCCTTTTTGATGCCAGACCAGTTATACGCAGCAATACCACCAGCCAGGGCGCCGATACCTGCACCGATCATGGCTGCCTTGCTGCTATCTCCGATCAAGGCCCCAATACCCGCCCCCACAGCAGCACCGCCGCCGGCACCCATTGCGGTACGACCGCCTGTGCTCATATTGTCCATAGTGCCGCAAGCGGCCAAAAGGGAAAGAGCACCCGCACATGCTGCTAATTTTGCAGAACGAATGGAAATTGTCATTATTGGCTCCGTAATCTTAAGTTAAGTACCAAGACCGCTTGAATGCCTCTAATACTAGCAAGAGGCACACCAAGCAGGTACTTCAAAACAGACTTCACTGCCTTGTTTAACAATTCTTGATCTTGCCAGCGACCGTGCCAACTTCAGTCACCCATTGCCTTGGGGGCTACGCCCTTGAATACTTAAAACAACTCGGCACCCGAGTCAGCAACGACTTCTTTGTACTTCTTAAGATCATTGCTGACAAGCTCGCTGAACTCGGCCATGGTGCCAGGCTCAACATCCGAACCCATGGTAGCCAGGGCTTCACGTACGGCGGGATCCATCAAAGCCTTGGCGTAAGCGGCATGCAACTTGTCTAGAACGGGCTGAGGTGTACCGCCGGTGGCGAACACACCGAACCAAGTGCCCAGGTCGAATGGTTTCACGCCAGCCTGTTCCATAGTGGGAACCTCAGGCAAGAAAGTGGAACGATCCAGAGTCGTCACAGCCAAGGCTTTTACGGTATCGGCCTTGATCAACGGCGCGGCCGAAGCCAGGTTGTCAAACATGAAATGCACTTGGCCAGCCAGCAATGCTGTCTTGGCAGGATTGGCACCCGCGTAAGGGACGTGCACGGAATTGATCTGGGCACGGGTATTCAGGACCTCACCGGCCAGATGGCCTGCACTGCCATTACCGCCCGAGGCAAAGTTCATTTGACCAGGATGCTCTTTAGCGTAGTTGATCAGGTCCTGCACCGAGGCAATCTTGTTTTGCTCGGCAAACTCTTTGTTTACGATCAAGATGTTAGGCACCGAGGCAACCAGCGCGATGGGCGCAAAGCTTTCGACTGGGTCAAACGGTATCGCCTTGTACAACCAGGGGTTGATGGCGTTGATCGCCACCGCACCCATCATCAAGGTGTAGCCGTCTGGCGCAGCCTTGGCCACGATGCTGGCACCGATATTGCCACCTGCTCCTGATTTGTTCTCCACCACGACCGTACCCAGATCGTCTTTGACACGTTCAGCCAGCAAGCGCGCCATGCTATCCAAGGGGCCACCCGGCGGGTACGGCACCACGAACTGGATCGGTTTGGAAGGATAGGAATCCTCTGCCATGACAGCCGGGGCAGCCATGACAGCCGCAACACCAGAGACCGCCAGCAGCCACTTACAGACACGAAACATCACTTTTTTCCTTGAAATAAAAATGCATATGGGCTGCGTAAAGCAGCCCGTACAGAGCAACCACTGACCCTTAATGGATGATCTGGCTTAAGAACTCGCGTGTTCTTTCACTGCGTGGCGAGTCAAAGAACTCATCAGGCGTATTTTGCTCGATGATTTCGCCCTGATCCATAAAAATGACCCGATCTGCCACTTTACGTGCAAAACCCATCTCGTGGGTCACACACAGCATCGTCATACCGGTATGCGCCAGCTCGACCATTACCTCCAACACTTCCTTGACCATTTCCGGGTCCAGCGCCGAGGTCGGCTCGTCAAACAGCATGATCTTAGGCTCCATGCACAAGGAACGGGCAATCGCCACGCGCTGTTGCTGCCCACCGGAAAGCTGTCCAGGATACTTGTTGGCCTGCTCTGGAATACGCACACGCTCAAGGTATTGCATGGCCAGTTCCTGAGCCTGGGCCTTGGTCTTGCGACGTACCCACATCGGCCCCAAAGTCAGATTTTCCATCACAGTCAGGTGAGGAAACAGGTTGAAGTGCTGAAACACCATGCCCACATCACGCCGAATGGCCTCAACCTGACGCACATCGTTGGTGAGTTCCTCACCGGCCACAATAATCTGCCCTTGCTGATGCTCCTCCAAGCGGTTGATACACCGAATAAGGGTGGATTTTCCCGAGCCAGAGGGTCCACAAATAACGATGCGCTCGCCTGGGGCCACATCCAAGGTAATGTCGCGCAGCACATGAAACTGCCCATACCATTTATTGACGTTCTTTAGCTGAATAATGGCGTCTGCCATGCAAAACTCCTTGTCTGGCCAGCAAAGCCCCGGTGCTACCCAAGGCTTTGCCACCTGTGTCAGCGTTCATAACCCGTTTGCAAACGTCGCTCCAGCGAACGACTGTAGCGAGAGATGGAGTAGCAGAACACAAAATAAATCAGTGCGATGAACAGATAGGCTTCCCGGCTAAAGCCGCGCCAGGCCGCATCGGCCAGAGCGACTTTGGCGGCCTGAGTCAAATCGAAGATACCGATAATCACGACCAGGGAGGTGTCCTTGAACAAGGAAATAAAGATACCTACCAATGGCGGAATCACGATCTTGAGGGCCTGCGGCAAAATGATCTGGCGCATGGTGCGCCAGTAGCTCAAACCCAGCGAGGCGGCCCCTTCATACTGTCCTTTGGGAATAGCCTGCAAACCACCCCGCACAGTTTCCGCAATGTAGGCCGCCGCAAACAAAATAATCGCGATCTGGGCACGCAGCAGTTTGTCGATGTTAAAGCCCTCGGGCATGAACAACGGCAGCATCACCGAGGACATGAACAGCAAACTGATCAGTGGTACGCCACGAATCAGTTCGATGTAGACCACGCACACCGCCTTGACGGCCGGCAAGCGCGAGGTACGCCCCAGGGCCAGCAGCAAGCCCAAAGGAAAGGCGAAAGCGATGCCGAAGGTAGCCAGAATCAAGGTCAGCGGCAAGCCGCCCCACAGGCTGTTTTCTACATAGCTCAAACCCAGCACGCCGCCCCACATCAAAATACCCACGACGATCAGGCCGACCAGCCATAGCAAAGGCAGCCACGGTTTCCAAAACCAGCGCACGCAACTGCACACAATCAGCAGGGTCAGCAAGATAGAGGCCAGCAAGGGCCGCCATTGCTCGTCATAGGGATAGATGCCAAACAGGATCAGGCGGTGCTTTTCACGAATGAAAGCCCAGCACGCCCCGGCACTGGCCCGACAGTCCTGTGCGGTTTGTGCATCGAAATTGGCCTTGATGAACAACCAATCGATCATCGCTGGTACGGTCATCAACAACAACCAGGCCGACAGCGCCGTCAAAATGGCGTTCAAGGGGGAAGAAAACAGGTTCTGGCGCAGCCAACCCAATGTGCCCCGCTGCAGCGGCGGTGGCCCGCTTACGGTGGATGTAGGCGTATGGCTCATTTATCGCTCCACCAAAGCAATGCGGTTGTTGTACCAGTTCATGAAAACCGAAATCGACAGGCTGACCGTCAGGTAGGCCGCCATGATGATCAAAATGCCTTCAATCGCTTGCCCTGTCTGGTTCAAGGTGGTGTTCACCACAGACACAATATCGGGATAGCCAATGGCCACGGCCAAAGAGCTGTTTTTAGTCAGGTTCAGGTATTGGCTGGTCATGGGCGGCACAATCACACGCAATGCCTGAGGCAGAACCACCAGACGCATCATGCGGCCACGAGACAGACCCAGCGCCTGCGCCGCCTCCCACTGTCCTTTACCCACTGCCTGAATACCGGAGCGCACCACTTCGGCAACAAAGGCCGAAGTATAGGTGACCAAACCGGCCAGCAAGGCGGCAAATTCAGGCGATAAGGTCGCGCCCCCGACAAAGTTGAAACCTTGTAGGCGGGGCATATCCAACGCCAAGGGCTCGGGACTGAGCAATAAGGCCAGAACCGGCAGCACAACAAGCAGCAAAATGCCAAAACGGAGGGTGGGAAAAGGACGGCCCGTATTTTCCAGACGACGACGCGCCCAATGCGCCATCAGAACCCACAACACCACGGCCAGACCCAGACCCATGAAGATCCAGTCCATGCCATCGCCCTGCAAGGTCGGCAGCTTCAAACCGCGATTCGATAGAAATACGCCACTGATCGGGTTCAAAGCCTGCCGGGGTCCGGGCAAGGTCTCGGTAATCAGGGCGTACCAGAAGAACAGTTGCAGCAGCAGTGGCACGTTACGCATCACTTCCACGTACAAGCCCGCCAAACGGGAAACCAGCCAGTTCTTGGACAGGCGTGCAATGCCCAGCAAGGTGCCAAACACGGTGGCGGCAATAATGCCGATCACCGCCACTTTCAGCGTATTGACCAGGCCGACCAGAATGGCCCGCCCATACGTGTCCGAGGGCGTATACGCCAGAGCCGACTCGCCAATGGCAAAGCCTGCCTCTCGGTCCAGGAAATCAAAGCCTGTAGAAATATTGCGGACAGCCAAGTTGTGCAAGGTATTGGAAACCAGATACCACACACAAAAACCGAGCACACCCAAAATCAGCACCTGGTAGATAATGCCGCGTGTGAACGGATCATTCCAGGACAGGCGCCGTTTAGGGGGCGCTGGCACGGCAGGTGTATTTTGTGCCATAGCGTAAAACCCATGGATGCAGCACTACGCGTAGCCCTGCGAGGTGGCGCACGTCTGGCCGAAGCCAGACGCAAAAACAAACAGCGAAGACCGAAATCTTACCGCACTGGCCAGCCGTACATCACCCCACCGTCACGCCATTGTGCGTTCAAACCGCGATCGAGCTTCAGTGCTGTCGATTTACCCAGATTACGCTCGAAGCTTTCTCCGTAATTGCCAACCTGTTTGATGATGTTGTAGGCCCACTTGTTATCCAACTTCAGACCTTTACCCAGCTCTCCGGACACGCCCAGAATGCGCTGAATATTGGGGTTATTGCTCTTGGTCATTTCATCCACGTTAGCGCTGGTAATGCCATATTCCTCCGCTTCCAGCATGGCATTCAGAGTCCATCGCACCAGCGTGAACCAGTCATCGTCACCCTGACGCACGAACGGGCCCAGCGGCTCTTTGGAGAAGTCCTCAGGCAGGATATCGAACTCGTCCGGTGTCGTCTGGGCAGCACGCATGGCAGCCAGTTGGGATTTATCGCTGGTAAAGCCGTCGCAACGACCGGAGGTAAAGGAGCGCATCGCCTCTTCAGGATTGTTGATCACCACAGGGTTGAATTTGATACCCTGGCCCCGGAACCAGTCCGCCAGATTCAACTCGGTTGTCGTGCCAGGCTGTACACACACAGCAGCTCCATCCAGCTCTTTGGCACTTTTGACACCCAGGGATTTTTTCACCATCACGCCTTGGCTGTCATAGTAGTTGATGCCAGCGCTGACCAAGCCCAAGGTCGTGTCGCGCGAGATCGTCGCAGTGGTGTTGCGGGTTAGCACATCCACTTCCCCCGATTGCAGGGCGGTAAAGCGCTGCTGGGTGGTCAAGGGCGTCACCTTGTATTTTTTGGAATCCCCAAAAACAGCAGCGGCGATCGCACTGCACATGTCCACATCAATACCAGACCAGGCTCCCTTACTATCGGCCAGCGAGAATCCTGCAATACCTGTTGAGACACCACACTGGACAAAGCCCTTTTTCTTGACCGAGTCCAGGGTTTCACCTGCTTGTGCATTAGCGGCCAGGGCCATCAACGCAACACTACATGCAATGGTTTTCACTAAGGTCATGGAATATCACCTCCTGTTTACTTTTGGTAAATGGATGCAGATTACAATTGCAGCTAAGCTGTGGTGTCCAATCGTAGAGCCAGACTGTGCAAACACGCATCGGGGGTTTCCCTCTAACAATCTGACGAATACTTTTACCTACGTCGACACTTTCAGGCAGGCCCCCATAGCCATTCCCTAGGGGCTTTTCAAGCAGACTCCTCTTTAATTGTGCGTCGCGATGATCGAGTTCCAACACGTTTTTAAATCGTATGGCCGCAGTAAAAATATTCTAGCCGACATTAATTTTCGCATTGATGACGGCGAATTCATTTTTGTGTCCGGCCCATCGGGAGCAGGTAAATCCACTTTATTGCGTCTGATCGGGGGGCTGGAGCTGCCTAGCCGTGGCTCGGTCCAGGTCAACGGGCACAGGCTGGACAAGCTGCCCGCCCGCGCACGCCCCTATCTGCGACGCGCTGTGGGCGTGGTTTTACAAGATACACACTTGCTGCAAGACCGCAGCGCCCTGGCCAATGTGCTCCTGCCTCTGGCAGTCGTAGGCCTGGAGCCCGGCACAGCCCAAGCACGTGCCCGCGCCGCCATGGAAAAAGTGGGGCTACGCGGCAAAGAAGATTTAAAGCCGGTGGAAATGTCCGGTGGTGAGCAGCAACGGCTGGCCATTGCCCGTGCAATTGTCAATCGTCCGGCTATTTTGATTGCGGACGAGCCTACCGCCAATCTGGACGCCGATAACGCCAAGCGCATCATGGATGTTTTGATGGACTTTAACCGGGTGGGTGTCACCACCCTGATTGCCTCGCACGATCTGAATTTGATGGCACGCTATGCGCGTCGCACCCTGCTGATTCAGGACGGCCGCTTTTCCGATCATCCAGGAGTGCTGGCATGAGAACCTGGCTGCGTCATCACCAATATGCTTTCCTGGTGGCTTTGCGCCGTCTGAAAGTGCAACCCTTCTCCTCCCTGTCCAATCTGCTGGTCATTGCCCTGACTCTGGCAGTACCTGTGCTGGGAGCCAGTATCTTGCTGGCCGCCCAGCCTGTCGTGCGCGAAATCCCTACCTCGCCCGAAATGACCGTGTTCATGAAACAGAACAGCACGCTGGAGCAAGCCCAGGCCTTCAGCCAGGCCGTGGGCAAAGAGTTTCAAACTGAACTGGCCAATATCAGGCTGGTCAGCAAGGAGCAGGCGCTCAAGCAATTGCAGAGCAACCCCAGTTGGACAGAGGCTTTGGGCGCCTTGCCCAGCAACCCCTTGCCCCACGCCATTGTGCTGACCCTGCATGAAACACCAGATCTGGTCACGCGGGCCGATACCTTAGCCAAAACCCTGCAAGGTCGCCAAGACGTGGATAGCGTGCTGCTCGATAGCGAATGGGTGCAGCGTCTGGCCGCGATCCTGAGTTTTATCCGCATTGGCTTATGGATATTGATGGCAGGTGTGGGCGTGGTGGTGATTGCCACCGTGTTCAATACCGTGCGCCTGCAAGCCCTGAACCAGCGTGAAGAAATTGCCGTGGCCCGTTTGGTCGGCGCGACCGAAGCCTTTGTACGCCGCCCTTTTCTGTACATGGGTGCGCTAACCGGCCTGCTTGCCAGCGCACTGGCATGTGGCCTGGCTCTCTTGGCCCTGACTCCGCTGAACAAGGCCTTATCCAGTCTGGCCCAAAGCTATGGCGTCCAGCTAGCGCTCAAGCTGCCAGAATTTTCTCTTTTGCTGACAGCTGCTATATTGGTCGCCATTTTGGGCGCACTGGCGGCTCGCTGGTCTGTTACCCGTAGTACCCAATATTGATGTCGCTTCCTGAACCCTGTTCCCAAAATCTGGCCGAAAAAGTGGTGGCCTGGCAAAGAACCTCCGGCCGCCACCACCTCCCCTGGCAGAACACGCAAGACCCTTACCGCGTCTGGCTTTCCGAAATCATGTTGCAGCAAACCCAGGTCGCCACTGTCCTGGGTTATTACGAGCGCTTTCTGGAACGCTTTCCTACCGTCAAGGATCTGGCCGCTGCCGAGCAAGACGAGGTCATGCCCTACTGGGCCGGTTTGGGCTATTACGCTCGCGCCCGTAACCTGCATCGCTGTGCCCAAGAGGTCATGGAAAAATGGGGTGGCCGTTTCCCGGGCAATGCCACGGATCTGGCGACCTTGCCCGGCATAGGTCGCTCCACCGCCTGTGCCATCGCCGCCTTCTGTTTTGGCGAACGCAGCCCCATCATGGACGGCAACGTAAAACGTGTGTTTACGCGCTATTTCGGAATTTATGGGCCCACGCAGAAAAAGGCCGTGGAAAACACCTTGTGGACCAAGGCCGATGAAGTCGTCGAGCTTGCTCCGGCAAGCCTGGATATGGCGGCCTACACCCAAGGGCTAATGGACCTGGGCTCGCAATGCTGTACGCGCAGCAAGCCCACCTGTAGTCTATGCCCGCTGCAAAGCAACTGCTATGCCCATACCCATCAGGCCCAGTCCGAACTACCCAGCCCCAAAGAGCGTATCCGCCAGGATGAGCGCTATGCGCATGTGCTGATTCTGGAGCTGAACGGTCAGGTCTTGCTGGAGCAACGGCCTGACAAAGGTATTTGGGGTGGCCTGCTCACTCTGCCCCAGTTTGACGATGCCGTCAGCCTGCAAACGGCGGCACTGCACTGGTCTCATGAAGAAGCGATTGCGCTGGCCTCTTTCCAGCACGTGTTCTCACACTTCAAGCTGCACATCACACCGTGGCTGCTGCAAGTGGACGAATCTACCCTGGCCGAGCCAATGGCAGGCCAGCAATGGCAGGATCATGAAGCTCTGGAGCAAACCGCTTTACCTGCACCTATACGCAAGCTACTGCTGGGTTTGTATCAAAACCAAGATAGTGAACAACTGCTTCTACCTTGATGCCAAGACCCCCGGTATCATCCGGGGTAAGCGAGACAGCCCCTGGCTACGCGCAGCACCAAGCCAGGAGCACCCAAGGTCAAGCACTATGAAGGTCGCGCGGGCTTATCGTTGCTGATGCTCATCAGCATTCCGCAGGCCACACCCAGCGTCATCAAGGCCGTGCCGCCGTAGCTTAGAAATGGCAAAGGCACGCCTACCACGGGCAAAATCCCCGTTACCATGCCTATGTTCACGAACACATAGACAAACAGCATCATGGACATGGAACCGGCCAGCAGACGGCTGAACTGGGTATGAGCCACAGCGGCAATCGACAAGCCGCGCAGAATCAGCAAGGCATACAGCACCAGCAGCATGATGCCGCCATACAAACCGAATTCCTCGGCAAACACCGCAAAAATAAAGTCGGTGGTACGTTCGGGAACAAAGTCCAGATGAGACTGGGTGCCCATCATGTAGCCTTTGCCGTAAACCCCGCCCGAGCCAATCGCAATCATGGACTGAATGGTGTGAAAGCCCCTGCCCAGACGGTCGCTACCCGGATTCAGCAGCGTGCAGACCCGGTGTTTCTGATAATCGTGCAGCACCACCCAATCCAAGTCAGGCACGCAGATATAGTCTTCGTAGTAAAGCAAAGCACTGATGCCCAGCACCAGCACGACCACAATCGGCACAATCAGCTTGAAGGACAGGCCTGCAAAATAAATAACGCAAAAGCCAGCAGCAAACACCAGCAAGGCGGTACCCAAGTCCGGCTGACGCACAATCAGCAGGAACGGAATCATCAGCAAAATACCCGCCACCACAAAATCCAGCAGGCTCATCTTGGGCCGCTGATAGCGGTGAAAATACCAGGCCAGCATCAAGGGCACAGAAATCTTGAGCATTTCCGAGGGCTGAATACGCGCCACCCCCAGATCCAGCCAACGCGTCGCGCCTTTGCTGGTCTCGCCAAAGAACTCCACCCCCAAAAGCAGTACCACCCCAACCGAATAAACGACTGGGGCCAACTTCATCCACATCGCCGGTGGAATCAAGGCCGCAACCCACATCACACCAAAGGCCAGCAGGAAATTGCGAACCTGGTCAGCAAAGCGCCAGTCCGTCCCCCCGACGGCTGAATGCATGATCGTCATGCCCAGCGCAGCCATCAGCACCAGCAACAGCAGCAAGGGCCAGTCAAAGGCAGTGACAGCTTTCAGGCCCAGTTGCAAAAGTCGCTTCATTGCATCTGCCCTCGCTCTACCAACCAGTAATCAAAGACCTTGCGCACAATCGGTGCTGCAACCGAACCACCCCATCCTGCGTTTTCCACAATCAGGGCAACTGCAATTTTAGGGTTTTCTGCCGGGGCGTAAGACATGAACAAGGCGTGATCACGCAATCGTTCGTCAATGGCGTTCGCATTGTACTTGGCACCGCGCAGGCTAAAGACCTGTGCGGTCCCTGTCTTGCCAGCAGCCTGATAGGCTGCTCCCGCAAAAGCGCGCCGTGCCGTGCCTTGGCGCACCACATCGACCAAAGCCTGTTTGACCACATCCACATTAGCCTGCTTCAAGGGGATCAGCTTGGCATCAATACGCACGGGCTGCTCAATTTCCGGGTCGTGGGGACTTAGCGTCTGGGTGACCAGGTGCGGAGGCCGCACAATGCCATTGCTCGCCAGCACAGCCGTGGCATGAGCCAGTTGCAACACGGTAAAAGAGTTATAGCCCTGGCCTACCGCCACGGAGATACTCTCCCCGGCATACCAGCGCTGTTGCGCCGGTTTGCGATAAGCCTTACGTTTCCACTCGGTAGAAGGCAAAATGCCTTGGCGTTCACCATCCAGGTCAATGCCAGTATGCTGGCCAAAGCCAAACTGCTTCATGAAGTCGTGCAGATTATCGACGCCGATTTCCGGGCCTAAGGAATAGAAATACGTATCCGAGGACACCACCAAGGCACGGTGCATATCGGTAGACCCGTAAACCGCCCCACCCGCGTTACGGAAACGCTGACCACCAAACTCAAAATAGCCAGGATCGGAAATACGATCGGTCGCCTTGCGCTTGCCGGTCTCCAAAGCCGCCAACGCCACGAAGGGCTTGTAGGTCGAACCAATCGGATATGTACCGTACAGGGGACGATTAATCAGCGGATGATCGGGCGAGTCATTTAACTTGCGCCAGTTCTCTACGTCGATACCGTCGATAAACAAGTTCGGGTCAAAGGACGGTGCGGACACAAACGCCAGCACTTCCCCCGTGCTGGGTTCAATCGCCACCAACGCACCACGTCTCCCGGCAAACAAACCTTCGGCCATCTTTTGCAGGCCAATATCCAGCGACAGGCGCAGGCTGGCACCCGGTACAGGGTCCACGCGACTCAAGGTACGCACAGGACGACCTGAAGCGGCCACTTCCACCTCTTCAATACCCGTGCGTCCGTGCAGGGTCTTTTCCCAGGTTTTCTCAATCCCTTTTTTGCCAATCACCTGCGTGCCTCGGTAGTTACCGGTTTGCCCGGTTTCTTCCAGACGCTGCTGGTCGCCTTCGGAAATACGGCCTACATACCCCAGCACGTGCGCCGCTGACTCGCCGTGCGGGTACTCGCGCACCCAGCGGGCCTGTAAGGTCACTCCGGGGAATTTGAAAGCATGGGCAGCAAACCAGGCCGCTTCATCATCACTTAGGTTATTGCGCAGTAAAATCTCGGAATATCGACTGTTTTGGGCGGCGTTCTGCTTGAATCGGCGACGATCGCGTGGACTTAGCTCCACCAATTCACCCACGCGATCCAGCATATCGTCTACGGGCTCGCCCAGACTGGCGGGCACCACCGACAGCGTGTAGTCCCGATAATTACGAGCTAAAACCTCGCCATTGCGGTCCAGAATCTCGCCTCGTCGGGGAGTAATCGGGATGACAGCAATACGGTTTTGATCAGCTCGAGCGGCAAAGCCTTCGTAGCGCACCACTTGCAAGTACCACAAGCGCACGCCCAAAATTCCTAGCAGCACGCAGGCCAGAACGGCGGCCACCAGAACACGAAAAAAAATGCGTTGGCGCAACTGGTGTGAGGTTTTTTTGAATTCAAACATGGCCGCCCTACCAATCAGGACGAACCAGAGTCGGATTCGTCCAGACGTCGCTGCGGCAAGAACAGCACACTATCGGCCAGAGGCCACAAAGCGGCTGTCAGCAAGGTGCCAGCCGCCCACTCCCAGCCAGACCACTCCCCCACCAGCCAGGCGTGCAACACCTGCACGATCAACTGTGCCAGCAACATGACGACTGCCATGTGCAAAAAGTGAATCCACATACCGAAGTTCAAGATGCGCTTGCGCAAAAGCAAGGCACCATACACGACCAGCACGTAGGCCAGGGCATGCTCGCCCAGGAGACTGCCATCATGCACATCCACCAAGATACCCAGCACGAAGGCCAGGGACATGGGAACACGGCGTGGCTCATGCACGGCCCAAAAGCCCAGTACCAGCATCAACAGGTCCGGCGCAAAGGGCAGCAGGCGCCAGGGCAACATGGACCCCAGCCACATCAAAAGAATTGAGCCCCACACCAGCCACGGGCTGGAAGCACGCGAAAACGGGCTGCTATCAATAGGCTGCAAACTGCCCAGAGATGAAGACCGGACTTTGCGGCTAGGGGTGTCCGAGGACTCAGCGTGTCGCGTCATCAGCATCGTCCTGTTCAAGAGAGCGTTCGCTCTCGGGCACCAGCAAAATGAGAAAATGACGGTAACGCTCGGGGTGCGATAAGGGCGTCACCAAAGCCAGCGCAAAACCGGAGGCATCATCGCGCTCGATACTGCTGACCGTCCCGACCGGCAAACCAGCGGGGAACAAGCCGCCGATACCACTCGTGATCAAGGTATCGTCTGGCTCCAGATCCACGTCACTGGTCAGAAAACGCACCTCTACCTTGCCACCGGGGTTGCCACCAAAGGCAATCAAACGCAGGCCATTGCGTAGCACCTGCACCGGCACCGAGACTTTGTCGTCAGTAATGAGCGCGGCCTCCGAGGTAAAACGCGTGACACGCACCACCTGCCCCACAACCCCGCCTTCGTCAATAACGGGCATACCGGGACGAATGCCACTTGCCGAGCCCTTGTTGAAAATCAGGTGACGCGCATACCCATTGGGCGGTTCGTACAGAACTTCAACCGCTACAGAGGGCTGGGTGACGGTATCGGCCACTTGCAACAAACGACGCAATTGTTCGTTTTCAGCAGAAAGCTGAGCGGCATGGGTAGAGAGCTGAGCCAGCTCGATGCGCTGGCGTTGCAAGGCCTCTTTTTCAGAACGGGCGGTCGAGGCCGCATCCGTCCAGCTACTGAAGTACGTAACCAGATCACGCGGCGCGAGCATGACGCGCTGAAAGGGGTAGAGCACAGTGGCAATCGCCTGACGTACAGGCTCAAGCACAGAGTAACGAGCATCGGTGATCAACAGGCCCACTGTCAGCACCAAAAGAGCGGCCAAACGCAGCTCAGCAGATGAGCCACGCCTAAATAGCCGGATGGAGCCTTGTTCTCGCATTACTCAAACACTCGATCACTTGTCCCAACGAACAGGCATTGCCGTAGGGGCCAAGCAAGGATCAATCGTAAATGAATACGGACTCCAGACGCTCCAAATGCTCCAGAGCCTCGCCGCAACCCCGTACCACGCACGTCAGAGGATCTTCGGCCACCACAACGGGCAAACCGGTCTCTTCTTGCAATAGACGGTCCAGATCATGAACCAGCGCACCACCCCCGGTCAGGACAATGCCCTTGTCGGTGATATCCGCACCCAGTTCAGGAGGAGTTTGTTCCAGAGCGGTTTTAACCGCAGAGACGATCTGATTCAAGGGATCGGTCAGCGATTCCAGGATCTCGTTGGACGAAACCGTGAAACTACGTGGCACCCCTTCGGACAAATTGCGACCCTTGACTTCAATTTCACGAATTTCAGTGCCAGGAAATGCGGAGCCAATCTCTTTTTTGATCAATTCAGCGGTGGGCTCACCGATCAGCATGCCGTAATTGCGACGGATGTAATTAATAATGGCTTCGTCGAACTTGTCGCCACCAACGCGCACCGATCCTTTATAGACCATGCCGCCTAAAGAGATCACGGCCACCTCGGTAGTACCACCACCAATATCCACCACCATGGAACCACTGGCATCGGACACGGCCAGACCGGCACCGATTGCTGCCGCCATGGGCTCTTCAATCAGGTAGACCTTGCTGGCGCCCGCGCCTAAAGCAGATTCTTTGATGGCGCGGCGTTCTACCTGGGTAGAGCCACAAGGCACACACACGATAATACGTGGGCTGGGGGCAAACATGCTGCGGGGGTGAACCATGCGGATAAACTGCTTGAGCATTTGCTCGGTCACAGTAAAGTCCGCGATCACACCATCCTTCATGGGCCGGATGGCTTCAATATTGCCAGGCACCCGACCCAGCATTTGCTTGGCCTCCTGCCCAACGGCCTGAATGATTTTTTTACCATTAGGTCCACCTTCATGGCGGATGGCTACAACGGACGGTTCATCCAGTACGATACCCTTGCCGCGTACATAAATAAGGGTATTGGCCGTACCGAGGTCGATTGCCATATCGCTGGAAAAGTAACTGCGTAGGAATCCGAACATGGGCGCGCAAAGTGTAAAGTGTTTGGGGGAAAAGACAGGTAAATTCGGCGCGGAACTCAAGCGTAAAACGACAGGCACAAGAACCAGGCAACGAATTCAAAAATACCTGGAAAGAAAACGATCAATGATAACTTATAATTGCACTACATTAGGACTGTTTTAATGGTCAGTTAAGTTCTGTAACCCCCGCATTTGCTGTAAAAGTGCCAAACTGTCCTTAACTGACAGATTTCCGCTTTTTTTTATTACTTATTTTCCAGTACCCACCCACATGTCTATCACTGAACAGGATGTTGCCCGTATAGCGCAACTGGCGCGCCTTGATCTTTCTGCTGAACAAGCCTCCCAGGTCGAGCACGATTTGACGCGCATCCTGGGCCTGATCCAGACCTTGCAAACCGTTGATACTCAAGGCGTTGAGCCGATGGCCCACCCTTTGTCCGCCCGCCAGCAGATCAGTCTGCGTCTGCGCGAGGACAAGGCCCTGCCTTGCGGAACGGTAGAAAGCCGCCAGGCCATGATGCGCAACGCCCCCGCCGAGCAGGATGGCCTGTTTCTGGTGCCCACGGTCATCGAATAAAGCAAAACCATGTCTTTTACCCCTGAATTCGCGACTATTGCAGCGCTGCGACTAGCTCTGCAAAACAAAACCGTCAGTGCCCGCGAGCTGGCCCAGCAAGCCCTGGACAACAGCGCCCGTCAAAAAGAGCTCAATGCCTTTGTTCAGCAAGACGCCGCCCTGACCCTGGCACAGGCCGATGCCGCCGATGCCCTGATTGCCCAAGGCAAGGCCGGTCCACTGACCGGCATCCCGATCGCCCACAAAGATTTGTTTGTCACCAAGGATTGGCAGACCACCGCCTGCAGCAAAATGCTGAAAGGCTATGTCAGCCCCTTTGACGCGACGGTGGTGACCAAGCTGCAGGCAGCCGGTGCTGTCTCGCTGGGCAAACTGAACTGTGACGAGTTCGCCATGGGTTCGCGCAACGAAAGCTCGGTATTCGGTCCCGTACGTAACCCCTGGGATCACACCATGGTGCCCGGTGGTTCGTCAGGTGGTTCCGCCGCTGCGGTGGCCGCTGGTCTGGTAGCTGGTGCAAGCGCAACCGATACCGGCGGCTCGATTCGCCAGCCTGCCGCCCTGTGCGGTGTCAGCGGCATCAAGCCCACCTACGGCACGATTTCCCGCTTTGGCATCATTGCTTACGGCTCCAGCCTGGATCAGGCCGGCCCTATCGCCCGTAATGCCCGCGACTTGCTCGATCTGCTGGAGACCATGTGCGGTTTCGACCCCCAAGATGCTACCAGTCTGGAATTTTGCGACGATCAGCCCAATAACGGCGCGCGGATTCGTCAGCAATTTGAACAGCAACAGTCGCAGCAAGAAGCCCAAGGCAGTCAGCCACTGAAAGGCCTGCGTATTGGTGTGCCCGCCCAGTTCTTTGGCCCCGGCCTGGACCCGGTCGTTGCCGACGCCATCGAAGCCGCCCTGAAAACCTACGAAAGCCTGGGTGCAGAACGCGTCACCGTGCAGCTGCCCCTGACCGAGCTGTCTGTCCCTACGTATTACGTCATCAGCCCCGCTGAGGCCTCAACCAACCTGTCACGCTTTGACGGTGTACGCTTTGGCCACCGCGCCAGCCAGTACACCGACCTGAACAGCATGATCTCGCGTTCGCGCTCGGAAGGTTTTGGCCCTGAGGTGGTGCGCCGCATTCTGGTTGGCACTTACGTGCTCTCGCACGGCTACTACGACGCCTACTATCTGCAAGCCCAACGCGTACGCCGCATGATTGTGGACGACTTCCAAAAAGCCTTTGAACAGTGCGACCTGATCCTTGGCCCCGTCACACCGGCCCTGGGCCGCAAGCTGGGTGCCACCATCGAGGACCCCACTACCGACTGGCTGGGCGATGTCTACACACTGGGCGTCAGTCTGGCTGGCCTGCCCGCTATGTCCATTCCTTGCGGCTTCAGTAACGATGAGCGCCCCTTGCCCATCGGCCTGCAAATCATTGGCAACTACTTCCGTGAAGGCCAATTGCTGGCCTTTGCCGACCGCTTCCAGCAAGTCACCGACTGGCATCAACGTCAACCAGGACAACAATAATGGAATGGGAAATTGTGATCGGGCTGGAAACCCATACCCAGCTCTCGACCGAATCCAAAATCTTCTCCAGCAGCAGCACCCGCTTTGGAGCCTTGCCCAACACGCAAGCCAACGAAGTCGATATGGCCCTGCCTGGCGCGCTGCCCGTCTTTAACCGTGGTGCTGCCGAACGGGCGATCCGTCTGGGTCTGGCCGTTGGTGGCCACATTGCGCCACGTTCCGTGTTCGAGCGCAAAAACTACTTCTACCCTGATCTACCCAAGAACTACCAGATCAGCCAGATGGAAATCCCCGTCGTCAGCGGCGGCACAGTCAGCTTCATGCTGGATGGCGAAGAAAAAACCATCAATCTGACACGCGCCCACCTGGAAGAAGATGCCGGTAAATCCCTGCATGAAAACTTCCGTGGTCCTTACGGCGAGTCCAGCACCGGGATCGACTTGAACCGAGCAGGCACTCCGCTGCTGGAGATCGTGTCCGAACCTGAAATGCGCTCGGCTGCTGAAGCCGTGGGCTATGCCCGCGCCTTGCACAGCCTGGTAGTCTGGCTGGGTATTTGCGACGGCAATATGCAGGAAGGCTCGTTCCGCGTCGATGCCAACGTATCGGTGCGCCCCAAAGGCCAGAAAGAATTTGGCACCCGTTGCGAACTGAAAAACATCAACTCCTTCCGCTTCCTGGAACGTGCCATTCAATACGAAGCACGTCGCCAGATCGAACTGATCGAAGACGGTGGCAAGGTCATTCAGGAAACCCGCCTGTACGACTCGGATCGCGATGAGACCCGCAGCATGCGCAGCAAGGAAGATGCACACGATTACCGCTACTTCCCCGACCCTGACCTGCCACCTCTGTTTATCAGTGAAGAATGGATCGAGCAGGTTCGTCAGAACATGCCTGAACTGCCCGCCCAGAAACAGGCCCGCTTCGAGCAAGAGTTTGAACTGAGCCGTTACGACGCTTCGCAACTGACGGTAGACCGCGCCACTTCCGACTTCTTTGAAGCCATCTTGCAAGCAGGTTCCAGCGCCAATGCCAAACTGGCTGCCAACTGGGTGCTGGGCGAGCTGTCGGCTGCCTTGAACCGTGAAGAAATCAGCATCGAACAGTCCAAAGTCAGCCCGGCACAATTGGCTCAGCTGATTGCCCGTATTGCTGACGGCACCATCTCCAACAAGATTGCCCGCGATGTCTTTGCGGCGCAGTGGGATGGCGAGCTCAATGGCGATGTAGATGCCATTATCGACGCCCGTGGCTTGAAGCAGATCAACGATGTGGGTGCCATTGAGGCCATGGTGGACGAAGTACTGGCCGCCAACCCCAGCATCGTCGAACAACACCGTGCCGGTAAACCCAAGGCCTTCAACGCCTTGGTCGGTCAGGTAATGAAGGTTGCCAAGGGCAAGGCCAATCCGCAGCAAATCAATGAAATGCTCAAGCAAAAGCTGGACGCTTAAGTCCGGACTCTGCGCTTAGCGGATACAAAAACACCAGGCCAAGGCCTGGTGTTTTTTTTACTACTGAATCCTGCTTAACAAACGCGGGAGATCAGACGCCGTAGCGATCACGGTAGGCTTTCACCTGGGGAGCATGAGCGGCCAAGGTCGTATCGTCTGCCAATACCGCCATGATGTCAGCCAGCGAAGCAATGCTGATCACGGGAATACCGTAAGTCTGTTCCACTTCCTGCACAGCAGAATGTGCGGACAGTTCCTGGTCATTACCAGCGCGTTCCATGCGATCCAGAGCAATCAGCACCGCAGCAGGCTCTGCACCCGCCGCCTTGATGATCTGCATCGATTCACGCACGGACGTACCCGCTGTGATCACATCATCAATAATCACGACCTTGCCTTGCAAGGGTGCTCCCACCAGGGTGCCGCCTTCGCCGTGGTCTTTGGCTTCTTTGCGGTTGAAGGCAAAGGGCACGTCACGATCACCAATTTGAGGATGCTCAGCCAGGGCAATCGAGGTCGCGGCAGCCAAAGGAATCCCTTTGTAGGCAGGCCCGAACAGCATGTCAAACGACACGCCCGAATCCAGTAAAGCCTGGGCATAGAAACGGGCCAGTTGACCCACACTACGTCCCGTATTGAACAGGCCGGCATTGAAGAAGTAAGGACTCAAACGGCCAGACTTGACCTTGAATTCCCCAAAGCGCAGCACTCCCTGTTCCAGGGAAAAGCGCACAAAATTGCGACGATTATCGTTAGTAGCCGACATGACAGAGTATGAAAAAGATAGAGACGAACAGCATTTTAGCGTGTTGTGCGCCATCACTTGGCAGGTTCGGCCAGTTCTTCTAACAAGAAGTCGATAAAACTGCGCACTTTAGGTGTCAAATAGCGACGACTGGCATAGACAGCGTGCAGTTGTTGCCGCTCTTCGGTGTAATCAGGTAGCAAGCGAACCAAACGACCACTGTTCAGATCATCCATGACCAGCCACTGGGGCAAATAGGCCAACCCTGCTCCGCCCAAAGCGCTGTAATAGGTCAGGTTCGTGTTGTCCGAGCGCATAAAAGGATTCAGGCGCAAGGACTCCGGCCCGTCCGGCCCTAACAGCTCGAAGCTGGGCTGCTGCAAATAACTGGGACTGATAGCAGGCAAACGCATCACCTCAGCACAGTTGCGCGGCATGCCGTGCTGGGCCACAAACGCCGGGCTGGCCACTAGATGAAAAGGCATGGGGCAAATAAGACGCGCAATCTGATGCGGGGCAGGCTCACGCATCACCCGCAGAGCCAGATCAAAACCTTCCGCCACCAAATCCACTTTGTGATTGCTCAGGCTCATGTCCAGAGTCACTTCCGGAAAGCGTGTTTGGTAATCGTGCAACAACTGCGCCACTTTGCGATTTGCAAACCACACCGGAGCCGTCACCCGCAAGGCCCCTTGCGGCTGATGCCCTGAACCCGACAAAGCCTGCTGCCCGCGTTCCAGGGTATCGAGCGCCTGCAGGCAATAGTCAAAGTAAGTCTGCCCCAATTCTGTCAGACTCAAACGACGGCTGCTGCGATGGAGCAAGCGGGTGCCTAGCTGTTTTTCCAGATTGGCCAGGTGTTTGCTGACCATAGGCGCTGACATGTCCAGACGTTGCGCCGCCGCGGCAAAACTGCCCGCCACCACGATCTCTCTGAACACCCGTAAACTCTGAATCGTATCCATACTTTCCTAATAAGAAAGTAACTAATGAAAATAGGCCTGTTTATTTCCTGATAGTAATTGATTAATCTAAAAAAAGTGCCAACCCGATGCCTGTCTGGACCTTGAACGGGCGGGACCAGCTCCAGGCTGACATCGAAACGATGTCACTGCCCCGGGCCAGGTGCTGTTTTACCGATACTGTCAACTTTCCAAAGGAAAACACATGAGCGCCCTTACTTCCAGCTGGACTCCTCGCATCCTTAGCCTGCTGCGCTTTGTCACAGGCTATTTACTGCTGACACACGGTACTGCCAAGATCCTCGGTTTCCCCAAAGTAGACATGTTTGCCAACCTGCAGATCACCTCTCTGTATGGGGTTGCAGGCATCCTGGAACTCGTTCTGGGCGGCTTGCTGGTGCTTGGGCTGTTTTCTCGCTTTGCAGCCTTTGTTGCATCGGGCCTGTGCGCGTTTGCTTATTTTATTGGTCACGCCACCTCCAGTACCTTTGCCACTCCAATTCTCAACGGCGGCGAAGCGGCGGTTCTGTTCTGCTTTGTGTTCCTCTATCTGGCTTTTGCTGGCCCGGGCCCCTGGAGCATTGACGCAGGTCGCAGCAAAGACTGATTGCCCCACTCAACCCCTTAACCCCTGCCTCTATCTGGCGGGGGGCAGGAGATCATCATGACAATGCCCACCTATTTCATTTCGCACGGTGGCGGACCCTGGCCCTGGATCTCCGAGGCACAAACCATGTACGCCCCGCTGCGTACTGCCTTGCAGGACATTCCACGCCAGCTGGGCCGCACGCCCAAAGCAATCGTGATGGTCTCCGCCCACTGGGAAGCCCAACAGGCACATTTGCTGGTCGCAGCCGCAGCACAACCGAGCATGGTGTACGACTACTATGGCTTTCCACCCCATACCTACGAGATCCATTACCCTGCACCGGGCGATCCTGTATTAGCCCAGCAGGTCTGTAACCTGCTGGAAGGCGCTGGCCTGCCCACTCATCTGGATATGCAACGCGGCTTTGACCACGGCGCCTTCGTACCGGCTTATGTCATCTACCCGCAGGCCAAAGTGCCCATGGTTCAGTTGTCCATTCACGCCAACTATGACCCGGCCCTGCACTACGCCATGGGCCAAGCCCTGGCCCCCTTGCGGGACGAGGATGTGCTGATTATTGGCAGCGGCCTGAGCTACCACAACCTGCGCAATATGGGACCCGGTGGTGTGGAGCCCTCGGCCCAGTTTGATGCCTGGCTACACCAGAGCCTAAGCCTGGAGGATCCCACTGTTCGCCGTCAGGCCTTGATGGATTGGGAACAAGCTCCGGCGGCACGTATTGCCCATCCGCGCGAGGATCACCTGGTCCCCGTCATGGTGGCTGCCGGGGTCGCACGTGGCGATACCGCGCATCGCTTTCACCATGAAACACACGCCTTTGGTGGCTTGACCGTGTCCAGCTACCGCTTTGGCTCGGCCACGTAACAAGCTCTGACGGCCACTGACATACAGGCAGGTTACGGGTTACAGTGCTGACGCTATAAGGAGAATTGCCACGTGTTACGCGTCACCTCGTTAAACGTCAACGGTATTCGGGCTGCTTTTCGTAAAGGCCTGCCCGCCTGGCTGGAAGCCCAGAAACCTCATATTGTCTGCATGCAGGAAATCAAGATCAGCGAGCCTGATCTGACCCCCGATCTGACCCACCCCGGTCAGTATCACGGGCATTTCCACCACGCGCAGAAAAAAGGCTATAGCGGCGTAGGCCTGTATCTGAATCACAAAGCGGAAAATGTGGTCGAAGGGATGGCCTGCGAGGAATTTGATGCCGAAGGCCGTATCATTCGCGCCGACTGGCATGACCTGAGTGTCATCAGCGCCTACCTGCCCTCCGGTTCGTCGGGCGACGAGCGTCAAACGGCCAAGTACCGCTTTCTGGATCATTTTGAGCAGTGGATTAATGGCTTGATGCAGGAGCACCGTGATACTGGCCGCGAATTCATCATTTGTGGTGACTGGAATATTGCACACCACGAAGCCGATCTGAAAAACTGGAAAGGCAATCTGAAAAACAGCGGCTTTCTACCTGAAGAACGTGCCTGGATGACAAAAGTGCTGGACGAGCTGTCCTGGGTAGACGTGTATCGCAGCCTGCATCCCGATACCACCGACGAGTGCTACACCTGGTGGAGCAACCGCGGCCAGGCTTGGGCCAAAAATGTGGGGTGGCGCATTGATTATCAAATTGCCACCCCAGGTATTGCTGCCAAGGCGCGTCATGCCACGGTCTATAAAGAAGAGCGTTTCAGTGACCATGCGCCCTTGACGGTTGATTACGACTGGAGCTTGTAAGCCCAGTCTGAGAAGGTCAGCGCCTTAGCTGCCCTTCTCAATCATGTAGCGCACCACACTACGCAATTGCTCGTCCGTGGCTTTGGGGGCAGCACCACGCGGTGGCATGGCGCCCTTGCCATTGATAACCACTTCCATCAAAGCGTCTTCGCCTTGAGCAATCAAGGGCGCCCAACGAGCCTTATCACCCAGGCGGGGCGCATTGGCCATACCGGATGCGTGGCAGACCATACACGACGATTTATATAGTTTGAGGGCTTCGTCGGAATCGGCATGTGCTGCAGGAACAGCGGCCAACAAGAGTAAAGCGGCCATTGCAGATGACATCATGGTGGCGGGGCTATAGATTCTCATGGTTTTACCCTTTAAACAGTCGGCATGAACACATGCCCGGCTGATACTTCGTTTGCAGAACAAGGGACCTGGTTTTCAAAGTCCATACCCCCTGCTTGTTCTTGGCTTGTTTACGATACTGCCTGCAAGCCCGGACGGAATTGATTCGTACTCCTGTTCCTCAATTCCACGCTCCGGGCACCAACTCCTGCCTTAAGCCTTGATCGGGCCGGGAGGGCTGACTTGTTTCATCAAGTCATCGTTCCAGTCGCCTTCGACCAGGACGTGACCTGCGGCGCCCAGCTCCATGGCTTCGATCAGGTTGTGGTTCACGTAGGCGTACACTCCAGGCTGCTTGAAGGTGTAGAGCGCCACACCGGCCGAACCGCCACGAATGAACCAGGTTTCCAGGTTCTTGGCGGGTGGGTCATCAAATTTACCCAGTTCCCAAACCCAGTCACCGTGCCCCCCGATCAGGTGTGGTCGCGTATCGCGGTTGGCCTGCGAGTGAATGAACAGCACGGTTTCACCCACTTTGGCCTTCATGGCACCGTCACCCATCAAGGCACCGACCTTACCGTTGAACACCACATGGCTGGGGATCAGGCCACGCATGGCTTCCAAGGTATCACCGTAGCTTTCCGCCGATGAACCATACTTTTTAAAGTTACCCTTTTCATCACGAGGGATGTAGAGGTCAAACTCACCAATGCTGTAGACACGGTCGTAATGCAAGGGGTTACCAGCCGAGTCTTTCAGGCCGTCGCGTGGCAGCACCATGACGGTACCGTGCATGCCCTGAACCACGTGCCAGGCAACCGAGCCTTCTGGTGCGCAGTGGTAAATGAAGGTACCGCTGCGGTCGGCCTTGAAACGCAGTGTGGCTTGCTCCCCAGGGTTCACGTTGGTCAGCTTGGCACCGCCCAGCGCACCGGTCGAGGCATGAAAGTCGATATTATGCGGCATGGTGTTGGTGGCCGGGTTCACCAGGGTCAGCTCCAGGTAGTCGCCTTCATGAACCACCATGGTAGGACCGGGCATGGAATCGTCGAACATCATGGCGTGCATGGTGGTGCCGTCACGGTCAACCTCGATTTCGCGCTCGGAGATGGTCATGCGAAATTCCACGACACGCGGCTCGGGACCCACTTTTTGCTCGTGTTTATGGACCATGGGAGGCGCAACCAGATCCACCTTGACCCGTTCCAGCTTGGCGATCTGCTCTTCTGTACGTGCAGCCAGCCAGGGCGCATTCTTTTTGGGGGCGGCTGTTTCGCGGGCTTGTACTTGCGCCGCCAACAAAGTGGTTCCTGCGGCCACACCTAGGCCAGCACTTTTCAAGAAATGACGACGTTCCATACTACCTCCGGTTTGATCCAGGCGTAATGCCTGCTGATTAAATAGTTGATTGCTCTAACAGTTACAGGATGTATTTGAACGCACTTAATCTACGCCATCTTTGTTGCAGCGCAAGCATTGGCGATGCGCACAAAAAAAACCGCCTCAACGGCGGTTTTAAAAAATACCTGTTAACGATACGCCGCAACCCGATCCGCAAGGATCGTCTGCTCAGCCATTCTGCAACTGATCAGCTTTCGCGACTCTCTTGGACGGCCATCAGTTTGTCCAGGGCCGAGAACAAATGGCGCCGCTCGGTAGCGGTGAGAATCTGTTCCAATTCCTCCTCCAATTTTCCGACCTGCTCTTCAGCAGGCAAGAGCAAAGTCTGGCCTTGAGCAGTCAGATGCAATTGCTGCAAACGTCGATCACGCGGGTCTGAATGGCGTTGGATCAAACCACGCTTGACCAGACGCTCGACCACCGGCACCAGATTGGACGGCGAGATATCCAGCGTTTCACCCAATTGGCGTAAATAGATTCCCGGATTGGCATCGAGCAAGATCAAAATAGAAAACTCGCTGGGCTTGAGATCATGCTCGGCAACACGATGCGCAAACAGCTTATGAATATGAATTTCCGTACGCGTGAGGCGATAGCCCAGAAAGCGCAGAAGGCGCGACTGGTCAACAGCGGATTCGAGAGCACTGTCCATGAGTTGGTGTCTGACTAAAAAGAGAAAAACGCCAGCAAGACAGTGTCGACATACTATCGACACCATCCTGAGCGGCACACCGTTGATCGGTGCAGACATCAATCATAGAACATAGACCTGTAAACCGTCTCAGACGAGCTTTTGCATGGGCACTGTGCGTGCCGCTGTCGCCTCTATCCTGCTCAAATAATAGCGGGCGTCCAGCAAGCCATGATCAAAGAAATAATCAGCACTGGCCACCTTACGCTCACACAAGCTGGTATCGGCCTGCAAGCGACTGACCCGCCCTGCCCGTGCCCAGGCAAATGCCATACACACGGTACCGACCAAGCGCAGATAATCCTCCGCACACCACGCCAGCACTTGCGTATCGTGTTGAGCACGGGTGCACAAATGGGTCGTCACTTCGTGCAGATGGTCGCTCCACTGCCTTAACGCTTTGCCCCACGGACAGTCCGCCATCGCACTCAGGCAAGCATCCGCCTCCCCGCGCCAGGTCTGGAGCAAAGGTTGCAAGGCCTCGGGGCCCACGGCAGCAATCTTGCGCTGCAGCAGATCCAGCGCCTGGATCTGGTTGGTTCCTTCATAAATCATGGCAATACGCACATCCCGAAGCGTTTGCTCAATACGATACTCATGCACGTACCCATAGCCGCCAAAAACTTGTAGTGCGTCGCTGGCCAGGGCAAAGCCCCGCTCTGTAAAGAACGACTTGACGACCGGTGTCAGCAAAGAGGCCAGACTCAGCGCCTGAGCCTGCTCGTCGCCCTCTGGCAGGCTCTGCGCCAAATCAAGCTGATGCGCTGTCCACGCCGCCATCACCCGCATACCCTCCGTCCAGACGCGTAAGTCGGCAAGGATGCGTTGCATGGCAGGATGATGGGCAATAGGGTCCGCTGCTCCCTTGGCCGTTGCCGGGCGAGGTTGCACCCGCATCTGATGACGTTCGTGAGCATAAGTGCGTGCCAATTGCCACGCGGCTTCTGCATGCCCCAAGCCTTGCAAGCCAACATGCAAACGAGCCGAATTCATCATGACAAACATGGCAGCCAGACCTTGGTGCGGCTTGCCAATCAACCAGGCCTGGGCAGCCTCGAAACGCATCGTACAAGTAGCACTGCCCTTGATACCCATTTTCTTCTCAATACCATCGCAATAAATCGTATTGGGAACCAATCCCTGTTCCTGGGGAATCAGGCGTGGGGCCAGGAACAAGGACAGCCCCCGTGTACCGGCAGGGGCATCGGGCAGACGTGCCAGCACCAGATGAACGATGTTCTCGCTCATATCCTGATCGCCACCAGAGATGAAAATCTTGTTGCCATGCAAGCGGTAGGAACCATCTTGTTCGGGCAGTGCCTGGGTACGTAACAAACCCAAATCGGAACCGGCTTGTGGTTCTGTCAGGCACATCGTGGCCAACCAACGCCCGCTAACGATAGGCGGCAGATAGGTGCGACGAATGTAATCATCACCATGAGCATGCAAGCAGGCGTACGCACCATGCAAAATTCCCGGATACATGGCCCAGCCGTGATTGGCCGATGCCAGCATTTCATGCAAGGCCGTATCCAGCAACTGAGGCAGACCCTGGCCGCCCACGCTGGGATCGCAGGCCAAAGCAGGCCAGCCCGCTTCCACAAAATCGGCATAGGCTTTAGCAAACCCGTCTGGCGTCAAGACCCGTCCGTGCTCCAGACGACAGCCTTGCAAGTCCGCTGGCCCATTGAGCGGGGCCAATACGTCAGCACAGAAGCGTCCGGCCGCCTCGAGCACCCTATCTGCCGTTTCCTGATCCAGCCCCTGGTGCGCCGACAAACGGCACCACTCTTTTTCCGCCTGTAAGCAATACTGCTGCACAAACCGGAAATCCTCCAAGGGGGGCTGATAATGTGATGCTTGCATACTTAAATCCTCTCTTGCTGCGCCAAACCGGCGACCAATTGACGATAAGGGCCAATCGCCCGGGCCAGGCACACGACTGACAGCAAGGCCGCCAAGGCTGAGACCAAACCCAATGACAACCCTACTTTCTGCTCGTCATAAAAAATAAAGTCCGTGAAAAAAGCGACCAGAAACGGGCCCATGCCCAAGCCAATCAAATTGATCAGAAGCAGATAAATCGACGTGACCTGTCCCCGCAATTGATTGGGCGTAATCGCCTGCAAGATAGGAGGAGCCAAGGCAACGGGCATCCCCAGAAAGAAGGTCGTTGCTGCCACCGCTACCAACGCAAACTCAGCCGAAGGGGCAAAGGCCAGCGCCACGCCAGTCACGATCAGAACGCTGGTGGCGATCAAGGAAATAAGGATCGAGCCTACCAGCTTGCCGCGTGCGGTCAGATGATCAGCCAGAAAGCCACTAACCAGCATGCCCCCAATCCCAAATGTCAAAATAATGACCCCGTAAGCTGGGCCAATTTCACCCGGAGTCCAGCCCCACTGGCGGATAAAGGTAGCGGGCAGCCAGGCCGTGACGCCAAACGTGATCATGGCGGTCAGCCCCGGAGCCAGCAGCAGTGGAAAGTAGGCCCGTTTATGACGCAGCACATAGCGCCAATCCGGGGCGCAAGCCGATCCGGTACGCGCGGTTGGGCTGGCCTCTTTCAGGCCCCGCCGCACCGGCTCCCGCACCGTTAGCATCAGCAGAACAAGGGGGATACCGGGCAAGGCCACAAAGATGAAGGCCGCCTGCCAGGGTTTGAAGCTGCCCAGCAGCGGAAACACCAGCGTCCCTGACTGGCTGGTCGCCTCAATGACCAGCCCACCCACAATGAAGGCAGTCGCCGATCCTATATAGACCCCCGATGTATAAATACTCATGGCACGGGCCCGGCGCTCGGGCGCAAAGTAATCGGCCAACATAGAATAGGCGGCCGGAGACAGGGCGGCCTCGCCAATGCCCACGAACATGCGGGCGACAAAAAGCGATGCGAAACCAGTCACATAGCCCCCTGCAGCAGTGGCCAACACCCACACCACCATTCCGATCACAATCAGGTTGCGGCGATTCCAACTGTCTGCCAAGCGGCCCAGAAAAATCCCAACAAAGGTATAGAAAATGGCAAACGCAAAACCGTGAACAATACTGAACATCCAATCTGACAGATGCAGATCCTTTTTGATGGGCTGCACCAACAGGCCCAAGATCTGGCGATCCACAAAGGACAGCGTATAGGCCAGCAATAAGACAATCGTGACGTAATACGCATAGCCCAAGGTCGAAGGCTCGGTGGAAGCGGGCACGCGTACACGGCCCGGCAAATAAGGCAGGCTCAAGGCAAGCTCCTGTGAAGGATGGAGAAAGGAATTAAATGGGCTGGCATGAACAGCCAGCCCTGGTGGACCTCAGCCGCTTTGACCCTGAATCAGCATCAAGGCATCTAATGCAAGCACACCTTGAGCTTCGGGCAACACAATCACCGGATTAAGGTCTATTTCACGAATAGCAGGCGTGCCACGCAACACCTGCCCGAGGCGGACGATCAGCTCGGCCAATGCCTCACGATCAAGCCTGGGGGAGCCTCGATATCCATGCAACAAGGCCGCTGCCTGCAACTGATCGAGCTCATGCAATACCTGCCTTACGGACAGATCAGCATCCAGCAGACGAACATCACGCATGATTTCCGCCGTAACTCCTCCCATACCTACCAAAATGACCGGCCCCCATTGCGGGTCCTGACGCGCCCCTACAATCATCTCCAGGCCACGCCGTCCCATGGCCTCTACCAGCACACCATCCAGGACAATATTGCCGTCGTAGTTGGCCACACTGGCATGCAGACGCGTCCAGGCTTGCTCTAAAGATGGCCTGTCGCCAACGTTAAGAATGACACCGCCTGCATCACTCTTGTGGCTTAACTGCGCAGACTGAGCCTTGAGCGCAACAGGCCAACCCAGCGCCTGGGCGACCTCTACCGCCTGCTCCAGGCTAGTAGCCAGTTCTCCACGAGCAAATGGTATGCCCGCTTGGGCCAGGATTTGCTTGGCCTGATATTCAGGCACAACGGTGCGATCTGCCGGCAAAGCTAAGGCTTTGGGTTCACTGTGACTGCTTTCAAAACGGCGTGCTTGCAACGCTGTCAACCGTTGCACGGCGCGCAAGGCCCGTTCGGTACTGGGGAAATACGGAACGCCCAGGCTGCGCAGTTGCTCAATGAACTCGGGTGGGACAGCCGCCCCCTCATCCAATCCGGCCAGCACCACGGCTTTACGGGGACGCAAATCGTGTATGGCTCGCAGCACCGGGGGCATTTTGATGCCGCAGGTCACCGCATCGCCCTGAATCAGACCAATGACAAGGGTGGAGAAGCGTTCGTCCTCCAGCAACGCCGTCAAGGTACGGTAATAAAGATCCGGATCGACCAAACCTTGTGCCGTCAGGTCCAAGGGATTGCTCACACCCACAAAACCGGGCAACACCGCCCTTAGCTGCGGCGAGTCCTGGTCACTGATCAACGGCAGATCCAGTTGCAAGGCCTCAGCCCAATCCAGGGTCAAGGCTTTGAAGGCGCCTGACTCTCCCAGAACCGCTACGCCCGCAGCCGGCAAGGCCGGACAACGAATGGCAATCTCGGCGATATCACCTAGCTCTTCCAGTGTTTCTGCAAAAACAGCACCCGCACGCTCCATCTTGGTGCGCATCAAGGAGTAGTCGCCAGCCAGAACCCCGGTATGTGTGGCCGCAGAAGCGCGAGCCGCACTGCTTTTGCCTGGATGAAGCAGGACAAGCGTCTTGCCCTGACGACGTGCCTGGGCCACGGCTGCCAGCATGCGCTCTGGATGACGAAATTGCTCGACAATCATCGCAATAACGCGGGTATGGCTTTGTTCCAGCAAGAACTCCACATAATCTTCCGCAACACTGGCCGCCTCATTACCCGTTGAGACGGCGTAGGACAAGGGCAAGTGACGGCTGGACAAGGTGGTACACAGCACCGTCATCATGGCACCGCTTTGCGACACCACCCCGATGCACGGTTGCTGCGCGCAGGTCTTGTCGCGAATATCCACTTGCACAAACGTCAGTGGCACACCTTGCTGATAATTGATGCTCCCCAGACAGTTAGGCCCTTCAATCACCATGCCTGCCTCAGTCGCGATTCGAGCAATCTCGCTTTGTTCGGCTTGGCCCTGCTCTCCGGCCTCGGCAAAACCTGCCGAGAAAATGATCGCCGCACCGACACGCCGCTTGGCCAGCGCACGAATGGTATCCAGGACGGCCGTTTGTGGAATCGCCAAGACAGCCACATCCACTCCGTCAGGAAGCTGTTCAACGGATGCCAGGCAAGGGCGGCCTGCTATCTGGGCGCGCTTGGGATTGATCAAGTAAATCTCACCGGCAAAACCGTTGCGTTCCAGATTACCCAGTACCGATGCACCCAGTGCGCCGGGTGTGGCAGACGCGCCCACAATAGCAATGGAACCGGGCTTTAACAGCCGTCCGATATCCGGCCGCTGAGCGGCCACCCTCTGTGTCCTTATCACTGTTGTCTCCCATTGGGTGATGTCAGCTCTCCTTCAGACCAAGGAGGCTGCCTCCCCTGCTGTGCCGTTTATCAGGCTTTTTGTTTGGAAAGGTCGTAGGTTCCCAGGCCAGGCTTGTATGTTTTATCGTCCAGGAACTGACGCATACCCTCTTTGCGGCCTTCGTTATCGAAACTATTGGCTGCTTCCTGAACTCGCACCAGATAATCTTCAGCATTGTCGTAAGTCATTTCCCGCACACGACGAATGGCATCTTTGGTGGCCTTCAAGGCAATCGGGTTCTTTTGCAGCAAGGTTTGCGCAACCTGCGTCACGCGCTCTTGCAAGCTCTCCAAGGGCAAGGACTCATTGACCAGCCCCCACTGGGCTGCCGTACGCCCGTCGATGTTCTCACCCATCATGGCGTGATACATCGCATTACGGAACGACAAAAGCTCGACCGCAACCTTCGAGGCACCACCACCGGGCAAAATACCCCAGTTGATTTCAGACAGGCCAAACGTGGCCTCATCAGCGGCAAACGCCAGGTCGCAGGCAAACAAGGGGCCGTAGCCTCCACCAAAGCACCAGCCATTGACCATCGCAATCGTCGGTTTCTGAAACCAACGCAACCGGCGCCACCAACCGTAACTTTCACGTTGCGCCTTGCGCGTCCCTTCCAGGCCTGTGGCCTCGGTCTCCCGGAAATACTCTTTCAAGTCCATGCCGGCAGTCCAAGCCGAGCCCTCGCCACTGAGCACCACGACACCCACGTCCTCACGGAACTCCAGCTCATCGAGTACACGCATCATCTGACGATTCAGTTGCGGACTCATGGCATTGCGTTTTTCGGGACGATTGAATTTCACCCAGGCGATACGGTTCTCTACCGTACAAGACACGGTTTGCTCTTCTGTGCGTTCAATATTCATCAGCCTTCCTTGCTCTTGTGAAACTGGATCTCTATCCAATTAATTTGAATCAATAATTATTATGATAAATAACTATTATTGATCATCACAATACAGCGTTAACCCTAGGTGTTCGCAAACACAATCCACACAGCCTGACAAAACGGCCACCAGCTTGGCGCTCGTACTCGGAGCACACCAGTCCCTCCAACATAAAAAAACCGCCCGAAGGCGGTTTTCTTGTCGATGCGCTCTCATAGAAAAAGAGAGCGCCAGTAAAAAAGATCAGGATGTTTTGATGGCACCGACTGCATTGGCCGGCGTTATCCGACGCCGTGCAGAGATACGTACCCAAACCTGCTGGAACACGATCAAGGCACCGGCAATAAAGACGACGTCACCCAAGGTGCGCCACCAACGCAAAGATTGCAGGATGGGCTGCTGCATGAACTCTTCGCTGCGGGCGTACCACATGCCTTCCGAAATGCTGGCCCAAGCCTGAATAATCCCGGCAGGCAGCAAGCTGACGAACATCATCAGCACCAGACCACCGTTCAGCGCCCAGAAGCCCCAGCTCATCACACGGTCGTTATAGCGAACCTCGGGCGAGATATAACGTACCACCAGCAAGACAAAGCCCAGAGACAGAAAGCCATACACACCAAACAAGGCAGCGTGTGCATGCAGTGGTGTCGTGTTCAGACCCTGAATGTAGTACAGCGAGATAGGTGGGTTGATCAGGAAACCAAACACACCAGCACCGAGCATGTTCCAGAAGGCCACGGCCACAAAGAACATGACGGGCCAACGCAAATCGCTCATCCAGCCGGCTTGTTTCTGCATTTTCCAGTTATGGAAGGCTTCGTAACCCAACATGATCAAAGGCACCACTTCCAACGCACTGAAAGAAGCACCAATGGCCATGATCGGAGTGGTCGTACCCGAGAAGTACATGTGATGCAAAGTACCCGGCACCCCGCCAACCAGGAACAGCGAGGCGGCAGCCAGACCGGCAATGGTGGCACTACGCTTGGAAACCAGCCCCAAGGTCAGGAAGATAAAGCCCATGGCAACCGTGGCAAAGACCTCAAAGAAACCTTCAACCCACAGGTGAACCACCCACCAGCGCCAGTACTCCATGATGGTGATATTGGTGTGCTCGCCGTAGAACAGGCCAGTCCCGTAGAACAGGCCAATGGCCACGGTAGAGATGGTCAGCAGGACCAGCAAGTGGTTGTCGCCCTTGTCTCGACGCAAGGCAGGCCACATGCCACGCAGCATCAGCAACAGCCAGAAAGCCAGACCAATGAACTTGATGATCTGCCAGAAACGCCCCAGATCCAGGTATTCGTAGCCCTGGTGACCAAACCAGAAGTTCAGCTCGGGAGGCAGGATGTTTTTGATAGTCAGGAAGTTACCGGCAAAAGAACCAATAAAGAGCACAACCAGAGCACCGAACAGGACGTCCACACCCAGGCGCTGGAACTTGGGATCCTCGCCCCCGTTAATCAAGGGCACCAGAAACAAGCCGGCGGTCAGAAAACCACTGGCAATCCACAAGAGAGCTGCCTGAATATGCCAGGTACGGGTCAGGGAATAAGGGAACCACTGCGACACGTCTATGCCATAGAACATCTGGCCTTCAACCGTGTAGTGTGCGGTAAAGCCCCCCAGGAAAACCTGGATGACAAACAGGGCAACCGTCAGGAAGGCATATTTTTTCAGGGCACGCTGTGAAGGGGTCAGGCGGAAAGCCAGAACCGGGTCGGTAGCCGGGGCAACAGGGGCTTCCTCTTCTTTATGCGTAAAGGCCCAGATCCAGACCAGCAGGCCAATACCGGCCAGCAAGAGCACGATACTGACGATGGACCAGACGATATTGGCCGTAGAAGGATAGTTATCCACCAAGGGCTCGTGCGGCCAGTTGTTGGTATAGCTGACGGTGGTGCCAGGACGATCAGTTACCGTGGCCCAGGACAGCCAGAAGAAAAAGCGGGTCATGTCCTGACGGCGCTGCAGCTCTGGCAAAGTGTTGTCCTTCATGGCAAAGCTCTCGCGGCTGGATTTCAGCTCGGGCGCGTCACCAAACAGGTCAATGTAGTACTGGGAGGTAGTGTCGATGGCCTTGGCGCGACGTTCACTGATCTGCAGCACGCCCGTCGCTTCATCAATGCGGTTAGGACGGTATTCGTCCTGCAGTTCCTGCCGCAAGGTGGCCTGCTGACTGGATGTCAGCTGATCATAGTTCAGCGAGTAGGTTTGCTGGGCAGCCAAATCCAGCCAGGCCAGAGCCTCGCGGTGCAACCAGTCGGCACTCCAGTCCGGTGCCTGGTAGGCCCCGTGCCCCCAGATCGAGCCCAGTTGCATACCGCCGGTACTTTGCCAGGCGGACTGGCCACGATGTATCTGTTCCTGTGAGGTAAATTCACGGCCATCCGGTGTGACTACCTTGACCGGCATGGGGGGTGCCTGACGATACACCTCCACACCTGTCCATCCCAGGATGGCAAAGGTGACCATGGTGACTGCCACCAGGGACCACCATAGTTTTTTATAGCTACGCATTTTCTTCTCCGTCTCGCTGATGAATCAAACGACCCAATCCAAACAGGTCCTGGCAGGACCCAGTTACCTGGTCAAAACCTGTTTGGGTACGGCCCCGGAACGGGGGACGGACCGAAGTACACGCCTTGTAGCGATGTTCTGCTAAGTCGGGGGTCATGTCATAGTCCTTAAAAATGTATGACAAGACCTCTAAAGCAAAGACCGTGCCAAGTCCAAGACGACATAGATCAATGGTTTGTCACCATCCTAGGTATAAACTACCCCAACAAAACTGGGTATTTTTCACCATAAGGGTATTTTCCACCCATGCTAGATCTTTTGATTGCCGACCTTGCCACCGAGATTCCCGGGCCCTTACGTCTACAGCGCATGGTGCATTTGCTGGCTAGGCACTTTGGCTGTGATGCAGCGGGTTTGCTGAAACTGGATGACACCGTATTGCGTATTGTTGCAGCCAGCGGCTTGGGCCATGACACCCTGGGGCGTCACTTCGTGATTGCAGACCACCCCCGTTTGAACCGAATTTTGAGCTCATCCAACCTGACCCGCTTTGAACCCCACTGTGGCCTGCCCGACCCTTACGACGGCTTGCTTGATGACAAACTGGGCCAGCCTTTGCCGGTACACGATTGCGTAGGGATTACCTTGCAAGCCCAGGGCACACCCTGGGGCATTCTGACGCTGGATGCCTTGCGGCCAGGGACGTTTTCAACCTCCATGCTGATAGAACTGAAGCACTGGTGCCTGGTGCTGGAGAGCGCGATCCGCATCAGCGAACTGGAAGAAGAGAACCGCAGTCTACGACTGCTCTCGACCTTGCCGCCCGATTATTTGTCACGCCATAACTCGGCCGCCATCATTGGCAACAGCAAACCGCTGCAGGAAGTCATTCAGTTGCTGGACACTGTGGCCTCCTCAGAGCTGCCTGTACTTTTACTGGGCGAGACGGGGGTAGGGAAAGAGCTGTTTGCACAGCGCCTGCATCAACGCTCACCACGTCACAACAGTCCCTTGATCTACGTGAACTGTGCTGCCCTGCCCGAGTCTTTGGCGGAAAGCGAATTATTTGGACATGTAAAGGGGGCCTTTTCCGGGGCGCATGAAAATCGCGCCGGGCGCTTTGAAGCGGCTCAGGGCGGCACCCTGTTTCTGGATGAAATCGGTGAGTTGTCTTTGACGATTCAGGCCAAGCTGCTGCGTACCTTGCAAAATGGCGAGATTCAACGCTTGGGGGCGGACCACCCCATCAAGCTGAATGTGCGTCTGGTTGCCGCCACCAACCGTGACCTGAGTCAGCAGATCGCCCAAGGCGGTTTCCGGGCGGACCTGTTTCACCGCCTGTCGGTTTTTCCACTTACCATCCCTGCCCTGCGCGAGCGCCATCAGGACATCTTGCTGCTGGCAGGCCATTTTTTGGAAATCAACCGATCCCGTTTGGGATTACGCGGAATTCGCTTATCTCCCGACGCAGAAGCCGCTTTACTGGCTTATCATTGGCCGGGTAATGTTCGTGAATTGGAACATTTGATCAGTCGGGCAACTATCCGCCTGCTGGTCGACACGCCAGAACGTAACCAAATATTTACACTTAGCGCTGATAATCTCAATTTGTTACCTTCTATCCACCAGCCTGTCGCAGCGACCAGTATGGCGATTGATCCCCCCCGCCAATCCTTGCGTCAGTCCGTTGAGCAACTACAGAGCCAACTGATCCGACAGGCTTTGGAGGATACCACCGGTAACTGGAGCCAGGCTGCCCGGCAGCTAGGCATAGACCCCAGCAATCTACACAAGCTGGCCAGCAAACTAGGGCTAAAAACCCGCTCAGAAAGCTTAAGTGATGACTGACATCTCCTACCCCTCCTTGTTAGCCAACCTGCCCGTTTTCTCCACGCTGGACGCAAGCGGCATCGATGAGCTGTGGCAAGAAGGACGCCTGATCCACTACGACAAGGACAGCCAGGTCTTTCGCCAGGAACAAAGCAGCGACCATTTTTTCGTCCTGCTCCAAGGCCTGATCAAAGTCGTGCGCACCATGCCCAATGGCTCGCAACTGCTGGTACGTTTTGCCTTACCGGGCGATGTGATTGGCATTGCCCCAGCACTGCGCCGCCGCAACTACCCGGCTACCGCTATCAGCGTGACCACCAGCGCGGCATTGGCCTGGCCGGAGAAATCCTGGGACAGCCTGACACAACGCTTTCCGTGCCTGCTCAATTCTGCGCAAGATACCGTCGCACAACGACTCAGCGATGCGGATGATCGCCTGTTGGAAATTCATAGTCTGGAAGTGGAGCAGCGGCTTGCTCACAGCCTGCTGCGTTTGATTCGCCAAGTGGGCCAAAGCGGCGCACAAGGCACATCCTTGAGCATTCCGGTGACCCGGCAAGATCTGGCTGACCTGGCCGGGACCACCTTGTACACGGCCAGCCGTGTCGTCAGTAGCTGGGATCACCAGGGCTTGATTCTGGCAGGCCGCAAACAAATTACGATTGCAGACCTGGACAAGTTTGCACAAGCTGTTCTGGAGCGTGGCTAAGTGCCAGCCTAATCGTCAGTGACCAGACGCAGCCCCAGATAACGCGGTGGCACACCAACCGAACACGCCCCGGTTTTAGGATCGCGGATAAAGTCGGGCATCACCGCAATATGCTCGCCCCCCAAGGTGCGTACACCGCAGTTTTCCAGGCGTGATTCTGCACGAGGCATGCTGATGCGGTGTACCCGTACGTGGCAGGTATTGGTCCATTCGGCCACCTGCCCACCAGCATCAAATACCCCATAAGCATTGGCCACGCCCTGCCCCAAGGGCGCTAAGGGCACCTCTTGCTCCTGTTTGCGCTTGTAGCTTTCCTGATATTCCTGCAGCCACAAAGCGGCCTGCTCATTCTCATCCAGCCCACCCTGCGCCGATTCAGGTACTTTCTGATCGGCGAAATAGCTCCATTCCAGATACTGCGGCAAACGGAATGTCTTGCCTGTACGCTCGCTTAACCAGGCAGCGTAATCCTGTCCGTCCTGCCAGCTCACCCCGACAACCGGCATATTCTTGGCCTGCCCTCGACCCACTGCGTCTGCAGCCTTGCAACGTTCTGCACGAACGCACTGATCGTACTCGTACTGGCTGACTTGATATTTCATCGCTTTCAGGGTCGGGGCCGGGGCATACATCACCGTATCGGACGCGACCAAGCGGCCATCGAGCAAGTACTCGCCAGCCTGCATGAGCTCACGTGCCGGGCCAGCCACTTCCACCAGCTCGGGCAAAGCGGACGGATTGCTGGACTCGCCAGCCGAACATCCGGCCAATATGGCCACTAACAGCACGGATCCCACTACATGGCTTCGCATTATGAACTCCCTAGAGACAATCACCATTGAAACGTAGCGAGAACATTGCGTCCTTGCTCCAAGGCAAACAGCGTCTATAAGAAGTCAAATTATCCAACCCGCTCTTTGGCCTGTTGCTTGAGCCTTATACTTGTTGTTTCCTCATCGTCCCTTGAATCCTCAGGCTGACACCCATGAAGACTGACTTGCCCGCAGGTTCCGATGATAGTGCGGCGGCAGTGCGCCGAATCGTCCAGCTCTATCAAGAGCTGGCACCAGACCGGCTCTCCGAGCTTGAGGCCTGTTACGCGCCTGATGCCTATTTCAAGGACCCCTTTAACGAAGTGCGTGGCGTGCCGGCCATTCGACGCATCTTCGAACATATGTTTACGGCGCTACAAGCACCACGATTTGTCATTACGCAGCAGATCGTCCAGGATCACCGGGCCTTTCTGGAATGGGAGTTCCGTTTTCGACTCCGTCGGTGGAAGCCGGACGTTGAACAATGCATCAAGGGGGCTTCGTTCCTGTCCTTTGATGAACAGGGACGGGTGTCTCATCATCGCGATTATTGGGATGCGGCCGAGGAGCTTTACGCAAAACTGCCGCTACTGGGCGTATTGATGCGCTGGCTGCGACGCAAGCTTGCTACCTCTTGAGACAACAAGCAATCGGAACACACACAAGCCCCTGCTTGCGTTTGGAGATCACCCTACGGAGTGGGGGGCTTCAGGCCAGATCCTGCCAAACCATCAAACGTGGTGCTGGTCACCCATTCAATGATTTGCTCATGGGTGTACTGGCCGGACTCCTTGAGCAAACCCACCACAGGATCGCACGCGCGCGCAAATAGGGTATAGAGCACAAGCTCAACGGGCAGACCCGTTTGGAGGCCGCCTGCTGTCTGTGCCTCGATAATCCAGGTGCTCAGACGATTACTCAAGGCGATCAGACGATCCATATACTCGTCATTCGATTGGAGCGAGGTGCTAAGGTTCGAGTTCTGCGCGGGCAACGACGGCATTTCCCCTTGCAATTGGGTGTGCATCGTCCAGCGCACCACTGATTTGAGCTGATCGATTGCTGCAATCGGCGCACCCAAGTCAGCCGCGCTCTTGGCCTGTCTACGCAACTCGTCCACAAAAGCCAAGGCGCGATCCAAGACGCCAACCATTGCGGCCGCAGCAAGCTCTTCCTTAGACGTGAATAACTTATACAGGCTGGCCTTGGCCATGCCCGCCTCGGCGGCAACTTCGTCGACCGTCATGGCGTCGTAGCCCTTGGTAGCCAATAGCCGGTTCACAGCGGTCACGATAGCTTCTTCGCGCACCCGCTGGATTTGTTGTTTGATTGAGGATCGAGCGTTCATACATCACATTTTAGGACGAATGGGACTATCTTGAACACTAGATAGTGCAAAAATAATATTTAGGGTTTATAGTTTGAACTAAGCAGTTCACATTTTAATCCTTATGGTCTATTTAGCACTATAGCAATACTCAAGGAGCTGCCATGCGTCGTATCGCTGTCATAGGTTCGGGCATTTCCGGTCTGGCCGCTGCCTTTCGTCTGGCCAGCACGCAGACCTCTCATCGCGTGTGCTTGATCGAGGCAAACAGCTATTTCGGCGGACATGCCAATACCGTCCAACTAAGCTTGGACGGAATTTGTCATGGTGTAGATACCGGGTTTCTCGTATTCAATCACCGCACCTACCCCATGCTCACGCAACTGTTCAAAGAGCTGGATGTGGAAACGGCACCGTCCGAAATGTCTTTTTCAGTGCAGGTGCCCGACGCCCACGGCAGACCGGGTATGGAATGGAGCGGCAGCTCCTTGAACGGGGTTTTTGCACAACGCAAAAATTTGCTGCGCCCACGCTTCATTGGCATGCTGCTCGAGATCATGCGTTTCAATCGTCTGACCACGGACATTGCCCAGCGCCAGGTCGAGTCGCAGCTCAGTGCCTCGATAGAAACCTTTCTTGATCAGCACGGCTTTAGCAGCGCCTTTCGCCACCACTATCTACTACCCATGATTGGCAGTATCTGGTCTTGCCCGACAGATCAAATGCTGCGTTTTCCCGTTACTACCTTGATTCGCTTTTGCCACAATCATGGGCTGATACAGATCACTAATCGGCCTCAGTGGCACACCGTTCGAGGGGGATCGCAACAGTATGTGCGTCGCATGATTGAACGGCTGCAACAAGACGGTCGCCATGAAACACGCTTGAATACCCCGGTGCTCAGCCTCAAACGCCTGCCACAGGGGGTTTTAGTAGAAATGCCCCACGGGTCGGAACAGTTCGATGCCATCGTACTGGCCTGCCATAGTGACCAGGCATTGCACTTGCTTGGCAAAGACGCGACACAACAGGAACAAGCCGTACTGGGCAGCATCCGCTATCAGGCCAATGAAGCGGTTTTGCATACCGATACCTCCGTCTTGCCACAACGCACAGCGGCTTGGGCGGCATGGAACTACGAGCGCGCCTCCTGCGTGAATTCAGAAGAGGCAGGGGTTTGTCTCCACTACCTGATCAACCGATTACAACCCCTGCCCTGGCAACAAGCCGTGCTGGTTTCCCTGAATCCAGCCCGCCCAATAGACCCGGACAAGGTGCATGCCCGTATTGGCTACCACCATCCGGTCTTTGACCAGGCCGCCATCCAGGCACAACCGCTTGTCGAGCAACTGCAAGGCCAACGCCGCACCTGGTTTTGCGGCGCCTGGTGTGGCTACGGGTTCCATGAGGACGGATTGCGCTCTGGCCTGAATGCGGCCGACAAGGTCCTGCTGTCTCTTGAGCACGAACAGCCAGCGCCCCCCATCGAGATCAACGAGGAGGAAACGGTATGAGCACCGTCCCTCTTATTGGCTTTGGCCATATTTGGCACCGCCGGCTACGGCCGGTCGATCACGCCTTTCGTTACCCCGGTTATTTCCTGCTGCTTCCCATGCGCAGCCTGCGTGAGCACCCCGTTGCTGTGCTACGTCGCAATCGGCGCGGCTGGATCAGTTTTCACGATAGTGATCACGGCGACGGCAGCAATGACGCTCTGGCCTGGTTCGAGGCCTTGCTGCAAGAAGAAGGCATACAGGACGCCGATGGGGAAATCTGGTTGCATACCTTCCCCCGTGTCCTGGGCTATGTCTTCAAGCCCGTCAGCTTTTGGTACGCACATCGGGCAGACGGCTCGCTGGCGGCGATTCTGGCTGAGGTCAACAACACCTTTGGTGAGCGCCATGCCTATCTTCTTGCCGGACCGGATCTGGACTGGGACTGTGAGCAAGTGGCCAGCAAGCAATTTCATGTGTCTCCATTTTGCGAGACTCAGGGAGAGTATCGCTTCCGCTTCAAACGCAGTGACCGCGCCAACCTGGCACTCATTGATCTTTACGACGACGCAGGCCCCGTGCTGCGTACGGGCGTTCAAGGAGTGTTGCATCCCTTGAGCACCACGACCGTGCGCCGGGCCTTTTTTGGCACGCCGCTCATGACCCTTGGGGTCATTTTCCGCATCCACTGGCAAGCACTGCGCCTGTGGGCAAAGCGGCTTCCTTTCCATCGCAAACCACCAGCGCCCAAGCGCTCTGTCACACGATGAATACAAGCACCGCCACCCTCTTGCGCAAGTCCGCCGATGCAAAACGCGTCTTGCCACCTAGCGCGAACCGCGTCCTGAAGCTGTTGACGCATCTGCCTCATGGCCAATTGGAGCTTCAATTGCCCGATGGGCAACTGCGGCATTGCCCCAAACAGAGCGCCCCGGATGCAGACGCACGCTGCACAATCAAGCACTGGGAAGCGCTGGAGCGCGTTCTAAGCTCGGGCGATATTGGTTTTGCCGAAGGTTATATAGACGGCCTATGGGACAGTGACGACCTTAGCGGACTCTTGCGCCTGTGCATCGACAACCGCGACCACCTGGAGCAACTGGTATATGGTCACTGGTGGGGCCGTCTGGGCTTCAGGCTACGGCATATGCTTCGCCGCAACACACGGGCAGGCAGCGCCAAAAACATCCATGCCCACTACGATCTGGGCAACGATTTTTATCAGCTGTGGCTGGATCCGACCATGAGTTACAGCTCTGCGTGGTTTGAAGGTCTCAGCGGCAGCGCCTTGCAAGAGGCAGATCTGGAGCAGGCCCAGCAGAACAAAATACGACATGCGTTGCGCGAGACAAGGCTGCAACCAGGTCAACGCCTGCTGGAAATCGGCTGCGGTTGGGGGGCACTTGCCCAGACAGCGGCCACGGAGTTCGGCGCACAGGTCAGCGGCGTGACCTTGTCGCGTGAACAACTTCACTGGGCCACGCAGCGCATCACCCAAGCAGGCCTGCAAACACAGGTGGATCTGCGTTATCAGGACTACCGGGACTTAGCTGCCGAACACGCGGCGCAGCCATTCGACGCCATTGTGTCCATTGAAATGTTTGAAGCGGTCGGACATGAATACTGGCGCACCTACTTCCAGACCTTACATGACTGCCTCAAACCGGGGGGCCATGCTTGCCTGCAATCGATCACCCTGCGCGAAGACCTTTTTGAGCGCTATTTGCACTCTTCCGACTTCATTCAGCAGTTCATTTTTCCGGGAGGACTGTTGCCCAGTGTCACGGCCTTCGAGCGCGAGGCGCAACGAGCAGGCCTGCAGATAGTCAAGAAGATGAGCTTTGGCAAGGACTATGCCGAAACGCTCAGACGCTGGCGTCAGGCTTTTGAGCACAAGCTCGATGCTGTACGAAGCCAGGGATTTGACGAACGCTTTGTACGCATCTGGCGATTTTATCTGGCCTACTGCGAGGCTGCCTTTGATATGGGCAACACCGATGTGGTCCAGTTCACATTGAGAAGGCCCGACCATGCCTGATCTTCGACGACGCAAAACCCTGATCTGGGGCATCAGTCTTCTCGCTCCTACCCTTACTGCCATGACCAATACTGTCTTGGCGGCCACACCGGCTGCCCCCCAGGAGCTGCGCTCCACCCTGCCCGCTGCCCATTTGCTTGGCAGCGGCCCCATGCGCTTTTTTGGACTGCGGGTTTACGAGGCGCGCCTGTGGGCGCTGCCGGACTTCGAGCCAGCACAGTATGCACGCCAGCCTTTCGCACTGGAACTGATCTACGACCGCAAGCTGGAAGGAGAGGCAATTGCCGAGCGCTCAATAGCCGAAATGCGACGTGTCGGCAGCTTCTCTGAACAACAGGCACGCCAATGGTTGCTCCTGATGACAAAAGCCTTTCCTGATGTGCTGGCTCAGGATCGGCTGCTGGGGGTAACCGACGGGGCCGGCGATGTACGTTTTTTCCACAATGGACGCGAGACTGCACGTATTCAGGACGCAGAGTACGCGCGCCTGTTTTTTGGAATCTGGCTGTCTGAGCAAACGTCGGCGCCCGGTCTGCGCGCGGCATTGCTGAGTAAACGCTAAGAAAGGCACGACATCATGCCCTCCCAAGAACTTGGCCCCTCCACACCGCTGCACTGGCGTACAGGGCTCTCTTACGGCAGTCTTGGCCTACCGCTGGCTTTTGTGTCGCTGCCTTTATACGTCAACCTGCCTCATTACTATGCAGCGGTGGCGGGCGTGCCCCTGGCCAGTCTGGGTGCCGTACTGCTTGCCACTCGAGCCATTGACGCGGTGCTCGATCCCGCATTGGGACGCCTGGCCGATCGCCTTTTGCATCGAGGACAACGTCAAGCCTGGCTGGCAGCCGTGCTGGGCAGTGTCATCATGGTCTTGGGGTTTGCCGCCTTGTGGCATCCTCCCCTGGCTGTTCAAGAGGGGGCGCTAGTCTGGCTGGCGGTCAGCCTACTGGTATGCACCCTGGCCTATAGCGCCGTGAGCATACTGCATCAGGCCTGGGGTACCCGTTGGGGAGGTGACCCCCATTGGCGCGCACGAGTGACAGCATGGCGAGAAGGCGCCACGCTTGCCGGTGTCCTGCTGGCCAGCATCTTGCCTACCTGGCTGGGCTTTGACGCGACCAGTATCGTGCTCTTTCTGGCTCTTGCCCTAGGCTTGCTCGGACTGCATAGTCTGCAACGATTCACAGCAAGCCCAACACGTTACGGACATCGTCACATCAGACCTGCTCAGGCCGCCTCCCCCTGGGCAGATGCCAGTTTTCGCCGGCTGTTATCAGTCTTCATGCTCAACGGTGTGGCCGCTGCCATACCCGCCACCCTGCTCCCGTTTTTCGTAACGGACCGACTGCAGGCAGCCGATATGCAACCACTTTTCCTCTTGTGTTACTTCGGTGCTGCGGCGGCCGGGCTGCCACTGTGGATCAAGGCCGTTTCGCGCTGGGGCCTCGCCCCCAGTTGGCGCGCTGGCATGCGGGCAAGCATCATCGCCTTTTCGCTAACACCCTGGCTTGATGCTGGTGACGGCAAGGTCTTCATCCTTATCTGCCTGGCAAGCGGGCTTGCCCTTGGCGCGGATCTGGCACTGCCAGGCGCTTTGCTGACCGGTGTCATCCATGAGTCCGGTCACGGTGGCTCGGGCGAAGGACGATATCTGGGCTGGTGGGCCTGTGCCACCAAGCTCAATCTGGCTTTAGCCGCCGGGCTGTGTCTGCCGCTGCTCGCCTTTCTGGGTTACCACAGCGGCACGACCGACCCGGCAGGCCTGCAGGCGCTGGCCTGGACCTATGGTGGCCTTCCCTGCCTGTTCAAACTGCTGGCGTGGGCATGCCTATGGCGCGCTGAGCACCTGCACACCTCCTGGAGACTGATATGAAATTGACAACATGCCGTGTCTCGACCCTGCCCTGGCGGCGCGCCATTCTGGGACTGACACTCACCGGATTGCTGGCCGGGTGTGTAGGGCCCACCGTACAGGACTATGCCCAGGAGCGTCCCGAACTGGACCTGCGTCAGTATTTCAACGGGCCCTTGACCGCCCACGGCTTGTTCACAGACCGCTCCGGCAAAGTGGTCAAACGCTTCACCGTGCGCATGACAGGCACCTGGAATGGCGATGAAGGCGTGCTCGATGAGCACTTTGTCTACAGTGATGGCACCACACAGCAACGGATCTGGCATTTGAAATATCTGGGTGACGGCCATTACACCGGGCGCGCGGACGACGTGGTGGGACAAGCACAAGGGCAGACCGCGGGCAACGCCTTCCATTGGAATTATGTGCTGGCACTGCCCGTGGACGGCAAAGTCTGGAACGTCAACATGGACGACTGGATGTATTTGATGGATGGTCGCACCATGCTCAACCGCGCCGCCATGAGCAAATTTGGTTTTCATCTTGGTGACGTAACCTTGTCCTTCACTAAGGAGTAAGTGTGATGGCACTGCTGCACACAAAACTCAATCCGCCGATCAGTCAATGGCAAGGCAAATGCGCCTGGATTGTCGGCGCCTCATCGGGCATAGGCAAAGCCACCGCACAAGCACTCCATGCCCAAGGGGCACGTGTCATCATCTCGGCCAGAGATGCCGATGCACTGCACACCCTGGCTGATGGCCGAGATGGCTTTCTGGCCGTACCGCTGGATGTCACCCAACTCGACTCCATGGTGGCGGCCAAGACAATGGTTCAAGCCTACGCGGACAAGGCCCCGGACCTGGTGCTGTATTGCGCTGGCAGATACCAGCCTCAACGAGCGACGCAATTCGATCTGCTTGAAATGCAGCGACATCTGGACGTTAACTATGTCGGCGCACTGCACCTGCTGGACACGGTTCTGCCGATGTTGCTTGCAGCCGGACGCGGTCACCTGGCTTTAGTCGGCAGCGTGGCCGGCTATCGAGGGCTGCCGATGTCCCTGGCCTACGGCCCCACCAAAGCGGCGCTGAACAACCTGGCCGAAAACCTCTACCTGGACCTGCACCCTTTGGGGCTGGGTGTTTCCATTATCAACCCGGGGTTTGTGGACACCCCATTAACTGCACAAAACAGTTTCAAGATGCCCGCACTGATCACCCCCGAAGAAGCGGCGCAGCATATCTTGCACGGCTGGAAACAGGGACAGTTTGAAATGAACTTTCCTCGCCGTTTCACTGGCTGGGTCAAACTCATGCGATGCTTGCCAGATAGCTGGTATTTCTGGGCGGTACGCCGTGTCACCGGCATGTAATTTCACCGGCGGCTCACTGTTAAACACGGAGAATCCGATGCGCATCCTTCTGACCGGGGGCACCGGCCTCATTGGACAGGCCCTTTGCCAACAATGGCAAGCTCAGGGCCATGAACTCTGGGTATGGAGCCGCACCCCGCAGCAAGTTCCCCAGTTATGCCCGGGCGCAAAAGGCGTAGCCACTCTTGAAGAGCTAAATGGCAACGCGCCATTTGACGCCGTCATCAACCTGGCTGGGGCCCCGATTGCCAATCAACGCTGGACTGATTCACGCCGCCAGCTTCTGTGGCGTAGTCGTGTGGATCTGACTCGCCGCCTGGTGGACTGGATGGGGCAGCAAGCGTCGGTGCCGCCCATATTGATCTCGGGCTCAGCCACAGGCTGGTACGGAGACGGTGGGCAACAGCCTTTATCCGAAGACAGTGCACCAAGCCACAAAGACTTCGGCAGCCAACTTTGTGTGGCCTGGGAGCAAGAGGCCGAACAGGCACGCCAATGGGGGGTACGCGTGGTCTTGCTACGCACCGCACCCGTCTTGGCCAACAATGCAGGAATATTGGCTCGGCTCCTGCCCTCGTTCAAGCTGGGATTGGGTGCCAGACTAGGTGATGGTCAGCAGTGGATGCCATGGATACACATTGAAGACCAGGTCGCTCTCATCGACTACCTTTTGCACAATCAAAGCTGTGAAGGCCCCTATAACGCGTGTGCGCCGCAGCCTGTGCGCAATGCGGAGTTCACCCGCATCCTGGCGCAAGAGCTGGGCAAGCCAGCCCTGTTTCATGCCCCGGCCTGGGTGCTACGGCTGGCATTGGGAGAGATGTCTGTTCTGCTGCTGGGCGGACAACGACTGATTCCGCAACGCGCCCAGCAAGCGGGTTTCAGTTGGCGTCACCCTGAACTGTCCGAGGCCTTAAGGGATGTGCTTAACAAAGCCTGAACGGATCGTTTACAGAGGTGGTCTTGCCATCTTGCCCATCAAAAAACGGCGGACGCTAAGGTTCGGGCATCGCCTTGGCCCAAGCCGTCCCGAGCAAAATTCACACACCCCCTGTCCGTGACGTCCAAGCGTCCGGCCACGAGACACTGCCGCGCCGTTCGGCGCGGCCTGAGCCTTGCGCGCTTACGTCAGAAAGTTCACAAAGCCGGTGATAATCACGGCGTTGAAAAAATCGATGAACAAGGAGCCCACCAAGGGAATCACAAAAAAGGCCTTGCGCGAGGGGCCATTATCTTCCGTGAAAGCCTGCATATTGGCCATGGCGTTCGGCGTTGCCCCCATGCCGAAACCACAATGCCCGGCCGACATCACAACAGCGTCATAGTCCTTGCCCATGACATTGAAGGTCACATATCGGGCAAAGAAGTACATCATCACGGTCTGGGCAATCAGGATCACCAGCAAGGGACCGGCCACTTGAGCCAGTTCCCACAACTTCATCACCATCAATGCCATGACCAGGAAGAAAGCCAGCGACACGTTGCCGATAATTTCAAACTCTTTTTCCGGCAAGCGGTAACGACGCCAATCAATCACATTACGGATAACGGCTGCCACCAGCATGGACCCCAGGTAGGCAGGCAGCACGATGCCGCGCTCACCCAACCATTCGATGATGACACTGCCCACCCCAATCGCAATGGACAGCAGAACGACCGCGTAGACCGGCATTTCAAAGCCACCGTCATCAAGCTGAACGGTTTCTTTAACCTGGGCTTGCATAGCATGGGGTACGTTTGCACCTTCATGCTGGCGACGATGACGACGGTGTGGTGCAGGGCCGTCAATCTTGTGTTTTTTCATCAGGCGTCGGCCCAAAGGACCACCAATGACACACCCCATCACCAGCCCCCAGGTCGACGCGGCAATGGCAGCGGGCAAGGCTCCCACAGCACCTGCGTTCTCCAGCAAGGGGCCAAAAGCGGCGGAGGTCCCGTGACCTCCTGTCATGGCGACCGAACCGGCCGCCAGGCCCAGCAAGGGATTGGCATCCATCAAAGCGGCCAGGGTGACACCCATCACGTTTTGCAGAATAATCAGGACAACCGCACAGCCCAAAAACAGGGCCACTGCCAGCCCCCCCTTTTTCAACAGCTCGAAACTTGCTGAAAAGCCAATGGTGGTAAAAAAGGCCATCAACAAGAAGTTGCGTATATCGTCGTTGAAAGAGAAGTGAAACGAACCCGTCTCGTGACCCACCAGGGCAATCAAGGCAAAAATCAAACCGCCAATAATGGGGCTGGGAATGAAATAGCGGGCCAGCACAGCAACGCGATTCTTTATATATTCTCCCAGCACGAGAAAAACAGCCGCTAAACCGACCGTTTGCGCTATATCGAGCTGAATATTCATCTATCCGTTCCTTACATCTTTGGAATAAGGGGCCTGCACCTATGTGTCTGACAGAGGCTTCAAACCAGTTTGTTCAAATAGGCGTGTCTATCGTTGCTACTTCGTCCTTGTGGGACAAAGGCATGACCACCAACAGCGTAGCAAAACCGAGAAAAATAACATGAACAGACGCCTAATGACGCCTATTTCCGTTAATCGGCCCGCCTTATTACAAAAAAACCCGCCTGCCGGCGGGTTGGGGAAAAGGTGATGCTTAGCGATCGCGTTCGATGGAAAACGCGCACAAGCTGAGCAATACCTGCTTGAATTCGCTCTCAGGCACATCCGCCAGAGCCTGCACCGCCAATTGGGCTTCCGCCTTGGCCGCTTCGCGGGTGTACGCCAACGCGTCAGTTTGCTCAATGGCCTGGGCCACTGCCGCAAAATCCGCATCACCGGTTTCAATGGCGGACTTGATCAACTGGACTTGTTCGGGTGTCCCCACTTCCATGACACGGATCAGTGGCATGGTGGGCTTGCCTTCACGCAGATCGTCACCCACGTTCTTGCCCAATGCCTGGGCATCACCGGTGTAATCGAGCACATCATCAACCAGTTGAAAGGCCGTACCCAGGTGACGACCATACGCAGCCATGGCCTCTTCCATCTCGGGCGAAGCTCCGGCCACAATCGCGCCAACTTGCGCGGCCGCCTCAAACAGTTTGGCTGTCTTGTAGCGCACGACTTGCAGGTAACGCTCCAGAGAAACGTCCGGGTCGTGTACGTTCAGCAGTTGCAAGACCTCGCCTTCAGCGATCACCGTGGTGGCTGCTGACAACACAGCCATGGCAGGCATGGAGTTCGACTGCACCATCATCTCGAAAGAGCGCGAGTACAGGTAGTCGCCCACCAACACACTGGCTGCATTGCCATAGACGGCATTGGCCGTGTGGCGACCGCGACGCATATCGGATTCATCAACGACATCGTCGTGCAGCAAGGTGGCCGTGTGGATGAACTCCACAACGCCAGCCAGCAAATGATGCGTGTTCCCCTGATAAGCCAGTGCGCGGGCTACCAGCAACAAAAGCGCGGGACGCATACGTTTGCCACCCGCACTAACGATGTATTCGCCGATTGTGCGTATCAGCACCACATCCGAATTCAAGCGCTCACGAATGACGACATCAAGAGCCTTCATGTCGTCGGCAATAGGTTCAATCAGGGTGGACAGGTTCAAAACAGAATTCCGGACGAGTAAGGGAGGGGGCCCGTAGCGGCCAACCATAACTGAGTGATTATACGATCTTGAATCGCTTTGGGCCCATTGTTACGCGTCCAGCACAACAGTGATCGCAGAAAAAGGTGCCAAATTAGCGATAATAAGCGTTTCAACCTGAAACGGAGACCGTCTTGAGCTCGCAAGACCTAAGTACCCTGATCAGCCGGGCCGAGCGGGTTCTCGCTCAATTGGAAGCCTGGCTCCCCCCTGCTCCCCCTCCTGTCAACTGGGATTGCGTGGCATTTCGCTGGCGCACCAATGGTACGCGTGGCTGGTTGGAAGGTGTCTCGCACGTCGCCACCATCCAACCGGACGATCTGCACCATATCGAACGCCAAAAAAGCATTATTGAGCGCAACACCCGCCATTTTCTGGCAGGCAAACCCGCCAATAACGTCTTGATGACCGGTGCGCGCGGGACGGGAAAAAGCTCGCTGGTCAAAGCCATGCTGGCCAAGTTTGCCGACCAGGGCCTGCGCCTGATCGAGGTGGACAAGTCCGATCTAGGCGATCTGGGTTACATCATTGACCTGATCAGCAAGCGCCCGGAACACTTCATCATCTTCAGCGACGACCTGTCTTTTGAAGAAGGCGAAGCCGGTTACAAGGCGCTCAAATCCGTGCTGGACGGCTCACTGGCCTCCCCTGGCGACAATGTACTGATCTACGCCACGTCCAACCGGCGTCACCTGATGCCCGAATACATGAAGGAGAACCTGAGCACCTCCACTTCCGCAGACGGTGAGATCCACCCCGGTGAGGCCGTTGAAGAAAAGGTATCCCTATCCGAGCGCTTTGGACTATGGTTGTCGTTTTACCCCTTTAAACAAGACGACTATCTGGACATTGTGTATTACTGGCTGGGCGCATTGGGTTGCCCTGCAGAACACATCGAAAGCTCGCGTACGGAAGCCTTGCAATGGGCTCTGGAACGTGGCTCGCGCTCCGGCCGGGTAGCACGTCAATTTGCTAGAGATTGGACCGCTAGACATGTCTAAACCCACGTTGGAAGTGGCCGTTGGCGTTTTACTGAACCAACACGGCCAAGTGCTACTGGGAAAACGCCCAGCCGATAAACCCTGGCCAGGCTGGTGGGAATTGCCTGGCGGCAAGATTGAAGCGGGCGAGAGCGTCGTACAGGCACTGGTACGGGAACTGCGCGAAGAACTCGGCATTGAAACGACCCACGCACACCCCTGGGTCACCTATACACACGAATACCCCAAGAACTTCGTCAAACTCTCTTTCTGTCTGGTGCGGGAATGGGAAGGCGAACCCCAGTGCCTGGAAGGCCAGGAGCTTGCCTGGGTCAACCCTAAAGGTCCATTGGAAGTCGGCCCTGTACTGCCTGCTACCGAACCGCCGCTGAAATGGCTGCAACTGCCCGAACGCTATCTGATTAGCAACATCGACGAGCCAGCCCGCTTACCCGCCTATCTGGAACAACTGGAACAAGCTCTGCAACAAGGCCCGGCCCTGGTTCAGTTTCGTGAGCCTGCCTGGGCTGCCCGACCTGATGCCGAGTTCCATTTGCACCAGGCGTTTCTGCAAGTGGTAAACCTGTGCCAGCGTTACCAAGCGCGCTGCCTGGTCAACAGTCTGCACCCCGAGAGCTGGTGGGACCACGCCGATGGTGTGCACTTGCGCGCCAGCGACGCCCAAGCCCTATCTGCGAAATGCCACGACACCCTGACGACATTTCCCGCGATCAGCAAAGGCTTGATCGGCATGTCCACGCACAATGAAAGTGATATTGAAATAGCCCGCAAAATCCAGGCAGACTTTCTGGTTCTGGGCCATGTCCTGGAAACCGCCTCTCATCCCGGCGATCCCGGTATGGGCTGGACCCGTTTTGCCAGTCTGGCCGAACAAGCTGGCCTGCCTGTGTTTGCAATCGGCGGACAATCGGCCAACACTCTGGCTCAAGCCCGCAATCACGGCGCACACGGCATTGCCGGTATACGCCATATGCTGGACAGCGACCCGGCATGATGCCGCAGGTCTCTATTTCGGAACACGAAGGCGTGCGCTACCTGCACCTGGGCTCGGCCTGGGTGCAGGGCGCCATGCGCCTGGATGCTCCCGATCAGCTGGAGCTGCACTACATCCGTCAAATGATGATCTGGAGCTTGTTCCAGACCGATCCGCGCCGTATTGCCCAGCTTGGCCTGGGCGCAGGCAGCCTGACGCGCTTTTGCTACCAGCATTTCCCCCAGGCGCGTATCGACGCGGTGGAAATCAATCCGGAAGTGGTGCAAGCCAGCCGGCTGCTGTTCAATTTACCGCCCGACGACCAACGCTTGAACGTACACACGGTAGACGCGCTGGACTATCTGGACGCGGTATATGGCGAGCTGGATGTGCTGCAAGTTGATGTCTACTCTGATCAGGCCGAGCACCCTGCACTGGAAAGCGAAGCCTTTTACCAGGCCTGCCGCAAAGCTCTGGGGCCGCAAGGACTATTGACGGTCAATTTACTGGGGTCGGAACGGGTACATGCGCGTAATCTGCATGCGTTGCAAGAGAGCTTCTCTGCCGTGGTCTGGCTACCTGAAACCCATGACGGGAATCTGGTTGCCCTGGCCTTTGTAGACCCGCCACAAATTGATTTTGATGATTTGTACCAGCGTGCTGAAGAGATCCACGCCCTCTTGGGTTTGGACGACGGCAAGGAATGGGTTGACGGGCTATATGCCTGGATGGACCAGGACTGAGGCGGTTTCCGCGCAATATCAAGCAATGAATGAGCCGCAGTTGAACTACAAGTAAGCAAACTGCAGCCCCAATCTTGGGAGGTAGTCCAATCTTTGCTTGGTCCATACGGGCAAACCGGACGTTGCCGCTCCGGTCCAGCCCCAGGCCGGAGAGCATGGTGAAATTACCAAACCAAGCGCCAAGGAGCCTAGTCAACGCCAAACCAAACCAAACCAAACCAAACCTAAATCAGATCAGACTAGATCAGATCAATTCAGGTCGGGTCGGGTCAGGTCAGGTCAGGTCAGTGTAGGTCAGGCCGAACCTATTCTGCTTTAGCGGCTGGATCAGCTTCCACCGCTTTCGGCTCTTCGGGGTTCAGGCCAGTCGCTACATCCCAGCCGCCGCCCAAGGCCACCATCAGTTTGACTGCCGCCCGCAAGCGTTGAGACTCCAGATCCAAGGCCTGCCGCTCGGCTGACAGGGCCGTAGCCTGGGTTTGCGCCAGACTCAGAAAATCCACCAGACCGGCATCAAACTGATTGCGCGTCAGCCGCAAGGACTCGCGGGCCGCCGCCAGAGAACGCGCTTGACTGGCTTGCTCCAGCTCCAGGCCATTACGCTCCGACAAGGCATCTTCCACTTCTTTCAGCGCATCCAGAACCGTCTGGCGGTAAGCCGCCAATTGTTCGTCATAACTGGCCTTGGCCTGCTCGACTTGTGCACGACGCGCTCCAAAATCCAGCAAGGTCAGGGCGAAGGCAGGCCCCAGGGACCAGACACGCGCGGGTGCCGTCAGCCATTCACTTAAATCACTGCTGCTAAACCCCCCGCTGGCTTTCAGGCTCAAGCTGGGAAACCAGGCGGCTTTGGCTACACCAATCTGGGCATTGGCCTGCGCCATACGACGCTCGGCCCGGGCCACATCGGGGCGACGTTCCAGCAGGCTGGATGGCAAGCCCACCGGAATATCCGGAGCCACTGGCCAAGGCGCATGCGGCACCACCTCGAACTGGGACGGCGCACGGCCCACCAACACCGCCATGGCATGCTGATAGGAGGCCTTTTCACGATTCAAAGCCAGGCGCTGAGTACGTGCGTTTTCAAGCTGACTTAAGGCTGCCGCTACGTCTCCCGGGGCCGAAAAACCGGCGTCCAGACGATTCTGATTAATTTGCAAAGAGCGCTCGTACGCGGCCACAGTTTCATCCAGCACGCGTTCGCTGGATTCCACACTGCGGTACTGCAAATAAGTTTGGGCCAATTGCGACTGCAGGCTCAAACGCGTGGCGGCCATATCCGCAGCACTGGCTTGCAGGCCTGCGTCACCCGCTTCTACCTGACGGCGAATCCGCCCCCACAAATCCACTTCCCAATTCACGGTGATGCTGGCATCGTAAGCGCTGCTGCTTTGGCTGGTATCACCCGAGCCGCCGCCCCGTCGCGTGGTTCCGACCGAGCTGTCCACTTTCGGAAACAGAGTCGAGCGCGTGTTGGACAAGGTGGCTTGCGCCTGCCGGACGCGTGCCTGTGCTTGCTGCAAGCTAAAGTTCTGCTCGTTCAGGCTTTGCATCAAGGTATTGAGCACGCCGTCATTAAAGCTTTCCCACCAGGGGCCGCGATCCTTCAAGTCAGCCGGTTCAGCCTGCTTCCAGGCCGTGGAACGCACCTTTTCCCGAAAGTGCTCCCCCACTGGGGCCTCAGGCCGCTGATAATCAGGGCCAACGGCACATGCGGACAGGAGCAGCACCATCCCAGCCAGTGCAAAGCGCGGAAACATCGTGGCAGTAGAAATAGGCATATCAGCTTATGTATTCAAGTTTGTCTGGTTCTTGCGGCGCATGAAGCGATGGCGCAAACGATCCAGATAAAGATAAACCACGGGCGTGGTGTACAAAGTCAGGATTTGACTGAGCACCAAACCACCCACAATGGTGACACCCAGCGGCTGGCGCATTTCCACGCCCGGCCCGGAGGCCAGAATCAAAGGAACAGCGCCAAAAATAGCGGACAAGGTTGTCATCATGATGGGGCGGAAACGCACCAGGCAGGCCTCGTAAATAGCCTCACGCGAGCCCATGCCGCGCTCACGCTCCATTTGCAAGGCGTAGTCCACCATCATGATGGCGTTTTTCTTGACGATACCAATCAACAAAAATACTCCGATCATGGCAATCAGATTGAACTCGCCACTGGTCATCATCAAGGCCAGCAAGGCCCCAATCCCAGCCGAGGGCAAAGTGGACAGAATGGTCAGCGGGTGCATATAGCTCTCGTACAACATCCCCAGCACGATGTACAAGGCCACCAAGGCGGCCAGGAACATAAGGGGTTGCTTGGCCAGGGCATCAAGCATCTGCGCCGTATTGCCCTCAAAGCCGGCCTGAATCTCGCGGGTAGGCAACTGAATCCGGGCCATGGCCTGCTCAATGGCCTCTGTCGCCTGACTGAGGGTGACGCCTTCGGCCAAACCAAAAGACACAGACTCGGCCACCAGCAAACCCATGTGGTTAATGCTGCGCGGCGCGGTGCCCGTCGTAAAGCGCGTAAAGGCGGACAAAGGCACGCGCGTGCCATCTTTGGCAACGACCTCAATCTCCTTCAAAGACTCCAGATCCTGAGCAAAACGCGGCTCGACCTCCATGACAACGTGATACTGGTTCAACCGTCCAAAAATTGTGGAAACCTGACGCTGGGAGAAGGAGTTGTTCAAGGTCCCTGCCACCATGGACATATCCACGCCCAGGCGCGTTGCCATATCCCGATCAATTTCCAGTTGAACCAGGCCAGCCTTGTCATCCGTGCCTGTGTCCACGTCTACCAGTTCAGGCAATTCGGCCATGGCCTGCTGAACCTTGGGCAACCAGGTTTTCAGCAACTCCAGGTCGCTCCCCAGCAAGGAGTAGTCATAAGAGCCACTGCGCCCGCCGCCGCCGCTACCGACCGGAATATCTTGCTGAGGCACCATGAACATGCGCGCACCCGGCGTGGTGGATAAAGGATCGCGCAGGCGATTCACAATATCTGTTGTGCTGGCTTTGCGCTCATCCATGGGCTTGAGCTCAACCAGAATGAAGGACGAGGTGCTACCACTACGACCACCGGCAAAGACAGCCACCGAACGGATGTCCGGGTCCTGATTCAGGATGGAACGGAAGTACTCCAGCTTAGGCTCCATGGACTGGAACGAGGTGCCCCTATCGACCCGGAAAAACCCCATCAACTGACCGGTATCCTGCTGTGGAAACAGCCCCTTGGGCACCACCGCATACAGGTACACATTCAACCCTATCGTGGCGAACAAGGAAAACAACATCAGGCGATGATGCTTGAGCGCCCAATCCAAAGAGCGACGGTAAGCACGCCAACTGACACTGCCTATCCAGCCCAGAAAACGACTAAGGGGATGGGTAGACTCATGCTCTTGCGGTCCTGGGCGCAGCAATCGGGCGGACATCATGGGAGTCAGCATCAAGGAGATCACCAGGGACACCAGCACGGCCGTACACAAGGTGACGGCAAACTCCATGAACAGGCGCCCAGCCAATCCCCCGATCAACCACAAGGGAATAAACACCGCCACCAGCGACAGGCTCATGGCCGTGACGGTAAAGCCCACCTCGCGCGTCCCGCGCAAGGCCGCCCGCATAGGGGACAAGCCTTTTTCCAGGTAACGCATAATACTTTCCAGCACCACGATGGCGTCATCCACCACAAAACCCGTGGCCACAATCAAGGCCATCAAGGAAATGGTGTTCAGCGTAAAGCCGAACAAATGCATGAAAGCAAAGGTGCTAATCAAGGAAGCAGGCACGGCGATAGCGGGGATCAAGGCAGCGCGCCAGTTTCGCAGGAACAGCAAGACCACCAGCACCACCAGGGCCACCGCAATAATCAGCGTCAGTTGGGCCTCTTCCAGCGTGGCGCGGATACTGGGGGTGCGATCCTGCGCCACCGTCAATTGCGCCTGGCTGGGCAGCATTTCCTCGATATCCTGCAAGCGCGCGCGGATAGTATTGACCGTCTCAATAATGTTGGCACCGGCCTGCCGACGCACAATCAGCAAAACAGCTTCCTGGTTATTCCAATACCCCAGGCTGTGAATGTTCTCGACGGAGTCCTCGACCTTGGCGACATCTCCCAAACGGATAACCTGCCCGTCCTGATTCTTCAGAACCAAGGGCTCAAAAAAACGGGCCTGATTGTATTGTTTCCCCGAATTGATCTGCCACTGGCCCTGCTCACCTTCCAGATAGCCGTTGGGACGCAGGCTGTTGGCGTTATTGATCACCGAGCGCACATCATCGAGCGCAATACCGGCCGAGGCCAACGCCTTGGGGTTCAGCCCCACCCGTACCGCAGGCAAAGAGCCACCGCCCACCTCGACCGAGCCCACCCCCGGAATCTGAGCCAGTTTCTGCTGGACAATACCACTGGCCATATCAAAAAGCTGCGCCTTGTTCGCCGTTTGCGACGTCAGCGCCAGCACCATGATAGGCATGGACGAGGGGTTGACCTTCTCGTAGGTGGGCACACTGGACATACCCGACGGCAACATCGGGCGAGCCTGATTGATAGCGGCCTGCACATCACGGGCGGCCCCTTCAATATCTCGGTCCAGATCGAACACCAGTATGATCTGGGTGGAACCCTCGCTACTGCGAGAACTCATCTCAGAGACACCGGCAATGGAACCTAGCGCCTGCTCCAGTGGGGTGGCCACACTGGAGGCCATGGTTTCAGGGCTGGCACCGGGCAAATTGGCCGAGACCGCGATCACCGGAAAATCCATTTCCGGCAACGACGACACAGGTAATAAACGCAGGGCCAAAGCCCCCATGAGCACCATGGCCAGTGCCAGCAGGCTGGAGCCCACTGGCCGGAAGATAAACAGCCCTAGCAAACGCTTCATGACGGCTCGCGTACCGACTGAGCACCACGACGGGTAAAGCGATCAAAGAACAGGTAGATAACGGGGGTCGTAAACAAGGTCAACACCTGGCTGGCTAACAGCCCGCCCACCATCACCAATCCCAAAGGTTGGCGCAGCTCGGCGCCAGAGCCGGTCGCCAGCATCAGTGGAATGGCACTGAACAAGGCGGCCAGCGTTGTCATCAGAATGGGGCGAAAACGCAGCAAGGCGGCCTGATGAATCGCCTCCTGAGGGCTCATACCCTGCTCGCGCTGCGCCTCCAAAGCGAAGTCGATCATCATGATGGCGTTCTTTTTCACGATACCAATCAACAGGATGATCCCGATTACCCCCACCATGTCCAGATCCCGTCCGGCCAACAGCAAGGCCAGCAGCGCCCCAATCGCTGCCGAGGGCAAGGTCGACAAAATAGTAATCGGGTGGATATAGCTTTCGTACAACACACCCAGCACGATATACATGGTCAGCACAGCAGCCAGCATCAGCCACAGTGTGCTGGACAAGGAAGCATGAAACGCCTTGGCGGCACCCAGATAGCGGGTATCAATCGAGGTGGGCATGCCAATCTGGTCGGGCACGGTTTCAATCGCTTCAATGGCATCAGACAAGGAATAACCATCGGCCAGATCAAAGGACACATTCACAGACGGGAACTGCCCCAAGCGCTCCACCGATAGCGTGGTTGGCACCAGATCGATCCGCGCCAAGGACGTAATCGGCACGGGTGTGCCTGCTGCCGTCATCACATGGATATTTTCCAGATCCTGCGGGCCTTGGCGGTACTCATCCTTGACCTCCAGCACGACCCGGTACTGGGCAGACTGCGTGTAGATTGTGGAAATCAAACGCTGTCCGAAGGCGTCATAGAGCGCATCGTCAATATTTGCTTTGGTCACGCCCACACGAGCCGCCGCATCCCGGTCTATATCCAGCAGAACCTGCAGGCCATCGTTTTGCAGGCTCATGGACGCCTCTTTAATCTGCGGCAAGGCATTGACGGCATCCAGCCAACGCGGCATCCAGGTGGTCAACACCTCCGTCTCTGGGTCAGACAAAGCCATCTGGTACACATTGCGACTGATCTGGTCGTCTACCGTCAGTTCCTGAATGGACTGCTGATACACCGATAAGTCGGGAATATCCTTCAAGCGCTCATTGAGCCTGTCCATGATTTCATTGGCACTGGCCCGGCCCGAGCCAATCGGCTTCAAGGCAATTTGCAAACGGCCATTATTCAAGGTGGCGTTCGTGCCATCTACCCCGATAAATGAGGTGACGGCCTCTACATCCGGGTCTTCCAGCACAATCGCCACAGCTTGCTGCTGCAAATGGCCCATGGCGCGGAACGAGGCGGTTTGCGGCCCTTGGGTAATGGCCTGAATCAAGCCGGTATCTTGTTGTGGAAAAAATCCTTTGGGCACAATCACGTACAGCAGGCCCGTCAAGACCACCGTCCCCACCGCAACCCACAAGGTCAAGGTCTGGTGACGCAGCACCACAATCAGGCCACGGTCATAAGCCGCAATAATGCGGTCCATCCGGTTCCCCAACCAGGTGGTGAAGCGGCCATACTGGCGCTCGTTCTCGGGTTTGAGCATGCGCGCACACATCATGGGCGTAAGCGTCAGCGAAATGAACAGGGACAGCAAGATGGCGACGGCCAGGGTAATGGCGAACTCACGGAACAGGCGGCCAATAACGTCGCTCATGAACAGCAACGGGATCAGCACGGCAATCAAGGAGATGGTCAAGGACAGCAAGGTAAAACCAATCTGCGCCGCGCCCTTCAAGGCGGCTTGCAAAGCGGTTTCGCCCTTTTCGATGTAACGGGCGATGTTCTCAATCATCACGATCGCATCATCAACCACAAAACCTGTGGCAACCGTCAAGGCCATCAGGGTCAGGTTATTAATACTGAAGCCCCACATCAGCATGATGGCAAAGGTGGCGATCAAGGAAATAGGCACGACAACACTAGGGATCAGCGTGGCGGTCCACGTGCGCAGAAACACAAACGTCACCAGCACCACCAGCACGATGGCCAGCATCATTTCCTTTTGCACATGGTCAACCGAGTCCCGAATGGTCTGGGTCCGGTCCGTGGCCACGGTCACATCCACACCAACCGGCAAGGAACGACGTATTTCCGGCAGCAGGCTTTGAATCTGGTCCACCACATCAATGACATTGGCCCCAGGCTGTCGCTGAATATTCAACAAGATCGCGGGCACGGTGCCCATCCAGGCAGCCTGACGCACATCCTGAGCGTCCCGCACCACCTTGGCCAGCTCGCCCAGGCGTACAGCCGCACCGTCCTTATAGCTGACGATCAGGTTTTCGTAATCCTGTACGGTTTTCAACTGCTCGTTGGCGCCGATACTGGTGGAGCGCTGAGGCCCATCCAGATTACCTTTAGGCTGGTTCACATTGGCTGCAACAACGGCTTGCCGCAGATGGTTCAGCGTCAGATTACGCACTGCCAACGCGTTGGGATCGGCCTGAATCCGCATGGCCGGCTCCTGACCACCCGCAATACTGACCAGACCCACACCCGTCACCTGCGAGAGCTTTTGTGCGACCCGTACATCAATCAGGTCACGCACCTCGTGCAAGGGCATATTGGGGGAGGTCACCGCCAGGGAAATGACTGGGGTGTCAGCCGGATTGACCTTGTTATAGATAGGCGGCGCGGGCAAATCATTGGGTAGCATCGTAGAGGCGGCATTAATCGCCGCCTGTACCTCTTGCTCGGCCACATCCAGGGGCAAGCCCAAATCGAACTGCAAGGTAATGCGCGATGCCCCACCCGAACTGGACGAAATCATCTGCGACAACCCAGACATACTGCCAAAGCGCCGCTCCAGCGGTGAGGTAATCAAGGCCGCCACCACATCCGGGCTGGCGCCCGGATAAAGCGTAACCACCTGGATGGTGGGGTAATCGACCTGCGGCAAAGCGGCCACGGGCAACATGCGATAGGCCAGCAAACCGGACACCAGCAAAGCCACCATCGCCAAGGTGGTAGCCACCGGGCGCAGGATAAAGATACGCGACATGCTCACGGCTTACTCGCTTGCAGGACGTGGACGGCGACCCTCACCCGAACGTGTGTCTTGCTCTGCTTGAGCGCCTGCATCAGTTGGTGCCGGTTTTTCCTTGGCCTGGCCATCTTGCTGCATCACGTCGACCTCCGAGCCTTCGCGCAAACGGTCAGTGCCCTCCACCACCACGCGATCGCCTTCTTTCAGGCCAGTTTTAATCAGCGTCGATTCCAGGGTGGCAGTACCCAGCTCCACCACCTGAATATGAACCTTATCCTCGTCATCCAGGGTGTACACATAGGTACCTACCGAACCCCGCTGTATCGCATGCGATGGAATCAGCAGACCTTGTTCCTGGCCCAAAAAGACGCGGGCATTGACGAACTGATTGGCAAACAGAGTTTCGTCGTCGTTATCAAACTCGGCCTTCACTCTCAGCGTGCCGGTATTGATATCGATCTGATTATCCAGAGCCTGCAAGCGGCCTTTATCCGACAAGAGCTGAGCTTTGCTGTCGATCAGGGACACACGCAAAGGCGACTCGCTTTGTTTCATGGCCTCCAGCAGACTGCTCAATTGGTTCTGCGGCAAGGAAAACTCCACGCCGATGGGATCAACCTGAGTAATCACGACAATCCCGTCGGTATTACCGGCAGAGACCAGATTGCCCTGATCGAGCTTACGCAGGCCCAAGCGACCATCCAGGGGCGCCATGATGCGCGTGCGATCCAGTTGCACTTGGGCTCGAGCGACTTCTGCTTGATTGGATTTGATCTGAGCCTGCAACTGCTGAACAGCCGTTTCCTTGGTTTCCAAGGCCTGGCGAGCAATCGAATTCTGTTGGAACAGGACGCGATGACGAGCCAGCTCCTGCTGCGCCCCCTTCAACTGAGCCTGACTCTGTGCCAGTTGTCCCCGGGCCTGATCCAGTTGCACTTGGTAGGTACGTGGATCAATCTCGGCCAACAAATCGCCGGCCTTCACACGCTGCCCATCCTTGAAGTGAATACGCTCCAGCACGCCATCGACCTCACCGCGTACCGCAACTGTCTGCAAGGGCTTGACCGTGGCAATCGCATTGACTGTTTGGTCGATCAAACCCGTCTTAACTGTGGCTACCTGAACCGGCACTTTGGTGGCCCCCATCATGCCGCGCGGCCCGCGCATGGGGGTAGGTGTATCTGAAGGGGAAGACAAGGCGTAATAAACAAGGCCTGCTGTCAGCAGCAGCCCTACCAACACCCAGACATAGAAGGATCTGGACCGCCGACCTTTGCCTGTGTTCAACTCCGACATGAATACTCCCCGGCTAAAACTTAATTGTCTCTATGCACGGTCTAATAAGCGTTTAAGCACTAGCTATCGTGACGGCGACACGCATTATGCCGCCAAAACACGATAGCAATTAGCCTGAAACGATCAAGAGATACAAGCGCTGACAAAACAGCCCCCTTGCTAGACCACGCTGGCCCAGCAAGTATAAAAGCGGCTATCTGAACCTTATATGAACAGCGTTGTTAGCCAAAGTTGCAACGGGCTAGCCTAAAGGGGATATCTACCGTTACGGCCTGCGGTTTCAATTGATTGTCTTGCTGCACAAAGCGTATCCAGATGACGTAGCGGTTAGCGCTCATTTCCGGATAGATGCAGGCACCGGCATCCACCCATACTCGCAACAACTGGAAGGTCTTGCCTGCCAGCATTTCTTGATAAGAGCCGTCGCGAGCTAGCAGGTCAGCCGGGTCGCCCGACTGGCGCAGCAAGCGCAAAATCAAGGCCAGACCATGATAGAGCGGCAGGAAAGACTCCGACCAGCGGCGCAGGTCCTGGACACGATCCGTATCGGGCCGCTGCTGCCAGGAATAATAAGAAGGCATGTCCACCTGAGACGTACCGCCGGGCACCGCTACCCGGCCCCGCAAACTGGTCAACCATTCATTGTCGCGCAGGCCCTGCCCCACCCGCCCTTGGGCCGACAGGTCAGCAGCCGCACGCACAATTTGCTCAATCATCTTGTCCAGCGCCTGCAGCTGAACACCGGGGTGCTCGCGCAGCGCAGCCAGCGCCACGCGCTGACGCTCCAGATCCTGAAGAACGGCAGAACGTAAATCGGTCCGATCCGAGATGTCCAGCAAATCAAACAAAGTCGCTACAGCGATCTGATGCGAGTACGCATCCTGGTTGGCTGAAAAATGAAACAGCCTATCGAACAAATACTCGACTCTCAGTAAAGCCCGGACACGCTCATTGCAGGGGTATTCGTATAGAGTCACGCGTTTAAAACCTTTTTTTGTCGACTGTAGGGTCAGACACGTCGTGGTGTCGGGCCGTCAAGGCACACCAGCGTTGGTGTACTGCCCGCGCCCGCTCTTCCAACAGAGGCAAAGTCGTCTGCCCATCGTTCAGAACCACATCGTCGGCCACGTCCAAGCGTTGCTGACGTTGCGCCTGTGCTGCCATGATACGTTCAATTGTGGCCACTGCCAGCCCGTTACGCTTCTGTACGCGCGCGATCTGGGTCGCTTCATCACAATCGACAACGCAAATCCGATCCACACGGTCGCGCCATCGTCCTGACTCCAGCAGCAAGGGTACAACCACAACAAGATAACATCCTTGCGCTTTCAAGGCCTGTGCTTTTGTTACATCCCAAATCAAGGGATGAATGATGGCCTCCAGGCGATGGCGGGCATTGGGGTCAGCAAACACACAGGCCCGCATCCAATCCCGATCCATGGAACCGTCCGCTGCCAAGGCCTGCGTACCGAAGGCGGCACGAATCGGTTCAATGGCCAGGCCACCGGGCGCGGTCAGCTCATGCGCGATCACATCCGTATCCACAACGGCCGCCCCCCAAGAGGCAAAAAAATGGGCCACCTGGCTCTTGCCCGATCCAATTCCACCAGTCAGCCCAATCGTCAGCATGAACAATCCACAGATAAAAAACAAAACTGTAACGTACCCGCGCCAATCCTCCTACCCGCAATAGGCCTGAGACTGTCCCGCCCCCCCTGGTCTAGCGTAGAATTCAGCTATCAACCCGTCCACGGAAGCCCGCCATGTCTTTCTCCACGATTTCCCCTCTGCGCTCCCTTACCTTGCTTTCGGTCGTTTTGCTGGCCGCATGTGCCCAGGCGCCCGTTCAGCCCAGCCCTAACGAAGGCCGTGGCTCCACTCAGAAAGACGCCCTGCGCCAAGCGCAAGGCAGCAGTACCGCCCGTGCCCCCTCACAAATCAATTTGGGGTTTGGCAATCAGGAAGGCCTGCACGCCATTACACCGGCCCGCGCTGAACAGCCCGCCGTCCTAGCAGATCGCAGCGTTCCCGAACTGGCTGAACCCAAAACCTTCCTGGGCACCCTATCCTGCCCGCCACAAAGCGGCGCTTGCGAGCCCTACAAAATCAGCGTCACCCTGGCTCCCGCAGGGCAATGGCGCATGCGTGCCACCCCAGTCGCCGCGGGTCAGGAACACCACAAGAGCGGCTGCTGGGTTCCAATCGGTACACAACCCACCCGCATCGCCCTGTTGGCCGATAACGACTCGACGCTGGCAGACCTGAGCTTTGTGAACAACAACGTCTTGCGTATCAACACCTTCAACCAGCAGCGTCCCACACTGGAAAGCCATTTGACTCGCCAAGCCGACATCGACCCGGTCAGCGAACTGGACGGCCAGGCCAACCCAGCTTGCCGCTAAGCTAAGGCGCAGACAGGCCGCCCATCAAGCTGGGCGGTAACACATCCCGCAGACCTGGCTCGCTGAACACAAAACGAGTCAACTCAACCGCATTGCGCACGCGTAACTTCTGGAAAACGCGTGCCCGATGCGCTTCAACCGTACGCTGGGAAATCTCCAATTCAGCCGCAATAACCTTATTCGCCTTACCAATAGCGATATAAGACAACACGTCGCGCTCGCGCGGAGTCAGGCTTGCAAAAAGCACAGAGGCGGGAAGGTGACTATTCAATACCATGTCAGTCTCGTATATCTGTACCAGGCGAACAGGCCGCCTGCGAGGTGAAGAATTAACCATAGACAGAGTTTGTCATTTTAGGCAGGGACTACACGACTGTTAACTTATACGGGATGTTTTTGTCACATGACTAATATAAAGAACCTGATTTCGATACCCTAAGAAACAGCCTTTTCAACTGAAAAGTTAGCGATTGGCAGGGACAACGCCTGTTCCCCATCACCCGCCCAAAACACACTAATCACCTAGGCCAAACTCATTAAGCGGGCAGGCACGAGCACAAACCCCACCCATCAACAGCCATCAGAGATGCCGACTCCACGGCGATGAGCCCCTCTGGCGCGCGGCTCAGGGGGGACGGCGATTCAGACTGCTTGCCGCGGGCCAGAGATAGCGTAGGGATGCAAGCACCCTGCTGTTTGAGCCGGACGCTTGTACTTGGTCCGGGGGACCAAGTACCCGGTGAGTTCAGGGTGCGCCCGGAGCTATCTCTGGCCAAGGGCACCGGTGCACGGCACCGGCAAGTAGTCCGCCTTCCCCCTGAGCCGCGCGCCAGAAGGGCGACGTACTGAGTCCACCTATAGTTTGAAGGAACAAAGACCGCTACTACCCACGACCAGAAAAGCAGGCACAGACAAAGACAAAGACTACAAAATCAAACCACACAGGTATAAAAAAAGCACAGCAAAAGCTGTGCTTTTCTCACCAAATAACACAAGAAATCAGGCTTTAACCATTTCCAGGTTGTCGATCAAGCGCGTCGCGCCCAACTTGGCCGCGGCCAATGCCACCAAAGGCTCACCAGCTGCGATTTGCTCTTCAGTTGGTTCCAGCAAGTCCGACTGACGACGCAAGGCCATATAGTCCACCTTCCAGCCCAGATCCGACATCTTTTTGGTCGCATAAGCCTCGATCTGCTCGCGGCTTTGACCTTGCTGCAAACGCTCATTCATCTCCTGCAGCGTGCCATAAATCTGCGGGGCCTGCGCGCGCTCCTCGGGACTCAAATAGCGATTACGCGAAGACATGGCCAAACCATCCTCTTCCCGCACCGTCTCGTGAGCCAGAATCTCTACCGGCAACTGGAACTGGCGCACCATCTGGCGCACCACCATCAACTGCTGATAATCCTTCTTCCCGAACACGGCCACACGCGGCTGCACACAGGAAAACAGCTTCAACACAACCGTACAGACCCCTTCAAAGAAATCCGGACGGAAGTGGCCTTCCAGAATTCGACCCAAATGATCAGGCGGGCTGACACGGAAACTTTGCGGCTCCGGGTACATCTCGCGCTCCGAGGGAGCAAACAAGACGTAGACATCGCGCTCTTGCTCCATCTTGGCCGCATCATCCTGCAAGGTACGCGGATAACGGTCAAAATCCTCGTTAGGACCAAACTGCAGACGATTGACAAAAATACTGGCCACCACCGGATCGCCATGCTGGCGAGCCATCTTCATCAAGTCCAGGTGGGCTCGATGCAAATTCCCCATGGTTGGAACAAATGCCACGCGTGTCTGACCCTGGAGCTGATCGCGCAGTTCTTGGATGTTATGGACGACTTTCAAAAAATTCTCCGCTACGGAATAAGATCAGGCCCATCGGCCTGCGCTCGAATATAGGTCAGGCGCAAATAAATAGGAGCGTAGGGCTCGGCCTGCGTGATTTCAAGCAGTGACTCTCGTGCCAATTCCAGCATGGCCAGAAAATGCACGACAAGCACCGCCGCTGGATCACCCTGATCCAGACGTTCATTAAACAGCTCAGTAAACTCCATGAAGCGCACGTGCTGCAAACGTCGCAGAATCTGGCTCATGTGATCGCGTACCGACAACTGCTCGCGCGTAATCTTGTGACTGGCATTAAGCTTGGCGCGCTTCAAGATGCCCAGCCAGGCCTGGCGCAAATCATCCGCACTCACTTCGGGCGGAATGGCTTCCACAACCAACTCGGCCTGAGCGTTGGCCAGCAGATAATCGCGTCCCATCAGGGGCAACTCGTCCAGACGACGCGCGCCCTCCTTCATGCGCTCGTATTCCAGCAAACGACGCACCAGCTCTGCACGCGGATCCTCAACTTCCTCACCCGTGTCCGCGCGCCGCACCGGCAGCAACATGCGAGATTTGATCTCGATCAGCAGCGCCGCCATCAAAAGATACTCACCCGCCAGCTCCAGATTCGTGGCGCGAATCTGCTCGACATAAGCCAGATATTGCCCAGTGACCTGAGCCATCGGAATGTCCAGTACATTGAAGTTCTGCTTGCGAATCAAATACAGCAACAGATCCAGCGGGCCTTCAAAAGCGTCCAGAAACACTTCCAGCGCATCAGGCGGGATGTACAGATCCTGGGGGATCGCAAACAGCGGCTCACCATAAAGACGCGCCAGCACATCCTCGGGCTGAGGAGCTGGCGTATCCACAACGGGCTGCTGTGCAATCTCAGTCACAGGCGCAGGCGTACAGATTTAGTTGTTTTCGTAGTACACGTAAGGTTTTTGAGGCGTACGAGCAGCCTTGTAACCATCTTGCAGTTCCTGATCAATCTGCTTGTCCCACAGACGATAGCGGCCTTCACGCTGCCGTGCTTCGGTATCCGCGTTCTGCTCTTTATACTGTTTAAGAAACTGGGTAATTTCGGATTCGAAATTCTTTGCCATAATACCTGTACGCCTAAAATAAATTGGATAACAGAAAAGTTTGAGTTTACTGCACCGCACACCAGAGAGTTCGCCGCATGGCATCTGAACAGACCGAAGCCACCAAACCGGCAACCCTGTCCCCTCAAGAGCGTCGGGCCATACGCATTATTCCCTACATTGTGGGATGTGCATTGTTCATGCAAATGCTGGACTCTACGGTTGTCGCCACTGCTCTGCCCACGATGGCCTTATCGCTGGATACCAGCGTCATCCGCATGAATACCATCATTACCAGCTACCTGCTGGCCGTGGCTGTATTCGTTCCTATCAGTGGGTGGGCTGCAGACCGCTTTGGTGCGCGCAAGGTGTTCCTGGCCGCCATTCTACTCTTTACCGCCAGTTCTGTTGCATGTGCCCTGTCCCAGACCCTGTCACAACTGATCATTTCCCGCGTGATACAAGGCATGGCGGGAGCCATGATGGTTCCGGTAGGTCGCATTATCTTACTGCGACGGGTGCCTAAAGATGAGCTTTTAAGCGCCATGGCGGTACTGACTTTACCCGCCTTGCTGGGCCCTATCATCGGTCCGCCTGTGGGTGGCTTTTTAGTCACCTATGCCAGTTGGCACTGGATTTTCCTGATCAACATCCCCGTGGGGGTACTGGGTATCGCTCTGGTACTGCGTTACATCCGCGAGGACTACCCCACCGAACGCCCGCCCCTGGACTGGCTGGGCTTTATCTTGAGCGCCATCTGTCTGGCCACGCTGGTAACCAGTTTCGAGAACGTAGGCCACGGCACCATTAGCTGGGCTACCCTGGGCTGGCTGACTTTGGCGGGTCTGGTCGCGGGGGCATGGTACATCTGGCATGCACGGCAAGTAGCCTATCCCATTATTGATTTGTCCTTGCTACGCACCAAGACCTTTGCCATTTCTGTATTGGGCGGCAATCTGTGCCGCTTCTCGCTAGGGGCCTCACCATTTCTGTTAGCGATCATGCTGCAAACCAACTTTGGCATGAGCGCATTGTCGGCGGGTCTGATCACCTTCACCGGGGCGATTGGCGCTCTGGGCATGAAACTGGTGGCTCCACCCATCATCCGACGCTACGGTTTTCGCAAAGTCCTGATCGTCAACGCCTGGCTGACAGGCTTGTTCATCGCCCTGTGCGCCATGTTCCAGGCCACCACACCCATGTGGCTCATGATTGCCGTCCTGACTGCAGGTGGTTTCTTCCGCTCCCTGCAGTTCACCGCCGTCAACACCCTGACCTACGCCGACCTGGAATCCGAAGCCATGAGCCAGGCCAGCAGTTTCGCCGCCATGGCGCAGCAACTGGCTATCAGTCTGGGCGTGGCATGTGCGGCGGTAACGCTGAATGTCAGCATGGCATTGCGCGGCGCCAGCAGCGTAGAGACCCAGGATACGATCTGGGCCTTTCTGATTCTGGGCGCGATTACGGCGATATCGAGCCTGTCTTTTGCCCGGCTGTCAGCCAGTGATGGTGAGTCGTTGCAGAAGAAGTAGGTCCGAACGGTTTTATAGCTCATCAGGCATGCTTGCCCCCTCATCAGGCAGCATGTTTGCAACGGGCTTTAGTCTAGTAATAAAGCTACGAAACGAACTCAAAACGCCTGTATGACTGACTCAGCATCTCGGCTTTCTGAATAGACACTCCCACCTCAGCCGCACGTATCGTGATGCGTTCGTGCAAGGCCTCCAGATCTTCATAAGCCCGCTCATGTAATGCCTCCGCGACGACCAGCACCGTATCTGACTCTTTGGAGACCACGGACTGAGCCCCCTGCCGAAAGATCCAGCGACGTGAGTGCGCATGGTTGGCCTCATCGGCAAACACAATCTCGTCTGCTGTTGGATGTTCGACCTCACCCTGAAAGGTTCGGTAAATCTCCGTGCCATCGGCAGGCCGAACTGTGATGCCTCCAGAAATATGGGCGCAGTCAAATGCCGCAATCGGAATGGCTGCCTGCATAGACTCTGCGTTCAAGGTATCGATCAAAGGATGAAAGCCAGGCAGGTGTCCGTCTTTACGAAAGCGACGCAGCAATGCTTCAACCGCACAGCGGTATTGAGTCGGCTTCATGCCCATCTGGGAATAAGCCTGACGCCAAGCCTGAATAGACGGGAGTTCACTCTCCGGCCCCTGCTCCAGCAACTGGCTAACCCTCGTGAATGTGCTGTTCAGGGCACCGTTTTGTAGCTCGGCTGCCCTCACCCCTTGTAAAACCAAGACCAATGCCGTCAGCCCCGGAAAGCGGTTCCACACAGTGTCAGAATGATTGAAGTACATGGTATACAAGGCACCTTTCGCCAATTGAAAATGTGAAATACAGGCAAGCACACTGCCTATTGCGTCAGTACAGTTCGTGCTCGGGTTCGCACCGGGAAGGTCAACACAAAAATGGCAAGAATGACCGTGGCAACACCCACAATCTGTACCCACCCAATCTGCTCCCCTAAAACCAGCGCTGCCAGGGTGACGGCTGTCAAAGGAGCAACCGCCGTAAACACAGACGCTTCGCTGCCACTGACTCGCGCTGCCCCGCCATACCACAGCAAAAATCCAGCAACAGTAGGGACAAGCGCATACCAAACCACTGCGCCTATCGCTGCGGCATCTGGCATGGAAGGCGGTAATTCAAGAAAAGCAAAGGGCAAAGACACCAGCAGGCCCAGGCCTGTCATCGTGGTAGCCTGCAATAAAGGCCGCAGCGGCACAGGGATGCGTTTGTTCAGCAAAATGAATGCGCTCTCGCAAACCACTGCCCCCAGGATGTACAACATGCCAATCGACGAACTCGGGCCGGTTCCTTTCCAGGCCACTGCCATGACGCCCAAGGTCGCCAGCACGACGCTGATCAGGAGCCTTAGCCCTGGCCGCTCACTCAGGACAATCACGGAGAAAAGCGCAGATACGGCGGGCAATGTGCCTATGATTACACCCGCATCAGCCGCTGACAGATGGGACAAACCGGCTATCAGCAAAGTCGTATAGCCAACACTGCCCGCCCCGGCCTGGAGCAGTAACAGCACCCAGTCCCGAAACATCAACTTGGGCCACCGCTCTCGCTGCCAGAACACCAGGGCAAGCAAAACCGGCAAGGCAAGCGCAAAACGAAGCGCCGTTGCCAAAAAAGCAGGCATGTTGCCAGCGATCAGCTTGGAAGCAATGACAGTCGATCCAACCGTCATCATGGCCAAGGACAGCAATACATATCCAAGTGTGCGACTTGACATCTTTTCCTCTAGGACGCAAATCAATTCACGTAATAACCTTGGCATTTAATAGCATTGACCAAGAAAAATCTTGAACGATATTGCAAGGAAACAGGAAAACCGCAGACATCAAGAGGGAGCACTATTTTTTTGATAAAAACAAAAATAGAAAACGACTAGAATAATCATTTCCCCATTCATCCAGGAACACGAAGTGTGTTCTTAGACAAGGAAAGGAAATGTCCCAAATGAAGGTCAGTAAACAATTCAAAGCGAGGGTATGCGGGCAGACAGATATCGTCGCTGTTGAAGCGATGTCCAGCCAATCGTTTGGTCGGCATACTCATGATCAGTTTGGGATAGGGGTGGTGGTCAGCGGGGCCCAGGACTCTGCCAGTGGCCGCGGGCAGGTACGAGCCACCAACGGCAACATGATTACCGTCAACCCCAACGAAGTTCACGATGGAAGACCCGTAGAAGGCAAGGCAAGAACCTGGCGCATGCTGTATCTGGACCCAGAGCTGATAGCCCAGTTTGCCCAGTCCATGGGGCATAGCGCCGGGGTGGAGTTTATCCACCCTGTTCTTGGCGACCCCTCGGCGGTCATGGCATTCAAGCGCCTGTACGCAGCATTAACCGATCCAAACCGCGAGCCCAAGCAAGGACTGATAGATGAAATTGCGGAGCAGGAGCTTTTTCAGATTCTGGTGCCACTGCTTGGAAATACTCAGCCCACGGAAGCGGAGATTCTGTCTGCCAAGTTAGCCAGAGCCAAAGCTCGTCTTGATGCTCACCCGGAAATCCCGGTCTCGCTTAATGAACTGGCAACGGAGGCCGGTTTAAGCCGATTCCAATTTCTAAGGGCGTTCAAAGCTGTGACGCAGTTGCCGCCTCATGCGTATCGGCTACAGCGTCAGCTGCAAATGGCGCGCCGCCTGATCATGCAAGGACACACCTTGCTTCAAGCGTCTCTTTTATCGGGTTTTGCAGATCAAAGCCACTTAACACGCCATTTCGTCTCAAGTTATGGCCTGACGCCCGGCACCCTTTCTCAATCTCGGAAAATGCAGCATTTTCCGGTGCTCAAGTAATTGAAGAGAATTCGATAAGTAATTCAAGACAATAAATCATGAATCAATAATTTTGATAATTTATTTTATTGAAAAAAAGAAACCTGATTGGCAATAAAATCAATCTTAAAAAATAAATAATAAGGAAGCCAATTTAAACCGGCTTATCCTCATCTTCCAGCAACATCACCAGCTTGCAGTCCGGGCGTATTGCCAGGCGAAAGGTAAACTGCTGAAAGCGGCGCACGCCCTGGCTGGGGTGTCGAAAATCCCGCAAGCCCCCTTCCCGCTCCACCACGGTCTGGCGTCCCCACCAAAACGCAAAGACCTGGCTTTGATGCGCCAGTTCCTGGATCAGGGCCTGCACATCGGCTTCATCGGCATGAGCGCCTACGTCGGCGCGGAATTCCGCCACAACGCGGCTGGCACGCTGCTCCCAGTCCACCACCAGCTCACGCGCTGCCGGGTCCAGAAAGATATAGCGCAGTAGATTGGGCTGCTCGCTACGATCGGGCCAACCATCGAACAAACCCAACAAGGCTTCGTTGCGGGCCAGTACGTTCCAGCTGCGGTCCAGAATGTAAGCCGGGGCGGAAATACTATCAACGCATGCGCTCAGGCCTTGCGGCAAGGGTTGAATATCACCCTGCCAATGCTCGGGGTCGGCGCAGTCGGCCAGTTCAAACAGGTAGTGGCGCTCGGCCCGGGCCAGTTTCAGGACCGTTGCCAGGCGGGCGCAGACGGTGGGGGACACGGTCACGTCACGGCCCTGCTCGATCCAGGTGTACCAGGTGGTGCTGATATCGCACAGTTGAGCCACTTCTTCACGACGCAGGCCAGGAGTGCGACGACGCACGCCAGGGGCCAGGCCCAGATCTACAGGCCGGATGCGTTCCCGCGCATGACGCAAGAAGCGACCCAAAGCCTGACGCCGGGTTTGGGACGCGCTCTCGGCGCCGCCCGGATTAGGCCCCGTCGTTCCCATATCAGCCCAACACACCCGACAAGGTACGGCGTACGTCTTCTTCCGTGCGGCCACTGCGTTGGATGTAGTCTTGCAATTGGTCCTGGCCAATATTGCCCACGTTGAAGTACTTGGACTGCGGATGGCTGAAGTAGAAACCCGACACGCTGGACGCCGGAATCATGGCGTAGCTGTCGGTAATGAACATCTCGATGTCTTCACACTGCAAAACGCGGAACATGTCGTGCTTGACCACATGCTCCGGGCAAGCCGGGTAGCCGGGTGCAGGACGAATGCCCTGGTATTTCTCGTCGATCAGCTCTTCGTTGGACAGGCGCTCGTCGGTGACATAGCCCCACAAGTCGGTACGTACGCGAGCATGCAGACATTCAGCAAAGCCCTCAGCAAAACGGTCGCCCAACGCTTTGATCATCAAATCGGAATAATCGTCGCCGGCGGCCTGGAAACGCTCGGACAGTTTGTCCACGCCAATCCCGCCAGTCACCGCAAACATGCCGATGTAATCGGCCACGCCGCTTTCTTTAGGAGCGATGTAGTCAGCCAGACACTTGCTATCGACGCCTTCACGCTTGACGCCTTGCTGACGCAGGTTGCGCCAGGTGAACAGAACTTCGCTGCGCGATTCGTCCGAATAGACCTCGATATCTTCACCATTGACGGTATTGGCGGGGTAGAACGCAATCACGCCGTTTGCCGTCAACCAGCGACCTTCAATGACTTTCTTCAACATAGCCTGCCCTTCGGCAAACAAGGTCTTGGCCTGCTCGCCCACCACCTTGTCTTCCAGAATGGCCGGGTACTTGCCAAACAAGCTCCAGGTCTGGAAGAACGGCGTCCAGTCGATGAACTGGGCAATATCGGCCAAGTCGTAATTCTTGAAGGTACGGCGACCAATGAATTTGGGGCGTGGCGGCACGTAGGTGGTCCAGTCGATGGCTGGCTTGTCTTGGCGCGCTTTTTCCAGCGAGATCAACGGTGTGGCTTTGCGATTGGCATGGCGCTGGCGCACTTGTTCGTACTCCTCGCGCACCTCGGCCAAAAACTCGTCCACGTTATCTGACACCAACTGAGTAGCCACACCCACGCAGCGGCTGGCGTCCGGCGTGTAGATAACCGGGCCGTCGTAATGCGGGGCAATCTTCACCGCCGTGTGTACACGACTGGTGGTCGCGCCACCAATCATCAGGGGGATGTTGCGCTCACGGAAGTACGGGTCGCGCTGCATCTCGGACGCGACGTAGGCCATTTCTTCCAGGCTGGGGGTGATCAAGCCGGACAGGCCCACAATATCGGCCTCCACTTCCTTGGCCTTGGCGAGGATCTCGGCACACGGCACCATCACGCCCATATTGACCACTTCAAAGTTATTGCACTGCATCACCACGGACACAATGTTCTTGCCAATGTCATGCACATCGCCTTTCACCGTGGCAATGACCATGCGGCCTTTGGAACGCACATCACCACCTGCAGCCTCAATCTGGCGTTTTTCTTCTTCGATGAAAGGAATCAAGTGGGCTACGGCCTGTTTCATCACACGCGCAGATTTCACCACCTGCGGCAGGAACATCTTGCCCTGACCGAACAGGTCACCCACCACATTCATGCCATCCATCAAGGGCCCTTCAATGACACTGATGGGGCGACCGCCCTGGGCATCGATCTTCTGACGAACTTCTTCTGTATCTTCCACGATGAAGCTGGTGATGCCATGCACCAAAGAGTGGATCAAACGCTGCTCAACCGTGGTTTCACGCCAGCTCAAGTCTTCCTCTTTCTTGGCGCCCGAGCCTTTGACGCTCTCGGCCATTTCTACCAGGCGCTCGGTAGGGGTGCGTTCGTCAGCCGGATCGGTTTTGCCTTTGGGTTCGGCCCGGTTCAGGATCACGTCTTCAATCAGATCGCGCAGATGCGGTTCGATATCGGCATACACGCCCAACTGACCGGCATTCACGATGCCCATAGTCAGGCCTTCCTGAATGGCGTAGTACAGGAAGACGGTGTGAATGGCCTCGCGCATGGCTTCGTTGCCACGGAAGGAGAAACTGACGTTGGAAATACCGCCGGATAAGCGCGCGTGCGGCAGATTCTTGTGAATCCAGCTAACGCCGCGAATGAAGTCCAGGCCGTAATTGGCGTGTTCATCCATGCCGGTTGCAACGGCAAAGACGTTGGGGTCGAAAATAATGTCCTCTGGCGGGAAACCAAGCTCATCCACCAGCAAGCGGTAAGCACGTTCGCAGATTTCCACCCGGCGCTCGTAGCTATCGGCCTGACCCTGCTCGTCAAACGCCATCACAACAATAGCGGCGCCGTATTTGCGGCACAAACGGGCATGCTCCAGGAAAGGCTCAATACCTTCCTTCATGGAAATCGAGTTCACGATGGCCTTGCCTTGCACACAGCGCAAACCGGTTTCGATCACGTCCCATTTGGAACTGTCGATCATGATGGGCACGCGGGCAATGTCCGGCTCGGAGGCAATCATGTTCAGGAAGCGGTGCATACAGGCTGCGGAGTCCAGCATGCCCTCGTCCATATTGATGTCGATAATCTGCGCGCCGTTCTCCACCTGCTGACGGGCCACCGACAAGGCTTCTTCGTAGTTTTCCTGCTGGATCAGGCGCAAGAAAGCCTTACTGCCCGTGACGTTGGTACGTTCACCCACGTTCACAAACAGGGTGTCTTCGTCGATATTCAAAGGCTCGAGACCCGACAGGCGGGTTTTGACAGGAACCTCGGGGACAACGCGTGGAGGCAACTTGCGGCACAGCTCGGCAATGGCGGCAATGTGCTCGGGCGTCGTACCACAGCAGCCACCGACCATATTCACCAAGCCAGCTTGCGTGAATTCCTGCAGCAGACTGGACGTATCGGCTGGCGTTTCATCAAAACCGGTTTCTGCCATAGGGTTGGGCAAACCAGCGTTGGGGTAGACACACACATAGGTGTCACAAATCTTGGACAGCTCGGCCACGTAAGGACGCATCAAGGCGGCGCCCAAGGCACAGTTCAGGCCAATCGTAATGGGACGGGCATGACGCATGGAGTTCCAGAAGGCCTCTACCGTCTGACCGGACAAGATCCGGCCCGATGCATCGGTAACCGTGCCCGACACCATCACCGGCACGCGCTCACCACGCTCATCAAAGACCGTTTCCAGCGCAAAAACAGCCGCCTTGGCGTTCAGCGTGTCAAAAACGGTTTCGATCAGCAAAATATCGACGCCACCATCCAGCAAGGCACGCACCTGTTCGGTGTAAGCCACACGCAGTTGCTCAAAGGTGACGTTACGAGCAGCCGGGTCATTCACATCCGGGGAAATAGAAGCCGTCTTGGGCTGCGGGCCCAAGGCACCAGCCACAAAGCGCGGCCATTCAGGTGTGCTGAAGGCATCACGTGCCTGACAGGCCAGTTGAGCCGAAGCCAGGTTCAGGTCATAGCTGATGCCCTGCAAATCGTAGTCACCCTGGGCCACATCGGTTGCACCAAAGGTATTGGTCGTAATTACATCGGCTCCGGCAGCCAGGTATTTCTCGTGAATTTCACGAATAATGTCGGGTCGCACCAGCGACAGCAATTCGTTATTGCCCTTCACATCCTTGTGGTGATCCGCAAAACGATCGCCCCGAAAATCAGCCTCACCCAATTTGTAACGCTGAATCATGGTGCCCATCGCACCATCCAGAATCAGAATTTGCTGCCCCAAACGGTGCGCAAATTCAGCACCACGCGTATAGGCAGAGATCGGATAAGGCAAAGCAGGATAGGACACTAAAAAGCTCCGTAGCACGAAACGGGACGTTGACGGCATCTGACAGCAAGAGCCGCGAGAATGGTGGATTGGCGCCACAATTGTAGCGCCTTGTACGGCAAATCCGCCCCAAACACTTAACCTTTGCGCCAGCGGCATGTAACATTTTCCGCTCGGAAAGAGGTGCTTTCCGGCCCATGCAGCCGTGGGCCTGGGAAAGTCAAATGGGAAACGTGAGCGGTTCCACCCCGGAACTGCCAAACGTGCTGCCCCCGCAACGGTACCTGCTACACGCAAAGCCCGACACCAGCCTGCTTCTCGAGCCTGAATTCATGGCCGTCCCACGGTGGGCGGCTTCGCTTACCGATGTGCGGGGACGCACATCCCACAGGAATCTCCATGACTCTACTGTCCATCCGACCTTTGATGGTCGCCCTGGCGGGCGCCCTGCCCTTCATCGCCACGGCCCAAACTGCCCCTGTCGCCAAGCTGGATCAAATTGTTGTTACCCCTAGCCGCATGGCTCAATCACTGAAAAACGTGGTGGGTGACGTGACGGTGATTGATCAGGAAACCTTGCAGAAAGCGGGTCAAAGCAGTGTGGCTGAGATTTTGCAGCGTCAGCCTGGGGTGGAGATTTACACCGAAGGGGGCCCTCAAACCGTTAGTGGGATCTATTTGCGTGGCACCAACCCACAACATACACGCGTCATGATCGACGGCATGCGCATCAACAGCTCCACCAGTGGTTCAGTGAACTGGCAAGCCATTGACCCCGCCCTGATCGAACGCATTGAAATTGTGCGTGGCGCAGGCAGCAGCCTGTATGGCTCGGATGCCATTGGTGGTGTGGTGAACATCATCACCAAAAAAGGCGGTGGCGACCGTGCCTTGAGCGCCTGGGGGAATATGGGCCTGGGCTCGCAAGACACCTTCAAAGCCAGCGCCGGTTTTTCGGGTGCAGCTCAAGGCTGGGACTACAGCCTGGCCTCCAGCTACGGCACCAGCGATGGATTCAGTGCTACTAATCCACTTGCGGGCATATACACGTATAACCCAGACAAGGACGGTTACACCCAACACGGCCTGACTGGATCCTTAGGCTACGAATGGGCACAAGGGCAACACCTGGGCCTGACCGCCATCAACAGCTACATAGACGGCCAGTTCGACAACGGGACGTCCACTTCTCGCCCCCCTAGCACGCAAACACGTCAGCAAACCTACGGTCTGACCAGCACCAACAAGCTGTCTGAGTTGTGGACCAGCCGCCTGAGCGCCTCGCTAAGCAAAGAAACAGTCGAAAACCGCGCTTTTGCCTCTCGCTATTCCACACTGCAACGCCAATACAGTTGGCAAAACGACCTGGCCTTTGCCCAAGGCCATACCCTGTCCTTGCTGGCCGAGCGTCTGGAAGAGCGCATGACGCACACGTCCGTGCACAATAATGACCAGCGCAACACCAACGCTTTTGCTCTGATTTATCGTGGTGACATTAATCAGCACCACCTCCAAGCCAGCGTACGTAATGACAATATCAGCGGCTATGGCAACAAGGTAACGGGTGGCCTGGGCTATGACCTGGACATCACCAGCAACTGGACCGTAGGTGTGGCCGCCAATACTGGCTTTCGTGCCCCCACTTTTGCCGACCTATACACCCCCTACGAGGCATATATGGTCGGTAGTTTTTCGGGTAACCCCAACCTCAAACCCGAAAAATCCCGCAACGTCGAAGGCCATATCCGCTACACGGATGAAACCACTGAACTGGGTCTGGTGGTCTACCAGAACCGAATCAGCGACATGATCAATACCTACGCTTGTGATGCCAATTCAAACTGCACGACGACAAACACCGAAAAAGCACGTATCACGGGTGTGACCTTGACGGCCATGAAGCAACTGGGCAACACCACGCTGAGCGCCAGTGCCGACTTCACCAACCCCAAAGATAGGAACACCGACAAGCAGTTGGTGCGCCGCGCTAAGCAAAACTACAAGGTGGCGGTTGATCACAAGTTTGGTGACCTGAAAGCCGGTGCTGAGTACCTGTTCGCCTCCCATCGTTATGAAGATGCGAAAAATGAACAGCGTCTGGGCAGCTACGGACTGTTGAACCTGACCGCCAGCTACCCGCTGACCTCCAGCCTGGAAGCCCAACTGCGCTGGAACAATGTGTTCGACAAGGACTACACCCTGGCCCGTCGTGGCTATAACAACGCCGGCTCCAGCGTGTTCCTGAACTTTGCCTGGCGCATGTAAGCAGTAAAATCAGCTTTGCTTGATTCTGGCGCGGCTCTTGGGCCGCGCCATTGACTTAAAGGCGCATGATGCCCCCTTTGCCTGCGACTTATCGCCTTCAACACCCGAAGCGCTCTGTCTGGAGCAGATTGGGGCTATGGGGTTTGCATTCCCTGTGCGTCCTGCTTTTGGGATTACCTATCCTGACGCAAGCTCAGGAGCAAGACTCCCTGCAATCACAGGCGCAGATTCAAGCACAGCCCGAAGCACAGACACAGACACAGACACAGACACAGACACAGACCAGCACAAAGCAAAGTACTCAAGAAGTACAGAGTCAGCAGCAAGATAAAAAAGCACAAAACGCCGCAGCCGAACAAGACGCCCCCCCCACAACAACTGTCGCTCCAGCCCGTGCGATTAGCCTTGCTCCCCACATTACCGAGATCCTGTTTGCCGCCGGTGCTCAAGACCACTTGATCGCCGTAGACAGTTCCAGTGACTACCCCCCTGCCGCCAAGGATCTACCCCGCGTTGGGGACGCCTTGCGCGTGAACCCCGAACGGCTGCTGGAACTAAAACCCGATCAAGTCTGGGCTTGGCAAGCCAACCAGATCGGGCCTGAATTACAGCGCCAGCTACAGCAAACCCATATCAGCCTGATCTTTGCCGCCCCTGAAAAACTGGACGACATTCCCGCCTTTGTCCGTCTGGCAGGAGACAGCCTGGATACAGCCGATGTCGCCGTTCCCATCGCTGCTTTGCTGGACAATCAGATTGCCGCCCTGCGCCATAACAGCCGCCTGGGCGAGACCGTCAGCGTGTTTCTGGAAATCGGTTCCGAGCCTTTATATACCTTGGCACGCGATCCTTTGATTCAGGATGTGCTGAACACCTGCAAGGCACAGAACATCTATGCCCACCATGCTGCCGTCGCCCCCACCATCAGTCTGGAAGACGTGCTGCACAAGCGCCCGCAGGTGGTCATCATGGCCTACCGTGATCCGGCCCAATTGCGCGCCCGCCATCTGTTCTGGGAAAAACATCTGGGGCTAAGCCCCCACGCCTTGCTGAACCTGAACCCGGATGCGCTGTACCGCCCCGGCCCCAGGCTGATAGAGGCCACTCGCGAGCTGTGCGAGCAACTGGATCGCTATCGAGCCCAGGTATCCTGAGCGGTTTTCTACTCCAGCCTAGAACTGATACTTCACTGCCAGCATCATGTTGCGCGGTTCGCCCCAGGTATACGTGCTGTACCAGGAGAACATAGAGTAATAGCGCTTGTCGAACAGGTTATTGACGGTAAAGGTGGCCGACAAATTCTTGTTGAAGCGATACCGCGCCATCGCATCCACCAGCCAATAGCCCGCAACGGTATGCTGAACCTTACCCGGAGATCCGGGTCGGCTGACATCACCCCAGGTTTTGCTTTGCCAACGGGCACCGCCCCCCAAGGTCAGGCCATTCAGGTCACCCTCAAAATCGTACGTGGTATAGATGTTGAACTGATGCTCGGGCGACAAGGTAGACACTTTATCGCCATCCTGGCGCGATAGCTTGTAAGCGTAACCCGCATGCATCTGCCATTGCGGCGTCAACTGCCCAGCTACTTCCAGCTCTACGCCATGCGTGCGCACACCTTGAGTCGCCTCATACGCGATACCTCCCGATGGCGTGCGCCCCCCCGTTTCCTTGCCGAAGTTATCCTGACGCAGTTGGAAATAAGCCAGACTGGACGTCAAACGCCCCCCCATGAATTCGCCTTTGAGACCGACCTCGTAGTTATCGCCACGCAAGGGGTCCAGAGTACGGCCTCCCTCGTCTTGCAGGCTCTGAGGCTGGAAAATGTTGGTGTAACTGGCATAGACGGAGAAATTATCGTTCAGGTCATACACAGCCCCAAAGTAAGGCACCCATATGCCTGTCTCACGCATCTCAAGCTTGTTGTAGTTGGCGTAGCGTGTACCCAGTAGCAACTTCAAATCATCGCGCAGGTTCAGACGTGTGCTGACATATAGACCATTTTCGCGTGTCACTTCACGGTCGTCGCCCAGGTGCTGCCAGTTCATGCGCGGCCAGCGACCATCCCATTCGTAGTAATTCGAGACATCGGCATTGCTGTTTTCACCGTAAGACGTGTTGGTCCAGCGACGGCGCGATACACCTGCGCCAACCACCAGCTCATGCTCACGGCCGAACAGCTCAAAAGGACCAGTCGCATAAAAGTCAGCCGTATTGGAGACTGTCTTGCCCACGTAGCGTCCAGACCATAGGGAAGTACCTTTGCCGGTTAAAGGATCGGGATTGCCAGCCGCTACCGAAGCCAGCTCAGAGTCATAACCATTGATCAAGCGATTGAGCTGCACCTTGGCCATCCAACCGTTGTCGAATTCGTGCTCCAAGGTGGCAAAGGCCGAACGGGTGTACTGGTTCCAGCGACTCCAGCGCGTACCGTTATTAAAAGAACGGTCCATCTCGTTGAAGTTGCCCTGTGCGTCATAAATCGGTATACCCCCCCAGGTTGATCCTTTGGGATCGTTGTCCTGCAAATCGGCACCCAGGGTCAAACGGGTATCCGGTGTCAGGTCGGCTTCAACAATGCCGTACAACACCAAAGTCTGACGTTGGTAGTGGTCCAGATGGCTTTTCTTGTCCTGATAGGCGCCGACCAGACGGCCCCGTAGGGAACCTGACTCGTTCAAAGGGCCGGAGAAATCCGCTTCACCACGGTAATTACTCCAAGAGCCCAAGCCCGCACTGGCATACCCCTGAAACTCGCGCGTCGGCTTTTTGCGAATCATATTGATCGTCGCGCCTGGGGTTCCACTGCCAGTGAGCAAACCGGAGGCGCCTTTCAATACCTCCACACGATCGTAAATCGCTGTGTCCGTGAGCGAATGGCCAGCCGAGTACGGTGAATCGCGCAAGGTGGGGATGCCGTCATATTGAAAGTTCTGAACACCAAAACCGCGTGCTTCGTAAGCGGTACGCTCACTGTCATAAGTAATGATGCTAAGGCCTGGAGTATGACGCACTACGTCATCAATACTGGTCAGGTTAAAGTCGTCCATCTGCTTGCGTGTAGTCACGCTGATGGCCTGCGGCGTCTGGCGTGGTGTCAAGCGCAAACGGGTTGCCGTGGCAATTGTGCCCGCCGCATACGTGCCTGAACCTTCGGTGATGTCGCCCAGCGCATTGCGGCGTACTTCAATACTGGCCAAAGACTGCACACCGGCGCCGTCAGCCAAGGTGTCACTATCAGGCAGGGCAATCAAGACATAGCCCTGATCCCGGCTTTGAACCTGAAACGGCTGCCCGGCCAGCAAGGCAGCAAAGCCGTCCTGCACGGAATACTGTCCTTGCAAACGCGGTGCGCGCAGACCTTGCAGTCGGGAAGAATCCATCACCAGCGCCACCCCGGCCTGTTGAGCGAACTGGCTCAAGCGGCTAGCCAGATCCCCGGCTTCCAGCGCATAAGCTTGGGTCGTCTGGGCCGAGGCCGGTGCCACATTCAGCATCAAGGCCCCTACAAAAGCCAGACCCAGCAAGCGGCGGCAGATATTGGGCATGAACGACGTTTTCACAAGCGCCAAAGGCGGCGCATTCTTCGGGACCATGAAATCTCTCCTTCTTTGGCAAGGTCTATCTGTTAAAGACGCACGAGTCCAAAAAAGCGGCAATCAAGGCCTGAAATTAATCGTCAATCCTTCGTTTGGCGTGTTTTGCACCTGCAATCGGGGATACAAATTCTTCAACAACGCCAAGGCCGACAAGGGTTTGTCAGCAGGCAAGACAGCACTAACCGTCAAGCCCTCCATGCCATGCGGATTGATCTGTGTTTTGCCGGCATACTGGCGGGTGATCTGCTCCAGAGCCTGCGTCAAAGGGACATGCTCCAGAAGCAGTTGCCGCTGGTCCCACGTGCGTATGACGCTGTTCACATCCGTCTGGCGGTTTACCCCCAGGCCTTGCGCATTGATCTGCACCTGATCGCCCGGCCCCAGTTCGCGAGCCGCTTGTGGGCCTTGGGTACGCGGATACGCCAGAACCCGAGAGGACAGCACGGTCAGCAAGGTGCCTTGAGGCTGCTCCTGCACGATAAATTCAGTGCCCAAGGCTTGCGAGACGGCCTGGCTGCTCAAGACCCGCAACGGTCGATCCGGCTGCTTGGCCACCACCACACGAACCTGCCCTTCCAACAGCTCAATATCCCGGTACTGCTTGCTATATAAAATCTTGACTTGCGATGCCCCAGCCAGCTCCAGACGAGTGCCATCCTCCAGCACCACACTGCGCCATTGTCCAGCGGCGGTAAGGACGGACTGATTGGACCAAGGCAATACAAAGGCCAGAATCGGCAAGATAAGCACCACGGCCCAGAGCAGGAGCATCGTGCCCTGACGCCAATCGCGCAAAAGCTTGGGCCGCGCTGACAATCCTGCATCCAGCGCACTGCGCCCAGGAGGGGTATTAGCCTGTACGGCCAGTTTTCTTACCCTGCACAGCACCGCTTCCATAGCCGCAGCCGCTGCTTCATGACGCGGGTCCAGCACGCGCCAGGCCATGAACTCGGCCTGGGCCTGTTCGGTAAATTGTTCGGGATCGGACAAGAGCACAACCCATTGGGCGGCTTGTCGCTCTATTTCCTCGTTGGACATGGGGTTCAAGCTGGAATCAAGGTCTGAACATGGAGCAAAGCCTGCACCAGATCATTGCGCACGGTGCGCTCACTGACACCCAAGCGCTTGGCCACCGTGGATTGCGTTTCCCCGTCCAGATAGCAGCTCAGGAACACCATGCGAGCCCGCGCGGGCAACTCATCCAGAGCCTGGGCCAACAAGGCCAGCACTTCCAGCGTGTGGGCGCACTGCTCGGCCGAGGGTGCTTGCGCCCCTTGGGCCAAGGTCGCCTCCAAGGCCTCCAGATAAGCTTGTTCGACAGCCATGCGTCGGCTGCGATCAATTAGCAGCCTTCTGGCCGTGGTCGCCAGAAACGCACGGGGGTGGCGTAAATGATGAACGGCACAGGGGGCCAGCAGCAAACGCACAAACGTGTCCTGAACCAGATCTTCTGCCGTAAAGCTGCAATGCAGACGCGCGCGCAACCACCGCAGCAACCAGCCACGGTGATCCTGATAGAAATCTCCCATCCCGATGGGTGCTGACGGATAGTCCATAGACCCTGAATACACTAATCAATAATCATTCTCATTCCAAAATTATGACATGAAAAGACAAAGATTCTGACGGCGAAGGCCGCAAGCGTCGTCTGGCCACGACAGATCACCACTAAAACAGCTAACCACCCTGCAAGGGTCATCTAAAACAAACAGGGAGCGGATGCGGGCTGAAATCAAGAAAACGGACATAGCCAAAAAGGCCACGCCCGCCCACGGGTCAACACAGAGAAGCTTGCAGCGGCGCGGATCACTCCCCAAACTTCAGGGGCATCTACGACGCTGCAAAACAACCCTTACATCACAAAGGACGGCAGGGTCAGCACAGCGTGAGTGGGTTGGCAGCGCAAGCCTTCCACATCGTTCAGACGGGCTTTGGCACGACGGGACAGATGCTTGAGGACCTGGCTGCGCTCTACAGCAGGCAGTGTGGACAGTGCGTTTTCAATGGTGCGACCGGACAGGTCGTTAAGAGCATAGGCAAACTCGCGCGCACCATGAGTTTGCAACAGCTCCAGCAGGTAGCCCTGGCGCTGGCGGGATGCAGCCAGGCGCAGAGCGTCTTGCAGCGCATTATTGTGTGGAGTAGAACGGAACAGGTTGAGGCGGAACATAGCATTCTCCTTCGGACACGAGGGCCCAGAAAGAGTGCTCACCTCATCAGAGGGGCCCGCTTTGTGGTCCAGCGTCCAATTGACTGGTCATTAAGAAGGTTTGCCCTTTACAGGAACAAAGCCATATAGAAGGATCAGGGTCCATTTACTTTTAAACGTGAGTAGTTAAAAAAAGGGCAACGGTTTTTGCACCAACGATATTTTCGCACCTGACCCAAGGCTTGTCTGTCAGGCATTGGCACACTTTCCATCACCTTGTGGACATCAAATTTATACTTAGGGATATGTGATTTTGCAGGGCACCCACAAGCCCCCGACTGAAGAGGCTTTACTGCCTGCTGCTCACGCGCCCTTCCCCCCGAACACCAGCAAGCTTATATAAGGGTTTTCCTGCGAGTACCGGCCAAATGGATTATTCTTGCAGTGTTTGCCCAGCAAAAATCACTTATCTCTCCGTCACCAAAGACGGATGCGCAACAAAGCACCACCATGACCCAAACAGTGAACAACGACCCCTTTATCCTGGCCGGAACCAGCTACCAATCCCGGCTGTTGGTAGGCACCGGTAAATACAAAGATTTTGATGAAACTCGTCTGGCTATTGAAGCCAGCGGCGCTGAAATTGTGACCGTGGCCATTCGCCGCACCAATATCGGCCAGAACGCCAACGAGCCCAATCTGCTCGATTACCTGCCCCCTTCCAAATACACCCTGCTGCCCAACACTGCGGGTTGCTACACCGCCGATGACGCCGTGCGGACCTTGCGTCTGGCCCGCGAACTGCTGGACGGTCACAAGCTGGTCAAACTGGAAGTGCTGGGCGACTCCGGCAATCTGTTCCCCAATATGCCCGAAACCCTGAAAGCCGCCAAAACCCTGGTGGATGAAGGTTTTGATGTGATGGTGTATTGCGCTGATGATCCTATCCAGGCCCGTATGCTGGAAGATATTGGCTGTGTGGCCATCATGCCTTTGGCCTCCCTGATCGGTTCGGGCATGGGCATTATCAACCCCTGGAACTTGCGCCTGATCATCGATCAGAGCAAGGTGCCGGTGCTGGTGGATGCCGGTGTCGGTACGGCCTCGGATGCCGCTATTGCCATGGAGCTGGGCTGTGATGGTGTCCTGATGAACACCGCCATTGCCGGTGCCCGTCAGCCTGTTATGATGGCCAGTGCCATGAACCTGGCAGTACAAGCCGGTCGCCAGGCGTATCTGGCTGGCCGTGTACCCCGCAAATACTACGATGCCGACCCCAGCTCCCCTACCGAAGGGCTGATTCACTCCCGTACCTGATCGAGACATGATTCCCAATACGCTGACCATTGCCGGAGTTGACCCCTCCGGCGGCGCCGGTATTCTGGCTGATGTCAAAGCCATGAGCGCCCTGGGTGCTTATGCCACCGCTGTCATTGCCGCTTTGACGGCACAAAATACCCAAGGGGTCACCGGCATCAGCCCCGTTCCTGCCGACTTTGTGCGCCAGCAGATTGATACGCTGTTTGCCGACGTGCGCATTGATGGCGTCAAGATAGGCATGTTGGGCCAGGAGGCTGTCACCACCGTGGTGGCCGAACGCATGGCTCACTTCAAACCCAAGCATCTGGTGCTGGACCCGGTGATGATCGCCAAAAGCGGCGACCATTTGCTGGAAAAGTCGGCTGTCCATGCCTTGCGCGAGCAACTGGTGCCCCAGTGCACCATGATCACGCCCAATCTGCCCGAAGCCGGTGTTCTGCTGGACGCCCGCCCGGTAGAAACCGTCAAGGAAATGCGTCAGGCCGCCGAGCGCCTGCGTCGCCTGATGAGTCACAGCGATCAGCGCTGGGTATTCCTGAAAGGGGGCCACCTGCCCGGTTCGGACTGCATAGACCTGCTGCACGATGGCGACAAGATGATCGAAATGCCCGCCAAGCGTATTGATACGGCCAATACACACGGTACCGGCTGTACCTTGTCAGCTGCGCTAGCCGCCCTGCTGCCCCAATACAGCAATGTGCCTGACGCCGCCCTGGCTGCCAAAAAGTACTTGTACGAAGCCATTGCCCGCTCGGGTGAACTAACCGTGGGCAACGGACACGGTCCGGTGCATCACTTCCATAAACTGTGGCCATCTTCCTGATACGTGCCGTTTGATCGGGTCGCTTGAAGGCCCCTGTCTTATGCCTACACTTGGAATTATTGTCGCCATGCGCGAAGAGCTGGAGATTGTGCTGGAACGCTTGCAAGAGCCCCAGACCCTCCAGCGTGCCGGCATGGACTTTCATCACGGCAGCTATCTGGGTAAACCTGTGGTGGCCGTAGTCTGCGGCGTGGGCAAGGTCAATGCCGCCGCTTGCACCCAGATGCTGATCTCGGAATTTGCCGTGGGCAGCATCATCAATATCGGTATTGCCGGTGCGGTTGAGCCCAGCATCCGGCCAGGCGACATCGTCATTGCCGATACGCTGGTCCAGCACGATGTGGAGCTCAAAGCCCTGGGTCTGGCGCCAGGACAGGTTTTCCGTCTGGATACCTTTGATTTTCCGACAGACCCCGCCTTACTGGCCATTGCCCAAACTGCCGCCCAGCAAATTGAAGGGCATCAGGTCCACACGGGCCGAATTGTTACCGGCGACCAATTTATCGCATGTAACGATAAAATACAGTGGTTAAGCGCCACCTTTAATGCCTTAGCCTGCGAAATGGAAAGTGGCGCCATTGCCCAGGTGTGCTATCTGAATACCGTGCCTTTTGTCTGCATACGCAGCATTTCAGACAATGCCAACAACGACGCACACATGGACTTTGACACCTTCTTGCCCATTGCCGTCAACAACGCCAGCACCTTGCTTCACGCGATGGTGCCGTCCTGCTAAGCCCGACTGCGCCTCTTTATCGATGCGCTGGCTTATAATCGGCTCTTTGGTGCGACACGTAGATGTCGCTTCTGCGTCGGTTCAACCCTTGAGAACCGAACGACCTACTCCCCCAAGGAGTGGGTTCAGGGTATTACTTCACTGCTATCAGTCGGCGCACCCCGGTGCCTGACACAAGTCAACGACCCAGCCTTGTCTGGCGTCTCAAACGACAGAAACACTTCTACAGAAGAGACTCTGCCTTACGGCGACGTTTATCAAACGCTCGTCCGTATTCTTACGCCCCCTAGACTGCCCAACAGGGTAACTAGACACTCCAAACCCGAGTAATCCATACGGCATCCTTGCGATACCGAATGGAATTCTTTGTGTGCGTAAAACTAGCTGACTTGGATAACGTGAAACCGCAGAGCGCAAGCTCTGATCTGCCTTGTTATGCCTTCTGAAAGGAAGTGCCATAACCGTGTGTACGACCACACGTAGCCTACGGTGACGTGCTCGACCAGCAATGGGCGGGTGCGAAGCTCACCAGACAACGTACCCCCGCGTAAGCGGCACTTCTGACCTGTGAGGGTCAGGGTGGACACTGCCAGCAGAAAGGCGGTTAAGGGGCTAGGCTAGTTCCGCATGGGCAACGTAATGTGAATCATCGTTGGAACCTGGGTAACGATTGAATGGCTAAATCTGCTGACAAGCCATAACCAAAAGGTGTGCTGCTGGCTGTGGAAGTCAAAGATTCCCACACGTCGTCAATAAAGCAGTCCCAGGAGAGATGAGCCCTAAACGGAGAGTCCGACTGCGATGTAAATCGTAATCAGTCGGTAGATCAGGGAACGTGGTAAGCCCCACTATCCGCCAAGGTGTGTAAACACCTTTGGCAGGCAAACCGCAAGGAGAGCTGTTGGATGAGGGGGTATGGGAAAGTGGAAAAAGCGAATGGCCGCCTGTAATGGGTGGCATAGGGCTCTGCTCCGGTGCGAAAGCACGCCCACTTCCACTAGGTGCAACCGTCGCAAGACGACTGCAAACGTTCAAACCACCCCGAGGGGATGTACACCATCCCTTCGGGGACGTTGTGCGTCCTTTTAACGGGATAACCGGAAAGAGGAAAGCATGAGAAAGACCACTCCCCGTGGTTCTGCGTCCTCACACGAGCCGCAAGACTGGCACGCCATTGACTGGCGTCGAGTCGAGCAATTCGTGCGAACAACGCAGCAACGTATCGCGAAGGCGACGCGGGATAATGATGGGCGCAGGGTCAAGGCCCTGCAACGCTCTTTAACCCACTCGTTTTCCGCCAGAGCCTTGGCGGTAAGACGGGTTACTGAAAACCAAGGCAAGCGAACGGCCGGTGTCGATCGTCAGCTTTGGGAAACTCCTGCCCTGAAACGGGCGGCGATAAGCAGGTTAAGGCAGCAAAGAGGCTATAAGCCTCTTCCCTTGCGGCGGGTCTATATCCCCAAAGCGAACGGTAAAGAACGCCCCTTGGGCATTCCCACGCTGTTCGACCGGGCGATGCAGGCTTTGCATTTGCTGGGGCTTGAACCCGTGGCAGAAACCACGAGCGACCCGAACAGCTACGGCTTTCGGAAACAACGCTCAACGGCGGATGCAATGGGACAGATATTTGTCTGCACATCCAAAAAGGCTTCGGCCCAATGGGTATTGGAGGCGGATATTCAAGGCTGTTTTGACCACATTAACCACCAATGGCTGGTTGACCATGTTCCCATGAACAAGGTCGTCCTGCGCAAGTGGTTGAAAGCCGGGGTTGTCCACAAGGGCCGCCTCTCGCCAACCGAAGAAGGGACGCCGCAAGGCGGAATCATCTCGCCCACGTTGGCAAATGTGTGTTTAAACGGGCTCGAATCAGACCTGAAAGCGTACCTCGGTGCGCAATATGGAAAGACGAAAGCCACGAAGCTGAAAGTCAATGTGATCCGGTACGCCGACGATTTTGTGATCACCGGCAATTCGAAAGAATTGCTGGAGGCTGAAATCAGGCCGTGGATAGAAGCCTTCCTTGCACAACGAGGACTGCGACTATCGCCGGAAAAGACGAAAGTCGTACACATAGACGAAGGCTTTGACTTTCTGGGATGGAACTTTCGCAAGTACAAAGGAAAGTTGCTCATCAAGCCCAGCAAGAAGAACGTGCAAGCGTTCTACCGTAAGGTCAGAGAGATCGTAAAAACGCACTTGATGGTGAAACAGGAGGATCTCATTGCCAAGCTCAACCCCGTTTTACGGGGCTGGGCGCAGTACCACCAACCGGTGGTGGCGAAAGAAACCTTTAGTCGGATGGATAATCTGATCTACTGGCGCCTCGTGCGCTGGACGAGACGACGACATCCGAATAAGTCTCGACCCTGGTGCCACCGCCGTTACTGGCAAAGCATCGCAGGTCGGAACGAGTTTGCTGCAACAATATGGACAGAAGAAGGCTCCTTCCCGATCACCCTGTTGAGGCTCGCTGATACAGAGATCGTGAGGCACGAGAAGATCAAGGGAGAGTACAACCCGTTTGATTCATCGTGGGAGGTCTATGGTGAACAGTTAAGGACGAAGCGACTGCTTAAACGCATCGCCTATCGAACCGAGACTGCAAAACTATATGTGTCCCAAGCAGGGCGCTGCGCCTTGTGCGGGGAACCTCTGGACTACGAGAGCGGATGGCATGACCACCACCTGGTTTATCGGATGGATGGTGGGTCAGACGCCCTCTCGAACCGAGTGCTTCTGCATCCGGTCTGTCACATACGGGTGCATACCCTTGGTTTGCAGGTAGCGAAACCGGCCCGATAAGGGCTTCGAATCCAGACGGAAAAGGTGATCAGAGATATAATCTGAAAATCCTTTTTCTGCTGGACGTGTTGTGCTTGAGCCGGATGCGGTGAAAGTCGCAAGTCCGGTTCTTAGGGGGGGATGATCCAGCAATGGATCGTTCCTACCCTACCCAAGCCTTTAGTTTTCTGGAAGCTATGAACCATATTGCGCTGTCTGAACTCGAACGTGCCCGTTACTACATGGTGGAACAACAGATCCGTCCCTGGAACGTATCCGACGAAAACGTGCTGCAAGCATTGGTCGAGGTCCAGCGCGAACGCTTTGTTCCCTCGTCTTTGCGCTCTTCGGCCTTTTCGGACACCGAACTGCCACTGATCATCAATGCCGTGGACACGCACGAGACCATGCTCTCGCCCAAAGTGGAAGCCCGTCTGGCTCAAGAGCTGCTTTTGCAGTCTAGCGACGGTGTGCTGGAAATTGGTACCGGCTCGGGCTATCAGGCCGCTTTGCTGGCTCACCTGTCCCAACAAGTCACCTCCGTCGAAATTGACAGCAAACTGGCCGCTTTTGCCCAGGAAAACCTGCAGCGCAACAATGTACGCAACGTCAAGGTTGAAGTGGGCGATGCACATGCCGGCTGGGGCACCACCGAGTACGACGCCATTTTGGTCACCGGCTCCGTGCCCACCATTCCTGATGCCTTGAAGTACCAGCTCTGTATCGGGGGCCGTCTGGTGGTGGTGGTCGGTCAAAACCCGGTTATGACAGCCGTGCGTATTACTCGCACCAGCGCCGCCAGCTTCGATACCACACCGCTGTTCGACACCTGGATCAAACCTTTGCGCGGCACGGCCGTTTCACAATTCCGCTTTTAAGTGCCTATGCGGTTCATGACCTCCTTGCGCCTGACGCTGCTCTGCCTGCTTGCCTTAAGCAGCACGGCCCAGTCGCAAGATCTGCTGCAAGCCTGGAATCAGGCCCTGGCTCGTGAACCGCAATTTGGCGCGGCTCAGGCGGCACATCAAGCCGACCAAGAACAAGTGCCACAGAGTCGGGCTCAATTGTTGCCACAGATCAGCGCCATCGGCACAGCCGAACTGCAAGAGCGCCGCCAAACCAGCAAGCTGTCCAATCAACACTCCAGCGACCGAGCCGCCTGGGCACTCACACTGAGCCAACCGGTTTACAACCGCAACGCCTGGGCTCGTTACGAACGCGCTCAGTTATTGGCGCAGGGTGCCGATATTCAACTGGCGCTGGATCGACAAGACTTGATGCTACGCGTCAGCCAACGCTATTTTGATGTGCTGGCAGCACAAGATGCGCTATCTACCTTGAAAGCCCAGCAAGCTGCCATTGACGAGCAATTGCGCGCCGCTGACCAGAATTTTCAACTGGGCGGCACCACGATTACCGATACCTACGAAGCCAAATCGCGTCTGGATCTGACACGAGCCAGCGTCTTGCAAGCGGAAAATGCCCTGCAAGTGGCTCAGGACAAGCTGGCGGCGCTGACGCTGGAGCGTTATGAAACACTGGCTCGCCTACGTGAGCCTTTGCGTCTGCCCGCCCCACAACCTGCAAATCTACAAGACTGGTTGGATCAGTCCAGCCAATCCGGTTTAAGTGTGGCACTGGCCGATATCAAGGCACGTGCCGCCCAAGAGCAGTTGAAAAGCACCCAGGCCCTGCACGAACCTACCCTGGCCTTGAAAGCCCAGACCGGCAGCGGCAGCGACCAGACCCTGTTTGGCCAAGCTGGCGGTGGCCCACGTTCTCTGAACAGCGCCGTCGGTCTGGAGCTAAGTATCCCCATTTTCCGAGGCGGCGAAACCAGCTCTCAAGTCCGTGAACAAAGCTCGCGCCTGCAACAGGCCCGCTACGATCACCAGTTCGCCATTGAGCAGTCCATCCAGCAGACGCGCCAGTACTTCTCCGGCGTCACCTCGGGTCTGGTCCGTGTGCAGGCACTGGAAGCGGCCACCAAGTCCAGCCAAGACGCTCTGGAGGCCAACAAGCTGGCTTACGAGGTCGGTGTGCGTGTGAATATCGATGTGCTCAATGCCCAGCAGCAGCTTTACGAAGCACAGCGCAGTCTGGCCCAAGCCCGTTATGACGTTCTGATGAACAGCCTGCGCTTGAAAGCAGCCAGCGGCACGCTGAACGAAAACGACCTGCGGGCCGTGAACGATCTGCTACAACCGGCGTCCTGAAGCGACCCAGGCAAGACTGCAGCAAAGCTGCTCCCATTGAATCCTTGAGATTCTGAAAGCCCGAGATATACACGTCGCGCTCTTTGCTCACAGCAGCAATGTCAGATCCATCAGCAGCGCCATCCAAACGCAAACGAAACAACGCCAAGCCCTGCGCGGACAACTTCAGTGCTCATGTCCTTGTCTTTGTGTACAAGACACGATGCCTGGATCAAACAGACAAAAAAATCCCGGACTATGCCGGGATTCAATCCTTCAATACCGCTTGTTTAGTCACGCAGCTTTTTAACCAGGGCCGTGGTCGAGCGCTGAAACTCAAAAGGAATGGCGACCGCATCGCCTCCCCAGCTACGCACTAAAGCCGTTTCTGGCAAGGCTTCCATATCGTAGTCACCGCCCTTGACGATCAGGTCCGGGCGCAGTGCCGCGATCAAGGCTTCGGGTGTGTCTTCGTCAAACAAAACCACCGCATCCACACAAGCCAGCGCAGCCAGCAAAGCGGCACGATCCTGTTCAGGGTTGATGGGGCGCTCCGGCCCCTTGTTCAAACGTCGCACCGAGGCGTCAGTATTCACACCGACAATCAGCGAAGCACCCAATTGGGCCGCTTCGTCCAGGTAGCTGACATGCCCACGGTGCAGGATATCAAACACACCGTTGGTAAAGACCAGCGGGCGCGCCAGGCGCCCCTGTTCCATAGCCTCACGCAAGGCATCCAGACCCAGCACCTTAGCCTCGAAACGTACGCTCATATCAAGCCTGAACCAGAGTCGAGTCCGAGCCGACCTGGCGTGCCAGATCCTTGCGGTAGCGGTTCAACTCCTGCACGGTTTCAAAGGAGCTACCCATCAACAGCGACATATTGTGCAAGATGCGCGAGCTAACCTTGTGCTCCCATTCCTTGTCGAAGCGAATCTGCGTATCCAGCCAGGTTTCCAGCCAACCGGGCGATGGCAGCTTGGACTGCACCGTATCGTCCGGGAACATCGCTTTGTTCACATGCAAGTTGGTGGGGTGCAACGCTTGAGCGGTACGATGCGCCGAGGCCATCAGAACACCGATCTTGGAGAAAGCCAGACGGGCTTGCAGGCCAAATTCCTGACCCTTATGCACCAGAGCACGCTTCATGTAGCGCAGGTAAGCACCGGCGTGACGGGCCTCGTCCTGAGCCACAATCTTGTAGATGGCCTTGATCACAGGCTCAGTGTGCCAGTCGGCGGCACGACGGTACCAGTGATTCAGGCGCACTTCGCCGCAAAAGTGCAGCATCAGCGTTTCCATGGCTGGGGCCGGATCAAAGTCAAAGCGCACTTTATGCAGCTCTTCTTCGGTGGGCATCAGCTCGGGGCGGAAACGGCGCAGGTATTCGATCAAAACCAGCGAGTGCTTTTGTTCCTCGAAGAACCACACGGACATAAAGGCGCAAAAGTCGCTGTCATCTTTATTGTCACGCAGGAACATTTCGGTAGCAGGCAAGGCAGCCCACTCGGTAATGGCGTTCATTTTGATGGTGTAGGCCTGCTCGTCTGTGAGCTTGCTGCCATCAAAGTCATCCCACGGTATGTCATGCGCGAAATTCCAGCGCACCGCTTCCATGGATTTAAATAAGTCATGGTAAAGCATAACGATTCCTAAAAAGAATCAAGCGGTTCCTTGAGGGCGGCCATTTACCGTCCGGAAGGCGCCGGAAAGCGCCAGCTTAACAATCAGCTGGCGGACCTGCGTCTATCGTAGAACCTGCAGTTATCAGAAATATGTCAGCCACAAAAAAACTGACGCGTTGCGGAGAGATCACACTTATCGCCCCACCAAAGCCCAGATGGCCACACCGACCGCAAGCGCCAATACCGCACACAAGGCCGTCAGCAATCGGTTGGTCTGCTGCTGCGACTGGCGCAACAGCTTAAGTTCCTGGTTCAACGCCTGCCCTGTCTCCGGTCTATTCAAGCTGGAATAAACCAGACGCGGAAGCTGCGGCATGATCTGGGCCCACTGCCCGGCTTCCTGTTTCAAACGCGAGTAAAAGCCCGATGGACCAATACGCTGGTACATCCACTTTTCCAGATACGGTTTGGCGGTATCCCACAGATCCAGTTCCGGATCCAGGTCCCGCCCCATCCCTTCCACATTCAGAAGGGTTTTCTGCAGCAGCACCAGCTGCGGCTGAATTTCTACATTGAACCGGCGCGACGTCTGGAACAGGCGTAACAGCACTTGCCCCAGGGAGATCTCGGACAAGGGCCGGTCAAAATACGGCTCACATACCGCGCGCACCGAACCTTCCAGCTCCTCTTCGCGAGTTTCAGGTGGCACCCAGCCGGACTCAATATGCAATTGAGCGACCCGACGATAATCGCGCCGGAAGAAAGCCAAAAAGTTTTGCGCCAGATAGTTCTTGTCGAACTCGGACAGCGAACCCACGATGCCAAAGTCCAGGGCAATGTAACGGCCCAACGATTCCGGTGCGTCCGAGACGTAAATATTACCTGGGTGCATGTCGGCATGGAAAAAACCGTCGGTAAACACCTGGGTGAAGAAAATCTCCACCCCTTTACGAGCCAGGTCTTTCAAGTCCACATTGGCGGCGCGCAAGCGGTCAATCTGGTTGACCGGGATGCCCTTCATACGGTCCATGGTGAACACAGTCGAGGCGCAATAATCCCAATGCACTTCGGGCACGATCAGCAACTCAGTCCGCTCTACATCTTTGGTGAAATTGCGGCGCAACTGACTGCAATTGGAGGCTTCACGGATCAGATCCAGCTCGTCATTCAAGTACTTGTCGAACTCGGCCACCACCTCACGCGGTTTCAGGCGACGGGCATCAGGGCCCAGGCGTTCCATAAACCCGGCCAGCACACGCATCAAGCGCAGATCTTTGTGGATGACCTCGCGCATACCAGGACGCAATACCTTGACGGCCACTTCGCGGCCATCGTGCAGCTCGGCAAAGTGAACCTGAGCAATCGACGCCGAGGCGATGGGCTCACGATCAAACTTCTTGAACAGCTCATAAGGCGACGCACCCAAGGCCTTCAGAATCGTGGCCTCGGCCACCTCGGAGGGAAAGGGAGGCACACGATCTTGCAACAAAGCCAGTTGCTCGGCGATATCCAGCGGAATCAGATCCCGGCGGGTAGAGAGCACCTGACCGAACTTGACGAAGATAGGCCCCAAGCTTTCCAGGGCCAAACGCAAGCGCACACCGCGCGGCAGCTTGGGTTTGCGACCCAGGCGCACAACGCGCAACAACCGGTAAGCCCAGGGATGGCGGATACTCGACAGCACCAGCTCGTCCAGGCGATAACGGAATACAACCAGCAAAATGGTCAGCAAACGGCACAAGGAGAACATGCTCAGGACTCCCGCCGACGCGTATCAAGACGATTCAAACGCTGGTCCAATTTGTCCAGGCGCTGAGTCAAAACGGCTGATTGCTCGCGCAGCCGGTCAAGCTCGGGACGCGTCACCAGCAAGCCACTTTCTTCAGTCAGGTATTCGCTGGCATTGCCGGCCAGACGCTGGCCCAGATCCCGCAAGCCGGTAAACGCCCGGCGCGCACCGCTAAACAGACGCACTGCCATGACATCACCAACAATTTGGGCCAGATCGTGCTCGGCATCCCAACGCAGATTAGCGGCCAGGTCCGACACCAGATTGGCCAGACCGGCTTCACCTTGCACATGCATTAACTGCGTCACTCGGCTGAAATCGCCGTCTTGCAGGATTTGAGGCAATTCGGGCAGCTTGTTCTGAGGAAGAGTCAGCGTGACATCGGGCACCACGGCAGGATGGCCCTGCTCCAGCTTTCCCTGAGAACTGATGGTGTAGACCAGTTGCAAACGGCCCACAATCAGCGAGACGGTTTTACCTGCATAGCTGCGCAAACGCTCACGCGCCCAATCCTCGCGATCAAGCAAGGCGTTCAGCAAACGCACGCCCACGGCGCCAGGTTCTAGGAATGAAGGGATACCAAGCATGTCCATGCAAGTCTACTGCCGCAGCGAGTAAACCAGTCCAATTAAAACAGCCAGTTTAACCCGACACAGACACGGCCGGATGTACAGGACGACAGGAACACGGGCAAAGGGAATCACAGAGAAGCGAGAGCGCTCATAACAGAACAGCCGCCTGGATTAGAAGGCGGCTGTTTGTATAGACAAAGATCAAGCGTTGGGGTCAACCGGGATCTGCTGAATACCAGCCAGCAGCCAGCCTGCGCCATCGGCCTTGAACAGATTCCAGACTTCCTCAAAGCGGAAGGCTTCGGCACCCGCCTCTTCGCGCAACATACCGGAGTAGCGCACGCTGGCCAGATGGCCGTCGGCCACTTTCTCGATGCCCAGCAGCTCGGCATTGAGCAGGACCACTTGGGTCACGTTCTCGCCCTGGCGCTGAGCAATCTGAGGAGAGGCTTCTTTGAGCAAATCGTCGGTCAGGAAGGCACGCAGTTGTTCCACATCACCCTTGTCCCACAGTTTCTGGATTTCCACGAACTGCGTCTTGGCATTGGCCAGGAAGGTCGGTGTGTCGAAATCACCGGGAATGAACCAGCTTTCGTCTACTGGAGGTGCGGGAACAGCGGCAGCAGCAGCGGGCTGAGCAGCAGGAGCGGCAGCAGGCGCAGGTGCTGGCGCAGCCTGTGGTTGTTGCCAGGGGCTCGGTGCCGGATCGGCATTACGCATCATGGACTGGCCACCGGCCTGTTGCATGGCAGGGCGAGCAGCCGAGCCACGGAAACGACGCACAATGAACAGAACAGCGAAGATAACCAAACCAATCAGCAAGAGGCTGGACATCATTTCCAGGAAAGCGCCGCCCAGACCCATGCTGGACAGCAAGGCAGCAATACCCAGACCTGCAGCGATACCGGCGATCGGGCCCAGGAAGCGGGACATGCCCGACTTGGCAGCGGTACCCGCTGCGGCCGTACCGGCAGCAGCAGCGCCAGCGGCAGGAGCAGCCGAACGAGTGGCATTATTCGCTGCAGCAGGAGGCGTCGCTGCCGAGCGATTGCTGGTGATATTGGAGGATTGGCGGCCAAAGCTGGATCCACCACCCATGCGACGTGCTTCCGCATCATAAGAAACGGTCAGCAAAGCGCCGGTGCTAAAGGCCAGTACAGCAGCCATGAAGTAACGAGAAAGCCGTCCAGACATAGTCACAAACTCCTGACCAGAACACGCGTTTAAGACACAGAGCTTTAAAGCCCGCGGCCAAGCCATCCCAGTCGAATATTCAAGAAAACTTACGATAAGCTGAACATTAACATGACAAGTTCTCATGCACCATGTTTTTTTTACCGTAAATGACAAGCCAAAAAACGAACGGCACCCAAAGGTGCCGCTATATATATATAGAGAGAGAGGGTAGGCCCGGCCTCAATCCAGGCGGATGCCTTCATGCAGCGCAGCGACACCGGCTGTCAGATTGAAATATTGCACACGCTCCAACCCCACTTCGCGCATCATGTCAGCCAGAGTGTCCTGATCGGGATGCATGCGAATGGATTCAGCCAGATAGCGATAGCTTTCCTCGTCCTTGGCGACGAATTTGCCAATGCGAGGCAGGATATTGAAGGAATACCAGTCATACGGGGCCTGCAAGGGCTTGGCCACACGGGAAAACTCCAGTACCAGCAATTTACCGCCTGGACGCAACACCCGCTTCATTTCAGCCAGTGCGCGATCTTTATGCGTCATATTACGTAAACCAAAGGCCACCGAGACGCGATCAAAATAACCGTCAGGAAAAGGCAGGTGCTCGGCATCACAGACCGCAACAGGTGTGATGATGCCCTTGTCCTGCAAACGGTCACGCCCCACGCGCAGCATGGAGCTATTGATATCGGTATGCCAAACCTCGCCGTCGGCACCTGCCTGGCGCGCAAAGGTCTTGGTCAAATCGCCCGTTCCCGCCGCGATATCCAGCACTTTCATGCCGGGGCGTACAGCCGCTCGACCGATAGTGAAGGCTTTCCAGATACGGTGCAGGCCGCCCGACATCAGATCGTTCATAATGTCGTAATTGTTAGCCACCGAATGAAAGACTTGGGCAACTTTGCCCGCTTTTTCACTTTCAGCGACGGTTTGAAAGCCAAAGTGCGTATCGGCGTGCTGGGCGGTAGGGTGTTGAGGACGCTGTTTTTCCATAATGGCATAATCGTAACGCAGATTTCCCGGTACAGAAACGAAAATCCAGCTCGCTGAGCGCTGCCCTTTTTTACACATTCACAAACCTGAAACATTAACGCCATATGATGGCGTTATTACGTGCAGTCAGGGATTGAAGCGCCCCCTGTGTTTCTCTTGAGTCGCCTGACTACCAGTCGCTCAAGTGCAATACAAACAGCCTGCCTGACCATCTTTTATTTTTATCGGACCAGCCTGAAGCTAACAATGAGTACAAGCATATTAGTCGTGGAAGATGAGCCTGCAATCCAGGAGCTGATCTCTGTCAATCTGTCCTTTGCCGGCCATAAAGTGCTGCGCGCCTTCGATGCCGAACAAGCCCAGATCCTCATTCGCGCCGAGCTGCCTGATTTGATTCTGGTGGACTGGATGCTACCCGGCTCCTCAGGCATTAACCTGGCCCGCAAACTACGCTCGGACGAACGTACCCGTCATATCCCAGTCATCATGCTGACGGCAAAAGGCTCGGAGCAGGACAAGGTCGATGGCCTGGAAGCCGGTGCGGACGATTACATCACCAAGCCCTTTTCGCCCAAAGAACTGATTGCCCGCATCAAGGCTGTGTTGCGCCGCCGCGCACCTCAGCTAACCGATGACGTAATCTCCATTGGCGACCTGCAGTTGGACCCCAGCACGCACCGCTTGTCCAGCCAGGGTATGGCACTGACCATTGGGCCTACCGAGTTTCGCCTGCTGCATTTCTTCATGACGCACACCGAACGTGTCTTCACCCGCTCCCAACTGCTGGATCAGGTCTGGGGCGACCACGTGTTTGTGGAAGAGCGCACAGTAGACGTCCATATCCGTCGTTTGCGCAAGGCGCTGGAGCCTAGCGGACACGACAAACATATTGAAACGATCCGTGGCTCGGGCTATCGTTTTGCCCTTTCTCCTCTGGAAAAGGCCCCAAGCGCCTGATCCCATGTTCAGCATATTTACGTCTATTGTTATCTGGGCCCTGTTGGGCAGCCTGATCGGCTGGTGGCTCGGGCCATTCATCGGTCTGGCCTTGTTTTGCGGCGGCCTGTTAATGCTGATTTTCATCAGCACCTTGCAGTTGTCCCGCGTTGAGCGCTGGACCCGTAACCTGAGTGATCCCCCTCCGCCCGCCATTGGCCCCTGGGACGCCATTCTGGCCCCCATCTATCGCCAGTTGCGCCGTGACCGGCAGGAAATTCAGGAGCTGAATCGCTACGTGGATGGCATCATGATGGCCGCCGAGGCCCTGCCCGACGGTGCCATCACCCTGAACGGGGAAATGGAGCTGCAGTGGTGCAATCAGACCGCCTGTGAGCACATCGGCCTGAATCTGGCCACGGACCGTCATCACAGCATCTTCAATATCTTGCGCGAACCCGAGTTTTCCCGTTACGCCCGCCAACCCCAATGGGACGGCCCATTGTTGCTGCACCTGAGCAAAGACGGACGCGAACGCTCCTTGCTACTGCAATTGACACCCTATGGCCTGGGCCAGTTCCTGATCGTGACCCGCGATGTCACCCAGGTTGAAATGCTGGAGACCACCCGCAAAGACTTTGTGGCCAATGTCTCCCATGAGCTGCGTACCCCCTTGACGGTCCTGCTGGGGTTTCTGGAAACCTTGCAGGACATGCCGGCCGAGAGCCTGCCGTTGGAGCAGCGTCAGCGTTACGAGCAAATGATGCTGGAGCAGACCCGTCACATGCAGTCGATTGTGTCCGACTTGTTAACCTTGTCGACACTGGAATCCTCGCCCACGGTGGAAGGGGAAACCGTGCAGGTCAGCCAATTGATTGAAAGCGCGCTGAAACAAGGCGAGGCCATCTCCGGCGGACAACACAGCTTTGTCACGGACATTGATCCGCGTATTGCCATTCAGGGCATGGAAACCGAATTAAGCTCGGCCGTCTCCAACCTGATTACCAATGCAGTGCGCTATACCCCCAAGGACGGCACCATCACTGTGCGTTGGTATTTGAATGACAGCGGCGAGGCCTGTTATTCCGTCCAGGACACGGGTATCGGCATTGCTGCCCAGGACATTCCCCGCCTGACCGAGCGCTTTTACCGCGTGGACAAGGGCCGTTCGCGCTCCACAGGCGGCACGGGCCTGGGCCTGGCCATTACCAAACACATCATCGTGCGACATAATGCCGAACTGCAAATTCAAAGCCGTCTGGGAGTAGGCAGCGTGTTTATGTTGCGTTTCCCCAAGAGTCGGGTTCGACTGCAGGACTGCTAGAACATGTGGGGCCATATTGGTCCTACAATAAACGGCTCTGAAGACCACGTTGGCGGATTTATGCCGCACAGGAGCCAAGCATGTCCAATACCCATGAGCTGCGCCCTTTCCACCTTGCTTTTCCGGTCCATGATCTGGCCGTTGCACGCCAGTTCTATGGCCAGACATTAGGCTGTCCCGAAGGCCGATCCTCTGATCAGTGGATCGACTTCAATTTCTACGGCCACCAGATTGTGGCTCATCTGGCTCCTTCAGAATGCGGCAGCAATGCCACCAGTGCGGTAGACGCTCACAACGTGCCCGTGCGTCACTTTGGTGTCGTGCTGGATATGCCCACCTGGCAAACCCTGGCTGACAAGCTGGTTGCCGCTGGCACCCAATTTGTGATCGAACCCTATATCCGTTTCAAGGGCGAGCCTGGCGAGCAAGCCACCATGTTTTTCATGGACCCATCGGGCAACGCCCTGGAATTCAAAGCCTTCAACAGCCTGGACTCCCTTTTCGCCAAATAAAGATGCACAAAACCTGGCTACTTACCGAACAAGGCGACCGCTGTTTGCTCGTGCAGTTCAGCGGTGAGCTTTCTTTGGAGACCGGTTTGCGCTGCACCCGCGCCGCACGCTTGCTGCGCGACCACGCGCCCGCCTGTGTCCGTGATCTGGTCCCCAGCTTTACTGCGGTTGCCATCCACTTTTATCCGGATGGCAGCAGCGACCAGCTCGCCCGTTTGCACAACTATGTTCACCAAGCACTGGCCGAGCTGGATGCCAGCCAGGATCAGGCTGCCCCCGGTGCCCTGGTGGATATTCCCGTCTGTTACGGCGGCCCCTTCGGCCCCGACCTGCCCGCCATTGCCGAGCAGTTGAGACTGAGCCAGGAACAAGTCATTGAACTGCACAGCAGTCAAGTACAACTGGTATTTATGGTGGGCTTTGCGCCCGGTGCCCCCTATGTGGGCATCTTGCCCGAACAGCTGAATGTGCCGCGCCGTGCCACCCCCCGCACCGTACTGCCCAAAGGCTCGGTAGCCATTGCCAACCAGCAAACCATTATTTACCCCAACGAATCTCCTGGCGGCTGGCATTTGATTGGCCGCTCGCCAGTTAGCCTGTTCGACGCCCGGCGCTCCCCCGCTGCCCTGCTCGCCCCCGGTGACCAAGTGCGCTTTGTGCCCCTGCCTCACGAACAGTTTGATCACTGGACACCTGCATGACGGTACATATCCTCAAGCCAGGCATGATGAGCAGCCTGCAAGACCGAGGTCGGTATGGGCACCAACACCTGGGGGTTTCACCCAGCGGTGCCATGGATGAACGCGCACACCGGCTCGCCCATTTGCTGGCAGGCAATACCGTTGCACAAGACCTGGCCAGCCTGGAAATTACCGTACAGGGCCCAAGCCTGCGGTTTGACGCACCCGCCCTGTTTGTCCTGACCGGCGCGGAGATGAATGCCAGCCTGGACGGTCAGCCCGTGGCAGTGCTGCGCCCTACTCTGGCGCGCGCCGGACAGACACTGACCATGCAGTCCGTCAAACCCGGCCAAGGTGCCCGCAGCTACCTGTCTGTCTACGGCGGTTTTCAAGTCGAATCCTTGCTGGGTAGCCAAAGCACCCATATGCGCGTTGGTCTGGGTGGTTTTGAAGGTCGCGCCTTGAAAAAGGGCGATCAGATTCAACTGGCTCGGCCCCTGCCCAATCAGGAAGCGACACTGAACAGGCTGCAAGCCGTACTGGATGAGCTACGGATTTACATGCCTGCTGCACTGGCCTTGGCCCCGCGAGAACGCCTGCGTGTCATGTTGGATCAAGCCGATTTGTTCACTGACGAATCACTGGAACTGTTTCAAAGCCAAAGCTACCGTATCAGCCCCGCCTCGGAACGCATGGGCTATCGCCTGGAAGGTCAGCCATTGCAGCGTAAAACGGCTAAAGAGCTGCTCTCCGCCCCCACCTGCTTTGGAACGATTCAAGTCCCCAACGATGGCCAGCCTATTGTGCTGATGGCCGACCGGCAAACCACCGGGGGCTATCCACGAATCGGACAGGTCGCCAGCGTGGATCTAGCTCAAATTGCACAGCGCCTGCCTGGGCAGAATCTGGGCTTTGAAGTGGTAACGGCAGAACAGGCCCATGCGTTGTCAGTTCGTCAGGAACAAGCCTTTACACGGCTGAATGACAGCCTGAAACCGTTGCGGCAAGCCTTAGAGCAGTGTGTAGCACAGGTTTGACACAACAAGCGTAGACAGCGTGTCTAGGGCTGAACTACGCTTGCTTCCAAGCGGCCCTCAGGCAATACGCCGCTGCACCTGCAATCATCACGCTCAGATTTCAAATAAAAAACACCTCGCCTTAACAAGCGAGGTGTTTTTGTTCTGACAACTCTGCACGACGCCATAGTGGTGGGGCGCCGTCCACTGACTTACAAAAACAACTTGTAAGCCGGGTTGTCCGTCTCGTCCCAGTGCGGATAGCCCAAATTGCCCAGGAAAGCCTTGAACTCTTTCTTGTCCGAAGGCGGCACCTGGATACCGATCAAGATACGGCCATAGTCATCGCCCTGATTACGGTAGTGAAACAAGCTGATATTCCAGTCCTGATTCATGCTGGACAGGAATTTACGCAAGGCGCCAGGGCGCTCTGGAAACTCGAAACGCAGCAGGACTTCGTTCGTAGCCTGGCTGGACACTCCACCCACCATGTGACGCACATGGGTTTTGGCCAGCTCGTTGCCCGTCAGATTCAAGGTACCAAAGCCTTTCTTGACGAAACGCTCTTCCAGCTTTTCAATTTCCGCTTCCGAAGAAATCGACATCCCCACAAAGACGTGCGCCTTTTCCATGTTGGACATGCGGTAATTGAACTCAGTCACCGAACGCGTCCCCAGGGCATCACACAGGCGACGAAAACTACCTTTGGCCTCGGGAATCGTCAAGGCAAACAAGGCTTCACGAGCCTGACCCACATCCGCACGGTCTGCCACCATACGCATACGATCAAAGTTCATGTTCGCGCCGGACGTTACCGCGATCAGTGTCTTGTTCTTGAGCTTGTTTTGAGCAGCGTAGCGCTTGGCGCCGGCCAAAGCCAGAGCGCCGGCTGGTTCCAGCACGCTACGCGAGTCCTGGAACACATCTTTGATAGCCGCGCAAATCGCGTCGGTATCCACAATGACAAAGTCATCTACATACTGGCGCACCAGACGGAAGGTTTCCGACCCCACTTGCTTGACAGCAGTGCCATCGGAAAACAAACCCACGTCCGACAAATTCACACGTCGACCCGCTTTGATACTGCGCACCATGGCACAGGAATCTTCGGTCTGCACGCCAATTACTTTGATTTCGGGGCGCAGGGCCTTGATGTACGTTGCCACGCCGGCTGCCAGACCACCACCGCCAATCGCGACAAAGACCGCTTCAATCGGGCCGGGGTGCTGTTGCAGGATTTCCATGGCCACCGTGCCCTGCCCGGCGATCACATCAGGATCATCAAAGGGATGCACAAAGGTCAGGCCTTCGCTCTTTTGCAGTTCCAAAGCGTGCTGGTAGGAGTCCGAGTAGCTCTCGCCCGCCAGGACCACTTCGCCGCCCAGATTGCGCACACCGTCAATCTTGACTTGCGGCGTGGTGGTTGGCATCACAATAACGGCGCGGCAGCCCAGCTTGCGCGCTGACATGGCCACGCCTTGTGCGTGGTTGCCAGCCGAAGCGGCCAGTACACCCCGTTTTAATTCTGCGGCCGACAGATTGGCCATCTTGTTATAGGCACCGCGCAGCTTGAAGCTAAAAACAGGCTGATAGTCTTCACGCTTGAGCAGTACCGTGTTACTAATTCGTGCCGATACCTGGGGAGCGGGTTCAAGTGGTGTTTCGATGGCAACATCGTACACTTTCGAGGTCAGAATTCGCTTTAGGTAATCGTTCGACATTTCTCAGGCTTCAATTAACAGCCGGTTTGCCACCAAGGCCAGTCGCAGGCCCCTGCCTGAGACTGCTCACCGGGAAAGAAAAACAGAATACCATAGGCAGATGCCCTAACTGGCGTCCATTACTCTCTTCAAACACCCATCCACTTTACTTATGCAAGCCTGGATCTCTGATCTTATTTCGTGGCTCTTGACCACCCTGTCTCTGCCCGAAATCGGTTTAAGTGCCATTTTCATCGTCAGTCTGGTCTCGGCTACTCTCCTTCCCCTAGGCTCGGAGCCTGCGGTGTTCGCCTATATCAACCTGGCCCCCGATATGTTTTGGCCTGCGGTACTGGTGGCCACGGTAGGCAATACGGCTGGCGGGGCGATCAGCTATGCCACTGGCCTGGCTGCCGAAAAAGCGTACGAAGCCTGGCGCGAAAAGCACCCGCAAAACACCGAGGACGGAAACACGCCCAAGAACAAGGCCGCTGGTCGCTGGCATGAACTGGGGCAACGCTGGCTGACCCGCATGGGCCCGCCCGCTCTGCTCCTGTCCTGGCTACCGGTTGTAGGTGACCCCCTGTGTGCTGTCGCCGGTTGGCTACGCCTGCCGTTTTGGCCCAGCCTGTTTTACATGGCGGTGGGAAAACTGGCGCGCTACATCACCATGACTGCGGGTCTGCTGTGGATTTTCCCCAAATTGGGTTGGTAATTTGCTGCAAACTGGCTGCAAAGCACCTCTTATCCCTGACTTGCCCATGTAGTAAGGGGGCAGCCTGGCTACGATTCGTATACACTTGTCTTTTGCCTATCTGCTCCTCGCTGAGCCGCCCTTGACGGGCCTTGCCAACTATCGCCATGAACGCCCCCATTGCAAGCAAGCACCTGGCTGCCCAGGCACGCAACACCGACACGCCGCGCCTGCGTGAAATCCCCTACAACTACACCTCTTACTCGGACCGGGAAATTATCCTGCGACTGCTGGGTGAGGAAGCCTGGGAAAAGCTGTCTGAGCTACGCTCTGAACGCCGCACCGGCCGCTCCGCACGCATGCTGTTTGAAGTGCTGGGTGACATCTGGGTTGTCAAACGCAACCCTTATTTGCAGGACGATCTGCTGGATAATCCCAAGCGCCAACGTCAACTGATCGAAGCCTTGAATCATCGCTTGAACGAAATCGACCAGCGCCGAGACAGCGCCGTGCCCGATCGCGATGCCAAGGTTTTGCGGCTGTTGCACGCTGCCCGTGGCGCCGTGGCCGCATTCGAACAGGAATTTACCGATACTCGCGAGCTACGCCAGAAAATCGTGCGCTCCCTGTCGCGCCTGACCGCCAAGGACAACATCAAGTTCGATGGTCTATCGCGCGTCTCGCACGTCACTGACGCAACCGACTGGCGCGTGGAATATCCCTTTGTCGTGCTCACCCCAGACCACGAAAACGAGATGGCCGCGCTGGTCCGTGCCTGTATTGAATTGAAGCTGACCATCATCCCACGTGGGGGTGGTACGGGTTATACGGGCGGTGCTATTCCACTTAGCTGGCGCTCGGTGGTGATCAATACCGAAAAGCTCGATGCCATTGGCAAGCCCGAACAAACCACCCTACCTGGCATGAACGAGCCCGTCACCACCATCCTGACCGGTGCTGGCGTAGTAACACGCCGTGTGGCGGATGCCGCCGAAGCGGCTGGTGCCGTTTTCGCAGTGGACCCGACCTCGGCCGACGCCTCCTGTGTCGGTGGCAACATCGCCATGAACGCGGGCGGAAAAAAAGCCGTTCTATGGGGTACCGCGCTGGACAACCTCGCCTGGTGGCGCATGGTCGATGCCCAGGGCAACTGGCTGGAAGTGACCCGTCTTGAACACAATATGGGCAAGATCCACGACGTGGAAATGGCTCATTTTGAAGTCAAATGGTTTGATGGCCGTTACGCCCCTGGTGCCCAGTTGCTGCGCAGCGAAACCCTGCATATTGAAGGCCGGCGCTTTCGCAAGGAAGGTCTGGGGAAAGACGTCACCGACAAATTCCTGGCTGGCCTGCCCGGTATCCAGAAAGAAGGCTGTGATGGTCTGATCACGCAGGCCCGCTGGGTACTGCACCGCATGCCTGCGCATACACGCACCGTCTGTATGGAGTTTTTCGGCCAGGCCAAACAGGCCGTGCCCTCCATTGTGGAAGTCATTGACTACCTGAACGGCGAAGGCAAGCGCATCGGCGCCATTCTGGCCGGTCTGGAGCACTTGGACGAGCGCTATCTGCGTGCCGTAGGCTACGCCACCAAGAGCAAGCGCGACGGCCTGCCCAAAATGGTCTTGATTGGCGACATCGTGGGCGACGATCCCGATGCCGTGGCGACCGCCGCATCTGAAGTGGTGCGTCTGGCCAATGGCCGCTCCGGTGAAGGGTTTGTGGCCGTCAGCGCCGAAGCCCGCAAGAAGTTCTGGGCCGACCGTGCCCGTACCGCTGCCATTGCCCGCCATACCAACGCCTTCAAGATCAACGAAGACGTGGTGATCCCCCTGCGCCGCATGGGTGAATACACCGAAGAAATCGAACGCATCAATATTGAGCTGTCCACGGACAACAAGCTGCGCTTGACCCGTGAACTGGAAGACTTCCTCCAGGGCGATCTGCCCGTAGGCAAGATCGAAGACCACAACGACGCCGAGCACACACGCGAAGAGATCCTGAACGAGCGTCGTCACGATGCCCTGCAAATCGTACGCACTGTACGCCAGCGCTGGCAGTGGCTGCAGGACAATCTGGACAAGCCGCTGAAGGACTCGCAAGCTGAGCTGGCCGAGATTGGCGTACCGCTGGAAAGCACCGCTATCGACGCGCGTTTGCAAGAAGACCCGAACACCTCGATTTTCCAACTATTGCAGGATCACACGATCCGCACGTCCTGGAAGAGCGAGATTCGTGAAAACCTGGAACACATTTTCCCTGGTGCCGACTGCGCTGCCGTACTGACCGAACTGCAGGCTATTCACGACCGTGTGCTGAAAAGCCGTGTGTTTGTGGCTCTGCACATGCACGCCGGTGACGGTAACGTACACACCAATATCCCCGTGAACTCGGACGACTACGGCATGCTGCAGCAGGCCAATGTCACCGTGGCTCGCATCATGCAAATTGCGCGTGGTCTGGACGGTGTGATCTCCGGTGAGCACGGTATTGGTTTGACCAAATACGAGTTCCTGACGCAAGAAGAGCTGGATCCCTTCCAGAACTACAAGCGCGAAGTGGACCCGAACAACCACTTCAACGCCGGCAAGCTGATGCCCGGAGCGGATTTGAGCCGCGCCTGGACGCCCAGCTTCAACCTGCTGGGCCACGAATCGCTGATCATGCAGCGCAGCGAAATCGGCTCCATTTCCCACGCCATCAAGGACTGCTTGCGTTGCGGCAAGTGCAAACCAGTCTGTGCCACCCACGTGCCACGGGCCAACCTGCTGTACTCGCCCCGCAACAAGATTCTGGCCACCTCTTTGCTGATCGAAGCCTTCCTGTACGAAGAGCAAACGCGTCGCGGGATCAGCCTGAAGCATTGGGAAGAGTTTGAGGACGTGGGCGACCACTGCACCCTGTGCCACAAGTGCTACAACCCCTGTCCGGTGGATATCGACTTTGGCGATGTATCCATGGAAATGCGTTCCTTGTTAAAACGCATGGGCAAGAAGTCCTTTAATCCGGGCTCGGCAGCGGCCATGTTCTTTTTGAACGCCAAAGATCCACGCGTCATCAAGGCCACTCGTACCGCCATGATTGAAGTGGGTTACAAAGCCCAGCGTGCTGCACACAATCTGCTGGCAGCTCCCGCCCGCAAACAGGTCAGCGCCCCGCCTGCCACCATTGGCAAGGCCCCTATTCGTGAACAGGTCATCCACTTCATCAACCGCAAGATGCCTGGTGGCCTGCCCAAGCAGACGGCCCGTAAATTGCTGGATATCGAGAACTCGGATTACGTGCCTATCATCCGTAATCCTGAAGCCACCTCGGTGGACTCAGAAGCCGTGTTCTACTTCCCCGGCTGTGGTTCGGAGCGTTTGTTCTCACAAGTAGGCCTGGCAACCCAGGCCATGCTCTGGCATGTAGGCGTACAGACGGTTCTGCCTCCTGGCTACCTGTGCTGTGGCTACCCGCAGCGCGGCAGCGGTCAAAGCGACAAGGCCGAGAAGATCATCACCGACAACCGTGTGCTGTTCCACCGCATGGCCACCACCCTGAACTACCTGGACATCAAAACCGTGGTGGTCAGCTGTGGTACCTGTTACGACCAGTTGGCGGGCTACGAATTCGACAAGATCTTCCCCGGTTGCCGCCTGATCGACATCCACGAATACCTGCTGGAAAAAGGCTTGAAACTGGAAGATGTGCAAGGCGTGCGCTACATGTACCACGACCCTTGCCACAGCCCCATGAAGCTGCAAGACCCCATGAAAACAGTCAAATCCTTGGTGGGCGACAGTACCATCAAGGCAGACCGTTGCTGTGGTGAGTCGGGCACGCTGGCTGTGTCGCGTCCGGATATCTCCACACAAATCCGTTTCCGCAAGCACGAAGAACTGCAGAAGAACCAGGATGCTGTTCGCGCCGATGGCTTCCAGGGCGAAGTCAAAGTGCTGACCTCCTGTCCGTCCTGCCTGCAAGGTTTGTCCCGTTACGAGGACGAAACCAAGATGGATGCGGACTACATCGTGGTGGAAATGGCCAAGCACATGCTGGGCGAGAACTGGATGGCGGACTACGTACGCCGTGCCAACGATGGTGGTATTGAGCGCGTTCTGGTGTAAACCATACGCCTCCCCCCCCCTGAACAGGCCGGCTTTATGTCGGCCTGTTTCGTCAGTGGTATGGGGGTATTTTTTTCGCTGGGCCGCTCTCGAGATAAAAGCACCCTCTTGGAGAGCAGCAAGACGAAGGCGCAACATCAGGGACTTTTTCCTGGCTGGGCCATTCCAACAGTAAATTCGCCCTTCAACGAGCAACACGACGACGGTACTGCGAAGAGCCTTGTCTGCCGGACCGCCCAAGGTAAAACCCTCGGGCGCATCAAGCCCACAGCGCAGTGTGGGAGCTTTTTCAGAATAGGTGTTTTTATGTCTGTTGATGATCCATTGCTAATCAGCCTGCAGGCCCTGCTCCAAAGCGAACGCACTGCGTCTTTGGGCACACTCAGCAATCAGGGATTGCCGGTAGTCTCCCGCGTCCCCTTTGCGATCTGCCCCGAACAAGCCAGCATCATCATCCACATCAGCGAAATGGCGGCTCACACCCGTTATTTGCTACAACGCCCCGATGCCAGCCTGATGATCAGCCAAAGCGAACACGGTCAGGATGCCGTCCATGACCTACCCCGCGTCACCTTTCAGATGCTGGCTCGCAAACTGGAGCGCGAGCAGCCCGACTGGGAACAAGCCAAGCAGGCCTATACCGCCCGCTTTCCCGATATGGAGTTTCTGAGCAGTTTCACGGACTTCCATTTCTTCGCGCTGGACCTGGTCAGGGTGCGCCATATTGCCGGGTTTGCAGCGGCACGGACCTTGAAACCTGAACTGGTACGCGCCTTGCTGGCCGAGCCTGTGGCCTGAGATTCCACGGACTGAAATCACAGCAAGCCTTGAAAGCGTTAGTGCCCGGCTACAGCCATAGCCCCTCAAAAAAGCACCTTAAAACAGCAACAAACTCTGGGGCCTTCGCCTCTTGCAAGGCCCACACCTCGCCCAACATGTTGTGGGCTCTACAACAAAGTCATCACCAACTGGTTTTCAGATACAGAAATCAGATCATCAATTAAACGCCTTGTTCACAGGAAGAATCGCCACTCTCCCTGCAGGCTCTGCCGATTCAGTCGCACGTTTTCGCATGCTTCAAACGCTAAACATGACAAAACGTAAATTTGACCGCTATAAGATTCAACAGCTACGACGTTAAATAGCATGCATGGACCCGACAACACGACCTCACAACGAGTTGCCGCCACGCATAGAAAAACACCCTGGAGAGGAAGAGATGTCGAATAAGAGACGCAGCACCCATGTGCTGGTGCAAATGGCCTTATTGAGTCTGGTTTTGCCTGGCATCGCCCACGCGGAACCAGATAGCTCGCTGGAACAATGGCGGACTAAAGAATACAAACGGCAGCCTGGCCTGGACATGATCAACGCCGCCCAAGCCTATTCGCTGGGTTTTACCGGCAAAGGCGTCACGGTCGGCTATCTGGACTCCGGCATTGCAGGCAATCATCCCGAATTTGCCGGTGCCATTGCGGGTGGCTTTGATTTCAACACCAATACCCCCTACGCCAATGGCCAAGGCATCGACTCTGACCCTCCATCAGGTCACGGTAGCCACGTTGCGGGCATTATGGGCGCACGTCGTGATGGTGTTGGCATGCATGGTGTCGCGTTCAACAGTCAGCTTTTTGCCGTCGCTTACGACGGCACGGATGAGGACGACGACATACTTGGCAATGATCCTTATGAACCAGACCCACGTGAAGCGGCGGCCGCCTTTGATCGCGTTGCCTCACAAGGTTGGAACTATTTGGCCCAGTTCAAGTTGCCCATCATCAACAGCAGCCTGGGAGTCAATGGTTGCAACAATGCCAGCTCCCCACCACCCTGTAATGTCGTGGACTACGGCTCACCCGAAGGCGTGCTGGATTGGCAGCCACTGGCTATCGAGGCTTTTCACAACAGCGTAGATGCAGGCTCCCTGATGGTATTTGCCACCGGCAATGAATCGCAGGACCACCCCGACCTGCTGGCTGGCTCCCCCTACTGGTTTCCTGAACTAAAAGATAATTGGCTGGCGGTAACGGCTCTGGGCGAGGATGGCTCTTTAGCCTCCTATGCGAACAAATGCGGCGTGGCAGCCGAGTGGTGTCTGGCCGCCCCCGGTGGTGACGACGACCCAGGGATTAATTCAGTCAATTCCTCGGGTGGCTATATCGCTTTTAGCGGCACCTCCATGGCCTCTCCGCATGTCGCGGGTGGAGCTGCCCTGGTAAAGGAAGCCTTCCCCTATTTCACCGCTTACCATTTGCAGCAAACCCTGCTGACCACCGCCACCGACTTGGGCGACCCCAGCATTTACGGCTGGGGCCTGATGAATGTGGGCAAGGCCGTGCAAGGGCCAGCGCAATTTACCCGCCTGTTCGATGTAGACACGCTGGGCTACCATTCCACCTTCGCCAATGACATCAGCGGTATCGGAGGCTTGCACAAGCGCGGTTCCGGCTCTTTGGAGTTGACGGGCAATAACAGCTATACCGGCGACACTACCGTCAGCGGAGGTCGTCTGGCCGTCAATGGCACGCTGGCTTCTGCCGTGACCGTTGAGCGTGAAGGAACACTGGGGGGTTCCGGTACGGTCGCACAAGTTGATAACTACGGCACCTTGGCCCCCGGTAATTCTGTAGGCACCTTGACCGTCAGCGGCGACTATACCGCCCATGCCGGTTCAGTGCATGAACTGGAAGTCGGCCCCGCAGGTGCGACAGATCGTCTGGTGGTTGGCGGTGCCGCTCATATCGACGGCACCCTGAAACTGGCCGGTGGCCCCTTCCGCCAGAACGTGGCCTATTCCTTTCTGGATGCCGCCAACGGTGTGACAGGTCAGTACAGCCACATTACGTACGACATGGCTTTCCTGTCGCCAACGCTGCTCTACGGCCCCAGCCTATCCTTGATGATCAAGCGCAATGACACGCCGTTTGCCACATTTGCCAGTACCGGCAACCAGAAAGCCGTGGCTAACGCTTTAGATACCGGCTCGGACCAGCCACCAGCCGCGATGGCTGAACTGTATGACACGGTGCTTAATGCCCAGTCCAGCCAGGTCGCAGGCTATATGGAACAGTTGCAAGGCCAAATCCATGCGGGCACCACCTCGGCACTGCTCAGCAACGGCGACCTGCTGCCCCGCACCTTGGGCAAACAAGCCTCGGGCGCACGTAATACAACCGGCAAAGAGACCGTCTTGTGGGCCGAAGTGATCCATCAACAACGAGATCTGGACGGTGACGACAACAGCCAGGATGTACGCCACAAAGTGGGCGGTCTGTTCCTGGGCGGGGATACGGCTATCGGTGAGCAAGGCTGGCGTATGGGCGCCTCCTTGGGCTATCTGGAAAACCGCATCAAGCTGGATGATCGTCGCCAGAGCTCGCGCAGCAATAGCTACAGCGCAGCCCTGTACGGCACACAGGCTTGGGAGCTAGGTTCAGGCAGTCTGAATCTGTTGGCTGGTGGTGCTTACACCCGCCACAGCCTGGACAGCGAGCGCTCTATCTCCGTTCATCAGAACGAGACACTGAAGGCAGACTACAAAGCGCATAGCATTCAGGCCTTTGCCCAATTGGGTTACCGCATGCCGGTCAGCCCTCGCTCCAGCGTAGAGCCCTATGCCAGCGTGAACTGGCATCAACTACGCCACGGCTCCTTTAGTGAATCGGGTGGCCAAGCCGCCTTGCGTGGCGACTCGCAACGCCAGAACCTGAGTACCGTCACATTGGGGCTGCGCGGCACCACGGAACTGGACCTGTCCAAAACCACCCTGTCCCTGAGCGCCGGTTTGGGCTGGCGTCATGCCCTGGGTGACACCACACCCGAGCGTGAACTGGCCTTTGCCGCCTTGCCAGGAAGCAACTTCCGCATCAGCGGTGCGCCTATCGCCAAGAATGCCGCTGTTGCCGAACTGGGCGCCGAACTGAAAGCCGGCAAAAACACCGCCTTTGGCTTGAACTACCAGGGACAGTTTGGCCGTAACCAGGATCATGCTGGCTCTCTGTTCATGAAGGTGCGTTTCTAAGCAGGGCAAAAAGGCACGGGGCTAAGGTACTGTCAGTCCCGTGTCTGATCAAACAGGCAGGCATGAAAAATCCCTGCGATGCTCAAAAGGCATGACAGGGACTCAGGCGAAAAAACCAAACCGGCACACGCCGGTTAATAGCAATTAGCGGTCAGATTCGTTAAAGCTACAGACGGTGTATACCGACAGGCCAGAATCCTTAACGGCTTGAGAACCACCCAACTCGGGCAGATCAATAATCGCAGCAGCTTCCACCACATTGGCACCCAGGCGCTGCAGCAAACGTGCGGCAGCCAGCAAAGTACCACCGGTCGCGATCAGGTCGTCGATCAGCAAGACACGCTGACCAGGGCGCACGGAATCGGTGTGCATCTCGACGCTGGCATTGCCATATTCCAGGGAATACTCTTCGGCCACGGTATTGAAAGGCAGCTTGCCCTTTTTACGCACTGGCACAAAACCCAGGTTCAGCTCATAGGCCAGAACCGAACCTACGATAAAGCCGCGTGCATCCACACCCGCCACCAGATCCAGTTTTTGTCCCATGTAACGATAGACAAATAAGTCAATCAACACCCGAAAGGAACGCGGGTCTTGCAAAACCGGGGTGATATCGCGGAAAGTCACCCCTGGCTTAGGCCAGTCCGGCACATTGCGAATGATTTGACGGATGTACTGGGTGGGATCAATTTGCATGTCAAAGCTTCTACAACAAAAAATCCGGACGCGAAGGGCGCTCTTGGATACGTTGCAAGTGTACACAATTGGGCAGCAGCAACAAGGGCTTACCCGGCTTGTGCCCGTCAGTTGTACTAATACGACGCGATTGGGGAAGAATCCCTGCAGACTTGACCCAAAGCGACCTTTTAGTTTGGCTCTAAAGTATTTACTAGAGTGCCGGATTGTCGCTGCAAACGACCCGCTTCAAACTGATAAACGCTATCGACCAAAGGCAGCAAACGGGTGTCATGCGTAGCCATAATCACGGTTTTTCCTCGCGCCGCAGCCAGAATATCCTGCATCAAAGCCTGACTGGTCGGGCCATCCAGACTGGCTGTAGGCTCGTCCAGAAACCAGATATGGGCGGGTGACAAAAGTACCCGTGCCAGACACAGGCGACGCTGTTGCCCCAAGGACAACTGCTGCCCCCCTTCACCCAACCAGGTATCCAGCCCTTGCGGTAAATCGCGTACCACACTGTCCAGTTGGGCATCGTGAAGAACCTGCCAGATTTGTTGCTCAGAAGCGGTCGGTTCAGCCAGCAAAAGGTTATCGCGTACCGAGCCAAGAAACAGCGGCGAGTCCTGCGCCAGCAAAGCGCAATGATCAAACCAGCTAGCGCGGTTCCAGTCCTGGGCCGCTTCACCCTCTATCAGATACTGCTGGCCCGAGACTGGCAACAAGCGCATCAGCACACCCAGCAAGGTGGACTTGCCCGAGCCGCTGGGCCCAAAAATGGCAATATGCTCTCCGGCTTGGACTTGCAGCGACAAGTGATCCAGCACCGGCTGCGAACCATAGGCAAAGCTCAAGTCCGTGATTTCCAAGCTGGCTGGTTTATCCAGCACAATGGCTTGCGCTTGCTCCTGAGCGGTCTCTTCAGGCTCGTCCAGAATCGTCAGCAAACGATTGCTGGCCGCCTGCACCTCTCCCAGGCGAGATGCGCCGCGCATCATGGGGGCCATGATCTCAAACAAACCTAACAGAGCCAAAACCAAGCCTACCCATAAGGGGCCGCTCATCGCTTCCAAATTGACTTGCTGTGCTCCTACCAGCAGGCAGATCATCAGGGCCACACCCATCAAGACCTGCTGGGAAAACTGCCCGACAATACCCCAGCCATTGCTGCGCAAACGGGCTTGCCCCAGTTCCTGGCCAAGCTTGTCCACTTGTTCTTGCACGGCATCCGCAGCTGCAAACACCTGAATATCGGCATAGGCGCGGATGGCCTGATGCACCAGAACACGCTGGCGGTTCTCCAGTTGATGCACCTGCTGGGCTGCACGGCTGGCACCTCGGGCACAGATATACGGAATCAGACAAGCAGCAATTAGCAAGCAGGCCAAAATCAACCACGCCCACCAGGACAGCCAGGTTTGCAGCACCGCGCTAAATACCAGAGCTGCCACGACAGCAGTAGTCAGCGGCACCAAAATCAGCAGAAGGACCAGATCCAGCACAGCAACGTCGGAAGTCAAGCTTGAAGCCAGTTCCCCATCCCGGAACTGGGCCAGGCGCGACTGACTGAACCGGCTCAATCGTCCAAAAACCAGGCTACGAATACGTACCTGCAGATCCAGGGTCAGGGCATGTCCAACCACTCGCTCCAAATAGCGTGAGGCGATACGCCAGAAAGACAGGCCACGAATCATGGCCGAAGGACCGAACAGGTTGAATACGATACCCATAGCGGCCAGGAAGGCGCTGCTCAGGAACCAGCCCGCTACTCCCAGAAGGCCCACACCCGCCGCTACTGTGCTGATCGCCAACAGAACCGTAAACAATACGGCACCACGTCGTGCGCGCAGGCTGGAGCCTAAAAGACGAAACCACGCTTTCATGTCGTCAGAACTCCTTGGGCGATGTGCAGTTGATTCGAGCACATTGCCGCCAGCTCCTGGTCATGCGTGGCTACGACCAGACAGCGTCCCTGACAAAAACGCAGAATATTGTGCATAACGCGATCCCGTGTCGCCGCATCCAGGCGGGAACTAGGTTCGTCCAGCAAAACCACATGCGGATCGGTCAAAAACAGGCGGGCCAATGCCAGGCGCTGAATCTGCCCACCGGAAAGACCAAATCCACCCTCACCCAGAGCTGTTTGCAAACCATCAGGCAAAGCGCGCACGAACTCGGCCGCGCAGGCTTGTTCCAAGGCTTGCCACAACTGATCATCACTAGCTTGTGGGGCAGCCAGACGCAGGCCGTCAGCAATCGTACCCATGGCTAAAAAAGCCTGCTGGGAAATCAGCACAACCCCATCATGGCGCGTCAGCAGGCGCCCGGCCGTATCACTATTACGCAGCAGAATTTCGCCCTGTGCCAAAGGGCGCAAACCAATCAGGCTTTCCAGCAAACTGGTCTTGCCCGAACCACTGGCCCCCAGCACCGCGTAAGACTGATTGATATAGAGTTGCAGACCGGGCACTTCCAACAAGGTCCCCTGCCCGCCCAACTGTGGCAAATGCAGCTGCCGCAGCACCAAGACCGGCAAATTCGGAAAAACAGTTTTAACGTCTGCACTGGTGGGAGCAGCAGGAATCAAGTCTTGTCCCAGGTTCGCCCACAGTCTGTCGACCTCTACCGCAGCGGCACGTGCTGCCGCCCGGTCGTGATAATTGGCGGCTAATTGGCGCAAGGGCTGGTAAGCCTCTGGAGCCAGGAGCAAACAGAACAACCCCTGCTGCAAGCTGACACCGGCAAAAGACTCACCCAGATAGCCCAGATAACCCAAACCGATATAAACAGCGATCCCAGCCACACCCAATGCCGCAAAAAACTCCAGCACAGCCGATGACAAGAACGCGATGCGTAGCACTTTCATGGTGCGTGTGCGTAGCTCCTGACTAGCCAGCTCCACACGCTGCAGCTCGTCCTGTCCGCGCCCCATTAGGCTCAAGGTAAAAATTCCGCGCAGACGGTCGGCAAAAAAGCCGGACAGGCGCAAGGTTGTTTGTTGTTGCTCCCGGCTGGCGGCCTCCGCCCCCCAGCCAACCAGGGCCATGAACAAAGGAATCAGAGGCGTGCTCAACAAAAGAATCAAGGAAACAATGCCATCGACCGGCAAGACTGCCAACACCAGCGCCAAAGGCACCAGTGCGGCGGCCGCCATGCAAGGAATATAGCGCGTCACAAAGCCATCCAGGGCTTCGATTTGCGTGATCAAACTGGTAGAGAGCTCACCGCTGTTGCTGGCCCGTAAACGAGGCACCGTACTCCGGAACAAGCGGGCAAACAACTCAGAGCGCAGCCCTTGTTTCAGTTGCTCTGAAACCTTTTGCGCACGACGCTCGCCCAAAGCGGAAATGGCGGCGCGCAGCAGCAAGAGTGCGGCCACCATCAGGATAGAAAAAAGCTGCCCTGTCCAAGGCAGACCATCGACCACAATTGCCTGCACAATCTTTGCCAACAACCAGGCCTGGGGGATCAGTAAAGCGCCCGCCAGCACCGGGGCCAGCATAGAGGCCCGCAAAGCCGTGCGGGCTCGGCTGGAGAATTGCCCCAGCCACTGTTGCGCCGTTGGACTTTGCGGGGTCAATCAAACCTCGATATCTGCATTAGCTTTGGAAGATGTCGCGTTCTGTAAAGCCGTGTTCTCACGCAACTCGAACCACATCGCATTCAGAATGGAAAATGCGCAGGCCAGACCCAAGCCGAGAATCCAAGAGAAGTACCACATATGCGCTGGCCTCCTTAGTAAGAATGAGAAGAGTCTTTCATACTGGCAACCGACACCTTGCCACGCATTACGCTATACACCCAGGAGGTATAGAGCACGATGATGGGCAAGAACACCAAGGTCACCAGCAACATGATCCACAAGGTCAGATGACTGGCCGAGGCATCAAATAAGGTCAGGCTGGAGCCGGGGTTCAAAGACGAAGGCAGCAAGAAAGGAAATACCGCAAAACCAAAGGTCAGGATAATGCCCGCCAAGGCCAGGGACGAGAACAGCAAAGCCAGCAAGCCACGACCACGGCCAGCCAACAAGGCGCCCAGCAACAAACCTGCAAAGCCGACAATGGGCGCCGCCCACAAGGCAGGCCAGGTCCGGTAGTTGGCCAACCAGGCGCCTTCCACCATTTCAACCGTTTTGCCAATGGGGTTGGACATGGCATGGGCCACTTCGGGCCAAGGCATGCTGTAGCCATTCATGGCGCTAATCCACCAGCCACCGACCGCAAAAGCCACGATAGACAGCAAGCCCAAAGGCTTGGCCCAGGCACGCGCACGGCGAGCCACATGATCACTACCCTTCCAAGCCACCACTACCGCCCCTTGGAATGCCAACATCAAGACGCTGAGCAACCCGCACAGGATGGCGAAAGGCTGGAACAGACCGAAGAAATTGCCTTCGTACATCGGGCGCAACGTTGTTTCATCAAAGCCGAACGGCACGCCCAGCATGACATTACCAATTGCCACACCAAACACCAGGGCACAAACCAGACCGGAAGCGGTCCAAACCGCGTCCCAGTTACGCCGCCAGCGTGACGAGCTGAGCTTGCTGCGGTACTTGATGGCAACCGGGCGCACAATCAAAGCCACCAAAAGCAGCATCATGGCCAAGTAAAAACCCGAAAAAGCCATGGCATACAGCAAGGGCCAGGCCGCAAAGGCCACACCACCGGCCACGATCAACCAGACCTGGTTACCTTCCCAGACCGGGCCGATCACGTTGTACAGCGTGCGCCGCTCATCATCACTGCGAGCAACCAGTGGCAGCACCATCGCCACCCCAAGGTCAGCCCCGTCCATGATGGCAAAGGCAGCCAGCAAAACGCCCAGCAGCAACCACCAGATGATGCGCAAGGTGTCGTAATCGAGAAGAATCAGATTATCCATGATGGTTCCCCCTCCTTAACCGCGCAGCAACGGAGCGTTGCGCGAACCATAAGACAAAGCGGAAGGTGTGGCGGCCTCGCCAGCCTCGTCCGGACCTTTGCGAATTGAATGCAGCATGACCTTGATACCAATCACCGCCAAGGTGCCGTAGAGCAACAGGAAGATCGTCATACTGATCATCAGGTCTACAAAGGACAGGCCAGAAGCTGCGTAGTAAGTCGGCAAGACACCTTCAATCGCCCAGGGCTGACGTCCAAATTCGGCCACAAACCAGCCACACTCAATCGCAATCCAAGGCAGGGGAATGCTCCAGACCGCCGCTTTGAGCAGGCGCGGGTGACGTTGCAGACGGTCACGCGACGCCAGGAAAAAGGCCACCCCAAAGAACAGGATAAAGTACAGACCCAAAGCCACCATGACGCGGAAGCTCCAGAACAAAGGCGCAACCTGCGGCACCGTATCCCAGGCGGCCTGGGCGATGGTATCGGTATCGGCCTTGGTGATGTCATCTGTATAGCGCTTGAGCAACAAGGCGTAGCCCAGGTCTTTCCAGTTATTGTCAAAGACGCGGCGAGCTTCGATATTGCCCGCATCAGCGCGAACTAACTGCAGAGCCTCATAAGCGCGCAAGCCATTGGCAATACGGATCTTGGCATGCTCGACCAGCTCATTGATACCCAGCATAGGAGTGCTGACTGAGCGCGTCCCGATCAAACCCATCACCCACGGAATTTCCACGGCAAAGCGGTTCTCACGGGCTTCCTGATCAGGCCAGGCCAGGAGATTGAAACTGGCCGGCGCTTCCTCGGTTTCCCACATGGACTCCATGGCCGCAATCTTCATTTGCTGGTGTTCAGTGGTGAGATAACCGCTTTCATCACCCAGCACCACCACGGACAGGGACGCCGCCAAGCCAAAACTGGCCGCTACCGTCATCGAGCGCTTGGCCAGATCTATATGGCGACCACGCAGCAGGTACCAGGCACTGATGCCCATGACGAACATGGCACCGAGCACGTAACCGGCACTGACGGTATGAACAACTTTGGCTTGTGCGACAGGATTGAGAATGACCTCGGCAAAGTCGGTCATTTCCATACGCATCGTGTGGGGGTTGAAGATGGCGCCGACCGGGTTCTGCATCCAGCCATTGGCGACCAGAATCCACAAGGCCGACAGATTGGTGCCGATAGCAACGAGCCAGGTAACGATCAGGTGTCCCAGTTTGGAGAGACGATCCCAGCCGAAAAAGAACAGGCCGACAAAGGTTGCTTCCAAGAAAAAAGCCATCAATCCTTCAATGGCAAGTGGCGCTCCGAAAATATCGCCTACATAGTGACTGTAATAGGCCCAGTTCATGCCGAACTGAAATTCCATCACAATCCCGGTGGCCACACCCAGGGCAAAGTTAATGCCAAAGAGCACGCCCCAGAATTTGGTCATGCGGCGCCAGATGGCTTTGCCCGTCATGACATAGACGCTTTCCATAATGGCCAGCAAAAAAGACAGGCCTAGCGTCAAGGGAACAAATAAAAAGTGAAACATCGCAGTGGAAGCAAACTGCAACCGCGATAAGGTAACAACATCCAGATCAATCATGACGATCCCCAGTTTGATCAGCTTTGCGAATCTTTCCGGCGAAACCCAGCACTTTCTGAACTTTGCTACCTAAACGCATCAGATTTTGCAGGGTCTCAGGCGGTAAGTGATGAACCTCGTCAAACCAACCACAAGCCAACTCGATCAATTCCAGCATTTCATTAATGCGTTGCTGCCCGTATGCTTCTTCGTCATTGACGGGAGCTTCCATAAGGATACTTCGCAATAAGGTCAATGTGGGATCAATCTCGCGCTTGCGCTTTTCTTCCACCAGAGTACGAAAAATATCCCAAACATCATTGGGAGATTCAAAGTATTCGCGGCGCTCGCCGATCTTGTGCGTCATGTTGACCAGTCGCCAGGACTGCAATTCGCGCAAGCTCATGCTGACATTGGAGCGGGAGATGCCGAGCGTTTCAGCGATCTCGTCGGCGTGAAGGGCTTCAGGGGCAATGAACAGCAAGGCATAGATCTGGCCTACCGTCCGGTTGACCCCCCAGCGCCCGCCCATCTCCCCGAAGTGCAGAATAAAACGCTCTGCCTGTGGTCCTAAATTCATGGCTTCCTGAATTTTCAGTAATTACTGAAATTACAATACAAGACGTATCTTAACCCTAAACTAATCTGTCTGCCACTGGTCAAAGGGCATCTGGCCTTACAATTTGCCTCCTGCAAATCTGCATGCCAAGCACACACTTCACGTTTACAATTTCGCCATGAATACATCGGCACTTTTAGATCCTGCACATATCCTGTCTTCAGCACAACGCACCTTCGCCATTGAAGTTGGCGCGTTACAAGCGCTGGGCGGACGTCTGGACCAAAGTTTTGTAGAAGCCACCAAGCTGCTGGTGCACTGCCAGGGTCGCGTGGTGGTGACGGGCATCGGCAAGTCCGGCCATGTGGCACGCAAGATTGCCGCTACGCTGGCCTCAACCGGCACCCCCGCTTTTTTCATGCACGCTGCCGAAGCCCTGCACGGTGATTTGGGCATGATTACCAAGCAGGATGTAGTGATTGCCATCTCCTACTCCGGCCAAGCCCAGGAGCTGGTCACGGTGCTGACTGTGCTGCGTCGCATGGGAGCCAAGCTGATTGCCATTACCGGCAACGCCCAATCCGAACTGGCGCAAAATGCTGACCTGCATCTGGACGCACATGTGGAGCACGAAGCCTGCCCACTCAACCTGGCCCCTACGGCCAGCACCACGGCCGCTTTAGTATTAGGCGATGCACTGGCCGTTGCCTGCCTGGAAGCACGTGGCTTTAGCCGTGAAGACTTCGCTCGTTCCCACCCCGGTGGCGCGCTGGGTCGTCAATTACTGACGTTTGTGCGTGACATCATGCGCAGCGGCGAACAATTGCCCATTGTTTCCCCCGAGACCCTGGTTCCCGATGCCCTGATAGAAATGTCCAGCAAAGGCATGGGCATGACCATTGTCACTGACTCGCAAGGCCATCCCGTGGGGATGTTCACTGATGGCGACTTGCGCCGCCTGATTGCACGCGCGGGCGACATACGCAAGCTGCCCGTGTCCGAAGGCATGTCACGCGAACCGCGCAGCATTGCTGCCGACGCCCTGGCCATTGAAGCGGCCGAGCAAATGGATGCCTTGCGTATCAGCCAAATGCTGGTATTGGACACAAACGGGCTACTATTGGGAGCTCTGCACATGCACGACCTGTTGGCTGCAAAGGTAATCTGATCATGATGAATACGCCCACCATCCCGCTCCACCCCGCTGAAGCTCAAATCCTGGCCAAGTTGCCCGAGAACATACGCAGCCAATTACGTCAGCTGCGCATGATGGTATTTGACGTGGACGGTGTGCTGACCGACGGACGCCTGTGGTACAGCGCTAACGGCGAGGAATTCAAGAGCTTTCACGCTCTGGACGGCCACGGTTTGCGCATGCTGGGGGAAAGTGGCATTCATGTAGCCCTGATTACCGGACGCGAAAGCGGTATCGTGTCACGTCGCGCTGCCGAGCTGGGCATTCCTTTTGTCCATCAGGGCGTACGTGACAAGATTGCTATCCTGACCCAACTGGCCCAGGAAAACGGCTTATCGTTAAGCGAAATGGGTTATATGGGCGACGATTTGATCGATTTGCCGGCCATGCAACGCGTGGGATTTTCCGCCAGTGTGCCCGAAGCCCCTTTCTACATTAGCCAAATTGCCAGCTGGGTGGCCACGCAGCCTGCCGGCCACGGTGCCGTGCGTGAATGTTGTGATGCCATCCTGGCCTCCCAGGGCCGCCTTGCCGCCTTTATTACAGGTGGCCCCTTAAAGACGACAGGAGTCATTCAGTAATCATGCGTGACCGTCTGCCTACCGTCATTTCCCTGCTGTTGCTGGCCATGCTGGTGCTGGCAACATTGTGGGCGGTCGACTACACCCAACGCTCGGTTGCCATTGATCCGCCGCGCCGTGTGACCCACGAGCCCGACTCCTGGGCGCGCAACTTCACCATGATCAGCTCTGACCAAACCGGGATGGCCATCAGCAGGCTGGACGGCAAGATTGCTTACCATTACCCGGATGACGACTCGCACGACATTACCTCCCCGCGTGCAGTCAGCAACCGAGCGAACTCGCCGCTGACCATTGCCACCTCCGACACCGCACATATGAATGCAGGTGGTGATGTGATCACGATGAAAGGCAATGCCCACATCCACCGCCTGGCCACACCCGAGGACGAGGCCATGGATGTGCGCAGCGAAGTACTGATCATCCTGCCTGAAGAGGATGTGGTCTACACCAACGAACCTGCATTGGTCGTCAACGGCCAGTCCACCATGCGCGGTACCGGGATGCGTTACGATAATCGCGTTCGTCAATTGAACGTCATGTCGGAATCCGACGTTAAAATCTCGGGCCAACAAACACAAAAAGCGCGTTCTTCCAATAGCTCTAAGGATTCCCCTCCATGACCACGCCTGACAGCGCCCGCCTGAGCCACAAGCCCATGCTCTCTTTTAGCCTTTTGCGTGGTGCTTTGGCCCTGTGCCTGAGCACTGTAACCCTGGCTTTGCTGCCCACGGCCCCGGCTCTGGCACAAGCAGCGGCCTCTGCTGCTGCCGAACCGGACACCTCCGTGCTGTCCGACACCCTGACTTACGACGATATTGCCAAGCAGACGATCTACAAAGGCAATATCATCCTGACCCGTGGCGCCATGACCTTAATGGCAGACCAATTGGCCATCGAGCAAGATGCGGAAGGATTCCAGCATGGCACGGCCACGGTCAGCGAGCGCGCCCGCGTCACCATTCGACAGGAAGACCCGGCCAAATTTGAATTGATGGTCGCCGAAGGTGTCCGAGCTATTTACAACGGTAAAACCGAAGAGGTCGAACTGATTGGCAAGGCTGTCGTCAACCGTTATGTTTGCGGCAAGTTGCAAGACTCCGTCCAGGGCCAACGCATTATCTATCGCCAAAAAGATGGCACGTACCAGGCCTTTGGTGGCTCGGACTCCGCCACCCGGGATGGCCGGGTTCGCTCCGTGGCCCGCCCACGCGCCAATGCCGACGCTGCTCTGGCCGAATGCCAACGCAAGTCTTCCCCCCGCAAATAGTCCGGACACCTCTGAATTATGGTTGCTCCTAACAACCCGTCTACCCCTACCCGCGCCAGCCACTCAACCAAAGGCAGCCTGATTGCACAGGGCCTGCGCAAAACCTACGGCAAACGTACGGTCGTGCAGGATGTTTCTCTGAACGTGGAAAGTGGTGAAGTCGTCGGCCTGCTAGGCCCGAACGGGGCTGGCAAAACCACCAGCTTCTATATGATTGTGGGCATTGTGCCCGCCGATGCAGGTCGCATTGAAATTGATGGCACGCCCATTACCGCCATGCCCATGCACAAGCGGGCAAGGCTGGGCCTGTCCTATCTGCCTCAGGATGCCTCCGTCTTTCGCCGCCTGACGGTCGAAGAAAACATCCGCGCCGTGCTGGAGCTGCAACTGGACGATAACGGTCGCAGCATCAGCAAGAACGATATCAACGAGCGCCTGGAAACCCTGATTAGCGAACTGCAAATTGCACACATCCGACAAAATACCGCCCTATCCCTGTCTGGTGGCGAGCGCCGCCGCGTAGAAATTGCCCGCGCGCTCGCCAGCAACCCCCGTTTTATTCTGCTAGACGAACCTTTTGCCGGGGTGGACCCGATCGCCGTGATCGAAATTCAGCGCATTGTGCAGTTTCTAAAAGGTCGCAATATCGGCGTGCTGATTACCGACCATAACGTGCGCGAAACCTTGGGCATCTGCGACCGCGCCTACATCATCAGCGAAGGCACAGTACTGACAAGCGGGCACCCATCCGAGATCATCGACAACGAAGCCGTGCGCAAGGTTTATCTGGGATCGAACTTCCGAATGTAAGCCGATTTTTGGCCCTGTAACGGGGCCAATCAAAACAAGGGTTATCCAGCACATCACAGATTGATTCAGGTCATGTTATCTGACCCACATATAGGTATACTGGAATATCCAGGATCAGTAGTAAGGAGGCTAAAGACGATCAACCTTCCCCTTCTTGAACACGTTGTTTGACTACTACGGAGAGCCTATATGAGCCTTAATATCACTGGCCGTAATCTTGACATAACTCCTGCCATTCGCGACTACGTCAAAAGCAAAATTGGTCGAATTGAAAAACATTTCGATAACGTAGTTGACTCGCAGGTTATGCTTTCCATTGAACGTCTGAAGCACAATGCCGAAGTAACCGTCCGCGTTCCCGGCAAAGATATACACTGCGCCTCTTCAGACGAAAACTTGTATGCTGCTATCGATCTGCTGGCCGATAAAATCGACCGCCAGATTCTGAAATACAAGGAAAAGGCAAACAGCCATGCGCATGAGCCCGCCAAGCGGCTCGAAGTTCCGGCAGCCTGATCTGGCCGAACTGTTACAGCAGGGATAACCTGCCAACAAACCCCGTACTTTCAAAAGTTCGGGGTTTTGTGTTTCTTGGCACAGTGTCCGCCTGTTGTTAGCCATCCAAAAAAAGTTTAGCTAAAAAACATTCCCCCCTATAATGGCCGTCATGAATCTCTTGTCGCGTATTTTGCCTTTGTCCAACGTGGTTCTGGATCTTGCTGTTACCAGCAAGAAGCGCGCTTTTGAACAAGCCGGATTGATTTTCGAGAACCATCACGGCATTGCTCGGACAGCCGTTTTCCATAGCCTGATCGCGCGTGAGCGTCTGGGCTCCACAGCGCTTGGCCACGATGTCGCCGTCCCGCATGGTCGCATCAAGGACCTGAAAGAGCCTTGTGCCGTTTTCATGCGCTTGGCCGAGCCGGTACGCTTTGACGCCAGCGACGGCCGTACCGCCAGCCTGCTATTCTTTTTGCTGGTTCCCGAAACGGCGACTCAAATCCACCTGGACCTGCTGGCCGAGATCGCCCGTTTGATGGCCGATCAGGACATCCGCCAGGCGCTTGCTCAGGAAACGGACCCTGTTCAAATTCATCAGATCCTGACCCAGACCCCTGATCTCAACGCGGAACATCCCGATGCTGACAGTTCAAGAACTGGTCAATGACAATAACGACAAGCTCGAGGTAAGCTGGGCAGCCGGAAAACACGCTGCTCAACGCCCTATCCCCGATCTTGGCGCCTCTGCGGCAGACCTGGTCGGTCACTTGAACTTGATCCACCCTGGCCGCATTCAAGTTTTCGGCCCTGAAGAACTCTCTTTCTACCACCGCTTTGATATCAAGCGTCGCCTGCATCATCTGGATGATCTCAGGCAAGGTGGGGTTCCCGCCCTGTTCATTGCCAACGATGCCGTTGCACCCGATGACTTGATCCAGTTTTGTGAAGATCAAGGGATCCCGCTACTCTACACCCCTATCGATGCGGCGCAGCTGATTGATCTGCTACGCATCTATCTAGGCAAACGTCTGGCCCCCAAAATCACCATGCACGGCGTGTTCATGGATGTCCTGGGTCTGGGGGTACTGATCACTGGCGAGTCCGGTCTGGGCAAAAGCGAATTAGCGCTGGAGCTGATCTCCCGCGGCCACGGGCTGGTCGCAGACGATGCGGTTGAGCTCTCACGCACCGCACCCAACATGATCGACGGACAATGCCCACCCCTGCTGCAAAACCTGCTAGAGGTACGTGGCTTGGGTTTGCTGGACATTCGCACCATTTTCGGCGAAACCTCCGTTCGTCGTAGAATGAAGCTTAAACTAATTGTGCACCTGGTTCGTTCCAACCCCGACAGCTTCGAGCGTCTGCCTACTCAAGACCAGACCCAGGAAGTACTAGGGGTCGATATTAAACGCGTCATGCTTCAAGTGGCCGCCGGCCGAAATCTGGCCGTGCTGGTAGAGGCCGCCGTGCGCAACACCATCCTCGCCTTCCGCGGCATTGATACCATGGGTGACTTCATCGAACGCCAGGCATTGGCTATCATGAATAGTCGCGAAGACTAGGCACCTAAGGGTCTGTTAGCATTAAACGGCCCTGACGGCTTTGTCCTGTTTCACCTAACCGTTGCCCCTCGGACAACGACTCGGAGTCCTTTGCCACGATGCTGAAAGTTGTATTGATTACCGGCATATCCGGTTCGGGAAAATCAGTTGCCTTGCGCCTGCTGGAAGATACCGGCTATCTGTGCATCGACAACTTGCCACCCCGATTTCTGGCCGAATTTGTCGAACGCTCTGCTGAGCAAGGGCTCGAGCGACTTGCCGTTGCCATTGACGTGCGCGGCGCTGGTGATCTGGACATCCTTCCCGACGTTATCAGCAAACTGAACGAAGAAGGCTACGCCCTGCGCGTGCTGTTTTTGAACGCCAACGATCACACCCTGATGCAGCGTTACTCAGAGTCGCGCCGCCGCCACCCACTGACAGACCGTTTACGTCAGGATGGCCGCTCGCCTTCCTTGCAGGAGTGCATTGAAGCCGAACGTGAAATGACCGCCCCTTTGCGTGAACTGGGCCACATTATCGACACCTCCGACCTGACCCCGGGTCAGTTGCGTGCCTGGATACGCGATCTGGTACAGGCTGATCGCGCCAGTGTCGTGTTGACTTTCGAATCCTTTGCCTACAAGCGTGGCGTACCAGGCGATGCAGACCTGGTTTTCGACGTGCGCTGCCTGCCAAACCCCCACTACGACCCGGAACTGCGCCCCATGACGGGCCGCGATGAGCCAGTTGCAAAATGGCTGGCCCAGTTCGGCTCTGTAGAAACCATGGTGGATGATATTGCGGGCTTTGTACGCCGCTGGTTGCCTTTGTATATGCAAGACACCCGCAATTACCTGACGGTCGCCATTGGCTGCACGGGCGGGCAACATCGCTCCGTGTACGTTACTGAACAACTGGCGCTGCGCTTTGCTGATTACGCCCCTTTGCTGGTACGCCATCGCAATCAACCTCCCATCAATCCCGTGCCATGAGCCATCCGACCTTACTGAAATTAGGTGCAGCCTTGGGCATCTTGGCCCTATTGGCTGGATGCGCCTCCAGCCCAAAGCGCGCCAAAACCAAACCAGGGGCTACGGTTTCAGCACCGCGCGGAGGGGGGTATTACAAAGATGACGGCCCCCACGATCGAATACCCGTCAATCTGCAGGCCACCCCCGACGCCGTTCCCCGAATAGAACCTATCGCCCGCAGCAATACCCGTCCCTACACCGTGCTCGGCAAAAGCTTTGTTCCACACAAATCACACAAAGCCTTTACCCAGACCGGCACAGCTTCTTGGTACGGGCGCAAGTTCCACGGCAAGAAAACCGCCAATGGCGAAACCTACGATATGTACGCCATGACAGCGGCACATCCCACCTTGCCTATTCCCAGCTACGCCCGTGTCACCCGCCCTAAAACCGGCAAATCGGTGATTGTGCGCATTAACGACCGCGGGCCCTTCCACAGCTCCCGCATCATCGACTTATCCTATGTTGCCGCCGCCAAGCTGGATCTAATTGCGCCCGGCAGTGGCACCGTGATGGTGGAATCCATCACTCAGGAAGAAATTCGTAGTGGCAGTTTTAGTCGTGAACAGGTCAATGTCGTTGAAGCCCCCGCTGCCCGCACGGCGCCGGCTCCCGCAGCACCCAAATCCAGTCTGACCATCACCGAAACACTGGAGCCCACCCCTGACGCCCTGGCTGCTCTGCCCCCGGAAGAATTGACTGTTGAGCTGGACGATACACCCAGCTGGAGCAGCGATGCGAACGATCAGCAACTGATCGTGCAGTCTTCACCCACAACTGCCAGCAAACCCCTGGCCCCGTCTGGTCAGAACCGAGTCTATCTGCAATTCGGTGCTTTCTCCGCACGCGAAAACGCCGCCGCATTGGCGCAGCAACTGAACCGCCAGATTTCGCAAGTGGAGTACCGAGACGCCCAAGTTCAGATGCACAACGATTTGTACCGCGTGCAAATTGGTCCGTATCAAAACCGGACCGAGGCCATCAATGCCGCTTACCGCATCCAACAAAAAACCGGCTTGAGCCCCTCGGTCGCCGTCCGCTAAGCCACACCCAGCCCACCACAACATCCCCTTCATGAACGGCAGCCCAAAAGTTGGACATTGATCCACGCTTTGGGGTGTTTTTCATGACGAAATACGATAGCCAGTTCAAGCTGTCCGTTGTTCATCGTGATCTATCGGAGCAGCATGAAGGCCTGAAACCCGATCATCCTAGTCCTTGGGCGAATTGGCCAAACCCCAGGCATACAGAACATCACGAGCAATTCCGGTCGCCTGGCTGGCGATCCGGGCAGCGTCACGCAGCGAGACCTGTTCCAGCAACGCCTTCATCCAACGCTCTGTAGTGGCATCCAGCGCAGGCGCATCCTCGTCCACTTCTCGCACCGCATCATGCAAAATAAGAACAAACTCGCCCTGCTCTCGATGGCTGTCTTCATCTAGCCAGGCCAAGGCCTGCCCCAAAGGCACGGTATGAATCTGCTCGAAACGCTTGCTCAGTTCACGTGCAAACGTCAGCTCACGCTCCGGCCCACACACCTCTTGCATATCACGCAAACTGGCTCGCAAACGGTGAGGGGACTCAAACATCAATACCGGCATACCCAGGCTGGACCAATGCTGTAGCCACTTGCGACGCGCCACCGTTTTAGGCGGCATGAAACCGGCGAAGGCAAAAGCGGGGTTCTCATCGCTGGTCGCGCCACTGCCCATCAAGGCGGTGATAACAGCCGATGCTCCGGGCAGCGGTACTACCTGAAAACCTGCCTCGCGCACCGAGCGCACTACGCGGGCACCAGGATCGCTGACAGCGGGCGCGCCTGCATCCGACACCAAAGCCACTCGTTGCCCTTGCTCCAGACGCTCGATAATGGCTTGAGCAGCCTGCGCCTCGTTATGACGATGTGCAGCCATCAAGGGCGTTTGTATGCCCCAGGCCTGCAAAAAAGGACGTGTAGCCCGCGTATCCTCTGCCGCAATAATGTCGCACAGTTCCAGCGCCTGCCAGCCGCGCAGGCTAAGGTCTCCCATATTGCCAATGGGCGTGGCCACTACGTACAGGCAAGACTGCGGCCAGACCTGGCCTTGCACCTTGTCCATCATGCTTTGCCAGACGCCGGCATTCCCTGTTTGGTTTTCGGTATCGCTCATGCTCGATCCTGCTTGTTCATCTTCATGTGTTCCTATGAATCCCTTTGAATACGCTCGCCAGGCTCAAAACCGGCAATTACGGCGCAGGCGGCGTAGTCGTCCTGCCGCCAGAAAGGAAAAACCACTGCGTTCGTCCAGCCAGGAAAGCGGCGATCAGGCCGAACAACGAGCCTGCGATCATGTCACCGCCCACGGCGCCCGCGTTCTGGCTCGTCAACTGGGTACTCGCTTTGGGGAAATTGACCTGGTTCTGTGGCACCAGAATCATCTTGTCTTTCTGGAAGTGCGCCAACGCAATCACAAGGGCTACGGAGGGGCGCTTGCCAGTGTAAACCGGGACAAGCAACGGCGCTTGATCCTGACAGCACAACAATGGCTGCCAACGCTATGCCAGCGCTATTTCCAGGGCAAGCTGCCCGCTTGCCGTTTTGACGTCATTGCCATTGAAGACGACACCCTGACCTGGATCCACAATGCCTTTGAGCAAAGCTAAGTCACGGGACAGCGGCCTGGCCTTGGTGAAACTCTCCGGCAGGCACACAGTCTCATACAGAAAAACACCAACTACAGCCTCCTGATTCGGCCTGCTTACAGCATCTGGTTTCAATACCGTGGCGTTTTTTTCAACATGACACGATCTGCCTGCCCCACAGGGAAATTCTCCGTGCGATAATGCGCGCTATGGACCTTATCGCCTTAATGACTTCGCATTTCGACGATTCCGTCGATACTCTCAAAGCCAGCACACGCGAACTGGCCGAACCTTTGGCCGCCGCTGTAGAGCTGTTGTTTGCCACCTTGGCCAACGACGGCAAGATTCTGGCTTGCGGAAACGGCGGATCAGCAGCCGATGCCCAGCACTTTATTGCAGAGCTGGTGGGCCGCTTTGAGCGCGACCGTTTGCCCTTGGCTGGCATTGCCTTGAATACCGACACCTCTATCATGACGGCAGTGGGTAATGACTATGGCTTTGACAGTATCTTTGAACGCCAGGTCAGCGCCTTGGGCCAGACTGGCGATATTCTGGTCGCCATCTCAACCAGCGGCAATTCGCCAAACGTCATCCGTGCCATTGAGGCAGCTCGCGAACGCGATATGGTCATTATTGCCTTGACCGGTAAAGGCGGCGGACAAATCGCTGAGTTGCTCTCGGATACCGACATCCATCTGTGCGTACCGCACGATCGAACCATGCGCATTCAGGAAGTACATATTGTTCTGTTGCACGCCATGTGCGATGGCATTGATGCGCTGCTGCTCGGAGATCCACTATGAAACACCGTTTGATTCTGGCTGCCTTACTGGCCAGCACCACCCTGACCGGTTGCGGTCTGCTGGTAGTGGGCGGCGCTGCTGCCACAACCGCCGTTGTCGCTACCGACCGCCGTACCACGGGCGAACAAGTCGAAGACAAAGCTATTGTCATGAAAGCGGGCGCAGAAACACGCCGCCTGCTGGAAAACAAGGAAGGCCGCATCAACACAACGTCTTACGCCGGAGTGGCCCTGCTGACCGGTGATGTCCCCACCCAGGCGGACAAGGAAGAAGCCGCCCGTCTGGTGTCCAAAGTCGATAAAGTGACACGCGTGGTCAACGAACTGCGTGTCGGCGAACCAACCCCGCTGAGCGTACGCTCGAACGACTCGTGGATCACCACCCGCGTCAGCACGGCTTTGCTAAACGCCAAAGACGTGCCCAGTCGCACGATTTCCACCACCACCGAGCGCGGCGTGGTCTACCTGTTGGGCCGTGTCACACGCGAAGAAGGTGAACGTGCTGCGATTGCCGCCTCCAGCGTGCCTGGCGTGAACAAAGTCGCCAAGCTCTTCGATTACATCAGCGCTGAAAGCCTGGCGCAGCCCTTGAGCACCAATACGCAGCCAAGCACCAGCTCTGGCACAGAGGCCTCTGAAACGGCCCCTGCACCCGCCTCTTCTGTAGAAGTTATGCCCGTCCAATGAAAAAAGTAGTCATCATTGCCTTTGTTGTGGCCATCGCCGTGGGTCTGGGCGTCTGGACCATGTCCGGTGGCAGCTCCAAGGCCAGCGCTCCCGATGTCGCCTTTACCGACCTGAATGGCAAGCACTTTGAAACCAAAGACTTGCAGGGCAAAGTCGTCCTGGTGAAATTCTGGGCCACGGACTGCACCACCTGTGTGGCGCAAATGCCCGACAACATCGAGAACTTCAATGCCTTGTCCAGTAAAGGCTTTGATATTGTGGCTGTGGCCATGAAGCACGACCCCATTAATTACGTGCGCAACTTCACCCAATCCCGCCAACTGCCGTTCACGGTTGTCCATGACGACAAGGGCGAAATCGCCAAGGCTTTTGGGGATGTCCGTCTGACTCCTACTGCCTTTTTACTCGACAAACAGGGCCACATCATCAAACGCTACCTGGGTAACTACGACAAGCAGGAATTCATTGCCACCGTCGAAAAAGCCCTGGCCAGCAGCTAAAAACCTGTTTCTGCCCCCAGCCACATAACCCCGGGTACCAGCAGTGGACCCGGGTTTTCTTCAAGTGAGCGCATCAATGAGCACCACAGATTCGCAGAATTACTCCTCGACCGTCAAAGCAGAAGTTTTGTCCGAGGCCCTGCCTTATATTCGTCGTTTCCACGGCAAGACCGTTGTCATCAAATACGGTGGCAATGCCATGACAGAAGAAGCGTTGCAGCGCAGCTTTGCCCATGACGTCGTCTTGCTCAAACTGGTTGGCCTGAACCCCGTTGTGGTGCACGGTGGCGGTCCCCAGATCAATGACGCTCTCAAGCGGGTGGGCAAAGAAGGTACCTTCATTCAAGGCATGCGCGTCACCGATGCAGAAACCATGGAAGTGGTGGAATGGGTGCTAGGCGGGCAAGTACAGCAAGACATCGTGATGATGATCAATGAAGCCGGTGGCAAGGCCGTAGGTCTGACCGGTAAAGACGGCGGTATGATTCGCGTCACCAAGAAAATGCTGCCTGATGCCGAGCATCCTGGCGAGCTGCTGGACATTGGCTTTGTGGGCGATATTGAAAGCATCCAGCCTGAAGTAGTCAAAGCATTGCAGGACGATCAGTTCATCCCTGTGATCTCATCCATTGGTTACGGCGAGGACGGCCAAGCCTACAACATCAATGCCGACGTGGTGGCCGGCAAGATGGCTGAAGTGCTTAGCGCTGAAAAACTGGTCATGCTGACCAACACCCCCGGTGTGCTGGACAAGGCTGGTCAACTGTTGCGCCGTCTGTCGGCCCAGACCATTGATGAACTGTTTGCTGATGGCACGATCTCCGGCGGCATGCTGCCCAAAATCTCTTCGGCCCTGGATGCGGCGCGCAATGGCGTCAACTCCGTACATGTCATCGACGGCCGTGTCCCCCACTGCCTGTTGCTGGAAATCCTGACTGACCGTGGTGTTGGCACCATGATCAGCTCGCACTAATCCGTGCGCGCTCCTATCCGTGCCCATTCCTGGGCACGGCCTTTGTCAGCCTGCCAGCCAGATGAAACCATCTGGCTGTTTGATCTGGATAACACCCTGCACAATGCCTCCAAAGGCATTTTCCAGGCGATTGATGGGCGCATGCGCATCGGCGTGGCGCAAACGCTGGGTGTAAATATGGACGAGGCCGACCGCTTGCGTCTGGAATACTGGAAGCGGTACGGCGCCACCATGATTGGTCTGCAACGTCATCATGGAGCAGATCCGGCCACTTTCCTGAAACACGCTCACGACTTTGATGTACCGTCTCTGATCAGTGCTGAACCCGGTCTGGCCCATCAATTGCGTCGTCTACCGGGCTATAAGCTGCTGCTGACCAACGCTCCGCTGGAGTACGCACAGCGTGTCTTGAAAGCCTTGAATCTACTGCCCGTTTTTGATGGGTTGTGGGCTATTGAACATATGCAGCTACAAGGCCGCTATCGACCCAAGCCCTCCCAGGCGCTGATGAAGCAGGCGCTGGCCGTGCTGAAATCCCAGGCCCGTGACATCGTGTTGGTCGAAGATACGCTACGCAATCTGAAAAGTGCCCGCCAGCTAGGGATGCAAACCATCCATATCTATAACGCGGGCACCCCGTTCAGCGCTCTGTATCATGGACGCAGCCCATATGTAGACCATCGCATCAACCGCATCGCGCAACTGGTCAAGAACTGGCCTCACATCTAAGAGCACCCTTATGCGTGCCGCCCCCCTGCCCAATAGCAATCTTTTTTAATTCAGTGATGGACGCAAACCCAAGAGCGGCTACTTTGCTGCTCATGACCAACGACATAATCGGCGGCCAGGGAAAAATCAGGCGTGATCAGTGTGCTCAATGGCCGCTGAAGCGCATACCGGGCATGCCGGGTCTTTGCGGAAACGTACGGTATGCCAATTCATATTGAAAGCATCCACACTTAACAAACGCCCCACCAAGGGCTCTCCGAAGCCACCTAACAGCTTCAAGGCTTCCACCGCCTGTGCGCTACCCACCATGCCCAACAAAGGCGACAGAACGCCTGTGGTGGCGCAGCGCAGTTCCTCGACATCATCGGCTTCGGGAAACAGACAGTGGTAGCAAGGAGCCTCGGGCTGACGCAAGTCATAGGTACTGACTTGGCCCGAAAAACGAATCGCCGCACCGGACACCAAAGGTTTACGCAGTGCCACGCAGGCACGGTTGATGGCATGGCGAGTGGCGAAGTTGTCGCAGCAATCCAGCACCAGGTCCACTTGCTGAACCCAATGCATCAAACCCGCTTCGTCCAGACGTTGAACAACGGGTGTCACCTTCACTTCGGGATTGAGCTGCTCGATATGCAACTTGGCGGACTCAACCTTGTCCCAGCCCAGGCGATCCGTGGTGTGAGCAATCTGACGCTGCAGATTGCTCAGTTCCACCTGGTCATCGTCCACCAGAATGATGGAGCCCACACCCGAAGCAGCCAAATAAGCCACCACGGGGGAACCCAGCCCCCCGGCTCCAACAACCAGGATGCGGGAAGCCAGAATCCGCTCCTGCGCTTCTACCCCGAATTCATCGAGCAGAATATGCCGCGCATAGCGCAGTAATTGCTGATCTTCCACGTCAAGAACCTGTGTTTACGGGTTTACCGGTTCGAGCCCCTTGGGGGTGATTCGGAACCGCTCAACGCTGGGTTGCTGATTCAGGGGACTTTTTTTTTCTGGCGACTCGGACTCTACTTCCTTTTCACGCTTGGCAGCCGCTTCCTTGGCCGCAGCTACTTTCGCTGGATCATTTTTGATCACAGGACGGCCAGCCAAATGATTCAGTGCCTGTTGCAACTGGAAGTCGTCGTCACCGCCAAATTCAAACATTTTGAACTCTGGGCTCATGCCCAGATCAGGCTGATCTGCTTGGGCGCTTTCGTCCACCTTGCTGTTGAGCAGGTGGCGCTTCAAGTCCACTTCACGCGGCAGACGGAACAAATTACCCTGAGCGGTATCGTCCACCACCACATCTGGCTGTACGCCCGTTACCTGAATGGACGTGCCGTTAGGCGTGTAGTACAGGGCAGTCGTCAGTTTCAGGCCCGACTCCTCGGACAGAGGAACAACACTTTGCACCGAGCCCTTGCCAAAGGTGCGGTTACCAATAATGGTGGCGCGTTTGTGGTCTTGCAACGCCCCGGCCACAATTTCCGATGCCGAGGCCGAACCTACGTTCACCAGAACCACAATCGGCACGTTCTTGAGCCAATCCAGCTTCTTCAGAACATCGGCGTCCGTATCCAGCTCGCCCAGTACAGATTGCATGGATTTAACGTAATACTCGCGATTGGACGAAGGAATGCGACCCTTGGTCGACACCACCAGGTCTCCCGAGTCCAGGAAGGCGGAAGACACGCCAATGGCGCTTTCCAGCAAACCACCGGGGTCGTTACGCAGATCAATTACCAAGCCTTTCGGTGCGCCCGGGCCTTTGTGGACTTCGGACAATTGCTTGATCAGATCCGCAGCCGTGCGTTCCTGGAACTGGGCAATGCGCACGTAGGCTACGTCATCAGCCAACATCTTGGAGCGCACGCTGCGCACCTTGATGACATCGCGCACCAGGTTGAATTCCAATGGCTTGTCGCGGCCAGCACGGCGTATCGTCAGCTTGATCGATGTTTTCGGCTCACCACGCATCTGTTTGACGGCATCGTTCAGGCTCAAATCCTTGGTGGGTTTGCCATTGATGTGCGTAATGATGTCGCCCGCCAGAATACCGGCGCGCGCGGCAGGCGTATCCTCAATAGGCGAGATGACTTTGGGCATCCCGTCCTCGCTGCCAATCTCAATGCCCAGGCCGCCAAAGCCGCCTTGAGTCATGGCTTCCATTTCCTTGAAAGCATCGGCATCCAGATAGGCCGAGTGGGGATCCAGATCGGTAAACAAACCTTTGATTGCGTTATTGACCAAGGTCTGATCCGTCAAAGGCTCCACATACGTGTTCTTGATGGCAGCGAACACATTGGCGAACTGCTGCAGTTCGCGCAAAGGCAATGGCTCGCCGCGTTGAGCGACCGCAGTAATGCCCAGGCTGATCAAAATACCGCCCACAGCACCTGCTGCCACTAGACCAATGCTGCCAATCCTTCGAGTGCTCATGCACATTCCCATTATTTTCAGATTCAAGACGGGGCCACCTCCCGGAGCTGACCCGACCATGCATTATAAGAGTAGCGTAAAGTGGCGACCAGCGTGAACTGGGCTGGAGTCGCTACCCGGCGCAACAAATGCGAGCAAAAGTAAACGCCAGAAAAAAAAGCGGCTCAGGAACCCAGCCAAACCTGCGGATTAATGGGCTTGCCTTGATGGCGCAACTCAAAGTACAGGCCGGGTTCAACCTGCCCGCCAGTGGCTCCCACCCGCGCAACAGGCTCTCCACGTCCCACAATATCGCCTACTTGCTTAAGCGTGCTCTGGTTATAGGCATAGACGCTTAAGTAATCACGACCATGATCGATAATCAGCAAATTACCAAAGCCGGTCATCCAGTTGGCAAAGACCACACGGCCCGGGGCCACCGCACGAACGGTGGTGCCTGCCTGTGCGCGCAACACAACGCCGCGCCAAACGCCACCATCGGGGCGCTCTGCCCCGAACTTGCCTTGCATTTCACCACGTACCGGATAAGGCAAACCACGTTTCAGACCCTGGAAGCCACCTTCTGGTTCCAAAGCTGGGGCAGAAACCTGCTCGGCAGGCTCTTCAACGACCTGAACTTCACGCACTTTTGGGGCGACCGGTTTGCTGATCGGTTCACTAGGCTCGGACGAAGCATCCAGACTATCTGACCATAAACGCTCGTTCGCAGTTGGCGGCGTATAGGTCAGCGGTGGCCGCGGAATGACGGGTTCTGGCTGTTGTGGCTCGGCAGGTTCCGGTTTGCTGCGTGGCAAGGCCGCAGGCAGAGGCGGTTGTGTGGCCCGAGCCCGCTCCAACAACTCCCGCTCGCGTTCCAGGCGCGCCTGTTCACGGTCAGCCTGCTCTTGCTGGGCTTTGCGCTGCAACTCTTGCTGACGTGCCAGCTCGGCTTTACGCGCTTGTTCTGCACGGCGCGCGGCTTCACGTCGGCGTTGTTCTTCAGCGCGACGGGCCAACTCAGCCTGTCGCGCAATTTCAGTTTCCAGACCGGAGATCAAATCCCCCAGCCGTTTGTCATTACTTTGCAGATTCGCAGCCTGACCACGCTGCCGTTCCAGTTCAGCGCTGATATCAGCCACCACCTTGGCCCGTTTTTCTTTCTGCTCTTCTAGGGCCACCTTTTGGGCAGCGGCTTCTGTGGCCAGCTTTTCCTGCTCTTTTTCACGCGCCGCAACCTGGGTCTGCAAGCGGTCCAGGCGCTCTACGGTGCGGCGTACCTTATGAACCTGTTCAGTCTGCTGACGCGAGACATAACCCAGATAATGCAGTTCGCGGTTAATGGCGTTGGGATCATCGCCCGACAGCAGGGCGGACCAGGGCGAGACGCCGTTGGCATATTGCGCGCGCAATTGCTCGGCCAGCTCCTGCTGACGTTGCTCTTTGATCACTTGCTGTTCGCTGATTTGTTTGCCCAGTGTGCCCAGTTGCTGGTGCAATTGCTCTTGCCGCTGCTCGATCTGAGCCAACGTGCGGTCGATATCGGAAATAGCCTGCTCGGATTCGCGCAAGGCATTGGCAGCATCACGACGCGAGCTTTCGCGGGTGTCGATCGACTTACGCAGCGATTCAATTTTCTGGCGCAGCTCTGCCTGCTGCTTTTGAGCCTGGGCCTGACGGGCAGCCAAGTCCGGATCCGCAGCCAGGGCCGGTAAGGCCCAGGCTGCCAGCAACAGGCAGACGCTGTAGCGCCACATTATTTACTGCGCCTTGCCCTGATTGGCAACGGCTTGCATCTGAGCCGCAATCGCTTCCTGGTCGCCCAGGTAGTAATGACGGATAGGACGCAAGTTTTCATCCAGCTCGTACACCAGAGGTTGGCCGGTAGGAATGTTCAGATGAACGATATCCTCGTCGGAGATTCCATCCAGATGCTTGATCAGCGCGCGCAGGCTGTTGCCGTGAGCCGTGACCAAAACGCGCCGGCCGGAGCGAATAGCAGGAGCGATGGACTCCTCCCAGAAAGGAACGACGCGGGCCACGGTGTCTTGCAGACACTCGGTGCGCGGCAGTTGATCGGCGGGTACACGGGCGTAGCGGGCATCAAAACGCGGGTTGCGTGGATCGTCCTCAGCCACTGGATCAGGAGCAATCGCGTAAGCACGACGCCAGACCAAGACTTGATCCTCTCCGTACTTTTGTGCGGTTTCGGCTTTATTTAAGCCTTGTAAAGCACCATAATGGCGTTCGTTCAGGCGCCAGCTCAAACCCACGGGGGTGTGCATGGCGTCCATCGAATCCAGGGCGATCCACAAGGTACGGATAGCGCGCTTGAGGACCGAAGCGAAAGCCAGGTCGAACTCAAAACCGTTTTCTTTAAGCAGTTCACCGGCCTGCTTTGCCTGTTGACGCCCGGTTTCGGTAAGATCGACATCGGTCCAGCCAGTAAACCGGTTCTCCAGGTTCCACTGGCTTTCGCCGTGCCGCATCAGTACAAGTTTATACATGGTAAAAACAGCCTCGAGGTTGAAAAATTGGCGCCACTCTATAATCGTGTGATCTTGCCCTTTTTTCTTGCTTTTCTTGGTAATCAACAGGATTTAACGTGGACTTCATCTTAAGTCAGAACAATCTTCTAATTTTAGCAATTGCGGTGCTTGCCGGCATTATGCTGTTAATACCCAGCTTTTTCAAAGGCCGTGCGGGACGCGCAGTTTCAAGCTCGGAAGCGGTACAAATGGTAAACCAGAAAGACGCCATTTTGATTGATCTGCGCAGTGCCGATCAGTTCAAGGCCGGGGCAATTGCACAATCTCGCAACATTCCTGCGGCTGACCTTGACGCCAAGGCCAGCACGCTGCCCAAAGACAAGCCCGTCATTCTGGTGTGCGATACCGGGCGCAGCGCCCCGCGCAGCGTGGCCGTCCTGCGCAAGCACGGCATCACCGAAGCCTACACACTGCAAGGCGGCATCCAAGGCTGGCTGCAGTCCAGTCTGCCCGTCAAAAAATCGTAAGCTCCCCCTTCTACGAGGCTCTCATGGCAAAAGTCACGATGTACTCCACAATGGTGTGCCCTTATTGTGTGCGCGCTGAAATGCTGCTCAAGCAACGCGGCGTCACTGAAATCAATAAAATCATGATTGATCGTGAACCCGAACAGCGCGCTCTCATGATGGAGCGCACCGGTCGGCGTACCGTTCCCCAAATCTACATTGGCGACACCCATGTAGGTGGCTACGATGATCTGGCCGCTTTGGACCGCGAAGGTGGCCTGCTGCCTCTGCTGGCTGCCTGATTTTTTTTCTAACAATTTTTTTACCCCATAGGATCACCCATGGCCGACCAGAACACCCCAGCCGCTGAACAAGAAGCTCAACAACCCAGCTTCAGCCTGCAGCGCACCTACATCAAAGACCTGTCCATCGAAATGCCCAATGCGCCCCAGATCTTTCTGGAGCAAGAGGCCCCTTCCGTGGAAGTGTCCATCAATGTGGGTGGCCAACGTCTGGCTGACACAGTCTACGAAAGCACCGTCACCGCTACGGTGACCACTCGCATTGGCGACAAGGTCATGTACCTGGTGGAAGCCACCCAAGCCGGTATCTTCGAAGCTGCCAACATTCCTGAAGAACAGCTCGAACCCTTGCTGGGCATTGTGTGCCCCACCATGCTGTACCCCTACTTGCGCGCTGCCGTGGCTGACGCCATCAACCGCACTTCCCTGCCTGCCCTGCACCTGACTGAAGTGAACTTCCAGTCCCTGTACGAGCAGCGCCTGGCGCAGCAACAAGGTGCCGACCAAGCTGACGGCCAGCCTTTGCAGGCCTGATGATGTCAAGCGCGCACACTCCTGTTCGTGTCGCAGTCCTGGGCGCCGGCAGTTGGGGAACGGCACTGGCCGCCCTGGCCAGCACCCAGGCTCCCACGATGGTGTGGGCGCGCAAGGCAGCAACAGCACAAGCTATCGGGCAGGAGCATCGTAACCCTGCCTACCTGCCTGATGTCGTGCTGCCCGACTCGTTGCAGGCTAGCGACAGCCTGCAGCAAGTCATGGAGTTTGCCCTGGCTGATGACACCGGCCCTGCCCTGCTGATTCTGGGCGTGCCTGTACGTGGTCTGGCGCAAACCTGTGTGGATTTGGCGCAGTACCTGCCTGCCACACGCCGCCACCCCGTCTTGCTGGTCTGGACGTGTAAAGGTTTCCATCAGGAAAGCGGCTTGTTACCCCACCAGATTGTGCGTGAAAACCTGCCCGACTATCCTTGGTTAGGCCGTGCCGTCCTCTCTGGCCCCTCGTTCGCCCTGGAAGTGGCCAAAGGCCTGCCTGTTGCCCTGACACTGGCTTGCGAACCTGCTGATATGGCTGGCATTGCCCTGGAGGCCTTGCATGGCAAACAAGCGCGTCTTTACACCAGCACCGACATGATCGGCGTCGAAGTGGGCGGCGCTGTCAAAAACATCATGGCCATTGCCTGTGGCATTGCCGACGCACTGGGCCTGGGCCACAACGCCCGTGCAGCCCTGATTACCCGAGGTCTGGCTGAAATGCAGCGCCTGGGTGTTGCGCTGGGCGGACAAGCAGAGACTTTTTCCGGGCTGGCAGGTCTGGGAGATCTGGTCCTGACAGCCACGGGCGAATTGTCCCGCAACCGCCAGGTGGGACTGGCGCTGGGTGCCGGTCAAAGCCTGGACAGCATCCTGGCCACCGGCATCACCGCTGAAGGAGTGCGCTGTGCTCGTTCGGTTCTGGAAATGGGCCGGGCGCACAAGATTGAACTGCCGATTACCTCAGCGGTCTGTCAAATCCTGTTTGAGCAGTTGCCTCCAAGCGAAGCGGTCCACGCCTTGTTAACCCGCGAGGCCAAGCCAGAAGGCCACTGATACCGTCCGCCTGCCGATCTGGCATCCTACCCACGCGGTCAGACCTGCGGTCAACCGTCTCTTACTCAAAATCAAAACAATGTCATTGCTTGCTCGTTCTCGTGATCTTCTAATCCGCTCCGTTCTGGGGCTGGCCTGCACTGGTTTGCTGGCACCCTCGGCTCAGGCCCAATCCAGTTGGCCCGAGCGTCCCATTCAAATGGTAGTGCCCTTCCCAGCCGGCTCCTCGCCTGACGCGCTGGCCCGTGCCATTTCCGAGCCCCTGTCTCAAGCATTGGGCCAAACAGTCATTGTGGATAACCGTCCTGGTGCAGGTGGCAATATCGGCACTCGTTTTGTGGCACATGCCAAGCCCGACGGCTACACCCTGCTGCTAACCATCAATGGTCCCATGGTGACGGCCCCCACCCTGTACAAGAGTTCGCTGGGTTACGACCCGCTGAAAGACTTGCAGGCTATCTCCATGATTGGCACCAGCCCGAACGTACTGATCGTTCCTGCTGACTCACCCGCCAACACAGTAGAAGAATTCATCGCCCTGGCGAAATCTCAGCCCGGCGAATTGAACTACGGTTCGGTGGGCCCCGGGAGCTCAGCCCACCTGGCTATGGCCATGCTGGAACATGCTGTTGACATCAAGCTGGAACAAATCCCCTACTCGGGCTTCCCACAAATCCTGACCGCCATTATTGGTGGTGACATTGACGCTGCCTTCATGGTGCCGGGCATTGCCATGCCCCAGGTTGAGGCCGGCAAAGTGAAAGCCCTGGCCGTGACATCCCTGCAACCCAGCGAACTGTTACCCGGTCTGAAGACCATGACACAAGCCGGTTTGGAAAACTTCGAGGCTATCTCGTGGGATGCTTTCTTCGTCCCCCACAACACCTCGGATGATGTGGTCAAACGCCTGAACCAGGAAATTACAACGATCTTGCAACGCGAGGATATCAAGGCCAAATTGAACGCCTTTTACTTCTCATCCGAGCCCTCCACACCGCAAGCGCTGACGGACAAAATCATTGCCGACAAAGCCCGTTGGGATGAAGTGATTGAACGTCTGAATCTATCGTTGGAATAACACTGGTAACGGGATTCAAAAAAAAACGGCCCTGCGAACTCATCGTTTGCAGGGCCGTTTGCTTTGAAACTTTCAACGGAAAACCGATACGCATAAATCAGCGTTTTTCGTGACAAGCATCCGCTTGTTTAAACACCACCTTCATAACCCGCTTGCCGCCAGGCCTCAAAAACGCAAATCGCCACGGCATTGGACAAGTTCAAGCTGCGTTGCCCCGTCAACATGGGCAGACGAATTCGTTGTTCGTTGGGAAACAGCTCTAGTTGTTCTGCAGACAAGCCTGCAGTTTCACGGCCAAACACAAACACATCACCTGGCTGAAAGCATTGCTCGGCCAGCAAATGGCTGCCGCGTGTGGTCAGGGCAAACGCACGATCAGGCGCAGAGCCCGTGGCCTGCAAGGCTTCTTCCAGGCTGTCATGTACCTTCACCTGCGCCCACTCGTGATAATCCAGCCCGGCACGACGCAGTTTGCTGTCTTCCAGTTCAAAACCCAAGGGCCGCACCAAATGCAGGACACAACCCGTATTAGCCGCCAGTCGAATGACGTTACCCGTGTTGGGGGGGATCTCGGGCGAAACCAGGACGATATGAAACATGAAAAACCTAAAAAGTGCAGAAAAGAATGCCGAAAAAGCCGCGCATCAGCGGCGCAGTATACAGGGCTAGGGGAGCTTCAATTTCCAGGGGGCACGGGCAGCAACCAAGGCATAAACTGACCGTGCACCAGCCACCCGGCAAGCTCGCGCCAGCGCATCCAAGGTCGCTCCGGTGGTGAGCACATCATCCACCAGCAGCACGTCACCCCCTTGCAGCGGCTCCAGCACCCTAAAAGCGCCTCGCATGGCCTGCCTGCGAGCCTGTCGTCCCAAAAACTTCTGGGCTTGTTCAAGCCGTGGCTGCGCCACGACGATATGCAAACGGGCTGACAAGCCCAAAGCATGCGCCACACGCTTGGCCAACACAGCGGCAGGATTGAAACCACGACGGCGCAAAGCACGACGTTGCGAGGGCACTGGAATTACCCGACAATCCGGCCCCAGCCCAGGACCGTAACGGTGCCATTGCTGCACCATCAGCTCAGCCAGTACCGCCGCCATTTCCAGCCGACGGGAAATTTTAAACGCATGTATCAACATATCGCCAGGATGTTCATAGTCAAATCCGGCAACCGTCGCTTGCAGGGACAATTGCCCTGCTCCGCAATCCGGACAGGCCAACAAGGCCAAGGGTGGCAACGCCAAGGCGCAACGCGGACAGCGTAAATCCTGGGCTGGTGTTGCCAGCGCATGTCGGCAAAAACGGCACAGCGCGCCGCTTTGTGAACGTAATCCACACAACACACACGGTCGTGCCAGCAATGGAATCCCTACAAGGCGATGGGGCGACTCGCGCCGAAACAGGGGATGCGCCATAATAGATCATTACCTTTGAGAGTCAGGCTGATCCGATCACAGCACATCCCGCTGAGCCAGGCCAGCAACGTCCGCGCAACTATGTCCCAGTTACCATCTTTACCAATCAACTCCGCCCACGTAGAGCAGCAATTCAATCGCCGCGCTCCTCTGGATCACGCTCAGTTTCTTTATGGTGAAGTCGCGCAACGGATGTTGTCACGGCTGGCCCTGGTACGCTTGCAACCCACTCATATTCTGGATGCTGGCTGTGGCGCCAGCCACGCACTGGAGCCCCTGCGCTCTCGCTACCCGGACATGAGCTATACCGGTCTGGATCGCAGCGCCAAGCTACTAGAGGTCGCCCGGGAGCGTTACCAATCCAAACCCAGCCTGTGGCAAAAACTGCGTAATCAGCCCACACCGGCAGCTAACTGGGTTCAGGCCGATATGGCCCATAGTGGCCTGCCCGCAGAAAGCCAGGAGCTGGTCTGGTCAAATATGGCGTTGCACTGGCACCCGGAACCGCATCGGGTTCTGGCCGAATGGAACCGTCTGCTAAAACCCGAAACGCTGGTCATGTTCTCCTGCCTGGGCCCCGGCTCTTTTGCCGAGCTGCGCAGCGCCATGGAACAAGCCGATTTAGACACCAAAACGCTGGAATTCGTGGACATGCACGACTTTGGCGACCTGCTTCTGGAAAACGGCTTTGCTGACCCTGTGATGGATCAAGAAGTCGTGACCCTGACCTATCGCAGCGCTGAAAAACTGCTGGATGATTTGCGTCTGTTGGGCGGCAATCCACACCCTCAACGTAAGGCCAGCCTGAGCACGCTGCCCTGGCGTCAACGCCTGCTCAATGCGCTGGAAAAACAGCGCCATATGGATGGCACCTTGCATCTAAGCCTGGAAATTGCCTACGGACACGCCTGGCGCGCCCGCAGCCGTCGCAGCACCTTGGGCGAGGTCAGCGTGCCAATCTCCACAATCAGCCGCCGCCCCAAACCCCAGGAATAAATTCCGCTACCAGGCATATTCCAGTAGCACCCCATCTATTTCAGACCTTCTCTGACAAAGAAAAGGTTTAGGGGTACACTTTTGCGGTTGGCCAAGCTGGCTAACTATGTTCTCAGGGCGGGGTGCAAGTCCCCACCGGCGGTAATGGCACTAGCCTAGCCCGCGAGCGCCTGACCTGTGGTCAGGGACAGCAGACCCGGTGTGATTCCGGGGCCGACGGTATAGTCCGGATAAAGAGAGAACGGGATATCCTCAACGACCTGTACAGGACTCATCCTGCGATGGGCTTGAGCTATCCTGCTTCCTGCATGCCCTGTTTTTGTTGTCATAAAACAGGAAACCAACATGAACAGCATTACCCCAGCCAATCTTCTGGCTCCCCGTATCGCCTTTATTCAAGCTTGCTGGCACAAGGACATTGTGGATCAGGCCCGCCTGGGTTTTATCGACGAAGTCAAAGCCATGGGCCACGACAGCAGCTTGGTCGACTTCTTTGAAGTGGGCGGCGCCTTTGAAATCCCGCTGCATGCACAACGCCTGGCCCAATCAGGTCAGTATGCTGCTGTTGTGGCAGCGGGTCTGGTGGTTGATGGCGGTATCTATCGTCACGACTTTGTGGCTACCGCTGTGATCCAAGGCTTGATGCAAGTCCAGCTCAGCACCAACGTGCCTGTGTTTTCAGTCGTGCTGACTCCGCACCATTTCCATGATGGCAAAGAGCACCACGATTACTTCCATCGTCACTTTGTGATCAAGGGCCAGGAAGCAGCCCGTACGTGCCTGGATACCGTGAGCAAGTTGCAGGTGCTGCCTGCGGCATCCGTCGCCGCTGTCTAAACGGCAAGGCGGCCTGAAGAGGCCGCCTCAATCCCTAACCCCTTGGGCTGCTTTACCCGCAGCGCCAAGGCTGGCCAGAAGCTTGCTGGCCATGCATTTGGTAACTACTGTATCAAGACTGGTTACGCTTGCGCGACGAGTCTATCCCCAACTGTTTAAGCTTGCGGTATAAGTGGGTACGCTCCAGCCCGGTACGCTCCGATACCCGCGTCATGCTGTGATTCTCGCGGCGCAGATGATATTCAAAATAAATGCGCTCGAATTCGTCACGCGCTTCGCGCAATGGCAAATCCAAGGAGATGCTGCCTAGCTGGGACTCGTCCTGTTCTACTTCAGGCACGGCCATGGCAGGCGCCATGCCAGGAACCATTGTCGCGGCCTCTGGGCGACGATCACCACCTTGAACCACCGGGCGGGCCGCGGCAGCCAGCGCTTTGGGAGCCACAGTACGCTCCAGACCCGAAGCTACGGTCTTGAGCAAGCGCTGCATGGTGATGGGTTTTTCCAGGAAGTCCACTGCACCAATGCGGGTTGCTTCCACTGCGGTATCCACCGTGGCGTGGCCGCTCATCATGACCACAGGCATATCCAGCAAGCCTTGAGATGCCCACTCCTTGAGCAGGCTGACACCGTCAGTGTCTGGCATCCAGATATCCAGCAAGACCAGATCGGGACGGCCCCGCAAGCGTGCCTCGCGAGCCTGGGCGGCATTTTCTGCCAATTGCACGGTGTGCCCTTCGTCGTAAAGAATTTCCGACAAAAGTTCCCGAATGCCGATTTCGTCATCAACTACCAGAATTCTGGCCATAAAACGTCACCTACGTGATTTTTACGCATTATCGTTTGCTCGCCGCCCAGAGTCCAGACGAATATGCTGGCCAGCAAGCCGGGTAAAGAGGATGGAAATGCGAGCCCCCCCCTCACGACGATTGGAAACATCGATTCTGCCGCCGTGCTCCTCGATGATTTTCTTAACTATAGCAAGTCCCAGACCCGTGCCGGTGGGCTTGGTGGTTACGTATGGCTCAAAAACGCGCACCAGCATCTGAGGATCAAAACCAGGCCCGTTATCTGACACCACAAAACTGACCGCACCAGAAGAGTCGGAACCTTCTACGCCCGCAATCATGGTTTTAACAAATACATGCGCCTGGTCAAGTGATTGATCCTGGGCTGCCGCTTCACGCGCATTGGCCAGCAGATTATGAATAACCTGACGCAGCTGCGTGGGATCTCCTTGCACCATCGGCAAATCAGGATCCAGCTCCACATCAATCGCCACACTATAACCATCGTCCCGGACCATGCCTTCTTCCGGGTCCCAACCATATAAGGTCAGCACTTCGGTAATCAGCTCGTTCAGATTCAGCGCTTGCATCTGGGTAGCGGGTTTACGGGCATACTCACGGAAATCTTCCACCATCTTTTTCAGCGAACTGACCTGGTTGACGATGGTATTGGTATAGCGCAGCAACATGGCAGCATGGACTTCGTCCAACTGCGACTCCAGTTTCATGGCCAGACGTTCGGCAGACAACTGAATCGGTGTTAAGGGGTTCTTGATCTCGTGTGCCAGACGTCGAGCCACCTCGCTCCAGGCCACCAGACGGCTGGCGGAAATCACGTCGGTAATATCGTCAAACACCACCAGATATCCGGTTGGCTGACCATCTACACGCAACAAAGTACCACGAGCCAAAACGGTGACGATAGTATCACGCGCTTCATTACCTTCTTTCATTTCCAATTCAAATTGCTGCTGCCAATAAGGATGGTCTGAACCCATCGCCTGATGCGTGGAAAAAGCCTCACGAATCACGGAAGCAAAAGTCAGCGCCCCTTCCAGCGTTTCCAGCGGACGACCTTTAATAGAGCGCAAGTCCACCTGCAAAATGCGCTGCGCCCCCTGGTTGAACATGGTGACACGGAACATCTCGTCAAAGGCCAGCACACCACTGGACAAGTTACTGAGCACGGACTCCAGGTACATATTGGAGCGTTCCAGCTGCAGACGATTTTTCTCGACCATGCGGCGCGCCTCAGCCAATTGCCGGGTCATGGCATTGAAAGAGCGGGTCAGTTGGCCAACCTCATCCTTGGCAGGTGGCTCTGGCAACGCCCGGTAGTCCCCTACCCCCACCGCTTGCGTCCCGGCGGCCAACGTCAACAGTGGACGGGTCAGGCGACGCGACAAAGCCAAGGCCGCTGCCACAGCCGTAAACACCGCCAGAATCAAGGCCAGCGTCAGCGTAATACCGTAGAGCTTGCGCAAGCCCTGACGAGACAAGGCCAGCTCCTGATAGTCCCGAAACCCTTGCTGTACCTGATTGGCATTGCGTGCAATCTTGTCCGGTACAGGCTGAATCACCTGCAGCCAGCGCGAGTCAGCCGTACCGCTCAAGGTTGCTGCAAAACGGTTGGGATCAGCTAGCGGCAAAACCGTACGCAAACGCAAACCGGTCGATTCTGCCGGCACTCCACCCTCATCCAGACCATTGTCACGCACTGGAGCATCATCATCCACCTCGGCTGCAGAGTAACGACCCGAAATACGCAACTGATTCATGACGCTGGACGGCGGCATGTCCGGCAGCAAGGTGTCATAACGAGCTGACGAAAAGGCGATCAAACGGCCATTGCCGGAGAACACCATCGCCTCAGTGACACCACTGTTCTCGCGCAAGGAAATCAGCAGGCTGCTGTACTGCGCGCTATCTGCCTTGTTCAGCGCCGACACCATTTCATTGGCACGGCCTTCCAGCTCATTGAGCTGCGAATCCAAGGCGGCACGGCCCAGGCTCAAACCCGACTCCAGCGCCGTATCCACCCGCACGTTGAACCAGGACTCGATCGAGCGCGACATGAACTGCACCGAGAGCAGATAAATCAAGGCACCCGGAATAATGCCGATCAAGGTGAAGTAAAAGGCAAAACGCGCCGTCATGCGGGCACCAAACTGACGTCGACGTATTTGCCTGAACAGACGAATCGTCAATAACAGCACCCAGGAAATCAGGGTGGCGGCCAATACGCCATTGAGCACCAACAGCAAGTCATACTGCTGCGCGTAGCGCGAAGCATTGCCGGTAGACCAGACAAGAAGTGAAAACAGCGCCAACGCACTGACACCCGCTCCAAACAGAGCGGTGCGCAAGATCCAGCGGATCAAGGTTGGGGCTCGTCGACGGAGACGGAAAAGGAAAAGGTTTTCCATGGGGTAGCCAGTGTCCAGGCAGAACTATTGATGGCATCCACTTGAAACGGACGAGCCAGCAAAGAGGTATCCAGGCGCAGACGCACACGACCTTGATATTCCTGGTCGCGGTCCAGATCCGCCACATACGCCACGGCCCAGCCGCGGATATGCCGCAGCATGGCCAATGCGTCATTCATGGAGGATTCGGGTAAAGACAGGTCACCAGTGCCCACGCGCCACTGACGGGTCAGGGCGTTGTACACAACCCGCCAAGTCTGTTGTTCTTTAACAACGTTTTTATCAAACCAATACCAGCGGGGTTGGGCCAGCTCCACTTCAGCCGTGAAATACAGCGGCACCCCTTTCTCGGCAGCAGTGCGCAATTCCTGGCTTAGCTCAAACTCGATATCAGCATCGATATACAGTTTTTCGTCCCGGATATGAGGCTCGACCTTGACGACCCGCTCTCCCGACGTAGCGACCGGCACCATGGTATTGGCCGAGCTTAGTGCGCAGTTGAAAATCAGCAGAAAAGACAGAAAAACGCGCCACATCGTGATTAACCGCAAAAAGGACAAAGTCAGAGCCCTAATTGTGACAAGTCAAACCGGGCGCGTAAACAAGGCGTAGAAAAAACCGTCGCCATCTGCCAGCGATCGTCCCGCAACACCGGGCAAAATCTGGCCGGGAGAGTCCAAAAGCTGCGCCTCGGGGTGACGGGCCAAAAACGCCTCAACCTGTTGCTCCCCTTCTGCCGGGAAAATCGAGCAGGTCGAATACAGGAAATGCCCGCCGGGCCGCAATGTGGACCACAAGGCATCCAGTATAGAGCTTTGCAAACGCGCGGTATCGGCAATATCCGACTCGCGGCGCAACCAGCGAATATCGGGGTGACGACGCACAATACCTGAAGCGGTACAAGGCACATCCGCCAAAATGGCATCAAAGGGCTGACCATCCCACCACTGCGCAGGACGGGCAGCATCACCCCGTTTGAGCTGAACCTTATCGCTTTCCAGGCCTAGACGACGCAGGTTGTGGCCGACACGCTCCAGACGCTCGCCATCGGAGTCCAGAGCCAGCAAGGACACGTCCGCCTGTTCCAGCAAATGAGCGGTCTTGCCACCTGGGGCCGCGCACGCATCCAGCACGCGCATGCCATCTTTGACCGGCAAGAGCAAACCCGCTTGCTGAGCCGACCAATCCTGTACCGACCACCAGCCCAGATCAAAACCAGGAATCGCTTGAACCGGCATGGCCTTGTCCAAGGTAACGGCTCCCGCACCTGGGCTGCTGGACGCAATACCTGCTTCGGTCAGCACCGCCTGCAAACGCTCCACCGAGCAACGACGCTGATTCACGCGTAAGGTCAAAGGACCAGGGCGATTCGCAGCTTGTAGCAACGCTTCCCAGTCACGCGGGTAAGCGCGACGCAATTCCTTGACCCACCAGCCAGGATGATTCCAGCGTGCTTCGGGTCGGCTCTCTACCTGAGACAAGATCATCTTGCGCTCACGCGTAAAGCGACGTAACACCCCGTTCACCAAACCCTTGGACAAACGCAGTGCGGCCTGACTGTCCGCCGCCCGCACGGCCTGATCCACCACCGTATGCACCGCATAGACCGGCACATCCGGGCGCTCTTCAAAGGCCGTGGCATCCTCTTGAACACGCATGGCCGTATCCAGCAAGGCCAGCGACACCATTAACAAGGCGTCCAGCCAGGTATTGCTGGGTTGCCGAGGCACCAGCGTGATACGAATCTGACGGGCATGACCCAGACGGCGCAAAACATGAAAGCTGATCGATTGCACGGCTCCACGGGCAGAAGCTGGCGTGGCCGCCAGACTTTCAGTCAGGGACTTACCTGCCAGCACGCCTTCAATATTGCGCGCGCTCAGCAGCATGACTTCGGACAGGGGCAAAGAGGGGGAAAGAGGGGTGTCGGACACAGAACAACCGCTAGAAAAGAAAAATATGACTGCGACTGTAGCACTATTTGCCGCATAAACCGGGCTCAAACGCACAAGATCCGCACGCATCCGGGCATGGGACGGTAAAATCAAGCCTATTTCCCAATTTCGAGCCCTCAAGCTCCAGAAGGACCCTCTATGAGCGCCCCCAAAGTCGGATTCGTGAGCCTGGGTTGTCCCAAGGCCCTGGTCGATTCCGAACGAATTCTTACCCAGCTGCGTACCGACGGCTATCAGATCACCCCCAGCTACGACAATGCGGATGTGGTGGTGGTCAATACCTGTGGCTTTATCGACAGCGCCAAGGCCGAATCGCTGGAAGCGATCGGCGAGGCACTGGCTGAGAATGGCCGCGTCATTGTCACTGGCTGCATGGGTGTGGACGAAGGCCTGATTCGTGATGTGCACCCTTCCGTGCTGTCCGTCAGCGGCCCCCAGCAATACGAGCAGGTACTACGCGCCGTGCGTGAAGCCGCGCCGCCCTCGCTGGATCACAATCCCTATATTGATCTGGTGCCCCCGCAAGGCATTAAGCTGACCCCGCGTCACTACGCTTACTTGAAGATTTCCGAAGGCTGTAACCACAGCTGCAGCTTCTGTATTATTCCGTCCATGCGCGGCAAGCTCGTCAGCCGTCCTGTCGGTGATGTCCTGGGCGAGGCCGAGCGCCTGGTCAAGGCCGGCGTCAAAGAACTGTTGGTGATCTCGCAGGACACCAGCGCCTACGGCGTGGACATCCGCCAGCGTACCGGCTTCTGGAATGGCCGCCCCGTCAAGAGCAGCATGCTGGACTTGAGCGCGGCCCTTTCCGAACTAGGTGCCTGGGTACGCCTGCATTACGTCTACCCGTACCCTCATGTGGACAATATCATTCCGCTGATGGCCGAAGGCAAAGTGCTGCCTTACCTGGATATTCCGTTCCAGCACGCCAGCCCTTCCGTGTTGCGCGCCATGAAGCGCCCTGCTTTTGAAGACCGCACCCTGTCGCGCATCAAGCAATGGCGTCAAGACTGCCCGGATCTGACCATCCGCTCCACCTTCATCGTGGGTTTCCCCGGCGAGACCGAGGAAGACTTCCAATACCTGCTGGACTGGATGACCGAAGCCCAACTGGATCGCGTCGGCTGTTTCCAGTACTCCCCCGTGGAAGGCGCTTCCGCCAACAAACTCGATAGCATCGTCCCTGATGAAGTCAAACAAGAGCGTTGGGAGCGTTTCATGGAGCATCAACAAGCCATCTCCACCGCTCGTCTGGCCGCCAAAGTGGGACGCGAAATGGACGTGCTGATTGATGAGATCGACGAAGACGGCGATGCCGTTGGCCGCTCCAGCGCCGACGCCCCCGAAATTGACGGCAACGTCTTCATCACCAGCGAACAAAAACTGGAACCCGGCCAAATGGTGCGCGTGCGCATTACGGATTCCAGTGAATATGACTTGTTTGGTGAAACAAGCTAAGCTCGAACGTCCCTTAGTTCATTTGACAACAGCCCGGCTCTAGAGCCGGGCTGTTCGCTTGCGACATGACAAGAACAAGACTCATCGATCTAGCTGTTGTTATCGCGCTGGGATATTTCCAGTACTACCTTTTGCACAACCATCTGGATTTCCTGTTTCTGGATGAGGCGGGCCAATATCGATGGCTTGCGCTGGTGCTCTCTTTGACCCCACTGTTTGCGCTCTACTTTCTGCTGCGGGTGGTTTTACCCTGTACGGTGGCTGGGGTCCTGACTGCAGGGGCCTCTTTGTTACTGACAGAAATCAGCAATACCAAGCAAGCCCTGACTACCGAACCGCTTAGCTGGACGGATATCACTCGCACTGACAACCTGTCTGTTGTACCTCATTACATCAGCCAATCCCACATCATCTATGCCTTGCTGGTGGTCGCTGCAATTGTGCTGCTGATGCGCCTTGATCGAACCACACGCTTAAAAAAGACTGGGGTTCTACTAGCAGTCCTGTTCTCACTGCTGTCCCTCCACCCCTACTTAAACCGTATAGATACGCCGTTAAGTCACGTAGCGCAGTTTGAGCTGACTCGCCAAGATATCCACTACGTCGTCTGGGACTGGCCCAGGAATATCAGAAAAAATGGCCTGCTCACCCATTTAGTTCAAACAAGCCAACGCCGCATGCCCCCAAAGCCTTCCACAACAGAGCGGGAGCAGTTTGATATTTTGAAAGCATCCAGCATTGACACATCAGCTCAGCCTTCAAACATCATTGTGATTCTCTGTGAAGCATGCTGGCATGATGAACAGCATTTCAAAGAGGCGTTCAGCCCTTTAAAAAAAATTGGCTTTCAAGCCTTCCGTGCCATTGCTCCCGTATATGGAGGAGGAACAGTCAACTCAGCTTTTGAACTCCTGACTGGGCTGCCTACCAATGGTGCCTTAAATGGAATTATTTACCAGGAATACACGAAGCTACTCTCCCCACAGGCGTGGAGCTGGCCCCGTAGCCTTGAAAACATAGGCTATGCCAGCGTTTCACTACACAATCACAACGCAGTCTTCTGGAACCGGCACATTATTAATCCAAAGCTTGGGTTTCGACGGTTCCTTGCCCTTGAGGACATGAATTACGACGGCCCGATCTGGGCCAACGATGAGATTCTTTTCAAAGCCGCAACTCAAGAACGGCAAAACAGTGACAGGCCAAACTTTCAATTCATCACAACTGTTTATACACACGGAGCCTACTACCCACGCGATGGAGACCACGGCGAGCAACATTATCAAGAAAAACTGACTCAAAGCCTGCGCGATGCGGCTGATTTTGCCGACCAACTCCTTGCCAGGCACCCCGACTCTCTCATCCTTCTTGTTGGCGACCACAAGCCAGCCTTGACCCATTTTTTCCATCAAGAAAATATTTTCTCAGATGACTTTTTCATACGAACGGGGGAAATGAACAGCGACTATATGTTCTCTCCCTCCGCCCCGAAAGAGATACTGGGTGACGTACCGGGCTATATTTATTATCGTGGTCAAGATCTGGCAGCCCGTTTGAACCATCAGCCCTTTTTCTGCCTTGGCCAGATCATTAATGACGTTTCCGCAGGCGCTATCTTGCCAGCGTTCCAATACGCCCGGCATTATGATCTTTGCTCTTCTACCCCAAATCTCACCTATACCCAGCGCAGTGAATCCTATCCAGGCTGGCTATATTCCGCCTCCCTTTTCGACTTCTGATTTTTGTACATTGTTATGCCTATCTATCAACTAGACGAACACAGCCCACAAATCGACAACAGCAGCTTTGTTGCCGCAGAGGCCACCCTGATTGGCAAGGTTGTCTTGAAAGAACACACTAGCGTCTGGCCCGGTGCCGTTATCCGTGGTGATAACGAAACCATTACCGTGGGCGTAGGCTCGAACGTACAAGAAGGTGCCGTACTGCACACCGACCCGGGCTACCCTCTGGATATTGGCGAGCACGTTACCATCGGCCACCAGGCCATGCTGCACGGCTGTACCATCGGTGAAGGCTCGTTGATCGGTATTCAGGCCGTGGTGCTGAATGGCGCCGTCATCGGTCGCGATAGCCTGGTCGGTGCTGGGGCACTGGTCACTGAAGGCAAAGTCTTCCCCGAGCGCAGCCTGATCATCGGATCACCCGCCAAAGCCGTGCGTACCCTGAGCGACGAAGACATTACCAAGCTGCGCCAAAACGCCAGTGTCTACGCCAAACGCGGTGGCCACTACAAAACGGCCTTGAAACGTATAGACTAAGAAAAAAAACGTACACCGGCCCTCTTTTGTAATGAGGCATGCGATCATGCCGTTGCTTAAAAAGCGTCCAAAAAATGGGTATGGCCGGCTGGCACTGGTGACAATCCAACCAGTCCTGATCTCTGCCAATCCTGCCATCGCCGTTGGCGATGGCACGTTGACAGATGATTGATTTGCAAGGAAGAAAACGGGTCCTAGAATGAAGGCGTCAATCTAAAAACCACCTTCAGAGACAGATTCCTATGAAAACCTACCGCATCGGCCAGATCGTTCCCAGCTCCAACACCACTATGGAAACCGAGATTCCTGCCATGTTGCAGGCTCGTTACGCCGAGTTTCCTGAAGAGCGCTTCACCTTCCACTCCTCGCGCATGCGCATGATGCACGTGAACCCCGAAGAGCTGAAAGCCATGGATATCGCCAGCGACCGCTGCGCGGTTGAACTGAGCGACGCCCGCATGAGCGTGATGGCCTACGCTTGCCTGGTTGCCATCATGGCCCAAGGCGACGGCTACCACCGCGTCTCGCAAGCCCGTCTGCAAAACACCGTTAAAGAAAACGGCGTGGAAATTCCTGTGCTGAGCTCGGCCGGTGCCCTGGTCGATACGCTGAAAGAATTCGGCTACAAGAAAGTCTCCATCATCACCCCTTACATGAAACCGCTGACCAAGCGCGTGGCTGACTACATCGAAGCTGAAGGCATCGAAGTTCAAGACTCCATCAGCCTGGAAGTGTCGGACAACCTGGAAGTGGGTCTGTTGAACCCGGAAAACCTGCTGGAGCACGTCAAGCGCCTGAACCACGACGGCGTGGACGCAGTCATTCTGTCCGCTTGCGTACAGATGCCTTCCCTGCCTGCTATCCAGCGCGCTCAAGACCAGATCGGCAAACCCGTTCTGTCTGCTGCTGTTTGCACCGTGTACCAAATGCTCAAGACCCTGGGTCTGGAAACCCGCGTTCCTAACGCTGGCCACATCCTGTCGGGTGCCAAGCCACAAGCCTAATCAAACCGGCTTAGCAGTACACAGCCCTGCCAACCTTGCGTTGGCAGGGCTTTTTTATGCTTAGACGTCATCAAAGCGTGCGGTAAAAAATGCAGTTATGTCGAATCATAAACAAATGCCAAACCACAAATGGCTGTTCGTTATCGATACAGGCTGATAACACCCTTTGCCACGACATCCATATGGGCATAGATGTAGACGCGAAGTAGCCATATAGATATAGCCTAGGGCGATGATTCTCTACGCTGTCACAGTGACCTCATGTGCAGACAAGCAAAAAAAAACGATATGATGCCTGCATGAAACTGGACCTGCTGACCCTCAAACTGTTTGTCCGAATACTGGAAGAAGGCACGATCAGCCAAGCGGCAGAGCGTGAGCATATTGCTGCTGCCGCAGTCAGCCGCCGGATTGCGGATCTGGAACAATCTCTGAATACAACACTGCTGCTACGCACCAACAAAGGCGTCAGCCCGACCGCAGCAGGCCTGGAACTGCTGTACCGTTCACGTGCCTTGCTCAATAGCGCGCAAGAGATCGAAACACGTCTGCAAGCCTATTCACAGGGTCAACAAGGCCTGGTGCATATCCTGGCCAACACATCGGCTATCTCTCAGTTTCTGGCCGAGCCGCTAGGTGAGTTTGGCCGCCTGCACCCAGCTATCCCCCTGCAACTGGAAGAACAAACCAGCCTGGACATTATTCGGGCCCTTGCTGAAGGCAAAGCCGACCTGGGCGTGTTTACCCGCCTGCCCTACGCAGCCGACATAGAAGCCTACCCGTTTCGCAGTGACAAACTGGTGGTGCTGGTGCCTATCCAACACCCCTTGGCTCAGCATGAGAAAATCCGCTTCGAGCAAACGCTGGAGCATGAGCAAATCACGCTGCTGACCGGCACGCAGTTGCATTACCAGATCACCAAAATCGCCATGGAGGCCAACCGCTCCGTACGCATTCGCACCGAAGTGTCGGGCTACGACGCCATGTGTCTGTTGATTAATGCAGGCATGGGTATCGGCATCTTGCCGCGCAAGAGCGCCAGCATTTATCAGATCCCTAATACGCGCGTGATTGAACTGGACGAAGCATGGAGCCAGCGAGAAATTCTGATCGGTGTGCGCCGCCGCAGTGACCTGCAACCCAGCGCCGAAACCTTACTGAGTTTTCTACTGGAAAGCGCTGCTTAACGACAAACCTCGCTGCGACAGCCACAATCAACTACAAGGCAGGCATGCCAAGCGGTTCCCAAGCCAAAGACGTTTGGCATTTGGTTCTTGGCATGCCAGTTGCTACTCAATACGCCGCACCCGGCTGGGCCACAGGCACCGCTACCTCATCCTTGAACTGAGCCAGCAAAGCCGTTGCCGCCTGTCGCAACAACACCGCATCCACGCCTACGGCCACAAACAAGGCCCCCAAGGACAGATAGTGATGCGCTGCCTCGACATTCGCCTGCAAGATTCCGGGGGCCTTACCCGCCTTGCTGATACGCACAATCGCATCCTCGATCGCTGACAAGACTTCTGGATGTCCTGGTTCAGTCAAATACCCCATGCTGGCCGCCAAATCCGCCGGGCCGATAAACACACCGTCCACACCCTCCACCGCCAGGATGTCGTCCAGGTTATCCAGCGCCTCACGCGTTTCCACCTGGCAAATCACGCACATTTCCTGGTTAGCTCGCGCCACATAATCCGTGGTCGCTCCCCAACGAGCAGCACGAGCCAGAGCTGCACCTACCCCTCGAATACCATGCGGAGGATAACGTGTCGCAGCAACAGCCGCTTTGGCCTGTTCAGCGTTTTGCACCATGGGAATCAACAGATTCTGAGCCCCCATATCCAGCAGCAGCTTGATCTGCACGGGGTCATTCCAACTAGGGCGAACAATCGGCGCGATGGGATGAGCCGAGACCGCCTGCAACTGCGCCAGCAAGGTCTGTACCGTATTGGGGACATGCTCGCCATCCAGCAAAATCCAGTCGTAACCCAGGCCAGCACAGAGGTCCGCCACATAAGGGCTGGCCAAACCATGCCACAAACCGATCTGGGACCTGCCCTGTCGCAAAGCCTGCTTGAATGCGTTTACCGGGTGCTTCATGTCCTCTCCTTGTCATGTGCTTAGGCGTCAAACAAGCAGTGTAAAGCGCACAAAGCAGAAGTGAACATGAGTGCTGACTATTTTGAGCAAGGACATCATCATGCATCGCCCTCAGACACGAACAGGCAAAAGAAACGGCCCACTGCATGGGCCGTATGTCTTATAGCATTGGCTAACGAGATTACAAGGCCTGACCGACCTCTTTCACCAGTTCCCCAAATCGAGGTGTCGTCCGATCTCGCGGACGCGGCAGGTCTACCTCTATCCGGGCGCTGACACCGGCCGGGCTGCCACCCAGAACGATAATGGTATCGGCCAAAAAGACAGCCTCATCAATATCGTGCGTCACGAACAGAACCGCTGCCGAACTGCGCTGCCACACCTGAACCAGTTCGTCCTGCAAGGCTTGACGGGTCAGGGCATCGACCGCAGAAAAAGGCTCGTCCATCAAGAGCAAATCCGGCTGCACCGCCAAGGCACGGGCGATACCGACTCGCTGCACCTGACCACCCGAGAGCTGATGCGGCCAACGGTCTTTCAAATGCACCAAACCTACCTGATTCATGGCTGCGTCAACGCGCTGATCGCGCTCTTCACGCGACAGGCCCAAACCTTCCAGACCATACGCCACATTCGAGGCAATACGCCGCCAAGGCAAGAGACGGCTGTCCTGAAAGACAAAAGCATTGGCTCGGCGACCGGGGCTATCGTGCAGATTGGAGCGCAAATGCCCAAAGCTGGGCCGACTAAAACCAGCAGCCGCGCGTAACAAAGTGCTTTTGCCGACACCGGAGCCACCCACAATCGCCACAAAGTGTCCTGCCTGAACGTCCAGATTCACATCGCGGATTACAGGAGCAGACGCACCGGGATACTGAAAACCAAACCCCTGGAACTGAATCAAGGCTGCCACTGAAGTACCCATTTGTTGAAAGCCAGAAAAAGCATGTCGCACACGGTGTAGACCACCGAGATAATCAGCATGTAGACCACAACCGCATCGTAAGCCCCCACCCCTGCAGCGGCATTCATTTCCTGACCCATGCCAGGCACACCCAGCAACTCAGCCGCAATCAGCGTCATCCAGGCCTGGCCGATACCGGCACGCACACCGCTTAACAAGCCGGGGCTGATCGCTGGCAAAACCACCGTCCAGGCACGAGCAAAATAGGAGTTATGCCCAAAAGCTGCAGCCAGCTCGTAATAGCGAGGATCGACCGAGCGCACCGCACTGTAAGTGGCAAAGTAATTCAGCCAGAACACACCGATTGCAATCACAAAGGCTGCGCCAGTATGGCTGACCTTGAACCAGGCAATGGCAAACACCACCCACGCCAAGGGCGGAATAGGACGCAGCAAACGAACCAAATAAGCTTGCAACAAATCAAAGCGATGAATAGTTGCCGCCGCCAGCCCGAACGCAATGCCCAAGAAGGTACCTACGCCCAAGCCCCAGAAATAGTGCACCAGACTGGACTGAGCAGCAGGCCAGAGACGACCGGATTCAATCTCCTGGAACAAGGCCGAGGGCAGACTCAAGGGATCAGGTAAGGTGCCGCGCGGAGCCCAGCCATAGACATAAGCCAGGCGCCACACCACGATGAACAAGCCCAAACCGGCGACCCCGTAGACAACCCGCTCCAGACCACGACGCCACAAAGCATCACCCCAGGCAAGCGCAGGAGCTGGTGTCGCGGCGGGCAAACTGGCTTGTTTCGCAACGCTCATTACGGTGCTGCCTTCTCATAAAAGCGAACGTCAAACAGGCTTTGAACATCATCCAGCTTGGTCGCCAGTGTGCCTAAAGAAACCTGGAAATCCTGCAGCTGAACTGTGCCGTCAATAATCTTGTGAGGGTCTGGCTGGAATTGATCTCGCGAACGCTCGATAGCGGCCTGCACAATGTCTTTAGGCAAGCGGCCACCGCCTACATACTTCTGAACATAAGGCGTTGCCTTGGCAGGTTCGTCGCGCAGCATGGCCGTGGCACGCAGGTGAGCATTTACCAAGTGCTGAACCAGATCAGGATGGGACTTGATCAAACCCTCACGCACCAACAGCACCGAGCCAGGCTCATTGGGAAACAACTGACTGCCGTGGGCCACGATTTTGGCATCAGGCTGACGCTGTAGAATCTGGCTGACCGTAGGCTCCAGGATGGCTGCGGCATCAACAGCATGATTGCTGAGCGCCTGCTGAATCTGGGCCTCACCTTGGTAAATAACCTCGACCACATCCGGGTCGACTTTCAGCATATTGCGCAGCCAATACTGCAACGCAGCCTCTGGCACCGCCCCTTTGGGATAACTGGCAACCTTGGGCTTGTGTCCCTTCTCCTGAGTGAACTTGGCCACCGCCGCTGCAAAATCCGGCTTGTCGGCATCCAGGTAAGCAGCCAAATCGCCAATAGCCACCACACTGACCTGCTCCACGATATTGGAGGCGACCACTTTGACGTCGGCCTCTTTAGCCCTGGCCACCAAAGCGGGGCCAATCCCCACATAGGCTACGTCCAACTGACCAGCGATCAGAGCTTGAGTCAGCGCAGGACCGCTTTGAAACTGGACCAGCTTGGGATCCGGCTGCCCTTCAGGCAGTAAGTCACCAGACCCTAAGCCCACGAACAATTGAGCAGCAGGCATGATGGGCAAATAGCCGATCTCCAGCGCTTGCTCGGCAGCCTGTGCGGAGAAGGAGACGGAAAGAGCAAGAAGGCTGGGGGCTAAATAACGGAAAAACATAAAGATCTCGTGAAACAGGCGAAAACTGAAGCTTAAACCTGTTGGGGAGACGCATCTTTATTTGTTTATAACTATTTATTATAAAAATCAGTCTCTTTACATAACCATTACTTAGCCCGGCACGAAAACCACTTCAAATGCTGATAAAACAGCGGCTTACTGTTTACCAATACTTGGAAACAAAGGCGCCATTTTCTCGGCTCTGGCTGACCAGTCATTCTCATCGGCCAGCTCACGCATACGCGCTCGATACTGAACGTCATCCTTGACCAAAAACGCCCGCTCGATCTGCTCCAGATACTCCTCTAAAGAAGCAGCAGAGAACACCTCGGGATAGCAAGTACATTCGTCCATCGCCGAGGTCACTACCACCGGCACCTCCAAAGCAAAATACTCAAACAACTTCAACGGCGAAGTCGTACGGGCTATTTCACCAGGCTCAAACGGAATAATGGCAATATCAAAACGCTGGGCATAGGCTGGCAGCACCGCATAATCAATCGCACCCAACCACAACACGTTATCTCGCTTGGACAACTTCTCAATGCCACCGTAATAATCTGGCCCCAAATACACAAAACCATGGTCCGGCAAACGCTCTGCCAGCTCATTGAGCACTTCATACCACAGCCAAGGCGCCAGGGCCCCAAAGTAACCGACGATACGCTGATACTTACCCAGAAACTGCTCGTATCGCTCAGGCAAGGTGACATGGCTCCAGTCCCGTCGATAGTGCGCACAGTCAACGCCATTAGGAATGAAGACCACCTTCTCGGCACCCACTTCCTCAATGGCCTCTTCGCGCAAGGCCTTGGAAGACGCAACGATATAGTCGGCGTCGCCGCCAAAGGCCATATCCTTAAAGCGACTTAGCGCCTGAACATTGTCTCCTGAGATCGCCGGATCAATATGGTCAATGTACTCATACACCATGGCATTTCCCTCCAGCATATGAGGGCCATACTCGTTATGGGCTGTACTGTAAAACGACCGCAATACTCCCTTCAAACTATGAGACTCGACAGCATTCACCAGCCATACATTGTCACCAAGATATCGGGCGCCAGCCACATCATCACACGTCCAGCAATTGGTCTCATAAATCACTAAATAACCCAGGCGTCCCAACGCCTTGGCCATATGCTGTGGACGTTGATATAAAGGTACATTCCAGTCGATCACGATTGATTGAACAAATACCCCTTTGTACTCATGCCGGAAAGCGAGGACATTAGCTTCAAACTGAGCCCAACTCCAATCCCCTTGCTGCATTAAACCTTCACTGGCATGGCCTGCAAAGGCCGCAACAGCACCCGCACGCCTCCAAGCTACATAATTTTTTGTGTCCTGCCAAAAATGGACTGGATTTTTAAAAAAACGGCTCAATGCTCGTAACGGACGAGTTAAGCGCCACGAAGAAGAAGAACGAAGTAAATTAACCTCTACCTCTTTAGCTGCCAAAAAACCATCTTTTACAGCTAAATCATTCTCTCTCATGGCTAAAGAAGCACTTAGGCTCTTAATCTTTTCCAACAACTCCTTATTGGCTTCTTCCTTTATACGCAACTCATCTTTATAAACATTAGAGTTCACAATTAAGCCTGACAGCTCCTCCATAGATTCCCTAAGAATCCTGGAAAACTCATATTCCCGCTTCCAACTTGATGAATCATACCCTAACAGGGGGGAATTAAAGGAATCCGCATCAATATGCATATCCCCTAAATTCAGATTTTTATTTTCAAGCCAACTTTCCTTCACATACAAAAGAATAATTTGATCACCTGGCCACATATTATTAGGAATAATACTGCAGTCAACCACCTTAGACCAAGCCAGCTTGAAATCACTCAAATAAATCGGAATATTATTTTCTGTAAACGTAAAAAAATGCTCATCAATTCGCTGATACTCCCTATAGGGAAGAGCAAAAATCAAACCCAATCTTGCTTTAAGTGATATTTTTTGGACAACCGAAAAAGGATCATGAAAATGCTCTAAGGTGTTGGATGAAAATACAAAATCATATTTATTTCCATCAACATCATCCTGAAGCCAGTCCTGAGCCAAGAAACTGATTGCTGGATAGCGCTCGTTAGCAACACGTATCGATTCTTCCGAAAAATCAATTCCACTTAAATTAGAAGGAGGAAAATAGTCAACAAGAACATTAGTTCCATCACCCTGAGCGCAGCCCCAATCGGCAATGCTTAACCCCTCAGCATTCACCGCCTTGACGAACCATGAAGGCAGATTCGTCAAGGCTGTTCTAGCAAAAAAACGGGACTGTTCGGGCCCTGAGTTCTCGTCCCAGTTTTCCAAAAATCTAGTTTCCCAATAATCTTTTGAATTAATATTATTTTTCATTAAGAGACCATTTCCTGGACAACAACTTCGGGACAAAAAACACCAAACATTTTCTCTTCACTAAGCCCAACAAAATAATGTGCACCCTCGTAATATTCGTAATAATGCACATCTGTATTATTACGTTTCTCCACAGTAGCCACCAATAGGTAACGACCAGGCGCAAGATAATTTCTGAACGAAAACTCAATACTTCTTTCTTGGAGCTTTGTATCATCTCTCAATCCATTCCTGTGGGTAGCCACAAGAATATCATTACCCTTAAGATCTTTAATTGAAAATGCAATAACAAGATCCTGAGTGGAAATAGACTCTGTCAGCTGGTACTTAACTTTAACCCTGACATCTTGCCCCCAGGACACCAAATCAGTTTTCGCTCCTGTACTATCCTGGATAGCAGCGTATTTTATGATACCAATATTGGATCCCCAGTGAGATGAAGGACGATCATCCAGACCTTCCTCAACCTTTTCCATAACATCTTGAGGAAGATTCGGATTTGCTACTGTTTCTATGTCCTCATCTTCCTTGAACATGTACTCCATATACTTGCTGGTAATAGGAAAAACCTCTCCTATATCAATCATTTTTCCTTTATCCAGCCACAAAACTCTATCGCATAAGGTACGGATACTGGAAATATCATGACTTACAAAAATAATTGTGGCACCAGAGTCGCGAATTTCATTGATTCGTCGCATGCATTTAGCAACAAAGCGCGCATCACCAACAGCAAGTGCTTCATCAACTATTAAAATCTCGGGCTCAACGTGAATAGCGACTGAAAAAGCCAATCGCGCATACATTCCACTAGAATAAGTTTTAATTGGCTGATCTATAAAGTCTTCCAGTTCAGAGAACTCAATAACCCTATCTATTTTGCTTTCAATCTTCTCCCTTGGATAACCCAGAATCGCTGCATTTAGAAGAATATTATCTCTACCCGTAAATTCCGGATTAAAACCCGCACCCAACTCCAACAATGCGGCTATCCGCCCACCCACCTTAACCTCGCCAGTTGTTGGCGTAACAGTTCCGCAAATAATCTGCAATAGAGTAGATTTCCCACTACCGTTTCGTCCTACGATTCCGAATGTTTCACCGCTACGAATGGCGAAACTAACTTTCTGGAGCGCCGCAAATTCCCGATAATAGCTTTTACTCCGCTTAAACATTTGCTTAAGTCTATCAGAAGGCTTCTCGTAAATTTTATATACCTTTGATATATCCTGAACAACAACCATGTCAGAGCACATCTGCAAATCCCTTTTTCATTTTCTTGAAAAAAACAAATGAAAGCAAGAAGAACACAAAGGAAAAAGCAAAAGCATAAAGACTAAGCATTAAGCCAGGAACTTTCCCCCAATAAACGATCTCACGAAACGCCTCTATATAATAAGAAAGCGGATTAATATAAATAACCTTCTGAAATCGTGCCGGAAGAGCTTCAATAGGATAGAAAATCGGAGAAAGAAACATAAAAATAGTAGTCAAAATACCAACAAACTGACTAATATCCCTAAGATAAACCCCAACTGCAGAAAAAATCCAAACACACCCCAATACAAAAAAAGACAGAGGAATTATATAAAAAGGAATCAAAAGCACAGTCAGGTGCGGAATCCCAAAAAATATAAAATAAACTAGCAACCAGACTAAAAAACTAACAAAAAAATTAAATAAAGCAGAACCAACAGTAACGACACCCAATACCTCAATAGGAAAAACAACCTTTTTCACATAATTGACATTCCCAAGAACGATACCCGGTGCCCTGTTCAAACATTCCGAAAAAAAATTGAATACAATAAGTCCAGCAAAAAGAATCAACGCAAACTCAACTCTGCTTCCTTCTGATTTACCCCAGCGAGCCTGAAAAATAACACTAAAAACAAAGGTATAAACCAACAATAAAACCAAAGGAATCAATAAAGACCACAACAAACCAAGAACAGATCCTTTATATTTTGTTTGAATATCCCTGTAAATTAATACCTTTATAAGATACCGATTTTTTATTAAATCAGAAAATATCATAAATCAACACTATGGAAACAAGGCGATAAAAGAGTCAGCGGAAGTTTGACAACGCTATATAAGACGATGATCACACAAAGGGAGAACAAAACATGTAGCCCATCAGTAAATTCTGAAACCTTCTGTGCTGCGTACGGTGTCACGACTCACGCACCGTCTCAATCTACCAAGTGCGACAATAGCTGTCATAGGTGCTATTCACTCTACTTGGCAGGAAACAAAGGCGCCATTTTCTCGGCTCTGGCTGACCAGTCATTCTCATCGGCCAGCTCACGCATACGCGCTCGATACTGAACGTCATCCTTGACCAAAAACGCCCGCTCGATCTGCTCCAGATACTCCTCTAAAGAAGCAGCAGAGAACACCTCGGGATAGCAAGTACATTCGTCCATCGCCGAGGTCACTACCACCGGCACCTCCAAAGCAAAATACTCAAACAACTTCAACGGCGAAGTCGTACGGGCTATTTCACCAGGCTCAAACGGAATAATGGCAATATCAAAACGCTGGGCATAGGCTGGCAGCACCGCATAATCAATCGCACCCAACCACAACACGTTATCTCGCTTGGACAACTTCTCAATGCCACCGTAATAATCTGGCCCCAAATACACAAAACCATGGTCCGGCAAACGCTCTGCCAGCTCATTGAGCACTTCATACCACAGCCAAGGCGCCAGGGCCCCAAAGTAACCGACGATACGCTGATACTTACCCAGAAACTGCTCGTATCGCTCAGGCAAGGTGACATGGCTCCAGTCCCGTCGATAGTGCGCACAGTCAACGCCATTAGGAATGAAGACCACCTTCTCGGCACCCACTTCCTCAATGGCCTCTTCGCGCAAGGCCTTGGAAGACGCAACGATATAGTCGGCGTCGCCGCCAAAGGCCATATCCTTAAAGCGACTTAGCGCCTGAACATTGTCTCCTGAGATCGCCGGATCAATATGGTCAATGTACTCATACACCATGGCATTTCCCTCCAGCATATGAGGGCCATACTCGTTATGGGCTGTACTGTAAAACGACCGCAATACTCCCTTCAAACTATGAGACTCGACAGCATTCACCAGCCATACATTGTCACCAAGATATCGGGCGCCAGCCACATCATCACACGTCCAGCAATTGGTCTCATAAATCACTAAATAACCCAGGCGTCCCAACGCCTTGGCCATATGCTGTGGACGTTGATATAAAGGTACATTCCAGTCGATCACGATTGATTGAACAAATACCCCTTTGTACTCATGACGAAAGGCGAGAACATTCGTCTCAAACTGCGACCAATTTATATCACTGGATTTAGTAATAAAACTTTCGTTAATTCGACGCGGCCCCTGTTTAAGTATCAACCGCTTTAATGGAAGTAATTTCTGCTGCAACTCCCAAGGTAGTTTTCTATAAATTGCGCCCAAAAATGGCTTGATTTTATTAAGCATATTATCCAACTCATTGCCTATTACAGAGTTACACGACTGCTAAAGACGCTTACACAGGTAATCGACAATTCGCCTACAGGCGGCCCCATCACCATAAGGATTATGCGCATAACTCATGGTTTTATAGGCATCTGAATCATTGAGCAATTTCGCCAGCTCACTACAAATCAGCTCGGGAGAAGTACCTACAAGCTTTACCGTACCCGCACTGACCGCCTCGGGCCTTTCGGTCGTCTCACGCATTACAAGAACAGGTTTACCTAAAGACGGGGCCTCCTCTTGAATGCCTCCAGAATCCGTCAAGATGATATGAGAGCGACTCATCAGATAAACAAATGGCAAATAATCCTGAGGACTCAATAGATAAATATTAGAAATATTACTTAACAGACGAGAAACCGGCTCCTGAACATTTGGGTTCAAATGCACAGGATAAACAAAATCCACGTCTGGAAACTCCTCTGCACTGGTTCGTATACTTTGACAAATCCGTTCGAAGCCCCCTCCAAAACTTTCTCGTCGATGTCCAGTAATCAGTACCATCCGACGAGCATCATTCAGGAAGGAAAAACGCAGAGACAGCTCCTGCACTAAAGTGTCATCGGTGCGAATTTTTTCGACAACAGACAACAGAGCATCAATTACTGTGTTCCCCGTGACAACGATGCTGTCTGGCGAAACTCCCTCTCGTAACAAATTCTGCTGAGACTGCTCTGTAGGAGCAAAATGCATACAGGTCAACACACCTGTCAAACAACGATTACCCTCTTCTGGCCAAGGCGAATAAACATCGCCCGTCCGCAACCCCGCCTCCACATGACCAACAGCTATTTGATGGTAATAAGCTGCCAGGGCAGCTGCAAAGGTCGTAGCTGTATCGCCGTGCACTAACAGTACGTCAGGCCTGAACTGTGCGAACACGCTTTTAAGTCCCACTAAAATGGCCCCAGTAACGTCAGTAAGATCCTGCCCTTGCTTCATGATATCAAGATCAAAATCCGGCTTTAAATCAAACAGATCCAGAACCTGATCCAGCATCTGCCTGTGTTGTGCAGTAACACACACCTTGGCCTCAACCCCTTCCCTAGCAGCCAACTCTTGGACTAATGGCGCCATTTTAATTGCTTCTGGCCGTGTCCCAAAAACTGTCAAAACCTTCATGAAACTCCCTTGAACCTCAAAATGAGCAAGCGCTCCGTTAGTTGCAGCGTTCTTATCAACACCACGTTACAGGCTTCATATGCCCGCTCTGCGACTGCCGACGACAAAACGTATCCATTGTGCATAGGTATGTACTATGGCCATTCCCGGCCCAGTACCTTGGATGGGGCTGGCCCTTTAGTCCAATACTTACTGGCCGCTCCTCAAACCAGAACCCAGTAGACAGGCCCTGTGTAGCCGTCTCCCCTGATGATAAGATCTAATCACCGAAACGGATATTATCGATATTATCCATGCATACAACCACCATAATCGAATTGACAAATTGATATTGGTTTAAACACTCTATATAAATAGTCAAATCGCATCTTCAAGACAGACGTTACTCTTGGACAATCCCCAAAAAACTGCTTATAAACATTTTTTGTGCATCATTAGCGCCCCCCTCTTATGAGCGCCCCAAATCCAAAATTAGTCAGCATTATCATGCCAGCCTTTAATGCGGCTGGCACCCTGCCAGCATCACTTACCTCTGTTTGTGAACAAGACTACCCTTACTGGGAGCTGCTTGTTATTGATGACGGCTCAAGTGACAACACCGTGGAGTTGGTTGCCAAGTTTGCTCAGGCAAACCCTAGAATCAAGCTACTCCGTCAGCCCAGTAATCAAGGAGTTGCGGCGGCACGCAATGCTGGAATTGCAGCGGCACAAGGCCAGTACATCGCCTTTTTAGACTCCGATGACCTTTGGCTGCCTCAAAAGCTGAGCCAGCAGCTAAAGGCGATGCAGGAGAATCAAGCGCTGGTCTCGATGACGGCTTACTATCGCTTTACACAGATACCAAAATGGCAAAGCACCAGCACTCCTCCAAACTGGTTGGACTACGCGAGCCTGCTTAAAGGGAACGCTATTGGTAACCTAACAGGCATGTATGATTGCCAGGCCATAGGTAAGGTTTATCAACAGGCTGTCCGCCACGAAGACTATTTAATGTGGCTGGAGGTCGTGCGCAAGGCTGGGCGTGCCTATGGGCTACAGGAAGTACTAGCTGCCTATCGAGTCAGTACGACTAGCTTGTCTGGCAACAAAATCAAGTCCTTACAGTGGACATGGCAGATCTACCGACATCATCTGAAACTGTCCGTTGTACAATCTAGCTACCTAATATTTCACTACGTCGTGAAAGCAATTCTGAAGCGGGTTTAGCTAACCATGAATAACGTCGTTCAGTCTGCACCTTGGGTCGACTTCATTCTGGTTAACTACAACGGTGGCAAGAAGATTGTTGATACCATCAACAGTATCAAGCAATTCAGCACAAAACACGCCTACAGCATCACCGTCGTCGACAATGACTCTACAGATCAAAGCTGCAGTCTGATCGCCCAACAGCACCCTGACACACAAATCATCAAGGCGCATGCCAATCAAGGTTTTGGTAAGGCTTGCAATATCGGGGTTGCACATACGCAGGCTCCCAACATCCTTTTGATCAATCCGGATGCCAAGCTTCAGACCGATGTTCTAAGTCTTTTTGAACAGTTCCTGAACGCCTACCCGGACTCTCCCCCCCCTATTCTGGGTGGATCAGCTTTGGGCATAAAAGGGCAACCAGATTTTGCTTTTGAGCGATTTCCAAACTGCTTCACCCTATTGTTAAAAGCTGTAGGGCTAGGACGTCTGCTACGCAGCAAACACCCGCTGACCGTCCCCACACAGGTTGATCACGTGTCAGGCAGCTTGCTATTTATCAGCCGGGAACAATACGAGACCTTGGGTGGTTTTGACGAGCAGTTCTTCCTGTACTTTGAAGAAACTGATCTACAGTTCCGCGCGCGTGAGATGGGGATCCTGTCTTACCATATTCCCGCTGCGCAATATTTCCATGAGGCTGGTGGCACCTTCACGGACAAGTCTTTCCGCGGCCAGTGTTATAGCGCGGGCATGAAAATCTATTTGAAAAAGCGCTACGGCGCAGCCGGCAAGTTCATTTTTGCGGTTTACGATGTCCTGGACAGGCTGACACGTCCCGCGCGTCACCTAGTCAAATGCCTACTGCGTGAACACAAGCCTAACGCGCCCCAAAGCCAGTAAGCATAGTCTTCACCGTCAAAAACACGATATAAATATCCAGCATCACCGAGCAGTGTTTGATGTAGTAAAAATCGTGCTCGATCTTGACGCGTGTCTCGTCCTCATTGGCCACATAACCCTGACGAACTTGCGCCCATCCGGTAATACCAGGTTTCACAACATGACGGTAGCTATAAAACGGGATCTTCTCGTCGAACTCCCGCACAAAAGAAGGTTGCTCTGGGCGAGGGCCAATCAAGCTCATCTCGCCTCGCAGCACGTTGTAGAACTGCGGCAGCTCATCAATGCGTAACTTACGAATGATTTTGCCTACACGAGTAATGCGCGGATCATCCTCCCCAGCGAACTGCTCGACCACGCAATCCTGGTCAAAACGCATGCTACGCAGCTTGTAAATAGTGAACTCACGATTTCCTAAACCAATTCGCTGCTGAGAATAAATGACCTTGCCAGGACTTTCCAGACGAATGGCCAGCATTGCCAACAAGCACACCGGCACCACCACCACAGAACTGAGAATGACCATCGCATAGTCAACAATCAGTTTCACAATCTCGTAGCCTCGTGACGGTAGCAAAGAGCCAATCGTGTTTTCCGACATACGGTCAATCTTGACGCGCCCAGTCAGCGACTCAAAGACCTGCCTGGAGTTATAGACCGCCACTCGGTCCAGCGCACAACGTGTCAAGAAACGTTCTGCATCAGGCTGAATACAGGAAAAGTCCGCCGCCACCCCATCATAGCGATACCCGGCAAGATCATAGTTTTTCAGCAAGCGACCATCCAGGCCTGGCAGGTCCAGCAAGGTTTCGGCCTCTCCCCCAGGAACAATCGCCAATTTCAGTACCCGATAACGACTGGTAAACACGCTCTCCAACAAGAACCATGCCAATGCCAGAAAACTGCTGCTTAACAACAAGGCTCGCGAAGCGTCGTAACGAAATACAAAGCTGGTGGTGTAAATAAGGGCATAGGTCACGCCCACCGTGGGAATAATCAGCCAGGCACTACGCGCTCCCGGATAGCCTTGTTGGCTTTTATCAATCAACAGCTTGCAAGCTACGAAGGCCACGATCACCAGAATCAGTGCGGTACGCTGCCCGTTATCCAAGCTCCACAAAGGCCCCCATCCCCACAACAACAAAACAGGGACAAGCACCACCACGGCGAATCCAATCAACCACGAGCTTGGCCCGGATAATAGGAGTATCTCGTGCAAACGCTTAAACCGCCTGATTTTTATTTGATTCATCGAAGCACTAATAACCTAAAATAGACCGTTTACGCGCCAATTATACGTCGCTCCTGTGTCGCCCCAACCAGACGCAGGCAGATTTACTTGGCGTACTGACTGTATAAAGTCACCTTACTGGCCAAGTCTGTTGACTCACTATTGCTCCTGCAAATTTCTGACAGCCCCCTTTATGTCCGAGCCCGTATCCAAGTCTCTTTTTTCATTTAATGCGGCCGCTCACTTGGGCTTAAGCCTGTTTTTCATCGGCCTGCTCTCCACCCGCAATGTTTACTCGGCAGGGGTAATTCTGCTTCTGGTCACGGCCCTGTGCTGGTATCTGAACTCTTTACGATCCAGCCAGTCTTTGCAAAGCCAGAACATCAGTCGCGGCTTGTACTGGATACTGGCCCTGACCTTTGCCAATGGGCTTCTGATTTGGTTTCTACACCAGAACCCCAGTAATCAACTGGATCTGCTTAGCCGCTATCTGTTACTGATCCCCATTTTTTTAATGCTCAGCTCTCGCCGTCTGCATAGCCATGCAATTTGGGTTTGCTTTTCGTTGGGCAGCTTGTCTGCTTTATGGATCATTCCCGCCCAATATGGCGGCCCTCTGCATGACGGTCGGATCTATGGTTATACCGGGGCCATCCAGTTCGGCAATATCGCCCTTAGCCTGGCTTGCTTTTGTCTGACAGCGCTATTAAGCCAACTTGGCCAAGCACAACGCTCTATCCCTATCCTTATTGTGTCACTCCTGGGTTGCCTGGCAGGGTTCATCCTGTCACTATTAGCCGGCAGCCGTGGCGGCTGGATTGCTCTGCCTGCCGTACTTTGGATTCTTGCCTACGCCTACTTGCCCAAGCAACATTTTCGACGCGGCATAGCCATTCTTTCTCTGGCCGCCGCCCTAAGCGCCAGCATTCTCTGGCAAACCGATACGATCCAATCACGCATCGCTCTGGCACAGCACGATATCGAGCAGTTTGAGGCTGGCAACTCCAACACGTCCATCGGTGCCAGGTTTGCGATCTGGCAAGCCAACTGGAGGCTGATCCAAGAACGCCCCCTCTCTGGCTGGTCCTATCAACAGCACGAGCAGGCACTCACCGAACTGGTCAAGGCCGGACAAGCTGATGCCGTAGTCCTGAACTTGGCCAATTCTCATAACAACTACATTGAAACCTGGGTAGATTTAGGGCTGGCAGGACTGCTACTGCAGGTCTCGCTTCTGCTGTACTGTTTTTACGGTTTCATTCGCCGCGTGCATGCTGCTGAACCACATATTCGCGCTTATGCGGTCTGTGGCAGTACCGTTATTACCATATACACACTAGCGAACCTGACCCAGAACATGATGGAACGCAACAATACGCTTTTGTTCCTACTGCTCAGCATCGCATTGTTCTGGAGCCAAATTTACCCCAATCAAGCCAAACTGCGGTCTGAGCCTTAGGCTATGTCTGCCAAAAAACTATTAGGTAATTCATTCTGGAACCTGAGCTCCTATATGGTGCTCATGTTCGCCTTCTTACCCTCTATGGGCATGATGGCACGCATTTTGGGCCTGGAACCTTTTGGTATTTACACCCTGCTCTTTGCCTTGATTGGCTATGCCAGCATGTTTGACTTGGGGATCAGCCGCGCTTTGATCAGAGCCATTGCCATGGCAGACAAGCAAACTCAACAAATCCAGTCCATTCTGGGCACCGCTACCTTGCTGATCCTGCTCAGTAGCGGTGTCGCTGCAGCCCTGGTCCTCCTATTCAGCCCCTTGCTGGTGCAATGGCTCAACATCAGCCCAGACCTTCGCGCCGACAGCCTGTTCGCCTTTCGACTAATGGCGCTTAGCCTGCCATTCCTGCTTTTGCAAGCAGTCTGGCTGTCATATCTCGAAGGCTTGTCCGACTTCAAGCAGGTTAATATTCAGCGCACCATCAGCGGCCTGCTGCTTGCGATACTGCCGTTGCTGGCCATCCTGTATCAGCCCAACCTAAGCTTTGCCGTATTGGGCCTGTTCGTCGGACGTCTGATTACCTGCATATTGGCCTATTTCTGGGCACTGCCCACTTCTCTTCGCAAAGGTCTGTGGCACTGGGACAGACATCAGGCCCATCGTTTGCTACGCTTTGGCGGCTGGCTGACAGTCAGCAACGTGATCAGCCCATTAATGGTGTATTTTGATCGCTTCCTGCTATCCAACCTGAACGGCGCAACTACCGTCAGCTTCTATACGGCGCCCGCAGAAGCCATTACACGCTTATTGAATATTCCGGGTGCTGTGGTCCGAGTAATCTTCCCTTTGATCAGCGCACAGAAAGATGCTCGCCAAGAGACCCGCCTAACCTATCTCTTACTACTGGGAGTCTGTGGACTGATCAGCCTGGTGGGCATCGTTGGAGCAAAGTGGATTATCCTGCTTTGGCTGGGTGAGGCCTACGTTGAACAATCGGTACCCCTGCTACAGATTTTGCTGGTGGGCTTCTTTTTCAATGCCATCGCCCAGGTCCCGTACACGGTTATTCAAGCCAAGGGACACGCTCACATTACCGCCTATGTACACTTGGCCGAGATCCTGCCATATATAGCTTTACTCTATGTCTTGATTTCCCACTTTGGCTTGCTGGGCGCCGCAATTGCTTGGACCAGCCGGGTTATCGTAGACTGCCTTGCCCTTTTAATTCTGGCTAAACGTTATCGCTAAGCCTTACGGAACGCTACTTTATCGTCATGCATATTCTCGTTACCGGTGGCGCCGGCTTTATTGGCTCAGCATTGGTCCGTCACCTGATCCAGGCCACAGAGCACCATGTTCTTAATGTCGACAAGCTGACGTACGCAGGCAATCTGGAGTCCCTGGCAGCCGTTCAGAACGACCCACGGTATCAGTTCGCTCAGCATGACATTCAAGATGCTGCGGCTATCCAAGCCTTGCTGCAGAAATTTCAGCCAGACGCCATCATGCATCTAGCTGCTGAGTCCCATGTTGATCGCTCTCTGGATGGCCCCGCCGCATTTATACAAACAAATATCGTTGGCACCAGCACTCTTTTGGAGTGCGCCCGCCACTATTGGAATGAACTGCCGGAGCCCAAAAAATCGCGCTTCCGCTTTCACCACATCTCGACTGACGAGGTCTATGGCGACCTGCACAATACAAAAGATCTGTTTGTAGAAACGACGCCCTACGCTCCAAGCTCACCTTACTCCGCCAGCAAGGCCAGCTCGGACCACCTAGTCAGAGCTTGGCAACGTAGTTATGGCCTGCCTACTGTGATCAGTAACTGTTCCAACAACTACGGTCCCTATCACTTCCCCGAGAAACTGATTCCACACATGATCCTGAACGCACTTAAAGCACAGGCTCTGCCCGTCTACGGAGAAGGTAAACAGATCCGGGATTGGCTCTACGTGGAAGACCATGTCCGCGCGCTCTTAACGGTGCTGGAAAAAGGCCAAGTAGGAGAAACCTACAATATCGGTGGCCATAACGAGCAAGAAAATATTTATGTGGTGCAGCAGATCTGCGCCTTGCTTGAAGAGTTAGCCCCGGAAAAGCCCAAGGGCCTGCAACACTACGCCGACTTGATCACCTTCGTCCAGGACCGACCTGGACATGATCAACGCTACGCTATCGACGCCGGTAAAATCGAGCGGGAACTCGGCTGGAAACCGCAGGAAACCTTTGAGACAGGTTTACGCAAAACCGTCCAATGGTATTTAGACAATTCAGGCTGGTGGGAGCGCATCCTGAACGGCCGTTATCAGCTCCATCGCTTAGGTCAGACAGAATCATGAAAGGCATTATTCTCGCTGGTGGGTCTGGAACCCGCTTGCACCCTATTACTCTGGGTGTTTCCAAACAGCTATTGCCTATCTACGACAAGCCCATGATCTACTATCCCTTGTCTGTGCTGATGTTGGCGGGCATACGGGAAATCCTGATTATTTCTACCCCCACCGACCTGCCCAGCTTTCGCACTTTGCTAGGTAATGGCAGCAAATTCGGTGTCCAGCTTAGCTATGCAGAGCAACCCTCCCCCGACGGCCTGGCTCAAGCCTTTCTGATTGGTGCCGACTTTATTGGGTCTGATCGCGTCAGCCTGATCCTGGGGGACAATATTTTTTACGGCTATGGTTTCAGCCAGATGCTGAAAGAAGCAGCCCAGCGTGAGCAGGGCGCCACTATTTTTGGCTATCAAGTCAGTGATCCCGAGCGTTTTGGTGTGGTGGAGTTCGATCCACAGGGCAAAGCAATTTCAATTGAAGAGAAACCCCTGCAACCCAAGTCGAACTTCGCGGTAACGGGTTTGTACTTTTACGATAACTCGGTCGTTGATATTGCACGGCAAGTACGCCCTTCTGCACGTGGCGAACTGGAAATTACGGACGTCAACAACGTCTACCTGCAGCAAAACAGCTTGCATGTCAGCTTGTTAGGCCGAGGCTTTGCCTGGCTGGACACGGGTACGCACGAAAGCCTGCAAGAGGCGGGGAGTTTTGTTCGTACTATCGAACATCGCCAAGGCTTGAAAATCGCTTGCCTGGAAGAGATCGGTTTCAGGCAAGGGTGGCTGAGTCGCTCAGACCTGGAACAACAAGCCCAAGCCCTGGCAAAAACCGAATATGGCCAATACTTGCACAAGCTGCTGCAAGATGAGCCTGCGTCGAAAAAAACAGCCTAAAAAGCCTATAGTAATTAAACCCGTCGCAAGGCTCGGACCGTTTGCAAATACTGACCAGCATAATGTTGGTCAAAATAATCGGCGTACTGGCCCTGCCATACCTGGCGGGCACGTGCGGCCGCAGCCTGAATCTGCTGCCTATCCAACCCTTGCAACCACGCTGCAATTGCCTGCTGACCTTCCTCAACAGCCCACCCCGTCTGATAAGTACGCACTTTGTCTGCCGTTGGAATTCCCGCCGTCGTCAGCATGGCCCGGCCTAACATCAAATGCTCGTAGTACTTATTGGGTGCTGCAAATAAATGATTGGGCACTCGTTTGTAATACATCCCCACCACAATCTGACAGGACTGCATTATCTGTAACCCTTGCACCGAGCTTTGAGCCCCGTAGTAATGGATATGTGAGTATTGTTGGGCCGACCGCGTAAACAAGTCAGCCAACGGGCCATAGCCAGCCACATGCAACTCACAGGCCGGAATTTGTTCACAGGCAGCCAGCAAATCTTCCAGACCTCGATTTTTGGCCTCCAGCACACCAAAATAAGCAATTTTGACAGGCTGTTGATCCGACACAGGAACGTACTCCTGCACCTCTGATTTTTGAGGCACGTTCTCCAGCACCATGACGGAAGGCAGTGAACTCGGACTAAGCCCATGTTGCTCAAACCGGCAGGGATCAGCCAAAATCCCTGCATTGGCAGTCTTCAATAGGTAGTTCTCCAACTTATCGACCCACCTGCCCAAAGCCCCAGGAAAATAACGCAGCGAGCTGTACTTATCGTAGACATCAAAAATCCATGGCTTGCGACATAAAGCGGCATATACCTTTACAGCCATAGCCGTATCCAGATCAATCGCATGGACCAGATCTACGTTACGGTTGTTCTTGAGCAACCAGCGCAATACAAACAGGTTCCAGAAAAAGATACCAATCAGACTGCGCCACCCGGCACCTAAAGCCCCCGGGCGCGAATAATAGGTATCGTTGCTGTTTTTTTGTGCCGGAACCGCACCACGCTCCCATCCCACAAAGTGATAAGGAATTTGGGCCTCATCTAGCACCTTCAAGTACTTGGCCAGTTTGCCATCCACATGCCGTAAGTACGAGCGAATAAAAACAACCATCCTGCTGTCGTCCAGTGTTTTGCCAAGTCATCCACGATAGCTAAAAAAAACCTAAATAGATACAATTTCCATCAGCAGCGCATACCAGCCACCAGCAAATTACAATCCCATGCTGGCCTTAGAAACACTTGCTTAGCGCGCCTTCGCCCGGCTCTGTATTGACGCGGCCACTCAAGCACCTCACCCCCACATCAACATGACCATTTATCCCACTCGCCTGGCGGGCGTTCTGATCATTGAACCCACTGTTTTTGGTGACGAACGCGGGCTCTTCAAAGAAACCTACCATCAGCAACGTTATCAAGAGCAAGCGGGGATTAGCCTTCCCTTTGTACAAGACAACTTTTCACGTTCTGAAAAGGGGGTGCTACGGGGGCTGCATTTTCAGAGAACCCGGCCTCAAGGTAAGCTGGTTAGCGTCAGTCGGGGAGCAGTATACGATGTGGCCGTAGATATACAGCCAGACTCATCCACTTTTGGCCAGTATGTCGGTGTTGAGCTGAGCGAATCGAATCATAAGCAGCTTTGGATCCCCCCAGGCTATGCCCACGGTTTTTGCGTGCTATCCGACTTTGCCGACTTCAACTACAAATGCACCGATTTTTACTTCCCACAGGATGAAGGCGGGCTGGCTTGGGACTGCCCTGAGGTAGCAATAGACTGGCCTATTCAGAACCCTCGATTGTCCGAGAAGGACAAACACTATCCTGTGCTGAGCCAGCTCGTAGCACAAGGCAAGGCCTGAGCCCATGGCAGGTCCTGTCATCCTGATTACCGGGGCTCACGGTCAACTAGGCCAATCCTTGGCTTGCTTGAGTGCGAACATCCATCCAAGTGTCGAGCTTGTCCTGCTTGGGCGTGCTGAGCTGGACATTACTCAAGCCGGCTCCATTGCTTTGGCATTGAAACAGCATCGTCCTGATGTCGTCATCAACACAGCTGCCTACACCGCTGTCGACAAGGCAGAGTCCGAACCAGAGACAGCACATCTGATCAACGGTATAGCTCCCGGCCTTCTGGCCGCTGCCTGCGCCGAACGCGGCATAGCACTTATTCATGTCTCCACTGACTATGTGTTTGACGGCCTGGCAAGCCAGCCCTATACCGAAGATGCTCCTACCTGCCCTGCCAGCGTCTATGGACAAAGTAAGTTGGCGGGCGAGCAAGCAGTCCTGACCGCCCTGCCCTCGTCCATCATTTTGCGCACCAGTTGGGTATTCAGCCAGTTTGGAAACAACTTTCTGAAGACCATGCTACGCCTGGGACGGGAACGCACTGAACTGAGCATTGTTGATGACCAGATTGGTGGCCCTAGCTACGCGCCACATATTGCTCAAGTGTTACTTCAACTGGCAGAACGGCTGTGTGAGTCCAAACAGGGCACCGGCAAGCAGCAGTCCCCATCAGGGGTCTACCATTTTGCTGGCCAACCCTCTGTAAGCTGGTATGGCTTTGCTCAAGAAATCTTTGACCAGGCAGTCAAACTTGATCTGCTGGCACAAGCACCAACGTTGACCGCTATCTCTACTCGCCAGTACCCAACACCTGCCAAGCGGCCGGCACAATCCAGTTTGCAACAAGGCAGGCTGGATGCTTTGCTAGGGGCACAAGCTATCGAAAGAGACTGGCGGCGCGGCATCAAGCAAAGCCTGCTTGCCCTGAAACAGATGCGGTGAATCATGCCGCATGACTGCAACAGGCCAAGCTGATGGTGTGCTTATTCTGTGCTGCGATAGCTGGGTTCAATAAATCAGGCACACCAACTACCACTTGGTATCCCCGCCCATATCTCTGACATAGTCGCCGCTGAGGCGGGCGGGCGCAGTTGCAGTTGCAGTTACAGTTACAGTTACAGTTACAGTTACAGTTACAGTTACAGTTACAGTCAGAAAAAGTAGATATTCAACCCCACCCTTCTGTCTACACCAAACACAAAAAAGCCACCCCTAAGGGTGGCTTTTTTGCGGATGCTACCGACTTGAGATCAGTGCTTGCGCACGTCACGCAGGCGTCGTGCTGCAGCAGCTTGAGCGGCCAGCATGGCCAGCTCGGCTTCCACAACAGCGATGTCGGCCTTGTCCTTGGTGTTGCGCAGGGCCTCTTCCGCATGTTTGCGGGCTTCCAGGGCCTTTGCTTCATCCAAGTCGTGTGCGCGAATCGCGGTATCCGACAATACAGTGACTTTCCCAGGCTGAACCTCGAGTATGCCGCCAGCGACAAAGATATGCTCTTCGCTGCCATCGTCCATAACGATCTTCAGCGTGCCGGGACGAATCCGCGAGATTAGTGGAGTGTGTCCGGGCAAAATACCCAGCTCTCCAGCCTCGCCGGGCAGCGCCACGAACTTTGCCTCACCGGAAAAGATCGATTCTTCGGCACTGACCACGTCAACATGAAGCTTAGCCATGAGTAATCCTTATTACTGAATAGTCTTGGCTTTTTCGAAAGCCTCGTCGATGGAACCGACCATGTAGAATGCCTGTTCTGGCAGAGCATCACACTCGCCGTCGACGATCATCTTGAAGCCGCGCAGGGTTTCAGCCAGTGGAACATATTTACCAGGCGAGCCGGTAAACACTTCTGCCACGTGGAAAGGCTGAGACAGGAAGCGCTGGATCTTACGAGCGCGGGCAACAGCCTGCTTGTCTTCTGGAGACAGCTCGTCCATACCCAGAATGGCGATAATATCGCGCAGTTCCTTGTAGCGCTGCAGCGTTTGCTGAACACCGCGAGCCACTGCGTAGTGCTCTTCACCCACAACTTGTGGGTCCAGCTGACGGCTGGTGGAGTCCAGAGGATCCACAGCGGGGTAAATACCCAGAGCAGCAATGTCACGAGACAACACAACGGTGGAGTCCAAGTGCAAGAAGGTCGTAGCAGGCGATGGGTCAGTCAAGTCATCGGCTGGAACGTAAACGGCCTGGATGGACGTAATCGAACCGGTCTTGGTGGAGGTAATACGCTCTTGCAGCTTACCCATTTCCTCGGCCAGCGTAGGCTGGTAACCCACTGCGGAAGGCATACGACCCAGCAGAGCAGACACTTCGGTACCGGCCAACGTGTAGCGGTAGATGTTGTCCACAAAGAACAGGATGTCACGGCCTTCGTCACGGAACTTCTCGGCCATGGTCAGACCGGACAGTGCCACACGCAGACGGTTGCCTGGAGGTTCGTTCATCTGACCGAACACCATGGCCACTTTGGACTCGCTCAGGTTGTCCATCTGGATAACGCCAGCATCAGCCATTTCGTGGTAGAAGTCGTTACCTTCACGGGTACGCTCACCCACACCGGCAAACACGGACAAACCGCTGTGTGCCTTGGCGATGTTGTTGATCAGCTCCAGCATGTTCACGGTCTTGCCCACACCGGCACCACCGAACAGACCAACCTTACCACCCTTGGCGAACGGGCAAACCAGGTCAATCACTTTAATACCGGTTTCCAGCAGCTCTACGGAAGGCGACAGTTCGTCGAAAGTAGGAGCAGCCTGGTGAATGGCGCGACGCTCATCGGACTGGATAGGGCCGACTTCGTCGATCGGGCGACCCAGAACGTCCATAATGCGGCCCAGGGTGCCAACACCCACAGGTACGGAGATAGGAGCGCCCGAACCGGCCACTTCCATACCGCGACGCAGGCCGTCGCTGGAGCCCATGGCGATGGTGCGAACTACACCGTCACCCAATTGTTGCTGTACTTCAAAAGTCAGGCCTTTTTCTGCGAAAGCCGAACTTTCGTCAACGAGAGTCAATGCTTCGTAGACTTTAGGGATGCTGTCGCGGGGGAACTGAATATCCACCACGGCGCCGATGCACTGAACGATGGTACCGTTGCTCATGTTGAGTCCTTGCAATATAACTTTGATGGTGTGCCTTGCCGTGATTACACAGCGGCGGCACCCCCCACGATTTCAGAGATTTCTTTCGTAATCGCTGCCTGGCGAGTCTTGTTATAGACCAGCTGAAGATCACCGATAACGGTCTTGGCATTGTCCGACGCGGCTTTCATGGCCACCATACGGGCAGACTGCTCAGAGGCCATGTTCTCGGCAACGGCCTGATACACCAGACCCTCTACGTAACGCATCAGCAAATCGTCAATAACCGACTTGGCATCGGGTTCGTAGATGTAATCCCAACCGTACTCGGAAGCGTTAACACTTTCTTGAGCGTCTACCTGATCGCCAGCCTGGAAAGGATCTTTCAGACCGGAAGGCAAAGGCAACAAGCGAATAAATGTTGGGTCCTGCTTCATCGTATTGACAAAGCGGCTGGTCGCCAGATAAACAGCATCAATACGGCCTTCCACGAAGTCATCGATCTGCACTTTAATAGCGCCAATCAGACGTTCCAGGTTAGGCGCATCGCCCAAGCCCACTTCCTGAGAAACCAGATTGGCACCAACACGCGCCAATGTTCCAGCAGCTTTACCACCCAGAGCCGTTGTCTGAACGCTAATACCTTTGTCTTCAAACTCGCGAACACGCGCAAGTACCAGACGCAAAATATTGGTGTTCAGGCCGCCACACAGACCTTTGTCCGTGCTGACAACCACGATACCTACCGATTTGACTTCGGCGGGCTCAACCATGTAGGGGTGAGTGTAGTCGGGGTGCGCCTGCATCAGATGCGAAGCAATCTCGCGCACCTTGTCTGCATAGGGACGGCCAGCACGCATCCGCTCTTGCGCCTTGCGCATCTTGGATGCCGCCACCATCTCCATGGCTTTGGTGATCTTGGACGTGTTTTGCACGCTCTTGATCTTAGTACGAATTTCCTTGATTCCGGCCATCACACTTTCCTGTAAGGGCATTATCGGGAGCCCAACTAGGCTGTCGACTCCCGCTAATCATGACGCCGGGGTTTCCGGCGCCTGCCAACAATGATTAGAAAGCGCCGTGCTTTTTGAAGTCCTGGATGGCTGCAACCAACTCAGCCTCGTCTTCTTTACCCAGTTCCTTCTTGCTTTCGATACGCTCAACCAGAGCAGCGAACTTGCTGCGCAGGTGATCTTTCAGGCCTTTTTCGAAAGGCAGAACCTGAGCGACTTCCAGATCGTCGAAGTAACCGTTGTTCACAGCGTACAGGCTCACGGCCAGTTCCCACACAGCCAAAGGCTGGTACTGGGGCTGCTTGAGCAGTTCGACCACGCGCTTACCACGCTCCAACTGACGACGGGTTGCGTCATCCAGGTCGGAAGCAAACTGAGCAAACGCGGCCAATTCACGGTACTGGGCCAAGTCGGTACGAATACCGCCGGACAGCTTCTTGATGACCTTGGTCTGAGCAGCGCCACCCACGCGGGACACCGAAATACCGGCGTTAATAGCAGGACGAACACCCGCGTTGAACAGGTCGGACTCCAGGAAGATCTGACCGTCAGTAATCGAAATCACGTTGGTTGGAACGAAAGCGGAAACGTCACCGGCTTGCGTTTCAATGATAGGCAGTGCGGTCAACGAACCGGTCTTGCCCTTCACTTCACCGTTAGTGAATTTTTCTACGTACTCGGCGTTCACACGAGCAGCGCGCTCGAGCAGACGGGAGTGCAGGTAGAACACGTCGCCAGGGTAGGCTTCACGGCCTGGTGGGCGACGCAGCAACAGGGATACTTGACGGTAGGCCCAAGCTTGCTTGGTCAAGTCGTCATAAATGATCAGGGCGTCTTCGCCACGATCACGGAAGTATTCACCCATGGTGCAACCGGAGTAAGGAGCCAGGTATTGCATGGCGGCAGACTCGGAAGCCGAGGCGGCCACAACAATCGTGTACTCCAGAGCACCGTGCTCTTCGAGCTTGCGCACCACGTTGTTGATCGTGGAGGCTTTTTGGCCCACGGCAACGTAGATACATTTAACGCCATTGCCCTTTTGAGCAATGATGGTGTCCACAGCCACGGCAGTTTTACCGGTCTGACGGTCACCAATGATCAGTTCGCGCTGACCACGGCCAATTGGCACCATGGAGTCCACGGCTTTCGTGCCGGTCTGCATGGGCTGGGAGACGGACTCACGGGCAATAACGCCAGGAGCCACTTTCTCGATGACGTCAGTCATCTTGGCGTTGATCGGGCCCTTGCCGTCGATAGGCATACCCAGAGTATCTACCACACGACCCAGCAGTTCGGGGCCAACGGGTACTTCCAGAATGCGGCCAGTTGTTTTAACTGCGTCGCCTTCGGAAACACCGGTGTATTCACCCAGAATCACGGCGCCGACAGAGTCGCGCTCGAGGTTAAGGGCCAGACCGAACGTGTTGTTCGGAAATTCGAGCATTTCGCCCTGCATCACATCGGACAAACCGTGGATGCGCGTAATACCGTCGGTCACGGATACGACCGTACCTTGTGTACGAACGTCAGTCGACGCGCCCAGGCCTTCGATGCGGCTCTTGAGCAGTTCGCTGATCTCGGACGGATTAAGTTGCATGTTCAGACTCCTGAAATCCTGTTTACTGACTCGCGCTATGCGGTCAGCGTATCGCGCATGCTGGCCAGCCGGGCCTGCACGGAAGTGTCGAGCACCTGGTCACCAACAATCACCCGAATACCGCCGATAAGGTCAGTGTCGACGGTCACAGTCGGTTTTAGCTTCAGGCCAAACTTTTTCTCCAGCCCAGCGGTCAGCTCAGCAACCTGAGCCTCAGCCATCGGGAAAGCACTGATGATCTGTGCCTGCGCCGTGCCTTCGAGTTGGTGTTTCAATAGATCAAACTGTTCTGCAATTTGTGGCAGCAGCAAGATGCGCTGGTTATCCACCAACAATTGAAGAAAGTTGCGAGCCTTTTCGGTGACCTGTGACTTAACCAGGCCCGTAAAGAGTTCGAATCGCTGCCCGTTATTCAGGCGCGGATCGTTCAGTGCCTCGCGCACATCGTGGAGACCGGCCACCTGAGCCATTTCGGACAACAGGGCCGACCACGATTCGAGGCCCTGGCTGTCGTCGCGTACGGCGGCGAACAGGGCTTCGGCGTAAGGTCTGGCAATAGTCGATAGTTCAGCCATGGCCTGCCTTGATGTTAAAGTTCTGCCTTGAGCTGCTCGAGCAGCTGGGCGTGCGCATTCGCGTCAACTTCGCGTCGCAAGATTTGCTCGGCACCCTTGACAGCCAAGGCAGCCACTTCGCTACGCAAACCTTCACGTACGCGTTGCACTTCTTGGTTAGCGTCTTGCTGGGCCTGCGCAATAATGCGGGCTTTCTCGGCTTCGGCTTCACGACGAGCTTGCTCCAAAAGAGCAGTCGCTTGTTTTTCAGCGTCGACAATGCGTTGATGGTTCTCGGATTTAGCCGAAGCATCCATCAGGCTGATACGCGCTTGGGCCTGTGCCAGATCGGCCTTGCCTTTATCGGCAGCAGCCAAACCATCAGCGATTTTCTGACGACGATCATCGATTGCTTTCGTCAGTGGCGGCCATACGAATTTCATCGTAAACCAGGCCAAAACGAAAAACACGATCATCTGAAAAAAGAGAGTCGCGTTTAAATTCACGGTCGTATCCCTTCAATACCACGTGTGTAGGAAGCGGTATGCGTCCTGACACATGTATGTTCAAGTCGACAAGCGGTGCATGATCAAACCGAGCAACACACCGCTAACGACGACTGCCTGTCCATCTGCCAAAAGCGGCAACGGACTCGCCTTTTTACCCAACAAATGGGTTGGCGAATGCAAACAACATGGCGATACCGACACCGATCAGGAAAGCAGCATCGATCAGACCGGCCAACAAGAACATCTTGGTTTGCAGAGCGTTCATCAGTTCTGGCTGACGAGCGGATGCTTCCAGATATTTACCACCCATCAGGGCGATACCAATGCAAGCGCCAAAAGCGCCCAGACCGATGATGATACCGCAAGCAAGAGCAACGAAAGCTACGTTGGTCATGACAACTCCTTGGTTAAAAATCAGGTGTAATTCAAAAAAATCAAAGCGTTAGCAAGCTAAGCCTGCTCCCCCCAACCAGACACCATTGTCCAGTCGGAATCGGATTAATGGCCTTCGTGTGCTTGTCCGATATAGACAAGGGTGAGCATCATGAAGATGAACGCCTGGAGCAACACAATCAGAATGTGGAAGATTGCCCACACAGAACCGGCCAGAATGTGACCGAGACCCAGTCCCAGGCTGGCGCCATTAAACCCTGTCCATGCGCCACCCAGCAGAGCGATCAACATGAAAACCAATTCACCGGCAAACATATTGCCGAACAACCGCATGCCCAAAGACACAGACTTGGCCGCGTACTCGATGCAGTTCAGCAAGAAGTTGAAAGGTGCGAGCAATACAGCCATCAGGCCAGTCGCGGTGAACGGTGCAGTAAACAGCTCTTTGACGAAACCGCCTGGGTGCTTGATCTTGATGCCGTAGTAGAACATCAGCAGCAGCACACCCATGGACATGCCCATTGGCACGTTCAAGTCAGCGGTTGGCAAAATACGGTGGTAGTACAGAGGGTCGCCATGTTCGGAGGCCAGACCGGTCTGAGTGAAAATCCAACCCAGGCCATCAACCGGCAGCAAGTCCAGCACGTTCATCATGAGGATCCACAGGAACACGGTCAGCGCCAGAGGCGAGACAAACTTCCGGGACTCGGCATTGGGAACAATGGATTTGGCCTGATCTTCAACCCAATCGACCAGCATTTCTACGAAAGACTGCAAGCGGCCTGGTACACCGGCTGTTGCGGCCGAAGCGGCACGCCACAGAAAGAAAACCACAACCAGACCCATCAGCAGGGACCAGAACATGGAGTCGTAGTTAATGACACCGAAGTTGGCCAGAACATCCTGTTTTTCACCCACGTTATTCAAGTGAACTAAGTGATGCTGGATGTACCCTGACTGAGGCGAAATATCACTAGCAGCAGCCATCTGTATTTACCCTGTGATGTATATGTTATGGGACAAGCCCGTGAAACAAAATTCGTTATGGCAGCTTGCGAAAAAACAGCAGCAGCACATATCCCTTCAAGACACATAGCAAGCCAAAGAGCAAGGCAGGCCAAACCAACCAGCCTGTGTTTGCCATGGCAGCCGCTGCCAGTGTCAATACTGCAAAGCCAAGCTTGAATGCTTCCCCCCAAAAGAAGGAAAGGGCGCCAGCGTTGCCACCACCCATCAAACCTAGCAAAAGACGCAATGCAAACAATGCGTTAGGCACAAAATAAGCAGCCGCACCGATAAGTGCCGAGGCTGCTGCATATGCGCCGGAAATCCATGCCGACAGGCCAATGGCCAACAGGCCCATAAAAGCCTGGGCAAACAGTGTGCGCACAATTCCCTGCCCTGCCCGGCGAGCCATGCGGCTACGTTGCTCGGGCGTCAATACGACGGGTTCGGGAAATGGTGCTTTGTCCCCTGCTGCCTGCACCGTGGCTGTGGTGCCTGTTTGCTGATAAAACGGCTGATTCATAATAGGAAACTATCAGATAACGTTGTGTGGGTGGATGTACTGCAAAGGCCTTGGCCAATCCATCCGCGCAATATTATCGGCCCCTTTTAAAAAGCCGGTGTCGTCAAACCCATAAAGTATAGCGTCTTTTTTTTGTTGTAAGCAAATTCAGCCTTGCTTGTTTGATACTTAATGCAAGGCTGATATACGCAATCCCAATGGCATCAAGGGGTACGCTTATTTTGTAACATTGCAGCGCAGCAATTTTACAACACACCCCCTGATTTATCAGCGATTGGGAAACTTAGCGATGCTTGAACTCAGGCTTGCGCTTCTCGACAAAAGCACGCATCCCTTCTTTCTGATCGTCAGTGGCAAACAAGCCGTGGAAGTTGCGGCGTTCAAACAGCAAGCCCTCTTCCAAAGACGATTCAAAAGCGCGGTTCACGCACTCTTTGGCCATCAAGACCGACGGCAGCGACATGCTGGAAATAACCGTTGCGGCATCAAGCGCTTCTTCCAACAATTTGTCGGCAGGCACCACGCGCGAGACCAGGCCGGAACGCTCAGCCTCTTCGGCATTCATCATGCGTGCAGTCAGAATCAAATCCATGGCTTTGGCCTTGCCCACGGCCCGAGGCAGACGTTGCGTACCACCGAAACCGGGAATCACGCCCAGTTTGATTTCTGGTTGACCAAAACGGGCAGAGTCAGCCGCAATGATGAAGTCGCACAACATGGCCAATTCGCAGCCACCACCCAAAGCATAGCCAGCAACGGCAGCGATGATGGGTTTGCGGAAACGGCGCAGTTCTTCCCACTGGCCACCTAGATAGTCCTGGGAGCTGACATCGTGGTAGTTCCAGTCTTTCATGGCACCAATATCGGCACCGGCCGCAAACGCTTTTTCGTTACCGGTCAGCACGATACAACCGATTTCGTTGTCGGCATCGTATTTCTTTAACAGGGCATACAACTCGGCGATCAGCTCGTTATTGAGCGCATTCAAAGCCTTGGGCCGATTTAATGTCAATAAAGCAACACGACCATGCACCTCTGCTTTGACTAAGGGTTCGTTCATGCTGACTCCCAGAAAAATTAAATAGAATAGGGGAATGGAACCTACACCCGTACTTTACCGTGCCGAGCCGACAGATCTCGCCGGCCACCGCCTGACTGTCCAGATACAGATCACTTCTCCCCAAACCAATGGCCAGGTATTAAGCCTTCCGGCCTGGATTCCTGGCAGCTACCTGATCCGCGACTTCTCGCGTCAGATCGAAAGCATAGCCGCCTTCTGTGGCGAAAAACCGGTTTCCATCCACAAGCTGGATAATCACCGTTGGCAGTGCGAGCCCTGCAAGGGTCCCTTGAGTGTGCAATATCAGGTCTACGCCTGGGACCTGTCCGTGCGCGGCGCGCATATTGATCAGACCCATGCTTTCTTTAATGGCACCAGCGCCCTGCTGGCCGTTGAAGGTCAGACCAAACAGCCATGTCTACTGGAGCTGGTGCCCAACCAGGACATGGAGGATTGGCAGGTTTACACCAGCTTGCCCGAGGCCACTGGCATGCCCGGCGCGGCCGAACGTTATGGTTTTGGCCTGTATCGCGCCCGCAATTACGACGAGCTGATCGACCATCCCATTGAAATGGGCACCCCACAGGTCATCAGCTTCTTTGCGCACGGCGCCGAACACGAGCTGGTCTTTACCGGCGTCATTCCCAATCTGGATTTGCCTCGTATCGCCCGCGATGTAGAGAAAATCTGCACCGCACAAATCGCTTTTTTTGAGCCTGAAACCCGTCGCGCGCCCTTTCTGGACAGCAGCTCGCGCTACGTGTTCATGACCATGGTGACCGATGACGGTTACGGCGGTCTGGAGCATCGCGCCTCGACCGCCCTGATGGCTTCGCGCCGTGACCTCCCCACCCAGGGCCAGGACAAATCGATAAAAAGCGCGGGCTACCAAACCTTTTTGGGTTTGGTCAGCCATGAATACTTCCACACCTGGAACGTCAAGCGCATCAAGCCTGCCGCATTTGCGCCCTATGACTTGAGCCGCGAAAACCACACCCGATTGCTGTGGGTGTTTGAGGGCTTCACCTCTTACTACGACGATTTGATGCTGCTGCGTTCGGGCGTGCTGAGCGAACCAGACTACCTGAAGCTGCTGGCCAAAAACATCAACGCCGTCGAGCGTGGCCCTGGCCGCCTCAAACAGTCCGCCGCGCAAAGCTCTTTTGATGCATGGACACGCTATTACAAGCAGGACGAGAACTCCCCCAACGCACTGGTCAGCTATTACAGCAAGGGCGCCTTGATTGCACTGGGCCTGGACCTGTGCATCCGCAGCCATACCCGGCAAGCCAAGGGCCTGGATGATGTCATGCTGCTGATGTGGGAACGCTATGGCCGCGACTTCTATCAAGGCAAGCCACAAGGCATTCCTGAAGATGCCATGTCTGCCCTGATTCTGGAAGCCACCGGCTACGACGCCACAGACTTCATTGCCCGCTATGTTGAAGGTTGCGAGGACCTGCCCTTGAAACCCTGGCTGGCCGAACACGGCCTGAAGCTGGAATGGCAAGCCTCCTCCAAGCTGCCCAGCCTGAACGCCCGCTTGCGCCAAAGCGCGGGCCAATGCCAGTTGGCCACTGTGTTTACCGATGGTGCAGCGCACCAAGCCGGCCTGTCCGCCGGTGACACCCTGGTCGCCATTGACGGCTTACGTGTCAACGACACCGCCAGCCTGGAACGCCTTCTGGCCGCGTACGAGCCCGGCCAGACCGTTCAGGTCCACGCTTTCCGCCGCGATGAACTACACTGCTTCACGCTGCAACTGGCACGCCCTGCATTGGACGAATGCGTCCTGAGCCGCCAGTCCTGATTGACTTCACAGGCCCGCCCCACCCGGCGGGCCTGCTCCTTTTTTTGCCATGACGACACGCCGCATATTTATCAACAATCTGGTGGTGCAAGCCTCTATCGGCATGCTGGACCACGAGCTGGTTCACCGCCAGCCCCTGCATATTGATGCCGAATTCGACACCACCATTACGCAAGACGTAGAGGACAGCGATATTGGCACCGTACTGGACTACCGCCAGTTGCGCGAGGCGCTGATTGAAGTCAGCACCACCGAACACACCAATCTGCTGGAAACGCTGGTGGAACGCCTGGCTGATCGCATCCAGAATGACTTCCCGACCGTGGAACGCGTTAAAATTCGGGCCAGCAAACCCGAGGCCTTTGCCGATTGTGATGCCGTTGGCATCGAGATCGAACGCCACCGCTAAAGCCCCCGCCCCGCTTCCAGCCGGGGCCTCGATGATACTTCTCTCCGCTTTCCCTTATGTCCCAAGACACCAGCCCCTTACCTTCTTCCGAAACCGATACGCCCGTCTTTGCCAGCAAGGCCGAACGCAAGCAGCGTGTTAACGACAACAAGCTGAGCAAACGCATCATGCGTGAAGTAGGCCGCGCGATCGGGGACTTCAACATGATCGAAGAAGGCGACAAGATCATGGTCTGCCTGTCCGGCGGCAAGGATTCCTACGGCCTGCTGGACGTGCTGATGACATTGCAAAAGCGCGCTCCCATCAAGTTCGACATCGTGGCCGTGAATCTGGACCAGAAGCAGCCCGGTTTTCCTGACCACATCCTGCCCGAGTATCTGGAAAAGCTGGGTGTGCCCTATCACATCGAAACCCAGGACACGTACTCGGTGGTCACTCGCGTCATTGCCGAAGGCAAGACCATGTGTTCTCTGTGCTCGCGCCTGCGCCGTGGGATTTTGTACCGTGTCGCCAAGGAGCTAGGTGCCACCAAGATCGCCCTGGGCCATCACCGGGACGACATTCTGGCTACCTTCTTTCTGAATCTGTTTTACGGTGGCCGTATGAAAGGCATGCCGCCCAAACTGATGTCGGATAACGGCGAACATATTGTGATCCGCCCTCTGGCTTATGTGCCCGAGAAAGACCTGATCGCCTACGCCAAGCTGAAAGAATTCCCCATCATCCCTTGTAACTTGTGCGGCTCACAAGAGAACCTGAAACGTCAGGAAATCAACCGCATGATTGCAGACTGGGACAAGAAATTCCCGCACCGCTCCTGGAACATCTTTGGCGCCCTGACCCGCGTGGTGCCATCGCACCTGATGGATCCCAAGCTGCATAACTTTGCAGATCTGAAGGTGACAGGACAGGCCGATCCCGAAGGAGACAAGGGCTTTGACCAGGATTACTTCGACGATCACCTGCCTGAGAGCCTTTTGGCCACAGGCTTTGAAGAAGAAGCCGATGATGCCGCACCTACTGTGCGCCAGGATGCCTTCACTCCCGCCCAGCCAGCCGCTTCTGGCGAGCAGCAGATTGTATTCATGAGCAAAAGGCGCTCCGGCCAATAAAGCGAGTGGTCGACGCTCCAACGACGACAGTCCTCTGGGCCATGGAACGGATGGTCTGTGCCCAGAAAAAAACACCACTCCAAGCTGTAGAGCGGATCATCTTTTTCGATCGTGGCACCCAAAACCCTCCAAACCTTAGCGCCTGCAGATCAGAGATCGCCACTGCTTGGACTGCTTGGACTGCTTGGACTGCTTGGACTGCTTGGACTGCTTGGACTGCTTGGACTGCTTGGACTGCTTGGACTGCTTGGACTGCTTGGACTGCTTGGACTGCTTGGACTGCAACTTAGCGTAGCGCTTACCGCCAGCAAACACACCAACGACGGACAACAAAAAGCCCCGATATAAACCTTCAAAACCTGGATTTAATGCCAGATGCCAATGGTTTATATCGGGGCTTTTATACCCACTGAACGGCTATCCAGCCTTAGTTCGGCGTTTGCGAACCATCCCAGCGTTCACCGGGCACCTGAATATCAAACAGTTCCAGCACCCGCATCACCGTGTGATCGACAATATCGTCGATACTTTTGGGACGCAGATAAAACGCGGGCATAGGCGGGAAAATAATCCCGCCCATTTCCGTGACAGCGGTCATATTGCGTAGATGCGCCAAATTGAATGGCGTTTCACGCACCATCATCACCAAACGGCGACGCTCTTTCAAAGTAACGTCTGCTGCCCGGGTAATCAGGTTATCGGACAGACCATGTGCCACAGCAGCCAGAGTGCGCATCGAACAGGGCACAATCACCATGCCAGCAGTCGGAAAACTGCCACTGGCCAGGGTTGCTCCCACATCGCGAAAGCTATGCACCTGATCGGCCAGAGCCTGGATCCCATGCCTGTCGATATCCAGCTCATACTTGATGTTCAACACCCCGGAGGGCGAGATCACCAAATGGGTTTCCACATCCGGACAGGACTGCAGCACCTGCAGCAAACGCACGGTGTAGACTGCCCCGGTGGCCCCGGTCATGCCAATGACCAGGCGTCGCTTGGTGCTCACTCCAGAGCCCCAGCCTCACGCAGCATAGTTTCCAATTCGCCGTTTTCGTACATTTCAGACACAATGTCCGAACCGCCGACGAATTCGCCCTTGATATACAGTTGAGGAATGGTGGGCCAGCTGGAGAAATCCTTGATGCCCTGACGCACTTCGGCGTCGTCCAGCACATTGACCACAACCACTTGGCTCAGACCAACAGCGCGCAGGATCTGCACGGTACGGGCGGAGAAACCGCACTGAGGAGCTTGAGCTGTGCCCTTCATAAACAGCACAACAGGGTTTTCCGTGACGGTTTCGCGGATGAAATCTTGAACTTCACTCATGATGTTCTCTTAAGAAAAGAATTAACACTGTCCACCTGTGACCCGCCGGATTCCTGCCAGATCTTCATAACTGACGATCTGTTTGAACCCTGCCTGCCGCAGCATATTTTGCACATGGTCGGCCTGATCCCAGCCGTGCTCCATGAGAAGACTAGCACCGGGGCGTAGATACGGCCCGGCTCCCTGAACTATTGTACGCAAATCCGTCAAGCCGTCAGAGCCATCTGTCAGTGCCTGACGCGGCTCGAACCGCACATCGCCCTGCGCCAGATGTTCGTCATCCACTGCAATATATGGAGGGTTGGACACGATCAGGTCAAAAGGTTCCTGGCCTGTCACGGCATCGTACCAACTCCCCAGGCAAAACTCGACTTTCCCACACAAACGCTGAGCATTTAGGCCGGCCTGCGCCAAGACCAGCGTGCTGATGTCACTGGCGACCACCTGGGCATCGGGGCGTGCCAACGCCAAAGAAACAGCAATGGCACCGCTGCCACAGCCCATATCCAGAATGCGGGGGGCTTTGATGTGCTGCACGCGCTCCAAGGCACGCTCGACCAGGGTTTCCGTATCGGGGCGCGGAATCAGCACCGAAGGCGATACCAGAAACTCATGGCCCATGAATTCGCGGACACCGACGATATAAGCCATAGGCTCACCCGCTACCCGCCGGGCTTCCAGGGCTTGATAGCGTTGAATCTTGTCCAGTGGCAACTCGTCCGTGTCGTGCGCAATCAGCCAGGAACGGCCAACACCCAGCACCTGCATCCACAGCATGTCACGCTCCAGACGCGGCAAGGGGCTGAGCCGCTGCAAAGCTCGCAGAGTACGAGAGGAATCGGCAGGCGTGACCGTTTGAGGCACGGCCTGCTCACCGGATAGGCTCATGCTCACGCCTGCGCCAGATCAGCCAGCAAACCGGCCTGATGTTCGGACAGCAAAGCCTTGATCAGCTCGTCCAGATCGCCATCCATGATGTAGCCCAACTTGTACAAGGTCAGGTTGATACGGTGATCCGTCATGCGGCCTTGCGGGAAGTTGTAGGTGCGAATGCGCTCGGAGCGGTCACCCGTACCGACCAGGCTCTTGCGCTCGGCAGCTTCCTTGTCGGATTGCTCACGCTGCTGCTTGTCTTTCAGACGCGCAGCCAGCACCTGCAAGGCTTTCTCACGGTTGCGGTGCTGAGAGCGATCATCCTGACACTCCACTACCAGCCCGGTAGGCAAGTGAGTCAGACGAACGGCAGAGTCCGTCTTGTTCACGTGCTGACCACCGGCACCACTGGCGCGGAAGGTGTCCACACGCAAATCAGCGGGGTTGATGGTGATCTCAGCCAAGCCTTCAGCCTCAGGCAACACGGCCACCGTACATGTAGAGGTGTGAATGCGGCCCTGGGCTTCAGTTTCCGGCACACGCTGCACACGGTGCGCGCCAGACTCGAATTTCAGGCGACCATAGACATCCTGGCCTTCAATACGCACGATGACTTCTTTGTAGCCACCCACCTCCGACTCGCTGGCAGACATGATTTCCGTGCGCCAGCCACAGTTTTCGGCGTAACGCATGTACATGCGCAGCAAGTCCCCGGCAAACAGGGCACTTTCATCACCACCGGCACCGGCACGGATCTCAATAAAGACGTTGCGGGTATCGTCCGGATCACGGGGCAACAAGAGGATTTGCAGCTCGTCTTCCAATTGAGCAATACGCTCTTTGCCCAGCTTGTATTCTTCCTCGCCCATTTCCTTCAATTCAGGGTCGGACATCATGTCCTGAGCAGCCTGCAAATCGCCCTCGGCCGCTTCATAGCTCTTGAAAGCCGTAACGACAGGGTCCAGCTCGGCACGCTCACGCGACAGTTTGCGAAACTCATCCATATTGCCGGCAATTTCTGGCTCGGCAAGCATGGCATCAACCTCATGCAGACGGCGAGACAATTGCTCAAGCCGACCGCGCATAGAGTCTTTCATAGGGAACAGCCTAAAGGGAAAATCAGAAGGTCTGGGCGCAGTTCAAAGCAAACGGGCTGCACCGCAGAAAAGTCGGTGAACAGACAGCAGCCCAGACGCTAACGTCGACGGGTAGTCGAGGGCAACAGGCGAGGCAACAGATCCAGCAACTGTGCGCGCTCCGCACCTTCGCTGCGCGTCAATTCGGCCATGGGGCCATGCATATACTTTTGAGTCAGGCCATGCGCCAGCATTTCAATGACCTCTGCCGGATCATCACCACGAGCCAGCATACGACGCGCACGCTCCAACTCGTGTTGGCGTACTTTCTCGACCGACTGCTGCACATTCAAAATAGCGGGCACAATCGCCCGGGTGCCAAGCCAGTGCATATAGTGCTGCACCTGGGTGTCGATAATGGCTTCGGCCTGGACCACCGCAGCCTGACGGGCATCCGCACCGCGCTGTACAAAGCGGCCCAAATCATCGACGGTATACAGGTAGACGTCATCCAGACGGCCTACTTCGGTTTCAATATCGCGTGGCACGGCCAGATCGACCATGACCACAGGGCGGTGACGACGCGAACGCACAGCCCGCTCCACCATGCCCAGACCCAAAATGGGCAAAGTGCTGGCCGTACAGGACACCACCACATCAAAATCTGCCAGACGCTCGGGTACATCCGCCAGCTTCATGGTGCTGGCCATAAAGCGGGACGCCAGGTTTTCAGCACGTTCCTGAGTACGATTGGCGACCACGATGCTACAGGGGTTCACCGCCGCAAAGTGCGTGGCGCACAGCTCGATCATTTCGCCGGCACCAATAAACAGCACCTTGGCCTGGCCAAGATCACCAAACACGCGCTCAGCCAAACGAACTGCTGCCGCCGCCATGGACACCGAATGCGCACCAATCGCGGTTTGCGTACGTACTTCCTTGGCCACCGAGAAGGTACGCTGGAATAATTGATGCAGCAACGTACCCAGCGAGCCGGCCTCGTTGGCGGCTCGCACGGCATCTTTCATTTGACCCAGAATCTGGGGCTCGCCCAACACCATGGAATCCAGACCGCTGGCAACGCGAAACGCATGGCGCACGGCTTCATTCTGGTTGTAGCGATACAAATGAGGGGTCAGCTCGGCAGAGCGCAGGCTGTTGAAGTCAGCCATCCACTCGGGCAGACGTTCAGCCACATGAGGCTCGGCTGCACAGTAGATCTCGGTGCGATTACAGGTAGACAGGATGGCTGCTTCACGTACACCTGTGCCAAAAGTGGCACGCAAGGTATCAAGCGCAGGCTTTAACACATCGATCGGAAACGAAACGCGCTCGCGCACGGCAACCGGCGCGGACACATGATTCAGACCGAAGGTTAGAACATCTACAGACATGAGCAGTACAGGCTATAGCCTTGAAAAGACCAAGACAGGCAGTTTTTGCAAACGCAAAACGCATGAAATTGAAGTGATTTTACGCCGCAAGCCGCAGTTTTGCCAAAAATGTTACTTGAATTGCCCTTTTGTGATTACAATTGCACTCCTTTATGCAGTCCTCTTTTCGCTGAAAAGGGCCTCCCCCTAGGGGTACGGTAAATTTGAAGTCGAAAAGATGCATAAAATTTTTGTTGTACTATGTGCACAAATAAAAAAACGTGGTATAGTTTTATTTTTACCGAGCAGTACACGTTGGCCTGGTAGCTCAGTCGGTAGAGCAGAGGATTGAAAATCCTTGTGTCGGTGGTTCGATTCCGCCCCAGGCCACCAAGAATTCAAACAAAAAGCCCAGTCAAACGACTGGGCTTTTTGTTTTTCCGGGGCCCGCCCTGAAGGCTCTACCTCTTAAACAAGAGGCGGGCACTCACCAGACACAGTGGATCACACCTTCAGTAATGCCCTTAGACCTGGTGAGGTGCCAAGCAGCCCTTCACTCGACCTGATGAACGCGATTGCGGCCATCCGCCTTGGCACGATACAAGGCCGCATCAGCTAGAGCCAAGGCTTCATAAAGATCATTGCCATGCTCTGGGTAACAGGCCACCCCCAAAGACACGGTCACACTCCCAACTGTCTCAAATACCGTCTGCGCTACCGCACGGCGTAAACGCTCTGCAAATTGGCCCGCCGCCTCAAGACCTGTCTCTGGCAACACAACCACAAACTCTTCGCCTCCCAGGCGAGCCACGACGTCTTCCCGACGCGCTTGGGTCATAATCAACTCTGCAATCGCTTTAAGCACCTCGTCCCCAAGCGCATGGCCAAACCGATCATTGACCGCTTTGAAATGATCAACATCAATCATCACCACCGCTACGGACTGCTCGGCATCTGTCATTTCTTCCAAAGCGGCATCCAGACCGCGCCGATTCATCGTCCCAGTCAAAGGATCTGTTGCCCCCTGCTGGTACAGTTTGCGAATTCGACTGCCTATCGCAGAAAAACTTTGCATCAAGCCCTGCCGAATCAGGGCAGCCTCAACATACCAACCCTTAACAAAGCGAATGCGTCGAAAATCAACGTGATTATCCAGATTGGCAGCCGCAGTAGCCAACTGGCGCAATGGGCTGGCAATAAGCCCGGACAAATACCAAATTGCCAGCAGACTCAATGCAAATACTGGCAAAGCAAGCAAGAGCGTGCGCAACAACAGCTCACTCGTATTCGCGAACACACGCTCTGTAGGACGCTGTGCAATGACGAGCCAACCAGCGGCCGGAATCGCTGCCACACTGACCAGCTCCTGATCCGGATTGATCTCATCAGGCTCGGGCAATGACTGTCTGCCGGTGACCTGTGGCTGCTCGGTCACTGTCGCCACGTCCTGGGCCGTAGTTCCTATCTGACTTTGCTTCGGATGATAAATAATCGTCTGCGAGCCATCAACGATGCGAAAGTAAGTTCCTTCCTCATAGCTCAATTTATCAAGCGACTCTTGCAATGCACTGCGGCTTTGCAAGTACATACCCCCACCAATAAACCCCGCGTAGGCTCCATCAGGTGCGAAAACCGGAGTAGCAACCATCGTCATCCACCGCCCTTCCCCTCCCTGAAATGCGCTTGCAACCATTGGCTCTGGCACGGCCTTGCCCTGGAACAGTTCCGGCCACAAGGGCAATGCCACATTCCGAAACACAGCGCCTGGGCTGGCGGCCAGCACTGAGCCTGACACATCAACCAAGACAAGCGCATCGAACGCCTTGGTAACCTCCATCACTTGCTTGAACTCTTCCCGTATCACGGCTACATCGAGTTGTCCTGCCGTGATATCCAAAGCAGCGCTTTTCAGTACCGCAGCCGATGAGCGAAGAAAATCATCACTGGCGTGCGCCAGCCTTTCCGCATAAGCCTGATTGACTCGTACACTTTGCTCGAGCAATAGCCCCTGCTGCACCCGATAAGCGGCATGCAAACTGCTAAACAAAACCAAAAAAACGAAAGACAGGCACAACCACAAGATCAGACTTCGCAAATTAACCGACCTGCGTAGTGTGAACATTCGTCTAAAGCGCGGGATTTTTATCATTGAGAACAGCGGCAGGGCGATGGTGGATATCCATACTATTTTACGTAAGACCATCTGAAACATGCAGATTCCGACGTCAATCCGCATTCACAAGTAACCCAGAACGCTTTCCTCAGTGCCTAGCCCCGCTGATACTGCAAGCAGCGACCCTTGTAAGGCAACTCCTTGCCCTCGGGCGTGAAGATAGGCCGGTCACGCAAACACACTTGCCGTACCAGCTCAAAGCCGTAGTGCTCCATTTCCTGGGTGAACTTATTGCGATGCCCCCGGTCCGGATCCACCAGCCAGACTTCGGCCTGCTCTTTCGCACGTTGATTGACCAGCTCTGCCAATTGAACGGGTGTATTGCCTTCATAAAGCAGGTCGCTACCCACGATCAGATCGTAACGCTGCTTGGCAGGTATCAGGCCCAAGGAAGCCAGCAAATCGGGGCAGGACTGCTCACCCCACTGCGCATGAACATACGGCAAATCGGACAAACCGTTCAACGCCTGATTCAGCTTCAAGAAATGCGGCACCATAGGATGACAATCGCTGGCGTGAATGTTTGCGCCACGTTTATGCATCATCAAACTGGTCAGACCCAAACCGCAGCCCAACTCCAGAATGCTTTCACCCTCCCGAACCGGACGGTTTTTCAGTTTGCGCGCCAGTTGAATGCTGGATGGCCATAGCAAACCGAATAAGGGCCAGACAGCCGAGCCTATCCCCAAAGATTGTGCGTGTCCCAACGGGTCGGCGTATTGCATGTGATCGGCCAAGGAACGAATACGTAACGATTCTCTGGACGAGATTCGTATATGCTGGATACGGGTTGTTAACTTGGCGGGCGTGGATGAGGTCGAGCCATATGAGTTTGACATAGACTCATAATCGTCCATATTCACGCAAAAAGCGAATTTTTAATTATTTTGTCGTCGTTTAAACTATAGATAGCCGAATTTAAACGAATTTTCGCTTAACGCCGCTGATAAGGACCGCTATTGTTCAAAGAACTGATTAACGACCTCAACGACCATTCCATCGTGGAACCTGACATCTTTCTGGACGTCCCCTTCGTCCCCAGCGATGACCAAGTCATCGACACCCTGCTGCAACTGGCTCAGACCGGGCACAAGGACATCTTGTATGACCTGGGCTGTGGCGATGGGCGTATTGTCATTGCCGCCGCCAAAAAATACCGCTGCACCAGCATCGGCATAGAACTGGACCCGCTGCGCGTTGCCGACGCCATGGAGCATGCTGGCCATGCAGGTGTGGAGTATCTGGTGGACTTTGTGGAAGAGGATCTGTTTACCGCAGACTTCAGCCAGGCCACTATCGTCACGCTGTACTTGATGGACACCATCAATGCCATCCTGCGCCCGCGCCTGTTGCAGGAGCTGCGACCCGGTGCGCGCATTGTGTCACACGCCTTTGATATGGGGGATTGGGAAGCCGACGAGATCCTGCATGTAGGCGGCATCAAAATCTACAAATGGATTGTGCCAGCGCGAGTTGCAGGTGAATGGGAGTGGGAAGGCCTGGACGGAACGGACTACCGCTTGCAGCTCAAGCAGCGTTATCAGGATGTCAGCGGGAAAATCTGGATCAATGGCAAGCCTGCCCTGCTGACTGATCTTTATCTGTGCGGCGATTGTCTGGAGCTACGTACACAGGCCGACGAGTCCGCGCCCGTCGTCAGCTGCAATCTGTACTTCGACCATCAGGAGCTGCTGTCCGTGGAAGAGGTAGAAGAAGAGGCCTGATTCCGCAGGCCCCTGCTTTGCCATACCAATATCAAGCCCTGGCACCCGACCAGGGCTTTTGTTTTAGAACTGGTACTTCATCGTCAGCATGATCTTCTGCGGCGCGCCGTAAAAGCCCTGGGAGTCCTCCGTCAGATCCACATACTTCTTGTCGAACAGATTGTTCACGTTCAACTGGGCCGACAAGCTGGGCGAGAAGCGGTAATGTGCCATCAAGTTGGCCAGCAAAATGGAACCTTGCTCACGTCGTGCGCTAAGGTTTGGCGCTACGGTTCTATCTACGTAAACATGACTGCGCCATTGCACACCACCGCCTACTGTCAACTTCCCTTCGGTACCCGGCACGATATAGGAAGTTTGCAAATGCACCAGGTTCTGCGGCTCAGAGGTTTTGAAAGGGCCGCCTTCAGCATTGCGTACCAGGTTACGCGCAAAGCCCGCAGACACTTGCCAGCCTGGTTGGATTTCACCCGAAGCCTGTAGCTCAAAACCTTCGCTGGTTACGCCCTTGGCCCCCCGATAAGCAAAATCGCTGGAGCCAGGTACAGTCCTGTCCCCATCTTTCTCGGCCACATTGTCCTGCTCGATACGAAACAGTGCCAGCGACGTGTTGAGCTTGCCATCAAAGTGCTCGGATTTCAGGCCCAGCTCGTAGCTCTTGCCCTGCACCGGGTCCAGATAGCCACCACTGGCGTCACGATAGGTCTGTGGCTGGAAAATATCGGTGTAGCTGAGATAAGCCGTGAAGTTATCGTTGAAGTCGTACAACAGGCCAGCGTACGGCGTGAACACATGATGGTTCATGGTGTCATTGCCGGACTCGCGCCTCCAGTTGGTTTGTCGCCCCCCCACAATCAGCTTCAGTGAATCGCTCAAGGACAAGCGCAGGGCACCATAGACCGCATTCTGACGCGTTTCCTGCTCGCCCAGCGGCTGGAAATCACCCCATACCGGTTCAGGATAGGAGCCGTTCCACTCAAAGATATTGCCCACTGGCGTATTGCCTTGTGGGGCGTGGTTGCCATAGCGGTAATTGGACTTGCTGCCCATCGCCCCCACAAAAGCCTCGTGCTCCTGCCCAAAGGCCTCAAATGGCCCGCTCAGTTCCAGCGACGCGCTGTTCTGATCGAACTCCTGATGCGAGTTATTCAGCAAGGAAGTCATGCCCAAGCCGGTGACAGGATCAGGGTGTCCCATCAAATACACCAGCTTGGAGTCGTACTCACTTTCCAGACGACTGACATTGGCTTTCAAGGACCAGCCGTTGGAAAAACGATGATCAATGCCCGCGTAGAAAGTATTGCTGGTCGTATCCCAGCGAGTCCAATCCGCACCGATGCTGAAAGAACGCCGCCAATCCAGATCCCCACCCTTGTTATCCAAGGTAGGCAGACCGCCCCAGGTCACGCCCGTCGGACGTTTGGCCTGATGCTCTACCCCAACCCGCACAGTGGTATCAGGTGTCAGATCTGCTTCCGCGGTCGCTAACCAGGCACGATTGCGCGTGTGGTAACGGTCGATATACGAGTCGCGCTCCTCCATCATCCCTGCCACGCGAGCACGCACGGTACCGTCCTTGTTCAAGGGCGTGGACAGATCAATCGTGCCCCGGTGATGGTCCCAGGAGCCTATGCCAACAGAAGCGGTGCCGGTAAACACATCGCTGGTCGCGCGCTTGCGCACGATATTCACCGAAGCCCCCGGATTGCCGGCACCCGTCATCAAGCCGGTCGCACCACGCACTATCTCGATACGGTCGTACAGAATGGGATCAAAGTTGGAAGTGCCAAAGAAGTCATTCTGCGTGGCAATGGACACCCCATCGTATTGGTAAGTGTCGATATAGAACCCACGCGAATGAATATCGGTGCGGTCAATATCCGACATGGAAGTCGCAATCCCCGTCACGGTCTTAAAGCTCTCACCCAACGTAGTCAGATTCATATCTTCCATCTGCTGACGCGTCACCACGCTGACTGACTGCGGTGTCTCGCGTGGCGACAGGCGCAGGCCTGTTGCCGCCGTAGTCGCCTGCACGGCATAAGAACCCGAGCCTTCGGTAGACAGGTCACGCCCCACCACGCGCACTGGCGCGAGCTGCGTAGTCTCGCCCTGCACCGGACGGGTCAGGGACACGTTCTTGCCGTTACGTCGGAACTCCAGGCCCGTTCCTGCCAGCAAGCGGCTCAAAGCCTGATCTGCCGTCAGACTGCCGGACACAGGGGGAGCCGTAATGCCTTTAACCGCATCCGGCAGATAGAAAATCTGCAAGCCGGCCTGAGCACCCAGCTTTTCCAGCGCGGCCTCCAAGGGTTGCGCGGCAATGCTGATCGCCACCGGCGTTTCCTGCGCCCAAGCGTGGGGTGCGTGCAGACCAATAGCCAGAAAAAGAGAGAGTGCGAGGGCATTAAGACCAATCGATGTCGTACCCCGACGCGCGGCGGCGGAGGGTATAGCTTGCGTGTCCAGCATGAACAGAGTTCCAAAAAATAAGTACGCGCACGGTGCGCAGACGCCCTTGGCCAAGGCTATGGGCCAGTCTGCTTCCGGTCTGGAAAGCAGGCCCCCATAAGTAAGACGCCGTAGCGAAAAATTTTCCGGAATGATTCTCACTGCTCTTTTTGATACAAAATGTATCGTCAGTGATGCATGACTTGCTTGGCGACGGGACTCGACAGCACAACATGGTTCGACTCCGAGTCGCTATTCACCGTCCGCACTTCACGGTTCGTTGCTTGCTGCTTGCTGCTTGCTGCTTGCTGCTTGCTGCTTGCTGCTTGCTGCTTGCTGCTTGCAGTCAAGCGTAAAACGAGCCGAAACCTTAACGCGCCATCAGCAAAGCGCTGCCATCCGCCTGTCGCGCCACCAGGACTGGCGCAATGTCCGGCAGGATGTCCAGCGCCGCTGCTGGCTCCTCAATACTCAACGTGCCCGAAATGCGCAGCTTGGCGATCTGTGAGTCTGCCACCCGCAAAGGGTGATCCAGATAGCGGCTCAGCTCCTGCGCCACCGTCGTCAAAGGCACATCACGGAACACGATGCGCCCCTCTTGCCAGGCCGTAATCGCTTCCACACGCTCCTGCCCCAAAGGCGTCACCTTGTTGTTTACCGCGCCGGATACCTGCCCGGCCGATAACATCACCCGATCCCTGCGCCACCACGGACCCATAGAAAGCTGCACCGAACCCTCACGCACCGCCACGGTGACACCTTCAGCCTCTCGACGCACATTGAACTGCGTGCCGGTAACCAGCACCTGCGCCTGGCCCGCGTCTACGGAGAAGGGTCGATTCTTGTCGGACTTCACCGCAAACAAGGCCTCGCCCCGCAGCAACTCCACGCTACGGCGCGACGCATAAAACGCGATGTTCACTTCCGTGTCCGTATTCAAATCCAGACGCGAACCGTCCGGCAATTCAAGTTGCTTACGCTCACCGCGTGCCGTCAGCACGCGCTGGGTAAACACAGGTGTCTCGGCCCACATCGAACGACTGAACCAGGCCCCGGCAGCCACCGTGGCAAACGTCGCCCCTGTACCCAACACCCAGCGTCGACGCGCGAAGTTGGGCTCCTCTTGCGCCGGACGATTCATGATCTCCCGCATCTCGTCCATGGGCAGATGGTCCGCCACCTGCCAGACCTGCTGCAAGGAACGGTACTCCCGCTCATTGGCCGGATCCTGCGCCAACCACGCATCCCGCTCACGCCGCTCCTGCAGCGTCAGCTCACCGAGCTGCTCTCTGGAAAACCAGTCCAGCGCTTGCTCTTGCGGCAGATGAGAGGGGGTGGGCTTGTCGTTTTTAGGCATGGCTCGCGTCGCCAGGGACACAGGGCAAAAAACCGTGCCCTTCACTGATAAGACGTTTATGCATAAGGAAATCCGGAATCAATGAGGGGCATAGTTTTGTAACTTTTTCTGAAGATGCCGTAATGCCCGCTTCATGTATTTTTCCACCGAGCTGGATGTCAGATCCAGCTTCTCTGCAATTTCCTTTTGCGTATAGCCCTCTATTTTGTTCCACAAAAACACCTGCTGGCACTTCAAGGGCAGCTCCTGCAAAGCCTCCCGCAACGCCTGGCTAAGCTGCTCCATGCGCAGATCACTTTCCGGGCCAGGGTCTACCGGGTGCTCCTCCTCGCGCAAATCATGCAAGGGCACCACGTCATGGCGCGACTGGCGGCGGATTTCACTGATCAGCTGATTTTGCGCACTGCGATACAGATAGGCTTTTTGATTCAGTGCCGCAGCATGTTCACCGCGCAGCAAGCCTTCAATGGAGTCCTGCGCGGCATCCTCCGCGTCCTGCGGCAAGGAACTGCGCTTCGCCCACGAGCCGATCAGCCCGCTGTAGTGAGCGAGCCAGCCTTTCTTGGGCGAAGGTCGGCGGGACATGGCAAATGCAAGAGACGAATGTCGAATGAAGCGATAATATTAACAATAATTCTCATTTAGATATAGAAAAGTCCCTGCGGTGTGAAATCCGCGTCTTACTGACAAAGAGAAACGTCTCTTAACGGCATATCGCGCTGACAATGCTAGGCTGTTCTAACCCTTGTTTATCAAGCAAAGGAATCAGCCTTATGCGTTTTTCTTCCCTCAAAGCGCGATGCGCAATGGCCTTGGCCACCGTCAGCGCCACCCTTGCCTTGTCGGCCCCGTCACTGGCGGACGTCATTATTCCCATGAACCTGGCTACCGAAAGCGGTGCTGGCGAGCAAATCGGCCAGGTCAGCGTTCGGCAGACTGAACACGGTCTGGTTTTCACACCAGATCTGAAGAATCTCAAACCCGGTGTACATGGTTTCCATATACATGAGAACGCCAGCTGCGCGCCCAGCGAGAAAGACGGCAAGGTAACGCCTGCCGGGGCAGCCGGTGGCCATCTGGACCCTAACAAGACCGGCAAGCACGGTTTCCCATGGGGCAATGGACACCTGGGTGATTTGCCCGCCCTGTATGTTCAGGCCGACGGCAGTGCCAGCACTCCCGTTCTGGCTCCGCGCCTGAAGTCCCTGGATCAGATCAAGGGCCGAGCCCTGATGATCCACGAAGGCGGTGACAACCACTCCGATCACCCTGCACCACTGGGCGGCGGTGCCGGACGTTTTGCTTGCGGAGTGATCAAGTAAGCGCCTTCATCCCTTTAACTTTTTCAAGGAGAGACCATGAACGAAATGATTGAATCTTCCTTTGAACAACTGCAAGAGATGATCAAGGACATTCGCTTTGCGATGTTCGTTACCCATTCGGAGGGCGGCCAGCTTCATGCCTGGCCCATGACCACGCAACAGGCCAAGATGGGTTCAAGACAGGAGGACGTTGAGCACGACAAGCTCTGGTTCTTCATGGCCAGGTCCAGCAAGGTGGTTCACAATCTGGTGGTCAACCCTCATGTCAACGTCAGCTACGCCGACCCCAAAACTGACACCTATGTGTCGGTTTCGGGCATGGCCAGCGTTGTGGACTCCATGAATCAAAAGGAGCGCTTCTGGAACACGCTGGTCGAGGCCTGGTTTGAAGAAGGCATTACCGATCCGGATGTTGCTTTGGTCTGCGTACAGATAGACAGTGCCGAGTACTGGAGCGTGCGTGAAGGCAAGCTGGCCCAGGCAGGCAAGATGCTCAAAGCAACCCTGATGGGTGAGCAACTGACAGAAATGGGGGAGCACGGCAAAATCAGCCCTGCCACCCAACCAGATCGTTGAATGTAGCCTGCTTGTTCACTGAAACCTGACGCCCGGCCTTGCGCCGGGCTTTTGCTGGCAGTCTGGGGGATGCAGGCGTTCCCCCTCGGTCAACGTCCTTCCAGAAGCCGGGCAATGCGCGTGTACAAAGGCCCGGTCAGCACCAGCACACATACCATGCGAGCAACTTGGAAAGAGGTCACCATAGGCGCGCCCAACTGCAGGACTTTGGCGGTGATGGCCATCTCTGCAATGCCGCCAGGGCTGACACCCAGCACCAAAGTCGGGTAGGCAATATCAGACAGCCGATACAGGCCGTAGGCAAAGCCAAATGCCAAGGCCAGGTTGATTATATTGCTGACGGCGGCAACGCCCAGATAACGGGGTGCCCGACGGAAAAAATCCGGGCCGAACTTATCACCCAAAGCCCAGCCAATGCACAACTGCCCCAGGTTGGAAATTTCTACCGGCAAGCCCGACAAAACAATATCCTTGTACGTCAGGATGGCCACCACCAGCAACGGCCCTAACACCCAGGGATTGGGCAGGCGCAACACTTGAAAGATAAACCCTGCGGCACTGCTCAAGAGCACCAAAAGAGCCAGACCGGGCAAGTTCAGAAAGTCGGGTCTGACCACCGCCCCGGCCTGCTCACCCGAAAAACCCAAGGCCTCGAATGCAAAGGGAATAATCACCACTACCATCAACACCCGCAGGCCATGTGCAGAGGCAACCAGATCCGGGCGTGCGCCGTAACGCTCCGCCAGCCCTGTCATCTCGCTGGCCCCCCCTACCGCGCTGGCAAACCAGGCCGTACGCAGGTCCGTACCGGCAAAGCGAGTCAACATGAAGGCACCCATACAGCACAAGATCAGCGCAAACACCATGCCCATCACAATGAACACGGCATTGCTGCCAATCAGGTGAACCATGGCGGGGGTGAAATAAAGCCCTAGAGAGGCCCCAATAACCCACTGCCCTGCGTTACGCGCCAGCGGCATGCAGGCGGCCGGACTACCGGCCATTTTTGTGGCCGCCGTCAGGATCAAGGCACCCAACATCCAGGGCAAGGGCATACTCAGCCAAGCAGCCACCCAGGCCCCTATCAAGGCCACGCCAAAACCTAGGGCAATTCGAAACCAGTTAGCCATAACAAACACGACAAGACCAGGCCGCAGCCTGGCTCTCCCTCCCAATATCCCCCACCCAACCGGTGGGGGCCACCTCATTATATTTTGTCGTGTCCTTGCTTGCGGGCCGTAATACGACGCAACACGATCGGACCTACGCTAACTAAAACAGCAGCGATCCACAAGCCAATGGAAATGTTGCTCTCGAACAGAATACCGATTTCGCCATTCGTAATAGAGAGCGCACGACGCAAATTCTGCTCCATCATATTGCCCAGAACCACGCCCAGCACCATGGGCGCCATAGGCACATTCATCTTACGCAGGAAATAGCCCAGGACACCGATACCGACGACCAACAGCAGATCAAACGTCGTGCCGTTGATGGCATAAACACCGATATAGCTAATCGCCAAAATACCCGGCACCAACAAGCGCGGAGGAATCGCCAGCATGGAAGCAAATACCCGCACCATAGGCACGTTCATCAGAAACAGCATGACGTTGGCGACCATCAAGGAGGCAATCAAGCCCCAGACAATCTGTGGCTGCGACTCAAACAGCGCTGGCCCCGGCGTGATGTTGTAAAGCGTCAAAGCCCCCATCATGACCGCTGTCGTGCCCGAGCCGGGCACACCCAGCGTCAACATGGGAATAAAGGAGCCGGTTGCCGCACTGTTATTGGCCGCTTCGGGCGCAGCCAGGCCTCGCAAATCGCCCTGCCCAAACATGGCATTGGGGTCCTTGCCTTCGATGTATTTTTTCTCGTTAGCGTAGGTTACTGCTGAAGCCACACTGGCCCCGGCACCGGGCAAGATACCGATAAAAAAGCCCATCACGCCCCCGCGTATGGTGCTCCACCACGTCATGCGCAACTCTCGCCAATTAAAGAGCTTGCGTTTGCTTTTAGGCACCTCAATCGACACACCGCCCAGCAGGTTCTCCAGCATCTGCAGCATCTCGGCCACAGCAAACAAACCGATCACAACAACGACAAAATCAATACCGTCTGCCAGGTTCGGAATGTCAAAACTGTATCGGTACACCCCCGAGTTCGCATCCACCCCAATCGTAGAGATGAACAGGCCCACCATGGCTGCCAGGATACCTTTGACAGGCTCATCCCCCAACAAGCTGGTCAAGGCGCAAAAGGCAAAGACCATCAGTACAAAATACTCGGCAGGACCGAATGCAACCGCCCAACCCGCCAGCATGGGGGCCAGCAGCACAATCCCGCAAATGGCAATCGTGGAACCGATAAAAGACGCAAAAGCGGACAAAGACAAGGCCACACTGGCCATGCCTTTACGTGCCAGCGGATAACCATCCAATGTCGTCATGACCGCGGCTGCTTCGCCCGGCACATTGATCAAGATGGATGTAATACGTCCACCATATTCAGCACCCACGTACACGGCCGCCAATAAAATCAAGGCAGACTCGGGCGGCAATTTCATTGCAAACGCAATAGGCACCAGCATGGCGACGCCGTTGATAGGCCCCAGCCCCGGCAAAACGCCCACAATGGTGCCAATAAAAGCACCAATAGCGGCCACCAGCAGATTCTGGGCAGAGAACGCAACACCAAAACCGACACTTAAATAGTCAAGAATAGAGCTCATAGCCACTCTCCCAGGATGCCGTACGGCAGAACCACATCCAGGCCCAGGTCAAACAACAGAAACAAGCCCACGCCCATCGCCAGCCCGCCAATAAGGGCCTGCTTCCAGGAGCCGCCAAACAAACGCCCAACCAGTGTCGCCATAATCGTAGTGGCGACAATAAAGCCCAACCATTGAAAGAGCCAGGCATAGGCCGCCAGATACGCCACCATCATCAAAATGCGGCCGTTGGCACCCGGTGGATTGGCAGCCACTTGCCCTCCGCCCTTGATCATCAAGCGCAAGCCACACAGGGCGATAATCAGCGCCAGCAGCAAGGGAAAGGCTTTGGGCCCGACGGGCTCATAGGAAAAAGGGGGTTCTAGGTCGTAGCCAAAGGCGGTGATCAAGGCGGCAAGCACCAACGCACCCACGCCTAACACGCGATCATTTAGCGTCATGATGGAATCTCCGGATTCACCCGCCATGGACGGCGGGGCAAAAGGCGGTGTTCCCGATCCAAAAGACTGGGGAACACCGTACAGATTTACTTCTTGATCAGGCCGAAAGAATCAGCCAACTCGCGATACTGAACCACGCGTTGTTTGACATAGGCGTCCAGTTCGGAACCGGTCATGTTGAACGGGAACAAACCTTGCTGTGTTTGCAAGCGGGTAAATTCAGGCGTTTTCATCAGACGATCAAAGGCCTGAACCCACCATTGATACTGCTCGTCAGAGACTTTGGGACCAACGTAAAAACCGCGAATAATCGGCCATTCAATATCAAAGCCTTGCTCTTTGGCAGTAGGAACATCAGCCAAGGCACCGTCCAGTCGCTTGTCATTGAACACAGCCAATACGCGGATGGGAGCCCCCCCTTCCAACATCGTGTGTGCCTCGGCAGCATCACCCATATAGGCCTGAACGTGACCACCTCGCAACGCTGTGATGGCTTCGCCACCGCCTTCAAACGCGACAAAACGCATTTTGCGAAAATCCACATCGGCGGCACGCGCTGTCAAGGCGGCTTTCATCCAATCCTGGCCGCCAACAGACCCGCCCGCCCCCAACACGATTTTGCTCGGGTCAGCCTTGAAGGCCTCCATCAAGGACTTCAGATCCTGATAGGGTGAGTCATTACGTACGATAGCAACACCGTAATCACTACCTATCGATGCCAGCCAGCGCACATCTTCTACCGAATACTTGCCAAACTTGCCCTGCGCCAGATTAAGCAAGGAGCCGCCGGAGAAGGCAGCAATCGCATTGCCGTCGCCTGGGCGCTGAGCCACGATGTGGTTATACGCGACCGCTCCCACACCACCGGGCATGTAAACGGTGCGCATGGCATTTTCCAGCAACTTGGTTTCCAGAAAACCGTTGACGGCCACGCGGCAGGTCAAATCAAAGCCGCCACCGGGTTGGGCCGGAGCAATACACTCAGGTTTGGACGGTTGCTGGGCATGTACACCGCTCAAACTGCTCAGGCCCAAAATGCTGCTCGCAAGCAGCACCCGTAGTTTCGTGTGAATAGTCATTGGATCGCCTCCTGGATGATCGTCGTCGTTGTAATGGTTGCGACCTTACCGGAGCGAAGCTTTCGCCTAGCTTTCAATTACCCTGAAAACCGCCAATCTCAAGGGTATACCCTAGATTAAAAGATCAATGCTTGAGCGTCTCAAACGCCAAACGCACGATCAAGCCGCGCTGCTGTGGCCCAGCCTGCAAGCTCATGCGAGCACCATGAATTTGAGCGATAGCCTGCACAATCGCCAAACCCAGCCCCGAACCCTGCAAAGCCTTGCCCGCCTCTCCCCGCCGAAAGCGATGGCCCGCCTTGGCCATATCGTCTGCACTCATGCCCGGGCCGTCATCCTCCACTTGCAGATAACACATTCCGCCCTCTTGCCTGACAGACACGGTAATGCGAGCACCCCGTGGGCAGTACTTGATGGCATTGCTGACGATATTGCTCAAGGCCTGCTGCAACAGCCAAGCCTCTCCCGCCACTCGCACCGGCTTTGAAGGGACATCCAGCCCCAGATCCTGACGACGCGATCGAGCCAGGCTCCACAGCTCGTCAACCACCAACCCTGCCTGCTGACACAGATCCACTGTTCCCAGGGCAGCACGGCTGCGCAACTGATCAGCCGCATCACGCACCCGCGACAGGGCCACCATTTGATGCGTCATCTGGGCCGTATTATTCAAACGCGACTGAATCGCCTCCAGCACCTCTTTCATTTCTTCTGTCTTGGCCAGGGTCAGGGCAAAATCCACCTGAGTCAGCAAAACGGCCAAAGGCGTTTTCAACTGGTGAGAAGCATCATCCAGAAATTGCTGCTGCTCGCGTGACTTACGCGCATAGCGATCCATATGCAAATTAATGGTCTGCACCAAGGGACGCACTTCTCGGGGCAGGCTGGCCTCGCTGATGGGCTCCAGATTATCGGGAGAGCGATACCGTACCTCTGCGCTCAGCTTGCGCAAAGGGCGCAACGCCAGCAAGGTCCCCACCAAAATCAGCACAGTAAAAAGGCTGAGAACCGCCACATCCTGAATCAGATTCTGAATAATGACTTTACGGATGAACTCGTCACGCTCGCTCAAATTCTCGCCCGCCTGGATCAAGACACGACTGTCCTGATACGTCTGCAGCCGCCCATCCGACTCCAGCGCCACCGCCGCAATACGTAAAGGCTCTCCCAAATAGTGCGCGTCATAAAAAACAGGCTGATTGCTCACCAGCCTGCCCGGCGGCAAAGGCATGCCGGTAAACCCTATTTCCGACAAACCATCTTCGGTGGCCACCCGGAAATACACCTGACTGCTGATGGTGTATTCCATGAACTCCATCATGTAGTAGGACTGCTCCATGGCCAGCCCACCACTAATCGTCATCAAATTGGCCGACATGGATTTCAACGCCCCCGCCAAGGCCCGATCAAACGCCGCATTGACCTGATCTTTCAGTGTCATGCTGGAAATGAACAGGGACACTGCCGAAGTCAGCAAGGCCGCCGGAATCAGCATGACCAACAAAGTGCGACGCAGACTGCTCAAGGCCATAGAGGCTCCTGCAAAGACATGAACTTACGGTTCATCTTCGCTGACCGGCTCCAGGCAATAGCCTATGCCGCGCAAGGTAATGATGTGGACATCCGAGGCCTGCAGCTTTTTGCGCAAACGATGCACCAGCACCTCGATAGCCTCGATATTGATTTCATCTTCATCTTTCTCATTGAGCCGGTCCAAAATGAACTGCTTGTTCACAGGCTCACCACTACGCTGCACCAGAATGCGCAATACCTCGGCCTCACGCGGTGACACGGACAAGAGCGCACCGTCCAGCGTAAAACGCTGTGTGGACAAGTCATAGACCAGGCTGGCACACGCCATACGGGGCTTGTCCTTGCCACGGCTACGACGAATCAAGGCGTTGACGCGGGCCACCAGCTCTTCAATACGAAACGGCTTGGGCAGAAAATCGTCGGCACCACACTCCAGCGCTTCTACCCGCTCCTGCAAAGAATCACGCGCCGTGAGAATCAACACAGGAGTACGGTTATCCTCCGAGCGCAAGCGGGCCAGCAAGGCGCGCCCATCCATGCCCGGCAAACCCAAGTCCAGAACCAGCGCATCAAATTCCTCGACCTGCAGACGGTGATAGGCCACCATCCCGTCGTTGGACCACTCAACCGAAAACCCTTTCTTTTGCAAGCTGCGGGTCAGCCACAGGGCCAAGTCAGGCTCGTCTTCAATCAATAAAATTCGCATGGCGGATAGTAAAAAAGAAAACAGAACAGAAGCAATAGTACGCCGCTGGACCTTATTGACCGCGCTTTACGCGCTAATGGGTTCGGTCAGCTCCAGTACAAAACGACGTAACCAGCGACTTTGCTCATCGTGCTCTTTGTTGATATCCCAAATCATGGACACCACAAACGACGGGACACGCAACGGGACGGGCGAGACAGCCAGGCGGCTATTGCACTCGGCAAAAGAGCGGGCGGCGTAATCAGGCATGGTCAGCACCAAAGGGCTGCCAATAATCGCGTTGATCGCGCCGGAAAAATGAGTGAACGAGGCCTTGACCTTGCGCTGCAGACGCTCGGCATCAAATAGCTCATCCACAAAACCTCGCAAGCCATCAAAAGACACGCGTCCATGATGGGCATGCAGATACTCCTGCTTGCTAATAGGCGTCGAAAACTGGATGGACTCCTTATCGTATATGCAGATATACGAGGCAGGAAACAGCACTTGGGACTTATGCATGGTGCTCAGGAATTTGGGGCTGGAACAGATCGCCAGATCCGCCCCATGCTCTTGCATGCTTTGCGGCCATAAATAGCTGTTGGTTTGATAGAAAGAAAAGCCGATCGTCCAGCCCTGCTCGTCAGCCATGCGAATCATGCGTTTGGCCAGCATATTTTCCAGATCGTCAGACAAGGCAATACGAAAAACCCGACTGGAGCGTCGTGGATCAAACTCTTGATCGGAGGTGACCAGCGCCGAAATGCTTTTCAAGGCTTCGGATATCTGCGGGGCAATCTCCAAGGCACGATGCGTAGGCGTCATTCCGTGCGAGCCACGCGTGAACAACTCGTCGTTAAAGACCACCCGCAACTTGCGCAAGGACGCACTGACCGCACCCTGGGTCAGAAACAAGGCATTGGCGGCTTTGGTGACGCTGCGCTCGTTCATCAAGCACTGAAACACCAGCAGCAGGTTCAAATCCACGCGCCTGATATTAGCAATATTAATTGAAGCCATTTTTCTAATTAGTTTGAATAATTATTTGGCTTGATTAGACTAAAAATCACCCACAACCACAATAAGGGTCAGGTATTTATCTGCCCCGCTCGAGGAGACCTCTATGGGCACTGCTACCATCGCCCCTTCACATGCCAATTCGGCCCCCCCAGGCCAGCCGGCCCTAAGTCGAAAACAAGTGCTTGCCGTGGGTATCGGCAACTTTATGGAATGGTTTGATTTCGCAATTTACGGCTACTTTGCAGCCGTTATCGGCAGCATTTACTTTCCCTCTGACGCCACGGGCGTTTCCCTCTTGTCGTCCTTGGCCGTGTTCGCGGTGGGCTTTGTCTCGCGTCCCTTTGGCGCCCTGATTCTGGGGCCCATTGGCGACCGTTTTGGCCGTAAGACCGTGCTGATGATTACCGTTTTTGGCATGGGCGTCTTTACCACCTTGATTGGTCTGCTGCCCGGCTATGCCACCATCGGGATTGCCGCTCCCATCCTGTTGGTCATTCTGCGCTTTCTACAAGGGATGATGGTGGGCGGTGAGTGGTCGGCCGCCGGTATTTTCCTGGTGGAAAGCGCCCCCGCCAATCGTCGCGCCAGCGCCGCCAGCGTGGTGACCTTCACGGCCGGTATCGCCTTTCTGGTGGGGACTGCCACGGCCGCCGCCATCAACGCCAATCTGAGCCAAGAGCAGGTTTACAACTGGGGCTGGCGTGTACCTTTCGTGTTGTCCATTGTGATGACCTTCATTGCGGTGTTTATTCGTCGCAAACTGAACGACACCCCCATCTACCACGAGCTGCAGGAAAAGAAAGCCAACAACACCCTGGAGCGCGTCTCGCCCAAGGACAAGTTCAACGCCTTTGTACTGTCCTTTGCGTTCTCCGCGCTGTTTCTGGTGTCGCTGTACTACTTCATCACCTACGCCAATAACCACCTGGTTTCCGTTCTGGGCATGAGCAAGACAAACGCTCTGTGGCTATGTAGCGCCGCGTTGGTGGTGTATTGCATTTTGCACCCGCTGGTCGGCCGTTTCTCGGACCACTACGGTCGTCGCAAACTGGCCTTGTTCGCCGCCGCTGGCCTGACCATCATGGCCTACCCGATTTTTCTCATGATGAATACCGGCAAACCGGCTCTGATCCTGTTGAGCCTGACTATCCTGGCTTTTCTAGTCGCCATTTCCGCCGTCATGAACGTGGTGCTGCTGGTAGAGGTATTCCCGGCCTCGATCCGCTCCACCGGCGCTGCCCTGGGTCACAACGTCTCGTCGGCACTGCTGGCCGGCCCAGGCCCCTTCATTGCCGCTGCCCTGATCCAGTACACCGGTAACCCGAACGTACCGGCCTGGTACCTGGCTGCCGTATCCCTGGTGTGCTTCCTGATCCTGTATACCCGCCTGCCCGAAACCAAAAACGTGGACTTGTCCGCAGGCTGACTTTTAAAGGAGAGCTAGTTATGAGCAAAGTTGCTGTTATACAAGCGGCGTCCATCCCGTTTGACTCTGTCAGCAGTGTCGAAAAAGCCGCTGCCATCTTGCAGCGCGTGGCTGCCAACGGCGCCACCCTGGCTGTCTTTCCTGAAGCCTTTCTGGGGGGATACCCCAAAGGCATCAGCTTTGGCAGCGTCATCGGCAACCGTCGTCCCGAGGGCCGGGCCCTCTACCAGATGTATGTAGAAGGCGCCGTCACCCTGGGCGGCCCTGAGCTGGAAGCACTGGCCGATGCCGTCACTCAAACCGGTGTGTACACCGTGATGGGTGTGATCGAAAAAATGGGCCGTACCCTGTACTGCACCGCGCTGACACTGGCTCCCGGCCAAGGCGTGGTGGGTATCCACCGCAAACTGATGCCGACAGGCCAGGAGCGTCTGGTCTGGGGCTTTGGCGATGGCTCCACCCTGGGTACCGTCGATACTCCCATGGGTCGCATCGGCAAGGTGATCTGCTGGGAAAACTACATGCCGGCCCTGCGTCAGACCATGTATGCCCAAGGCACCGAGCTGTACTGCACTCCCACGGCAGACGACCGCCCCACCTGGGCCTCTTCCATGATTCACATCGCCGTTGAAGGCCGTGTATTTGTGCTGTCCGCCTGCCAGGCTATCCGCCTGAACAACTACCCCGAATCCTTCCAGAAAGAGTTTGCTCTACCCGGCGAATTTGCGCCAGACAGCTACGTCATGCACGGCGGCAGCATGATCGTCAGCCCCACCGGCGAAGTGCTGGCCGGCCCGGTGTTTGACGAAGAAACCGAACTGTACGCCGAGCTGGATATGGACCTACTCAAACAGGCCAATCTGGACTTTGACGTCTACGGCCACTACTCGCGCCCTGACATCTTCTCCCTGCATGTCGACACCCGCGCCAAACAGGTTGTGAAACTGCAAACCGAAGACTCGGGCGAATAAAACCACTGCATCTCGCACCTCAAAAAAACCGGCCCCATCGCGCTTTTGACGTGATGGGGCCAGACCTGCTTCAGAGCCAAGTACAGCCTGCTCTCTGTGCCTACTCTTTCCTGTGACAGCTTTCTTCTTTATCCCGTTGGCTCTAGCTCAAGGCCAACGGGTCCAGCACGGGCTGATACGTAGACACCTGCAACTGCGTCTCGTCCAGACCCATTCCCTGCGCCAGAAGAGCCAACATAGCCTGGCTCAACGGAACAAGACCTTTCTCGATCACGTTATATTCCGCCACACTGATCCCCAGCCGGCCGGCCAGGCGTTCGCGCTTGATCTCCAGATACTCGCGCCAGGCTCGAATCAAAGTCCAGCGATGCGTGCGCATATCCTTGAGCACCGCATACGGAATCCCTTTATCCGAACGCACAAAACGCGGTGCGGCCACCAGCTTGCGCACACACTCGTCTTTCATGGCATCGCGTGTCAACAGATGGGCATACAGCACAGCCTGCTCGGGCAATGTGCGAGGATCAGTATCTTCAGTGGTCAATAAATACGTGTTCATCATGGCTGACAAATCTAGGGATGTAAGGTGACGGTGAACCATGAACTTACCGACCCGCTCCAGCCCAGTCTGTCAGATAATTCTGAAAGTGCCCCCTGCCCGCCCTCCCGACTGATCCTGATCAACAAAATACGCCCACACAAACCATAAAAAATGCCCCTGAACACGTTCAGAGGCACTCGTCCAAAACACAGCACGGCGCATATCAACAACAACAACAACAACAACAACAACAACAACAACAACAACCAAACCACACGACACCACGTCTAGATACATGAAGGCCTAGGGCCACCCAAGCACAGCGCCATAAAGTCGTGAAGTCGTGAAGTCGTGAAGTCGTGAAGTCTCCAAAGCATCGCGCAATGAAAGCCCAAATCAAAAGCCCAGAGTCAGCCCTCCTAAGGCATGAATTCCCTGAGAGCCCCTCTGGCCTGCGCCGGGGCCTTGGGGCGATTCAGAGCGCTTGCCGCAGGCGGGAGATCAGGCAGGGGTACAAGCACCCAGTTGTTTGAACCCGACGCTTGTACTTGGTCCGGGGGACCAAGTACCGGGTAAGTTCTGGGTGCGCCCTGCCTGATCTCTGGCCAAGGGGACCGGTGCGCAGCACCGGCAAGTGCTCAAGCCCCCAGGCCCCGGCGCAGGCCAGAGGGGCGTCTTCACTGAGACAATTCCTACCTAATCGTTAAGCAATCCCCAAAAACCAAAACATCAAAACATCAAAACGATCAGAAGTTATATTTCACCCCACCAAAGAAACTCCTGCCATTACCCGCCAGATAAGTGGGCATCGCCTCCGAAGCCGAGCGACGAATCACATAACTGCTCGCGTAAGTCTTATCAAAAATGTTATCCGCCATCAGATAAGCACTCCAATGCTTGTCATGCTGATAAGCGACCTTGAAGCCCCAAATGGCATACGCATTTTGATGCGTGCCTTGCACATTCTGATGATTGGTCGGCGTATCCGAAGCCAGCCAACGCAGGTTCGGCCCAAAGCGCCAGCCACCACGGCGATACATCAGCTCTGCCCCCAGCAAATGCTTGGGCACCCCGGCAATGCGATTGCCCTCATACTCGCCCCCACGGAAACGGAAATCGCTGTAGGTATAGGACAGGCGATAGTCCCAACGTCCTGCCGCCGGAGCAGGCAAAGAACCGCTCAAACCCGCTTCCACCCCCTGGTGCCGTGTGCGATCGCCATAGTTGAACGTCACCGACGACGCCCCCGTCGCATCACTGACAGCCATCAGCTCATCTTTCACATTGCTGCGATACACAGCCAATGACCAGTCCACCGCCGACTCGCCACTACCCAAACGCCCGGCTCCGCCCAACTCAAAAGTCGTGGCCTTTTGCACATTCAATTCCGTCAGCCCCGTCACTGCCGAACGCACATTCATGGGCTGGGGCACTTGCGCACTGATGATCTCCCAATACGTAGGCGCCTCATGACTGCGGCTGACATTGGCAAACACCCGCAAATCCTCGGACGGCTGCCACACCACGCCCAGTTTCGGGCTGGCATACGACCATTTCTGATCCAAGGTCTCGCCACCCAAACGATTACGCGCGTCACGAATCGCCTGGCTGTACTTCACATCCCCCACCACCGTCCACTGGGGTGCCACATTCCAGCTCAAGCCCAAGAGCGCATTGCGGTTTTCAGCACGCAGGCGATAGTCCCCAAAAAACAAGGCGCGGCTGCCATTGGCGGGATTGACCGCGTACAGCTCACGATCCATATCACTGCGCGCCCAGTCCAGCGCAAAGCGATAATCCAGGCTACCTTCACGGCCCGCTACCTGCCATTGCGCCCCATAGGTATGCCCTTTGGTGGGCGAGGACACCTGCGGATTCGTAAAAGTATCGTCCACGGTCTGCCAGTACAGGCCCACGGTCTGGTTGAACTCCTCCGTTCCCCAATAGCTGCGGTTAGCCAAGCGGAACTGCGTGGCCTTGCGATTCGGGTCACGCTTATAGACATTCGCCGCCCTGTCCTGCGGCGTGTCGTAATCACCCATCACACTGCGCGGATCGCTGTAGAGACGTTCACGCGGGACCACATTGGGAATATCAAACTTCAAATCCACATAAGACAGGTAGGTACGGTTCTCGAACTGCCCGCGCTTGAAGCCAATATTGCCCTGCACATTCGTACGCTCGGAGTTCGAGTGATGGCGATAGCCATCCGCCTTATCATGGCTGACAGCCAAGCGCCCATCGAATTCGTCCGTCTGAAAACCCTTGGCCACATACAAACCCAGACGCCCAAAGCTGCCGCCTTCCACGCTGATGGTGTCGCCTTGCGTGCCGCTCATGGAGCGGAAATCCAGCTCACCGCCCAAGGTGGTCGCACTGGCCGACAAGGCATTTGCACCTCGGCGCACACTGATCAGGGAACTGTTACGCGGTTCCAGAAAACCAATCACAAACGAGCCATCCGCCTCGTTCAAAGGCAGGCCATCTTGCAACAACAAAACACCTCGATTGACCGGATTACTTTGAATGCCCGAACCCCGGATATTGAGCCGTGGCTGATCAATGCCACCAAAAAAATCCTGCACCACCAGACCGGGCTGATAGTCCAGAGCATCGCGCAAGGTCACCAGACGCACTTCGTGCTGCGGCAGAATCAAGTTGGTGCCACCGGGCACGGCATCCAAACGGGCTTTCTCTTGTCGCAGATCAGCCTGCAGCACGCTTTGCCCAACAGGCGCCTTGATGACAATGGGAGACAAGGTGGAGGTAGACGGCTCGGCCCAGGCGGCGCCCGACCACAGCCCTCCCAGCGCCAGGCTGACCGTCAGCCGACGCAATACAGGAACGTGTGACATCGTATTCTCGATAGAAAGTGAAATTACCAGTGCAGATAAAACATGGTCTTGGCCAGGATCACGATCCCGACCATGTGACAGAACACGCTTAGGTGAATGCGCTTGAAATGGATGGACTTCAGGCGTCCGGTGCGTCGCAAGGTCATGGCGGTCAGAAAGTGAGCAAAAACGCTCAGCGCCAACAGAATCTTGATGGTCAGGAACAGACCCAAAGTGTTATCAAAAGGATGGGCCAGCGCCGCGCGGTGATGCCAGGCCAAACCTATCCCGGCGCTGTACAGAACCAACAGAACCCAGGGCATGATGCGGCGGGCACGGTCACCAATTGCAATCTCCAATGTACGCATGGCCTCTCGTGGAACGTGCTTGCGTATGCCTTCCAGCATCAGGACTTCAAAGAACACCGTGCCAATAAAAAACAGGGCGGCAAACAGATGGAACAGCAAAATCACGGGATAGGCAGTCATGGCGTTAAAGCCTCCTGAGACAAGAGTTGGGCATACAAAGAATCGGCCAGATGCTCACGGGCAGCGGCATCGCCAGGGCTGGCAGGCTCAAACAGTTGGCCCTGCCCGTTTTGCAGTAGCAGGCAAGAGTCGGCCACCCGCATCAGTTCGCGAGGTTGATGGCTGACATACAGCAGTGCCGCTCCGGTTTCTTCCAGACAACGCAGGCAGACTTGGGCCAGGCTATGGCGCAAGGCCGGGTCCAGGGCACTGAACGGTTCGTCCAGCAGCAGAAGATCCGGCTGCAAGGCAAAGGCGCGGGCCAGTGCCACCCGCTGCGCCATGCCACCAGACAACTCCCCCGGCCAGCACTGGGCAACACCGGCCAGCTCTACCTGAGCCAACCAATACATGGCACGCTCTTTGGCTTGAGCAGCCGACAGGCCCTGTGCCCTCAGCGGAATCTGCACGTTATCCAGCACGCTGCGCCAAGGCAGTAAACGAGGCTGCTGAAACACCAGCACAGGGTGACGAAACGGGTTCCAGATCTGGCCGCTATCGGGTTTGATCAGCCCCGCCACCAAACGCAGCAAGGTGCTTTTGCCTTCACCACTAGGCCCCAGAACGCCCAGGCGCTGCCCGGCTTTCAAAGTGAAACTTAAATCCTGCAAAACCGGCTTTTGTCCAAACAGGACCTGGACATGGCGTAGCTCAAGCATGGCTGTCCTCCCGCCACTGTCCCAAACGACGCTGCAAGGGTTGCAGCAGAACAAATTCAATCGCGGCCACCAAGCCCAGAATCAACACCACCCAGGCATATAGCTCGGCACTGTCAAAGGTGCTGCGCGCATTAGCCAAGGCATAGCCTGCACCACTTTCTGCGCCCAGCACTTCGGCCATCACCACCAGACGCACACCGCCGCAGCAGGCAATCAACAAGGCAGCCGTCAAGGGAGCCGTTAAAGAAGGCAGATACAGGTGACGCAGACGACGCCACCAGCCAAAGCGATAAACGTGGCTCATCTCGATCAAGTCGCGGTCCACCTGCAACATGCCTTTGACCGTGTTGACGTACATGCCCGGCACCATCATCAGCACCGTCATGAAAATCACCATGCCCGAGCCCAGACCAAACCACAGCATGGCCAGCACAACGACCACCACAGGCGGGATCGCCATCAGCAGCCAGCGCAAAGGCTCCAGCAGGCCACGCAGGCGCGGGCTATGTGCCGCCAGAATCCCCAGCGTAAAACCGATGGAGCAACCCACACTGACGCCGACTGCCACGCGCAAGAGGCTGGCTCCAGCGTCATTCAGAAAGTGGCCGGACATCATCAAACGCGGAATCGCGCGGGCGGTTTCTATAGGCGAGGCCATCAACAAAGGCCCCAGAAACAGGGCGCTGATCTGCCAGCACAGCAAGATCAGCAACACACCCACAACACCCCAGACGCGTGAGCTACGGGCCGTCAAATGAGGCTTGACCTTCATGGCCCATAAAACCCGGCAGCAGGCAGACCACCCCCCAAGGCTTGGGGGTGCTGATCCGCCAGCAATTGATACAGCGCTTCCAGTTGAGGGCGGATTTCACTGGCTGGACGACTATCCAGACGGGTCTTTTCAATCGCAGTTTGAATTGCCGGAACAGGGAACTGAGGCAAATAGCCATGAACCATTTGGGCGCACGCTTGCGGTTGCTGACTGCACCAACGGGCCGACTCGGCATACGCCCGCTCCACAGCCTGATTCAGCTCGGTGTCCTGAGCCACGGTGACGTTAGCCATGACACCGGCTTGGGGCAGTGCCTGTTGCGAAGGGAAAACCTCCGCCCAGGCTTGCTCCAGGCTTTGGCCGCGATGCAGATCTACCTTCTTCTGCTCTGCCTGCCACAAGAGCAAAGAAGCGGTAGGCTCCACCAGCAAGGCCTGATCCCCCTGCCCGGTCAGCATCAAAGCAATGGCATCCTGAGCATCGCGGGTACGGCGCAAGCGCACGGCATCCTTGCCCGGCTCGGCTTGCTTGGCCAGCAAGGTATCCAGCAGAACAGCAGGCAGATCACGCTGGAATGGCACCAGCAGTTCTTTACCAGCCAGATCGCTAAAGTCCTTGACCGCCGGATCTCGGCTGACCAGCCACAAAATCCCCCAGACCGAGATATTCAATTGCTTGACGGCTTGCCCCTTGTTGAACATCAAGGCGGACAAATTGCTGGGTGCGGCGCTGTAATCCACTTCTTTTTTGGCCAGCAAAACACGCAACTGATCCGGGTTTTGCCACAGACGAAATTCCAGCTTGTCCGTGTATTGGCTCAAGGCCTGGGTTTGCGCCATATGCATCAAGGGATAGGACACCACCGCAGCGGGGCCAGCCAGAGTCAGGGACTCGTAGCGGGGCGCGGCCTGGGCACCTGCGACACACAAGGCCAAGAGCAAACCAGCCCAAACACGCCCCGAGATGCGGCGGATGACTATGCCACGGCCATCTCTTTTGGAAATACCCAGCACCGTAGCGCTAAACCGCGCCAAAACCCGCTCCTTAACTGCATCAAAAACGTGAAGCTGTGCCCCGGTTTTTAGATCAGGTTCATCCAGACGGGGCATGGCAGCATGCTTACCCGATACGCCAGCATCGATTACCCTGGGAACAGCCTGGTTTAAAGTCAGCCCACGCGCGTGGCAGGCTATCGCCTGCTGCCCTCTGTCTGAACGGGTATTTTTTGCCTGAGGAGCAGCCCAGCGGCAAAACCCTTGATAGCTATATGGCATGAAGATTCGTATAATGAGAACTATTATCAAATGGAAATTCTCCCATCTTCATCTCAGCGCCCAAATGACAAAAGTCAACATGCCCGGCCTGTGCCCCGCTTTGTTTGAATTACTGGCCCGCCACCGCCTCCTTCAAGGTTTGCCCATCGAGGCCATCGAGCATTTGTGCCGTGACGCCTTGGCTCAACACGCCTATCCGGGACAGATCCTGTTCGATGAAGGAGACGAGGCCCGCTATTGCTTGCTGGTCGATAGCGGCCAGGTAGAAATCCTGCGCTATAGCCAAAATGGCGACGAACGTGTTTTTCACGTGTTCGATCCCGGTCAACTGGTGGCGGAAGCGGCCATGTTCATGCCCCACGGCCGCTACCCCATGTGCGCCCGTGCAAGGGGGCCCGTGCATGTTTACAAGCTCTCACGCAGCAGTTTGCAAGAAGCCTGCCGTCGCTGGCCCGACCTGGCCATGAACATGATGGCCGGCCTGAGCAGTGCCTTATATGCACAGGTCAATAAAGTGGACTGGATTTCCGCCAGCTCAGCGGCCGAGCGCCTAGCCAACTACTTGCTGAATCTGCAAGCCCGCCAAGGGGAAAATATCCAGCTTCCCTTGAACCAGCGGCAACTGGCCTCCCATTTGGGCATACGGGCAGAAACCTTGAGCCGTTTGTTTACCGACTGGCAGGCGCGCGGCTATGTCAGTGGCAAACGCAGTGACTGGCAGGTACGCGACCAGGCGCATCTACGACGTTTAGCCAGCCCTGCACAACGCTCCTTTTAAGTAGCCTCAGGCCCATCAGCGCAACATCGTCCAAAAGCATCCATCAGCCCCTGACGCAGGGCCACAGGCCCCCTCTTTTTTAGTCGCTGCCCTAAAAACAGAGCAAGTGTTCATCGCTGCCTCAAACCAGAAGCAAATTCGCGCCGCCGCCATACCGTCATGACTTTTGTCATTGGAGGACCTTTCAAGCAGACCGAGAATGCCGGCTTTTAGCCCCTTTGCTTGATATCCATGACACACGCGCTGCCGCAGGCCGATTACACCGAAGCCGACATCCGCCAATTGGTGACCCAGTTCTACGCCCAGGTGCGACACGATGTGCAGCTAGGCCCGATTTTTGAACACACGGTGAAAAATTGGGACGAGCACCTGGATATGCTGTGCGATTTCTGGTCAGCCATTTTGCTGGGCACACGCCGCTTCAAGGGCGCCCCCATTGCGCGCCATGCGGCCCTGCCCGCCTTATCCTGGCCCTTGTTTGAGCGCTGGCTGGCAATTTTCCACCAAACCACAGCAGCGCTGGGCAAACCCGCCCTGCAAGAAAAGGCAGACGCCATGGCAGACCGCATTGCCGCCAAACTTTGGCAAACCTATCAGGCGCAAAGCAATCAAACGCGCTTGCCCGACACCCTGCCTGAAGGGCTGGAACGCTACAGCCAATCCCCCGTTTTCACGCCAGACAATTTGCCCGAGGCCCTACGCCGTGCCCACAACACCAAGGCCGGCACCTGGGGCCTGCTGCGGGTTCAAACTGGCGTACTGCGTTTTGCGCTGGACCAGGAGCCCTTTACTGAAGTGGTCCTGACAGCCGGGCAATGTGTGGCCATCGAGCCCCAAATCCTGCATCACGTGGAATTCGAGCTGCCCGGCAGCTTCCAGATCGAGTTCTTCAAACAAGCCCGCTGAATTGAAAAAATCCCTTACAAATAGTAGGTGAATACCCGCATCACCGACTACACTTGCGGCTCTGGCGTGAAAACCTCAATAGAATCAAGATTATTCTTGGTCAATTAGACACGCCCATCAGGCTGGACCCTTACGTTCAACGCTTATACTGTTCAACTATAAACCAGGGGCACCGCTCACAAGGCGCCCCCTTCAGATTTCAAACACGAAAACACAATCCTATTGGAGAGCCGCATGGTGAACATGAATCGGCGTCAGTTCTTCAAAGTGACGGGGGCCTCGCTGGCCAGTTCCAGCATGGTTTTGCTGGGCGCTGCGCCCACCCCCGCCATGGCGGAAGTCAGGCAGTACAAACTGACCCGCATGACAGAGACGCGAAATACCTGTCCTTACTGTTCTGTAGCCTGTGGGGTGCTGCTGTACTCCCGTGGTGACGGTGCCATGAATGCCGAGCCCAGTGTGGTTCACATCGAAGGCGACGCGGATCACCCGGTCAACCGCGGCACACTCTGTCCTAAGGGCGCAGGCTTGGTGGATTTCATCAAGAGCCCCAACCGACTCAAATACCCCGAATACCGCGCCGCTGGCTCGGACAAATGGGAACGCATCTCCTGGGAAGACGCTTTCACGCGTATTGCCAAGCTGATGAAAGAAGACCGCGACGCCAACTTCCAGACCACGGCTGAAGACGGCACCGTCGTCAACCGTTGGCTGACCACGGGCATGCTGGCGGCGTCGGCAAGCAGTAACGAAGTGGGCTATATCACCCATAAAGTCATCCGCAGCATGGGTGTACTGGCGTTCGATAACCAAGCACGTGTCTGACACGGCCCGACGGTGGCAGGTCTTGCCCCGACGTTTGGCCGTGGAGCGATGACGAACCATTGGGTCGACATCAAGAACGCGGATATTGTGCTGATTATGGGCGGCAACGCAGCCGAGGCGCACCCCTGTGGGTTCAAATGGGTGACCGAGGCCAAAGCACACAACAATGCAAAACTGATCGTTGTGGATCCACGCTTTACGCGTTCGGCATCCGTGGCGGACTATTACGCACCGATACGTACCGGTAGTGACATCACCTTTCTGGGTGGCGTCATCAAATACCTGCTGGATAACGACAAGATCCAGCACGAATACGTGCGCAACTACACCGATATGCCCTTTATCGTGCGCGAAGACTTTGACTTCGAGCAGGGGCTGTATTCGGGCTACAACGAAGAAAAACGCAGCTACGACCGATCCTCCTGGGACTACGAGCTGGGCGAGGACGGCTACGTCAAAACCGACCCGACCTTGCAACACCCACGCTCGGTTTACCAACTGCTGCGCAAGCACTACGAGCGCTACACGCCCGAGATGGTGGAACGCGTCTGTGGCACGCCCAAGGACAAATTCCTGAAAGTCTGTGAAATGCTGGCCTCGACCGCTGAACCGGGTCGCGCTGGCACCATTTTGTATGCACTGGGCTGGACGCAACACACGATTGGCTCGCAGATCATCCGTACCGGCGCTATGGTGCAGTTGCTGCTGGGCAATATTGGTATTGCCGGCGGTGGCATGAACGCGCTGCGCGGACACTCCAATATTCAGGGTCTGACTGACCTGGGTTTGATGTCCAACCTGCTGCCCGGCTATCTGACCTTGCCCAACCAGGCCGAGCAAGAGTTTGACGGCTACATTGGCGCACGTGCCCTTCAACCGCTACGCCCTAACCAGCTGAGCTACTGGCGCAACTACAAGAAGTTCCACGTCAGCCTGATGAAGGCCTGGTTCGGTGATGCCGCCCAGGCCGAGAACAACTGGGCCTATCACTACCTGCCCAAGCTGGACAAGCTCTACGACATGCTGCAAGTGTTCGAGCTGATGGACGAAGGCAAGATGACGGGCTACATCTGTCAGGGCTTTAACCCCCTGGCGGCAGCACCGTACAAGGCCAAGCTGCTGCGTGGTTTCTCCAAGCTCAAGTACATGGTCATCATGGACCCGCTGGTCACGGAAACGTCAGAGTTCTGGAAGAACTATGGCGAACACAATGATGTCGATTCCGCTTCCATCCAGACCGAAGTGTTCCGTCTGCCCACTACCTGTTTCGCCGAGGAAGAAGGCGCACTGGTGAACTCGGGCCGCTGGTTGCAATGGCACTGGAAGGCCGCCAACCCTCCGGGCGAGGCCAAGAGCGACATTGAGATCATGAGTACGCTGTTCACGCATATTCGCTCGCTGTATCAGAAAGAAGGCGGCGCCTTCCCTGACCCGATCCTGAACCTGTCCTGGCCGTACTCCAACCCGGATGATCCAACCGCCGCTGAACTGGCCAAGGAATACTCGGGACGAGCACTGGTTGACCTGGTCGACCCCAAAGATCCGACCAAGATCATACGTAAAGCAGGCGAACAGCTCGATGGCTTTGCCCAATTGCGCGACGACGGCACCACGCTCAGTGGTTGCTGGATCTATGCCGGCGCCTGGACACAGCAAGGCAATATGATGGCTCGCCGAGACAATAGCGATCCAACCGGCATCGGCCAGACGCTGAACTGGGCCTGGGCCTGGCCAGCGAACCGTCGCGTGCTCTACAACCGTGCCTCCTGTGACCTGAACGGCAAACCCTTTGACCCACGCCGCAACCTGGTTCACTGGGACGGCAAGCGCTGGGGGGGTGCAGATGTCCCTGACTACAAAGCCGATGAAAACCCGGCCGATGGCATGGGACCGTTCATCATGAACCCCGAAGGGGTGGCCCGCTTCTTTGCCCGAAAAGGCATGGCAGAAGGCCCCTTCCCCGAGCACTACGAGCCCTTTGAAAGCCCGCTCAGCTACAACCCGCTCAGTCCTGACGAGCCCCGTGCCATTACCAACCCGGCCGCGCGTATCTTCAAGGACGACCTGGCCGCCATGGGTACGGTAGACAAGTTCCCTTATGTGGGCACAACCTACCGCCTGACCGAGCACTTCCACTACTGGACCAAACACGTGGAGCTGAACGCCATCGTGCAGCCTGAACAGTTTGTGGAAATTGGCGAGGAACTGGCCAAGGAAGTGGGCATCGTGCACGGTGACCGCGTCAAGGTGTCCTCCAACCGGGGCTATATCAAAGCCGTGGCGGTGGTGACCAAGCGCATCAAGGCCCTGAACGTGGATGGCAAAGTTGTCCACCAAGTGGGGATCCCGCTGCACTGGGGTTTTGTAGGTCTGGCCCGACCCGGTTTCCTGATCAATGCGCTGACACCGCCCGTCGGGGACGGCAACTCGCAAACGCCGGAAACCAAGGCCTTTCTGGTTCAACTTGAAAAGGTTAAGGAGTAAGCCATGGCCTTGCAATCACTCGATATCAAACGGCGCTCCGCAACCACCACCCCATCGCCCAGCGTGCGCGAGCCCGTGGGCGGGGAGGTGGCCAAGCTGATCGACACCAGTAAGTGCATTGGCTGTAAGGCCTGTCAGGTCGCCTGCATGGAATGGAACGATACGCGCGACGAAATCGGCCACAACGTCGGGGTGTATGACAACCCGGCCGACCTGACCGACAAGTCCTGGACCATCATGCGCTTTGCGGAGTATGAAAACCCCGCTGGCGATCTGGAATGGCTGATTCGCAAAGACGGCTGTATGCACTGCGAGGATCCGGGCTGTCTGAAGGCCTGTCCCTCGCCGGGCGCCATCGTGCAGTACACCAACGGCATTGTGGATTTCCACGAGGAAAACTGCATTGGCTGCGGCTACTGCGTGACCGGTTGTCCTTTCGATGTGCCCCGCATTTCGGAAAAGGACAAGAAAGCCTACAAGTGCACCTTGTGTTCAGACCGTGTCGCGGTCGGACAGGAACCGGCCTGTGCCAAGACCTGTCCTACCGGCGCGATTGTGTTCGGTACGAAAGAAGACATGCAGCACCACGCTGCAGAGCGTATCGAAGACCTGAAATCGCGTGGCTTTGAAAACGCCGGTCTGTACGACCCGGCTGGAGTGGGTGGCACCCACGTCATGTATGTGCTGCATCATGCCGACAAGCCCGAGCTGTACAGCGATCTGCCCAAGGACCCGCAAATCAGCCCGATGGTCTCGCTCTGGAAGGGGGTAGCCAAACCGCTGGGGGTTGCGGCTATGGCACTGACCGCCCTGATTGGTTTCTTCCACTACATCCGAACCGGTCCTAACGAGACTGACGAGGAAGACGAGCGCCGCGCCGATGAGGACGCCCGCAAGACCCAGGAGGCTCACCATGACTGATCACAACCGCAAGGGCATGATTCAGCGCTACACCACCAGTCAGCGCATTAATCACTGGATCATTGCCATGAGCTTTGTGCTGCTGGCCTTGTCCGGGCTGGCGCTGTTTCATCCGTCAATGTACTGGCTGACCAATCTGTTTGGTGGCGGCCCGTGGACACGCATTCTTCACCCGTTTATTGGCGTGGTGATGTTTGTGTGCTTTTTCCTGTTTGCAGCGCGCATGGTACGGCACAATATGTTCTCCAAGGGTGACGCGGCCTGGCTGCGTCACTTCAAGGACGTACTGAACGCCAAGGACGAGCGCATCCCCGAAGTAGGCCGTTACAACGCCGGGCAAAAGATCCTGTTTTTTGCCCTGGTGATCTTCATGATCGGCCTGCTGGCAACCGGTGTGGTGATGTGGCGCGAATACTTTTCCGCCTTCTTCCCCATCTGGGCTATCCGCCTGGCCTCCGTGCTGCATGCGGTCTGCGCCCTGCTGATGATTTGCGCGATTATCGTGCACATCTACGCCGGTATCTGGGTAAAGGGTTCGGTCAAAGCCATGACCCGTGGCACGGTCACCCGTGCCTGGGCCTGGAAACACCACCGCGCCTGGTTCCGTGAAGAAATGGAAAAAGGTCCCAGCCGTCCTGCCGAATAAGCGGGGCTCTGTTTTATCAGCAACCCGGCTGCCATGCACCATTTCGGGCATGGCAGCCTTGTTTTCAGGAGTCTGTCTTGCAACGCATCCTTCCGCGCGGCGAAATCGAAAGTCTGGACCACACTTCCATCCCCCGACTGCGCCTGCCTGTGCGAGCCAGCGTCTTTGCAGACCGGGCAGCACGTCTGCGTCAATTGTCTGCCGACAATCCCGTCGGTGCCTACCTGCTCTTGCTGGCGCATCTGGTGGACGGGCAGCACAAGCAGCTCACTGCGCTTGCCCCTGCCGAACTGCCTGCTGATGTGCTGGAAACGGCACAACGCCACGGCATGCCGCCCTTGCTGGCCTCGGGCTGGAAGCGCGATCCGCAGTGGCTCAGTATTCTGAGCAGCCTGCTCAATCACATGATCCAGACCTCGGATGTGCCTGCTGCTGCCCAAGAAGTTTGCCAGGGTCTGCTTGAAAAGGCCCAGTCCGACCCGCAAAAGCTGGAAGATCTGGCTGACGCGATTCTGGCCGAGCAATTGCCTGAACAAGACGGTGCCGCCGCACCTTTTGTCATGGCCGCCTTGCAGGTCTACTGGACGCATCTGGCCTGCTCGCTGACCGAAGGCCAACTGTCGGTGACCAGCCCCTTTGGCGTATGTCCGTCCTGCGGCAGCCTGCCCGTATCCAGCGTGGTACGTGTGGGTGGTCGTGAAGATGGTTGCCGCTATATGTGCTGCCCACGCTGCAGCGTGGAATGGCATCTGGTACGTGTGACCTGCTCGCACTGCGAAAGCACGAAAAGCGTGGCTTACCACGCCATTGAAGATGGCCCGGAAGGCATCAAGGCCGAGTCCTGCGACAACTGCCATACCTACCGCAAAATCTTCTACCAGGAAAAGCAGTTGGGCATAGACCCGGTGGCGGACGACCTGGCCAGTCTGGCTCTGGACGTTTTGATGGGCGAAGAAGGCTATTCCCGCGCCAGCGGCAATCCGCTTCTTTGGCAGCAGTCTTAAGCTAAGATTCCCCTACGCCTTGTACGCAAGGCGTAGCTGACGGACCCTGCCCATAGACTCAAATGCCTGCCTTTGAATGATGAGCCCTACTCCTGAACTCTCCCCCGCCCATATCCCTTCCCTGGATCGCTTACTGCGCTCGCCAGAGTTCGAGCCTTTACTAAGCCAGTTCGGTCACACACGCCTCAGTCAAAGCACTCGCGCCCATTTGCAAGTACTGCGGGATACGTTGTTCAAGGGAGCACTACGTCCTCAGGACCTGGCGCCCGCCCAGCTCGCCCAAGCACTGCAGGCCAAGCTACAAGAAGAATCCCGACTGCAGCTGCGCCCGGTTTTCAATCTGACCGGCACCGTGCTGCACACCAATCTTGGGCGTGCGATGCTACCGGATGAAGCCATCCAGGCTGTCGTCCAGGCCATGCGTTCACCCGCCAATCTGGAATTTGACCTGCAAACCGGTGGCCGAGGCGACCGGGATGACCTGATCAACCCCTTGCTTTGCGAACTGACCGGTGCTGAAGCCGCCACGGTGGTCAACAATAACGCCGCCGCCTTGCTGCTGATGCTCAGCACCCTGAGTCCCCGGCGCGAAACCGTGGTGTCGCGCGGCGAACTGGTAGAAATTGGCGGTGCCTTCCGTATCCCTGACATCATGAAGCGCGCCGGTGTCCGCCTGCATGAAGTGGGCACCACCAACCGTACCCACGCAGCCGATTACGAAAACGCCATCAACGAGCGCAGCGCCATGTTGATGAAGGTGCATTGCAGCAACTACGCCGTCAAAGGTTTCACCAAAAGCGTTTCTGTCCAGGAAGTGGCACAGATCGCCAGGAAACACGGCCTGCCCACCAGCGTGGATCTGGGCAGCGGCACCTTGGTGGATCTCAGCCAGTGGGGCCTGCCGCCCGAACCCACCGTGCGTGAAACCATCGAAGCCGGGGCCGATATCGTGACCTTCAGCGGCGACAAGTTGCTGGGTGGCCCCCAGGCCGGTCTGATCGTAGGCCGCGCAGACCTGATCGCCAAGATCAAGAAAAACCCGCTCAAACGCGCTTTGCGTGTAGGCAAAATCACACTGGCCGCGCTGGAACCGGTACTGGCCTTGTACCGTTCGCCCGAGCGCCTACCCGAGCACCTGACCACCCTTCGTTTGCTGACCCGGCCATCGGCGCAGATGCGCGCCCAGGCGCTGCGTCTGGCACCTGTTTTGCAGCAATGGGTAGGAACACAATTTGCTGTCGAACCCACTGCCATGTTGAGCCAGATTGGCAGCGGTGCTCTGCCCGAGGATGTGCTGCCCAGCTTTGGATTGCGCTTCGCCTACAAAGGCACGGGCCGTGCTGGCCGCCATCTGACAGAGCTGGAAAAACGCCTACGCACTTTGCCCCAGCCCGTCATCGGGCACATTGCGCAAGATGCCTTTTGGCTGGACCTGCGCTGTTTGGAAGAACAATTTGAAGCTGACTTCAGCGCACAACTGATCTGCGAGCAAGCATGATTGTTGGTACTGCAGGACATATTGATCACGGCAAAACCACCTTGATCCGCGCCTTGACGGGTGTGGATACCGACCGTCTGGAAGAGGAAAAAAAGCGCGGTATCTCCATCCAGTTGGGCTATGCCTATACGCCTTTACCCGACGGGCAGATTCTGGGATTTATTGATGTTCCCGGCCACGAGCGTCTGGTACACACCATGGTCGCAGGTGCAACCGGCATTGATTTTGGCCTGCTGATCGTGGCCGTAGATGATGGCGTCATGCCGCAAACCCGCGAGCATTTGGCGGTGCTGCAACTACTGGGTTTAGACGCCGGAGCCATCGTGCTGAGCAAGGCGGATCGCGCCGATGCCGCTCGGATTGAAACCGTCAAAGCCCAGCTGCAAACACTTGTCCAAGGAAGTTTTCTGGACAATGCGCCCGTCTTCGTTGTCGATGCCCTGTCCGAGGACAAACCCGGTCTGGAAGCGTTACGTCAGCATCTGCACACACAGGCCATGCAATCCACCACACAGGATGGCCAAGGCTATTTCCGTCTGGCCATTGACCGTGTTTTCACCCTGCAAGGCCACGGCACGGTCGTGACCGGCACGGTGCACGATGGCGTACTGGATCTGGATGGCCCGGCGATGGACTTGCGCCTGATGCCACGCGGCACGCCGGTACGTGTGCGCAGTATTCATGCCCAGAACCAGGCTTCGCGCCAGGCCCGCGCCGGCCAGCGTTGTGCCCTGAACCTGGGTGGAATTGATGTACAGGATATCGAGCGTGGTGACTGGCTGGCCGACGCTCGCTGCCTCATCCCCTCCACACGTATCGATGTGGAGCTGAGCCTGCTGGATAAAGATATTCCCGCCCTACGCACCTGGTCGCCCTGGCATGTCCACATGGGGGCCGCTCACCTGACGGCCCATGCCGTACCTTTGGATGGCGAATCCTTGCAGCCCGGCCAGACCGGCAAAGTCCAACTGGTCTTTGACCGTCCCATCTGCACCGTAACGGGCGAGCGCTTTATCGTGCGTAATGCCCAGGCCAGCGAAACAGTCGGCGGCGGGATTGTGCTGGACCCGAATGCTCCGGACCGCAAACGACGCTCTACGACACGTCTTGCCTGGCTGGAGGCCTTGGCACAATGGACGCGCGGCGGACCATTGGAGGGCCTGCTGGCCCACGCGCCTTACGGTCTGGACGAAGCGACACTGCTGCGTCTGTCAGGAGGATCTCAACACGGCTTGAGCGCCCCTGCCAATGCCCGCTGGCGCACCGGATCTCGCCCACAAAGTCAGCCTATCTTGCTAAGTGATGCGCGCCTGGAAACGCTGTGTCAGCACATAGAAAGCGTGATGCTGCAGTATCACGAGCGCAACCCCGACGAACCGGGCCTGTCCATCAGCCGCTTGCGACGCATGGCCGCCCCCACCATGCCCGACGCCATCTGGCAACTGCTGACCGAGCACCTGCTGGCGGAACAGCGCTTGGCCCGCCAAGGAGCCTGGTTGCATACGCCGGGACACCGCGTCACCCTGAGTCCAGAAGATGAAACCCTGGCTGCCGCCCTGCTGCCCTTGATCGAGGCAGGCCGCTTCGATCCTCCGTGGACACGCGATCTGGCCAAAGCAACCGAGTACCCGGAAGACCAGACTCGCAACGTGCTGCGCCGACTGGTGCGCCAAGGCGAACTATTTCAGATCGTGCACGACCTGTTCTACCACCGTCGCCAAATCGCAGTCTTGGCCCATATCGTCAAGGAGCTGCACAGCGGCCAAGGCGTCAGCGCCGCGCAGTTCCGGGACGCAACGGGGTTGGGCCGCAAACGGGCCATTCAGATTCTGGAGTTCTTTGATCGCGTCGGCTATACACGACGTGTACGTGATCGCCACGTCTTACGCGGCGAAGCCTGGACACAAGCTGACTGATGCAGCGTGTTGATCATAGGCTTGATCGTTGAAGCGTAATCGGCCCTAACGTATGATAGGGCCTCTTGAAGGAAAGCATCCGTGCCCGGTGGCACGGCCGGGCTTCAAACCCGGTTGGGGGCGTCAGACGTTCCCAGGTAGGTTCGACTCCTGCTGCTTTCCGCCAATTTCTGCAGTGCCCCCCAGCACACTGGCACGCCCCGCAGGCCCTGAACTACGGTAACGTCTGTGTGGGCTCAGCCTGCGCCTCAGGCGTTGAACGACGCCCTGCTGTCGGCCCCGAGTCAGAGCACGTCACCGCCAGTACCTGCGCTTGTTGATCCCCCAAGCTAAGCACACTGTGGGGAAGCTCCGAGTCAAAGTAAACGGAATCGCCCGTCTCCAAGGTCATGCTGTGCTCTGCAATGGTCACTTGCACTTGCCCTTGAATCACAAACAAAAACTCTTCTCCCCCATGCGGGAAGGTTGGCGCAGGCTGCTGGTGATCATGCGGAGGGTAAATGACAAAGGGATCCATCAAACGAAAGCGTCGCCGCCCGGCCATGCTCTCGTAACGGTAAACGCTATGGCCGGCTACGCTGGGCAAGGGCATACGATCGTGCCGCCGCACGACACACACACTTTCGTCTTGATCCAGATCCGCCTCTCCGATCAACTGCGACACCCCCATGCCATACGCCTGAGCCAACTTGACCACAGTCGAGATGGACGGCGCACTGACGGCCCGCTCCAGCTTGGACAAATAACTTTTAGTCAGACCAGTACGCTGAGCCAATTGCTCCAGCGACAAGCCATGTTGGCGACGCAGAGCGCGCAAGCGAAAGGGAAGATGGGTCATGTGGGCTAAAAAGAGGTGTGGCGCCCGAGGCCAGCCTCAGGGCGCGTAGAAAAAAGCAGCCTCTTATTCTACTCAAAAACATCCGTATGGCGTTTCAGCGCTTTACGGGCATAGTATTCAAAGCCGATCTCGGAGCGACGCGGCCTCAAAATCCAGTCATGAGCCTCCCGACCCAATTCCGGCGCAATAGGCTGAATCTTTCCGGCGGACATCGCCAACAGTTGCATGCGCGCAGTACGCTCAAATTGCAAAGCCAGAACACAAGCCTCTTCTACTGAGGCCGCTGCCACCAACATGCCATGGTGTGACAACAAAATGGCACGTTTATCGCCTAAGGCCTCAGCAATGATCTGCCCTTCTTCATTGCCCACGGGCACACCAGGCCAATCTTTCAGAAATGCACAGTCCTCATACAAGGGGCAGTTGTCCATATGAGAGACCTCTAGCGGCACCTCCAGCATGGACAGGGCGGCCACATGCAGGGGGTGCGTATGAATGATGCAGTTCACATCGGGTCGAGCACGATACACCCAGGAGTGAAAGCGGTTTGCCGGATTAGGCATGCCGTACCCTTTCAACACGGTCAGGTCCTCGTCCACCAACAAAACATTCGTCGAGGTGATCTCATCAAAACCCAGGCCCAACTGCTGGGTAAAGTACGTGCCCTCCTGTTCCCCGCGTGCGGTGATCTGGCCAGCCAGCCCGGAGTCATGACCACCATCAAAAAGAATACGGCAAGTCAGCGCAAGCTTTTCGGGAACACTGCGTTCAGGGATTTCAAAAATTGCCTGCATCTGACTTTGTGCCTGTTCAATCAGCACAGATTTAGACAAGCTCATGGTGTCACTCATAACCACTCCTTTTGTAAATGACAATCCTGCTCACAACAGCGGGACATAACCCGCTAGGGCCTGCATACGTTCAAGCCAACGTCGGACCGATGGATAGCAGCGCAGCTCATAACCACCTTGCTGCGCCATACAGGTATAGGGAAACAAGGCAACATCCGCGATGCTGGGCCTGTCTCCAACAAAATAGCGATGTCGCTGCAAATGCGCCTCCATATGAGCCAGAGCCTTGTTGCCCTGCTCACGCCACGCCAACACCGCAGGAGCATCCACCGCCATCGTGCCGCGCAATGTCACCCACAGTCTTGGCTGGGCAAGGTTGGCCATATGCTGCGTCTGCTCAAAAGACAACCACTGCAAAACCTGTGCCTGGGCCAGTGCATCGGCGGGCAAGAACGCCGTACCCTGTGCCAAATACCACAAGATGGCGGCCGACTCCGCCAGCCAGGGCCCCTCCCGAGTCCGCAATACCGGCACCTGTCCCCAAGGGTTGATACGCCGAAACGCCTCGGTATCCAGATCCCCCTCCACGATGGACAGGCTGCGCCGCTGTAGCGCTATACCCAAATAGCCGCACAGCAGTCGTACCTTCCAGCCATTGCCGGTATAGATCGTGTCGATAAGCTCCAGTGCCGGTTGGTTCATCGTCTGCTCCTTACTCCAGACGGATGTCTGCGGTCTGCACAATACGCTGCCACTTGCTGCGCTCGGCCGCGATAAAGTGTTGGTACTCATCCTGGGTTCCGGTGTAGACCTGACTGCCTTGCTGCTCCAGATGAGCTTTGAACTGCGGGTCAGCCAGTGTCTTTTGCAATGCCGCCTCCAACACTGCAACGATCTGCGGTGGCGTACCGGGTGGAGCCAGCAACACGTTCCAGGAACTGATGCGCAGCTCAGGTGCACCTAACTCCGCGCTGGAAGGGACATCAGGAGCAGCCGGGGAACGCTGACTATCAGCCAAGACCAGGGCGTGAAGCTTGCCCGCCTTCACTTGCGGCATGATCACTGGAATGGCATCCATCACCATGTCAGCATGGCGGCCCACCACCGCGCTGACCGCTTCCCCCCCACTCTTGAAGGGAATATGCCGCACATCAAGCTTCTCCGTTAGCTTGAACAGTTCAATCCCTAAATGTGGAGAACTCCCGACTCCTGCTGACCCGAAGTTCAGCAGACCCGGCTCCTGCCGGGCATGGCTGACCAGTTGGGCGTAGGTCTCTGTACCCAGATCCGAACGAACTGCCAGCACATACGGAGACCCCGTCACCATACCGATAGGCACAAAAGCGTGTGGGTCGTAGTTGATCTTGGAGGCCAGCAAGGGATTGACCACCTGTGTGCCTACGGTCCCCATGAACACGGTGTACCCGTCCGCCTTGGCATTTTGCGCGGCCTGAGCGGCGATCATGCCGCCAGCACCGGCCCTATTTTCAACAATCACGGTCTGATCCAACTCCTTGCCCAACTGCTGGGCAAGAAGGCGTGCCACCAGGTCTGTAATGCCTCCTGCGCCAAAGGGCACGATCAAACGCAACGGCTGGGCGGGAAACGTCGTTGCCTGCGCCGACCCCGCAATCATCATCAAGGCCGCCCACCCGGCCATCGCTAAACCAAAAATCTTTTTCATGAAGTGTCTCCTGAACTTTTTAAGTTTGAATTGTTCAGGACACATTCTCATCAAAAATGACCCATCGTGTCAAATAAAGAAATTAATGTCCTTCGAGACTTCTATCAGGACCAAGAAAAGAGGCGGCATGCTTATTTTCAGGACTCATACCGCTTTCCTAGGCATGACACCTTTCTGAAAAAAAACAGAATTTTTCCTATAGAACAACGATTGTCCAGAACACCATCGAAGGCTCGTCCGTGCAGCCCGTGTTTCTGACACCACACATTCGTCAGCTTTCTCGACAAGCAACACATTTTTAAACAAAATGCTGATTGCGAACAATTCTCATTATATTTATCGTTATCAGGGAAGAGATTATGAATGTATTGACGCTCCCGGCTCGCCGCCCGATCTTTGCATTAGGCCTGCTCGCCACGGCCTTGGCAGCCAGTTTCAATGCGCAGGCACAAACCTCCAACGTGCGTGGAGGGGTCACCTCACTAGAAGAAATCCGTGTCTTGCCATCGGCAGAAGAAGCCGTCAAACAGGCTCCTGGCGTGTCCACTATCACCGCCGACGATATTGAAAAACGTCCTCCCGCCAACGATCTGTCCGAACTGATCCGCACCATGCCCGGTGTGAACCTGACCGGGAACAGCCCATCGGGCTCCTACGGCAATAGCCGCCAGATCGACTTACGCGGCATGGGTCCGGAAAACACCTTGATCCTGATTGACGGCAAGCCCGTGAGCTCTCGCGACTCCATTCGCATGGGGCGTAACGGGGAACGTAATACTCGTGGCGACAGTAACTGGGTCCCTGTCAACGCCATCGAACGCATTGAAGTGTTGCGTGGGCCGGCAGCCGCGCGCTACGGCTCCGGTGCCGCCGGTGGTGTGGTGAACATCATCACAAAAGCGCCTACCGACACCTTTTCCGGCTCGGTAACCGCCTATGGCTTAATCCCCGAGGACAGCGATTACGGCTCCACACGTCGCACCGGCTTTAACCTGTCTGGCCCCATCGCCGACAAACTGTCTTTCCGCGTCTACGGCAATATCGCCAAAACCGATGCAGACAAACCTGCCTTGAACGCTAAATCCTCCGGCATTAATGTCAGCGAAACAAACGTGCCTCCAGCAGGCCGCGAAGGTGTGCGTAACAAGGACATCAACGGCCTGGTCCGCCTGGATATCAACCGCGACCATCGCCTGGAACTGGAAGGCTCATTTAGTCGCCAAGGCAATATTTTTGCTGGCGAGCGTCTGTTCACCAACGGCAATGCCACCATCGCTTCACTGGCCGATGACGGGGCCGAAACCAACATCATGTATCGCCGCGCTGGATCGTTGAGCCACTATGGGGACTATGGCCAAGGCCGTCGTTCGCGGCTTACCTTTGCCTATGAAGGCACCACCAACTCCCGCTTGAATGAAGGGCTGGCCGGAGGTGGCGAAGGCAGTATCTCCAACCCTGGCGCAGGTTCCGTATCAGAGTTGCGTTCGTTGAACCTGTCCGGCGAATACAACACGCCCTTACAGATCGCCAACAAGCACGTGCTGATGACCGTGGGTTTTGAACACCGCGACCAACGCCTGGATGATGACTACGCCACCCGCTCTGGCCAGACCATCAACAAGAACGCTGACTCCAAAAGCAAGGCTCGCACCACTGCCGCCTATGTGGAAGGCAATATCGAGCTGACTGAAGCACTGACCGTCACCCCCGGTGTCCGCTTTGATCACCACAGCAAGTTTGGCGACAACTGGAGCCCCAGTCTGAACGCCTCCTACTTCCTGACCGACCATCTGACCCTGAAAGGCGGTATTGCCCGCGCTTTCAAAGCACCTAACCTGTACCAGTCCAACCCCAACTACCTGTACCAGACGCGCGGTAACGGTTGCCCGTACGACCCCGTAACAGGCCAACGCGTGAGCGGCCCTTGCTACATCTTCGGTAACGACGATCTGTCACCCGAGCGCAGCATCAACAAGGAAATTGGTCTGGCCTACGACAAGGCCGGCTGGGCAGCAGGGCTGACGTACTTTCAGAACGACTACAGCAACAAGATTGTGGCCGATATGGGCGACCAGACTATTCCGGATGCGGTGAACATCGGCGGCTCGCTGGTGCGTCCCTTCCAGTGGGTGAACTCCGGCAAGGCCGTGATCCGTGGTCTGGAAGGCAATCTGACCATCCCGATCCTGGGCGAGAACGGCGAGACACTGAGCCTGAGCAATAACCTGACTTACATGATCACCAACAAGTCCAAGGAAACGAATCAGCCTTTGACTGTCATTCCACGCTACACCCTGAACAGCACGCTGGATTGGCGCGTGAACGACAAGCTGTCCATGCTGGCAACCGCCACCCTGTATGGCAAGCAAAAGCCACGCTCACAGAACCTGTCCAATAACTCGACCGTCACAGGCGATGGTCTGCGTGAACGTGGTTCGTATGCCATCTTCGGCCTGAGCGGTGCTTATCAAGTGACCAAGTCCACCCATATCCGCCTGGGCGTCAACAACCTGTTCGACAAGCGTCTGTACCGTGAAGACTCCGGTAGCGGCCAAGGTGCCAACACCTATAACGAGCCTGGCCGTCAATACTACGCAACCTTGACGGCCAGCTTCTAAGGCGCCTGGCTGTACCCCGGACGCTTTCGGGGGTCCGGATGACTTCTTGTTGTATCAGCCCCTGCCCTTCCCAACGGGAGCAGCGGGGGCTGCTTCTTGCCCCGCGTTAACCCAAGTCAGCTCTCCCCGGCCCGGCCCCAACAACGCTAGACTAAAGCCTTGTTGGCCATCCGTCCGGCTACAGAACCATCACATTCGGGAGCTGATCTTGTCATACATTGAACCGGATCTGGCGATCTACGCCGGGCCTCGTGCCTATCGTCACATTCAAAACCAGGGTTTGCATGCCAAAGATATCAGCACACTAATTGGCAGCGCGGGCGGGCCCAAGGCGTTGGCCTTGACCGGGCTGGATCAGTATCTGTTTGGGGACTGGCTCAACACACATGACGAACCGCTATGGTTGTTTGGCAGCTCAGTGGCCTCCTGGCGTTTTGCCTGCGCGGCTCAACACGATCCGTACAAAGCTTTTGCGGACTTTGCCCAGCTCTATATACACAGTCCCTTTTTACCCAACTCCACGGTCGCGGACATTACCCGGTCTACCCAGACTATGCTGAAAACGTTCCTCGGGGACGCCGACTCACAAGCAGCAATCCTGAACCACCCGCGCTATCGCTTCGCCATTACCGTGGCACGCAGCAAAGGCTGGGCAGGCTCCCGCAATCAAAAACAGCTTGGCGCAGCCCTGCTCGGCTGCATGGTCGGCAACTATGTGCACCCGGCCATCCCGCGCTGGTTCTTTGAGCGGGTCATCGTACATGACACCCGCAGCCCCTTGCCCATCCACGGCAAGCATCACGATCAGGCTCGCTACGCGGCACTGGATCAGCACAATCTGTTCCAAACCTTGGCCGCCAGCACCGCCATTCCAATGGTCATCGACGGTGTTGATGCCGCTCATAACTGGCCCGCCGGGCTCTACCGGGATGGGGGGCTGGTGGACTACAACTTTTGCGCACTGGATCTGGACAGCCCTGGCCTGACCTTGTTTCCCCATTTCACGCAAAAAATCAGCGCCAGTTGGTTCGACAAATACCTGCCACGCTGGCAGAAGGCCCGTCGTCCCCACAGCCTGGATAATCTGATTTTGTTATGCCCTACGCCCCACTTTTATCAGCGTCTGCAAGACCACAAAATCCCCGATCGTTCCGACTACAAGCGTCTGTCTGATGCAGATCGACGTCTGGCCTGGCAACACGCCGTTGAACAAAGCCAGCGCCTGGGCGAGCAGTTTGCACAGTGGGTCGCTGCGGACCAGCTTGCCCAGGTGGTGCGTCCCCTGCCCTTCCCATAACTGGCGCTTGCCAAGCCAAAAGGACAAGTCAGCTCAAAACTGATAGCGCAAGGACGCCATCACATTACGCGGGGCGCCGTAGGTATGACTGCTGTACGCCAGGCGATAGGTTTTGTCGAAAATATTATTGAAATTGACGGTCAGATCCGCCCGAGGCGTAATGGCATATCGCGCCATCAGATCCACCACCGCATAGGCTTTCTGTGTGTTGGTTTCACGGGCTACGCCGGTCAGTTGATTATCAAAGATCTTGCTTTGCCATTGCACAGAGCCTCCTACCGTCAACTTATGCCACGCACCGGGCAAGCGATAAGTCGTAAACAACTTGACCTGATCAGCCGGGATATCCGTCTTGATCTTCTCGCCATCAGCACCACGGAAGCGGTAATGGGTATAGCCGGCGCCCATTTGCCAGCCAGGGGCAAGCTCGCCATTGATCTCGAACTCAATCCCCTCAGAGCGCGTATTGCTGGCAGCGGTGTACGCCTGGGCACCGCTAGGCGTCAGTTCTTTGCCATCGACGACAGCCAGATTGTCCTTGCGAGTCTGAAACACCGCCAACGATGCGGACGCCGCCTCCCCAGGGAACAAATACTTAACCCCTACCTCGTAGTTAGTACCTTGTTCAGGATCCAGATAATTACCGTCTCTGTCTTGGCTGGACTGAGGATTGAAGATTTTCGTATAGCTGGCATAGCTGGCCCACTGCTCATTCCAGTCGTAAACCAGACCGGCATACGGAGTAAACACACCATTCTCTTTGCGTAATCTCGCATTGGAGTGGTCCTTCCAGTTGGTGACTCGTCCACCCGCAATCAAGGCCAATTTGTCCGTCAAGCGCAGGCGCGTTGCGGCATAAGCCCCCCACTGTCGCGCACGCTGATTATCCGGTCCGGTAATTTTCAAGTCCGGGCGCGGCACGTTACGGTCAAAGTCTTTGATCTGCGCAATAGGGATACGCTGACGCGCATAAGCCGTGTCATGCCGGGAAAGCTCGTAGTAATTGGCGCCCAGCATAACGTCATGCCCTTGTCCCCACGCCTGAAACCGCCCTGTAATGGTTATGTCGGCCGTATCTTGAGTCGGTGTTTTTTCGTTGAAACCCGCCGTCATGGAACCGCGTCCCTGCGGGGTCGGTGCCGGAGCGGCCACACCATACAACTGCTCGTTATTCAGCCAAGAACGCCCCATCGCCATTTGAATGGACCAGTCGTCGTTGAATTCGTGTTCAAGTTGAGCAAACGCCATCGTTCGGCGCTGTTTGCTGTACGCCCATGCTGCCGTCGCAGAATCGCTGCGATCCCACTGCACCAGATTTCCGGCCGTATCCGAGACACTGAATGCGTGCATGCTGGATCCATCGTAACGATTATCCATGTGCTCAATGCCTAATCTGGCTACCGTTCGCGCCCCCAGATCCGCTTCGATCACACCATAGAAAACGTCCCGTTTACCCTTGTAGCCTTCCTTCCAGGAACGAGACTGATCATAGGCTGCAACCAGGCGCCCCCGCACAGAACCACTATCGTTGAGCGGACCTGAAAGATCCGCCATGCCCCGATACCGGTCCCAGGTCCCCACCCCTGCTGAAACCTGTCCTTGAAACTCGGCTGTTGGCCGTTTGCGCTGCATCATGATGGATGCCGACGGCTCTCCGGCCCCACTGAGCAGGCCGGTCGCACCACGCACAATGACGACATTGTCATAAATGGCAGTGTCCATGACACTGACCCCGCCATAACCTTGCAAGGCGGCAGCCGTCGTAGGCACCCCATCAATCACGTAATTCGTGATGTTGAAGCCACGCGCCTGAAACGAGGTGTAGCCTGCGCCGTCATCACCATATTGCTGGCGACTGACACCGGGACTTTGCTCCATGACCTGCCCCAAGGTATCCAAACCTTGGTCTTCGATACGTTGTCGTGTAATAACCGTTGCAGACTGAGGCAGCTCCTGTAGTGTCATTGGCAACTTCAGAATCTGAGGAACGGCCTGCTGCTGATAGCTGCCTGTCCCCTCTGACTTCTCATTTTGAGCCCGCACTTTGATGGATGACAGGGTGGATACCTCTTGAGGCGTTTCCTGAGCCTGCGCCGCGCTCATCAAAAGCCCCAAAACCATAGAGTACCCGCCAGCCCAAACCACTACTTTCATGACTTCCCCTATTAATTAAATACGAATTATTCTCATTATTGTAATGCGAACAAATTATTTTTAAACACGAACATTCGTAAAAAACAGGAAGGTACTCAGACACGAAGTCACCTCGTTCTCAAGACACAACCACTCTCAGGAGACAAACCCGTCGGTCGGTCCATGACGTCCAGACCTCGCTTAAGTGCATTTATCGATTTACCATGACAAGTTCCGATCACAACCTCCCCCCCGAGCACTATGGATACTCCTATTCGTCTGACCCAATACAGTCATGGAGCCGGTTGCGGCTGCAAGATCTCTCCCAAGGTACTGGACATTATCCTGGCCGGCAGTGGTGCCCAAAACGTAGACCCGAATCTGTGGGTAGGCAATACCTCGCGTGATGACGCGGCTGTCTACGGTTTGAATGAGGAAACGGGCGTTGTCTCGACCACCGACTTTTTCATGCCCATCGTGGATGACCCGTATGACTTTGGCCGCATTGCCGCGACCAACGCCATCAGCGACATTTACGCTATGGGCGGCAAGCCCATTATGGCGATTGCCATTCTGGGCTGGCCCATCAATGTGCTGTCTCCCGAAGTTGCCCGTGAAGTGGTGCGTGGCGGTCGTGCTGCTTGCGATGCCGCTGGTATCACCCTGGCCGGTGGCCACTCCATTGACGCACCCGAGCCTATTTTTGGTCTGGCTGTAACCGGCGTGGTCAATAAAGGCCAGTTAAAGCGTAACGACACGGCCACCGAAGGGTGCCAGCTCTATTTGACCAAGCCGTTGGGCATTGGCGTGCTGACCACCGCCGAGAAAAAGGCCAAACTGCGTCCCGAAGATCAAAACCTGGCGCGCGACTGGATGTGTACGCTGAACAAGCCTGGCAGCCGCTTTGCACAACTGTCTGGCGTCAAAGCCATGACGGATGTAACCGGCTTTGGTCTGCTGGGCCACCTGATCGAAATGGCAGACGGCAGTGGCCTGACGGCCCGTTTGAACCTGGACCGTGTGCCCCTGCTGCCCGGCATCGAATACTACCTGGAGCAAGGCTGCGTCCCCGGCGGCACACAACGTAACTTTGACAGCTACGGCCACCGCATCGCCCCCATTAGCCAGGAACAAATCAATATCCTGTGCGACCCGCAAACCAGCGGCGGTTTGCTGGTCGCGGTAGAACCTTCTGCCACCGCCGAATTTATAGCCACGGCTGCCGAACTAGGCCTGCAACTGCAAGCCATCGGGGAGTTCATCCCTGCCAAAACCCACGCCGTCGAAATCGCTTGATGCGCCCTGATACCCACCACTACCGCGAGCTGTTCCTGAATAATGCGCCTTTGATGGACGCTCGCGCTCCCATCGAGTTCAGTAAAGGGGCCTTTCCTGGCGCATTGAACCTGCCACTAATGAACGATGAAGAACGTCATCAAGTAGGAATCTGCTACAAGCAACATGGTCAGGAAGCGGCTATTGCACTGGGCAACAAGCTGGTCAGCGGCCAGATCAAGGAAGAACGACTGCAAGCCTGGGCGCAGTTCACGCAAGCCCATCCCGACGGCTACTTGTATTGTTTTCGGGGTGGTCTACGCAGCCAGATCACACAAACTTGGCTACGCGAAGAAGCAGGCATTCGATACCCCCGTGTCATAGGTGGCTACAAGGCCATGCGCGGCTTTTTGCTGAACAATCTGGAGCAGACTGTCAGCAGCGCCCGCTTTCAGATTCTGGGGGGCATGACAGGCACCGGCAAAACCGATGTGTTGCAGCAGCTTGATCACAGCCTGGACTTGGAAGGCTACGCCCACCATCGCGGCTCCAGCTTTGGTAAACATGCCACTGCTCAACCCAGTCAGATCAACTTTGAACACCGCCTGTCCATTGCCATGCTCAAGAAAACAGCGCAAGGGCATCAAGGCTTTGTGCTGGAAGATGAAAGCCAGACCATAGGTCGCTGCAGCCTGCCGCTGAACCTGTACCGAGGGATGCAGCAGTGGCCCCTTATCTGGCTGGAAGACAGTCTGGAAAACCGCATTACCCGCATTGTGCGCGACTACGTCCAGAATCTGCACGCGGAATTCACACAGCAGTCCGACCCGCAAACCGGCTTTGCCCTGTTTGCCGAGCAACTGCGACAAAGCCTGTCCCGAATCACCAAGCGATTGGGTCATCAACGCTACCAGCAGTTGGCAGCCATCATGGATGCCGCCTTACAGGAACAGGAACGCAGTGGTGCGCTGGACGGCCACCGGGACTGGATTAGAGGCTTGCTGACGCAATACTACGACCCCATGTACAGCTACCAACGTGAACAAAAAGCCGATCGGGTCATTTTTCAAGGTGATGCCGACGCAGTCCTGAATTATTTGCGTCGCCACGGCTAAATCACACCTTAGGCCCAGCCCACCAGGCTTGCCATCATTTATCGCAGATCAGCGACAGACTGACACTGGCCCGCACCCACTCTTGTCAGAATCTGTCCTTGCTCTGACACAAAGAGCAAACAAAGGGTAACCCCTACCATCTCGCAAGAATCTTGTTGCAGGTGGTAAGAAATGACGTCCCTCAATCGCTTGGCCCGGCATGTCCAGTTGCGTACTATCTGGCTCCTGCTTTTCCTGCTGGCAGCCTGTCTAAGCAGCACTTCCGCACACTCCAGTTCGCGCATTGCCCACTTCCTGCCGGACATTGCCCTCAACGAGATCTTCCCCACTGCCACCCACACCAGCGAGCCCGCAGGCACGCTGCCTGTTGCCAAGGTGTTCAAGGATCAAGAACAGCTAGGGTATGTGTATGTAACGACCGATATCGTCAACACGCGCGGTTACTCCAGCTTCCCCATCGACACTCTGGTCGCCATGAGCATGGATGGCAGCATCGTCGCCGCCAAGCTGCTGGAACACCATGAACCCATTGTCTTGATCGGTATTCCAGAGTCGCGCGTCGAAACCTTTATTCAAGGCTATATCGGCCAGAACTACATCAAGAACCGTCCCAAGCCCGGCGCACCGCCACCCGTCGATATCATCAGCGGTGCCACGGTGACCTTGATGGTGGTGGGCGACAGCATCATGCGCTCCTCCCAATTGGTGGCCCGGCAAGAGGGCATAGGCCAACCTACCGCCCCCGCCACAGCACCCGTGGCCGTCAAGCGCAGCATCGATACCAGCAATCACACGATTTCCAGCTGGGACGAGCTGCTCCAAAACGGTGCCATCCAACGCCTGCACGTCAGCGTGGCCGACATCAATCAGGCCTTTATTGATAATGGCCGTACAGAAGCTGCCGCCCATCCGCAGGAAGGCGATCCGCAAGACACCTTTATTGATCTGTACGCCGCCTTGGTCAGCGTGCCTAGCATCGGGCAAAGTCTTTTGGGCGAGGCCGACTACAACTATCTGCAGCAAGAGCTAAAACCCGGCCAGCAAGCGATGCTGGTGTTGGGCAATGGGCTGTATTCCTTCAAGGGATCGGGCTATGTGCGCGGCGGGATTTTTGATCGCATCGAAATCATCCAGGATCTGGACAGCTTTCACTTCACTGACCTGGACCACCAACGCCTGCCCGGCGTAAAAGCCGCCAATGCGCCGGATTTCAAAGAAGCCGCCCTGTTCAAGATCCCGGCTACCGCCACCTTTGATCCTGTCCTGCCCTGGCGACTGCAACTGCTGGTACAACGCGTCCTGAGCGTCAAAGACAAAGCCTTTGTCATGCTGAGCCTGAACTACCAGCTTCCTGATGCCTATTTGACGGCGCCCCCTCCCGCTGCAGTTGCCCCGGAAGCCGCAGAGCACGATGAGCTGGAAACCGCCAACCAGCCTTTGTACAAGCAAATCTGGGCCGGCAAGAAAGTACAGATTGCCGTGCTACTACTGTCCTTGCTGACCCTGGGTGGCGTCTTTTTCTTCCAGGACACGCTGACCAAACACGAAGTGTTCTACCAACGCTTTCGCATCGGTTTTCTGCTGTTCTCCCTGGTATGGATTGGCTGGTACGCCTCGGCCCAGCTATCGGTAGTGAACGTACTGACGTTCTCCCACGCCCTACGCACCGATTTCCGCTGGGAATACTTCCTGATGGATCCACTGGTCTTCATCCTATGGATTGCCACCGCCATCTCTCTGATTTTCTGGAATCGGGGCGCTTTCTGTGGCTGGCTCTGTCCCTTTGGGGCGCTACAAGAACTGGCCAACAAGCTGGCCCGCTTCCTGCGTATCCCCCAGATCAAGGTGGCTTACAGCGCCCATAAACGCTTGGTTTCCATCAAGTACGTGATCTTCATTGTGCTGTTTGGCGTTGCCCTGTACGACATGGCCGTGGCCGAAAAGATGGCCGAAGTCGAACCCTTCAAGACCGCCATCATCCTGAAATTCATCCGCGACTGGCCCTTCACGATCTTTGCCGTACTGCTGCTGATTGCCAGCCTGTTTATCGAACGCTTTTACTGCCGCTACCTCTGTGCGCTAGGTGCAGCCTTGGCCATCCCCGCCCGCCTGCGCATTTTTGACTGGCTGCGGCGCTACCCCATGTGTGGCAATCCCTGCCAGCGTTGCGCGACCGACTGCCCCGTACAAGCCATCGAACCCGAAGGCCCGATCAATCCCAATGAATGCATCCAATGTCTGAACTGCCAGATGCTGTATCACCACGAGAAAAAATGCCCGCACCTGATTCAAAAGATCGCCAAACGCAAGCGAGATAAACCGGCTCCCGTCGCCGTTGCCAGCTCGCTGCAAGACGATGCTGCTGCCCGCCCTACCGTGCGTCCACGCAGCGTAGACAGTACTGATTCCACCCCCGCCACGCCGTGAGACGTCTGGGCGCGTCCCAGCGCCAAGTCGGTCACGTCATCACACACAAGGAAAATCACACCATGTCCGAGAACAAGCAGGATAAACAAGGTTTGAGCCGCCGCGCCTTTCTGGGCACCGCCGCCTTATCCGGCGCTGCTGTGGTCAGCGCCACCCACATTGGCAATGCCTTGGCCGATACCAAAAAAGCGCCGAACGGGCAAAATGCTCACATCGAGCCAGGCGAGCTGGACCAGTACTACGCCTTTAACTCCGGCGGTCAGTCTGGCGAGATCCGCATCATGGGGCTGCCCTCCATGCGCGAGCTGATGCGCATCCCAATCTTCAATATTTGTAGCGCCACCGGCTGGGGGATTACCAACGAAAGCCGCCAGATCATGCGCGCCAACCTGACGCCTGAAACCCTGGCGTTTGCCGATACCTTGGGCGGCATTCTGCCTAACGGCGATGCTCACCATCCCCATATGTCCTTTACCGACGGGACCTACGACGGGCGCTTCATCTTCATCAATGACAAGGCCAATAACCGCGTGGCTCGCGTGCGCTGCGATGTCATGAAGTGCGACAAAATTATTGAAATTCCCAATGCCGACGGTGTACACGGCCTGCGTCCCCAACGCTACCCCCGCACCGGCTATGTATTCTGCAATGGCGAGCACATCGTCCCTCTGCCCAATAACGGCACGATCTTTGGCAACCCCAAGGAAAACTACTTTTCTGTCTTTACCGCCATTGATGGCGACACCATGGAAATCGCCTGGCAGGTGATCGTAGACGGCAACCTGGACAACTGCGACGCCGACTATCAAGGCAAGTACGCCTTCTCCACCTGCTACAACTCCGAAAAAGGAGTGGATGTCGGCGAGATGAGTGCCAACGAGCAAGACTGGGCCGTGGTGTTCAACCTCAAGGCCATTGAAGACGGCGTCAAGAAAGGCGATTTCAAGGAGATCCAGGGCGTCAAAGTGCTGGATGGCCGCAAAGGCTCACGCTACACCCGCTATATCCCCGTGCCCAACTCCCCGCACGGTTGCAATGCCAGCCCCGACGGCATCCATGTGGTCTTTAACGGCAAACTCTCACCCACTGTCACCATGATTGATGTGCGCCGCCTGGACGACCTGTTTGCCGACAAGATCACGGCACGCGACTGCGTCGTGGCAGAACCTCAACTGGGCCTGGGCCCGTTGCACACCGCCTATGATGGCCGTGGCAATGCCTACACCACCTTATTCATCGACAGCCAGATCGTAAAGTGGAACATTGCCAAGGCGATTGAAGCCTACCAGGGCAAGGACGTCGATCCCATCATCCAGAAGCTGGACGTGCACTACCAGCCCGGTCACAACCACACCACCATGGGCGAGACCAAAGAGGCCGATGGCAAGTGGCTGGTGTCACTGAACAAGTTCTCCAAAGACCGCTTCCTGAACGTAGGTCCACTCAAACCAGAAAACGATCAACTGATCGATATTTCGGGCGACGAGATGAAGCTGGTTCACGACGGCCCAAGCTTTGCCGAACCGCACGACATGCTGCTGGTTGCCGCCGAGAAGGTACGACCCAAGCGCGTCTGGACCCGCGACGACCCCTGGTGGGATGGTGCGCGGAAAATGGCCGAGAAAGATGGCGTCACCCTGGAGGGTGCCTCCAAAGTCATCCGTGATGGCAACAAGGTACGGGTCTACATGACCGCCGTAGCGCCCGTGTTCTCCGTACCCAGCTTCGAGGTCAATCAGGGCGATGAAGTCACCGTTGTCGTCACCAATATGGAAATGATCGAGGACTTGACCCACGGCTTCACCTTGTCCGGCTACGGCGTAGCCATGGAAATTGGACCGCAGCAAACTAGCTCGGTCACCTTCACGGCCTCCCGCCCCGGTGTGCATTGGTACTACTGCCAGTGGTTCTGCCACGCCTTGCACATGGAAATGTCCGGTCAGATGAACGTGAAACCTAAAGCCTGACGGTGACATGACGTCTTTTCACCTGCTCCCCACCCGTGCACGGTGCCTGCGCCCAGCCTCTGGGCGCAAGCTGGCCTTCAAGCGGTTGACGGTCCTGGCCCTGGCGGCCAGTGCCCTGGCTGCCGCTCAAGCGGCCACCATTGAAGTGCCTGCCGATACCGCGCTGCAAACCGCCATCGATGCTGCCCAGCCCGGCGACATCCTGGTGCTGGCCCCCGGCACGTATCAGGGCAATATCATCGTGAACAAACCTTTGACGCTTCAAGGCCCTAGCAACCGGCAAGCCGTGTTGATGGGCGAACGTGAAGGCCGCACGGTGTGGGTGCAGGCGGAAGATGTGCAGATACGTCAGATTACCGTGCGTAATTCCGGCTTGAGCCTGCCCGACATGGATGCTGGCATCTTCCTGGATAAACCCGCCCATAACGCCCTGATCGAACACAACGACATTCTCGACAATCTGGTGGGGGTTTACGTTTGGGGGCCCCATAACGCACTGGTGCAACACAACACCATCGTGGGCAATAAAGAGCTGCGTTTGAACGAGCGCGGCAATGGCGTGACGGTCTGGAACTCCCCCGGCTCACGCATTTTGCACAACGATATCTCCTGGGGTCGCGACGGGATTTTTTCCAATGCCAGCCGCGACAATGTCTTTAGCCATAACCGCTTTACCCAACTGCGCTATGCGGTGCACTACATGTACACCAATAACAGCGAAGTCAGCAGCAATGTCTCCATCGGCAATGACATTGCTTATGCCCTGATGTTTTCGCAGTTTCTGACGGTACGTGAAAACATCAGCATCAATAGCACGCATCAGGGCTTGATGCTCAACGCCGCCCAGCAATCGACCATTACCGACAATATCGTGGACGGGGCCGAGAAAGGCGTTTTTCTCTACAACGCCAACTTCAACAAAATCTCCGGCAACCTGATTCAGAACACCCAGATCGGGGTGCACTACACCGCCGGTTCCGAAGGCAATGAAATCACGGAAAACGCCTTCATCCAGAATCAGAACCAGGTGAAGTATGTCGGCACCCGCTACCTGGAATGGTCCAGCAAGGACCGGGGTAATTACTGGAGCGATCACAGCGCCTTTGACCTGAACGGTGACGGCATCGGTGACACCGCTTATCGCCCCAATGGCCTTGTTGAACAACTGGTCTGGCGAGCTCCTTCGGCCCGCGTGCTTCTGAACAGCCCTGCCGTCTCTATTGTGCGCTGGGCGCAAACCCAATTTCCCGCCATTTTGCCCGGCGGCATCATCGATAGCGCACCACTGATGCGTGCACCCGACAATCCCGTCTGGGAGCGATACAAGGCCAATCATGACTCCATCCAATAACGGTCCCGCTCCGGTCGCGCTGGCCAATGTCAGCAAGCTGTACGGCCAGCAGCGCGCCGCCAACGCGGTGAACTTCGAGCTTTATCCCGGCCAATGCACCGTGCTGGCTGGCCACAATGGTGCGGGCAAAAGTACCGTCATCAAGTTGATTCTGGGCCTGATCCGCGCCGATGAAGGCAAGGTCACTTTGCTGAACCACGACGCCAGCTCGTCCCAGGCTGCCCGACTGCGAACCCATATCGGCTACTTGCCCGAAACCGTCGCCCTGCACCCTGCCTTGACCGGCACCGAAACCCTGGCGTTTTACGCCCGCCTGAAAGGGCTACCTACCCGTGACAACCAGGCTTTACTGGCCCGTGTCGGCATTGCCCAGGCTGCTCACAAGCGCGTGGGCACCTACTCCAAAGGCATGCGCCAACGACTGGCACTGGCCCAGACCTTGCTGGGCAAACCCCGTGTGCTCTTACTGGACGAACCTACAACAGGCCTGGACCCAGCCTCCCGCCTGCTGTTCTACGAAATCGTGCAAGAACTGCGCGATGCCGGTGCCACCATCCTGCTCAGCACTCACGCCCTAGCCGAAATGGAGCGTCTGGCAGACCGCATCATCGTAATGCAGCAGGGGAGCAAGATTGCCGATGGCACCTTGTCCGAACTGCGCCAACACGCGGGCTTGCCGGTACGTATTCGCCTGACTGTGGAACAAATCCCCGATCCTGTTCCGCAACACTGGAATGTCATCGGTTCCCAGCGCCTGGAGCGTCACTGCACCGAAGCCGAAAAAATCCAGATCCTGCGCCAGGCGCATGCCATTGCAGGATTGACCGACCTGGAGCTGGAGTCCCCCGGTCTGGACGAGCTGTATGCGCACTTTTTAAAGCGCGAGGATTACTAAGCCATGAACCCTGTCCTGATCATCATCCAAAAGGAAGTGCGCGACGGACTGCGCAATCGTTGGGTGCTAGCGGTCACCCTCTTGTTGGCGGCACTGGCTTTGTCTCTGGGCTTTCTGGGCAGTGCCCCCACGGGCAGCGTCAAGGTAGACCCGCTTACGGTTACCGTGGTCAGCCTGTCCAGCCTGTCCATTTTCCTGATCCCGCTGATTGCCATGCTGCTGTCCTACGACGCCATTGTGGGCGAAATCGAACGCGGCACCATGTCCTTGTTGCTGAGCTACCCCGTCCATCGCTGGCAGGTTCTGGTCGGTAAATTTCTGGGCCATGTCCTGATCCTGAGCCTGTCTACCGTCGTGGGCTACGGTCTGGCAGGGGTCACGTTGCAGGTGGCGCATGGCGGCCTGGACTTCAGCGTCTGGACGCCCTTTCTGGCCATGATGGGCGCCAGCATTCTGCTCGGTGCCAGCTTCTTGTCCTTGGGGTATTTCATCAGCACCTTGGTCAGAGAACGTGCCACTGCGGCCGGGCTGGCCATCGGTATCTGGCTGTTTTTTGTGGTGATTTATGACATGGCGCTACTGGGTATTCTGGTCGCTGACCAAGGTGCCATGATCACCGCCTCCTGGCTGAACATCATCCTGCTGTTCAACCCTACGGACGTGTACCGCTTGCTGAATCTGACCGGCTACGAAAATGTTGCCATGTTTGCCGGCATGGCCGGTTTAAGCGAACAGGCTCGCCTACCTGCCAGCGTCTTGATGAGCGTTCTGCTGCTGTGGATCGCCGTGCCTTTTAGTCTGGCCAGCCTGGCCTTCAACAAAAAAGCATTATGAAAAAACTGCACACCCTACTCTTGCTGTGTCTGGGCCTGATACTGGCTGCCTGCGGTCAGCCCGAGCCCATACAAGCCCCACCGCCACCCGTCGTCCAGATTCCCCAAACCGCCGTGGGCCACTACTGCGGCATGTACTTGTTCGAGCATCAAGGCCCCAAAGGGCAGATTCTTCTGCGCGAACGCGAAGCACCACTCTGGTTCACCACCATACGCGAGGTTTTCGCCTACACCTTATTGCCCGAAGAATCCAAAGCCATCGCCGCCACCTATGTCCAGGACATGGCCCAGCGCGATCAGGACGGCCTGTTTCCCGAACAAGCCTGGATACCGGCACAAGAGGCCTGGTATCTGATCTACAGCCGCTATACCGGCGGCATGGGCACTATCGATGCCCTGCCCTTTAGCCAGGAGCAGGCCGCCAAGGACTTCCAGCAACAACATGGCGGCCAACTGGTTCGCTTTGCCGACATGCCGGAGAACTACATCTTTGGTGCGGTCGCACTGCCCTGAAACGCTTATCTTCCTGATCCCAGGTACTTGCAATGACTTCTACTCCTGTTTCCCGTCGTCGTTTTATCGGCATTGTGGCCGCGACCAGCGCCCTGACTGGTGTGCCATGGGCCGCCAAAGCGATGCAAGCGGCCACTACCCCGCTCAGCTCCTGGCAAGGTGTGGCTTTGGGTGCGGACGCACAACTGCATATCCATCACCCCGACCCCGCGTTTGCACAGTTGCTGATAGACCAGGCCCTGTCCGAAGTCCAACGTCTGGAGCGAATCTTCAGCCTGTATCAAAAGGACAGCGCCTTGCGCCGCTTGAACCGCGACGGCTATCTGAAGCACGCTCCCGGTGATCTGACACGACTGCTGCTGGAGTCACAGCGCATTAGTGAACTCACGGATGGGGCCTTTGACCCGACCGTGCAGGTGCTTTGGGATCTGTATAGCCAAGCGGCTCAACGCAGCGACACGGCTTCCATTCCCGACGCTGCCCAGATCAAGCAAACGCTGCAGCAGGTTAACCACCAAGCCATTCACATTCAAGACGACACTATTGAACTACAACGTCCTGGCATGGCCTTGACGCTGAACGGGATTGCCCAAGGCTACATTACCGATCGCATCACCGAGCAGTTGAAGCAGGCAGGCCTGGAACACGCCCTGGTTGATATGGGCGAGATACGTGGCCTGGGTATGGCTCCGGGTAATCGTCCCTGGCGCGTCGGTCTGGCAGGCGATCAAGCAGAGCCTGTCAGCTTGTTGCGTCTGGATGTGCACAATCAGGCGGTCAGCACCTCGTCTGGATCAGGCACGGCACTTAGCCGCGATGGCACTGTTACTCATCTGTTCAACCCTGCCAATGGTCAGGCCCGACCTTTGTATCGCAGCGTCTCTGTCGTAGCGGGGAATGCCACCATTGCCGACGCCTTGTCCACGGCGTTCTCATGGATGTCGCCCCCAGCCATTGCGCGGGTTCTGGCAAGCGACCCCGGTTTACGGGCATGGGTACTGCCCTACGATGGGAATCAACTGGTCGCCCTACACTCGTAAACACCAAGACAAACCCGCTTACCGGCAGACGCTCAAGCCCGATAAAGCCTCGTACAATGGCGGTTTCGTCTACTGCAGGCTAAATCTCCATGTCCGTGAACTCTCCAAACCTTCCCTGTGCTGCCCCTTTACCCGGTCTGCCAGAATGGGCCGGTTTTTGCGAGGCAGCACGCCGGTCCGACCATTACGCGCTGGACCTGCATTGCCTGAAGGCCGCGGGCCTGCAAGTGGACTTGAGTGGACAGCGGCATTCACCAGAATTACAGACGGCAGGAGCCGCCCTTTTGGCGGCTCGCCACTTCGACACGGCACGTCAACAACTGCTTAACGGCGGCATCGTCAACAGCACAGAACAACGTGCCGCCTGGCACAGCGCCCTGCGTGCGCCCGCCCCCACGGCGGAAGTCGCCAAGGAACGCGAGCGCATGAACGAATTCGTGCGCGTAGCGGATTCCGAGCGCCGCTGGCGCAACATCATTCATATTGGTATTGGTGGCAGCGACTGGGGCGTGCGCCTGTCCCTGGCAGCCTTTGGCTATCGCCACAGCTGGCGCAATGTACGCTTTCTGGCCAACATCGACGGCCATGCGCTGGAGCATGCCTTGTCCGGCATGGACCCTCACGACACCTTGATCGTGATCGCCTCCAAATCCTTCACCACAACCGAAACCCTCAAAAACGGCCAGCGCGCCCTAGAATGGCTGCAAGCCGCTGGCGTTGCCAACCCCTACGAGCAAATCGTTGCCGTCACCGCCCGCCCTGACACTGCCTCCAACTGGGGCGTGCCACAAAAACAAATCTTCCAGTTCTGGGATTGGGTCGGTGGCCGCTTTTCCCTATGGTCTGCCGTCAGCCTGACCACTGCCCTGGCCGTCAGCAGTGATGTCGTCGCTGGCATGCTGTCCGGCGCTGCCGCGATGGACCAACACTTTCAGGAAACCCCCATCGCCACCAACGTGCCCGTACAAATGGCACTGGCCGGCGTGGTCAATCGAAGTGTGCTGGGCTATGGCTCATTGAATATCTCGCCCTACGATTTCCGCCTGGGCAATCTGGTCCCCTATATACAGCAACTGGATATGGAGTCCCTGGGCAAATCCGTCACCACCAGCGGCGAACCCGTTGGCTTAGCCACCGGCGCCGCCGTCTGGGGGCTGGCTGGAACAGACGCACAACACACCTTCTACCAATGGCTGCACCAAGGCAGCGATGGCGCTCCAGTGGACTTTATTGTGTGCCAGCAGGCGGATCACAATCAGGCCGAGCACCATAATCTGCTGCTGGCGAACTGCCTGGCCCAACGCGAAGCCCTGATGCGCGGCAAGACCTACGAGCAAGCCCTGGCCGAATGCGAAAAACAAGGTCTGGGCGAACAGGCATCCAAACTGGCCCACCACCGCGTGCACTCGGGCGGACGCCCCAACACGCTGATCGTATTGCCCCGCCTGAATCCCTTCTCGCTAGGCGCCCTGCTGGCCTTGTATGAGCACAAGATTTTTGTGCAGGCCTTGATCTGGGGGATCAACCCCTTCGATCAATGGGGGGTGGAGTACGGGAAAGTATTGGCAAACGGGATTTTGCAGGAACTCTCAGGGGCGAAAGACGCCTCTGCTGAGCATGATGTTTCTACGCGGCATTGGATAAATATTTTTAAAAACTAATATCTACTAGCGAAAGGAGGAGGGGTAGTTGAATAAAAGCCAGAATGAATTATTAATTTACTAAAAAATAAAAACCTAGCATTTAAAACACCTCTCGCCTTTCAGCTATTAACTTACAAAAACCCACAAAGCCCTAAAAAATAATTTAAGCAAAAAACCACTAAACCTTAACGCACACTTCTTTCCAGTTCCAACGCCGTATCCAATGGAGACTTTCCAGAAAGAAGCAATTCTAATCCAGAGATGATTATTTCCTGCGAAGGAGGAATATGCCCATCCCCCCAGTTTCCTTCCCAATATGCCAAATAATCATTGAACAAAAAAACTTCTTCTGACACTTTCTTACCAGCCCCAAATTTATTCAAGAAGGGCTCTGCATGCATCTGCGCATGCCAGTCGCTGCTATTTTGCAAATAAACAATCTGTTTTTTTCGAGACAACAAAGAGACACGAGAACTAAGATCAAAGATCACTCCAGATTCGTCAAGATCCTTATCTATGTTACTAGAGTTCAAATTCATAGGAAAAGCCACTTCCAAAAACCGTCTTACTGATGGAAGACTGTAACGTGCAATTGAGGTTTGAGGATTCCAAACGAATGCTGATACATTATCCGTCTGAAGCAGACTTAGTATAAGCAATGATGCAAACCCTCCTCCTGAGCCTCCAAAAATTATCAATCGTGCACCAGTACGCTCAACAAACGAATCTAACAAACGAGCGATATAAATCGGAAGATCAATAAAACCTTCATGGCCAACATACCAACCTAAAGCAAGCTGATGTGAAAGACTTAGTGTTGGGTCAGAAACAGAAATCATCGGAGCATTAAGCGTCTTAGCAATACTTACGCCCGAAAAAAAAGGAGCTGAGGTACCTGTTCGAGATGTAACGGCCCCACCAAAACATACAAAGACAGTATTACTTCCCTCCATTCTCTCCATGCCACTTAAAAGCATGTCTACGTGGCGACCATCTTCAGTGAAATGGTACACACCATCCGTAAGTTTTTCCTCCGCCCATGGGGAAGAAAATTCATGAGAAAAAAATGGAAAACGCTCCCATCGTTTTAAATCATAAGGAGCATTGTTTTGAAAAACAGGTTTCGAATTAAATCTTGCAGTTACCTGCCCGCTATCGGCAATATTATTTTTTTTTACAAAAACCCTTGCCTGATAATGACCAGAAACTCCATCATTTGAAAATTTTGCAACCAAATTACTTTCATACCACCTCTGCCCTACTCTAACTCCATCCCTAAGCAAGTAAAATGCATAAGTTGCATTCAAATCCTTTACACCCTCTACCCTCGCAACCCAATTCGCACCCTCCAATGCCAAGCTAACTTCGATAGGCTCAATAAAGTCAACCATAAAAATCCTTTTTTTGAATCACCAATCAAACTCAAAAACAAAAAATACTTTTAGCTTAAATTTTCATCCAATAAAAATAAAATCACAATTATCTGAAATTATTGATATGAAAAATAAAATACTTTGATATAAAACAATAAAAAAGCATCAAACCACTTTCTTAATATAAACTCAACTAATATCAAGCACTCGACTTAGCCTCATCCACTCACATGCCAGATCATGAATGGCAATGTTTTGATGCTGTATCCTTGTCTGATCTCCAGTGGACTTCCAGATAAAGTAATCCACATCCCCACACGGCGTCCCCAGAGCTGCGTAGACCGAGGGCATGATGGGAACGTGGTCACCATACCAGCACAGGCTGGTTGGCCTATCTGAAGAGCTCAAGGCCCCGCGCAGACGGGTCAGCATGGCATCAGCATTACGGATATGACGCAAGTAAATCGTCAGATCCTCGCAGCCTGGCGGGGGGGCTTGCTGATACAAGGCCTGGATATCCCCCGCTGCAACTTTTTCCAAGTGCAAAGGCCCGTGGTTCTCCATCGTAATCACGTGAATGAATACCGGCCCTGTGGCCTGCTCCAGCACACTGGCAACTTTCTCCGCCACCGCCAGATCGCCGATATAAGGGCCTGTACGCTCCACATCGGCAAAGGCCTTGATGTCCAGAAACTCGTCAAAACCAAATAATGGAAACACGCGATGGCGTTGGTAAAAGCTGGCGGGATAAGGGTGAATGCAGATCGTGCGGTAACCTTGCTGCTTCAACCAGGAAGCCAAAGTCGCCACGGACCATCCCGCGCATACTGCGCGATAAGGATTAAAGCGGTGCACACCCAACGCACGGTTTTCTATACCGCTTAAGAAGGAAAACTCCGAGCGCACCGTGTTGGCTCCCCAGGCGGGAACCTGCAGATATCCGCTGGCAACTGCTTCGGATTTGAAGCGATCAAACTCCGCCAGAATCTCTGGCCGAATCCTGTCAGAAATTCGCCGAGCATCAAAGAAAGACTCGCTTTGCACGGAAACCAGATGAGGCAGATCAGCCAAAGCATCAGCACTAGTCAGAACAGACGTGGTCTTCGGAACTGCATTTTCAAAAGGGGAAGACAAGCTTGGACGTTCCCGGCCTTGCTGCCAATAACGCCAGAAGCTGGCTAACAGCCCCAGGGCTTGCACGTCCTGCTCCGGTGCAATCTGCACCATCAAACGCGCCCTATTGCCCCACAGCAACAAACCCAGACTAAGCGCAGCAAGCAACGCCAAGGCGCCCCATTGCCCGGTCCAGGCCGCCCGCAAGGCGGGCACGGCTTCCAGCCATAAACCAATCGTCAGGGCAGCAATAAAACCCGCTGCCGCCAAAAAGAATTTGCCCCATCCCAGAAAAGGAATATAAAGCCGAGGGTGACGGATCGCATCCGTAAAATATTCGTAATCCTGAAACACAAAGGCTTCACGCAATGCCTTGAACTTGGCATTGCTGACCACAACCAGCAGCAGGAAAAACGCGCACAGCAAGGCCGTGGCAAAGATAGGCCGCCCCAGCACAAAAACCAGTACGACATACGCCAGGCCATACAGCCCCATATGCAAAGCCCAGGCCGCTGCAGGACGACGCCAGCGGGCTGCCGTTTGCAAAAAGCGCTCCAGCCCCACTGTCAGAGCCAGCCCCGACAACGCAGCCAGGATTGCAGTCCAGAATCCCGGCTCAAGCGTCATAACCGATCTTGCTCAGAATAAAGACGGACACCCGGGCGGGCAGCACGGCCAGAAACCAGCAACCAAGATTCAATGGAAACGGAAAGCTGATGCGCGCTTTATTGGCTTTGAGACCACGGGCAATACGACGAGCCGCTTTGTTCGGAGTCCACAAGAACGGTTTAGGGCCCGGCATGGCATCGCACATGGGCGAGCTAACGTAGCCTGGCATCACCACATTGACCTTGATCCCCTCCGGCGCCAACCAGCCACGCAGGCCTTCGCCATAGGCTTTGACAGCCGCCTTGCTGGCGCTATAGGACGGTGTCGTTGGCAAACCAAAATAGGCCGCCAAGGAACTCATCAAGGCGATCTGTCCGCGCCCTCTCGCCCGCATGGCAGGCAGCACCGATTGCACCACTCGCAGCGAAGCCTTCACATTGATATCCAGCAGCAGCTCGGTATCTTCCCAGGCCTCCGGCTCGCCATTGGGGCCAACATGAATATTCATGCCCGCATTCACGATGACAAGATCAAACGCAGCACATTGCGACAAGCAGGCATGCAAGGCATCCAGATCACGCAAATCCAACTGATACGTCTTTACCTGCGCGCCCGCTAGCCGGCAGCGCTCGGCCAAAGGCTCCAGAATCGCAGCATTGCGACCATGCAAAGTCAGCTCTGTACCGGGCTTGGCATAGTGAAGCGCCAGCTCGCCACCAATAGCACTGGTAGCTCCGGTAATCAGAATTCGCTCCTGCCCTGCGGGTTCAGCTACGCCCACGCGCTCTCCTTTCTTGAAAGGACCAGTACAAAACCATGCCAAAACCGACACACACCGTCGCATTCAAGGGAACCAACAAGTAGTTGCCCATACGTATGGCCACATACAGAGCCAATGCGGAATACAGGAAGGTGAACACTTCACCAATCAGCAAATACAGATTGATGCGGGGCTGTCTTGCTGCCTTCTCGCCCTCGCCTTTGGGCGTGCGGTTAAATTCCCCGTAGACCTTGAAGGCGGCTCGGACGCCACCGACAAAATAATACCAAGCCATGGGCGGGAACATGGCGACATACAAGTAGGTATGCCACAGAGTGCCCAATACACCCGGCCTATCCTCAAAACGCGCCCCCTTGCGAGCCCCAAAGGCATTATTCAAGGCCCAGACAGCAACCAGCAAGAAGAACAGCGGCGCCCCCCACAGCAAGACCACATGGTCGAAATCCAGCAAATAATTCAGGGGCAGGCTCAACAAAATCAAGGCGTAAATAGACGCCAGCATGACCGATGAAAACATCATGGAGAAGGCATGCATGCGCTTCATCAAGGGCATATCCTGCTGCCACATCTGGCCCAGGTGCTTGAAGGCGCTGTGTATCAGCCCTCGCCCCCAACGCTCCCGCTGCACACGGAAGGCGCTGATGTTCTCGGGCAAGGTGGACATGGACACCACATCGCGCAGATAGGCGTACTTCCAATCCCCAAACTGGGCCCGATAACCCAGGTCCACGTCCTCGGTAATGGTGGAGGCATTCCAACCGCCCAGGGCTTCCACGCAAGCGCGTCGCCAGACACAGGAACTGCCACTTAAGGAAGCCATATCCCCGTCTTCGCTCAGCCCCACCGTCACATATTGCTGGTGGCCCATTTCCATGGCCTGAAAGCGGGTCAGGAAAGAGTGGTCGCGGTTTTCATAACCAATACCTGTCTGCAAAAAACCCAGCTTCGCGTCCTTGAAAGGCGGAATGGTTCTTTGCAAAAAATCAGCGGGCGGCAAAAAATCCGCATCGAAGATCGCAAAAAACTCGCCCTGGGAATGCTGAATGCCATGCACCAGATTCCCGGCCTTGTAGCCCGTACGATCGGCACGCTGAATGCGGCGAATCGGCACACCCTTACTGGTCAGTTGATTCACCTTGTTTTGGGCCAACAGCGCCGTCTTATCTGTTGAATCGTCCAGCACCAGAATTTCCAGCGCAGACACCGGGTAATCCAGACGACAAGCCGCATCGATCAGACGCTCGACAACGGCAGCCTCGTTATAAATCGGTAGTAGAACACTGACCTTGGGATACCAGTCTTGCTGCACGGACGCAGACGTTTGCACCAGCTCACTTAGCTTGCGTCGTTCCACCCGGCGCGAGATCAACAGTACCCGTAGCTCCAAGACTACGTACAGGGCAAAGGCCCCGACAACCAGCAAGAACAGCGCCTGAATCAGGTACGCAAAAATGCTCACAATCATGGAAACAAGCGCACCCTAGAAGCCGACCACATCAGCCAACTCCTGGAGGCGATGCTCCCAAGTGTGGAACTGGCGTACATAAGCCGCCCCCGCCGCCGCACGCTCGCAGTCCTGTGCGGAGGGGCCTTGGCGCAGACGAGAAAACAATTCACTGGCCTGCTCACGGGAATGCACCACGTGGCAGAAATCACGAAAATAACGATCCACCGCCCGACCGGGGTTGGTCACTGCAATACCTCCGCTGGCCAGAATTTCCAGCAAGCGGCGTGAGCACATGGTGTCGGAGTCCGTGACCGAATTCACGTTCAGACACATTACATGCTCTTTGTAGATACGCCCGGTCTCACGGTGCGGCACCTGGCTATGCACCTGTAAATGCGTCGAGCGAGGAAAACGGAACTCAAGATGCCGAGACAGCCTGTCGTGATTTCTGTCATAGGCATTCAGATGCATTTGAGCATCCTCACAGGCCCCGAAAATCATGTCCAGAAAACGGCGACGTTCACTCAGGATACGGCGGTAATAACTGCCTGTAAAACACCCTTCCTTGCGCGTAAACCCAAAGCCCGTGAAATGATGAAACGCAGGCTGATACGGCATACTCAAGGTGTTCACGGGCACATCAGGATTCAGGCGGGCGCGATAGCGCGGCAGGCAATCGCTATCGGTGGTGAACACATAATCAAAAGCCTTGGCCACATCAATGAAGTGTTCAAAATACGCCCCGTCGTCCTTGTTCCAGAACACCGTGGGCACACCCTGATCTTTAGCAAACTGCACTAGCTTGTAAATTGTGCGAGGCGTACGCAAACGAATCAGTCGCGACTGCTTGGCCAGCTCGTAACGCCACGCGCCACCCAAGCCATGAAACACGGACTCCACAAAGAGCAGATCCGGCTTCCAGGAGGAGATGACCTCCTCATAATTGCGCGGGTTCAGAATACGGATAGAGCATTCGGCCGACAGGCAGTCTGCCGTAAAGTAGTCCGAGACCAAGGCCACTTTCAGTCGCCCAAACTGCCCTGTAGGCTTGCCGTCTTCGCTGACGGTGGGGTGCGTATAAATACGAGCACCCAAAGCCCGGATTGCGCGGCCAATCATGAGTGAGTCCCGGCCGGCAAAGCATGCACCACAAAGTCCGCCCAACTACGGCGCTGCGAGGCTTCTTCACGTGCCAAGGCACCGTCCTGCGCCAAGACCTCCGGCCCCACCTGAAACGCCTCATCCAGCACACGGGCCAAGTCCTGCACATCACCTGCTTTAAAAAAGCGTACCGAACGGCACGACCCAACCTCATCCTTGAACACCGGCAAATCCGGCACCAGAACAGGCTTGCCCATCGCCATCGCCTCGACCAACTTGATGGGCGGCACAATGCGACACACTTCAAAAGGACGACGAGGAATACATACCAATGCAGCCTTGGCCTGCAAAGCACGGGCCTCTTCAGGCGAGACCCGACCAGCAAACAGAACGTGCTGTTCCATACCCAGACTTTGTACCTGGGCCTGCAACTGCGCGCGCGCCTCCCCATCTCCAATAATGGTCAGGGTTACATCCTTGCCACGGCCCACCAGGTCCGCCACAGCGTCGATCAAAACATCCAGCCCCTCATAAACAATCAGGGAACCAGCGTAGACAATGGTATTGGGCTGCACATCCTGGGCATCGCCAGGAATAAAACGCGAGGGGTCCACGCAATTGGGCATCAGCCCCATACGTGCGGGATCCACGTTCCAGTGCTCGCAAGCGTATTGGCCCAACTGCTCGGAAATCACAAACAAACGATCTGCCTGGCTGGCAACCAGACCTTCCAGCTCCAGCCCCTGCTTGAAACCTTGAGAGTCCCGGAACTCCGGCATACGGGAGGCCCGGCTCAACTCCCATAAGCCACGCATTTCATATTGAAACGGAATGCCCAACTGACGCGCAGCAATCAAGGCCGGCAAGGCATTGACGTGGTTAGAAGCAGCATGGATGACGGCGACGCGCTGCTTGATGGCTTCCTGGGCGATGGAGGCGGCAGCTTCGATGGCGAACTGCATCACGGGGCGCTTGTTGGAAGGATTGCGAGCATGCGCATATCGCACCCCATCCACCAGGGTTTCATCTTGCTCGGCATCCACCAATCTGTCTTTACGATCCCATGGATAACCTGGGCGTGTCAGCACACAGATATCCCCACCTGCCGCCTGCATGGCGCGGATAATCTCGTGGGTACGGGTGGTGTAGCCGCTGATGTGATACGGCAAGGCACTAGCCGGCACATACAGCACACGTCCTGGCACAGGCTCATAAGGTGTCTCACGGCGCTGACCGCGCCGGGTTTGCCGACGCACCGTCAACAAGGTCAAACGCCGGCTCAGAGCCATCCAAGGCTCACGCAACAGCCCACGCCATAACTTAAAGAGCATTTTCCCTCAAGCCTTTTTCTGAATTTTATTGTCCGGTTCTGCTTGAAGCTCTGCCAGCGACAAGTCCACCGTATCAGGCACAACAATTTTTCCGCGAGCCTTCAAGTCCAGAAACTCTGCCGTCGTAATCACGTCATAATCTTTAGTCAGACGGGCCAGCAGCTTGCGATAGCCTTCCATGCGGCTATCGTCACGATATTCTCCCAAGCCGTTCTCGTCCCAGAACAGCAAGGACCAGGAGTGCAGCAGAAAGACAGCAAAGGAAGGGTTGCCGCTAAGGGTATTCAACAGCAACTGCCCCCACCAGGGACGGAAGCGGAAATAGCTGGACTCTGGGTAAGTAAGGCGAGCCCACCACTCCGGCTTGCCTACCTTACCTAGAATCCGTTTCTCGGTCATAGGCACCTCAATCACGCCATTGGACCAAGTAAAAGGCTTGTTCGTGGGTTTGCTATAAATGCACTGATTGTTATGCACGGCGCATACAGAATTGTTGAAGGACAAAGGAATACCCACTGCCTTCAAAGCACGAATCGTGTCTGCGTTCCAGCGAAACGACCCGGCACGATGCGCCAGAACCGGCTTGCCTGTTACCTCGGACATCAAACCCGCAAAGTGCTTGAACACGAACTCGGCACGAGCCTGCTCGGTGTACTGGTTCATGTACTGTGGACGGTTCGACAAACCATGCTCTTTCCAGAAGCTGTCGGGCAAGTACTCCGGGTGCGTGTGCAGTTGCACATCCTGGCCTTGTTCATCCAGCCAGCGCACAACCTCTTTCAGCTCATCCAGACGCGAGTAAGCCCCGCACAAGTCCGTAAAGAACACATGCTTGACGCCGAACTCGTCACCGATCTTGCACATCTCGGCCACCCCGGCCGTACCTCTTGGAAATCGCCCCCAGATCAGACGATTAACGTGATCGTCAGAGGCGCGCTTGGGCAGTGCCTCTGTATCGACCGTAATCATTGCGTAGCGATCCCTCATACCTGTGTTTCTACCTGCTCTAAGTTAACTGTTCGCGAAAGACGGATTTTACCCCGCGCCTGCAGATCCAAAAAATCTGCTGTGGTGATCACGTCGTAGTCCTTAACAACTCGTTGCAAGAACAGGCGGTAGCCCTCCAGCAGACGGTCGTTGGTGTACTGGAAATGGCCATTTTCATCCAAATCCAGCAAAGACCAGGAATGCATCAACACCACCGAGACTTTGGGTAAAGACCACAGAGGATCCTTCCAGAAAGTCGTAGGCCGTGAACCATATTGAAAATAAGAAGACTCCGGGTAGGTCAGACTGGACCAGCGGTCCGGTTTGGCATCCAACACACCAGGGCTAAAGCGCTCTGTTACCGGGACTTCAATCGTGCCGTTGGACCAGGCGTAAGGCAAGCAATCAGGCTGGCCTGTTGGACAGCGCTTCAACAAGGCGGCCCGCATGGACTGGTTGAACGACAAGGGAATACCGACTGCCTGCAAGGCACGGATTGTGAGGGCATTCCAGCGGAAAGAACCGGCGCGATGGGCAAGGATGGGTTTGCCAGTGACGTCAGAGATCAGCTTGCCGAAGTGTCGGAAGACGAATTCGGCACGGCGTTGGTCTTTGTACTCATTCATTAAAGCTGGACGATGGTCCAAACCGTGGTCCACCCAGAAAGACTTGGGCAAGGTTTCAGGATGGGCATGTAGCTGCACATCCTGACCTTGTTGATCCAGCCAGCGAACTGCTTCCAGCATGTCAGCTTGCTGCCCCAGCGTGGCGCATAAGTCCACAAAGAACACATGCTTGGCACCGAACTCGTCGCCAATAGCGCTCATCTCGCGGATGCCGGCAGTACCGGTGGGGTGTTCGCCCCAGACCAAGCGTTGGACGTGCTTGTCCGACGCCCTGCGCTGAAGTGCTTCGGTGTCAACTGTCAGTAAAGCGAAACGATTTCTTGTACCCAAATCAACCACCCTGATTGAATGGCCTCATCAGAGCACCTGTACAGCTTTCATAAGTTTTCGTGTGTGATCCGATTTACTCCGTACAAATCCATGTACTTTCAACGTATTTATATCAACGCTATCAGGCACTTGCAGCTCTACCTGAGCACTAGGGCTGTACCACTGGACCTGGAGTTTCGACTCCCCGGACATGAGATAAAACGCGAATTCCACATCTCCCGGAAAACGATTTTTATTCACATGACATACTGCAGTCACGATTCTACCCTTGCGCACTGCAGTCACTTGTAACGAAGGTGCTTCAGTTGGCAAAAGAGATAACGTCTCAGCCACTCCACCCAGCCTGTCTCCCAAAGGGATAGGATGCCCGTCAACTACAAACACATTTTTCTGCAAGTCACACACAGGCAGTGCTTCGGTACGTGAGAACACCCACCAGACCGCTACGCGCTCCGTTGCAAACACAGACGACACAAGAGTCTTCTGTCCTCGTGAACCCGGTAAGCGCTGAATACTGGCCGCTGTCGTTATTAGTTGGGGGGACGTGATATGAAGCACATCGCCCATTTCACCGTCCACCAATGAAACACCTGTTTTATTCAAGGCCCAATACAACTCGGAATGCCCATGCCAATGCCAAGTCAACTGAGCAGGCGCAACCGTGTCGACTACATCGCAAATCACGACATGGCTCCGTGCATTATGTTTGGTATACAGATACCGATAGGCCGAATTTCTAAAGAACGAGGAATAGAACGGAAAATGACAGCAAAAAAAATCGCCTGAAGAAAACTAAGCAGCCATTTCTCGTACATACTCTACAAACTGCTCTCGAGAAAGATGCTTTAATCCAGAAAATGAGCCACGATACTCTAAACAATTTTCTGGGGTGATACTTCTCCTAACCTTAGCGGGTGAACCGGCCGCCACACTTAAAGGTGGGATGTCCGAAATAACGACGGAGTTCGCACCAATAATACTCATGGCCCCAATTTCCACACCACCAAGCACTTTACAACCAGTCGCCAGATAGACATGATCTCCAATTCTAGGAACATAGACCCGAGTTTCATTGGAATTAACTCGATTTGCCGGGTTCGTTTTCCCACCAATGGTGACGTTAGTCCCAACCACTACTCCCTTCCCCAGTTCGGCTAAACCATGGATAACCACGCCTATTCCACCATAGCCAAAAGTAGTTCCTTCCCCCAATTGCACACTAGTTGGAATTGATGAGTTGTGGAGTAGATAGTTCAGCTGCTCACATCGCCTCACCCCTACAGCATCTCCCTCTTTTTGGAATTTTCGCCCCATTTCCCAAATAAGAGAGGCGGAAGGAATACCACGATCCATAAAACCAGAAAGCATTTCCAACCATGGCGTAATGGTCTGTTCAGCAGCAGTACTGCCTGACGGGTTCATTTCAGTTGTTTTTTTCATATGAAATTTCGGCATTAAAACTAGTAAATAAAGCAGCGGGAGAGCACAATCACAGCCTAATCAACATCCCCAGTATTCGCTCTAAAATCCCTAAATCACAGGCACCTACTTCGCGATCCGTATTTTCTATTTATTCTTGGATATGCAAATTACAGTCGCACTAACCTCTTATAATTAAATCCATTAACTTTATGGAACTTTATCCATTTTAAAAAAATACATACTCAAAAATTATGAATTTTTTTCTTATTTTCCCCGTAAAACACAATCACTCTCGACTGACAAAATTCAAAGAAAAAACAATTTGATCTGCAGTCGACGGGCCAAAAACCAAAACCTGAGAATCCTCAAATTTATTCAAAACCTTACTTAGCACACTAGGAAAATCACCATTCATTCCTTTGTATACATTTGCCGTCAAACCGGCAACATTTGCCCTTATAACTAGATCCATCCCCCTTCCAGAAATAACAGCCTTCCCACCACCATATTTTATTTTTTTATTTAAAGGAAAATGAAACATCCAATATCTATTCTCACCTTCACCACCTTTAAATCTATCTAAAACTCTAAACTCTCTCTCATTTCTAATAAATAACTTTCTTCTAACGGTTACTCCATTATGCATTTTGCTTATCCCTTCCACAGCAAAAGCATAATCACACGGATCACACTCTAATAAAGCGCTGACTTCTTTTCCCGTCTGAGCCCTACTTATTTTTCGACCTGGAAAAAATGGAATATTATGCGCATAACCTGACCGCATGTAAATACGAACCGGATCTTTCTGATTATGATTATAAAGACCAGAATCTATTAACCAGTCCTCACCATAAGCGTGGAGCACAATATTTAAATCATCATCCTGCCGATGATATTTACTCAAAAACCCACATTTCATTATTAGATGAGTATGCCCCGGCCAATCATGCCAAGCAGATCGGTAAATAGCATAACCCGATTCTGAATAAACCTTAAATTTACCGGCAGGCAACATTCCTCGAGTGCCACCACTAGCAACCCAATCCAAATACTTTACATTTTCCATCCCCAGCAAGGCAGCAGGGACGCTCGGTCTATAACTTGCACTATCACCCATATAGGCAAGAAACCTATCTGGGCGAGTAATCCAAACCAAAAACAAAATCGCTTTATTAATTAAAGAATCAAAATCCAATCCCTTGCTATCTATATGTTCCAAAATATTCTTCGCACGAAGTAAATTTGAAATCATTCCGAAATGATAAGCAGGACTGTTCTCTACATGGACACCTTCAGATGTAAAAGCAAAATCCAACTCAGATCTCAGACGAGATAAGCCGACCCGCAACCAATCAGACGAATCCTTACAATTATGAAAAGCAAAGGACGCCAATATCAGCGATAAAGATTGGTCAAACCCATGATTAGTATCTTTAGAATAAAAATCGTCCTGCATAAGCAAGTTCGCATGCAGAGCCGCCACCTCGGAATAATCACATGTGGAGTCTTTTAACTGCACAATACTTAACCTATCCAACCGCAAAGCCGTAGCATGGTCATGCCAAGGAAAACCAGTGGTTCTATCTACATCCGAATATTGCTGCACCCATGAATCTATCACCCCTCTTGCGTCTTTATACTTTCCAACAGCTAGCAAGCAGTCAATTGGCAAAAACGCATGCAATGTCCATAGCCACATGCGATTTTCCTGAGGGCCGCAACTCCAAATATTTTCACCAATATAGACATCACCAAATTTTTTATTATCAATCACCTTTTCATCTAAAAATCTTTTGGCAATTTGATAATCATTTTCAGTCACCTTTGGCAAAAATTTCAAATTAAGCTCAGCCACTCCACAACCTTTAAAAAAACTAACGCCTATCAATCATTAAACTTCTTAAATAATTCTATTGCCTCAGATACACCGTGGTTTTTTCCATGAGACGCAAGAGGCCTAACTTCCAGGTAAATTTTCTGTCTCAATGCATGCACATGACTAATAAAATCCAACCCCTGCTCTCTAAAATAGTCCCCACCCTCCAATTGATTAAAGCAAAGAAAAAATTTTGTTCTATTCCTTGTTTTAATTAAATTCTTAAGATCATTATACTCGGACAAGTCATCGGAAAATATCGGCTCAAAATATTTTCTCATCCCACTCTCAGAATATTTACTACCCAATAGCACGGTTTGAGGAATATTTGCATATATAGCCACAGCATGATTTAAATAGCCATGCAAGATAGCGCCATACCCTCCCATACTAGAGCCCCAAAAATAGAGCCGGCCCTTTCCCGTTTTTTCTCGAACTTGATCAATGATACGTTTTATCGCCTCAATCCAGAAAAAATCTCCTCTTTCACCCAAATACCACGACCCATAACCATTTTCGCCAAAAAAATCCATAGGACAAACAACATTCCAATTTCTGCTTTTAAATTTTGCTGGATTTTCAGCATATCCATGCCCATGCAAAATAAATAAAATTGGCTTATTATCCTCAATAGATCTAGAAAGGTAATAAGTTATCTTTCTATCACCAACATCAATAAAGCATTGCTCCTGGTCAGGCAACTCAATTTTTTCTTCTATTAACATAGGAGCACCCATTTAAAATAAATCAAACTCTTTTTTAATAATTATTTCCCTAGAGCTTTGTCCCCTCACCCTACGGGCAGCGTTTATAGATAATTTTTGAAAATAATCATCATTATTCATGAGCTTCAGAATCCCCTCTACCATTTCATCCACATCTTCTTTTTTAGCTAAAACCGCGCAACTTTCATCAACAAAATCTGGCACTGCGGCTACTGCATTTGTTACTGGCACAAGCCCTGAAGACATAGCTTCATCTCTGGATACTCCTTGAGTATCACATCTTGTTGGGACCAAAAACACTCCATACTCTTTATGTAGTTCCGCTATTTCTTTTTGCGTCAAAAATTTCTTTTCAATCTGAACATTCGAGAACCCCCTCAATGGTAACAATGTCTCATCAAAGAGTTCTCCATCGCCCACTAAACGAAACTCCAATTCATTAAACCCTGGCTTTTCTGACAACTCTAGAATCGCCTTAACACTTATATCGTTAGCATAGGCATGCGCAGTATATGGTCGAATCGACAATATTTTTCTTTTCTTAACTGAGTCTTTTTTGTTATATGAAAATAGATCCGTATCAATAGGATTATGAATAATCGAATACTTATCTTCAGACAGGGTTATAGACAAATCCTGGAAAACCTCTTCCGCAAAATAGCGAGAAACAAAAACAAAATGTAAATTTTTGTGGGGATTTTCAAAAATTTTACGCCAGAATTTATTTCTATTTTCCCCTAACTTTTTCTTTCTCTCAATTTCCGATTCCATCAAGTTCCTAAACTCAAATTCCCGACGCCACCAGGCTTGAATTTCGGAACCATGTGCCCATACGGTCACTTTGATGGTATCTAAATATTTTTCCAGTACTCTCCACATATTCTGATCTAGAATATGAACCAAAACATGTTTAATTTGCCCTGTAGCAAGTGTCGCATCTAATAGGCTCGCATCTCCAGTTGCAACATCCATATTCTCAAATTCTCGATACCCTGCAGGGCCGGAATGTATCTTGAACATATCGACTACGCGTCCTGCAGCCTTATAAGAACGCAAACGACTATGAAGAAACCCATAACGATACAAATCATCATAGGCTGGATACTGCTTAGCAAGCGCTAGATAAGGAGACTTACTAATCACGGCCGCAGGCCGCTCTGCATTACTACCAAGAACCAGACTCTCAATTGCCGCAGTACCAGGCCCCTCAATACGTAGGCCAAATCGAACCTTAGTGCAGTGTGCCGGGATCGCCAATGCATGTTTATCCCCTACTGCATTCATCTGGTGCGATATTTTTTTTCCATTTTTATCTTGAAACTCAAATACTGTCCGCATATTCACAGCACACTCACTTCGAAGGTGAAATTGGCTATTAAGCAGCAAATTCATTTCCTCCCGAGTTCGCGTATTTCTTGAATACAAGTAAGCATGTTGACCCGGCTTAAGCGTAGATACCACTTGAAGCTTATTTTCATCTAATGAAAAGGAGACCCCTTCTCTAGCAGGTATCCAATTAAGCAATGCAGAAGCATCCAATTGCGGTAAATCACTATTCGTTTCGACCTCATTCAATGACGCAGGCAAGCTCTCTGCAATGACCGCCAAATAACCGCCGAAAGATACGCCCTGATCAACCACCTCCAGATCAGTTACTATTTTTCTGTCAGACTCCAATAGACAAATACCGTTCTCAACATAATTGAACTCATCAATTGCGAACATCTCTACGCATCGGATTTCTTGTTCTGCTAAATTCCCCCACTTGTCTCGTTGTTTTACAGCATCTTGCCAAACTGCTAGGCGAACCAAAGCAGACCTCCACCACAACATGGAAGTTTGTCGATATTGCTGAGCCTTGCCTACCAAAACCAAGGCACCATTTTCGACGATATAACGAGTTTTCTTGCCAAATGCTAAAGCCGAGCTATATGTACTAGCTAAAGCCAAATCGGTTAAATAATGCTCTCCATAGAAGTCATCAGGGTGCAAGCAACCTACTAAGGTCTCTATAGGTAATCGACTGACTGCCTCCAAAGCTTCATCTACCGAAGCATACGGCACAACACCTTGAACAGAAGATGCAGAATTGAGCTCAGACGTCACTAAATAGAGTTGCTTATTGTCATACTGCTGACGTTGAAAAGAACTCACCAGTCGTTGTTGCTCTTCGATACTAGTCGACTGAGCGAACAATACAACCATCGGCCCTTCAGCTTTAAATGACTGTCCTGTTAATTTCGCCCGAATGTAAGCTAAACGCTGAGCATATGTATGCTCTTTCATTACCTTGCGCAACCCTAACAAGCGCAATTTGCGATAATGTAATTCCTCACTAACGGCAAGGCTCATACGCTCCGCAAGCTGATCCCGGTTATCAGATGAGACAACAAGATCACCAAACAGCAATCGCACTCCGCGCGAAAAATTTGATACCACAACGGTATTCGAGGCCAACAGCTCAAACACTCTTCGCGCAAACATCGTCTGTGATTGCTTGATTGTGTTCATATTGATGCCGTAGCGATAGCCCTTATAGGCTTTGTCAATTTCAGCGAACGGCAACTTGCCCAGGATCATGGGCTTGTACTCATCGGGGAATGTGTAATGCGGATGGGGATTATCAGCATTTCGATCGTAGATTTCGACCGGACGTAAATCCTTTACCGCATTAATCAACGCGGCAAAGTCCCTCTGACGCTCTGGATAGCGAAGATAGTAAGAGCCCGCGAAATTAAAGGCGTCTTTACGATCAAAGAGCTCGATTGGATTATGCGTTTTGGGTTGTGCTGCGAAAGGCAAAAAGTAGACTTGATCGTGGCCTACATGAGCCTTGTATTTAGGCACACAATCAATATCTGTCGTAAAGACGTAATCCACTTGCTTGGCCAAGGGAATAAAGGTGCCAAAATGCACCGGATCCTCTTTATTCCAAAACAAGGTTGGTACGCCATTACGCTTGCACCAATCAATGCACGCATTAATTTCCGGGCCATTTGTACTGATCTTCAGCTTCCAGAGCTGTTCAAACCCCTGCCAGGCTGACTCAATAAAAAGTATATGTGGCTTAAACCTTTCCAACTGCTCAATGCAGTGCTCAGGGTGCAACTGCAACAGCTCACACTCCGGGTCATAGGAGTGAAAAGTAAACTCATCCATCACCCCCGCCACACGCAGCTGCTTGACGGGTAAGCTAGCCAGCTCACCATAGCCTACGGATGCACCTAAACGAGACTGGCATAAAGCCAGGTTCGCAGCAAAGAACTGATGCCCCAACTGCTCACCCAGCTCTTTGTACAGGGCCATCGCCTGAGCAAACTCTCCATCGCGAAATGCCCGCGCAGCACTACTTACTTTTGATTGCAACATATCAGCCTTTTCTGCCTTCCTAACGCTTATTCCGCAAACAAACCTACAACATCAATACACTGAGCATGCTTGCGGATTTCAGCAACTTGCTCAATGAATGGACGGTGTTTGACAAGAACGCAGACGACGTCAGCATCAGCCAGCGCGCTACCCAGAGCGGACAGCTCAATTCCAGTGCCTTGTAGCTTGGCGGGCAATTCTTTGATGTTGGGTTCTACGGCGTGTACTTTGCATCCCAGGCTGGCAATCTTCTTGGCAACACCAACAGCAGGGCTTTCGCGCAAGTCATCAATATCGGGTTTAAAGGCCAAGCCCAGGCATGCCACTTTAATGTCTGCCATGCGTGCGTCAGGACGCAGCGACAGCACTCCGGCAATAGCGGCTTTGACTTTCTCCACAACCCACTCAGGTTTGTAGTCGTTGATCTCGCGAGCCAAGCGAACAATGCGGGCCTCTTCAGGTGTTTTGTCCACGATGAACCAAGGGTCCACAGCGATGCAATGACCACCCACCCCGGCACCAGGCTGCAAAATATTAACGCGTGGGTGACGGTTAGCCAGGCTGATCAGTTCCCACACATTAATATTCAAGCGATCACAAATCAGGGACAGCTCGTTGGCAAATGCGATATTGACATCGCGGAAGCTGTTCTCGGTCAGTTTGCACATTTCAGCGGTACGGGCATTGGTTGGCACCAAAGCACCTTCCACAAAGATCCGGTACAGCTCGGTAGCCATCTCGGTGGCTTTTTGTGTCATGCCGCCAATGACGCGGTCGTTACTCACCAATTCATGAACAACACGACCTGGCAAAACACGCTCTGGGCAATAGGCCACCTGAATGTCAGCTTCCTCGCCTGCTTGCTGAGGGAAACTCAAATCAGGACGGGCCTCGGCCAGCCACTGGGCCAACTGCTCAGTCGTACCCACCGGGGAAGTGGACTCCAGAATGACCAGATTGCCTTTGGCCAACACGGGTGCAATGGCTTTGGCTGCATCGGCGATATAGCTCAGGTCAGGTTTGTTGCCTTCCAGGAACGGAGTGGGGACAGCAATCAAAAACGCGTCAGCGGGTTCTGGCGTCAGCGTAGCGCGCAAATAGCCACCGTGCACAGCAGCCTGCACCAGCATATCCAGTTCAGGCTCAACAATATGAATCCGGCCCTGATTAATCGTATCGACCGCGTAAGCATTCACATCAACGCCAATGACCTTCTTGCGGCGGGAGGCAAATAATGTGGCAGTAGGCAGGCCAATATAGCCCAGGCCGATCATGGAGAGAGTTTCAAACATGCTGGTTTTCCGAATCAAGAGATCAAAGTTTTTAAAATTTCGCTAATGCGGGTGGCGGCCTTGCCGTCCCCATAGGGGTTGTGCGCCCGCGCCATACGCTCATATTCTGCAGCGTCATCCAGCAACTGCGTAGCTGCGCTGACAATGGCGTGTGTTTCTGTTCCCACCAAACGCACCGTTCCTGCATCCACGGCTTCAGGACGCTCGGTTGTGTCTCGCATCACCAATACCGGTTTGCCCAAAGAAGGCGCTTCTTCTTGAATGCCCCCGGAGTCAGTGACCAAAAGGTCACAACGATCCATTAGGTAAACAAAGGGCAAATAATCCAATGGTTCGATCAAATGAACGTCGGAAACGTCGGATAAGATACGACGTACTGGTTCCTGAACATTCGGATTCAAGTGCACGGGATACACCACCTGCACATCGCCACGGGAGGCAATCTGGCGCAAAGCCAGGCAGATGTTTTCAAAGCCAGAGCCAAAGTTCTCGCGACGATGCCCCGTCACCAGAACCAAGCGTTTAGCTGGATTGATAAAAGAGAACTGAGCCTCAAAACGGCTACGCAGTTCCGAGTCCTGACGTACGCGCGCTGCTACATCCAACAGCGCATCAATGACGGTATTGCCTGTAATATGCACCGTCTTGGGATCGACACCCTCATGCAATAAATGAGACTGCGATTGCTCGGTTGGAGCAAAGTGCACATCAGCCAATACGCCCGCTTGGCGACGGTTCATTTCCTCTGGCCAAGGCGAGTACTTATTATGAGTACGCAGGCCAGCCTCTACGTGACCGACCTTGATCTTGGCGTAATAAGCTGACAACGCTGCAGCCATCGTAGTGGTCGTATCACCATGCACCAAAATCATGTCTGGTTGCCATTGCTTGTACACATCACGCATACCCAACAACACATTACTGGTGATGTCATACAGGTCCTGACCTGGCTTCATCAGGTTCAAGTCAAAATCAGGTTTGATAGAAAAAATATCCAGAACCTGATCCAGCATCTGGCGGTGCTGACCCGTGACACACACGCGCGCTTCAAATGCAGAGTCAGCAGCCAATGCCTTAACCACCGGAGCCATTTTGATGGCCTCCGGTCGTGTGCCAAATACAGTCAAAATCTTCATAAACTTACGTTGAGCCTTTAGGATAAACAGTTAATAAACAGGCGTCTTTTTCAAGCTTGTAATCGGTAGATGTTCCAGCCAGCCCCAAGGTTTCTATATCTGCCAACCAATGCTGCACCACTTGCTTTTCATCTTCGCGGATATAGTCATCCATCAAAAAATCAATATGGGCATTGGAGAAATGCTCCATTAACAAAGGACCTGCGGGGTATCGAGCTTGAGGGCCCGTAGCCGCCGGAGGACCATCTACAATCACCAAAATGCGTTTTCGAGTAACTTGCTTTTGTTTGGCCAGTTTGGCCAAGGTGCTTTGGCAGCTGTAATACGGATAAACTTGGCCGTCCGCAGACTGCCAGTCCTTGAGTGGTGCCAGTGTCAACTGCGCTGCCTGCTCCAACCCTGCTTGTTGGAGATGCGCTAAGGTTTGCTCGTAATACGAATCCAAATGCTCGAAGGACACGAACTGGGTCTGTCGGGTATCACCACGTTCCGCCATCAACGCCAATGTCTTAGCCACAATAACGGTGGACATGCCTGACCCAAACTCAACAACAAGGTCGTAGGGTTTAAGCACCAATTGCCGCATCAAACATAATGCAAAGTCAGCAGAGATTGGCCAACTGTGGGCCTCACTGTTAAATGCAGGTAGCACTCCAGTGGCAAAATACTCTTGCATCCCAACAAAGGACTGGAGCTGACGTACCGCATTAGCACTATTATTCTTAACCGCTGTTTCAATATGGCGACGAACACGGAGCAGCTCTTCGGATTGCTTTTTAAACAATTCCTCTTGTATCCCTGGAACTGCCGCGTCACGAGCGGCCAAGGACTGCACTTGGGCACTCAAGCGCTCTAGCAGATCTGTTTCACGCGCAGTCTGCGCCGACAATGATTGCTGTAACTCCAGTTGGCGTGCCTCCAGTGCGGCTTTACTCTTTTCCAAGCTCAATTGCTCTTTAGCTTGCTGCAACAACTCCCCCTGACGCTGTGCGGCTAAAGCTATGTACTCATCACGAACTTGAAAAGCTTGACTCAATTGAGCCTGCAAAGACTTATGGTCTGTTCGCTCCACATTGATTTGCTGCCTTGCCTCATCTCGTTCCTGCGTTATTGCCTGAACTTGAGATTGCAACGCATGCACTTCATCCAAGCGCTGAGCAGCAAGCACAACCAATCCATCACGGGCCTCCCTTAACTCCTGCACTTGCAAAAGCAAAGAGTCCTTTTCTTCCTGAGCATCCCGCAGTTGCACCCGAAATTCCTCACACTCTGCGACTGATTCCTCTAACTGCACCAGCAGGGACTCAACCTCCTCCAAACGTTGCTCTGCAATTACAAGTGACTCATCATGAGCGATACGCAAAATTTGAAGCTGCGACAAGGCTTCCTCTTTCTCGCGGTGGTGCATCTGCAGCTCATCCTTAAGCTGCTCACATTGCTGGGCCATATCCGCCAAGCCACCTTGCACAGTGACACATTGTTCAAACCATTGCCCTGCTTGTGCCTCTTTGTCCTCCAGAGCTTGCCTGATCCGTTTCAGATCAGCTTGCAAACCCACGCACTCACGTTGCGTCTGTAACTTCAACTGTTCTTCTTGCTCCAGCTCACGTTTCAAATCCGCTACTTGTTTGAGTGCAGCCTGCGTATTGCCCTGCTCCTGACGCATGAACTGTCGCTGTTGATCTTCTTGCTGGCTTCGCTCTTGAAGGGTTTTCTGATGATCCTGCTGTAACCGCTGGATCTGTGCTCGCAATGCTTCAACTACAACAAGTTGCTCTTGTTTTTCTTGATTCAGACGCTGCACCTCATCGCGCACGCTAGACAGCTGTATTCCTTGCTGTTTAAGAGTACTGACCATCGCGTTGCGTGATTCAGCCAGCTCCGCCCACTGACGCTGCACCGCCGCATGCTGCGCCTCAACATCAGATACAGAGCGGACTTGATCTAAACGAAACTCTTTCGCCTGCTTCAGCAAACGATCGCGTTGACGCGCCTCAGAGTCAGTAAAAGACACTTCCTCGGGTAAGAGCGCCAAGAGTGCTTCTGCCTCAAGCAAATCACCAGACTCATGCAATCGAAACGCCAACCATTTTTGACGGAACCCACGTGGCTCCAACGCAAAGGCCCGGCGCGCCATCGTCGCAACCAAGGTTGGTTCAGCCGTCATATAAGTCCGGGCTACAGCTGTCCACGCACTGGCTTGCACACTTTTTGAAACTGAAGCCTGATTCAGCAAGGATTCGACTTGAGAGTCCCCCCCTTGCTGATACGCCTGAATAACTTTGTCGAAAGATTTCCCACCCAGTGCAGCAGGAGGCTGGGTGCGACGATTTTGACGCCAAGCCTGACGCAAACGCCCCGGCACCGAGATCAACGAGCCTGTAGACTGCACACCCTCAATCAAAATGTCGCCAAGCTGTTTAGCTAAAGCATATTGAGTCTTTAAGTCATGTAGCTGGGTTTGCACCTTAAGCAGGCACTCCAAGCGAACACTTTCCGCCTGAATCTCGATAAGCCGCACGTCTACAGGTGCCACATTAATGACTGTCGGCTTCAAATCACGCCCAGTTGCCTGGGGGTGATCATACAAACGCCCTAACTCCTCCTGCACGACTTGCAGTTGATCAAACAACAGCCGGTTCTCCTCTTCCAAACATTGCGCATGCGTAGATACCGGTTTCTCATGACCTAATTCAGAAGGCACAACAGGTGACATAGACATTTAAATGGATTTCCTATCTTTCTTATTAGTCCACATGGTCCAGGACAATGCTCTTGAGCAGCTTCAAAATCCCGGCCAGGATCAGCGCCAACAGCAAAGTCACCAAGGTGTTGTACAGACGACGCGGCTCCATCGGATACTCGGGCAAGGTGGCGGACTGCAGCACAGACACTTTCTCCAACATGCGAGTGGCATCAATCCTGCCTTTCTCCAAAGCAGTTAAAGAGGATTTGTAGAGCTCTTGTGTGAACTTCACATTCATATCCAAGCGATAAAACTCTTCTACATAGGCATTCAACGTGCCGCCGGACGGCGTCGCCAACTTCAGCTTTTCTTGCTTAATTTGCTCGTCCACTGCTTTCAAAGACTGTTTAAGCATCAGAATATTGGGATGGTCACGATCCAATGACTTGGGCAAAGAGGCCAATTGGGTCTGCAACTGAGCCCGCTGCCCTTCCAAGGCAGCCACAATCGCATTAATACTTTCTGCTGTGGCTTGTGGGGACAATAAACCGGCTTCATTCTGGTAGTTCAGCAAGTCCTGGCTCGCTTGTTGAAAGCGCTCCTGCGCCTGGTCAACCTGAGTAACCAAGAAATCGACCTGAACCTGGGCCATTTCATGGCCCAAGACGTTCATATAACGCTCGCCTTCCTTAACCAGCAGCTCCGTAATCGCCTGAGCCATCTCGGGGCTATAAGCTTGGACCTTGATGCGCAACACACCAGAGAAATCATCAAACTCCACTTCGACACGACGCAGGTAATGACGGTGAAACCACTCTAGCGACGCATCCTGGAACCACATCCGCGACACCAGATCATGATCCGAGGAGCTGTAATGCGTACGTAAATCCAAAGACTGATCGAGCTTTTTAAGCATGTCCACGGACAACAAGTAATCACGCAACAACAACTGGTTCGCGCGATCAACAGTAGCCACACCCGATACCAACATCCCTAAGTCAAAAGAGGGGGCTCCTACCGAGTCTGTCTTTCGGATAATGACGTTAGCCTCGGACACATAGCGGTTCGAGGCAAAGATCAACCAGTACGCCGACGTCAAAACAGCCAGGATCAGAATCACACGTACGGCGTAATCAAATAAGCGCAATGAAAACCACGAACGCAGGCGAGCTCCAAAGGTAGGTTTCTTTGAAACGGCTTGATTAGAAGCGGTGCTAGCCGCCTGCGTAGTGACTTGAGGTGTATCTGTCATTTTGGAAGCGAATCCTTGTAGGCATTGAGCGCATCGTCAATCTGGTCAAACCAGTGCGCTCGTCCTTGATGCAGCCAGACACCCGCCTGGCAAAATTGTTTTAAGGTTTTATTGTCGTGAGCCACCATGATCAAGCCCGCGCGATTGGTCATGGTTTTAAAGGCGTCCGCGGCTTTCTTACGGAATGCCGCATCACCCGCTGCCGTCACCTCGTCCGAGATGTACACATCGAAATTAAAGGCAAACGACAGCGCAAACTGAAGGCGGGAGCGCATTCCAGAGGAGTAGGTATAGACCGGCTCCTCAAAAGCTCGACCCAGTTCAGAAAAATCTTTAATAAAAGCCAGCCGATCTGCCAGATCTTCTTGATGACCATGCACTCTGCACACAAACTTGGCGTTTTGGCGGCCGGTCAAGGTGCCCTCCAACCCCCCGTTGCCCATGGGCCACGACACCCTGCACATACGCTGCACCGTTCCCTTATTGGGGTGATCCACCCCACCGATCAAGCGCAACAACGTAGATTTCCCAGCACCGTTAGAGCCAATCAAACCCACATTTACCTTGGGTGGGATTGTCAGGTTGACCCCTTCCAACACCCAACGGCCCACACCATGGGCGGTCTTGTAGCGCTTATAAACATCCTTGACGACGATCATTTCATCACCAACTGCTGTGTAAAGCGTCTATACAAAACCAGGCCCAGAAACAAGCTGACCACCCCCCATAGGTACAGGTACCCCATGCTGATACCGGACACCATGTGGTAGTAATCTGAAAAACCCTGGCGTACCAGCTCCAGACCATGCACCAAAGGATTGAACAAGAGCAGATCCCGATAAGGCTGGGGAACGGCAGAAATCGGCATGATGACCCCGGAGATCAAGTACAACGGCATCATCATGATTTTCAATATGTGCTCTGTCTCACGCACCAAGGCCATCAAGACAGAGGCCACCAAGCCATAGCCCACACCAAAAAGCCATAACCCAAATATCGCCACCAAAACCTGCAAGGGGTCATCAGGCCGTACGTCATGCCCAAGCAAGGCTGCTCCCGCTAAGATAATGGCGGACACCAAGGTCATCAAAAATGCTTCCAAAACGCCTCGTGCGACATACGTGTCAAAGGGGTGCACCTGCCTGTAAGCAAACAAAGGCTTATTACTATCGGCAGCGTGCATCACCTGCATCGCCGTACGACGAAACATAAAAAACGCCAGCATCCCCACCACAATCCAAACGGTGACATCAATGCCACCGACCGTACGCAGACGAATCACGGTGAAGATAAACGTGATGAAACTGATATGCAGCACCGGCTCCATCAACAACCAGAACCAGGCAGCCCGCATATCAAACAGACGGTCCAAGGATTCGCGCAAAAGCAGCGCCCGCCAGACCGACCAGGTGACGGCCATGGGGCTGCGCACCTGATTACTCATCTCGACCTCGACTAAAAATTTTGCGTTCAACCATGAGGCTCATCACTTCATCATGTTGTTCAAGGTCGTACTAGGCACGGCCACCGACACCACAAGACGCAGGAACTTCTGGAATTCAGCCGCTGGCGAATTGGAGACATAAATCACGTCCTTGTCCTGAACCGGGAAGTTCTGGGTGACAAAGAAAGAAGCCGGGTCACGCAGGTCGATCTCGTACACCACGGGTACGAGGCCCTGCTTGTCCAGCAGGGTCGACTCTGGCGCACCGTCCACCAGCGCAGCATCTTCAAAGCGGAAGACAAACACTCCACGAGCATCAGCACGTGAGGTATCCAGGCCGCCGGAGCGGGCCAGGGCCTGCACCAGGGAGATACCTTGGGCTTCAAACGGAATCTCTTCGTTCTTGCCTGTGGCGCCCAATATAGAGAAGCTTTGGTTCTGATACAGCGCCGTGATCACATCGCCCGGCTTTAACATGATGTTCTGGCTCGGATTACGGATGATCGTATCCAAGGCCATCGTCGATGTGTTCTGCTCACGCGAGAGCTGAATGGCGATACTGTTTACCGCTTGTTTAACGCCACCTCCGGCGGCCAAGGCATCCAGCAGGCGCTCGCCTTTCGGTGTCAAGGGCATCAAGGTGCTTTGATTGACTTCGCCCACCACCGTTACGTTGGAAGAGTTGTTCTGAGTGACACGCACCAGTACTTGGGGGTTATTGGCCTTGCCTTGCAAACGCTTGGCAATGCTTTCTTCAATCTGTTGGGTGTTGTGGCCCTGGACAGCAATACGGCCTGCAAAAGGCATGCTGATCATGCCATCTGAGGTCACCATTTGTGACGGGAAGGCAACGGCATTCGTCGTCGCAGCCGTCGCCTTGGGATCCAAGGAAATACTGCCAAACAGCATGGCAGGCGGCGCTTCCCATACCGACACTTCCAGCACATCGCCGGGGCCAATCAGGTAGTTGTTCGAGCCCGTGCTAGGGAACTGGGCAGCAAAGTCACCCATGCGCTTTTTAGCGGCCAGTTTCTTGGTCAGGGAGTCAGTCACATTGACCAGAGTGATGCCTTCGATACGGCCATCACGTCGTTCCTGCACTTGCTGGCGGCTGGGGCCATCGGCTGGCATCCAGTCGGGCATCGTGGCACATCCGGCCAGTACGGCGACCAGGGTACTGGCCAGTACGGGCCGTCCTATTGCGGCGATCTTGCTAACTGCTGTATGTAGTAATTGAGACATGCTTATTTCTTCAGGAGCGTATGAACGGTTTCACACGCCAGGTCTATGTCATCCTGGCTATGCGTGGAAGACAGGAAAAAGCGCAAACGTGCTGCTTTTTCTTCTACCGCAGGATGGATAATGGGTTGCACATTCAGACCGGCATCAAACAACTGGCCGGACAATTTGACTGCTTTCAGAGAGCTGCCGGTAATCGCAGGAATAACGGCGTAGCCTTGGGCAAAACCGGTATTGATCCCCAGCGAGCGCATCGAATTCAGAAACTGACTGCCACGCTCTTGCAGGTTTTGCACACGCTCGGGCTCCCGACGCATGATCTGCAAGGCTTTGAGCGAAGCGGCCGCCAACACGGGAGAGATTCCCACGCTGTACACAAAACCGGAGGCGGCGTATTTAAGCAGTTCCACCAGCGCACGATCACCAGCGATGTAGCCGCCGCAACTTGCCAAGGTCTTGCTCAAGGTGCCCATCCAGATATCGACATCTCGACCCACCACACCAAAATGCTCGTGCGAGCCACGGCCCGTTTTGCCAAGCACACCCAGAGCGTGAGCTTCATCGACCATCAAAAACGCTTTATAGCGCCGTTTTATGTCAATAAATGCGGGCAGATTCGGGATGTCTCCATCCATGCTGTACAAGCCTTCAATCACAATCAGCACACGCTCGAACTGGCCACGAATATCGGCCAGAATGCGCTCCAGGGCGGCACTATCGTTGTGAGGAAATGAACGGCGGGCGGCACCCGATAACTGGATGCCTTGCAAAATACTGTTGTGGATCAGGCTATCGTGAATCACCAGATCCTTGGGGCCAAACAAGTAACCAATGGTGCTGACGTTGGTGGCGTGTCCACTGACGAAAACCACGCAATCATCCACCTCATAGTTCTGGGCCAGTTCCTCTTCCAACTCACGCTGAACACGGCGCTCGCCCGCAACCAAACGGCTGGCCGAAGCCGATGTGCCGTACTGGTCCATCGCGGCTTTAGCGGCTGCATTGACTTCAGGGTGTGCTGACAGACCCAGATAGTTGTAATTGGCAAAGTTCAGATAGTCGCGTCCGTTGATCCGGGTATGCGCAGCCGCTACACCGTCGTGGCTGCGGAAAAAAGGGTTGCGCACGCCCATACGATCGGCCATGGCTTTGGGCACCAGCATTTTCTCGTAACCAGGATGGCGGTCAAAGCGGGTGAAGGCATCCGGAATATGGCTGGCCGCGCCCTGATGCCTGGCAGACTGATCGGCCATGCGACCATCGCCGGTCGCTTGCCCAGTTTTACGTCCCAAAATGCGCTGAATCAGTTGTGCTTTACTACCTGGCGCCAGATCGTTCTTACTCATGAATCAGTGATGTCCCTGTTTCTGCCAATCGCTGTACATCCTTGGCCAGTCCTTGCAAGTCCGTCTCGGACATCTCATCCCCGTGCTGACGTACGACATCGGCGACCAGATGCCCTGCATCGTGCTCTGCCGAGTCCTCGCCACCAGCCGTCAACTTATCGACAATGCGGGCGGCGACGTTCCAGACGGTGGGGGAATCGTTCAGCACCATGGCGGGCAACTGCACGCCAAAGCGTTGCTCCAAGCCCAAGGCCAACTCCACGGCCATCAAGGAGTCCATACCCAGATCATGCAAGGAGCGTTGAGTTTCGATACGGTCTACTTCAGTACGCAAAATGTTGGCGACTTCCTGCGCCACCCATTCGGCCACCAAAGCGTGAATTTGCTCGGGTGTTTTACCAGCGATCAAGGCGTGAATATCCTGGCCGTCGCTACCGGAGTCCTGATCTTTACGAGCACGGTTCAAGATGGCAAAGCGTTCGCTCTGGGCCGAGGCCAGCAAACGGGCCAGGGCATTCCAATCGAAGTTAGCCACAATGGACACTTCACCGTTAACAGCCAGCACGCGATCCAGTTGATCCAATGCCTGATCGGATTGCAGAGACGCTTTGCCCAGGCGTTTGCCCAAGCTGTCCTTCACGGTTTCATTGCGGGTCAGGTAACCTGCGTCGCCAATCGGCCCCCAAGCAATGCAAGAAGCCGCCAGACCCAGGTTCTGACGCAGGCGCGTCAGACCTTCCAGGCCCGCGTTGGCGGCCACATAGTTCGCCTGTCCGGGGTTACCAATAGAAGTCGTCACCGAGGAATACAGCACGAAGTGGGACAAACTCACATCCTGAGTGGCCAGGTGCAGATTCCATGCCCCCACTAATTTGGTTTGCAGCACCTTATCCAGACTGTCCTGATCCATATTCGCGATCAGGCGATCATCAAATACAGCGGCAGCATGCAGCACACCCGTTAACGGACTATCACTTGCCTGAATCTGGGCGACGACGGCTTGTACCGCTGCACAATCCGTGACATCACACGCCACGATTTGCACACGACAGCCTTGTGTCTGGAACTGTTCCAGCAGCGCTTGTGCACCCGGGGTATCGGCACCACGGCGACCCGCCAAAACCAAAGAGCGCACGCCACGCTTGACCAGCCATTGGGCTGAAGCCAAACCGAAGCCAGACAAACCGCCCGTTACCAACCACGTGCCCTGTGTGGACAAGTCGATAGGGGTCGCTATTTGTTTTGCGGGTAGGCCAGGCTGAGCATCCTTCAAGGACACCACCAGCTTGCCGATGTGACGAGCCTGTTGCATGGCGCGGAATGCATCCACCACATGCTCGGCACCGAAACTGCGGTAAGGCAATGGGAACAACGCGCCATCATGGAACAGTTCCATGACTTCTTTGAACAAACGTCCCGCCAGGGCTGGACGTCCTGTCAGCAACTGGTCGGCATCAATACCGAAGTAGCTGATATTGCTCTTGAAGGGGCGCAGACCAATCGGTGTGTTCTCGAAAAAGTCACGCTTGCCCAGTTCCAGGAAACGGCCAAATGGGCTCAAGACATCCAGGCTGCGGCGCATGGCTTCACCTGCCAGGGAGTTCAGCACCACGTCCACGCCCTCACCGCCAGTGGCATCCATCACATCCTGAGCAAAGCTCAGGCTGCGCGAATCGAACACATGGTCAGCGCCCAACAAGGAGGCGAACACTCGCTTCTCGTCCGTGCCAGCGGTGGCGTAAATCTCTGCGCCCAAATGGCGGGCCAGTTGGATTGCAGCAATTCCCACGCCGCCTGCAGCACCATGGATCAGCACCTTCTCGCCGGGCTGGATATGGGCCAGGTGCGTCAGCGCGTAGTACACGGTGAAGAACACGGTGGGAACGGTGGCGGCGGCTTCAAAATCCCAACCTTCAGGCATGGGAGCGATAGCATCCGCACGTGTCACCACATGGCTGGCAAAGCAGGAGGAACCAAAACCCATCACCGGCTGGCCGACCGACAGGTTAGTGACATCGGCACCAAGGCGTGTAACCACACCCGAGAACTCCAGGCCCAGGCTCGCACCGGCGAACCCGTTTTCTACGGCTTCGTCCGGCAACAAGCCCATCAAGTACATCACGTCACGGAAGTTCAGGCCCGCTGCCATGGTGCGGACTTCGACCTGATCCGCAGCCAGAGTGGGCGCTTGAACAGCTTGCCATTCCAGATTGCGCAACTGTCCGGGCACGTGGAAGTCCAACTTAAAGCGTGCATCCTGGCCTAATTGAGCACTTACAAGCTGAGTGGCCTCCTGCAACACCAAGGTATGGCGTGCGTCTTGAGATAAGACAATTTCTGTCGCACCATCTGGCCACAGCAGCTCGCACTCCAGGCGCTGAGCGATGCTGCCGGCATTCAGATCGCCGGCCAGATCGATCAGAGTGCAGGACAAGGCAGGCAGCTCGTTCATGACGACGCGGCCAAAGCCCCACAAGGCCGACTGGGCAGGATTCACCGCCCAATCCAATTCTTCTGCCAGCGCAGGCAATGCTCCGCCGTGCGTCACCAGGAACAAACGGCTTGCAGCAGCACGGGCGGACAAGCTTTGAGTCAGGTTCAGCAGTTGCGCACTGGTCTGGCTGACAGCAGCAACGGTATCAGCCCAACCCAGCATCGGCACCACATTCAGCGTGTGCTCATCAGCCAAAGCGTCGGCACTGGGTGGCCAGGCTTGGGCGCAAACCGTCTGTCCGACTGCCTCCAAACGAGCTTGCAAAGAATGGGCATGCGTTTGGGAAGCCTCGTCAAACAACAGTAGCCACTGGGCTGTAGCGACGGCCTCCAGATTCTGACCTGTCTGCTTTGTCGCGGCGCTGGCCAAAAGCAAATAAGCACCTTCGCTCAACGCCTGAGCGGCAGGCTCTGGGGCTGTTTGTACCTGCTCAAAACCCGCTTGCTCCAAAGCCCTGTGCCAGCCTTCAGGCGACAGCAAGGAAGAGGATTGCGACTCAGCGGCTGTATGCCACCAGCTTGGGTCCAGACCGGACAGAAAATCCGCATGCCAATCAGGGTGACACTCGGCCAGCAGCAAAACACCACCTGTAGCCAGCCACTGCTTGCTACGCAGCAAAGCAGGTGGAACATGCACGGTACGGTGCAGGCTGTGACGCAAAATCACGACATCAAACTGTGTGTCGTTGGACTGATCCAGTTGCCACTCTTGCAAATCAAAACCGACAACTTGCACATTGGCTAGCGCATGATGTTGCGTCGCCTGACGTGCCTGCAAATCGGCATCCGGCAAGGCCAACACATACTCAAACTGATCTTCAGACAAACAAGCCGCCAGCGTCTTGGGCAAATCGCTAGGGCCAACAGCGACTTCCAGCACACGCAGCCGCTGGGAAACCGGCAAGTTCGCAGCCAGCTCTCGCAACTGGGCTTCCAGTGCCTGACGCACACCCAGATACATGGGGTCATCGTCATACAGCACTTCAACCACCGGGGAACGGCGCAAGGAAGCCAGCAGTTTTTCGCCTGAAAGATCACCACGTAACAAGGCGGGCAGTTGGCGGCCCACCGAACCAATCTGGGTCAACTGCGGCAGGCTGCTCGGGGAGTCCTGCAAAATCGTGCGCCACAAGTCCTGGGCAGAAGGCATATCCGCCTGCTCCGCCACTCGATAGCTTTCCCCATCTTGCAGCAGCGCTTCACTGCGCAACAGCTCACTCATCCAGCAGCCATACGGACTATTCAATACCTCGGCACTGAGCTCGGCTGGTTTAACGTCCTGGAAGGCTTCATAAATAAAGGACAGACTCAAGGCATCCAGCAAAGGCAAAGTCTGCTGGAACCAGGTTTCGCGTTCTTGCTGCTGATCGACCAGTGCATCCCAACCGCTTTGGGCCAGTTGTTCAGGCGAGAGCGTAACGGCGACTCGTTCATCATGAGGATGAGGACGCAGATACGGGGTAATTTGCCAGTTGGAGACCGCGTGTCGGTCCTGACGCAAGAAATGTGCCGCGCGGAAACGACAAGCCTGGGCGCTGGCCAGCAAGCGGCCATCAGCACCATACAGCTCAAAGTCCGCCAGTACCGAACGGGCACTGCTGCGACGCAGATGCGCACGGAAATGCGTCACTTGCCCTTCGGTGGACAAGGTAAAGCGGCCTACTTTCACAGGCAATAAGGCAACGCCTTGGCCTACTTCAATATCTTGTGCGAAGAAATCCACCAGAGACTGGTAACACACGTCCATCAAGGCCGGGTGCAGCAGATAACCGTCTTGCTCCAGGCTGACGGGCATTTCCAGTTCCGCATGCAGGTACGTATCTTGCACCTGTGAGACCTTCAAACCCTGGAAGGCTGGACCGTAGTCCAAGCCCAAGGAATGTGCCAGACGATAGTGGCGATCACGATCAATCTGCCGTTCCGCCGAGCTTAGGGGCGAGAGCTCTGGCTTGGGCATGCGCTCATCCGAAGCCAGAATGCGGCCACTAGCGTGTACCACCCACTCGTCCTGGCTCAGGCGTTGGCGGCTCTTGATATAGAAACTGCCATCGCGCGGACTCAGCACAAAGCGCAGGCTGCGGGCATGCTCACCGTCAAAGACCAGCGGAGCCAGAATATCCAGCTCGTCCACCTGGATCAGTGCTTCGCCCAGCCACTCGCGGGCTGCGGCCAAGGCCATCTCCAAATAAGCAGCGCCGGGGTACACCATGGCCCCACCCACTTTGTGATCAGCCAGCCAAGGCAAAATCACCGGGTCTAGTACGTTTTCCCAGCTGATATCGCTATCGGGCAGGCGCCAACCCAGCAAATCATGTACTCGTCGGCGCTCAATGGAGCGCATCCCTTCTGTGCTGGTCTTGTACCAATGACGCTCGCGCTGCCACGGATACACAGGCAGATCCACCGGATTACCAGCCACGGGGAAACGGGCCTTCAACTGAGAAGGCAGCAGAGCCAGGGTATGCAGGGCCGTATCGACCAGACGCTGTGGTCCATCGTCATGCTTGCGCAGGCTGGACAGCACAACACCCTGAACATCGGCCTGAGTCAGGGTTTCACGGATGTAGCGCTGCAAAATGGCGTGCGGGCCAATTTCCAGAAAAACACGGCAGCCCTGCTTGGCCAGACAAGCAATGGCCTGCTCAAACTGCACGGGCTCGCGAATATTGCGCCACCAGTACTCCACACCCAGCTCGTATGGGGGCAACTCTTGACCGGTAACGGTCGAAACAAAACGCGCCTGTGGTTCCTGCTGGCCGGGCTGCAAGTCGCCCAGGCTCTTTTCCAGATGCGGCAACAAACCATCCATATAGGGGCTGTGAAAGGCGTAATCCAGATCCAGCAAGCGGAAGAAAACACTTTGGTCTTCCAGGGCAGACTGAATGCGTTGTAAGCCTTCCAGGCTACCGGACAAGGTGATATTGGAAGGGCTGTTCACACCCGCCACATTCACGCCCAAGTCCGCACCCTGGCTTTCCAGCAAGGTGTTTACCGCTTCCAGCGATAGACCAATAACGGCCATCCGGCCTTGACCACGAGTCAGGCCTTGGGCCTGGCTACGGGCACAAATCACACGTATGGCTTGTTCCAGATCCAGAGCACCAGCGGCCCAGGCTGCAGCAATTTCACCTACGCTATGTCCCGTGACGGCATCAGGCTGAACGCCATCTTCGCGCAGCATGCGCGTCACAATAACCTGCAGGGCAAACAACAGGGGCTGGGCAACGGTCGTGTCGTCCATACGGGAGGCAGCAGGCTCGGCCTGCAATTGCTCCAGTAACGAGAAACCCGCCAAGGGCTGCATCAAGGTGTCCAGCTCGGACAGCAGTGCGGCGAAACGAGGGGACTCGCGCAACAAGGTCACGCCCATCCCCAACCACTGCGCTCCGTTACCCGCATACACGAAGGCCAGTTGAGCTTCTTTATCCAGGGCATCTACCGTTTGCAGACCCTGCGAGTCTTGCCCTTGCGCGTAAGCACGCAATTGCGCCACGCCTTCTTCAACCGTTTCGGGCTGAATGATCAAAGCACGAGCCAAAGTCTGCCGACCGTGCGCTACCGCGTAGCTGACATCGTAAAACGCTTGTACCGTCTTGCCATCCAGCAAATCCGCATAATTACCTGCATGTTCGCGCAGAGCGGCTTCTGTTTTGGCCGACAAGACTAAAGGCGGCAAAACCGAGTTCGGCGCAACAGTCGATTGACCAGCGGGTGCGACAGGGGCCTGTAGCAAAACGTGTGCGTTGGCACCACCAAAGCCAAAAGAATTAAGGCCCGCCACCAAAGGCTTGCCGTCGGTACGATGCAATTGACGGCCTTGCGGTAACAATTCCAGATTCAAGCCGTCAAAATCAATCGCGGAATTGGGGGTGTTCAAATGCAAAGCAGGTGGCAGGGCTTGATGCTGCAAAGCCAGCACCGTTTTGACCAAACCGGCCATGCCGGAGGCTGACTCCATATGCCCCAAATTCGCTTTGACTGAACTAATAGGCAAACGCTGTTCGCGCGTTTTTCCATATACCGCACTGATTGCGGTAGTTTCAATAGGGTCGCCTACTGCCGTACCGGTACCATGGGCCTCGACAAAGTCCACATCACCCGCAGTCAGGCCGCTGCGCTCTAAAACGGAGCGCATCAACTCAATTTGTCCCTGGCAGCTAGGGATGGTGATGCCGGTCTTGCGAGCACCATCGGCATTCACGCCCGTAGCCAAAATGACAGCCTGTACCTGATCACCATCGGCTAGTGCTTGCTCCAAAGGCTTGAGCATCAGTACCGCACCGCCCTCGGAACGGACATAGCCATTGCCGGCCTCATCAAACGCCTTGCAGCGTCCGTCTGCCGACAACATCGACGCTTTGGTAAAGCCGACAAAGGGATAGGGGTGCAGCAACAGATTGACGCCACCGACCAAAGCGGTGGAGGCCTCGCCATTACGCAGGCTTGAGCATGCTTGATGCAAAGCCACCAAGGAAGACGAGCAGGCGGTATCCACCGCCATGGACGGTCCGTGCAAGTCGTAGATATAAGACAGACGGTTGGCCGCAATACTCATGGTATTGCCGGTCATCATATGGGCAGTCAGGCTGGCCAAATCATCCAGGCCGCGCATGCCGTAATCCAAACCGGAGATACCGACATAAACCGCACAGTCACTACCAGCCATGGCGGACGGCACAACGCCCGCGTTTTCCATGGCTTCCCAGGACAGCTCCAGCAACAGACGCTGTTGCGGGTCTAGCCAGGCGGCTTCGCGTGGGGAGATACCAAAAAAATCCGCATCGAACTGGTCGATACGCGACAGAACGCCAGCCGAAAACGTGATGCTGCGACCCGGCTCGGACCTTTTGTCGTGTTGCAATTCGGCAGTCGCCCAGCGATCAGCGGGAATTTCCGTGACCAGATCGCGCTTTTCAATTAAAGCATTCCAAAACTGGTCGGGCTGCGATAAATCGCCCGGGAAGCGAAACGCCATACCAATAATAGCGATTGCCCCAGACGCAGTATTGCTTTTATTAATATCCGTACGGGATGCTTTTAACTCCTTAGCACCCTTGCCTGTATTTTGAGACACGCACCCTACCCTTTCGATCTTTACTGACTTGCCCTGTCATCGCGGAGCACGGAATAGTCATGTTTGATAAAACGCTATTTCGGACAACGACTCCTGACATAGCCGTGTCGCAGACAGCACACCAGTAAACAATGGCGAAAATTACACCTAGTTACTATGACTTACAAACCCTAATTACATGTAAACTACACAAACTCAATGCAATCAGATAATATTTATTTTCGATTTTTATTTAAGCAATGACGCAAAAATAAAAGATCCAAATTAAATACCCACTATTAATATTGTTCTATTTATTGTTTACAACAAAAAATGTGTGTTTGAAAAATGACAAAACCTTGGTCATATTCACCAAGGAAGTCCAATCAAGCCACTAGGCAAAACATCAACGCTGCTTTCATTTCGCTGCCACCTTGAGAAAAATGAAACTATTAACGTGATATTAAGCAAAGTCTTTTTCTCACCAAAAAACTTTTCCTACTGGTGCTAACCTGCTGCACTGCAAAAAGATTAGCAGCTCGGAATGTTACCATTACGCAGTTGTTCTAATCCATAAAGAATTGAAATGAGACACAGGCGCACTGTAACAATCCGCTGCTGCGCGAATGCCTTTAAACAAGCTTCTTCAAGACTATCAGGCCACTTACAGGTCAGTCATAATTGACAATCAAGTGCGTTACAACAAGAGAAAAAAGACCAGGTAATCGCATCTAAAATCTCATTTTTGATACAAACAAGACAGACGCACGACCAGCGCAAAACCGTTACTGGCGCAGGTATACGACACCCCCCTTCTGGCCTACGCCCCCTGTACTACCAAAGCAGTGTTTTCCCTTAGCCGCATCAAAAACACCCGAATCAGGGCAGTTTTTTTGGGGGTTATCCCTCATCTATAGCTAGGCACACCTAGGCTCTATACGAATTGCCTTATGGCCCGGCTGTCGCACGCCGTTACATTGAAGTGGCTTGATCTAATAATTAATCCACTCTGGAGACATTTCATGGGTACGAACGCGACCACCGCACCCGTCGACGAACGATTACCAAACGGCCGACTGGCGGCGCTGGGCTTGCAGCACGTTTTGGTAATGTACGCCGGTGCTGTCGCGGTTCCACTAATTGTGGGCCGGGCATTGAACCTGACGTCTGAAGAAGTATCTATCTTGATTGCCGCTGACCTGTTTGTCTGCGGCATCGTGTCCATCATTCAGTCGATGGGCTTCACGCAGTACTTTGGCATCAAACTGCCCGTCATGATGGGCGTAACCTTTGCCGCTGTGGGCCCCATGGTGTCCATGGCACAGGCCAACCCAGGTCAGGAAGGGGCCCAATTGCTTTTTGGCACCGTGATTGGGGCGGGGATCATCACCATGATCATCGCCCCTGCCGTTAGCCGCATGCTGCGCTTTTTCCCGCCTGTGGTGACCGGCACCATTATTGCCATGATCGGCATTACGCTGATGCGCGTGGGGATCAACTGGATTTTCGGTAACCCTGTCGGCCCTACCGCCCCCACGGTCATTAACCCCGACCACCTGGCCTGGATTCAACACGCACAATCGGCTGCGGCCATGCCCGGCTCTGCCTTGCCCCCACCCCCAGAAGGTCTGGCCTTGAAAGCAACGGTACCCAACCCGCGCTATGCCAACCTGACCGGTCTGGGCATTGCGGCCATCGTGCTGACCTCGATTCTGCTGATCGCTAAATTTGCAAAAGGCTTTCTGGCTAACGTGGCGGTATTGCTGGGTATTGTCATTGGCGCGGTTGTGGCGTCGGCCATGGGCATCATGACTTACGAAAAAGTGGCCAACGCTGCCTGGGTGGATCTGGTCTTGCCTTTCCACTTCGGGATGCCTCGATTCAACCTCCTGCACATTGCGACCATGACGCTGGTCATGATTGTGGTGCTGATCGAATCGACCGGCATGTTCCTGGCGCTGAGCGATATGACAGGCAAGAAAGTAGATCAGAAAGATCTGGCACGCGGCCTACGTACCGACGGTCTGGGTACCTTGCTGGGCGGTATTTTCAATACCTTCCCCTACTCCAGCTTCTCGCAAAACGTGGGTCTGGTTGCCGTTACTGGCGTACGCAGCCGCTTTGTCTGCGTGGCCGGTGGCGTGATTCTGATTATTCTGGGCCTGCTGCCCAAGATGGCGGCCCTGGTTGAGTCCCTACCCACCGTGGTTCTGGGCGGCGCCGGGATTGTGATGTTCGGTATGGTGACGGCCACTGGTATCCGCATTCTGTCCGGCGTGGATTACAAGACCAACCGCAATAACTCCATGATTGTGGCCATCTCCATTGGCGTGGGCATGATTCCTCTGGTGGCCCCCAACTACATGCAGTGGATGCCTCACGCCATTCACCCGCTGATCGAGTCGGGCATCTTGCTGACCTCGATTGCTGCCGTTCTGCTGAACTTGTTCTTTAATGGTGCTAAAGAAGATACGCATGCAGCGGTAGAAGCCGCCAAGCACGCTGAAGCCTGAAACGCTTGCCAAGCTTGTCGTGAAACCGGCCTGTCGAATCCATGACAGGCCGGTTTTTTATCGTCCGATACACCAAGCGAAAACGCCCCCTTCAGGAACTGCCAACTGAAAACGGCGTACAAGTTACTTGTCGCTGGGCTGTCCAAAGAGAAAGATCGCCTCCTTGCAGGGCATCAAACCAAAGGCGCAGCGCGTGGCTGCTCCCCTTTTCTGACATCACGAAGCAAAACGCCGTGCACCAGCCACACACAAGGCAGCGCCTAAAGTGACCCAGATCATGCTGGCATTGACGGACTCGCCCCATAAAGCGGCAGCCAGTCCCAAGCCCATAAAAGGTTGCAGCAACTGTAATTGCCCCACCGCAGCGATCCCGCCGTGTGCCAACCCTCGATACCAGAACACAAAACCCAGGAACATGCTGAATACTGATACATAGCCGAAACCTAACCAGGCGGCAGTGTTCACATGACTGAAGCTCTGGGGCCAGAACCACAGCATCATGACGAACATGAAAGGCAAGGAAAGCACCAAGGCCCAGCAAATCACTTGCCAGCCGCCCAGACGACGTGACAGGCGTCCGCCTTCGGCATAACCCAGGCCACACACCACAACGGCGGCCAGCATATACAGATCCCCTTGCCAGGCCGCATCCAGACCTTCTCGCGCGGCATAGGCCATCACGAGCAAGCAGCCTAAAACAGAGCACACCCAGAACACGGGTTTATGCCGTTCACCAGCCAAGACCACCCCAAAGAGCGCTGTGCACAAAGGCAACAAGGCGACGTACACAATGGAATGCGCTGAAGTGATGTACTGCAGGGCCAGCGCCGTCAGCAAAGGGAATCCCAGCACAACACCAAAACCAACCACGGCCAGGGGTAAGAGGTCCGATCGTTGTGGCCGTGCCACGCGCCCAATCACTAACCAGGCAGCCGCCAGCAAAGCGGCGACCACCGCTCGCGCTCCGGTCAGGAAAAAAGGATCCATACCCAGCACAGCAACACGCGTCGCCGGTAAAGAACCGGCAAAGATTGCGACGCCCATAAAGCCGTTTAGCCAACTGACTGCCTTGCTATCCATCATTCGCTCCGACAAAGATGCTTGTCAGTACAACACAGCTATGCCAGCATACCTAGGCACAGTCCAGTACAGTTTTAAAAAACTGTACTGCCCACTAGACCCATACACCGTGCCCAAGCCCGCCCCATGTCTGCCGTTACCCGTATAGACCACATCATGCAATCCGTGCGTGAACACATCGCGGCACGGACATATCCGCCCGGCACCCGCCTGCCTTCGATACGTGCCCAAGCCCAGGCAGCGGGGGTTTCCGTGTCCACCATTGTGGAAGCCTATGACAGGTTGGCGGCTGAAGGCCTGATCCAAGCTCGTGCAGGGTCCGGCTTTTACGTGACGGCTCCGTTGGCCCCGCTGAACTTGGCCGCCCTGGATCCGGCTTTGGAGCGGGATATTGACCCGTTATGGATCTCGCGCCAATCCTTGGAAGCAAATGCAGATGTATTAATGCCGGGCTGTGGCTGGTTACCCTCGGACTGGATGTACGACCAGGGAGTGCGTCGGGGCCTGCGCAAGGCAGCGCGTAGCCACAGCTCAGACTTAACGGACTACGGTTCGCCACTCGGTCTGGAGGCGTTGCGTCAACGACTGGCCCGCCGTCTGGTGCTGTCCGAAATTGATGCGGCGCCTCATCAAATCATGCTGACCGACTCGGGCACACAGGCCATTGATCTACTCTGTCGCTTTTTCCTGGAGCCTGGCGATACCGTCTTGGTCGATGACCCGTGCTACTTCAATTTCCACGCCTTATTGCGAGCGCACTGAGCCAAGGTCGTCGGTGTACCCTACACGCATCAAGGCCCCGATCTGGCGGCTTTTGAGGCGGCATTGCAAGAGCACAAACCCCGCCTCTACATCACCAACTCCGGCATACACAACCCAACCGGCGCACGCCTGTCGGCCATGACGGCGCATAGCGTACTGGCCATGGCGCAACGTGCTGACCTCTATATTATTGAAGACGATATTTTCGGAGATCTGGAAACCCGCCCTGCGACCCGGCTAGCTGCACTGGATGGCCTGTCCCGCGTGGTGCAAATAGGCAGTTTCTCCAAAACACTATCGGCCTCGCTGCGTTGCGGATACATTGCGGCCCAGACTGCCTGGATCGAAAGCTTGGTGGATTTGCGCACCGCAACCAGCTTTAGCAGCAACCGCCTATCCGCTCAGATTTTGAATAGCGCACTTAGCGACAGCGGCTATCGCAAGCATCTGGAACGCGTTCGATACCGGCTCTCCAAAGCAATGGATCACAGCCTGACCCAGTTGGAGCAGCTCGGCCTGACACCCTGGCTGCCCCCCCGCGAGGGCATGTTTCTATGGTCACGGCTGCCCGCTGGACATGACGCCTTGAGTCTGGCCCGTGCGTGCCTGCCGCAGGGAGTGGTACTGGCCCCAGGCCCTGTGTTTAGCCAAGCTCCTGATGCCAAGCAGTTCCTGCGTTTCAACGCCGCACAATGCACGGACAAACGCGTCTTTAGCGTACTGAAACGCGCACTGGACAAAGAGCTGTCTGCCTAAAGCGCCCAGAGGTTTCAGGCCTCCTGCCGCCACACCCATATCAGTGTCCCGGTCGCGGCCAGGGGATTACAATCTGCCCTGTTATGCGGCCCATGTGGACCGCCACCACTGCCCCCATTCCCATGTCCCCAAAAGACTTACGCGATTTATTCCTGCTGGCCGCCATCTGGGGCGGCTCGTTTTTATTTACGCTGCAAGCTGTCCCCGACTTTGGTCCCTTCCCGCTGACCGCCGTGCGTGTCGGTTTCAGCGCCTTGGCCTTAATGAGCTACATCACCGTCACCGGACGTTTACCCTCCTTTCTGGCGAACTGGAAACCCATCTTTGCACTGGGTATTCTGAATGCCGCCGTACCCTTTTCCTTATATGCCTTTGCCGCCTTGCGGCTGGAATCGGGGCTGCTGGCCGTCTTGAACGCCATGGCTCCCTTGTTTGGTGCGCTTGTCGCCCGAGTCTGGCTGAAAGAGCGCCTGACACCCAGCCGCATTTTGGGGCTTTGTCTGGGTTTTCTGGGCATTCTGATTCTGGTGTACGACAAACTTAGCTTCAATAAAGGCGCCGAGGGCTGGGCCGTACTGGCTTCTTTGCTGGCTACCGTGTTCTACGGTATTGCCGCCAACTTTACCGCCCGCTACCTGCGTGGTGTACAGCCACAGGCCGTCGCCGCAGGCAGCATGGTCAGCGCAACATTGGTGCTGTTGCCAGCGGCTATTTACTGGTGGCCCGCACAGTTTCCGGGTCTGCATGCCTGGGGCGCTGCGCTGTCCTTATCCTTGCTGTGTACAGCGGTCGCCTACCTGATTTTTTACCGCCTGCTGTCCAATGTCGGCCCCTCCAAAACCATTACGGTGACCTTTCTGGTGCCGCCGTTTGGGGTGCTGTGGGGTGCCTTGCTCTTGGACGAAGCGCTGACCGCGCAGATGCTGATCGGCATGAGCACCGTGCTATTTGGCACCTTGCTGGCCACAGGACTGATCGGCAAACGCAAGGCAGCGTAGGTCAGCTACGCCGCCTTGCGCACCCAGCTCTACATGTGGGCCGCAATGATGGAAACAGATAAGCAAGACTAGCCGTCCAACCCCTGCTCCTGCCGCCAATGCTGGTAACGTTGCTCCAGCACCAGGCGCAAGGTTTCATAGCTGTTCCAATCGTCGGGCACGTGATAAATCGATGGCAAGGCCGCGTCGTCCAGCGTATCCACGTAATCGTCCAGAAACAGCTCGTCGTAATAAAAATCACTGAAAGCCTTACCCAGCTCGGACAAGTACTCGCTGACCAGCACATCATCGCAACACTCTTGCAGCAGTTGCGAGCCTTTGAGCATGTGATCACGGCACTGGCGAACCTCATTAGGGTAGCGATCTACGAAAGCACTCGCCAACAGGTCTTTTTCCACCAACCAGGCCAAATACATACCTATGTGTGTACGGCCGCCTTGCGGACCCAGATCGGCGGGATAATCTCCCCCAACATGCCAGTCTACGGCGTCATATTTAACGGGATCAGTGTGCGTTTTCAATGTCGAACCTCCGTAGGGATGCGTATGTCCTGAATCAGTATATCGATCACACAGCGGGTTTTAAGAAAACAATCTTAATAGTATCAATCCATTAGCCACTCACACAGGGGACAGCCCAATAAAAAGCCGCCCGAAGGCGGCTTTGTCCAGCAACGATAGAAACAGCAGCAGATCGGAAATTATGTTCGCTCGAAAATCCCGGCGGCTCCCATGCCAGTACCGATACACATGGTGAGCATGCCGTATTTCAACTGACGACGCTGCAAGGCATGAACCACGGTCGCGGCACGCATGGCACCCGTTGCACCCAGAGGGTGGCCCATGGCAATAGCACCGCCCAGCGGATTAACGCGCTCGGGGTCCAGGCCCAGATCACGGATCACCGCCAGAGATTGAGCAGCAAAGGCTTCGTTCAGCTCGATCCAGTCCATCTGGTCTTGCTTCAGGCCAGCCAAGGCCAGCGCATGAGGCACAGCTTCTTTAGGGCCGATACCCATAATCTGCGGCGACACACCACGGACCGAGAAGGTCACGAAACGGGCCAGCGGCGTCAGGTTGTGCTCACGCAAGGCACGCTCGGAAACAACCAACAAGGCGCCTGCCCCATCTGAGGTCTGCGAGCTGTTGCCAGCCGTGACCGAGCCACGCGCAGCAAACACGGGACGCAGTTTGCCCAGCACTTCCAGGCTGGTATCAGGACGTGGACCTTCGTCACGATCAACCACTTGGGTCTTGACGGAGATTTCCTGAGTGCTCAGGTTCGGCTGACGGCGTGTGACCGTCACAGGCAGAACTTCGCCCGTGAACTCGCCGGACTCCCACGCCTTGACGGCTTTCTGGTGCGACGCCAAGGCAAATGCGTCCTGATCCTCACGGGACACTTTCCACTGACGCGCCACTTCTTCGGCAGTCAGACCCATGCCGTAGGCAATACCGTAGTTCTCATCCGAGGTAAAAATCTCGGGGCTGAACGAGGTGTTTACACCCATCACCGGCACCTGGCTCATTGACTCCACACCCGACGCCACGATGATGTCCGCCTGGCCCGTACGGATACGGTCGGCAGCAATCGCAATGGCACTCAAACCCGAAGCGCAGAATCGGTTGACGGTCATCCCGGCCACGGTGTGCGGCAGGCCTGCCAGCAGGGCAGAAATACGCGCAACGTTAAAGCCTTGCGGGCCTTCAGGCAGAGCGCAACCGGCTACCACCTCTTCAATGGCCGCAGGGTCCAGTTTGGGAACATCGGCCAGCATGCCGCGAATGGCCTCAGCCAGCAACTCGTCAGGGCGGTAGGACGAAAACACACCACGAGGCGCTTTTCCGATGGGCGTCCGCTTGGCAGCGACGATATAAGCTTGTTGTACAGTCATGTCTACTCCTTGATCCGCTCTAGTTACGCACTGGCTTGCCAGTGCTCAACATCCCAGTGATACGTTCCTGGGTCTTGGGGGAATTGAGCAGCTCCAGGAAAGCCTGCCGCTCTTGCGCCATCATCCAGGCTTCATCCACCAGCGAGCCGGGATCCACATCGCCCCCGCAGATCACGGTTACGACTTTCTCGGCAATATGGAAGTCATATTCCGAGATGAAACCACCTTCTTTCATGTTCACCAACTGTGCTTTCAGCGTGGCGATGCCATCGCGACCGGCAACCGGGAAGCGACGTGGCAATGGCGCACGCCAACCAGCGCTGGCCAGAGCCTGTGCCTGACGTACGGCCACGTAAACCAGTTCCTGGCGGTTCATGACGATGGTGTCAGACTCTTTCAGGAAACCAAGCTGACGGGCGTCCAGAGCGGAGCGCGACACCTGGGCGCTGGCTATAGCCAGAGCAAAACGCTTCAGATAGGCCAGCAGCGGGGCATCGGGTGCACCCATGGCTTGCAGTTCAGCAGAGCGACGAGCCGAGTAAGCCAGACCACCTGCGCCTGGAACCAGACCCACACCCACTTCAACCAGACCAATGTAGGACTCGAAGTGAGCGACGCGGTGCGCACAATGCACAGCCAGTTCGCAACCGCCACCCAGAGCCAGACCGGCCACAGCAGCCACCACCGGCACTTGGGCGTAACGGATACGCAAAACCATGTCCTGCATGGCACGTTCCACAGGCTCAACGCCGGCCACACCTTCTTTCTCGAACACGGGCAAAATGGCTTTCAGGTCCGCGCCTGCGGAGAATGGATCACCCTCCTGGGCCACCACCAGCGCCTGATACGAAGCTTCGGCCAATTCAATGGCCTTGAACATGCCATTGACCACACCGGGGCTTAGCGTGTGCATCTTGGTCTTGAAGGACACGATCAGCACATCTTGTGGGTGCGGCGCGGGCAGTGTCCAGCAACGCACCGACTCATCTTCAAAAACGGTGGTGGTTTCCAGAGATTCGACCTCGCCAACCAGCAAAGGTGTGCCAATGTGACGCTGGTAAACAGGCAGATGGCTACGGCCTTCAAAACGGCTTTGCGAAGGATTCCAGGAGCCAGCGGCGGTGTGTACACCTTGCGCTTCCCACACAGGACCACGAGTCGCCCAGTCTGGCAGCGCCTGGCTGCTCAGCGTCTTGCCCTCTTGAATGTCCTGGTTGATCCACTCCGTCACCTGACGCCATCCGGCAGCCTGCCAGATCTCGAACGGGCCTTGCTTGTGGCCAAAGCCCCATTTCAAGGCCAGATCCAGCTGACGGGCGTTGTCGGCAATGTCTTGCAGATGAATGGCGCTGTAGTGGAAGGTATCACGCAGCACCGCCCACACGAATTGAGCCTGAGGCTTGTCGGACTCGCGCAGCTGACGCAGGCGCTCAGCCGGGTCACGTACGGCCAAAATGGCGGCCACATCGGGATCAATTTTCTGGTCAGCGGCCACGTAATCACGCTGCTGGACATCGAAACGCTGAATCTCGCGACCCTTCTTGCGGAAGAAACCGGCGCCGGTCTTTTGACCCAAGGCGCCCGCATCAATCAGGCCCTGCACTTCTGGCGGCAGGCCAAAGTGTGCTTTGAAGCTGTCATCGGGCAGTTGATCCTGCATGGTGCGGATCACGTGTGCCAGCGTATCCAGACCAACGACGTCGGCGGTACGGTAAGTACCCGATTTGGCGCGGCCCAGGCGTGTGCCCGTCAATTCATCAACCTGCTCGTAGGTCAGGGAGAAACGGCGAGCCTGCTCGAACACGGACAGAATGCCAAAAACACCAATACGGTTACCGATAAAGTTGGGGGTATCTTTGGCGCGAACCACGCCCTTGCCCAACTGCGATACCAGGAAAGTTTCCAGAACATCCAGCAGCTCGGGCTGGGTGTATTTCGTGGGGATCAGCTCCACCAGGCTCATGTAGCGCGGTGGGTTGAAAAAGTGCACGCCGCAAAAACGTGGGCGCAGCGCTTCAGGCAGAACGTCCGCCAAGGACGTGATGGACAAACCGGACGTGTTGCTGGCAATAATGGCATTAGGGTTCAGTGCTGGCCCGATCTTGCGATACAAATCCTGCTTCCAGTCCAGACGCTCGGCAATGGCTTCGATCACCAGATCGCAATCGGCCAAACGATCCAGATTGTCTTCGTAGTTGGCGGGTTCGATCAGGTCGGCCAAGTCTGGCGTACCTAAAGGAGCGGGATTCATTTTGCGCAGATTGGCAATGGCACGAATGGCAATGCCATTTTTTGGACCCTCGCGGGCGGGCAGATCAAACAGAACTACTGGTATGCCTGCATTGACGCAATGAGCGGCAATTTGCGCGCCCATGACGCCGGCACCGCACACGGCGACCCGACGCAAGGTACGGGCACTGCCCGTCACTGCACTGGCTGAACTAGATGTCATAGGTTTGTCTCCAGGAAACTGAAACCCCACGCAGCATAAGGCCCCAAAAGGACGCTCTACGATGCGAGGCAATCGAATAATCGTACACGCACAACCGGCTTTAAGACCATAAAGTCTTTTTTATTTTCAATCAAAGATGAGCATAGATCAAATCCGTCTTCATAAAACGGTCCATGTTCTGATCCTGGCCGGCCTGTCCATTCACTTAGATTTCTTTGCATAAAATTCAAACGGTCGTTTCAATGTCTTTTATTTCAATAGATTGAACCTATAAAAAGCCTATTCCCCCCTTCATTATCAGCAATTGCTTCATACCCTATCAAGCTGGCACCACACGTGGTTTCAAGTTGTTTATTTAATTCTTTTCTTATTTATTTCAATTCATTTTTATTTAATTTTTTGATTTACTTTAATTAATTTTTTTCTTTAAACATTTCAAACAAATAAGGAACACTTGGGGATGGCAAGAGCTTGGAGCCATCCCTGCCCAGCAGCCATGCTCTTACTGATAAAGGCACCGCAGCACCTTTGGCAAGGAGGATCAGCCCCCTACCTGAGCCCACAAGAGGGCAAAAACAGCTTAATTTGTATGCCAGAATGCTCAAACTTCCACTTTTGACGAGCCCTATCCGCCTTCATTGCCCTATGACCCGGTCTCAAGAAGCTCCCCCTTTATCCTTAAGCGCTCTATTTCTGATCTTTGCCCGAATTGGCCTGACCAGCTTTGGCGGGGGCTTGAGTGGCTGGCTAATGCGCGAGTTTGTCGTCCAGCGACGCCTGATGAGCCAGGCAGACTTTCTGAGCGGTCTGGCCCTATCCCAGGCACTACCCGGCATCAATGTGGTGAATCTCTCTATCTGGATTGGTTACCGTCTGCTGGCCGGACCTGGAGCTTTGCTTGCCACGCTGGGCATGGTGCTTCCCCCGCTGCTCCTGGCCATTTTCATGCTGATTGGTCTAGAACAACTGACAGGCTCTACCCTGGTGCCTCAGGCCATGGCCGGGATTGCCGCAGCCGCCATCGGTCTGTCGCTTGAAATGGGCGTACGCTCGGCGCGCAGCGCAGCTACCGGAATTGTGCCAATTGCGATCATGTTGGCGGTTTTTCTCGGCATTTTCGTCATGGAATGGAGCCTGATCCCCGTTATTCTGATCTGTGCGCCGCTGTCCGTCTGGTACGCCTGGCTACAGCTTGGGGATTCATCGGCAGCACAATCATGATCACGGTCCTGTTCCAGCTCATGCGCGTGTTCGCGCCTCTGTCTTTTCTGACTATAGGCGGCGGGCAGAGCATCATCCCGGAAATTCACCGGCAATCGGTAGAAATCCATGGCTGGCTCAACAATCAGGAGTTTCTGGACCTGTTCGCCCTGTCGCGCCTGACACCCGGCCCGAAATCCTTGCTTGTGACTCTGGTGGGTTGGAAGGCAGCAGGCTGGGCCGGTGCCCTGGCCGCATCCGTAGCCATTTTTCTACCATCGGCCTTACTGATCTACTACTTGGCGACCATCTGGAAACGCCATGAAGGCACGCGCATCATCCGCGCTATTGAAATCGGGCTACTACCCATTGCCGCAGGCATGATCCTGGCCGCCAGCGGCACAATCCTACAAGCGGCTCAAGGCGGATTGTGGGCCTGGGGCACAGCTCTGGCCTGTACGGCCATTCTGCTGCTAAGTCGCATCAACCCTTTATGGTTACTGGCAGGTGGCGGATTGCTATTTGCCTTGATGCAACCCGCCACCTAAGATAAATTCGCCCCGTAAACATGAGGACTTCATCGCTAGCCCCGACTTTAAGTAAGTGGCTGTATCAAGCGCCACAAAATAGGTCATAAAAGCGTCACGATCCTGTGTTCAGAAAGCGCAAGACATTGAGCCGCCAGAGCTGCAAGCAGTACAATGGCAGGTCCTTTTACCTCCCTTTTGCCCGCGACATGGCTGTAAATACTGACCAAGCCGTACTAAATCTGGATTCTGCCTCGCTGGGTTATGGTGCTTTTACCGTACTGGCGGACGTGTCCATGACCGTCCAGAAAGGCCAGGTCGTTGCCATGATGGGGGGATCGGGTTCCGGAAAAACAACACTTCTGCGTGCTGCTACTGGGCAAATTCGCGCCCAAAAAGGCACGGTCACGGTTTTTGGCCAGGACCTGGCCAAGCTGGACGGCGAGGCCCTGCGCCAGACGCGTCAACGCATGGGTGTACTGTTTCAGCAGGGTGCCCTGTTTACCGACCTGAACGTATTTGAAAACGTGGCTTTCCCTTTGCGGGAGCTAACAAACGATTCTGAACCCGCCATTGAAGATCGTGTGCTGGACAAGCTGGACGCCGTTGGCCTGCGTGCCGCCGCCCATTTGGGCATCAATGAAATCTCTGGCGGTATGGCCCGCCGGGTTGCCTTGGCTCGCGCCATTGTGCTGGAGCCCGAGCTGATTCTGTACGACGAACCCTTTGCCGGCCTGGATCCTATTTCTATGGGCATTACCGCACAACTGATTCGAGACCTGACGGACCGCCTGAACTGCGCTTCGGTACTGATTACGCACGATGTGGCCGAATCTTTTGCCATTGCTGATCAAGTCTATATGGTTGGCCAGGGACGTTTGCTAACCCAAGGCACGCCCACCGAGCTGCGCGCCTCCAAAGATCCCTACGTGCAACAGTTCCTGCGTGGCGAACCCGATGGCCCCATCGCCTTTAACTATCCCGTCACCCCGGCTTTTGAAGCCTGGCTCCAAAATCGGACAACGCGCTCATGAACTTCATTACCGCCCCGATTAGCGCGCTAGGCACTGCGATACGCAACAGCATTTACGGGCTGGGCGCATTCAGCCGCCTTTTTGCTGCCTTGCTAGCACGTTCATCGCTGCTGTGGCGCCGCCCCCGTCTGGTTTCCCAGCAAATTCACTTTATCGGCAACTATTCGCTGCTGATCATTGCCGTTTCCGGCCTATTCGTCGGTTTTGTGCTGGGCTTGCAAGGCTATTACACACTGAATCGTTATGGTTCCGAAGAGGCGCTGGGTCTGCTGGTCGCCCTGTCTTTGGTACGAGAACTGGGCCCCGTTGTGACCGCTTTGCTGTTCGCTGGTCGGGCCGGTACGTCGCTCACTGCCGAGATCGGTTTGATGAAAGCCGGTGAACAGATTGCTGCCATGGAAGTCATGGCAGTCGACCCCTTGCGACGCCTGCTGGTGCCGCGTTTTTGGGGTGGCATTATTGCCATGCCTATTCTGGCCGCCGTCTTTTCCATGGTCGGTATTTTGGGCGGCTATATCGTCGGCGTACAAATGATCGGCATTGATGCCGGCGCCTTTTGGTCACAGATGCAAAATGGCGTCGATGTTATTGATGACGTACTCAACGGTGTGATCAAGAGCCTGGTATTTGGCCTGATCGTGACCTTGATTGCGCTGTATATGGGCTGGCATGCCAAGGCTACGCCCGAAGGCGTTTCTCGCGCGACCACACGCACCGTTGTCAGCGGCGCTTTGGCGGTATTGGGCACGGACTTCCTGCTCACCGCCCTTATGTTCAGTTAACTATTTAGGAATTGCTCAGCTATGAATCGCGAGAAAACCGATTTCTGGGTTGGCCTGTTTGTTTTGCTGGGGCTGGTCGCACTGGCATTCCTGGCTCTGCGGGCGGGTAACCTCAGTTCTTTTTCCTTTGCCAAAACCTACCAGGTCTCTGCCAAGTTCGATAATCTAGGTGGCCTGAAACCACGTGCGCCCATCAAGGCCAGCGGTGTGGTCGTTGGTCGAGTCAGCTCCATTGGTTTTGACAATCAGGACTTCAAAGCCGTGGTCACACTGGATATGGACGAACACTACAAATTCCCCGTAGACACGTCGGCCTCCATTCTGACCTCGGGCCTGTTGGGTGAACAATACATAGGTCTGACTGCCGGCGGCGACGACAAGAATTTGCAAAGCGGTAGCACCATTACCTATACCCAAAGCGCGGTTGTGCTGGAGGAACTGATCAGCAAGTTCCTTTACAACACGGCCTCCAATGACGGCGCCTCCAAATCGGAGTAGTAAACCGCTGACTCATGCTCATTACAGACGACACAACCATGAATACAACAACTCGCCGCTCTTACTCCCTGCCTCGTGGAGTCCGTTTGAGCCTGGTCGGTGCCAGTGCTGCCCTTGTGGCCGGTTGCGCCAATGTGCCCAACCCCAACCCCCAGGACCCATGGGAGAGCATGAACCGTGGCATCTACGCTTTTAACGAAACCGTGGACGGCGCGCTGATCAAACCCATTGCAGAAGGCTATACCGCCCTGACACCGCAGCCTGCACGCACCTGCATTAGTAACATTTTCAACAACCTGGGCGATGCCTGGTCGGCCGTCAACAGCTTCCTGCAAGGCGAGCATGTTGACTTCTTCAACACCCTGGGCCGTGTCCTGTTCAACTCCACCATGGGCCTGGGTGGTTGTATCGACGTTGCCACCATGAACGGCTCTGAGCGCATCCCCAACGACTTTGGCGTAACGCTGGGCGTATGGGGCATCAAGCCTGGACCTTACGTGGTTCTGCCCTTCTTTGGCCCAAGCACGGTTCGTGACGGTTTGGCACGCGGCACCAGCTTCCTGGAAGGCTTTTCCTCCACGGGCCCGATCATGGCGATCAAGGATGTACCGGTACGCAACAGCATCATGGGTCTGTGGGCGCTGGATGCCCGCGCTGGCGTGCTGGATACAGAAAAACTTGTTAACGACATCGCCCTTGACCGCTACAGCTTCATACGCGACGCTTACCTGCAACGACGCCATGCGATGGTTCAAGACCGTCGCACCGGTGGCGACTCTAGCCAGGACCTGCCTGACTACTCGGACGCAGACGAATAAAAACGCCCTGCCCGCAGAACATTATTCCGGAGTTTTTTTATGATTTCCCGTCCCGCCTTGGGCGGGACTGCTTTGCAGTCCTCTCCCTCTCGCCTGATTTCCTGGGTTCTGACCACCTGTGCCGCGCTGGCCCTGTGTTTGTATGCTGTCGCCGCGCACGCCCAAGCCGCCGACCCTAAAGGCGAGCCCAACAAGTTTGTTGAAACGGTTGGCAATCAGGCATTGCAAGTTGTCAAGGCAAGCGAGGCCATCCGCAAGGGTGATCGTGCTGCCATCACGGCCGCTGTGAACGAAAACATCATGCCGTACGTGAACCTGGAAAAGACCACTCGCCTGTCCGCTGGCCGCTACTGGCGCCAAGCCAGCGCAGATCAACGCCAAAGACTGGTCGAGGCTTTCAAGGGCACCTTGGTTCGCACCTACAGCGGCGCCTTGTCCCGTGTGGATGACAAGACCCAACTGACCATTCTGCCTTTCCGTGGTGATGCCAATGCGGACGACGTGGTTGTGCGCTCCTCGCTGACCCAGTCCAACGGTGGCCCGGTTGGCGTAGATTACCGCCTGGAGAAAACACCTGAAGGCTGGAGAATCTACGACTTGAACGTGGAAGGTATCTGGCTGATCCAAAACTACCGCAACCAGTTTGCCCAGCAAATTGAACAAAGTGGCATTGATGGCCTGATTCAGGCGCTGAACAAGCAAAACAGCTAAGACAGGCCGTGGCAAGCTCGGGCGCTTTGGTCGAGCTTTCTTAAGCAGACCAGAGTCGTACTCTATAATAAAGAGCCTGATCACCCCCAAACAGGTCTACGCCCATGCGTAGGCCTGTTTAGTTAACAAAGACGCTACCGCGACGACTTGTACCGCCACACTCGCGTCAGGCCAACCAAATTGCCATGTCCGCCTTCAAACTCGATAACGTCAGCAAACGCTTCGCCCCCCAAAGCCGGGGACTCAAAAGCCTGTTTTCCCCTCCCCGCTCCGATGCCGGTTTTCTGGCCGTCGATCAGGTCAGCCTGACTATCGAACATGGTGAGTTTTTTGGCTTACTCGGCCCCAACGGCGCCGGCAAAACAACCCTGATTTCCATGTTGGCAGGCCTGACCCGTCCCACCAGCGGCCAGGTCAGTGTCTGTGGTTACGATGTGCGCACCCAGTACCAAAAAGCCCGCCAATCGCTGGGCGTGGTGCCACAGGAAATTGTTTATGATCCCTTTTTCACTGTTCGTGAAACCTTGCGTCTGCAATCGGGCTATTTTGGCCTGAAACACAATGACGACTGGATCGACGAGATCCTGGCCAATCTGGCCTTGAGCGACAAGGCCGACACCAATATGCGTGCCTTGTCCGGTGGCATGAAGCGCCGTGTGCTGGTTGCCCAGGCACTGGTCCATCGCCCCCCTGTCATTATTCTGGATGAACCCACTGCCGGTGTGGACGTGGACCTGCGCCGCACGCTGTGGGAATTCATCATTCGTCTGAATCAACAAGGCCACACCATCTTGCTGACCACCCACTATCTGGAAGAAGCCCAGGCTCTCTGTGGCCGACTGGCCATGCTCAAGAGTGGCAAGATTGTCGCCCTGGATACCACACAAGCCATTATGGAACGCGCGGGTGGCCACGATCTGGAGGATGCATTTGTGCGCATCATGCACAACGAAGGAAAAATGGGAGTCGCACTGTGAACCAGAACCCCTCTCCCAAACACTGGGGTGTGCCACAAAACACGGACGCACCCACAAGCAAGATCGGCACCCTGAGCCTGCCCCCTCAGCCCAAGATGGGCTCGGGTTTCCCGACGCTGCTGCGCAAAGAGCTGATGCGTTTCTGGAAAGTGGGCTTTCAGACCATTGCCGCTCCGGTGCTGACAGCGCTGATGTATTTGCTGATTTTCGCCCACGTACTGGAAGGTCGCGTCACGGTGTACGACTCCGTGCCCTACACCGCCTTCCTGATTCCGGGCCTGATGATGATGAGCATGTTGCAAAACGCCTTTGCCAACCCCTCGTCATCATTGATTCAAAGCCGCATCACAGGCAATCTGGTCTTTATCCTGTTGCCGCCACTGTCGCACCGCGAAATTTTCGCTGCTTATCTGCTGGCGTCCATCGCCCGTGGCATCTGTGTGGGCCTCTGTGTCTGGTTGGTGTCCCTGTTCTTTGTCTCCTTGCCCCTGGCCAAGCCTTTGTGGGTATTGGTCTTTGCCGTCCTGTCTTGCGGCATCATGGGCACCTTAGGCCTGATCGCCGGCCTGTGGTCTGAAAAATTCGACCAGTTGGCCGCGTTCCAGAACTTTCTGATCATGCCCGCCACCTTTTTGTCAGGTGTGTTCTATTCAATTCATAGCCTGCCGCCGTTTTGGCAGACTGTTTCACACTGGAATCCGTTGCTCTATACCATTGACGGATTCCGCTACGGTTTTTTTGCCGCCTCGGATATTTCTCCCTGGTTCAGCCTGACCGTTGTCGCCAGCGTCTTTGTTGCGCTGTGTCTGATTTCGCTACGCCTGCTTGCCTCAGGCTATAAATTACGGAATTGATCTCATGTTGCCGACTCCCGAACAAGTTCACCAATACATTGCCGACAACCTGCCCTGTGAACACTTGCAAGTGCAAGGCGATGGTTCGCACTTTGAGGCCCTGATCGTCAGCACCGCCTTTGAAGGCAAACGCCTGATTGCGCGTCACCAACTGGTCTACAAGGCCCTGGGTGACCGGATGAAAGCTGAAATCCACGCCCTGTCCATGCGCACGCTGACCCCCGACGAATACAAGGCCAATCCGAATGGATAAATTACGCATCACAGGCGGACAACGCCTCAATGGCGAGATCACCGTCTCTGGCGCCAAAAACGCTGCTCTGCCTATTCTGTGCGCCAGTTTGCTGACTGCCGATACGGTGTACCTGGACAATGTCCCGCGTCTGCGCGATATCGACACCACCCTGAAGCTCTTGGGCCAGTTGGGTGTCACCCAGGAGCGCAATGGCACGCTGGAGCTCAATGCAGGCAACATCACCAATCTGGAAGCGCCCTACGAGCTGGTGAAAACCATGCGCGCCTCCATTCTGGTGCTGGGCCCCCTGCTGGCCCGCTTTGGCCAGGCCCGCGTCAGCCTGCCCGGTGGTTGCGCCATTGGCCAACGCCCGGTAGATCAGCACATCAAGGGTCTGGCTGCCATGGGTGCAGAAATCCATGTCGAGCACGGCTTTGTGAATGCCCGCGCCAAACGCTTGCGTGGTGCAGTGGTGCGCACGGACATGGTGACAGTCACCGGCACCGAAAACCTGATGATGGCCGCTGTCCTGGCAGAAGGCCAAACCATTCTGGAGAACGCGGCCCGCGAACCAGAAATTATTGATCTGGCCGAGCTGCTGATCAAGATGGGCGCCAAGATCCAGGGCCACGGCACCGACCGCATCGTCATTGACGGTGTCGAGCGCCTGCACGGTGCCAAGCACACCATCTGCCCCGACCGTATTGAAGCCGGCACCTTCCTGTGTGCTGTTGCCGCTACCGGTGGCGAACTGACCTTGCGCAATACCGATGCTGACGCCATGGGCGCCACGCTGGACAAGCTGCGCGAAGCCGGTCTGCACATTGAAACCGGCCCAGACTGGATCAAGGCCAGCATGAATGGTCGCCCCAAGGCAGTCAGCTTTCGCACCAGCGAATATCCCGGTTTCCCTACCGACATGCAGGCTCAACTGATGGCCTTGAACACCATTGCCGACGGCACCGCCTCGGTTGTGGAAACCATCTTTGAAAATCGCTACATGCACGTGCAGGAATTGAACCGTCTGGGTGCACAGATTGATATCGAAGGCCATATGGCCGTGGTTACCGGCGCCCCCTACCTGACGGGCGCTACCGTCATGGCAACCGACCTGCGTGCTTCGGCCAGTTTGGTCATTGCGGGTCTGGCTGCTCGGGGTGACACCACCGTCGAACGCATCTACCATCTGGACCGTGGCTACGACCGTATGGAAGCCAAGCTTCAAGCCGTAGGCGCCAACATCGAGCGAATCAGCAGCAAGGAAACCTAATGAGCCCCGCCGGTTTAAATCAACCTCTGACGCTGGCCTTGTCCAAAGGCCGGATTTTTGACGAAACCCTGCCTTTGCTGGAAGAGGCGGGCATCAAAGTGCTGGAAAGCCCGGAAACGTCGCGCAAACTGATCCTGCCCACCAACAATCCGGACCTGCGTCTGATTATTGTGCGTGCCACGGACGTGCCGACCTACGTGCAATACGGTGCCGCCCATATCGGGATTGCCGGCAAGGACGTGTTGTACGAGCACATGGAACAGCACCCCGGCGGTCTATACCAGCCCGTGGATCTGAACATTGCCCGTTGCCGTCTGTGCGTGGCCGTGGCGGAGGGCTTTGACTACCATTCGGCTGTCAAACAAGGTTCGCGCTTGCGTATCGCAACCAAATACACGCGCGCGGCTCGCGAACACTTCGCCAGCAAAGGCGTGTACGTGGACCTGATCAAGCTATATGGCTCCATGGAGCTGGCCCCGCTGGTCGGTCTGGCTGACGCCATTGTGGATCTGGTCTCCAGCGGCGGCACCCTGCGTGCCAACAAGCTGGTGGAAGTGGAAGACATCACCCCCATCTCCTCGCGTTTGATCGTCAATCAAGCTGCCATGAAAAACCGTGGTGCCCAGCTACAACCCCTGATCGACGCTTTCTCTCGCGCCTCGGTGGACGAGTAAAATCTCCCCTGCTTCTCGCAGGGGACAAACAGCCGGACAATCCTGCTTGCGCAAAAGACGCAGACCGCCTTTTGCGCAAGCGAAATGTTATACACTGGCCCTTGATCCTTAGCTTTTTCCTATAGCGACATGTCACTGATCCATCGCCTGAACTCTCAATCCGCCCAGTTCGATGCCGAACTGCGCACGCTACTGGCTTACGAAGCGTCTGAAGACGCGTCTATCGAGCACGCTTGTGCCGAGATTCTGCATCGTATCCAGCATGAGGGAGACACGGCCTTGTTGGATTACACCCAGCGCTTTGACCGACTGGCCGTTGAACAGGCTTCGGCACTGGAAATTTCTAAAGAAGAGCTGTTTGCAGCCCTGGACAGCCTGCCCGCCGATCAGCGCAAGGCACTGGAGCAGGCCGCCGAGCGCGTGCGCCGTTATCACGAACATCAACGTGCCCAAACCTGGACCTACACAGAAGCCGACGGCACCGTGCTGGGCCAGCAAGTCACCCCCTTGGACCGTGTGGGACTGTATGTTCCCGGTGGCAAGGCCGCTTACCCCTCCTCGGTTCTGATGAACGCCATTCCCGCCAAAGTGGCGGGTGTTCCTGAACTGATCATGGTCACGCCTACACCCGATGGCGTGCGCAACCCTATCGTGCTGGCCGCCGCCGCCATAGGTGGTGTCGATCGCGTGTTCACCATTGGTGGCGCACAAGCCGTGGGCGCCTTGGCTTACGGCACGGATACCATTCCTGCGGTGGACAAGATTGTCGGCCCCGGCAACGCCTATGTAGCCGCTGCCAAACGCCGCGTCTTTGGTGTGGTGGGTATCGACATGATTGCCGGCCCCTCCGAAATCCTGATCATCAGCGACGGCAGTGCTCCGGCCGACTGGGTGGCCATGGACCTGTTCTCCCAGGCCGAACACGACGAGCTGGCCCAGGCCATCTTGCTGTGCCCCGATGCCGACTTTCTGGATCAGGTTGAAGCCGCTATCGAACGCTTGTTACCCACCATGCCACGCGAGGACATCATCCGTCGCAGCCTGTCTGGCCGGGGAGCCCTGATCCACGTCCGCGATCTGGACGAGGCCTGTCAGATCAGCAACCATATCGCGCCGGAACACCTGGAAGTCTCTACCCGGAACGCCCAGGACTTGTTGGGCAAAATCCGCCATGCTGGCGCCATTTTCCTAGGCCCCTACAGCTCCGAATCGCTGGGCGATTACTGTGCCGGGCCTAACCATGTCCTGCCGACGGCACGCACTGCGCGTTTCTCGTCACCGTTGGGCGTCTACGATTTCCAGAAACGCAGCAGCATTATTCAGGTTTCAGAATCAGGCGCCCAGACACTGGGACCCATAGCCGCTACGCTGGCACAAGGCGAGGGCCTGTACGCCCACGCTGCCAGCGCGCAATTCCGATTGAACCAATCCTGATACCGGCCTTGCCGCCGGCTCTGATATGCGTACCGCCGAGATTACCCGCAATACCAATGAAACCCGCATCCGCGTGGCCGTTAACCTGGACGGCACCGGCCGTCACTCGCTCAACAGCGGTGTGCCTTTTCTGGACCACATGCTGGACCAGATTGCCCGCCACGGTCTGATCGACTTGGATGTGCACTGTGAGGGCGATACCCACATCGACGACCACCATACCGTCGAAGATATCGGCATTGCGCTGGGCCAGGCATTTGCCAAGGCTGTCGGTAGCAAAGCCGGTCTGCGCCGCTATGGCCACTCCTACGTGCCGCTGGACGAAGCCCTGTCGCGCGTCGTCGTGGACTTCTCCGGTCGCCCTGGTCTGTTTTATTTTGTGCCCTTTACCCGCGCACGAATCGGTCAGTTCGATGTAGACTTGGCACGCGAGTTTTTCCAGGGTTTTGTCAACCACGCCCTGGTTTCTATGCACATCGATAACCTGCGCGGCGAAAACGCACATCATCAGTGCGAAACCGTGTTTAAAGCCTTTGGTCGAGCATTGCGTATGGCTCTGGAGCTGGACCCACGTAGCGAAGGCGTGGTGCCTTCGACCAAAGGGGTTCTGTAAACGTCCTTTGGACACACATCGTGACCACTATCGCTATTGTCGATTACGGTTCGGGCAACATCTTCTCGGTTGCCCGGGCACTGCATGCCGCTGCACCTGATGCGCGCATTGTTCTTGCTCAAACTCCTCAAGCCATTCTGGATGCGGACCGGGTTGTATTACCCGGCCAGGGAGCCATGCCCGATTGCATGGCCCACCTGGACCAATCCGGTTTGCGCGATGCCTTGCTGACTGCAGCCCGCAGCAAACCTTTATTAGGTATCTGCGTAGGCGAACAAATGCTGTTCGACTCCAGTCAGGAAGGCAATGTCCCCTGTTTAGGTCTGATTCCCGGCCAAGTGCGCCGTTTTGAGGGCCCAAACTACAAAAGCAGCGACCACGCCTCCGGCACCGGGCTGAAAGTGCCCCATATTGGCTGGAACCGCGTACACCAGACTCAAGACCACCCCTTATGGGCTGGCATTGAAGATGGCGCGTTCTTTTACTTTGTGCATAGCTACTTTGTCGATCCGCTGCATATAGATCAAACTTGTGGTTCGACGCACTATGGCCAACGCTTTACCTCGGCGATCGCAAACGCTAATATTTTTGCGTTGCAATGCCATCCTGAGAAAAGTGCGGACAACGGCCTGCAACTGTTCCGGAATTTCGCCAACTGGAAGCCATGATTTTTCAATAAAGCTTCCTGGCGTCTTTTCGACTTTTTCCGACCCAGTATTTCTTACGTTTTTTACGGCTAAAGACCATGCTTTTGATTCCCGCCATCGACCTTAAAGACGGGCGTTGTGTGCGCCTTCGCCAGGGTGACCTGGACGACGCCACTATTTTCTCGGATGATCCGGCCAAAATAGCAACACAGTGGCTCGAGCAAGGGGCCCGGCGCCTGCATCTGGTGGACTTGAACGGCGCTTTTGCCGGCAAGCCCAAGAACAGCGAAGCCATCAAATCCATTATTGCGGCCATTGACGGTGAGATTCCCGTACAGATCGGGGGCGGTATCCGCGATCTGGACACCATCGAACGCTACCTGGACGCCGGAATGAGCTATGTCATTGTTGGCACAGCCGCCGTCAAAAGCCCAGGTTTCCTGCAGGACGCTTGCAGCGCTTTTCCTGGCAGCATCATTGTTGGCCTGGACGCCCGTGACGGCAAAATCGCCACCGATGGCTGGAGCAAGCTGACACGCCACGACGTACTGGACCTGGCCAAGAAATTTGAAGACTACGGCTGCGAATCCATTATCTATACGGATATTGGCCGCGACGGCATGTTGACAGGCGTCAATATCGAAGCCACCGTCAAACTGTCTCAGCACGTCAAGATTCCTGTGATCGCCTCGGGCGGCGTCACCAACCTGAAAGACATCGAAGACCTGTGTGCTGTCGAGCACGAAGGGATTGAAGGTGTCATTTTGGGGCGCAGCATTTATGAAGGCACCCTGGATTTTGCCGAGGCACAAACATTTGCTGACGAGTACCCGGCATGAGCCAGGTTGCTGCCAACGAATTAGCCTGCCGCATTATCCCCTGTCTGGATGTCACCGCCGGTCGCGTGGTCAAAGGAATCAACTTTGTGGATCTGGTCGATGCCGGAGACCCGGTAGAGATCGCCCGCAAATACAACGACCAGGGTGCCGATGAGCTGACCTTCCTGGACATTACCGCCACCTCGGACAACCGGGATCTGATCTTGCCGATCATCGAACAGGTGGCCAGCCAGATTTTCATTCCGCTGACAGTCGGTGGCGGTGTCCGTGAAGTCACGGACATCCAGCGCCTGCTCAATGCCGGTGCGGACAAGGTGTCCATTAACAGCGCCGCCATCAGCAACCCTGATCTGGTGCGTGCTGCCAGCGATCACCACGGCACGCAGTGCATGGTTGTCGCCATTGATGCTCGCCGTGTCAGTGCCGAAAACGAAGCTCCCCGCTGGGAAGTCTTTACTCACGGCGGCCGTCGTGGAACAGGTCTGGATGTCGTGGAATGGGCAGCCCGCATGGCCGACTATGGCGCAGGCGAGCTACTGCTGACCAGCATGGACCGCGACGGCACCAAATCCGGCTTTGATCTGGAACTGACCCGTGCCGTATCCGATGCGGTCTCCGTGCCCGTTATCGCCTCTGGCGGCGTGGGTGGCCTGCAAGACCTGGCCGACGGCGTGATCAAAGGTGGTGCTAGTGCCGTGCTGGCCGCCAGCATCTTCCACTATGGTCAACACACTATTGCCGAAGCCAAGGATTTCATGGCTGCGCAAGGTATTCAGGTGCGACGCTAATGGCAGACTTACCGGCCTGGCTGGCTGAAATCCGCTTTGATGAACAAGGTCTGATCCCTGCGATTGCACAGGACCAGGCCACGGGCAAAATCCTGATGGTCGCCTGGATGAACCAGGAGTCCCTGCAAGAGACCGTCAGTACTGGCCGCGCCGTGTACTGGTCGCGTTCCCGCCAGCGCCTGTGGCGCAAAGGCGAGGAATCCGGCCATGTGCAGCACGTCAGCGACTTGCGCCTGGACTGCGACGGCGATGTTATTTTGCTCAGCGTGGAACAGCTTGGTCAGATTGCCTGTCATACGGGACGTGAAAGCTGCTTTTATCGCCAGTTGCAAGGCCAGAGCGATCAAGCACAATGGGTGGTGGTTGATCCCGTCCTGAAAGACCCGGAGCATATTTACCGATGAACGAACAACCTACTGTCGAGACTATTCTCGATCATCTTGGCCGCACTCTGAAGTCCCGTTTGCCGGCACAAGGCGGGGACCCTTCCTCGTCCTATGCCGCCAAGCTTCTGGCCAAAGGGCCGGATGCGTTCTTGAAAAAGATCGGCGAGGAGGCAACCGAGCTGGTCATGGCGGCTAAGGATCAGGAACGCGAACGCATTGTCTGCGAAACCGCAGACCTGTGGTTTCATAGCCTGGTGGCCCTGACCTATTATGGTCTGGAGCCTCGTGATGTCCTGACAGAGCTGCTGCGCCGTGAAGGCACATCGGGATTGGAAGAAAAAGCTTCGCGACCTAAGGATCAAGCGTAATCCTGTCATCTAGTCGCGCTACACTGTCCTAATACCTAGATTTTCAGCATTCGCCCAGCGAGTGCTTCGCTACCGAGGTTGCTATGAGCGAGAACTGTCTTTTCTGTAAAATTGCTGCCGGTCAGATCCCGTCCAAAAAGGTATACGAGGACGAGGATTTTCTGGCATTTCACGACATCAACCCAGCGGCTCCTATTCATATTCTGGTCATTCCCAAAAAACACGTCGTCTCCATGCAGGACGTATCGGACCAGGATAGCGAATGGTTGGGTAAAATGATGGCTTTGGCTCCTTCCCTGGCCGCAAAGGCTGGTTGTCGCCCCGGCCCAGAAGGCGGTTTCCGCATTGTCATCAACAACGGTTTGGATGGCGGGCAGGAAATCAACCATTTACACATGCACATCTTGGGCGGTGAGCGCCCATGGCAACAACGCGCAGCCATGGCTGCTTAAGGGAGATACATTATGGGTAGCTTTAGCATTTGGCACTGGTTGATCGTTCTGGTCATCGTCGCCCTGGTTTTCGGCACCAAAAAACTGCGTAACATCGGCTCGGATCTGGGCGGTGCAGTCAAAGGTTTTAAAGAAGGCATGAAAGAAGTTGGCGACGACGAGAAAAATCCCGAGTCTGTCAGCCAGCGTACGGCAGATCCCCAAACAATCGATGTGCAGGCAAAGGAAAAGTCCGATCGCACCTGACTTTTACGTGAGTCTCCATGTTTGATATCAGCTTTACTGAGCTACTCCTGATTGGTGTAGTTGCTTTGATCGTTATCGGTCCGGAGCGCCTTCCCAAAGTGGCTCGCACAGCCGGGCATCTGCTTGGCCGCGCTCAGCGTTACGTCACCGAGGTCAAATCCGATATCCAACGTGAAATCAATCTGGATGAGGTCAATAAGCTCAAAGACCAGATGGAAGACGCTGCGCGTTCGGTACGCAGCTCGGTCCAGGACACAGGCAAAAGCCTGAGCCAGCCTCTGACCGAAGCGCGCGACACGCTACAAAATGCGTCGGAGTCCGCACGTAAGGCCTTTTCAGATACCGCTGACAGCGCGACTACAACGCCCGACGCCGCTTTAACAGAACCGGCTGCCAGCCAGCCAAGCACGGATGCAGCCGCCCCACCAGCGCCTAGCGCGCCTGCCAGTGACGACGCTCCCCGTCCTACGGATGCTCCCGCCCACCCCGCTAAAGGACCTACGGCATGAGCACCGACGCGCCTCAAGAAGACACCTTTATCTCTCACCTGGTAGAGCTGCGCACACGCCTGTTACGCGCCGTTATTGCCGTGGTGGGAATTTTTATCGTGTTGTTTACCTATCCGGGTGCCTCGGCAATTTATGATGTGTTGGCACAGCCCATGATGAGCTCGCTGCCCGAGGGCACACGCATGATCGCCACGGGGGTAATTACCCCTTTCATGGTGCCGGTCAAAGTCACCCTGATGGCAGCCTTCGTGCTGGCCTTGCCGATTGTGCTTTATCAGGCATGGGCCTTTATTGCGCCTGGCTTGTATAACCACGAGAAGAAACTGGCGTTGCCCCTGATCATGACCAGCACCTTGCTGTTCATCGCTGGCATGGCATTTTGTTATTTCGTGGTGTTCCGCACCGTTTTCCATTTCATCGCCACGTTTGCCCCACAATCGATTACGCCAGCTCCGGACATCGAAGCCTACCTGGGTTTTGTCATGACCATGTTCCTGGCATTTGGCATTACATTTGAAGTGCCGATCGCAGTGATCTTGCTGGTAAAAACAGGTGTTGTGACGGTAGCCAAGCTGCGTGAAATCCGTGGCTATGTCATTGTGGGTGCCTTTGTCATCGCTGCTATTGTTACTCCACCGGACGTGGTCAGCCAGCTTCTGTTAGCAACTCCGCTATGCCTGCTCTATGAGTTAGGGATTCTGGCCGCCAGCCTGATCAAAAAACGAGAAACGGAAAGCAGCGAAGGCCGTGAGCTGGACCTGTAAAACGATCAAAGCAACATCGGTCTGTACACGCTAGGTTTTTTGTCAGTGCAGGCCCAAAAATGGCTCTCTTGCCCTGCTCCAAAAAGAGCAGTCCTAGAGAGCCATTCTTTTATAGACGCGTTGCAAAGCCCTTGTGCCGCTACGATCTGTAAAACAGCCAAGAACCGGTACAGCCCTCAAGGCCATGGCCCTTCAACCCTTCTTCGAGGGGCCCCCCACCAGGAAAAAGCAGGGAAGCTGCTGACCTTACTTGCGCACCTGAGGCCGCATACCAACCTTGACAGGAACATCCAGCTCCTTGCCATCGCGCAGCACACGTAACGTCACGGTCTGCCCCGGTTGCACGGGGCCAATCTGGTTGAGCAGGTCAATTGAATCGGTCACTGGCTGACCATTCAACCCCAACACGATATCCCCAACCAGCAAATGGGCCTCGGCAGCCGGGCCATGACGCTGCACGCTGGCAATAATCACACCCGCATCACTTTTCAGCTTGAAGCTCTTGACCAAGTCTGGCGTGATGTCCTGCGGCTCCAGCCCCAGCCAACCCCGCGTCACTTCTCCATTACGAATGATCTCGTCCATAATGGCCAGCGCTGTCGAAGCAGGAATGGCAAAGCCGATTCCCAGCGACCCACCAGTTTCAGAATAAATAGCGGTATTGATCCCCACCAGTCGGCCCGTCACATCCACCAAGGCACCACCAGAATTGCCCGGATTGATTGCCGCATCTGTCTGGATAAAGTTCTCGTAAATATTGATACCCAGGCGATTGCGCCCCAGCCCCGACACAATACCCATTGTGGTGGTTTGCCCCACTCCGAAAGGGTTGCCGATAGCCAGTACGACATCTCCCACCTGCAACTGATCCTGGGACTGTGTCCGGATCACCACCAGTTTGGGCAGATCGATCTTGAGCACAGCCAGATCGCTTTCCGGGTCCGAACCAATCAAGCGAGCCTTGGCCTGACGCCCATCCGACAAGGCCACCTCAATGGCGTCGGCCGCCTCGATCACATGGTAATTGGTCAGGATATAGCCTTGTTCGTGTACGATCACGCCCGAGCCCAGGTTGATTGTGGAGCGACGCCCCATCAGATCAGGCAGTTCACGGAACAGACGTTGCAAATCGGGGTCTTCCAGCAAAGGAGAATTGCCTTCCAAATGCTTGCTGGTGTACACATTAACGACAGCCGGCGCGGCCTGGGTGACCGCCGAGGCATAAGACAAGGGGCTCTCCTGGGCGACAGGGGCCAGTAAAGAAGGAACCGGTGCCGGCATGACCACCGCATCAGTTGTGCGCACGGGTAACTGGGGTGCTCCCAACCACTGAGGCCTGAATGTCACCACAATAAAAAAACCCGCTAAGCAGATCGTCACCGCTTGAGCAAATACTAGCCACAATCGACGCATAGCACTCTTTCAGATAAGGATTTCCATGACTCAGGTTTCAACGGCAGAACTGGCCAACTGGCTCAATAGCACCTTGGATATCACCCGTTTCAAGGACTACTGTCCCAATGGGCTCCAGGTCGAAGGCAAGCCCTATATTGGCAAACTTGTCACCGGCGTAACGGCCTCGCTGGCGCTGATTGATGCCGCTATTGCCCGCCAGGCGGACGCAATTTTGGTACACCACGGCTGGTTCTGGAAAAACGAGAACCCATGTATTGTTGGCACCCGAAAAACTCGTATCGAACGCGTCCTGTCGCATCAGCTTAACCTCTTGGGCTATCACCTGCCCCTGGATGCGCATCCCGAGTTTGGCAACAACGCTCAACTGGCTCGGCAATTAGGCATTGAGGTGCTCCGTGATGCAAACGGCTTGGCACAAACCTGTGGCCCGGACGGACTGGTCTGGCTGGGTGAACTGCCTGCCCCCGTTTCACTGGAAACATTCGGCCTGACAGTTTGCAATAACTTACACCGCAAACCACTAATTGTTGGTGATTTACAACGAAAAGTCCGCCGAATCGCCTGGTGCACGGGAGGCGCACAGGGTTTTATTGATAGTGCCGTTGCCGCCCAAGCCGATCTTTATATCAGCGGTGAGGCCTCAGAACAGACCTTTCACAGCGCACAGGAAAACAATATTGCCTTCATGGCTGCCGGTCACCATGCCACCGAACGCTACGGTGCCAAAGCTCTGGGTGAGGAAATTGCGCGTCAATTTGGTATTGAGGTGGAGTTCATCGACATGGACAACCCGATCTGACTTCACCAAAAACCAGCACATATGACCTTGAACAAGCTTTAAAGCCCCGCATGGCTAGACAAGCCCAGGCCAGGAAAGGCTAAAATCAGGCATCCGGCGCGGGCAAACTTGGCCCTGCCGGTGGGTTTACATAAACAAAAGGTGCCGAAAGGCACCTTAAAGCTTTGATACGTTTGGGCTTTTATTTTTTCAGCGAATCCCTGATCTCACGCAGTAACAGCACGTCTTCAGGGGTTGGCGCGGGAACGACTTCCGCTGCTTCTTCCTTGGCCACCGTGGCGCGCATACGGTTAATCATCTTGACCATGCAAAACACCACGAAGGCCAGCAAGATGAAGTTGATCAAAATGGTCAGGAAGCTACCCCACGAAAGAACAACAGCCCCTGCCGACCTCAAAGCTTCCAGGGTTTCTGGGCCGGTAAAGCCCTCTGGTCTACGCAAGACTGTGAACTGATTGGTAAAATTCACCTCGCCGCCAAGGATGAAACTGATGACGGGCATGATGATGTCTTTTACCAGCGAGTCGATAATCTTGCCGAAAGCAGCGCCAATAATGACACCGACCGCAAGGTCCATCATGTTGCCCTTAACGGCGAACTCCCGGAATTCGTTCAGGAAACCTCGAGCCTTGTTCATATGTTCACCTTTGATCAAGTTATGCTGCGCTGGGTAACGCGTATAATGTGCGGTTGAATAATATACCCAGGCCCAAATCCGTAAATTGTGGTATTGCCCGAGTCGGGCAGGAATAAGGATACTAGAATGAGTCAGAACACGACACAGCCCGATGCCAGAGGCGCGGTTGATTTCAATCTTCCGCCCGATCCTTCGCGCCGCACCTGGGTCGCCACCGCCTGTGCATTAGGTGGTGTTGCTGGTGTGGCAACAGCTGTTCCCTTTGTCAGCTCCTTTGCTCCTTCGGAGAAAGCAAAAGCGGCCGGCGCTCCCGTAGAGGTTGATATTTCCAATATCGCCCCCGGTCAGATGCGCACCGTTGAATGGCGCGGGAAACCGGTCTGGATTCTGCACCGCACCCAAGAGCAACTGGACGCCCTGCCCAAGCTCGATAGCCAACTGGCCGACCCTGACTCGGACCGTCCCGGCTACACCCCCGCGTACGCCAAGAACGAATACCGTTCGCGTCGCCCTGAAATCTTTATCTGTATCGGTATTTGCACCCACCTGGGTTGCTCCCCTACCCCGCATCTGGCCGCTGGCGCTGGCGCCGGTCTGCCCGGTGGTTGGGAAGGCGGCTTTCTGTGCCCCTGCCACGGCTCCACGTTTGACCTGGCCGGCCGGGTCTACAGCAACAAGCCTGCTCCGGACAATCTGGAAATCCCGCCCTACGAGTTCTCGGCCGACGGCACGATGGTTACCATCGGCGTAGACGAAAACAACAAGGCCTAAGGCGGCTGTAACCCAATACGTACTATTTAAAAAGATAAAGGAGCCGTTTCATGGCTGGCGAGAAAACCGTCGAAACGACAGGACTCTTGGGATGGATTGACAGGCGCTTCCCCCTGACATCCATGTACAAAGAGCACATGTCAGAATATTACGCGCCGAAGAACTTCAACTTCTGGTACTTCTTTGGTTCTCTGGCACTGCTGGTGCTGGTCATCCAGATTGTGACTGGTATTTTTCTGGTCATGAACTACAAGCCTGATGCCAAACTGGCCTTTGAGTCGGTTGAGTACATCATGCGCGAAGTGCCCGGTGGCTGGATCATCCGCTACATGCACTCCACAGGCGCTTCCATGTTCTTCGTGGTGGTGTACCTGCACATGCTGCGCGGCTTGTTCTACGGTTCTTACCGCAAGCCTCGTGAACTGGTGTGGATCTTTGGCGTTGCCATTTTCCTCTGTCTGATGGCTGAAGCCTTCATGGGCTACCTGCTGCCATGGGGCCAGATGTCCTACTGGGGCGCCCAGGTGATTGTTAACCTGTTCTCGGCCATTCCTTTCATTGGTCCTGACCTGGCTATTTTCATCCGTGGTGACTACGTGGTGTCCGACGCCACCCTGAACCGCTTCTTTGCGCTGCACGTCATTGCTGTGCCTCTGGTCCTGCTGGGCCTGGTTGTGGCTCACCTGATCGCGCTGCACGAAGTCGGTTCCAACAACCCTGACGGTATCGAAATCAAGAACGGCCCCAAAGACGCACAAGGTCGTCCTTTGGATGGCATTCCCTTCCACCCCTACTACTCGGTACACGACATCCTGGGTGTGGCTGGCTTCCTGATTGTGTTTGCCGCGATTGTGTTCTTTGCCCCTGAAATGGGCGGCTACTTCCTGGAGTTCAACAACTTCAGCCCAGCCGATGCGCTAAAGACTCCTCCACACATTGCGCCTGTCTGGTACTTCACGCCTTTCTACTCCATGCTGCGTGCCACAACCGCTGACTTTACCTGGGTTCTGGCCGGTGCTTCCGTGCTGGGCGCGCTGGTGCTGTTCGTCAAAGGCAAGCTGCCCGGTATCTGGCGTCTGGCTGTTCCAGCCATCCTGATCGCTGTTGCTGTGTTGCTGCGTGTTATCGACGCCAAGTTCTGGGGCGTGGTGGCCATGGGTGGTACGGTCGTGATCCTGTTCTTCCTGCCTTGGCTGGACAAATCGCCTGTGAAGTCGATTCGTTACCGTCCTACCTGGCACAAAGTGCTGTACGCGATTTTCATCATCAACTTCCTGATCTTGGGTTACCTGGGCACGCAGGCCCCGAACGACTTGTTCAACCTGCTGAGCCAGATCGGTACGGTGATCTACCTGGCATTCTTCCTGTTGATGCCAGTATGGAGCCGCATGGGTACATTCAAACCCGAACCTGATCGCGTGACTTTCCGCCCTCACTAGGCCCCCAACACGAAACGGAATGACCATGATTAAAAAACTGCTTGGCGCTCTGGCCTTGTCCCTTACCTGCACGGTGGCTGTGGCCGCCGAAGGTGGCTATGCCCTGGAGCGCGCGCCCGACCGCATGAATGACATGGCGGCTTTGCAAAATGGCGCAAAACTGTTTGTGAACTACTGTCTGAACTGTCATAGCGCCAACTCCATGCGCTACAACAAGCTGACAGATATCGGCCTGACCGAAGAAGACATCAAGAAAAACTTGCTGTTCTCCTCGGACAAGGTGGGTGATCTGATGAAGATCGCCATGACCCCGGAAATGGGCAAGAAATGGTTTGGTGCTGCTCCTCCTGACCTGTCCGTGATTGCACGTGCCAAGTCCACCAACCTGGGCCCTAGCGGCGCAGACTACATCTACACCTACCTGCGCACTTTCTACCGTGACGCATCCCGTCCTACAGGCTGGGATAACCTGGTTTTCCCAAGCGTGGGTATGCCTCACGCCATGTGGGAGCGCCAAGGTGGTGTGACTTTGCACCGTACGACCGTGGCTGAAACCGCCAAAGACGATGGCAGCAAAGAGTGGGTCAAGACAGTCGCCAGCTACGATCCCGCCGGCTTCTCGTCCGTCAAGACAGAAGTATTGGACAATTACACTGGCCATGCCTCCGACTCGGTCAAGCTCGAGCCCGTCAATGCCAAGATGGCTGCCAAGTACGACAGCGATGTCGCCGACCTGGCCAACTTCATGGACTGGATGGCAGAACCTGTGCAACTGGAGCGCAAGAAAATTGGTGTGGGCGTAATCCTGTTCCTGCTCTTGTTCTTTGCCGTTGCATGGCGCCTGAACAGCGTTTTCTGGAAAGACATCAAGTAAAACGCTATGCTAGACGGGCAGGCCTAACTAGCCTGCCCGGCTTTTTATTGTTAAAACCCTCTGCAGGGTTTTAAGTTCTGAGCCGTGAGGCTCTTGTTTTTATTTCTACGACTGGAATCTCCTACCATGATGGTGCTCTACTCTGGAACAACTTGCCCATTCTCACAGCGCTGCCGTTTTGTGTTGTTTGAAAAAGGCATGGATTTCGAGATCCGCGACATCGACTTGTACAACAAGCCTGAAGATATCGCCGTCATGAACCCCTACGGACAGGTGCCCATCCTGGTAGAACGTGACCTGATCTTGTACGAATCGAACATCATCAATGAATACATTGATGAGCGTTTCCCGCATCCTCAGCTGATGCCTGCGGACCCTACCATGCGCGCCCGTACTCGCCTGTTCCTGTACAACTTCGAGAAGGAACTGTTTGTACACGTGGCTGCCCTGGAAGACCGCCGCAACACGGATGCCAAGGCACAAGAACTGGCCCGTCAGCAAATCCGCAACCACTTGTCGCAGTTGGCTCCGATCCTGCTCAAGAACAAATACATGCTGGGTGAAGAATTCTCCATGCTGGACGTGGCGATCGCTCCCCTGCTCTGGCGCCTGGACCACTACGGTATCGAACTGCCCAAGAGCGCTGCTCCTGTGCAAAAGTACGCCGAGCGCGTGTTCTCGCGTCCTGCTTACATTGAAGCGCTGACGCCTTCCGAAAAAGTCATGCGTCGCTAATTCATTATGCAAGAGACCTCTACCAAACCCTACCTGTTGCGCGCTCTACACGAATGGTGTTCCGATCACGGATACACACCACACATTGTGGTCACGGTAGACGCCAACACTGTTGTTCCACGCGGCCATATTCAGGATGGTCAAATCACCCTGAATATTGGGCATCTGGCCACCAATGGCCTGATCCTGGGTAACGATTACATTGAATTCCAGGCCCGCTTCGGCGGTGTCACGGAAGACATTTTCGTGCCCGTAGCGGCCGTATCGGCCATCTACGCACGCGAAACAGGCGCTGGCATGGGTTTTGAGGTCGTCGAATCCGAGCCTTACGCGGAAGGCGAAGCACCAGAGGCAGCCCCTGAAGCGACACCGGAAGCGCCCGTTGCCAAAAAAGACGCTGACAAGGTCTCGCACCTGAAAATCGTCAAATAAGGCGCGTTCGACGCAGACAAAAAAGGCTCCGTAAGGAGCCTTTTTTACCTCTTGGATAACCAGTTCTACTACAGATATCAAATAGTAGAACCGGTCACCCAAGCACTTGCATTGTCACTGAGCGCAGCCAAGAACACTCTCTTTAATTAAGCACGCTAAGTTCTAGCCCTACTGCACCGCCTCAGCCTGATTGCGACGACGCCCAGCCGCCACACGCCACTCCAACAAGCTCTTGAGCATCACGGACACGATGGCGAATAGAGCCAGTAGCGCAGCCGCTGTAAAGGCCGCAGCCGCCTTGTTATCGTTGTTCAACTGATCCACCAGCAGGGACAAGGTCAAGGTCTGATTCATGATGGTGCCAGACACCACGGACACCGCGCCGAACTCGCCAATCGCACGAGCATTGGTCAGCACCACGCCATACAGCAAGGCCCATTTGATATCCGGCAGCGTGACGTGCCAGAAGATCTGCCAACCATTGGCACCCAGACTTAACGCCGCCGCCTGCGCGTCCGAACCTTGCGCCTGCATGATAGGAATCAGGATACGGGCCACATAAGGCGTGGTCACAAAGATCGTGACCATCAGGATTCCCGGCCAGGCGAACATCAACTGGATATCACGTGCGCTTAACCACTGTCCCAGAGACGACTCCACACCGTAGACCACCAGATAACACAGGCCAGCTACCACCGGAGAAACCGCGTAAGGCAAATCCACCAAGGTACTGAGCAAACGGCGGCCACGAAACTCGTAATGCGTCAGACACCAGGCCAGCAGAATGCCAAAGACCATGTTCAGGGGCACCGTCAGCACCGCCACAAACAGGGTAAGCCCAATGGCGTGCAGCATGTAGTCCTCTTGCAGATTGCTCCATAAAGCTGGTAAACCATCGCCCAAGGCTTTGGAGAAGATCAGTATCAGGGGGACCACCAGCAGACCCAGCACCAAGGCAATGCCCAAGGCCAGAATCAGGCGATCAGCCGTGCTTTTAGGTGTTTTTCTCATGACGCCCTCCGCTGCCAGCCCAACAAGCGATTCTGCACTAGTTGCAAGGTGAACAGCAGCAGCAAGGAGGCGATCAAGATCACCGAGGCAATCGCCGCCGCCGCCGGATAGTTGAATTCTTGTAGGCGCACAAAAATCATCAGGGACGACACTTCGGTTTTGTAGGGAATGTTGCCAGCAATCATGATGACTGCGCCGAACTCACCCAAACTGCGGATAAAAGCCTGGGAGGCTCCCGTGACCAGCGCAGGAATCAGCGGAGGAAACACCACTTTGCTGAACGTCTGCCAGCCACTGGCACCCAGTGTGTGGGCAACCTCTTCGTACTCGGCCCCCAGCTCTTCAATCACGGGCTGCACAATACGCACCACAAAGGGCAAACTGGTAAAGGTCATGGCCAGAACAATGCCGGGGTATTGATAGGCGATCTTCCAACCTTCCGGCAGAAACTGACCAAACCAGCCGCCAGGCACAAACAGCGTCGCCAAGGTCAAACCCGCTACCGAAGTCGGTAAGGCAAACGGCAGGTCTACCAAAGCATCGATCAGGCGACGCCCCGGAAACTCAAAGCGCGTGATGATCCAGGCAATAATGAACCCCACCACGCTAGCAGTCAGGGTGGAATAAAGGGCAGCGCTGATCGTAACCTGATAGCTGCTGACGACGCGCTTATCCGTGACCGCACGCCAATAATCGGCCAGACTCATGTCACTGACGTACATGAACAAGGCCGACAAAGGCAGCAGCACAATAATGGACAAGTACAGGACGCTAAAGCCAAAGCTCAGCCCAAAACCCGGCATGACGGGGCGACGCAGAAAAAAGAGTGGCTTTAGCGCAGTCTTCGCCCCGGAATCCTGCGCCCCGCCCACAAAAGTACGACTCATGAATTACTTGGCCAGCAACTGGTCCAACACGCCATTCGCGGCAAAGTGGCGGCTTTGAATATCAGTCCAGGAACCCAGGAGGTCGGTGGGGTTGATCAACTTGACCGGTGCATATTTGGACTCAAACTCCTTGGCAACAGCAGGATCCGTCACACGGTAGTTGAAACCAGCCAACAGACGCTGAATCTCCGGGGTGTACTGGAACTTCAGGTATTCGGTCGCCTCCTTGCGGGTGCCCTTCTGGTCAACCACACGATCCACCACGGCTACGGGGAACTCAGCCAATACGCTGACGGGGGGCACCACCACTTCCAGTTCACTGCCCTTGAATTCATCGCTGGCGGCAATATTAAGCACTTCGGATTCAAAAGTCAGCAACACATCACCCTGACCATTCTGGGCAAAAGCCACAGTCGCGCCACGGCCACCGGTGGGGAAGCTCTCGACATTAGCCAGCACCTTACCGACAAACTCTTTGATCTTGGCTTCATCACCGCCAAAGGCTTCATTGGCATACAGCCAGGACGCCAAATAGGTGTAGCGAGCATTGCCCGAGGTCTTGGGGTTCGGGAACACCAGTTTCACATCGTCACGCACCAGATCATCCCAGGACTTGATGTTCTTGGGATTGCCCTTGCGCACCAGGAAAGCGATAGTGCTGTAGTAAGGCGAGCTGTTGTTCGGGAATTTAGTGGCCCAGTCCTTGGCCACCGCGCCGCGCTCGGCCAGGAACTCAATATCGGTGACCTGGTTGAAGGTCACGGTATCGACTTTCTTACCCTGAATAATGTCCTGGGCCTGACGGGAAGTTCCGGCAAAAGACTGATCAATCTTGATGTCTTCGCCCGTAGTGGCTTTCCAGTGCTCGACAAACTTGGGGTTGATCGCCGCAAATGTCTCGCGCGCCACATCAAACGAGGCATTCAGCAAAGAAACCTGGGCGCTGACGTTACCACCCAGCAAAGACGTCAACAACAAGGCAGAGCCAACAACAGACTTCAATTTCATGGTGTTCCCCAACGTTCCCGGACGCGGCCTTCGGAGCCCGTCACTAATGTTCAATTGCGCGCTTTCTATATAAGCACAGCTTGGATAGATCAGATTATGGGTAGGGAGAAAGGCATTTAAAACGACATTTTCATCATGCGCTTATAACCAGAACCTACTTACTGGCTGAGCCTGTGAGTCTTGGGCCACATCAATATTTTTCTAGTGATTGCTTCTTCTCAAAAATTCCGGCTATAATCGTCAATTCGCCGGCTTAGCTCAGTTGGTAGAGCAGCGCACTTGTAATGCGAAGGTCGAGGGTTCAACTCCTTTAGCCGGCACCACGAATAAAACAAAACGCCAAGCTTTCAAAAGCTTGGCGTTTTGTTTTTCTGCTGTCCGAGTCTTGCTGCTAGCCAGGCGGGAACCCCTCGTACTGAATAAGCCCATCAGCAATCTCATGCCACGCGGCTTTTGAGCCCACGAAAACGTGACAAGTGGGACGCAGACCAGGGTCATCGTCCAACACCCCTAACGCCAAGCCCAGCTCTTCTGGTTTTTGATCGAATTTAGTCAAAATATTTGACCCGCACTTGGAACAAAAACCCCGGTGCTCTCCTGGCGATGACTCATAAAACCGCAGCAGTTCCTGACCGCGACGCCAATGAAATTCCTTGGTCTTGACCTTGCCCCGCGCCCTGAATGCAGAACCATGCGACTTGCGACACATGCTGCAATGGCAATAGAGCAGGTTCGTAATAGCGCCGGTAATCTCAAAGACCACGCCTTGGCAAAGACAGCTTCCTTTCACACGCCATACCTCCAAAGAGTAAGTTTCCCGCCGCAGATTTCAGTGGGCGTCGGACACCTTACTCGATAGAGGATACAAGACATTGGGTCAAATCTGCCGGGCATGAAGCCCCCAATAAAATCATCGTCCGTTCCAGCTCCTGAGCGACCAGGCCCAACACGTCAGAGACGCCCTGCTCGCCGCCTTGAGCCAAACCGTAGGCGACGGCACGTCCCAGGAATGCGCCCGTCGCTCCACAAGCGATGGCCTTGGCGACATCTGCACCACGCCGAAAGCCGCTATCGATAAACACCGGCATCTGCGTTTTGACGATATCCATGATTTGCGGGAGAACGCTGATTGTTGAAGGCGCACAGTCCAGTTGTCGGCCACCGTGATTGGAAACAATCAGTCCATCTACACCGTAATGCAAGGCCTGACGTGCATCTTCAGGATGGAGCACACCTTTGATCAGCAACGGGCCGTCCCACTTGGAACGCAGCCAGGAGACATCATCCCAAATCAAGCGGCGGTCCATGCTTCGCGCCAGCAGTGCTGCCTGTGCCTGAGCAGAAGTGGCTCCTTGCGTGGGCATCAGGTTGACAAACTGGGGTTGGCCGGCCAAAGCCTGACGCCACAGCCAGCGGGGCTGCGAAGCCATATCCAGCAATAAGCGGGGGCCTGGACGAAACGGCAATTTGAAGCCGTGGCGTATGTCCTTTTCTCTATAACCACCTACAGGCACATCGACGGTCAAAACCAAGGCTTCGAACCCGGCTTGGCGGGCGCGATCCAGAATGGAATTGGCCATGCCCCTGTCTTGCATCACATACAACTGCATCCAGCATGGGCCTTCGCAGACTTCACGCACCTGCTCCAAAGGGCTATTGGAGGCAGTGGACAAAATGTACGGCAAGCCCGCCTTGCCTGCGGCACGCGCTGCGTGCAGATCCCCACGTGGACGCACGACATCGATCAAGCCAACGGGAGCGACACCAAAAGGCGCAGCCCATCGGCGTCCAAAGACCTCTATTTCTGTTGATACCGCCGACGTATCACGCAAACTGCGTGGCGACAAAGTCAGCGTCTGCAAATCTGCCTGATTACGAGCCAGACAGAGTTCGTCTTCTGCCCCACCAGCAACATAGTCATAGACAAAGCGTGGCAGGCTGCTTTGGGCCGCTACCTGAAAATCCTGAATATTGAGCCGCATGATGCAAGCTGCCTCCCACCTGATGCCGGGCGTACAAGGCCCGATTCAATTTAATTGTTTAAGCATCAAGTATATAGTTGAAAGCACCGCTCCATGCAAAGAAAACACGTCTGTTTCTGCTCAGCCAAAGGAGAACGTGTTGGCAAGAACAAGCGACCAAGCTGACGACGGGCAGACGGAGGATCGTATAAGGGGCGACCAAGCAGATACGCCGACACCTTGGCTAGCTAACTCCTGCTCGTCACGGACTTCCCACTAATACGACCCATCTCCAGATTCGGTATTTGGTCATTAGTCGAAAGCAGAGCGATTACTCCAACCCTGTAAATAGGGCAACTTCGTGACCTGGTGCTTAACAGGTACTCAAAACTTTGCAAACCAGGCAATACTGGCTAACACTGGCTCAGAAAGAAGCAGCAGTTCAAGCCAGAAGCTTGAAACCGCTGCGTTATTCCTGAGGCAGTCTTTACAATCTAACCGGCGTCACAAGACTGCCTTGCGTAAGGTAACTCTCAACATTCTTTAACACCAGCTCGCACATGGCGGCACGGGTTTCACGGGTTGCGCTCCCTACATGAGGCAGCACGACTACCCGCTCGTTACTTAACAACTCGGCAGGCACATCGGGTTCGTTCTCGAACACATCCAATCCGGCGCCGCCTAATTGGCCATTATCAAGAGCCGCCACCAAGGCTTTTTCATCCACCACAGAGCCGCGAGCGACATTGACCAGGTAGCCGTTGGGCCCCAAGGCTCTCAAGACCTCGGCAGACACCAGATGGTAAGTTTGCGGGCTGCCGGGGCAAGCCACGATAAGGAAATCGCACCATTGCGCCAAAGCCAGCAATGAAGGCTCGTGCTGCCAAGGCAACTCGGGTTTGGCACTACGTGTGTGATAGCGGATCTCCATATCAAAGCCGATAGCGCGACGCGCAATAACCTGCCCGACTCGTCCCATACCCAGCATGCCCAGGCGCTTGCCACTGACCCGAGTGCTGGGCATGGTCGGGCCGACACGAGGCCAGTCACCACGCCGGACATGTCGGTCGGAAGCCGAAATGCCACGCACCACATCGATCAACAAACCAATCGCCAAGTCAGCCACGCAGTCGTTAAGAACGTCAGGAGTATTGCTCAGCATCACCCCACGCGCACGGACTGCATCCAGGTCGATGGCATCGTAGCCCACGCCCAGGCTACAAATAGCCTTCAAATTAGGCAGTGCCTCAATCAGCCCCTTGTCTGCGCCCTGCGTTCCTGTGGTGACCAGCACCGTAAACTCGCCGCCACGCTCACGCAAGAACAGCGCTTGATCGGGCGCATCACTCAGGGTTTCAACCGGACACAAGGCAGGCAGTTTGCCCGCCAGAGGAGGCGGCAAGGGGCAGGCTTGAAGAATCTTCGGGTTCATGGTCATGCTTCGCTTGTAAAGACGTCGAAATCAACTTGTTTAAGCAGGGCATTGCTCTGGCGTATGACATGACCGGCAGCACAGGCCTTGCGACGATAAGCCAACCAGCGCGGGTCAGCCTCCAGTGCGTTACGACGGGCTTCCCGGTCAGCCATATCCTTGTATGCCCACAGATGCACCACCTGATTCAGTTCACCTACTTCCGTGGTGTAGTAGCCGTGACAAGCGCCCAGATGTTCGATTTGTACGGCACGCCCTTGCGTTGCATACAGGGACAGGAAGTCGCGCAGCAGGCCGGTAGGGATGGTATAGGTTCTTTGGTCGATAATCATGTTGCGAATCCGTTTTTATCCAAGGTATTTGGGCAAGAGCAGCGAAATAACTGGAAAAGCCAAGAGCACCGCCAGGCGGAAAATATCCGCTACCACAAAAGGCAAGACTCCCCGATACAGCGTGCCCATCTTCACGTCGGGCAACAGGCTTTTCAGCACCATGACGTTCATGCCCACGGGCGGGGTGATGAAACTGATTTCCGTAACCACCACTACAATGATGCCGAACCAGACCAGGTCAAAGCCCAGGTGCTGCACCAGCGGGTAGAAAATAGGCACGGTCAGCAAGACCATGGACATGCTCTCCAACACACTGCCCAGCACGATATAAATCGCGCAAATCAGCAAAATCACTACGATCGGGCTCATCTCGAACTGCTGCACCCAGTCCTGCAAGTCGCTGGGCATGGAGGTGAAATTGATAAAGCTGGAAAACAGCAAGGCGCCGATCAGCACCAAGAACAACATGCCCGTCGTACGCGCCGACTCAACCAGCACATTGGACAGTGTCTGCCAGGTCAAACGGCCACGCAGCAGCGCGAACAGAAAGGCACCGCAAGCACCAATCCCAGCCGCTTCAGTAGAGCTAAATACCCCGCCATAAATGCCGCCCATCACGATAATGAACAACACCAGCACCCCCCAGACATCGCGCAGCGCACTCAAACGCTCTTTCCAACTCATGCGTTCACCGGGAGGCCCGGCATTAGGGTCGCGCCAGATCGTCCATCTGACCGCCAAGAGGTAGAGACCCACAGCCAACAGGCCGGGCAGAACACCGGCGGCAAACATCTTGCCTATGCTTTGTTCGGTCAAGATGGCGTAGACCACCATCACAATTGAGGGTGGAATCAGAATGCCCAGCGTGCCACCCGCAGCGATCGAACCAGAAGCCAAGGCACGGCTGTAACCGAGCCTACGCATTTGCGGGTAGGCCACTTTGGACATGGTGGCCGCCGTCGCCAGACTGGAGCCACACACCGCGCCAAAACCACCACAGGCCACTACCGTAGACATGGCCAGCCCACCCTTTCTATGCCCCAAAAACGCATAGGCGGCAGCGTAAAGCTCTTTGGACAATTTGGCTTGAGTAATGAAGTTACCCATCAAGATGAACAGCGGCAGCACCGACAGCAAATATTGAAAACCGCTTTCACGCACCACTGCGCCGGTCATGGCGTAGGCCGAGGGCCAGTTGCGCATGATGCCAACACCGATAAAACCCACCAGGGCCATGGAAAACGCTACAGGCACCCGCAGGAAGATCAAAAGGAGCATGGCGGCAAAGCCAATCAGCGCTTCAGTCATTCTGTGCCTCTTGTTCCAGATGGGCCGTCTTTGCGCTCCTGCTTCGGCCAAGCTGCCCCAACTCCACCAGTGTGTTGACGAACAGCATGATGCTCATGAAGTAAACAACCGGAGCCAATGGCAGCCCCAGCAAGGTGGTCTGATCAGCGTACTCGGCCGCCGACTCGGCTTGTGTCCAGCTGACCATCGCCAGCAAGGCACTGATCCCCGCTGCCAGCAAGTGGCTGGAGATATGAACGACTCGCGCCCCCCTGTCCCCACCGGGAACGGGCACCAGGTCGACCACAATGTGTTCACGCGCCATGGTGGCAAAGACAATGCCGCAGAAGATCACCCCCACCATGAGTATTTCCGTCAGTTCTACCGCACCCATCACCGACACGTTGAAAATGTAGCGTCCTAGTACATCGGCCAAAGTCAGCAAGGCCAGCGAGACCATGCATAACTCAGTCAGACGCCGAAGACCCGCTCTTAATAAAGAGAGAATGCAGTTCATGCTTTGTAGCTCCGGGACTGCTGGCGCACGCGGCGTCCAGCAGGTTCAAGACAGTCTGAATACGCTGATCACTGGCCGCTTTCCCGCGCTTTCAGATCGGCACGAAACTCGGCCAGCACGGCAGGCCCGTCTATGCCCTTGGCCTTTGCAGCAGCAAGCCAGGTTTGCTCGAACGAAGCTGTGCGCTCTTTGACGGCGGCAATCAGCTCTTTACTGGCTGGGTGAAACTGCACATGACTTGCCTGCAGGGTTTTCAGGGCGGCCACATCCGCATCACCCCAGGCCTTGCCCCCCATGCGCGCGATATGCTCACCCGAAAGCCCCATCACGATCTCGCGGTCTTTTTCAGACAAGCGATCAAAGGCACCCGGATTCATGATGATGCCGTGCAAATCGGCATAAAGACCGCCGGGAAAAACCGTCGCATGCTTGACGACGCTGTCCAGACGAAACGAAACAACCGATTCAGGCGGGAAAAGAACCCCATCCACCACGCCGGTGCTAAGCAGTTCATACGATTCGGAAGCAGGCTTTACCACCGCATTCACATTCAGCGCCTTGGACAGATCGGCCTGCATGCCACCGCCAATACGCAGCTTCAGGCCATCGAAGTCGGCAATGTTTTGTACCTGTTTTTCTGTGGTGTAAACACTGCCCGGGCCGTGACCATAAATGCCCAGCAACTTGATGCCGCGATGCTCTTTGGCATCTTGCAGATACTTGCTATAGATATCCCACGCTGCCAGCGAGGTGGACTCGGCGCTATTGCCCGAAAACGGCAGCATGGCAAATTTCATCAAATCGAAATTGCCGGGGTAATAGGAGTAGGAAATAAAGGCCAGATCAACCAGGCCATTGCGTACCGCATCCAGATGCCCAACCGGGTTAGTGGCCGCCTTGGTCAGGAAGTTGATCTTGACGCGCCCTTCGGTGGCCTGCTCCACCTCTTTGGCCCAGGGCTTCATGAAATTAGCGACCAAAACATGTGTCTGCGGAATCCAGGCCGAAAAAGTCAGCTCCACCGGTTTGTCCGCTTTTGCGGGACCTGCCGCCACACCCAGGCTCGTTAAGGCAATACCCAACAGGCGAGAAATCCATCGGTTCTTCATGGGGAATCCTTTTTAGTGGTAGATCGTTATAGGTATAGTTAGCCAGGCCCTTCAGGAAACAAGAGCCTGTTCAATCAAGGTTTTGACGTCGCCGTCGTGCTGCATACCCAACTGCGTGGCGATTGCCGTTGTCAACGGTGGCCACTGGGCGAACTGCCGGTCAAACTGGGGGTTGGACTGAAAACGCAAACCCGCATCGGCCCCCCGGCCATAGCGGGATTTCGCAGCCTGTACCAGGTCTGCAACTTGAAGACGCTGGGCGGGCAGATTCCATACTCGCCCCTCCGGCAAGCGAACCGTTTCGATGCTCGCCGTTGTCAAAAGATGTTGTACGCAGATCGGCAAGGAAAGCAGCCATATCCACCCCTGCGGGCCGATGGGACACTCGTAAGTGCTACCAGCGGCAAGGGCATGAATCAAGGAGCTGGCAAATGAAGACAGCGCCGTTTCGGCAGTCATGGGCCTGGCAACCACGGTAGGCAAGCGAACCGAGCGACCATCCAGAAAGCCACGGCGGCTGTAATCGGCCAACAGCAACTCCACCATCCGCTTCTGCGTCCCATAACTTAAGGTGGGTGCCACTGGGGTGTTGTCATCTACCTGCTGGGGCAGCGGCGTACCGAAGACACCAATACTGCTGGCATACACCACAACGGGGCACTGTTCTTGTTGTCGCAAGTGCTCGAACAAGCTCACCGTGCCGGCGATATTGACGCGCAGGCCCAGCGCGAAATTCTCCTCAGCAAGCCGACTGGTCACCGAGGCCAGATGGAAAACCGTATCAGGAGCAGGGGTCAAAGCGGCCTGCAGCACGGTTTCATCGGACAAGTCACCGCTAATGCAGCGCAGGCCAGGCTCGTGGTGATAGCTTTGCTCTTCAAAAGCCAGATCCACCAAGGTCAGGCTTTGAATTTCTTTGGCTGCCAGACGTTTGGCTACCGCACGGGCCAGCGCTTGACCGATGTAGCCGTTGCCGCCGGTAATCAAGACATGCTTCATGGCTTATCTCCCAGCAGCCTGCGGGCAAGCGACAGCATGGCGATGGGGCACAGCCAGCACACTGCGATCACGCAAGGGCTGACACCAGGCCAAACCTTCTGACGGCAGTGCGCGAGGCTGATACTCGCAGCCCAGCCAAGCGTCGTAGCCCAAAGTGGGCAAGGCAGCCACGCCTTCCAGCAAATCATGTTGTGCAAGATCCGGCTCGTAGCGCCCATCGGCACCCGCGATCTGCACATAGCCGATCCAGGGCGCACAGGCCGCAACGCTGGAACGGACGTCCAAACTTTCTTTGACGCAGTGGTAGTAATCAAATTGCAGGCGCAGGCGCGGGGAATTGAAATGCTGGAGCACCTCTATGACCTGTTCGGGCAAATAATAAAAATACCCGGCCATATCACTGCGATTGAGCGCTTCCAGCGTCAGGATCAAATCATCCGCTTCAGCTAAGGCTAAAGCATGTTCCAGATTACTGATCAGTGCGGCCCGACCGTCTTCCTGCGCAAAGGGGCTGACATCGCCCGCCATCACGTGGATACGACGGCACCCGGTCGCCTGTGCAACCGCACGGGCACGATCAAAGGCTTGCCGGAACTGGGTCTGTGCGCCGGGAATCGCCGCCCAGCCCAGCCTGCCCTGCCCCTCGCCTATTGGCGTATTGATGAGCGTCAGCTCCAGCTTTGTGGTTTGCAGTTGCTGGGCGTACCACGCCGGAGCGTAGTCGTAGGGCAGCAAAATCTCAACACCCTTAAAACCATCGGCCGCCGCAGCCTCAAAGCGTTCGCTCCAGTCCAGATGCCGATACAACCAGCTGAGATTAGCGGATAGTTGCATGGGGCTGCCCGCCTTATGCGCTTATCTGGCGAAGGAAGGCGTCACGCTGCTCAGGCAGAACGACACTGACCAAGGCAGACACTTCGGCCTGACCTAAACCCATGGCGCTAGCCACACGCAACATTTGCTGCACGCTGGCCGCCACCGGCATAGGCGCACCACTTTGTTGAGCATTGGCGATCAGGGTGTCGATATCCTTGAGCATGGTGGACAGCGCACCGATGCTTTTTGCCTGTGCTTCTATCATGCGCGGGGCAAAGATCTGCAAGGGCTTGGAGTCCGCCCAGCCGCCCGCCAGTGCGGGTGCCAGTTTGTCCACATTGATGTTATTGCGTCGGGCAAAGCCAATGGCTTCGGCCAGTGCCGCGATCGAGGTCGCCACGATAGCCTGGTTGCACAGTTTGGTCGCCTGCCCGGTCCCAGAAGGCCCCATATGCGTGATATTGCCGGCATAGGCGCGCATGGCAGCCTCGGCCTCGGGCATATGGGTTTCGCTACCACCTGTCATGATGGCCAGCGTACCGGCCTCCACGCCTGGAATACCGCCAGACACTGGGGCATCAATCCAGTCAGCCCCGCAACTTTGCGCCAAACGAGCGGCCAAGTTGCGCGTGGCTTCCGGGTCGATGCTGGAGTGATCCACCAGCCAATTAAGACCTGCTGCCTGAGCAATGCCGTCCGCACCAAACACCACAGCCTCGGCAGCCTTGGCGTCAAACAGGCATAGCAAGACACCGTCGGTGCCTTCAGCCGCTTCGCATGGCGTGCTCACAATCTGCGCACCGAGCGCCGCCAAGGGCTCGGCCTTTTCCCTGGAACGGTTCCAGACTTTGACCTCGTGGCCCGCTTTCAGCAGGCGCTGCACCATAGCAGCACCCATCAATCCTAAACCGCAAAAACCGAGTTTCATCTTATACGTCCTCAAGCTGTTCTTGCGGCCACTGGGCAGCACCCGAATGGGTCACTGCCCCTTCATTGGTCGGCCCAACCAGACGTGCGTACTTCTCCAACGCGCCCGCCAAACGATCTCGTACATAGGGTTTCCATTGCGCCCGGCGTACGGCCAGTTCCTCATCGGACACATGCAACTGCATGCTGCTTTGCGTAGCGTCGATGGTGATACAGTCACCGTCACGCACCAAGCCGATGTTCCCACCGGCTGCCGCTTCAGGGCTGGCATAGCCGATGCACATGCCGCGTGTCGCACCCGAGAAACGGCCATCGGTCAGCAGTGCCACTTTCTCGCCATTGCCATGGCCGTAAATGGCGGCGGTAACGCTTAGCATCTCGCGCATGCCGGGGCCGCCTTTGGGGCCTTCATTGCGAATGATCAGCACATCGCCAGTCTCGTAGGCCTGCCTGGACACCACGGCCATACAATCTTCCTCGGTTTCAAAGACACGGGCGCGACCTTCAAAAACCAGAGACTTCAAACCGGCAATCTTCAGCAAGGCCCCATCCGGACACAGATTGCCCTTGAGCACAACCAGACCGCCTGACGCATGAATAGGCTGATCACTGCTACGCACGATACGACCATCAACATCGGGGAAACTTTCCAAGGCCTCCGCCAAGGTTTCACCGGTAATGGTCAACACATCGCCGTGCAGGTGCCCGCTCTTCAAGAGAGCCTTGAGCACGACGGGCACCCCACCGATCACGTCCAGATCGCGTGCCAGATAACGGCCACCGGGCTGCAAGTCGGCGATAAGAGGTGTGCGGTTAAAGACCTCAGCCAGATCATCCATGGTGAAGCGGATACCCACCTCGTGCGCTATAGCAGGGATATGCAAGGCCACGTTGGTTGAGCCGCCCGTCGCAGCCACAGCCGCAGCGGCATTTTCCAGGCTCTTGCGTGTGATGAGATCACGCGGCAGTGGACCACCATTTTCCAGAATTTCCATCACCCGACGACCGGCACGGCGAGCCAGTGCGTGTCGTTGGCTGTAGACCGCTGGTGTGGTCGAAGACCCCAGGAAGGACATGCCCAAAGCCTCGGCCACCATACCCATGGTATTGGCAGTGAACTGGCCCGGACAGGAGCCGACAGTCATGGCACAGTTGCGCTCGATGCCGTGCAACTGCTCCAGGGAAATCGCCCCGGTCTGGTAGCGGCCCACCCCTTCAATGGCGGTCAGCACGGTATTTTCAGTGCCATCGGGCGAGTAGCCCGGCAACATGGAACCGCCATAAATGAACACCGAGGGAACATTAAGCCGTGCCATGGCCATCAAGGTGCCGGGCAAGGTCTTGTCGCAACCACCCAAACCGACCAAAGCATCATAGGCGTGACCACGCACGGCTATTTCCATACTGTCGGCAATCATCTCGCGCGAGACCAGACTCATGCGCATGCCAGCGTGGTTCATGGAGGTGCCGTCAGACACGGAAATCGTGTTCATCATGACGGGCACGCCACCACCTTGTGCAACCCCCAGGCGCACACTGTCTGCCTGCGGGCCCAACGATTTGGAACAGGGTGTGTTGTCTCCGGCGGTTCCGATGATGGCGACCATCGAGCGGTCCAGGTCATCATCATCCAGGCCCGTTGCACGCAGAAAGGCTCGGTGTGGGGTGCGGGTTACGCCCTCGGTCACTGCTTTTGATCTATGTTTTTTTAGCATGGTCTTTGGTGGGGAATGAGTAGTTGAAAGATCGATTCAATCGGGCAGATCCAAGCGGTCAAATATCCAGGAGACATCTTCCTGAATGTATTGACGTGCCTGGGCGAAATTGCCGTTACGCAGCGCGATTACGGCGGACTCGTGCAATTGGTCCGAGGAGTCCTCGTTGTGGAGTAATTCGCGGGTTTCGCGCAGATAAGCACCTGACTGCAGCCACAGGCTCTCGATCATGGCGAGCATGACCGGAGACTGGGCGGCGGCGTAAATCGTGAAATGAAAGATCCGATTTTTTTCCAAGCTGCTGGCCACGCCTTTGGGCGTACGACGCTCTTGTGTAATTTCTTGCGCCAACTGTTCCAACTGATCCAGCACAGAGGATGTCAGCAAGGGGCCGGCCCACTCGGTGACGGTGCCTTCGATCAGAACGCGTGCACGACGAATATCGCTCAAGCAGGCTTTGGTGATCAGCGGAACACGCGTGGTGCCGTTGGGCAACGGCTCTAGCCCCTGTTGTGCGACCAGGCGGCGTAATGCTTCACGCACGGGCATGGTGCTGGTGCCCAGCGCGTCGGCCAGGTATTGAATACCCAGCACTTGGCCGGCACGGTATTCCCCGTGCATCAGCTTGTTTCGCAGGGCTTGATAGACCGCTTCGTTAACGGATTGCCGAACGATAGGTTGAAAAGCTTCGAGCGGAGCACTGGCGCTTGCAGCATCTGAATGTTTCATTAGATTCCGTCACAAAGTTAGTTCGAGCAATGATTTGTGATTTTTGATCAATTCTAAGGACGGACTTCTTTGACAATAAATCAGAGCTAACCCTTAGCTGCCTAACTCATCATGGGTAACGCGGCAAAACGTAGGATCACGTCGCATATCAAGGTTTACAGCGTAGTGAATCAGGGTGCAGGCTTGACCATTACCGGGATTGGCAGCTCGTTAAGCCCCTTGAACTCCTGCAAGGAAAAGCTGGTTTGCGCTTGCCGGACACCCGGCAAACGGTGCAGTTTCCGTTGCAACAACTCCGAATAGCTGTCCAGGTCCTTGGCCACCACCATGAGCAAAAAGTCGGCCGGGCCTGCAATGCCATGACACATCACTACCTCCGGAATATCGCGTACCGCTTCTACAAACTGCACCGAACGCGCTTCGTTCTGAAAGTCCACACTGATGCTGACGAAGGCCACCACACCGTAGCCCAGGCCGCGACGATCCAGCCGGGCGTGGTAGCCTGAAATAAGCCCGGCTTCTTCCATGCGACGGATCCGGCGCCAGCAAGGCGACTGCGATATACCCACTTTTTGCGCCAGCTCGCTTGTGGTGAGCCTGGCGTTTCGTTGCAGCTCGGCCAGTAAACTGCAATCGACCTCATCCAAATCTATTTGCATAAAAAAACCTGTTTTTAAAGTTTTCTAGAAAAAATTATGCTTCTATAAAAAACAGCTTGGCGCAAGACCCTTAAATCCCTAAGATCAACGCATAAATTTAAGTGGGATTGAATAATGAAACCACAGACAACATTCAGCTTTACCCCTGTGCCCGCCTGCTCGGGTGACTGCACCGCGCCACTGATGGAAACCTTCGGGCACGATGCATGGCACACTCCCCTTGGCGCGCAACGCGACTTTGGTTTTCCAGCGACCCACGCGACCTGCTCTACAGGCCGTACAGGTCATGATTAATGTACCGGGAACAGAACAAATGAATGCTTCCAAGGCATCGGCTGACAAGGGAATCAGCGAGACAGAGCGCATTGTTTCGGAAGAAAAAGCGCAGTTGGATTTCAGCCAATCCATGAGCTATGGCGATTACCTGCACCTGGACGAGGTGCTGGGCGCTCAGCACCCGCTCTCGCCTGCCCACGACGAAATGCTGTTTATCATCCAGCACCAGACCAGTGAACTCTGGATGAAACTGATGCTGCACGAACTGAACGCGGCCACTGAATCGGTCGCTGCTGACCGATACGCCGACAGCTTCAAGATGCTGGCGCGTGTCTCGCGCATCATGGAACAACTGGTCAGCGCCTGGACGGTACTCTCGACCATGACCCCGCCGGAATACACTGCCATGCGGCCTTATCTGGCCAGCTCCAGCGGCTTTCAAAGCGCACAATATCGCTGTATTGAGTTTGCTTTGGGCAACAAGAATGCCGCCATGCTCAAGCCACATGCACACCGCCCTGAGCTACTCCGCCAGGTTGAGGCCGCTTACCGTGCCCCCTCGCTGTACGATGAGTCGCTGCGCCTGTTGGCCCGCCAGGGTTTTGACATTCCCGCAGACTATCTGGAGCGTGACTGGACGCAGCCCTACGTGGCCAGCCCCGAAGTCGAAGCTGCCTGGTTGCAGGTTTACCGTGACCCACATGCACACTGGGACCTGTACCAGTTGGGTGAGAAACTGACCGACATTGAGGACGCCTTCCGTCTTTGGCGTTTCCGCCATGTCACGACGGTTGAACGCGTCATCGGTTTCAAACGCGGCACGGGTGGCACAGGTGGCGTCAGCTACCTGCGCAAGATGCTGGACGTGGTGCTGTTCCCTGAAATCTGGACGGTTCGGACCGCGCTGTAATGCCAGCTTCACACGACTTACTCTCCGCGCAGGAGCGCGAGCGCGAATACTCGCCCAGCTCCTGTATAGGCGGAAACTACGCGCCTTACATCGAGGACTACGCCACGCTTAGCGCAGCGGCCTTGCAAAGCGGATCACGTCATACCGAGCTGGCCTATGGCAGTGCCGCCGCACATAAGCTCGACCTCTTTTTGCCTGCGCCACGCGACTCGGAATCCCTCCCACCACTGCTGCTGTTTATTCACGGCGGCTACTGGCAGGAGCTCTCCAAGGCGTCCTCTTTGTTCTCGGCCCCGGATTGCACCAACGCGGGCATCGCCTTTGCGGCCATCGATTACACCTTGGCACCGCAAGCCTCTGTCCATGACATGGTGCTGGAATGCCGCCAGGCACTACGCTGGCTGTATGAGCACGGTAAAGAACTGGGTTTTGATCCGCAACGTATTGTCGTTTCCGGCAGTTCTGCCGGTGCGCATCTGGCAGCCATGTGCTGCCTGCGCGGATGGAAAGACGACCCTGATTTGCCTGTCGGCGCACCTGCAGCAGCGGTGCTGGTATCGGGCATTTACGATCTACAGCCCCTGATTGGCACCAGCATCAATGAGGCACTGTCTCTGGACGTGGACAGTGCACGAGCGATTAGCCCTCAACTGCTTGATCTGAACGGATTTCCTCCCACCATCATTAGCTGGGGAGAAATCGAAACCTCGGCGTTCAAACGCCAGAGTCAGGCTTTTGCCGACGCGCTGAACGCACTGGGCGCCCAGTATCTGCCCCCCATCGAAATGCCCGCACGCAACCACTTCGATGTCATTGTTGACCAGGCTCGCCCCAACACCCGTTTGGGCGATGCAACGCAGGCGCTCTTTGCGTCTTTGCCGGTCATCTCTACTCGGAGCAAGTGATGAAACAAGTTGTCGACGTCGGGCTTCCTCCCCTCAAGCAAGCGTTCTCCTGGGCTGTCAAAGCCAAAGGGGAAATGCTGTTCATGGTGGCCGGGCCTGTGCGGCCGGACGGCAGCATCGATACGGGAAGCATCGAGCAACAGGCTCGCCTGACCTTTGCCAATATGCAACGGGCCACTCAAGCAGCGGGAGCTAGCCTGGAAAACGTCACCCAAGTGCTGATTTACATGACTGATATCGCCGATATGGACGTCATCGACAAGGTCTACAGGGAGTCTTTCTCCGCGCCCTTTCCCAACCGAGCCAGCGTGGGCGTGGCCGCTTTAGTGGAGCCGGGCATGAAGCTGGAGGTTGTGGCTTACGCCATGATTCCTTGAGGCTGACAAAGGCGGGGCGCCGCAGCAGCCCCCATCTGTTTACAGCGAGTCAAACGGATCCTGCGTGCTGGGCAAGCCCGTATCATCTCCCAGTACAAAGCGCGGGATGAACTGCAGCACATACTGTCGCATGGCCTCGACCAGACGCTGCGCATCGGGACGTAGTTCGCGTGATCGCAGCGACACCACGCCGACCATATAAGGCACGTGGATATCAATGGGGCGCAACACCACATTCGGCAGTGGCAGGCCGTGGGCAGTGAAGGGGTCGATCAAGGACACGCCTACCCCTTGGCTGGCCAGAACCAGCCCTTCCAAAGACGATGCAACCTCGATATGACGAATATCTTCCGGTGCTTCCGGACTGGCGCGCAACAGAGCGGTTGCCAGGGTATGACGCAGGCGATGGCGGTTCTGAATGGAAATCAGGGGCGTGCCTTGAATATCACTCAAACGCACCAGTTCGTGCTCGGACAGGGGATGATCCAATGCCATACCCAACAGACACGGACTTTGTCCTGACCAGTGCAAGGTGCAACCATCAATATCGAGCGGCAAACTGGTAACAGCCAGATCTGCCCGCCCTTCGTCGATGGCTTGCACCACCTCTTCCGGCTTTACCGTATCAATAATCAGCTTTTGCTTGAAGGCGGGATCGTGATGCTCCATGATGCCCAGCGCTTGGGGCAGCAACCCAATAGCCAGCGCATGAGTGGCCACGATACGCAGGGGCCGCAGGCCACCACGGGCGATTTCCAGAGCGCGACTTTGCAGCACCTCCAGATTCATCAGCACCGGCCTGGCTTCCAGATAAAACTCGCGCCCTTGATCGGTCAGGGTGACCTGCGGACGGGTACGAGTAAAAAGCCTGAAGCCCAGTTCCTGCTCCAGCTCCTGAATCTGGCGGCTGACCACAGGCTGAGAGCGGTCCAGCAAACGGCCGGCAGCGGTCACACTGCCTGCGGACATCACAGCTGCAAAAGCTTCTAATTGGCGAATTTCCATGTCGGTCTATGTGAATGCCGCATTTATCAACATGAAATATTCTAATGCGGAATAGTTAGCCGGACTAGCGTTTCACGCCGAAACACTGCTCCAACGTGGGGAAAGAACCATCACGCACCTCCGCCGCGTACTGCGCTGCCGCTTGCGAGATCAAGGCACCCACATCCGCGTAAGGTTTGGCAAATTTGGGAATCTTGCCGTTTGTCAGGCCCAGGATATCTTCAGTTACCAACACCTGGCCATCACACGCAGGCGATGCACCGATACCGATCGTAGGAATGGCGATGGTTTCGGTAATCCGGCGGCCCACACTTTCCGCCACCCCTTCCAACACCACACCCCAGGCACCGGCCTGGGCATGTGCGACGGCATCGTCCAACACGCGCTGGGCGGCAGCATCGGTCATGCCTTGAGCCTTGTAGCCACCCATGGTGTTGACGTACTGAGGCATCAAACCCACGTGGGCCAACACAGGCACGCCGCGCTCGACCAGAAAGCGGGTCGTTTCAGCCATGGCTTGACCGCCTTCCATCTTCACTGCCTGGGCACCACTGGCCGCGAGCATACGCGATGCGTTGGCAAATGCCTGCTGGGGTGATTCCTGATAGCTGCCAAAGGGCATATCCACGACAATACAAGCGTGCTTAGTAGCACGCACCACGGCCGCAGCATGGGCAGCCAACATATCCACCGTAATGCTCAGGGTGTCAGGCATGGCATACCCTACCATCGCGGTCGAATCGCCCACCAGGATCATATCCATGTGCTCGTCCAGCATTCGTGCGATAGGCGCGATATAGGCTGTTAACGACGCAATTTTTTGTTTGCCCTTATAGGCGGTCAGAGCGGGAACGCTAATGCGAACCTGCGTGGTATGTACGCTCATACTTACTCCAGCTGGAACCCCATAGGACAACGCTTATATGGGATTATGAATGATGCAGATTGCAACATCTTAATAAAAAATCCAGTCGACGCCTCTATAATCGCCGCAGGACAAAAAACAATAAGCCAATTTCCTGCCTACGTACAAGCTTCACGTGTCCATCCCGTGTGGATTCAGGTCCCTTTAAGGACTTTTGCCTTGACACCGCCTGTACTCTAGGACCTGTTAACACGATGTAAGGAGATTGCGTTAACAGGCCCTAGGCCCCGATCGTTCCCCATGCGCGGTGGTTTCATCAGCCAGACCCTGGCTGTTTTGCCGTGCACTCTACCGAGGAGAGACTTATGTCGACTACCCCCCCAACAATCACCTTCCACGACGATAACCGCGCGCCACAACTGGGCCTGGGTGTCTGGCAGGTGCCTGCCGAGCAAACGGCCGATGTGGTGTGCAGTGGCATCGAGGTAGGCTACCGCCTGATCGACACTGCTGCCATCTACGGCAACGAGGCCGAAGTCGGTCAAGGGATTCGTCAGTCCAAGGTGCCACGCGAGGAGCTGTTTGTGACCACCAAGCTGTGGAATGACATGCATGGCCACGACAACACCCGTGCAGGCTTTGAAGAAAGCATGGACAAACTGCAGCTCGAATATGTGGATCTGTACCTGATTCACTGGCCTGTGCCCAAGAACCGCCAGTACATCCAGACCTGGGAAACACTGATCAATCTGCGCAATGAAGGCCGCGTCAAATCCATTGGTGTGTGCAACTTCCTGCCCCAGCATTTGCAAACCTTGCTGGACAAGACCGGCGTGTTGCCTGTGCTTAATCAGATTGAGCTGCACCCCGGCTTTCAGCAGGCAGAGTCTCGCCACTACCATGAAGACCACGCTATCCAGACGCAAGCCTGGAGCCCACTGGGACTGGGTACGCTGTGGGACAATCCGGTACTGAACAAGATTGCCAAGGAACATGGCCGCTCTGTGGCGCAAGTCATGCTGCGCTGGCAGATTCAACTGGGCAATATGGTGATTACCAAGTCCACCTCCCCCGAACGCCAGCGTGACAATATGGACATTTTCAGCTTCGAGCTCAGCGAGCAGGACATGGCAGACATTGCCGGTCTGGACCAGGCCGAAGGTCGTCTTGGCCCGGATCCAGAATTGTTCCGCTTGCCCAAAAGCACCGTCTAAGGCTAAGCCTTGGGGCGCACCCGTCTTGCAGGCCCGGACAGGAAGGCGGCAAGAAGAGGCGCCAGAGCAAACAGCCACAGCAGAGCCTGCGCTGACTGGCGCGCGCCCTGCACCCCACCGGGGTCTGCAAAGCCCGAGGCCGTGGTGATGATCCCGGCCAATGCAGCCCCCAGGGCCATCGTAAACAGCTGCAAGGTCGTAATGGCAGCCGAGGCAATATTCTCCTGGCCCTTGGGCGCGGAATGAAAGACCCGTGTCAGCAGGTGCGGCCAGGCCAGACCAATCCCTATTCCAACGCCCAGTAAGGACAGGTACAAGGCCCAGGAATAATCCCTGCCTTCGCTCAAACCCTCCCACGGGATAAACACGCCCAGGGCAGCCAGCGACAAGCCCGAGAGCACAGGCCCGGCAATAATCAATCTGTCCCCGGTTTTCAGCCCACGGCTGGAACTGGCAATCGAACCCAAGGTCCAGCCACCGGACATCAAGGCAGTCAGGTAGCCGGCTTTCAGCGGGCTCATGTGATGGATGATCTGCAGGAAGTAGGGAATGAAGATTTCCGTTGCCACCGCCACACTGACCAAGCCAATACCAGCGTACAAACTACCCAAGGCGGTGTTGATGGAATAGGTGCCCTGCGGAAACAGGCGGCTGGTGGACTTGCTGTCGGCACGCGCCATCAGATACACCAGCATCGCGCCACCCACGACACCGGCCAGATTAATCATCCACGACGTGGACAGGCTACCTGCCGACATGACCAGTACCGAGGCGGTCAGCAACAAGACCTTGCCCAAGGTCGAACCGGATTGACGCGTTTCAGGGGCACGCGCATCACGCAACTGGGTCCAGACCAGAATCGCCAGCAAAGCGGCACACGGCAGGACACTCCAGAAGGCCAGACGCCATTGGCCCATCTGGGCAAACACCCCGCCAATCGCCGGTCCCGACAAGGTCGCCACGCCCCACATGCTGGACACCAGGGCCATCACGCGCGGCCAAAGCCGCTCTTCAAACACCAACCGGATCGAGGAGTAGCTCAGACCCAATAGCAAGCCCCCCCCCAACCCTTGAATCGTGCGGGCAACAAGCAGGAAAGGCATGGAAGGCGCCGCCGCGCACAAGGTCGTGCCAATCGCAAAGAACAGCAGCGACACCAGAAAGCTGTGTCGCAGGCCCCATTTTTCCAGGACTTGGGGTGACAGGGCCGAGCCCAGAATCGATGCCACCACAAAGAGCGTGGTATTCCACGCGTAGTACTCCAACCCGCCTATATCTTCCACCACGGAAGGCAAAATCGTGGTCGCCACGTACACATTGATCGCGTGAACAGCCACGCCTCCGGCCAAGGCCAGCGAGCGCAAGCCATTACGGCCAGACAACAACTCAGACCAAGATGCTTCTTGGGTATTCGCCATTTTTCTTTATCCACACAAAAGGCCGGCAAAAAAGCCGGCCCCTAAACACACAAATGCGCCAGAGGCATGACACCACTGGCGCACCTGCTGGCGTGTCAAATCACGCCGTGGCCTGCTGCCGAGCTTACGCTTTCAACAAGCCCCGCAACACGTACTGCATGATACCGCCATGACGGTAATAATGCGCTTCGCTAGGCGTATCAATTCGGACCAGGGCCTCGAACTCAATATTGCCAGCACGCACTTTGACCTTCTCGGGGATCTTGTCCTGATTCAAGGCGGTAATGCCTTCGATGTCGAAGACTTCATCGCCCGTCAGACCCAGGGTTTGCGCGTTTTGCCCAGCCGGGAACTGCAAAGGCATCACGCCCATGCCCAGCAAATTGCTGCGGTGAATACGCTCGTAAGACTCGGCAATGACTGCCCGTACACCGAGCAGCACCGTGCCTTTGGCCGCCCAGTCACGCGAAGAACCCGAACCGTATTCCTTGCCCGCCAAAATGACCAGCGGGACATCGGCACTCAAGTAATTGCGCGAGGCATCGTAAATCGTTGCCACGGGCGCGCCGTCTTGTGTGAAGTCGCGTGTGTAGCCCCCTTCCGTACCCGGAGCCAGTTGGTTACGCAAGCGCACGTTGGCAAAGGTGCCGCGAATCATGACTTCATGGTTACCGCGACGCGAGCCGTACGAGTTGAAGTCCTGCGGCTGTACGCCGTGATCCATCAAATAGGTGGCCGCTGGCGACATGCGTGCAATCGACCCAGCCGGACTGATGTGGTCGGTCGTCACCGAGTCACCCAGCTTGGCCAGCACGCGTGCGCCACGAATATCCGAGACAGGGCTGGGGTCACGCCTCAGGTCAATGAAATATGGGGGTTTGCGCACGTAGGTAGAGGAATCCTGCCATTCGAAACGATCCCCTTCGGGTGTAGGCAGAGAGCGCCAACGCTCATCACCGGCAAACACATCGGCATAGCCATCGCGGTACATATCCGAGGCAATCGCCTTGCTGATCACGTCCTGCACTTCAGCAGCAGAGGGCCAGATGTCTTTCAGATACACATCCTTGCCATCGCTACCCTGCCCCAAAGGCTCCTTGTACAGGTCGATATCCATCGTGCCCGCCAAAGCGTAGGCCACCACCAGCGGTGGCGACATCAAGTAGTTCATTTTCACTTCGGGGTGAATACGGCCCTCGAAGTTACGGTTACCCGACAAGGTGGACACCACAGCCAGATCGTTTTGATTAATCGCCTGGCTGACTTCTGGAATCAGTGGGCCGGAGTTACCGATACACGTGGTGCAGCCGTAACCCACCAGGTCAAAACCCAGCTTGTCCAGATAGGAGGTCAGGCCGGCACGGTCGTAATAGTCGGTAACCACGCGCGAGCCTGGGGCCAGACTGGTTTTCACCCAAGGCTTGCGGCTCAAGCCTTTTTCCACCGCTTTCTTGGCCAGCAGACCCGCGGCCATCATCACACTTGGGTTGGAGGTATTGGTACACGAGGTAATGGCGGCAATCACCACCGAGCCGTGATCCAGCTCGCACTGGCTACCGTCGGCCAACGTGAACGTCACCGCCGCTTTACGAGGTGCGGGTGGCTTGTGCGAAGGCACGTCCGACGCAGGGAAACTCTCTTCCACGGCCTCGTCATAGGTCGCTACATCGTCGCCCAGCAGATCACGTACCGAGGTACGGAATGCGGATTGGGACGAGGACAGGGCAATGCGGTCTTGCGGGCGCTTGGGGCCGGCAATCGAGGGGACGACCGTGGACAAATCCAGCTCCAGGCGCTCGGAGTAGCGAGGCTCGTGCTGCGGGTCATGCCACAGACCCTGGGCCTGGGCATACTCGCGCACCAGGTCGATCTGCTCTTTGGAGCGACCCGTCAGCTCCATGTAGCGCAGGGTTTCCTCGTCAATCGGGAACATGGAAATGGTGGAGCCGTATTCGGGGCTCATATTGCCGATCGTGGCACGGTTGGCCAAAGGCACAGCGCTGACGCCAGGGCCATAGAACTCCACAAACTTGCCCACGACACCGTGCTTGCGCAGCATATCGGTAATCGTCAGCACCAAGTCTGTCGCCGTAGTGCCTTCAGGCATTTGACCTGTCAGCTTGAAACCCACAACACGGGGAATCAGCATGGAAATGGGCTGGCCCAGCATAGCGGCTTCGGCCTCGATACCGCCTACGCCCCAGGCCACCACGCCCAGACCGTTCACCATAGGCGTGTGCGAGTCCGTACCCACACAGGTATCGGGATAGGCCAGTTGACGGCCTTGTTCGTCGCGCGTAAAGACCACGCGGGCCAAGTGCTCCAGGTTCACCTGGTGAACAATACCCGTGCCCGGTGGCACGACCTTGAAGTTATCGAATGCACTTTGGCCCCAGCGCAGAAACTGGTAACGCTCCATGTTGCGCTCGTACTCGATCTGTACGTTGCGCTCAAAGGAACTGGGTTTGCCAAAATCGTCCACGATCACCGAGTGGTCAATAACCAGCTCTACCGGTGCCAGGGGGTTAATTTTTTGCGGGTCGCCACCCAGCGCCTGCATGGCTTCACGCATGGCGGCCAAGTCCACAACGGCTGGCACACCGGTAAAGTCCTGCAGCACAACACGTGCGGGGGTAAAGGCGATTTCACGATCGGGCTCGGCAGCAGGATCCCAGGCGGCCAGGGCGCGAATATCATCCGCGGTCACATCGGCGCCATCCTCGGTGCGCAGCAAGTTTTCCAGCAGGATCTTCAAACCATACGGCAGGCTGGCAACATCCAGGCCATCTCCACGAACCGCATCCAACCGATAGTAGTCGTAGGACTGCCCGCCGACATCCAACTGGTGCAAAGCCTTAAAACTATCTACGCTTTTCATATCGGGATCTCCATGGAAAGGTGCCGGCCGATACCATTCAATTTACCCAGCCAGCGATACTCATGTGGTAATTGTCTATTGGTCTAGACCATTTCACATCTTACACGTTGCTGTTGCCCCCTGCCGGGCGGACTGTCCTTGCCGTGGTCTCCAGCCGCATTTAAACGACCCTAAAAAAATTCTTTACGTATAATGAATTGGGGCAGTTCTTGCCTTCTCCAGCTCCTTCCAGCCCTTTTTCATCCTAGCACTCGCCCATCCTCATGTTTTTTGTCGATCTGCGCCGGCTGATTTTGCTGCTGGCTACTGCCAGCAGCCTGCTGACCATGGGTTACACCTTATATGGAGCCTACTGGGCAGAACGTACCCTGTTAATGGACCAGGCCCTGGAAAAGAACCGGGCCTATGCGCTGAAACTGGCAAGCAGCACAGATGCCTTTATTGCCAATTTGCAGCAGCAACTTCGTTACAGCGCCAATCTGCTCTCGGGCCCCGCCCCAAAAACTGAGCAGCAGCTCAATGCGGAGGTCAACCGCCTGCACGAGCAAAACAATAGCTTCAACTCGGTGCTGATTCTGGATGCCAAAGGCCAGGTCCTGGCCAATGCCCCGTACAACCTCGGCCTGCTGGGAACCGTATTGCAGGGCGAGGGCACCCGACATGCTCTGAACAGCAAAATCCCCCTGGTCAGTTCCCCGTACATGTCGGCCACTGACCGGCTGCTGATCTTTCTGTCGTACCCCATTCTTGACGTTGATGGTAACTATCAGGGCCTGGTAGGTGGCTCCATCTATCTGCATGAACCCAATAGCCTGAATGCGCTGCTAGGCGAGCACTTTCATCGCGACGGCTCCTACATCTATGTCGTCGACAAAAACAAACGTCTGATTTATCACCAGGATACAAGTCGCATCGGCGAGATTATCAGCGACAACCCTGCCATTGATGCCGTCAACCAAGGCAGGATTGACGCCTTGGCCTTGGAGAACTCTCAAGGCACAGACATGCTGACCGGCTTTGCCCCCAGCAAGGATGTGCAATGGGGCCTGGTCGTACAAAGCCCCACCGACACCGTTTTGAAAGAACTTAGCGGCCTGCTGGGTAAAGTGTTGCGCAACTCCATCCCATTTTTTGTCGCTGTCCAGATCCTTATCTGGATGCTGGCCATGCTTATTGCCAAGCCTTTGCGCCAGTTGGCCCGCCAGGCTCCCCACTTGGACACAGACTTGGCCGGCTCCCGCATCAGCCAGGTTCATGCCTGGTACTTTGAGTCCCGCCAGATCAAACTAGCCATGCTGCTGGGCCTGAAACGCGTCAATCGCAAGATGGGCGTCATGGATATCGAGCGCAATACTGACCCACTCACCAGCCTGACCAATCGTCGTGGCATGAATGCCATGCTCCAGCAGTGGAGAGACACAGACACCCCCTTTTCCGTTCTGGCGGTCGATATCGACCACTTTAAACGTGTCAACGATACCTACGGCCACGACGTGGGCGACCTAGTGCTGTGCTTTTTGGCCAACACCATGCGAGCCTGCACCCGTGACACGGACCTGGTTTGCCGCGTCGGGGGAGAAGAATTCAGCATCTTCCTGCCTGAGCAGGATATCGACCAAGCCGTACAGCTAGCCGAGCGTCTGCGCATATTGATCAGTAAAACCAACAGCCCCACAGGCTCGCCCATTACCATCTCCATCGGAGTGGCAAATTGGCCCATCCATGCTCGTGAACACAGCACTGTCTTGAAATTGGCCGACGAGGCGCTCTACACAGCCAAACGCAATGGCCGCAACCGTGTTGAAATCAGCTCTCAGAACGATCAGGTGAGAGAAATGCCCCCTCCCCTCTGAACAAGAGGAGGGCTGGGCCAACTTAAAGACGACGCAGCACCTTGATCTGCACATCTACCTGCAGGTCAAGGCGCGTCAACTGACGCACTCGCTCCAGACCCGGCATACTGGCACGAAACATATGAGGGGTCATCAACAACAAATCTGCAATTTGTTCCTGCGTATGTAGCGATACCTCAAAACGGATACGCTCGCTGTGCTCCAAGCAAAAGCCGGCTGCCACGGTTTGCTCTTGGCTCTTGTCGACCTTCAGACTGCTGTAAATGATACGGCGCAGCTCCAACAAATGGTCTGCACCTGTCTCCACCTGCACCCAAATGCCGCCGGGTTTCAGCGCCCGTAAAAACTCATCGGGAACGGCAAAACCAAACAGGCACAGCACGGCATCCAAGGCACCGTCAGGCACGGGCAAATGTGCGTTGCTCCCTACCAGCCAACGTATGTCTGGTGAGCTGCGTGCTGCTGCCATGACAGCCCATTTGGAAATATCCAGACCGATCAGGGCCAGTTGCCCCTGTTGATCCTGCTGACGCAAATAACGCGGATAATAGCCTTCCCCACAGCCTGCATCCAGACAAGCGTAGGGCGCCTCCCCTTCCAATCCATCCATCAAAGCACGCCACACACCTGCGGCAATAGGTTCGTATACCCCCGACTCCAGATAACGGCGACGCGCCGCCACCATCTCCTTGCTATCTCCTGGATCACGTGAGCGCTTGTTTTGTACAGGAAGCAGATTGATATAGCCCTGGCTGGCCGTATCGAAACAATGGCCCGAAGGGCAGCGCCAGCTGGGAGCCTCGAACAAGAGCGGCAAGCCGTCCAAGGGACAGCACAGTTGCTCAAATAGGGGTGGGGAAAAGTCAGACATGAATGAATCGCTCTACGGCCACCGTGGCCAAGGCGATAGTGTAGCGCCCCGGCTTGCCTGTACCGGGGGTCACGACAAAGTTACGACTCGGACGCAAAGGCCAGCGCATCGCGCAACAAGGCCTCGATCAAGGGCTGAATGTTGTGGGCAGCCGCTTCGTTGTAATCAAAGGGCCACTGCTCTTGCATATAGCAGCACTGTGCCATCTCCAACTGCACAGCATGAATGTTCTGCTGAGGACGTCCGTAATGGCGGGTAATGTAGCCACCTTTGAAACGACCATTCAGCACACTACTGTAGTCTTTGTTGGCCAAGGCCGTTTTCATCAGGCGATCGCTCAAGGCAGGATCACAGCTCTGACCATTGGCCGTCCCGAAATTCAGATCCGGCAGACGGCCTTCAAAAAAGCGCGGAACCACCGAACGAATCGAGTGCGCATCCCACAGGACTACACGACCGTGCAAGGTCAGAAGACGCATCAGCTCTTCTTCCAGCTTCTGATGATACGGCAGCCAGATGCTCTCGCGGCGCTGGGCAATCTCACGTTCGTCCGGCTCTTGTCCAGGCTGGTAGATAGGCTCATCGTCAAAGGTATCCAAAGGACAGAGACCGGTCACACTTTGCCCTGGGTACAGGCTGGCATTGTCCGGCGGGCGGTTCTGATCGACAACAAAACGCGAGTACGTCGCCACCAGCACAGACGCGCCCAATTGCTGAGCGCACTCGTATAGACGGGGAATATGCCAATCCGTATCCGGCACCTGACGCGCTGACTCCGTAAAACGCGCCAACAAGGCCGATGGCACATAGGTGCCCGAATGGGGCATGGAAATCAACAAGGGGGCAGTGCCCGGATAAAACTCAAAGGCCGCAGGAACGGTCATGGCAGACTCCAGTCTGTTTCAGCACACAATCAAGAAGAAATAGGATACAGATCACCCCGGCGGTGCAGCCAGGCCGGGAGCGACTCTCGCATGCGCTGCACGCGCGCGGGATCCAGATCGGCACAGATATAGCCAGGGTGATCGGGCATGCAGGCCAATACCGTACCCCAAGGGTCAATAATCATGCTGCGGCCCAGACAAGGCATAGCGGGGCCAGGGCCACCGATCTGCGCGGCGGCCAGTACGTAGCACTGATTCTCAATGGCACGGGCACGCAACAGGACCTCCCAGTGATCACGGCCAGTATGCACATTAAAGGCTGCCGGCACCACCAGCACATTCGCGCCACGGGCACGCAAGGTACGGAACAGCTCGGCAAAGCGCATGTCGTAGCAAATGCTCAGGCCCAGATTCAGCTCCCCAACCTGCACATTTTGCAAATGCTGACCATGGCAGAAATCGTCGGACTCACGATATTCCAGACCATTTACCACGGCGTCGTACAAGTGCACCTTGCGGTATTGCGCCACGATTTCACCGTCTGGCGAAAACGTCACGCTGGTATTGCCCAGGCGATGATCATCAGGACGGCGCTCGTGCATGGAACCCAGATGAATCCAGGCACCGGTGCGGCGCGCCAGGTTGGCCATGTGATCGGTCACCAGACCCGGAATGGGTGTGGCGTTTTGCTGCAACCATTGCGTATCACCACGCACATCGCTGTACTCGGGAGTCACAATCAACTGTGCCCCGTCTTTGGCGGCGGCCAGCACCCAATGTTCTAGCTGATCCAAATTGGTTTGGCGGTCGCGGCCGCTATCCAATTGCACCAGGGCAACACGTGTCGTAGACATACTTTTATCCTTTCGGACCGGCTCAGTACTGCAAGGCGCGGGCCGTTTCCAAGGCCAGGCGGGACAAGACACCCGCCCCCTGGCCACCGTATAAAGAGGTGCTGGTGCGGCCATCGGTAAAGCCATCGGCCATCACGGCCAGCACCACACTGCGTTCGCCCATCGTCAAGATACCGGCATCGTGACGCAAACCGGGCAAGGAGCCGGTCTTGTGAGCCAGTTGAGCGATAGAAGGCAGCATTGCCGCAAAGTGACCGCGTTCGCGCTGGTCCGCCAGCATATCCAGCCCCTGCTGACGCAGGTTTTCCGGCAAAGCAGGCGAATGCAACAGGTACAGCAAGGCCGAGCAAGCATCCTGGGCCGTGGTCCAGTTGTCCTTGCCGGCCTCGCGCGCCTTCATGTCCATCATGTGACGCTGCAAGTCCGTATGCTGCAAACCAGCCTGGGCGCTCCAGGCATTGATGTTATCCATGCCCAGCAAATCGATCAGGGCATTGGTGGCGACGTTATCGCTCAGGATAATCATCAGCAAGGCCAGCTCGCGCAGGCTCAGGCTGGGTACGCCGGGCAACTGACTCAAAATGCCGGTGCCGGGTGTGCGGTCGCCCTCGGGCAGAGGGTAAACCGACTCCAGCGACAGCTTGCCCTGGGCCACCTGCTCCAGCAAACACAAGAGCATGGGCGTCTTGATCAGGCTGGCCGACGGCATGACGCGCTGCGCATGCCAGTCAAACAGGGAAGTGCCATCGGTAGCGTAGACCGCCATCGAAATACGGGCGGACTCCTGGGTCAGCAAAGGCTCCAGTCGCTCTTGCAAGCGCTCACGAACCAGCGGCGCATCCAACAACTCGCTTCCCACGGTAAACATACACTCTCTCCTTCAGTACTCAGACCAGAATCATGAACAGGCCAGCGAACATCAACAGATTGATGATCATGACCGCCCAGCCGTTATACAGCATGTACTTAAGTTGAGTGGAGCGTGCCAGGCCCATCTGGCCGAACATATCTGAAGAAGGGAAAGGACCAAACCAATCAATCTGCGAACTGCCCAAAATGACGGCAGCGGTTGCAGCAGGACCCACCCCAGCAGCAGCCAGAACCGGGCCAAAAATCTTGGCGGTAAAGGTCATCTGCGCCACAGCAGCACCCGGGATATGGCCCACCACGTTAAAGGCCACGATCAGCATGCACAGCACCGCGCCACTGATACCGATCAGGTACGGCTGCACCGAATCGAGCAAGGCGTGATAGGCGTTCAGTTGGTCCACCAGTACCAGCACCGGGTTGAACAGCCAGAACAGGAAGAAGATCCAGATCAGCTTACCCGCACCGGCATACATGGCCTGCAGGATTTCGCGTGGGTTCATGCCACCGGCCAGACCTGTCGCTGCCCCCAGGGACACCATCACAATAATGGCGTAAGCAAAGCCAGCTTTAGAGGCGATACCCACAGCAGCCAGACCCACAATGGTGATGCAAAACGCCCAGGCAGCACGCACCGCCTTGGGTGAAGCCTTGGCATTCACGTCAAACGCAGCCGCACCTTGAGCGGCCTCTTCGTACTGAAACTGGTCTTTGGTGATCTTCTGAATGCGACCGGACATGAACCAGCCCGTCAGCAAGGTGGCAGCCGCCATAGGCAGACCGGCCACCAGCAGGTAGTCGGTGTAGCTCAAACCCGTCAGACCCGTTACCGTCACCACGTTAGGGGTGAATGGACCCAGCACCAGACCGGCGGAACCGGCGCTTTGGAACAGGGCCGCCACAGCGGGGGGAGACAGACGCACGGCAGCAGCAATCGGGATCACCACCGCCGCAATAATGGCGTTACCGCCCGCCAAGGTACCCAGAGCGCCACAGATCAGGGTGGACGCCACCATGATGCCCAGACGCACACGCACCGGATTGGACAAGCCAATACGCTTGACAATCGCTCGTACCAATTGCTCGGCAGCACCGGTACGGGCGGCCACTTCACCCACCCCGGCGCCCAGCACAATAATCAAACCCACCACCGCAATGAACGAGCCCAGGGACTCGGCCAGCAGTTTACCCATGGCAATCGGCGTAGTACTGGTCATGATGGCGCCCAATACAATCGCACCAATCGTGGCCAGAACAATATCCACACCCAACAGGGCGATAAGCGCAAACACCACCACCGGCGTCAAGCCCCATAGGGAGCTTTCACCCGGCATGTAAAAGTGGGTGTACAAGGCAATCGCCATGCCAATTAAAAACACCACCATGGCTGCATTGCGCTTGCCCGTTGGCATTTGTTGCTGAATGACACTCATGTCGTCTCCTTAACGATCCTTCCTGACCAGTGTTCAATAACCGGCCTGCATGTGATGCAATCGCACCGCTCTGGTTGACTACCCCAGATCCTGGCGACTGCTTTCTTGTCCAATGCGCCGCTTATAGCGGGATAATCGGCGCATCCAGGCTTTGCGCCTGAGCGGCAAAGGCGCGGTTAAGCACCTGTCCGGGCCGCTGCTCCGGGGCGGCAGGATGAACCTGCACGCCATTCACAAACACGGTCTGCACACCTTGAGACGGTAAGGTGGGCTGCTCCCAGGTGGCGCAATCTTGCACCGTTTCGGGATTAAACACCACCAGATCCGCCCAGGCGCCGACTTGCAACACGCCGCGGTTTTCCAGCCCGAAAACCGAGGCAGGCATGGCCGTCATTTTGGCGACCGCCTGCTCCAGGGACATCAGGCCATCTTCGCGTACGTACCGCCCTAAAATGCGCGTGAAACTGCCCCACAAACGAGGGTGGGGATGCGCATCCGCAGGCAATCCGTCCGAGCCCACCATGCAACATGGGTGGCTGAAAATGCGCTGGACTTCTTTGTCGTCCATCGCAAAGTAAATCGCGCCAGCAGGCAGTAAACGCCGTGCGGCCGTTTCCCCGTCACAGCCCCACTGCTCGGCAATCTCGGCCAGATACAGGCCATTGCACTCGGGGTGAGGCTCGGACCAGGTAATACGAATCTGGTTTATGGTGTGGGCACGCTCAGGGATCAGGATCGTGGAGCTGCCCGAATAGGGATAAATATCCAGGGTGGCCTGCACGCCATCGGCGCGGGCCCGATCAATATTGGCCAAGGTATGGCTGCTGCGGCCCCAATTGGCCGGCATCATGCACTTGTGGTGCGACACCAAGGTGGCACACTGCGTCTGACGGCCTACCGCCAGCACTTCTTCGACGGACTCCTGCACCGTGTCGCCCTCATTGCGAATATGGCTGGTGTGCAGGGAACCTTTGGAAGCGGCAACACGGGCCAAGCCTTCCAGTTCGGCCGGTTCGGCCATGCAGCCGGGCTCGTAAGCCAGGCCGGTACTAAAGCCCACGGCGCCTTCTTCCAAGGCCTGGGCCAACAAGGCTTCCATGGCCTTTTGCTCGTCGGCGTCAGGCTGGGACAAGGGGTCCTGCATCACGGCCATGCGCAAATTCGCGTGCCCGACCAACGCTGCCACGTTGATCATGGGCTTGAGATGGCGCACCGCTTGCACGTACTGCACCATGTCGTCAAACAAGGGCGAATCGCCTAGCAAGGCCAAAGCCGCTGCCGAGTTGCCCGGCAAAGGAGCGGGGAAGGCGCTGACACCACAATTGCCGACCACAACCGTCGTAATGCCCTGGCTGGTTTTCCAGTCCAGAACGGGCCGTTCGATGAACATCAAATCATCATGGCCGTGAGTATCGATAAAACCAGGAGCCACCACATGGCCGCTGGCGTCCACCGATTGCTCGGCGTGCCAGGCACTCAAGTCGCCAACCGCGACAATACGCCCCTCTCGAATACCCACATCACCACGCCAACGCGGGGTGGCCAAGCCATCAATAATCCAGCCATTGCTGATCTTGACGTCCAAGCTGCGGTCGTCTGTCTGCATTTACGTCTCCACTTACCCTCCCACAAAAAGGGGAGTTGACCGCATTATCCAAAGGTATTATTAATATGAAAAATTGTTTAAGTTAATTGATTAATCAGAAAATGAAATGGACAGACTTCCCAAGCACATCACGCTCAAGCACCTGAATGCCTTTGTTGCCGTCGCTCAGGAGGCCAGTTTCACCCATGCCGCGCGTCGTCTTTTTCAAACGCAATCCTCGGTCACGGGCCTGATTCAGCAACTGGAAGTTGCCCTGAATACCACCTTGTTCAACCGCACCAGCCGCCGCGTATCCCTGACGCCTATTGGTCTGGAGTTCCTGCCGCGCATCACCCGCCTGCTGGCGGATTTTGATGGCGCCATCAGCGATGTCATGCGGTATGGGGAATTGAAAAGTGGGCGGGTCAGCGTGGCTGCCGCCCCATCGGCCATTACGGATCTGATAGCACCGGCTGCCGCGAATTTCTCGCAACAGCACCCCGCCGTGCGGCTGTACTTACGGGATGACAACTCAGGCCGCATTCAGCGTCAGATCGTGGCCGGGGAAATCGACTTTGGTCTGACCAGCCCCTGGGCAGATGTCCAAGGACTGGACAGTCAGCCCTTGCTGGAAGACCAGTTTGGCGTGCTCTATCGCAGCGACGACAAGCTAATCAAACCAGACGCCAATAACACGGTCAGTTGGTCTGCCCTGAATGAGCGCAAGCTGGTGGGCGTCGTAGACGAGACAGGCATCATGGCGGTGCTACAATCACGGCCCGATCTGCCTATAGAAGCGTCAGCCCCGTTTTACGAGGCCTCCAGTACCACCTCTCAAGCGGCACTGGTGCAAAGTGGTCTGGCCATTGCCCTGCTGCCAGCCTTGGCCGCACAACGAGTCTTGATGCCCGGCCTGAGCTTTTCCTTGCTGCAGGCACCTACACTGGTCCGTACTCTCTGTTTGATGTTCCACCTGGAACATGATCTGACCCCCGCTGCTGCTGCCCTGGTAGAGGAAGTACGAGCCTACGTGAAAAAAGCTCCTTTACCGCCTGGGTGCCGTGCTCTGTGAGAGACGCACCGCGAAGCCGGACATAGAATCGCCCCACGCCTGGCCTGATCAGAATGCCGTCATACCAGGACTCCGTTCGGTGCCCTTTTTGGTAAGGCCTGTCGGCGCGGCGTGCTCTTTTCGTCCTATCTGGCCGTCGACCTCTGAAATCATGGCCTCTCCCCTGCCCGCCTCCTCTCCTTTAACTCTCCACCTATATACCAGCACATTAAAAACGGGCCTGAGCAAAACGCTCAGACCCGTTTTTTCTTGCTGCCAGTATCCATCACTACTAAATAGAAACCACCAGCGATTCAGTCTTTATCTACACGGCATTAAACCGTCAAACCACCCGACACTTCCAGCGTGGTGCCATTGATGAAACTGGCTTCATCCGAGGCCAAAAATGCATACACATTGGCGATTTCCTCGGGTTTGCCCATGCGACGCAGCCAACAATGGTCACGAAAGCCTTGCAGCACTTTTTCCGGGATGGTTTTCAGAATGTCTGTCTCGATAAAACCGGGACAGACGGCATTGACGCGTATCCCTTTGGGGCCCAATTCCCTGGCCCAGGTTTTGGTAAAGCCAATCACCCCGAACTTGCTGGCTGCGTAATTGGTTTGGCCATAATTGCCGTACAAACCCACCACGCTGGAAGCGTTCAGAATGCAACCGCTTTCCTGCTCCAGCATCACTGCCGCTACCGCCTGGGTGAAGTTGAAAACCGCTTTCAGGTTGACATCAATGACATCGTCAAACTGCTGCTCGGTCATGCGTACCAACTTGGCATCTTTGGTGATCCCGGCATTGTTCACCAACACATCAATGCGGCCAAACTTTTGCTTCACATCCGCCACCATGGCATCAATCTGCGCACGGTCTGTCACGTCCACGGTATAGCCCACAGCAGTAACGCCATTGCCACTTAAAGACTGCGCTGCTTGACTGACGGCATCCGCATTACGATCGCACAACACCACAACCGCTCCTTCCTGGGCAAACTTTCTGGCTGTTGCCAAACCAATACCTGCTGCCGACCCAGTCACAACCGCCACTTTATCTTTCAATCGCATTCCAGCTACCTTTTAAAAATCGCTCCACGCTGTCATGCAAACACAGGTTTTTACAGCACCCAAACAGACCATTGCCTGCAAACTCGTTCACACCAGCACACTGTTTTGTACTCCGATCACTTCCAGATCGCCAGTCAAAGTGAGCAAATTTTGTCCCAAAGGCAATGGCCCCAAAATGAACCACACTGCACGCCGACGCTTACTGGCCGGACGTAAACTTGGTGTGGCTGTTGATCAAATTGCGGTAGTCGGGGATATGGTTGGAGAACAAGGCGCCCAGACCTTCCACGTCGTTACGCCAGTCGCGGTGCAGTTCGCACGCCACGCCGAACCAGGTCATCAACTGAGCACCGGCGGCAGACATGCGATCCCAGGCGGAATGGCGCGTCAGCTCGTTAAAGGTGCCCGACGCATCGGTGACCACAAACACATCAAAGCCTTCCTCCAGAGCCGATAAGGCCGGGAACGCCACGCACACCTCGGTGACCACACCGGCAATAATCAGTTGCTTCTTGCCAGTAGCCTTGATCGCTTTCACGAAATCTGCGTTATCCCAAGCATTGATCTGCCCAGGCCGGGCAATATACGGCGCATCAGGAAAGGCTTCTTTCAGCTCGGGGACCAAAGGACCGTTCGGGCCTTCTTCAAAGCTGGTGGTCAAGATGGTGGGCAAGTTGAAGTACTTGGCCAGATCAGCCAGCGCCAGCACATTGTTCTTGAACTTGTCGGGATCAATATCACGCACCAGAGACAGCAGCCCGGTTTGGTGGTCTACCAGTAGGACAGCGGCTTGATCTTTATCCAGTCGTTTGTAAGGCGTCGTCATCTCAGTTTTCCTTAACGGTGATTGAAAGGGGTGGATGCAAAAACTGCACCCGGTACTGCCACAGCGCTTGGGGTAATCGCGCTGCAAATCAAATCGGTGAAACCGGCCAGCATGGGCGGTGAAGGCGGACCAGGCCGCCCTCACCCACTTGCCTTACGAGGCCGCCGTAGTGGGTGCCATCGCACCGAAGCGACCGCTATTGAAGTCATCCATCGCCTGCAAGATTTCCTGCTTGCTATTCATGACAAAAGGACCATGCCCCACAATGGGCTCATCAATAGGCTGACCACTGATCATCAAGACGACGGCGTCGTTGTTGGCTTCGATGCTGAACTGGCTACCTGCCCGATCCAGCACCACCAGTTGCCCTTCACGTGCCACGCTTTGGCCATTGACCAGCACCGTGCCATGCAGAACCACCAAGGCAGCCGTCCAGCCTTCTGGACTTTCCAGCTCGGCAACTCCACCCTGATTCAGACGCAGATCCCATACATTCATGGGAGTGAAGGTCTTGGCAGGGCCTGCGGCACCGTCCTTTTCTCCAGCAATCACCCGCACTATGCCGGCGGCATCAGGCAATGCGAGCACAGGAATCTGCTGGTCGGTAATGGCCTGATAGCCAGCGGGAGCGCCCTTATCTTTGGCAGGCAGGTTGACCCACAGCTGCACCATTTCCAAGGTGCCACCCGAGCGGGCAAAGGCGTCGGAGTGGTACTCCTCGTGCAAAATGCCCGAGCCAGCCGTCATCCACTGCACATCGCCGGGGCCAATGGTGCCGCCCTGGCCGGTGGAGTCGTGGTGCGACACCTCGCCCTTGTAGACGATGGTGACGGTTTCAAAACCACGGTGTGGGTGCTGGCCAACGCCGCGTTTGTGATTGCTAGGGGCAAACTCGGCAGGGCCGGCATAGTCCAGCAGCAGGAAAGGGCTCAACTGTTTTGCGTGTGTGTGGTACGAAAACAGGGAGCGAACGGGGAAGCCGTCGCCCACCCAGTGAGGACGGGGAGCGCTATAGATACCAAGAATTTTCTTCATGTCCATCTCCTTGTTTCAACATAAGAGACAGCATAAACTCGGGACAACGAAGCCAGTAGCCCCCTAAATCGGCCATCTATGTTCCATTTATGGAACGATAAAACTGCCATGCAAGATTTAAACGACTTGTACTTCTACGTTCAGATTGTGGATCACGGGGGCTTTGCCCCGGCCGGTCGCGCACTAGGTTTGCCCAAATCCACCCTTAGCCGCAGGCTGGCGGCTTTGGAAGAGCGCTTGGGGGTACGGCTGATTCAGCGCTCCACCCGCCGCTTTACCGTGACCGAGATCGGCCAGACCTATTACGAACACTGCAAGGCCATGCTGGTGGAGGCTGAGGCGGCACAGGCAGCCATCGAACTGACACGTGCCGAACCACGTGGTGTGGTGCGCATCAGTTGCCCGATCACCTTGCTGAACGCTCATGTCAGTAATATGTTGGCCGACTTCATGGTCAGCTACCCGCATGTCACCGTCCAATTGGATGCGACCAACCGGCGTGTCGACCTGATCGGGGAAGCGCTGGATATTGCCATTCGCGTCCGCCCCCCTCCATTACAAGACAGCGATCTGGTCATGCGTGCGCTGTCCGACCGTAGCCAATGTTTGGTCGCCAGTCCGGAGCTGATCGCCCGACACGGCTTGCCCGGTTCGCCGGCCGATCTAGCGGACTATCCCAGCCTGGCCTTGGGTCTGCCGCAGCAAAACCATACCTGGACCTTGTTCGGCCCCGACGGGGCACAGGCTGTGCTGCATCACAGCCCTCGCCTGATCACCACCGACATGACAGCCCTGCGCTGTGCCGCCTTGAAAGGCGTCGGTGTAGTTCAACTGCCAACCCTGGTAGTTTGTGATCAATTGGCCGACGGCTCGTTGGTGAAACTGATTTCGGAATGGGCTCCCCGACGCGAGATCATTCATGCGGTGTTCTCATCCCGTCGCGGGCAAATGCCTGCCGTGCGGGCGCTGCTGGATTACCTAGTCGAGCGCTATCAGCAGATGGATGAGGACTGACTGGACTGCACGAACCAGTTGGGAACAAGAGGGGTAAGCATTCCTGAATGCCCCCACCATGGCACCGCCCAGTTCTGCCGCACACACAAAAACGCCCTGCTTATGCAGGGCGTTTTGTATGCCAGGCAATCAAGCCTGAGGATCAGACGCCGCCATTGAAGTCGCGGACTTGCTTTTCAGCTTCTTCACGCGCAATGCCATAGCGTTCCTGAATTTTCCCAACCAGATATTCGGTATTGCCTTCAGCAACATCAATATCGTCATTGGTCAACTTGCCCCATTTTTCCTGAATCTTACCGGACAACTGTTTCCATTTACCTTTAATCGTATCTTCATTCATAGTCGTTCTCCTATTTCAAAAGGAATTCACAATAAGGATTGATGGCGAAATAATTATTCCGGCTTGACTTTCAATCCCGACGAATCGACTTTCACAACGCCTTTTACACTCTCCGTTGCAGCAACGGCTTTCTTGTGCTCAATTTCGCTGGGCACGGTACCGGTCAATGTTGCAACACCATTATTGGTCTCAACAGAGATATCCGTGCTTTTCAAATCCTTGGTGCTGGCCAGGTCAGCCTTGATTTTGGTGGTGATCCAGGTATCGCTGACGGCTTCGCCCGCCGTTGCGGAATGGTCCTGATTAACGGCAGGCTCATTAGCCATTGCGCCGCCTTGCAGGCCAAGACTCAGGGCCGAGGCCATTAAAAAACTGGATAGGATGGCGGATTTTTTCATAGATTTTCTCCAATATCAGAAAGAGTATTTTTAGAATTAAAAATTCCCTTAACCCTGCTATTAAAAGGAGTCCAATGCAATCAAAAAAATTTCCTTGTTTGCAATGGATGGTTCTACCGTAACATTTCCAACTCACCCGCAAACTACGAAATGCTACAAGCATTTTCCTTATAAAAATTTAATCTATTTTTAATTCAACCCTATTCATCCAAGCTATAGCAACCCGTTTTTAGCCATCAGATTCAGATCATCATGCTGACTCGACTCAATCTGCCCTAACACGCTCCACGACTGCTGTTCACACGTTTTCAACCAAGCCACTATGGCCTCTTGAAACAGGGAGGGGCCGGGGCAAGAACAGAGCCCTTAAGCCAGGCTTTGTTGTCTGAAGGAGGCACTCAGACCAGATACATAAGGTAAAAGATTTAGCAGAGCGGCTAACAAAACCACCGCCTTGGCAACCTTGCTTGCGATGCAAACACGGCTACCCCGCCTAAGACACGCAAAAAAAAGAGCCAGATCATCATGTCGATAATCTGGCCGAAATCAGAACAGGGTGCAGACCTACACGCCCCGCCTCGAACAACAAGGCAAATATCAATCAACGCAGATGATGCACCTCCTGCATTCCATACACCTGCACCGGCAGGCCCGCCTGACGCGCTTTAAGCTGCAAGGCCAGATACTGGGAGTAATGACGCGACTGGTGCAAGTTGCCGCCATGGAACCACAGATTTGGCTGCTGCGTCGGCTTCCACATATTGCGCTGCTCGCCTTCCCACGGCCCGGGGTCTTTGGTGGTTTCCGAACCCAGACCCCAGCACTTGCCCACCCGGTCCGCCATTTCCTGGCCTGCCAAATCAGCCACCCAGCCATTCATGGAACCGTAGCCCGTGGCATACACCACCAGGTCCGCTGGTAATTCCGTACCGTCGCTCAACACCACGGCGTTCTCGGTCAAATGACTGATGTCAGTCCGCGACTTCAGCTTGATACTGCCATCGATAATCAGCTCGCAAGCACCCACGTCGATGTAATAGCCGGAAGCACGACGCAGATATTTCATGAATAAGCCGGAACCATCGTCGCCCCAATCCAGCATGAAGCCTGCCGCCTCCAACTTCTGGTAGAACTGTGCATCACGCTCGCGGATCTTGTCGTACACAGGAATCTGGAAGTCCGCCATGATGCGGTACGGCAGGGAGGCAAAGAGCAAGTCTGCCTTGCGCGTGGTGACTCCCGATGCCAGTGCCCGTTCGGAATACAGATCGCCCAAACCGATCTCCATCAGGGAGTCGGATCGCACAATGTGGGTGGACGAACGCTGCACCATGGTGACGTCCGCCCCCGCCTCCCACAATGCCGCGCAAATATCGTGCGCCGAGTTATTGGCCCCGATCACCACTACTTTCTTGCCCGCATACGCTTCCGGCCCGGGGTGCTGCGAGGAATGTTGCTGCTCACCCTTGAACACATCCTGCCCCTGTATGTTGGGCACATTCGCCTTGCCGGACATACCCGTGGCAAAGACCAACTGCTGGGGCCGCAGGGTCATGGGTTTGCCATCACGTTCGATCTCCACTTCCCAGGTCTGGCTAGACTCGTCGTAGCGCACCTTCTTGCACACGGTGCTGCTCCAGTAATTCAGCTCCATCACCTTGACGTACATTTCCAACCAATCGCCAATCTTGTCCTTGGGCGCAAAGACAGGCCAGTTGTCGGGGAAAGGCATGTAAGGCAGGTGGTCGTACCAGACGGGGTCGTGCAGGCACAAGGACTTATAGCGTTTGCGCCAGCTATCGCCGGGGCGAGCATGCTGATCAATGATGAGCGCAGGCACATTCAATTGCCGCAGACGCGCACCTAGCGCAATACCACCCTGCCCGCCGCCGATCACCAGCACATAGGGCTGCTCCGTGGTGCCCAGATCCGCCTGCTCTTGCTGACGGCGCTCCTGCCAGGTCTGGCGACCCCGCCGGATGCCATGCTCGGCCCCCATGGGACGGCGCACACCCAGCGGCTCCTCGTGACCTTTCAGTTCAGACATGGTGGTCAGCAAGGTCCAGATCTTGCCATTCTTGACGCGAATATGGCCGTAGCCACGCGCCACATCGGTTTCCACACGGAACCAGCCTTCCACCAGACCCTGGCCGTCGTCACTGACCGGCTCGGCACTGTCGCGCTCAAACCGGGCTGACATGGCGCCTTGTTGCTGCTGCGTCAGCATGTCGCGGATCTGGTCGCGCCCTTCCATGGTTCGGATATTCCAGGTGAACATGACCAGATCACGCCAAAAACATTCTTGGGCAAACAGGGCTGCCGCATCGTCTGGTGCATTGCTGGCAAGCGCATGGGTCAACTGTTCAAGAACCGTGTCCAACTGTCGCGCAGACGGCTGCAGTTGCTGCTGTGTTTGCATGATTTGTCTCCATATCGTTTTAGTGTTGCGCCGGACTTTTGCTGTCCAGCTATGGAGTTCATAGCAAACGTCGTGCCAAATCGGGAACGGCTTGTTTTAAAGGAGTGTCGCTTGTTTTAAGGCGATGAAACTGTGCCAGTTGTGGCACAAGTGGTGCATCAGGTGTCGCAGCCTGTGTCTCAGGTCGAGTCTTAGTGAGTCAGACCTGCCCGTTTGATATAACGATGCAAGGTGGACCGGCTGATTCCAAGCTGCCGAGCCGCTGCGCTGACGTTGCCACTACAGGCCTGTAAGACCTGCTGCCAGGACGATTCCCCGGTCGAGTGCACCGTTGTCGGGCTGCCTGTAGAGGTGGCAAGGCGCCGCTCTCGCAAAGCCTCTGGCAAATCCTCCACCTCAATGCAGGAGCCTTCTGCCAAGGCCAGTGCCAGCACCAAGGCATTGTCCAGTTCGCGCAAATTACCCGGCCACTCGTAAGCTTGCAGCGCTTGCCAGGCCTCGGGAGACAAACCGGGCACATCGCCCTTATTACGCCGATGCAATATCTGCTGCACCAACCATTCCAGATCACTGCGCTGACGCAAGGCAGGCAAGGTCAGCACGGCCGCATTCAGGCGATACAGCAAATCCGCACGGAAGCGGCCTTGCTCTACCAGGGCACTTAAATCATGGTGGCTGGCTGAAATCACGCGCAGGTCCACGCGCTTGCTTGTGCGTGCGCCCAAAGGCATTACCTCGGACTCGGCCAGTACGCGCAGCAAACGACTTTGCAGGGCCAGCGGCATATCGCCAATCTCGTCCAGGAAGAGAGTGCCGCCATCAGCCGCCTCAATCAAACCCGTGCGACCTCGTGCAGCGCCGCCGGTATACGTGCCGGCCAGATAGCCAAACAATTCGCTTTCAATCAGGCTCTCGGGCAAGGCTGCACAATTGACGGCCACAAAATTCCCGCGACGGCCGCTAGCCGTGTGAATCGCACGCGCCAGATATTCTTTGCCCGAACCCGTCTCGCCCTGCAACAGCACCGGCATCTCCCGCGTTGCCAAACGCGCGGCTTTCAACAGCATGGATTGCATGGCCGCATCCGTGCCCGCCAAGCCGCGCAGAGCCTCTGGCAAAGCGGCATCCACGGCCGCCCCATCCATCCCCACAGACCGATTGCTCAATACACGCCGAGGCTCAATGGCATGGGCAAACAACACGCTGCCATCCCGCGCCATGATGACCCGTTCCTGCGTAGGGCGATAGCGCATCAAGGTCGGTAACTGATCCACTTCCAGATGCACAAAGCGCACTAAGCTCTGCCCCAGCAAGCCCGCAGGATTGCGCCAGTCCACCCCCGCCGCCCGCGCCAGAATCCGGGCACCCGTATGGGTCATGCCCTTGATACGGCCAGAGCCATCAATCGCAATCGCCGCTTCCGGATCAATGTCCAAAAACTCTGGCGACTGCGACAAACATAAAATCCATTCCTGCCGATGGCAGGCCATCAAATTGGCCAGTTCAATACGGCGGGTCGCCGCGTTGGCAAGGTGCAGCGCCAAACCCTGGCTGGCCTTGGCCTGTGGAGACTGCAACAAGGACAAATCCAGCACCGCCGCCAGTTTGCCGTCGTCATGATAGATAGGCGCCGCCGTGCAGGACAGGGGCGCATGCATATGATCGAAATGATCGTTTTGATGAATGGTCAGCGCCTCGCCCGTATGTAAGCAAGTGCCCACCGCGCACGTCCCTGCGCGCTCTTCGGACCATTCCGAGCCCATATACAGACCGGCATGCCGCAAGGCATCGCGCTGGCCTTCCGACCCCAGAAAATCCACTGTGACGCCCTTGTTATCGGACAGCAGCAACACGTAATTCAGCCCGGAAACCTGCTGATAAAGACGCTCCAGCCCGGAGCGCGCAATATTGATCAGGGCTTCGGACTGCTGACGGTGCTCGCGCAACTGGGAGTCCGGCACGATATAGGCCTCGCAGGCCTGGGCCGGGTCCAGCCTGTGATGCTCGATGCACCGTCGCCAGCTATGGACCACGGCCTGATCGCGCCGGGACAGGCTGCCCTGCCAAACAGCCGTGATCTCTTGGACGTGTGCCACATGTGAAGACTGCATATCTGCGCTCATCCCGAAAACAGGCCACCCCCGGGCGGGCGCGGCCTATCTTCCAGTGTGCCGCCATGCTTAGCTGCCGTACATGGAGGTTTTCCTTGAGATGCGGTGCAGCATCAAGCACCCGGACTATCTGATCAGGTCGAAATACGATAACTACGCATGCGCCGCAGTCCTTCAGACAACCGCTCCTGCAAGAGCGATTCCAGACGAGGTCCAAGCAGGAGGCGCACCTGATCAAATTGCCCTTCTATCCTGGCCAGCAGCCCGTCAAGCAGCTCCGCCGCTTCTTCATCGCCTGACAAGCCAAAGGCTTTGGCATCGTGTAAAGCATTGGCTCGGCTGATCTGGCGGCTTCCATGACTCAACTCCATCGCTAGATACTGAGGGATGAAATCTGGATTAGGAACGACATCAAAAGCGGGCGTCAAACGCCATCGGCCCTGATCATGAAGATAATGGATTGCATGGTTACGGGGATGATCATCGTCATTGCCAATAACCGCATTGAAAATCATGCGACAGAACAATTCAATGGCGTCCTCCTGAGGAGCGCCTATCATCGTCAACGTTCTGGCCAAGTTGGGATAACTCCAGGCCGATGAGCCTGAATGACCGGGATATTCCGTCTGCAGCAAGGATGCCGCACTCAATGTCATGACCCTAAGGCCATGTTGGCGATCAAACCTCAATGAGCGCATCACACTCAGTGCGGAGTCCTCACCAAAACCTGTGTACGCGGTTTGGGCAAAGTTCAAGCCCACTGCCCGGCCCCACTCTTGAGTTGCATGTTCAAGACGCGGAATATCCTCGGTATCAGATGACAGGATCGGCTTCACAAGCCAGAACTGATCACCATCACGAACGGTTGCTTTCGGTCTTGCTCCACCCATACTGGGTGTGGCCATCAGCCGGCGACGCAAATGCGGATCCACCGGAGGGCGGCGCAGTTGCATGGCTTGCAGCTCTGCGCTCAGCTTTTCAATTTCTGCGATGGGCGGGGCGGACAATTCTGCGATCGAGGGCTTAGGCGAAGAGCCGACCGCCAGTGCTCCCCAACGCTCGGCATTACCAGCCTTCAGAAGATAAGCATGGTTTGGAGAGCTATCACTTAATCCGTGTTGCCTTTGAATGAGTAACCGGCCCCATGCGTCGGGACAAGCATCACGTAGCGCATCATGCAGGCCACCATAGCGACTCGCCTGAATTGGAACAGAGCCGCTCAGCGGTAAGTTAACCGGATCAATTGACCATGGTAGACCCGCATCCTGATAACTAGGCGCATACATAAACTGGCCAAGCTTGGCTGACGAGTCGTGGATATACCGGCCAACGGTCACCCATTGACCCGTGTCAGGCCGCTGCAAATAAACGTATAAGGGCTTAGAAATACTCATCGTCATCTCTGCCCAGTCTTGCACGCCCCTTCGTATCGCCGCTACTCCAATGAGCATCGGGCATTGGCACGATGGATTCGAGCAGACCGAGTGCTGCCAGAGCAGTCAAATAGCTCCCCATCGTCACAGCCGGATCGCCTCGCTCCATTCGGCGTAATGTACTTTCCGAGACCTCGACTCTTGAACTAAAGACTCGAGCTGTAATTTTCTGAGCAACACGTTGAGTACGAATGCAGCGCCCCCAAACCAGGGCCCGTGACTCGACGGCTGGCAAGTAAAAAGGGGTAGGGGCAAGTTTTTTGGGCATGGCACAGACAACAAATATCGTTCATAGATAACCGTTTATATCACATAAACTATAATCTATGAACGCTTTTTGACGGATCCTCCTGGCTTTCTGACCCTCACACAAGCTGAGAATCCTTAGCCAGCTCCGCCAAGTGTTGAGCAAAACCCCCTTCTGCACCCGCTGCATTCACATGGTCGAAATACTCGTACCAGCCGCTGGCTTTGATACCGGCCAGCAATGCTTGGCATGCCTGTTGATTTGGAAAACGCCAAATGCCCATAAAGCGGTGGTCGCTGGCGTGATCAATATCGTGTTCAGTCGCAGCCAGAGACAATACCTCAATACCCAGGCTGGAAAGTCCGCCCATTGCTTCCTGCAGACTGGCCAGAAAGTGCTGTCGCTGCTCGGCAGGCAGTGCATTCCACTTGGCATTGGGTGAATAAAGCTCGATCAGATAGTGAGACATAGGCGGGTTTCCTTTCGCTAAAGATACGCACAACGTGCTGAAAATCTCAATTTAGTTAGATATCTAATCTTATAGTTTCGCACTAAATACCGCAAGCAATCCAAACACATAGAAAAGCCCGAGCTCAGCATGACGCCGAACTCGGGCTTAGATCCACCTTGTCAATCAATCATGCAGCATGGCTGCTGGTGAAACCAGCTTAGAACTGGATACGCACCATCCGTTCTTTGGTCCCTTTTTCCTTGCTGTTACCATCGTTCTTCACCGACACGTACAAGGCTTTTTCAGCGGGGATGTATTCCAGGCTGTTAGGGTGTGGGGCCAGCTCAATGGTTTGCAGCGGCTTGTAGTTCACCGTGTCAAATACGCTGACCGAGCCCTTGCCTTCTTTCTCGCGCACACCACCTCGGTTGGCTACAAACAGACGCTGGGATGCGGCATCAAAACGCAAACCAATCGGCACTTCGCCGGTGGGCATGACCGCCAGGGTTTTGCCGTTAGAAGCGTCCAGCACAAACACTTGGTGGCCTGGGCTGCGACGCTTGTACTCACGCTCCAGGTGCAGGTTACGGGCGTCATCACGGTCAATCCCCTGGTCTACCCCGAAGAGGCGGTTGTGCTCGGGGTCATAGCTCAGGTTCAACAGTTGGTCCGCCTGTGTTTCCCACACTTGGTCAATGTTCAGCGTCTGGCTGTTCACCACCATGATCTGGCCTTGCATATTGGAGACAAACAAGCGGTTATTGGCCTCATCCAGGGTGATGCCCACGACGTTATAGCCAAAGCCGGGCAGCACTTTTTCCAGTTCCATGGTCTGGGTATTCACCACGAACAGCACGCTGTCAAAACCCAGGCCCAGACCAGGTGCAAACACACGGTGGTTTTTCTTGTCCACCACCAATTCACGCATTTTGTATGGGTAGTCCTCGGTGACGTTAAAACGCTCCAGCATCTTTAACAAACCCTCTTTGCGTGCCTGACCAAAATCCGCAGCCGCAATGGCTTCCTGGAAATTGATTTTTTCTTGTACGGCAATACGCTTGATCAGTTCCTTGCGAGCGGTATCAACCACGGCAATACCGCCATTAAAGCCCTGTGTCAGATAAAGTCGGTCGGCCGCATCGTCCAAAGCCACGCCAAAGCTTTTAACGTCCATCGGGATTTCTTGCTGGATCGCCAAGGTCGTGGGATCCAGCACCAAGGTGCGCGACAAGGTTTCATCCTCCCAGTTTGGCGAGGACACGAACAAACTGGATTGCTTGGGGCTGTAGACAATTTCCAGCACCTCAGCGGCCGTGGGTTTTTGCATGATCTGTTCTTGAGTGACGGCTTGATAGGCAACGGGAGCGGGTGTCTTGGCATGAACATAGCTCGTGGATACTCCCATTGCCAAGGCAAGGTAAACCGCAGAAACAAGAGAGCGAGAAGTAAACAAGGTCATAGAATCGGCTCGAAAGAAGATAGGAAAAAGGCTTACCACTGGTAATCAATGGACAGATGCACATTGCGCGGCGCGCCGTAACGTGCCCGGAAGATCACGAAGTTGTCGTAATACCGTTTGTCAAAGAGGTTGTTGACGGTGAGCTTGGCATTCCAGTGCTGGTTCACGCGGTAATTGGCGTGCAGACCCACCAGGGCGTAGCTGCTATGGGTGTCTTCCAGCGCCTTGCCATTGCTGGCGGTATAAGGGCGGCCGGCCGTCCACAGATCCCGCTTGCCAAACCAGTTCACGGTGGCACCGGCGCTCAGGCCCTGCAATGCACCAGAGAACTGGTACATGGTGCCCAGACGGAAGGTTTGGCTGGGAATGTAGGTGTGGATACGCTCGCCCTCGCCGTCTTTAGTGCTGGCGTAGCTATAAGAAGCAAATACGTTCCAGTTCTTGCTCAGTGCGCCGTTCAGTTCCACTTCAAAACCCTTGGTTTTGTTGCCTGCGCCCGAAGATACATAGGGGCGGCTGCCATCAGGCAAGAGGAAATCATCCGGCACCGAAGGGTCCAGCACGGCCAGATTGTTTTGACGGGTCTCGAAAGCAGCCAGGGAGAACTGCAGAGCCTCGTCCATCACGCTGCCTTTCAGACCGATTTCCCGGTTAACCCCGGTGATAGGATCAAGGAAGTTCTCGTTGATATCTTTGTAGCTTTGCGGTTGGAACAGGCGGGTATAGCTGGCGTAGGCAGTCAGGTTCGGGTTGATGTCATACGTCACTCCAAAGTACGGCGTAATTTCATTGCGGTTGCGCAATTCATTGGACACGCCGGTGAACTGGCCGTCTTTACCGTAGTTGTCGCGGTAGGTTTTGTAGTCCGACAAGCGCATGCCCATGATCACATTCAGCGGATCAATAATGTTCAGACGCGTGCCGGCAAAGAAGCCGTATTCGCGTGTGTGGACCCGGTTCCATTCCCCTGTACGGCTGACACTGGGCTCGGGCATATAGCCGTCCCAATCGTAAATATTGGGAATGAACCAGTTGCGGGTATCGCTGACCTGCATGGTGTACGTGGTGTCACGCTTGCGAGTGCCGTTAAAACCAAACATCAACTGGTGCTCACGGCCAAACATCTTGAAAGGACCATTGGCCGACAACTCCAGGTTGTCCTGATGGCGATAGCCATTGGCGGCCAGGTTAGCGCGGATACCCATACCGGATCCGTCCGGACGCACCACGGGGTTCACGCCCTGCCCCAGACCGGTAATCAAGGCATCGCCATCGTCACGTTGATGGCTGTAGCTAAGCTTGGCATTCCACTTGTTTTCAAACTCGTGCTCGACCGAGAAGAAGGCGTTTTGATGCTTTTTATCCCAGTAGGTCCAGTCCGGCACCAGCGACATGGAACGCGAAACGTCAATACGGTCACCCTCGCTGGTAAACAAAGGCACGCCCATATTGCCTTCACCACGCAGCTTGGCGGTTTGATAGTCGTAGCCTGCGGTCAGCAAGGTTCGATCAGTCAGGTCAAACTCCAGCATGCCGGACAGCAAGTCGTTCTTGTGATCCTGGTGATCCATGAAGGAGTCCGCTTGCTTGCGCGAACCAATAACGCGCATCCGTAAACGGCCATCCTCGGTCAGCGGGCCAGTCACATCGGCTGTCACACGCTTATCGTTCCAGGAACCATAGTGGGCGCTTAATTTGCCGCCAAACTCAGCCTGAGGGCGTTTGCGAATCAGGTTGATCAAAGCGGAAGGCTCGCCGGTAGGAGACAACAAACCTGTCGCACCGCGCACGACTTCCACGCGGTCGTATAAATCCATATCCAGAGAAATAGGATTGAATGCGCCACGTCCAGCCGCCCGGTAGCTGCTTTGCACGCCATCCACCTGCACATTGCTGATGTCAAAGCCACGAGCCTGAAACTGAAAGCCGCCACCGACTGCCGCCGTATTGGCCGTCACGCCGGTGGTGAAGTTCATCACATCATCAAAGCTGCTCAGGCCAAAGTCATCCATTTGCTGACGCGTCATCACACTGACCGATTGCGGGGTGTGCTGGGTGTCCATGTTCAGACGAGTGGCGGTACTACTGGTGCCATTGAGCGTGTACAGGCCGGTGTCTTCAGTCGCGCGGGTCAGGCTGCCCTTAACACGCACGGGTTCCAACTGAGTGGTTTCCGTAACAGGCCACAAGTTCACCGTATTGGCATCACGCGAGTAGCGAATGCCCGTGCCAGCCAGCAAGGTATCCAAGGCCTGCGCGACGCTGTAATTGCCTTTCAGACCCGCACTTTGCTTGCCTTCGGCCACACTGCCCGCGCCAACCAGATACACCCCGCTCTCTTGCGAGAAACGCATCAGCACACGGCTCAAGGGGCCGGCTGGAATGTCATAACGCTGGATCTTGTCGGCCGTCGGGCTGTTTTGCGTAGCCGCCTGGACAGGCTGGATACTCACAACAAAGGCGCTGCCGGCCATCAACACAGACAGGGCCAGGGCCAGTGGACGCAAAGAGGCGCAATGCGATCCTGCATCCTTGGACAGGGAAAGGGGATCGGGGCGACGATGCATAAGGAGACATCCTTCAAAAACACGGGTCAGTCACAATAAAAACGATGAACCTGAACGATGTTTTTGCGTTGATGTTCAGTACTGAGCGGGCACTGCGGCCCGCCTCCTGCTTCATTGGCCTCACGCCAATCAGGTCCTCTTACTGTCTAAAACCACTCAGTCTCCATAACCCGGAACCTACTTTTGCATGTTTTTGAGGGTTTTTTACCTAGAACCGGGCAAGCCTTTGAATTTAATTGGTTTTTATTTTTGTAATTTTTATGATGATTGCTGCTGCAATGCCCTGAGCAATCAATCCAGAGCTTGCACACTGGTCCACCAGGGCATGGGCTGGTCGATACGAATCGGCAATGCCGAAGCCAGCATTTTCAGCACACGGTCCGTATCATGAATGGGGAAACTGCCATAGACCTTCAGGTCAGCCACGGCATCATCCACACCCAGATAGCCTTTGCGGTAACGACCTAATTCCTTGATCACGCTACGCAAGGCGATGTTGTCAGCCACCAGAACGCCTTTGGTCCAGGCCTCACGTGCCTGCTCGGCGTCCATGCTGTGCCGGATGCGCTGCGCACTAAAGTGCACCTGCTTGCCCGCCTGTACCGTGGCGGTGTTTTGACCTTTTGCCGTAGACACCTGCACGGCCCCTTCATAGACCGCCAACTGCGTACAGTCCTGGTCCATACGCACATTGAATTGCGTACCCAAAGCGCGCATATAGCCCTGCGGGGTTTGAACGGTGAACGGCCTGTCCATGTCGTCCTTGGCCGTCTGGATAAAGATCTCGCCCGACATCAACACAATATGGCGAGCCTGCGCGGTGAACTTCACATCAATTGCCGAGGAGGTGTTCAACCAAAGCCGAGAGCCGTCTGCCAGCACAATCTGGTTCTGCTCGCCGGTTTGTGTAGAGTGGTCAGCCGCCAAGGCCAGAACACTGGATGGCAGCCAGGACTGACGCCAGCTCAACCAGCTAGCAACTCCCGTTCCTGCCAGCGCAACCACACCGGCCAGAACGCGACGACGTTGATGCAAACGCTCGTTGGCCGTGTGCAATTTCTCCACCACACAGCGCGAATCCGGCACGCTACGTACAGGCTCAAAACTGCGACTGACTTCCTCCACATAACGCCAGGCGGTACTGTGCATCTCGTCCTGCTTAAGCCAGCTCTGCCAGGCAGAACGTTGCTCGGCACTGGCCTTGCCATCGCGCAGACAGGCATACCATTCGGCGGCTTGCATCAAAACGGCGTGGGGAGGAGTGGACGAGGAAGAAAAACTGGAACCGTGCTTCATGAAACTTAGTACTGAGGTTCCTGACGCAATTCTGCGACGGTCTGGCAAGCCTGCAAGCTGATGCAGCCCAACATGGCTTGCGCCACATACTTGCGCACCATGCGACCGGAAATACCCATTTCTGCGCCGACCTCATCGTCTGTCATCTCGCAAATGACGGCCAGGGTAAACGCCTTGGCCGCTTTGGGAGACAGGCTGCTGAGCATGGCGCTGATCTCTTCCAGCGCCTGCAAAATCATGGCCTGACGTTCTGCCGAGGGGTAAACATTCTCGGGCGTCGCGGCCAGAATATCCAACCAGGCCTGTTCAATTTCCTGACGTCGCCATAGGTTGATGCACAAGTTCTGTGCGGTCTTGCGTAAATAGGCACGGGCTTCGCCGGGACTGGCAAATTGCCAGCGGGAACGGCTGCTTAGCAAGCGTACAAACGTATCCTGCGCCAAGTCAGCCGCCTGGTCTGCCCCACCCAATCGATGATGCAGCCAGCGCTGCAACCAACTGTGGTGGTCGCAGTAAAGTGACTCGACCGACTCGGCCGAAGACACACCTGACACGGGAAGAACAGAAGAAGGCACGAGGGTACTCCGCACTGACAGATAATGAGAATCGTTATCAATTATTATATGGTGCTGTCTGTACAGTTCGCTAGCGGTGTGTGTTTGGGGCGACAAATGGGGCTATTTTGAGGGACTCCGCTCGCTTCTTCAGATCTTCAAATACAAAGCTCCCTCTACTGGGCACAAACCTCACTATCGGGTATATCGCTATCAATAAAACTCCGATTTTCTTCTTATTTATGAATAGAATTTTGTAACGGTTAACTTTTTCTGAATACTTCATGGCCCACCAAATTACGGGCTCCAACCGCTTAAAAATCAAAACCCACCGAAATCAATGTCAATTCGGTGGGTTTTGATGAAACTCGGACAGTGTCAATTGACAACAGACCGGACAGATTTTACTTCCGGTCTTTGCCGCTTAAATCTCGCTCACTCCACCGTCACACTCTTGGCCAAATTCCGTGGTTTATCCACGTCTGTACCGCGCGAGCAAGCGGTGTGATACGCCAGCAATTGCAGTGTCACGGTGTGCAAGATGGGGGACAACTTGCCGTAGTGCTCTGGCATGCGGATCACGTGCACACGCTCGCTGCTGCCGATACGGGTATCGGCATCAGCAAACACGTACAGTTCGCCACCGCGTGCGTGGACTTCTTCGATATTGGATTTCAGCTTTTCCAGCAGCTCATCGCGTGGGGCGATGGTGACTACAGGCATGGCTTCGGTGACCAGGGCCAGAGGGCCGTGTTTCAGTTCACCGGCGGGGTAGCCTTCGGCGTGGATGTAGCTGATTTCTTTCAGCTTCAGCGCGCCTTCCATGGCGATGGGGTAATGCATGCCACGGCCCAGGAACAAGGCGTTTTCCTTGCTGGCAAAACGATCAGCCCAGGCCATGATTTGCGGCTCCAGGGCCAACACGGCTGCGATAGCGGTAGGCAAATGGCGCAGGGCTTTCAGGTAATCGCCTTCCTGCTCCTGATTCAGATGTCCTTTGACTTGAGCCAGTGCGATGGTCAGCAGGAACAAGGCGGTCAACTGGGTGGTGAAGGCTTTGGTCGAAGCCACGCCAATTTCTACACCAGCACGGGTGATGTAGGACAGTTTGCACTCGCGCACCATGGCGCTGGTGGCCACGTTGCAGATGGTCAGAGTCTGTTCCATGCCTAGGCTGCGGGCATGTTTCAAGGCGGCCAGAGTATCGGCGGTTTCGCCGGACTGGGAAATCGTCACCACCAAAGTGCGGGGGTTGGGCACGCTGTCGCGGTAGCGGTATTCGCTGGCGATTTCCACGTTAACGGGGATTTTGGCCAGGGACTCGATCCAGTAACGGGCGGTCAAACCGGCGTAATAGCTGGTGCCACAAGCCAGAATCAGCACATTGTCGATATCCTGAAAAACCTTGTAGGCCTGGTCGCCAAACAGCTCGGGCGTAACGCTTTCAATGTCTTGCAAGGTATCGCCCACCGCACGGGGCTGCTCGAAGATTTCCTTTTGCATAAAGTGGCGGTATGGGCCCAATTCAGCCGCAGCGGTGTGCAAATGCACGGTATGTACGGGACGATCAACGGTGCGGCCGTCCTTGTCCATGATCCACACTTTATTGATCTGCAGATCGATCACATCACCGTCTTCCAGGTAGATGATTTGATCGGTGGTTCCGGCCAATGCCAGGGCATCCGATGCCAGGAAGTTTTCGTTCTGGCCCACGCCGACGACCAGGGGCGAACCATGGCGAGCACCAACCACACGATGCGGCTCATCCTGGCAGAACACGGCAATGGCATAGGCACCGGTCAAACGGCGAATAACCTGCTGCACGGCCTCGAACAGGTCACCGTTGTACAGGTGGTCGATCAGGTGAGCGATCACTTCAGTATCGGTTTGGCTCTCGAACACGTAGCCTATGTTTTGCAGCTCGGTGCGCAGTTCGTCATGGTTTTCGATAATGCCGTTATGCACCAGCGCAATACGCGCTTTGCCCTTGCCGGAGAAATGCGGGTGGGCGTTATGAGTCGCCGGTGCGCCATGGGTTGCCCAGCGTGTGTGAGCAATGCCGGTAAAGCCTTGCAGTTGATCCGCCTTGACCTGCTCTTGCAGCTCGGCCACACGCTGTGTACTGCGTGCCCGCAACAACTGACCCTGCGCATGAACAGCAACCCCGCAAGAATCGTAGCCCCGGTACTCCAGGCGCTGCAGCCCCTCCAGCAGCACGGGAACAATATCGCGTTGCGCCACCGCGCCAACAATTCCACACATAGCCAACTCCTGTTCATGGCCCCTTTTGGTGGGCCAGCTAATCAATTCAATCCGCCTATTCTGATCTGAAACACAAAAAATTTTATGTCTATTTTTTTTCTAAAATGAATTAAAATTTCATTTAATAATCAATATGAAAGAAAAACAAATTTCGTTTTATTTAACGGAATTTTATTTCATCATAGATAGATAAACATTGTCATGATTGAACTGGACGAGCTGGACTTACGCATTCTGGAGCAGCTGCAAAATGATGCTTCCATCAGCAATCAGGCGCTGGCTTTGCGCGTGCATGCCTCTGCCCCAACTTGCTTGCGGCGAGTACGTCGTTTAAGTGAACAAGGGGTGATTCGCAGGCAGGTCGCCTTGCTGGATCCGGAACAACTGGGCCCCAGTTTGACGGCGATTGTAGAGATTACGCTGGACCGTCAGGGTGAAGAATATCTGCAGCAATTCGAGCGCCTGATGGCACCGGAAACTGCGGTGACGCAATGCTATCGGGTGTCTACTGGCGTGGATTTCATTGTGATCCTGCAGGTCAGCGATATGACGGCATATCACAAGCTGGCTCATGCCCTGTTCACCAACCAGGCAAATATCCGCAATATTCGCAGCTTCTTCTCGATTCATCAGGCCAAGTTCGAGACACGAGTCCCTTTACCTGCGGCGAAGATCTAAACCAGGCCAAGTTTTTACGCCGAAACGCTATCGGCAAAGAACATGGCTGTGGCTGTGGCTGTGGCTGTGGCTGTGGCTGTGGCTGTGGCTGTGGCTGTGGCTGTGGCTGTGGCTGTGGCTGTGGCAGGAATTAAAACACATGTGAAGGTCAGCACAAGAGCAAAGAGTAGAACGCGCAGAAGCAGATTAAAACAGCCGCGTTCAGGTTCGTACGCGCTGCTGTACCAGTTGCTGATACAGCCGCAAGTACCGCTGCACCATGACGGCAGGATCATGTTCCTGTTGCACCCAGCGATGTGCCAGTGCGGCCTGTTGCCGCGCGGCCGTCGGATTGCTCAAAGTGTCATCCAAAGCCTGGGCGATGGCTTGCGCATCCCCTACCGCGCATAAGGTACCGCGCCCATTGTCCAACAGCTCGCTCAAGCCCCCCGCCATCGTCGCCGTCACGGGAACGTCGTACACGAACGCATCCAGGACACTGGAACCCAGAGCCTCATGCCGAGAACTCAAGACAAAGCCATCCATCAGGCGATACGCTTGTTCAGGGCGAGCTTCAAAACCCGCCAGCTTGTAGCAGGACTCCAGGCCCAATTGCACAATCAGTTCCTGTGCCGCTAAGGACTCGGAACCAGGCGCACCAAAATGCAAAAACACAAAGTCCTGACGACGCTGATACAGGGCATGAACGGCACGAATCAGGGTCAAGGGATCTTTCTCTGCCGTCAATGCTGCCATCGTCCCCAGAACGTGCAAGCCTTGCGGATTCCAACGCTGCCGCAAGTGGTTCACATAGGCTTCATCCTGCTCCACATAGTCAATGGCGCTGGGAATCACGTCTACAGAAAAACCCAGGCGACGCGGCTCGGCTGCCGCTGCCTGACTGATGGCCACCAGGCGATCCGCCTTGCGCCATTTCCAGCGCGTGCGGCGCTCTTTGAAACTTAAGGGGATGCTTGCGTGCCGCCCACTACGCTGCTCGATACGTTTACGATCAACCGGAAAAGCCGTGCGACGTGTAAAGACGACCCGCTTGGGCAGCCAGAAATGCAGCAGGGCCAACCAGCTCATGCAGGACGCGGTTTGAGAGTGGACGATATCAAAGCCACGGCCATGTACCAGCAAGTAGCGCAGTGCGGCACCCACAGAGGCACACTCCACCACGCTCAAGCCCTGCTCTTTAGCACGCTTGGCCAATTCCTCATCGCCTCTAGCCAGCAAGCTGACCTGATGGCCAGCCTGCTGCATATGCAGCAGACTCAACAAGGTCTGCCGCTCACCACCGCGCCAGCCGCGCTCGAAATTAAGCTGCAGAATGCGCATGGCGACCACCCAAAATCCGCCCATCCGGGCTTGCTACGCCACCAAAGCAGGCAGCACGACTCCCCTTGCAACGCAAAGGGAGCCATACCAAAGAGGGGCTAACACACATCAAGATTTACGAACCGGGCGCTTCCAGCCGGACACGCTGCGCTGTTCCGAACGCGACAGGGTCAACTGATCATCCGGTGCATTGCGCACCAGGGTCGTACCCGCACCAATCGTTGCGCCACGGCCTACGGTCACCGGGGCTACCAACTGCGTATCGGAGCCGATGAACGCATCGTCACCAATCACGGTGCGGAACTTGTTCACGCCGTCGTAATTGCAGGTGATGGTGCCCGCGCCAATGTTCACACGCTGCCCCACATCGGCATCACCGATATAGGCCAGATGATTGGCTTTGGAGCCTTCGCCCAGTTGGGTGTTCTTGATTTCCACGAAGTTGCCTACGTGGGTGTGATTGGCCAGCACAGCACCTGGACGCAGGCGGGCGTAAGGGCCGATACGGGCTTGTTCGCCAACCTGGGCTTGTTGCAGATGGCTGAAGGCTTCGATCTGTGTACCAGCACCGATGGTCACGTCACGCAGCACGCTATGCGGGCCAACACGCACGCCGTCTTGCAGCACGACCTTGCCTTCAAACACGCAGCCCACATCAATAAACACATCGCGGCCACATTCCAGTGTGCCGCGCAGATCAAAGCGGGCTGGGTCAGCCAGTGTCACGCCTTTTTCCAGCAAGCGACGGGCCTGCTCGGCTTGCCACAAACGCTCCAGCTCAGCCTGTTGAATGCGGCTATTCACACCCAGGGTTTCCCAGCCAGCAGCGGGTTGAGCAGCTTGCACCGACACGCCATCGGCAACCGCCAAGGCGATGATGTCGGTCAGGTAATACTCGCCTTGTGCATTGTCATTGGTAATACGGGTCAACCAGTCTTTCAGGCGGGCCGTGGGCGCCACCAAAATGCCGGTATTGACCTCTTTCACGGCACGCTCGGCGTCGTTGGCATCTTTGTGCTCAACAATGCGTTGCACGGAACCGTCAGCACCGCGAATGATGCGGCCATAGCCGGTGGAGTCTGCCAGCGTTTCAGTCAATACAGCCACGCCTTGGCCACGCGCGGCCAACAAGCGTCGCAAGGTGTCAGCCTGGACCAGAGGGACGTCGCCATACAGAACCAGCGTGGCGTCATCTTGCTGGTCGCCACCGACCAGTTCAGGCACAGCCTGTTGTACAGCGTGGCCCGTGCCATGTTGAGGTTGCTGCAAGGCAAAGGCCAGCTCGGCCTGAGCGAAGGTTTGCTGAACGCGCTCGGCGCCATGCCCCACCACGACCACAACTTTTTCCGGCTCCAATTCACGTGCGCTGTCGAGCACGTGGGCCAGCATGGATTTGCCGGCGATAGGGTGCAGTACTTTGGGCAGGTCAGACTGCATACGCTTGCCCATGCCTGCTGCCAGAATCACGATATTAAGCATAAAAATTTACCTACTAGGTTGGTCGATCCGTTTTTTTGGTACTACTTTTGGTGCTGCGCGTGGCGGTTTTTTTAGCCGCCGTTTTGGTGGCCGCCTTGGCCGCCGTTTTAGTCGCTGCTTTTGCGGCCGTTTTTACCGGTTTGGCTGTTGCCGGAGCACTGGTCTTGGCAGAAGTCTGGGCATCGGCGGCGGCCGGTTTAGGGGGCTTGGCCGACCCGGCCGCTTTGGCCTTGGTCGCCTGCTGGCGATAGTTTTCCACCTGCTGCATCGATGCGGCTGTAGCGGTCGCCATGGCATCGAATTGCTGTTGCAGCATGTTCCACCACGCTTGCGCAGCGGGATTACCTGCACCTGCGTCCTGCTGAGCGCCGGGCTGTTTATCTTTGGAGCTGTCCTGATTGGCAGCCGCGTCGGGCTGTGGCGACGCTTGTTGTGGCTGTGCCGATGCTTGCTGGAAGGCCGTTTGCGCTGCGGTTTCAGGCTGACTGACTCCAGGCTGGGTGCTCGAGACACCAGCGGCACTCTCGGCCGCTGCAGCACCGGCCGCCATGGGATTGAAAGCCATAAAGGCTTCAAAAGGATTTTTCCCACCGGCAGCCTGGGTGCCTTGCTGCGCCATGGTCTTGATCGCCGCCAGGGTGGAGCGCTGAATCTCCAGCCCCTGGATGGTGGTGCTCAGCATGGACAGGTTCAACTGCAACCAGCTCTCCACTGCACGCAAGTCACGGATACGGCGATCCAGATCATCAGGGGACAAGCTGGGCATCATGCCCGAGCTGACATCGCCCGCTCCCCCGCTGGCCATGTTTTTCCAGGCCTGCGCCATCATATCCATGCTGCGCAGCAATGGATTGTTGCCGCTACCCAGGGCATTGAAATCAGGTATACCAAAAGGATTCGGGTTCATGCGTCGCTCCCATCAGGTTGGTGCCTGCCCGGTAATGCCCAGGTTCAGGCCAGCTTGTCCAGATGCTGCTTGATGCTGTCGATCAGCACCACTTGCGCTTCCAAGGTGAACAAATCTGCTTCTATCATTTGCCAGGCTTCATCCAGCGTCAATAAGCGAAACTCACTAACCTCGCCGTCCATATTGCGGGGCCGCACATCGTCAGCCAGCACGCAATCGCTAACCAGGGCGTTCTCCACCTGATAGCCTTCCGGCAGGCGACGATGCATGCGCAAGGACACGCGCAAAGGGGTGCAATTGACCAGCACGGACTCGGCCAAACCTGCTTCTTCATAACTTTCGCGTATGAGGGAGGTCTGCAACGATTCACCGCTGACCGCCAATCCCCCGACCAGCGTGTCCCACATATTCGGGTCTGTCGATTTGGTAGGCGAACGACGCGCAGCCCAGATTCGGCCGTCTGTGGACCAACCATTCAAATGCACCGCTTGCGTCAGAAAACCCAAGGGCCGCACTGCACCACGTTCAATGCGGGACAAACATTGCCCCTCTCCGACCACGTCCAACAACTCGTCACGCCAGGCCCGGATGCAACCGCCTTCCTGCAAACGCAAGGCGACCTGATCCAGGACCTGAGCCAAGCTCAGTTCCTGGCTGGGGCAATCGCTCAGACGCAAGACATCTTCTTCAATCGAGACCCCGGGCAAGGGCTCAATACAACGAGCGGCCTTGGGGGTGATCCATCCGGCCACGCGCCCATCAACAGTGACAGGACGGCTGCCCGGCGGGGGCAATTGTTGCAGCTGACTGGTCAGGCTGGCCATGCGCTGACGCAAGGCCTGAGTAAGTGATCGGTTCTGGAACAAAGTCATAGTCGGCGATTGTAATTCAAGCCTTGCTCCGTTACGGCTTTTGTAGCGTTTAGTCCAACCTTGTCGTCTAGGGACATACCCTGCCCTTGAAGGCTAAAGCAAGTTCTATATAATTTCCGTGAACAAATAAGCAATTAAAAACTTCGAGCGGACCAGCACTTAGCTGCCACAAGCCCGCCACTGCAACACAGCAGTTTCTTCCAGCGTTGGATTTTTCGGAGCGTTGACGCAGCCGAACCCCGGTTTGGCATGGCAACACCAAAAGAGGGACAACAATGAAGATGTGGAGAAGTTTATTTGCTCTGACCGCCTGTTCGACGGCAGGGCCTAGCTTGGCTCAGGTCACCAATATGGAAGGTGGCCCCCGTGTCAATCAGCTCAATTTGCATAACGGGGTTACCCCCATCGCCCAGGACATTGCCTGGCTGCATTGGATGATGCTGATCATCTGTACCATCATCTTTATTGGCGTGTTCGGTGTGATGTTCTATTCCATCATCCGGCATCGCAAGTCCAAGGGTGCGATTGCCGCGCGCTTTCACGAGCACCTGGGGGTGGAAGTAGCCTGGACCATCATCCCTTTTCTGATCGTGATCGGCATGGCGCTGCCTGCCACCAAAACGGTAGTGGCCATGAAGGACACCAGCAGCGCCGATCTGACCGTCAAGGTCACGGGTTATCAGTGGAAATGGGGCTACGAGTATCTGGACGGCCCAGCCACGGGCGTGAAATACCTGTCCAACCTGTCCACCCCCCGCGCCCAGATTGAAGGTCGCGAACCCATTGGCCCCAACTATCTGATGGAAGTGGACAAGCCACTGGTCGTGCCGGTCAACAAGAAAGTGCGCGTCATGCTCACAGCCGAGGATGTCATCCACTCCTGGATGGTGCCCGAGTTTGGCGTCAAGCAAGATGCCATCCCTGGTTTTTTGCGCGATACCTGGTTCCGTGCGGATAAGGTCGGCACCTACCGTGGCCAATGTGCCGAGCTGTGCGGCAAGGACCATGCCTACATGCCCATTGTGGTGCAAGTGATGGAGCAAGACGACTACGACACGTGGGCCAAAGAGCAGAACGACTTGATGACTGCCCAGGCCGACGATCCCAATAAAGAGTGGACAAAAGACGAGTTGATCGAGCGCGGCCAACAGATCTTTGCGCAAAACTGCGTGGCTTGCCACCAGGCCAACGGTAAAGGCATGCCCGGCACCTTCCCCGCTCTGGATGGCGATACGAAGTTTGTCCTTGCCCCCAAAAAAGGCCAGATTGACACGGTGTTAAACGGTCACCCTGGCACCGCGATGGCCGCCTTCCGCAATCAACTTAACGACGTTCAGATTGCAGCGGTCATTACCTACACACGCAATGCCTGGGGCAACGCGGGCAAAGGGCCTGATCCTGTCGTGATGCCCGCCGATGTCCAGCAACAGCGCTAATTCTGCGCGCACCGCCTATCACACTATCAATCCATCCCTGACTACGGCCAGGGGGAGTGCAGCAAGGAGTCAAGCATGAGTAGCGTCACCGTCGACCATGTAGCGAACCCGAGCGGACATGATGATCACCATCATGCCCATGCCACCCCTAGCGGCTGGCGTCGCTGGCTGTTCGCCACCAATCACAAAGACATCGGGACCATGTACCTGATCTTCTCCTTTGTGATGTTGCTGGAGGGCGGCGTGCTGGCCTTGCTGCTGCGTACTGAACTGTTCCAGCCGGGCTTGCAATTTTTCCGGCCCGAGCTGTTTAACCAGTTCACCACCATGCATGGCCTGATCATGATTTTCGGCGCGATCATGCCGGCCTTTGTGGGCTTTGCCAACTGGATGATTCCGTTGCAAATCGGTGCCTCGGACATGGCCTTTGCCCGCATGAACAACTTCAGCTTCTGGCTGCTGCCCGTAGGCGCGATTCTGTTTACCGCATCTTTCTTTGTGCCGGGCGGCGCACCTGCCGGTGGCTGGACCATGTATGCACCGCTGTCCTTGCAGATGGGCCCCGGCATGGACTTCACGATTTTTGCGGTTCACATTCTGGGCGCGTCCTCCATCATGGGAGCCATCAATATTGTGGTGACGGTATTGAACATGCGCGCCCCTGGCATGACGCTGATGAAAATGCCGCTGTTTTGCTGGACCTGGCTGATTACCGCGTACCTGTTGATTGCGGTCATGCCTGTGCTGGCCGCTGCCGTGACCATGCTGCTGACCGACCGCCACTTTGGCACCCACTTCTTTAACGCAGCCGGTGGTGGCGATCCGGTTCTGTACCAGCACATTTTCTGGTTCTTTGGTCACCCCGAGGTCTACATCATGATCTTGCCGGCCTTCGGGATTGTGTCGGCCATCGTGCCGGCCTTCTCGCGCAAGGCCCTGTTTGGCTATGCCTCCATGGTGTATGCAACCGCCGCCATTGCAATTCTGTCCTTCCTGGTGTGGGCGCACCACATGTTCACCACCGGCATGCCAGTAACCGGGCAGTTGTATTTCATGTACGCCACCATGCTGATTTCCATTCCGACCGGGGTGAAAATCTTTAACTGGGTGGCCACCATGTGGCGCGGTTCGCTGTCTTTTGAAACGCCCATGCTGTTTTCCATCGGCTTTATCTTCGTGTTCACGATTGGCGGCTTTACCGGCCTGATCCTGGCCGTAGCCCCCATTGATATTGCGGTTCACGACACCTATTACGTGGTGGCTCATTTCCACTATGTGCTGGTAGCCGGATCGCTCTTTGCCCTGTTTGGCGGTGCCTACTACTGGCTGCCCAAGTGGACAGGCCGCATGTACAACGAACGTCTGGGCAAGATCCACTTCTGGTCCACCATGATCTCGTTCAACGTGACCTTCTTCCCCATGCACTTTCTGGGTCTGGCAGGCATGCCACGCCGCTATGTGGACTACGCCGGTCAGTTCACGGATTTCCACCAGATTGCCACCATTGGCGCCTTCTGGTTTGGCCTATCGCAACTGCTATTGATCTACATCGTGATCCAGGCCGCTCGCGGTAAAGGGGAAGTGGCCAGTGCCAAGCCCTGGGAAGGCGCAGAAGGTCTGGAATGGACGGTGCCCTCGCCCGCCCCGCATCACACCTTTGAAGTCCCCCCTGTCGTCAAGTAACACTGGAGGAACGCCCATGACCCCCGAACAACGCCGTCGCAACCGCCGTCTGGGATTGCTCCTGGCCGTGTTCGTCATTGCCATCATGGCCTGGACCTTTCTAAAAGGCAGTCAATTTCTAGGACAGTGATATGGATGACGATTTTCGGGACCTCACACGGCGCAAGCTCAGTTTTTTCCAGACATTGAAAGCCATTGCCTGGGGTTTTTTTGGAGTCCGTCGTGGCAGCGACCATGAACAGGACATTGCCAAGATCAATCCGGTCTATCTGATTATTGCCGCCTTGATCGCCACGGTTGTTTTCGTTGTGGGCCTGATTATGGTGGCCCGCTGGTTCATTGGTCAGGCCGGCTGAACCCTGGCCGGATACTGTGCCCCAGGGCACATGACCCGAAGGAGAACACTATGCATGTCGAGACTACGGCTCACCCATCCAAGGCGCCGTATTACTACGTCCCCGGCTTGTCGGGACACCCGGTACGCGCCAGCCTTTCCCTATGTCTGACGCTGCTGGGTGCGGCAACCTGGATCAATAACTGGCCGGGCGGTTTCTGGGTGTTCCTGGTCGGGATTCTCAGCTTCCTGCTGGTCCTGTTCTTCTGGTTCAGCGACGCCGTGCGTGAATCCGAAACGGGCCTGAACAGCACACGCGTAGACATCTCCTATCGCTGGAGCATGTCCTGGTTCATCTTTTCCGAAGTCATGTTTTTTGCCGCCTTTTTCGGGGCGCTCTGGTATACCCGCGAAATTTCCACACCGCTGTTAAGCGATCTGGATCACCGCGCCCTGCTCTGGCCGGACTTTACCGGGACATGGCCCAATCAGGGGCCAGCGGGCACGATCGCTCCGTTCCAGACAGTTGGCCCGCTATGGCTGCCAACGATCAACACGGCTTTGCTGCTGACCTCGGGCGTTACCCTGACCATCGCTCACCATGCACTGCGCGCCAGCAAGCGTAGCAGCGCAATCTTCTGGCTGTTCATGACGGTCGCACTGGGCTTTGCCTTTGTGGCCTGCCAGGCCTACGAGTACCTGCACGCCTACGCCGAACTGAACCTGAAGTTCACCTCCGGCGCCTATGGGGCCTTGTTCTATATGCTGACGGGTTTTCACGGCTTTCACGTGATTATCGGTGCCACCATGCTAACGGTGATGCTGATACGGTTGATGCGCGGTCACTTTACCGCCGAGCACCACTTTGGTTTTGAAGGTGCCGCCTGGTATTGGCACTTTGTAGATGTGGTGTGGTTGGGCTTGTATCTGTACGTCTACTGGTTCTAGTGATTCATGCCCCAGGCCCATTTCTTCGGGCCTGGGTTTTTACCTCAGGCCAAGGGCACGCCGGTGCTTTCAATCCAACCCAGATAATGGGCCAGCAACACAAACAGGAACAGGGCCACGGACAAGCCCACTCGCCAGGTCAAGGCATAGGCCATGCGATTGGAGTTACCCCGGTCCCGCATCAAATACACCAGGGCCGAACCCAGCGACACAATAATCCCCAGAAACACGATCAGAACTAGCACACGCATTACGTCTCCCCCGCTTCAGGTTGAATGGATGTCCAGCAACAATTCTCGTTCTTCTTCGACTCGACCCCTGCTTGCCCTGGTTTGTCTGGGTTTGCTGATGCTGCTGTTCATTAGCCTGGGGCGTTGGCAACTGAGCCGCGCACAGGAACGTCAAAGCCTGGCACAACAAATTGAACAAGGCCGCCAACAAGCTCCCCTTCATATTGATTCCCAGGCCAGCCTGGATAAAGGTGCCTTGTGGCAGTCTGTCGCCGTGCACGGCTCCTGGCGCAGTGAGTTAACTGTACTCCTGGATAATCGCAATTTCAAAGGTAAGCCGGGCTACTGGATTGCGACTCCTTTTGTGCTAGACGAAGGTGATCTGGCAGGCTCCAGCCTGCTCGTACTCCGAGGTTGGCTGGCTCGCGTACCGGGACAGGCGCCTAGCGTACCGGACGCACCGTCCGGCTCCGAGACCATCTCCGGTGAATTGCTGGAACGCGTGCCGCGTCTGTTTGAACTAGGCAGCAGTCCCTTGCCCGAGCACTTGCCCAGCCCTTCTGGTACGCCCCCTGTGGTGCAGAACCTGGCCCTGGAAGATCTGCGCAGCCGCATTGATCTGCCTGTACTGCCCCGTGTGCTGGCCCAGACCGCCCCCGCCTCGCAGTTGCAAACCAACTGGCCCGACCCGAATATCGACTTTGAAAAGAACCGGGGCTATGCCCTGCAATGGTTCGGTTTTGCCCTGATTGCCCTGTGTGCCTGGATCGGTGTAGCGTGGAAATGGCTACGACGCTCCAGACCCAACTTTGCCCCTACAAGGAAAACCTGACGTGGACACGACTCAAACCCCTGCCCGCCCGCGTTCCATGACTCCGCTGTATCTGCTGCTGGCGATCAGTCTGGCACCCGTGCTGTTTGCACTGGCTGCCTACTACATGCCATCACTGGGACTGCGGCCAGACGAGAGCAATGCCTACGGCCAGTTGATTCAGCCTCAACGCAGCGTACCGACACCTGCCACCCTACCCTTGCAAACCCTGCAAGGCGAGGCCTTTGATCTGCAGTCCCTGCGGGGCCGCTGGGTACTGGTCAGTGCCGACGAGAGCGCCTGCCCCGAAAGCTGCGTACGCAAGCTGTTTATCCTGCGCAACTCCCATGCCAGCCAGGGTAAGAATGTAGACCGACTCGCCCGCGTCTGGTTTGTGACGGACCAAGGCCAGCCTTCGGAACAAATTCTGGAAGCCTATCTAGGCACTCATATGCTGCGCGCCGATCCGGGCCAGTTGGCCGAGTTTCTAGCCCCTGGAACCGACAGCAGTGCTGCCGAACAAGCTGTCAAAAATGGCATGTGGATCATCGACCCCAATGGCAATTTAATGATGGTTTTCCCCGGTGATGCCGACCCTATCAAAGTTCGCACCGACATACGCAAACTGCTGAACAACTCACGCATCGGATAAGTTTATGGCCGATATCCGCCAACGCTACCGCAAACTGGTCTACCTGACCTGGTTCCTGACCTTGGACCTGATCATGTTCGGCGCTTTTGTCCGTCTGACAGATTCGGGCCTGGGCTGCCCAGACTGGCCCGGTTGCTATGGCAAACTCTCGCCGCTAGGCGCGAGCGCACATATCGAGCAAGCCTATCAAGCCATGCCTTATGGCCCAGTCAGTTGGGGCAAGGCCTGGATTGAAATGATTCACCGCTATGTGGGCGCGGCCTTGGGCATGTTGATTATTGCCATCGTCTGGATGGCCTGGCGGCATCGTCACACCTTGGGCCATTCGGCTCGGCTGGCCCTGTTCACCTTGCTGGCCGTCTGCGTGCAAGGAGCCTTTGGTGCCTGGACCGTTACCCACAAATTGATGCCTATTATCGTCACCACCCACTTGCTGGGCGGCATGAGCGTACTGGCCTTGATGACCTGGCTGGCCGTACGCGAGAACCCTGGCCCGCCGGTCTCTCCTGTCACCCGCCGCTGGCGACCTTGGCTGATTGGCGCCTTTATTCTGCTAACGATTCAGATCGGCCTGGGTGGATGGGTCAGCACCAACTATGCGGCGCTGGCCTGCATGGACTTTCCGCAATGCCACGGCCAATGGATACCCGAGATGGATTTGCATGGCGGGTTTTCGCTGTTTCGCGCGCTGGGCGAGCTGCCTTCTGGCGAGATGATTTCCCAGGCTGCACTGACCGCCATTCACTGGGTTCATAGAAATATGGCCTTTCTGGTGTTTCTGATTTTGGGTTCAGTCGCGTGGAAACTGCGCGCCGATCCCGTACTGCGTCGCCCGGCAACATTAGTCCTTTTGTTGCTGTTGGCCCAGCTCATCACGGGGTTAACCACGATCTTTTTCCAGTGGCCTCTTTTGATTGCCGTCCTGCATAATGGGGGAGCTGCCGGTCTCGTTTTATGCTGCGTCACCCTGTTGGTACGGCTTTCCCGCAAGTCGACTGTCCCCCAAGGAATACAGTATGACAAACACCGCTACCCTGGCTCCCGCCTCGCTCCTGCGCCAGTATCTGGTACTGACTAAACCACGAGTCACCCAACTGGCTGTTTTCTGTGCCGTAATCGGCATGTTTCTGGCTGCTCCCGGCCTGCCCGATCCGGGTACGGTGGTCGCAGGCACGCTAGGCATATGGATGCTGGCGGCTGCCGCCTTTGCCATCAATTGCCTGATCGAAAGCCAGATTGATGCCCGCATGCTGCGCACCGCCCGACGCGGTACGGCACGCGGCACCATTACCCCACCCCAAGTGCTGGCCATGTCCGGTTTGCTGGGCGGCATAGGCATGCTGGTGCTGTACTACTGGGTCAATCCGCTGACCATGTGGCTGACCCTGGCCACCTTCATTGGTTACGCGGTGATCTATACCGTGATCCTCAAACCCCTGACCCCACAAAACATCGTGATCGGTGGTTTGTCCGGTGCCATGCCGCCTGCTTTGGGCTGGGCCGCCATCGCCAACGCTGTACCGGCAGAAGCCTGGCTGCTGGTGCTGATTATCTTTATCTGGACGCCCCCGCACTTCTGGGCCTTGGCGCTCTACCGTCAACACGACTACCAGCGCGCCGGCCTGCCCATGCTGCCCGTCACCCATGGCAAAACATTTACGACGCTGCATGTGCTGCTCTACAGCTACATCCTGATGGCCTCCAGCCTGCTGCCCTTTATCATCCGCATGAGCGGCCCTCTGTACCTGGTTACCGCCCTTTTGCTGGGCGCCCGTTTCATTCAATACGCCCATCAACTACACCGCCACTACAGCGATGAACTGTCCCGTAAGCTGTTCCGCTTCTCCATTATTTATCTGGCGGTTCTGTTTGGGGCGCTGCTAGTGGATCACTGGGTGCGCTTGATCTGAGTTCTATCGACAGAGTGAGAAAATAGCGGCCACCTTCCCTGCTGAGTACCTTTAAGGCACACTCAGCAACTCAGGCGGTTCGCTGCTCACTATTCCATGCTTTAAGAAGCACGCACGCTCATCAAAATACCGATAGCTGCGTACCAACAAAACAATCGGTGTGGTTACATGAATCGAGGGAGTTTATGAGACAAAAGAGCTCATACCACACTGACTACCAAGACATTCCCCGCTTTATTGGTGCGATGGGCAAAGAATATCCTGACGGATATATAAGCACTGCACATAGTCATCCACGTGCACAGTTTCTGTATGCCTCTGCTGGTGTCATGGAAGTGCAGACGCACGACACACTCTGGGTTGTTCCGTCTCAGCAAGCGCTCTGGATTCCGGCTGAAACGACTCATGAAACACGCATGCGAGGGAATGTCTCGCTCCAGACCCTTTATATCGACACGACACGTTGTGCTTTAGGGTCCCCGAAGCAGCCGACAATCATTCGAGTCTCTGCACTACTACGAGAACTAATCAGCCGTGCAATTGAGATGCCGCTAGAGTACGAATTGGGAGGACGCGACGAGCGGATAATTCAGCTCATCTTGCTAGAAATAGACTGGAAGGAACGTCGGCCATTATCAGTGTCACGTCCTCGAGACCCGAGACTCAAACGAATCTTTGATAGCGTGCATAAAACTCCAGCTGACGACAGGAGCCTTCAAGATTGGGCACACATTGTGGGAGCGTCCAGTCGGACACTTACCAGACTTTTCCAGGCAGAGTTTGGCTTGTCTTTCCGAGATTGGCGTCAACAAATGCGTTTACTGGCGGCGATTCCTCTTTTAACCGCAGGAATGCCTATTACCAAAGTGGCAGGGGATGTCGGATACGACACACCCAGCGCCTTTTCCCTGATGTTTCGCAAGGTCACCGGCATCACGCCAAGCCAATATCTTGCGCGCTATTGATAACGCCCTGAGACCGTCATGCTTACGACGACTCCAGACATCGTATGACATCACCCAGATCATCAAGGACAGTGGCTCCTTGAGTACGCAAGGCACGACCTGATGCTGAATCAGGACTGCCAATACCAACGAACCCCAAACCAAGCGCACTCGCGACCCGCATGTCCCACAAACCATCTCCTACAGACACGACGGCCCGAGGCTTGTCCATATCATAGAGATGCATTGCACGGACTCGCGCAGCCTTGACGAGATCATCACGTGCAGCATGCTCGGACGAGGTAAGCAACGCTTCCTCCACAAAATCAATCGCAACAGCATGAAGTTTTTGTCGGCTCACTGACCGGATACCTCCCGTGGCGAACACTACGCCCCAGCGTGTCGTCTCCATAGCCTTTACGAATGTTCGGGCACCAGTAATTTCACGCAAACCGCGCTCAGCAAGCAGGACCGAAAACCTGGAACCCAAATCCCTCTCAAAACTCGCCATCTGATCTGGCGAGATCCCTGTTCGCCCATGCTCTTTCATTGCATGGGCAAAAATCCCGGTATCAGTGTGATGGGGATAGCTGCCCCAGTCGGTATTCAAATGTTCCAACATCAGTGTTTGCATGGCTCCGAGCAAGGCTTCCTGATGCATGGCAATCGAATCGGTCAACGTACCGTCGATATCAAGTATCAAAATACTGTCTTTCTTCACGGGTTGAGTGTTGGCAGTCATAGTCAATGGAAAGCATCATGCACACTCTGTAAACACGGGCACGTAGCCAAGAAAGTGCGCAAAGTAACAAGCTCTTTACTCTGACGATTCAACGTCAACACGAGTCTACGGTGACTAAGTGACTGTTGCCTATCTCGTAGTAGCCACGGAATACGCCTGATACGACAAAGTTGGTCGAGCACCAGCCAGCCCCACTTTGATCGCCAATCCTTGGCCTCACTCCACCATCAAGATCTTATTCACGTGGATTGCTACCGGACTTCGTCGCTTCGGTTACAACAGGGATATCCCCACTAGGCTGCAAAGGCCCCACGAAACTCTCCGCCTCACTCAAAGCATGCGCCAAACCGAATAGCGGTGGCAGTGCTTCGTGCTGGCGTTGGCCGGACTCGAACTCTTGCCAGACTTGGTAGGCTCGCTGGCGTTGACGCACGACTGCCTCGATCTTTTCACTGAAGATAGGATCTTTGCCACGCAAGGAGTCGAAGTCGCGCTCGGTTAGCATCAGCAGGCGGCTATAGCCCAGAGAGCGGACTTCGCCCGCATGGTCGCTATGCTCGACGACATTCACCTCGCCAATCGTCTGCCCTGTTCCCAATTCGACCAGACTGCCATCGGGCAAGGTCAGCTCCAGTGCTCCGGAAGCCACAAAGAACATGACGCGCATGCCGCCGTAGCGCAGATGAATCTTCTGGTCCGGCAGAGCCAGACGCGGGCGCAAACGTCGCGCCAGTTCTTTTTTGGCCTGCTCGGAAATGCCATCGAACATGGGCACCTGGGCAATCAACTCCATGGCACTCATGGTCATGTCCAGAGTGGGACGCTCCTCCAGATAGCGCCAGCGTTGCGTGATCTGTTTGACCAGATCCGCGTACATCTCGCTGGTAATCAGAGAGTGCGACAGCATGGTGCGATAGTGGGCTCGCTCTTGTGCCGCCGCCACTCGTGCCAGATAGGATTCCTGCAACCATTGTGCAAACACAGGGTATTGCAGCGTCAAGGAATGCAAGGCATCTTCCAGTTGCGACAGACGCAATTTATGGGCCTGCACAATCGTACCGGTGGCCTGCTGCCCCAATAAGGGAGCCAGCTCCGTTTGGGCAAACTGTATCAAACGCTGGGCCACTGACCGCTTGGCGATCAGGTTCGAGAAACGCTTGTCCAGTTCCCGGACCAGCCAGCCTTGCCGGCCAAATAGATAATGCAAGCGCAACGCATAACGAAACCCTCGGGAGTAACGCAGGTCTGATGCAATGGCGGCCTCAAAACCAGCCAAACCCGCCTGACGCACCGTATCGTTCATGCGCTCGGCCCGGCTTAACAAGGACTCGGCTGTTTTCCAGTCCACAATCTGCGATTTCAACTGCTCGTAAAACAGCTCCACTTCACGGGCCGATAGAATCGCCATGCCCATTTTCACTTTCTGCGCCTCGGTCAGGCTTTGGATCTGACCCGACGCCACACCGGCCTGACTGACCTCAAAAACGGTACACAGGCGCTCAATAACTTGTGGCTTGATTTGCTCTTGCCGACCCAGTTCCTCGGTCTTGTCGCGCAGCTCTTCCAGGGCCAGACTCACCGCCTGATCGCGCAAATGGCGCTCCAGAGGAGTCAGTTGGTTCAGACCCAAACGACGAATCAAAGGCCGCAGACTGATCCCGTTCACAAACAAAGTCAGCAACACAAAGCCCGTCGTGGCCACGCCGATGAACTGGCGCACATCATGCGGGATAGCGTGTTGCTCGGTGACGGCCAAGGCCAACGCCAAGGAGACAGCACCACGCAGCCCACCCCACAGAATCACCACCCGATAGGGACGACTGACTCGGGTCCCAAAGCGGGTGCGCCCCAGCAAGGGCAACACGGCAAACACCATGACAGCCCGTGCCAGCAAGGTCACCACAAACAGCAAGGCGACCAGGCCGATCTGCATCCAGGTGATTTCAGCCATCAGGCGCGGAATCAACATGGCAGCAAACAAGAAGATCAAGGAATTGGCCAGAAAGCCCATCTGGGACCAGGAGCTGCTCAAGAGTTCGAAGGTCGCGGGCGACATGCGGGTGCGGCCTGTGGAGCCCACCACCAAACCGGAGATGACCGTGGCAACCACACCAGATACACCCAGATAGTGCTCGGACACAAAAAAGGCCAGATATGCCAAGGCAATGGTCAGCGTCACTTCCGCTGCGGGCCAGCCTCGTAACAGCACGAACAGGCCACTGGCCAGACGCCCCATCAGGAAACCCGCAACACCACCGCCCAAGAAGCTGAACAGGAAACTGCCCAGCACGGTGCTGCCACTTAATTCGCCACCGCCGGTCAACACCGCCAGCAGCACCGAGTACAAGGCAATCGAGGCTGCGTCATTGAACAGGGCCTCGCCCTCGACCAGCGTGGACAGACGTTTAGGCGCACCCACTTCACGGAAGATACCCACCACAGCGACTGGGTCTGTGGTGGCCACAATGGCGCCCAGCATCAAACAGACCACCAGCCCATAGGAAGAGGCCACGTTCAGGGCATAACCCACGGCAAAGGTACAGACCACCACGGCCACAATGGCCATCATCAAGATGGCGCCTATATCATCGAGCAACCTACGCAGGTTCATGGCCAGCGAAGTCTCGAACAGCAAGATAGGCAGGAAGGCGTAGAGGAATGTCTCGGAGGAGATGTCGAAGGCTTGCAGGGTGCTCAGAAAGTCCGACACCATCTTGGGTGCCCAGGCATGCAGATGCAACAGGATGCCCAGCGCAAAGCCGATCAGAGCCAAGAGTACGGAGTACGGCAGTCGCAAGCGTCCCGCCAAAGGCGGCATAAAGGCAACCAGCCCCAACAGGCCTGCCAACCCAAACACAAACTGCCCAATCTGCATCGCGACATCCTTTGTCATCGGCATTGAGTCTACCGGCATGTACCTACGCATTCAGGCGTGGACAGGCCAGATCGACACGGAAAATCCCCCCGCTTTCCGCATAAGGCAGAATAGCGCCTTTTCCCCGCATCACAGCCACCGAACTATCTTTTTCTCGCAAAATTTACGTTTTTTGGCCTCTGGCCCCGCACCCAGAGCCACATCTACACAAAGATACGACAGCGAGCCGGAATCTGCGCCAACGCAAATTCGCCTTTGACATAACTGGTTATACTTTCGCATCATGAATTTTCCGCGTCCCTTTCCTGCTGCGACTCGCTGGCCCCATCGTCTGGGCCTGTGCTTGTTGTTGCTGGCTGTGGTGCTGCGCGGAATCGTGCCTGCGGGCTACATGCCCACGCAAAACGATCAGGGCTATGCCCTGGCCTTCTGTTTGCCTTCAGGACAAAGCCTGCCCCCTGAAATGGTGCAGCACTGGGCAGCCTTGTTGGGCGAGGACACCGCTGACCACTCGGACGAGGCTACTACCAGCGCCACCTGTCCGTTCTGCGTCATGCTGCAAGCCGCGTTGACGCCCGCGCCTGTGGCTGTCGCCACACCCTTGAGCCTGGGCCACTTCCGGCCCTTCCTGCTTCCCCCGCTTGATCCCGCCCTGGCACAGGCCTTTATTCGTGGCCCGCCGGTGGGACAACGAGCCCCACCCTTTCTTCTTCCTGCCTGATTTCCCGCGTTCGGCTCTGCCGCTGCGCCTTTTCTCCTTTGCTGCTATTGCCCAAGCGGATTTGCCGCTGGGCGACGGCTGCTCTTCGGAATTTAGTCATGAAGAAATTAGTAAACCCCGGCCTGATCAGCGCCGGTGTTCTGGCCTGTGTGCCCTCTATTGCCCTGGCCCAATCCACCGTTATCGAACAACTCAGCCCCATTGTGGTGACAGGGGTGGCTCCTGAATCTCCTTTGCAGTTCAGCACCAATCCCAAACTGCCGCGCCTGCCCCTGCCCGCCAGCGACGGCACAGACTACTTGAAAACCATCCCTGGCTTTGCCGCCATCCGTAATGGCGGCAGCAACGGCGACCCGGTGCTGCGTGGCATGTTTGGCTCGCGCCTGAACGTGCTGACCAATGGCAGCTCCATGCCTGGTGCCTGCCCGTCGCGCATGGATGCGCCCACCTCCTACATTTCGCCCCAATCCTTTGATGAGCTGACCATCATCAAAGGCCCACAAAGCGTGCGCTGGGGGCCAGGCGCGTCTGCCGGGACGGTACGTTTCGAGCGCAAAGCGCCTGGCTTTACCGAAAGCGATGCCACGCTGGACGCCAGCATCCTGGGCGGCTCGGCTGGTCGTCACGCAGGCAATGTGGACTTTGCCGCTGGCAATGCCTCTTACTATGCCCGCCTGACCGCCAATCAGGATCGCGCGCAAGACTACAAGGACGGGGATGGTGAGCGTGTGCCTTCGCGCTGGAAAAAATGGAATACAGACGTCGCCATTGGCCTGACACCGGATGCCGATACCTTGCTGGAGTTAAGCGCAGGCACGGGTGACGGCTATGCCCGCTATGCCGGTCGTGGCATGGACGGCACCAAATTCAAGCGCGAAACCTTGGGTCTGCGCTTCCAGAAAGACATGCATGAAGGCGTGCTGCGCAATGTGCAGGCCCAGTTGTATTACAACTACGCCGATCACGTGATGGATAACTACGAACTGCGCCCCTTCAAGCCCAGCGGCGGTATGTCCATGCCTATGGCTTCCAATGTGGACCGCCTGACCTGGGGCGGCCGCTTCAGCATGGACTGGGCCTTGAGCGACGACCTGACGCTCACCACCGGCGCGGATGCCATGCGCAGCCGCCATCGCAAACGCAGCGCAATGGGGATGCAGGACTACCGTGATCAGGATTGGGTAAAAGATGCCGAGTTCGACAATATCGGCATCTTCACCGAGGCCCGTTGGGATCTGAATGACGCCAGCCGTTTGATTGGTGGTGCGCGTCTGGATTGGGCCAGCGCCCGCGATCTGCGCCCCAGCCTGGGCAGTGGCATGATGAGCAAACCCAACCCCGGAGCCAACGAGCGCCGTCGGGAAACCCTGCCCAGTGCCTTCTTGCGTATCGAGCATGATCTGGATTCCCTGCCTTTGAGCCTGTACGCCGGTATTGGTCATGTGCAGCGCATGCCGGATTATTGGGAACTGATTTCCCCGGCCAGCGGTCCGCAAGGCAGCCCCAGTGCCTTCCTGGGGATTCAACCTGAAAAGACCACGCAGCTGGATTTTGGCGCGCAGTACAAGGATGAAACGGTCTCGGCCTGGGCTTCTGCCTATATCGGCCAGATTCAAGACTACATCTTGTTCGACTACCTGCCCGGCGGCATGATGGGCAAGAAAACCCAGGCCCGCAACGTCAAGGCCCGCATCATGGGCGGCGAATTGGGTGCGGACTGGAAAGCGACGCCCAACTGGACCTTGGGCGGCAGCCTGGCCTATGCCTGGGGTCGAAATAGCACTGATGGCCGCGCTCTGCCGCAAATGCCCCCGCTGGATCTGCGTCTGACAGCGGATTATGTGCAAGGTCCTTGGTCCGCAGGCGGTGTCTGGCGCATTGTGGCCAAGCAAAATCGCTATTCGCAGGGACAAGGGAATGTGGTGGGTTACGACTTTGGGCCTACCGGCGGTTTCAGCACCTTGTCGCTGTACGGCGGCTACAAAATCAACCGCAATCTGTCTGTGACAGCCGGTGTGGATAATGTGTTCGACAAGACCTATGGCGAACACCTGAATCTGGCCGGGAACAGTGGGTTTGGTTTTGGGGCAGCAAGCCGCTTTAATGACCCTGGTCGCACCGTCTGGCTACGCGCTGCTTTGACCTTCTGATCGTTTTTGCCTGCTAGGTCAGATGGACTCAGCAGGCAAAAAGGCTGAAAAATCAGGGCAAAAAAAAGGGACACCTAGCTGGTGTCCCGTAAACATCCGCTTCAAAAGGGAGGGGAAGAGGAGAAGCCGAAGCGGATGTGCAAATGCCGAATTGCATAGGTGGCAAAAATCAGCAAATGTATTGTTTAGTCCGCGAAGATCAGCTTAAGTTCTGCCGGTTTCCCTGGAAATTTGTAACTCTTTAAAACGACTTAAACTGCTGCCGCCAAAGCGACACGCAGCTTCTTGAATGCCGCCACTTCGATCTGACGGATACGCTCTGCCGACACGCCGAATTCGGCAGCCAGATCGTGCAAGGTCGCGCCACCATCGTCCTGCAACCAGCGGGCGCGCACAATGCGCTGCGAACGCTCGTCCAGCGTGTCGATCGCTTCTTCCAGGCCGCTGCCTTCCAGCATGTCCTGAGCACGACGTTCCAGCACACGCGAGGGTTCCTCCTGCCCTTCGTCGGACAGGTAAGAAATAGGCGCGAAATGGTCATCGTCGTCATTAGTCGGGGCTTCCAGAGCCATATCGTGACCGGACAGACGCACTTCCATCTCGCTGACGTCCTGTGGACGTACATCGAGTTCACGCGCAATCGCGTCTACCTGCGCCGTATCCAGCGTTTGTCCGTCCGGACGCATGCGGCGCAGATTGAAAAACAGTTTGCGTTGGGCCTTGGTGGTAGCCACTTTCACCATGCGCCAGTTGCGCACGACGTATTCATGAATCTCGGCCTTGATCCAATGCACGGCAAACGACACCAGACGCACACCGCGTTCTGGGTCAAAGCGTTTGACGGCCTTCATCAGGCCCACGTTCCCTTCCTGAATCAGGTCGGCATGCGGCAAGCCGTAACCCAGGTACTGGCGGGCAATGGACACCACCAGACGCAGGTGCGACAAAATCAGTTCGCGCGCAGCATCCAGGTCATCCTGGTCGCGCAGGCGCTGACCCAGCTCGGTTTCGCGTTCGGCGCTGAGCATGGGCAGACGGTTAACAGCAGAAATATACGCTTCGATCGTCCCCAGTGCGCCTGGATTAGACACGGCGGCGACGAGTTCATTACCAGACGCCAGGGCCAAAGCGTTCGCTTGTTGTGTCATGGAAAATCCTTCAAAGGTCAGCCGGCGAGAGCACTCAACAAGGCCCTCAAACCGCCAAAAACGTATTTCAACAATCATTGAGTTTAGCACTCGATGGTCTGGAGTGCTAAAAATTTCGAGTACAGGAATAAGAGCGTCGCAGCAAGAAAAAGTTCACTACTTGAGGGGAAACGGCGGTCAATCGGTGGGCAGAACGCCACAAACAGGCAAAAAACCGTGTCTGCCTGAGAGTAACGCCTTAAGGCCCACCTGAAAATAACAAAGTACGACCTTGTTTATCCAACGATCACAGTCGCTCGGCGTGGAAATTCAGATGGTCCTGAATGAAGGTCGAGATGAAGTAGTAGCCATGGTCATAGCCGTCGTGACGGCGCAGGGTCAAAGGCTGTTTGGCCTGCTCGCACGCCTGCTCGAATACGTCCGGATACAGTTGTTCGGCCAGAAAACCGTCGCTCAAACCCTGATCCACCAAAATTCCGGCAGGATACGGCGTGCTGGTCTTGGCCATCAAGGCGCTGGCGTCGTGCTGTTCCCAGGCCTGACGATCCTGACCCAAGTAGGCACCAAAGGCTTTTTCACCCCAGGGGCAGCGGGTTGGCGCAGCAATAGGCGCAAAGGCCGACACGGAGCGGTACTTGCCGGGATGGCGCAACGCCAGCGTCAAGGCACCATGACCGCCCATGGAATGACCAAAAATACCCACACGGCTGGCATCACCGGGCAGGATGGTCGTGACCAGCTCAAACAGCTCCTGGGTCACATAGCTTTCCATGCGGTAATGCTTGTTCCAGCCCGGTTCAGTGGCATCCAGATAGAAACCAGCACCCGTGCCCAGATCCCAGCCCTCATCCTCCCCTGCCACACCAGCGCCACGCGGGCTGGTGTCGGGAGTCACCAGCATGATGCCGTGCTCGGCAGCGTAACGCTGGGCACCGGCCTTGATCATGAAGGTTTCCTCTGTGCAAGTCAGCCCTGCCAGGAAAAACAGCACAGGCACACGGCCTTGCCCGATGGCCTCTGCCAGGCTGGCGGCCCCTTTCTGAGCGCCGGCCTGTAGTTGTGGCGGCATATACACAGAAAACCGCATGGGCAGACCAATCGTCTGCGAAGCGTGTTGGTAATAACGCTGCCAGCCATCAAAACAGCGGTGTTCGTTGAGCAGTTCCAGTGTCTGAGTCATAGCCCCCTCTTGTTCTCAATTGCAGATCCGGCCCAAAGCCGGTGGCACACCCCCAGGGCGGCAACGGACTCTGGCACCGGGATAAAGGGTGCAGGCAGCGGCCTGCGCCCTCTTCCTGCGACATCTATCAGTACATCACCACCGAACGGATGGATTTACCGGCATTCATCAGGTCGAAACCTTCATTAATGCGTTCCAGCGGCAAAGTGTGGGTGATCAGATCGTCGATATTGATCTTGCCATCCATGTACCAGTCCACAATTTTCGGTACGTCGGTACGACCACGAGCGCCACCAAAGGCAGAGCCCTTCCATTCACGGCCGGTCACCAACTGGAACGGACGAGTGGAGATTTCGGCACCGGCCTCGGCCACCCCAATAATGATGGACTGGCCCCAACCACGGTGGCAGCACTCCAACGCCTGACGCATCACCTTGGTGTTACCAATACATTCAAAGGAGTAATCCGCGCCGCCGTCCGTCAGTTGAATAATGTGGTCCACCACGTTTTCAACGTCATTGGGGTTCACAAAATCAGTCATGCCGAACTGGCGAGCCATGGCTTCGCGCTCGGGGTTGATGTCCACTCCAATGATCTTGCCCGCGCCCACCATCTTGGCGCCCTGGATCACGTTCAGGCCGATACCGCCCAAACCGAACACCACCACGTTGGCACCGGCCTCCACTTTGGCGGTAAACAGCACGGCGCCCAAACCGGTGGTCACGCCGCAGCCGATGTAGCACACCTTGTCGAACGGCGCGTCGTTACGAATCTTGGCCAAGGCAATTTCTGGCACCACGATGTGGTTGGCAAAAGTCGATGTGCCCATGTAGTGGTGCACAGGCTTGCCACCGATGGAGAAACGCGACGTTCCGTCCGGCATCAGGCCCTTGCCCTGAGTAGAGCGAATGGCGGTACACAGGTTGGTCTTGCGCGACAGGCAGGATTTGCACTGGCGGCACTCGGGCGTGTACAGCGGGATCACGTGATCGCCGGGACGCAGGCTGGTCACACCCGCGCCCACATCCAGCACCACGCCTGCACCTTCATGGCCCAGGATGGCCGGGAACAAACCTTCTGGATCCGCGCCAGACAGGGTGTAGTAATCGGTATGGCAAATGCCCGTCGCCTTGATCTCGACCAGCACTTCGCCCGCTTTGGGACCTGCCAGATCGACCTCTTCAATCGTTAGCGGTGCGCCCGCTTTCCAGGCAACTGCTGCACGTGTTTTCATGTGGTCCACCCTCCGGGTAAAAGTAATTATGGTTACGGCAAACTCGGTCCTTCGGGACCAAACTCTTAAAGTATAGAGAGTATTTTATAAGGCGCTGCCCGGCTGGCGGCACCTTGTATGGGTAAAGACCCGCACAACGTACAGGATTGCCCTCAATACAAAGACGATTTACCCGTCAGCAGCACGCCCAGGCGCAACATACCATAGGCCAGGTAATCAACCAGCCGGCTGAACACCCCCAGACGCTGATATTGCTCCGGGTAGACTCTGGCAGCATTGTGTTCGATCTCGTACTCCAGCTTGGTCTGCAAATTCTGGGTAAATGGCTGATCCTGAATCAGCACATTGGCCTCACGCGCCAGGAGCAGGCTGAACGGATCCAGATTGGACGAGCCCACCATGGAGTAGTCATCGATGACGGCTACTTTGGCATGCAGATAGCTGGCCTTGTACTCGTACAGCTCAATGCCATGATCCAGCAACTGCCCATACATGAATCTACAGGCCCGATATTGCAGGAAATATTCGGCATGGCCTTGCAACAACAAGCGTACTCGCACACCACGTTCGGCGGCTTGCTCAATATGCCGTCGCAAGGTACGGCCCGGAAAAAAATAGGCATTGGCCAAAATGACCTGCTCTTTCGCCTTGCACAACAACTGCAAATAAGCCTGCTCAATTTGCTGACGATGGCGCACATTATCCCGCAGCAACAAAGTGGCCCGTATGCCTTCAAAGACCTGGCCGGCCTGCTCCGCCTTCTTGCGCTGCTGACGGCGCTTGCGCCATTCGCGCCACAAGGTGAAACGCTGGGTGAAGCTGTCCCAATCCTTGCGTCTGCGCCAGGCCATACGCAGCCATAAAGCCTGCTGCGCCCGCACCATGTCATCGACAATCGGCCCTTCACAGCGCACGGCGAAATCAAAACGCGGCATACCCTGCCCATTGATCAAGGGCACATCATCAAAGTCATCCAGAATATTAATGCCACCCACAAAACCAATGCGCTCATCGACCACCAGCATTTTCCGGTGCAGTCTGCGCAGGCGTCGCAAGGACAGGCGGGGTTCGCGCCACCCTTGCGGCTTGGGGCGATAAATCCGGTAGCGCGCACGCATGGCCTTTAACTGCTCGGCAATTTGCAAGGCATGCACATCGCTGCCAAAGCCATCAATTACCACGCGTACGCGCACACCGCGCTCACTGGCTCGACGCAAGGCGTCCAAAACACAGTGACCACTATCGTCCAGATTGAAGATATAGGTTTCCAGATGCAGACGCTTTCTGGCCTGATCGATGGCTTCGCAGATAGCCGGAAAAAACTCCTGGCCATTTTGCAGCAAGGTGATTTGATTACCTTCGTGCCAAAGTGGATCGCGCTTCAGACTCGGCATGCTGGCTAGGCCTATACGTTAGGAAACCACTGAATGCCCCGTTACGGCAGCTCCAGCTCGGTCAGGATAGGGGCATGATCGGACAACTGCTTCCAGGGGTCTCCCACCAGCACGCGGGCATTACGCACTGCAAAACCACGCTGATAGACACGATCCAGCCGTAACCAGGGAAATGCTGCGGGGAAAGTACGAGGTGGGGGTGTCATGCGTGCAGCACCATTGACACCCAGTTGGATGCCTTGGTCCGGCACAACCAGCCCGCTTTTACGCATGGTACGCAGCCATTTAATGGGCTGGCGCAAGCGGAAACGGTTATCGGCCTGACCGCGAGGCGAGAAGGAAAACACTTCGTACAGATTCAATTGCTGCACAAAGATAGGCGCCAGACGGTTATTCCAGTCGTTGAAATCGCCCGCGATCAACAAGGGTTCGTCCGCAGGGACAATGCGCTTGATACGATCGAGCAAGGCCTGAACTTGGCGAACCCGGCCACTGTTGAACAGGCCCAGATGAACCACAATGCAATGCACCGGACGGCCGCCAACATCAACAACCGCATGGAGCAAACCGCGCTGTTCCATACGATGGTCGGAGATGTCCTGGTTTTCGTACTGCAAAATGGGAAAGCGCGACAGCAAGGCGTTGCCGTGATCCGTATGAGGACGAACCACGTTGCACCCATAAGCCGTATTCATGCGCAAGGCAGCGGCCAGCGATTCGTGCTGGGCGTCCAGACTGCCTTGCAGTTGGTTACGCCCCTGCACTTCCTGCAAAAACAACAAGTCGGGAGACAATCCGTAAAGTCCCAGGCGCAGATCCGCCAAAGACTCCCGTTTGCCAGAAGCCGAACGGCCTTTGTGAATGTTGTAGCTGACTACCCGAATCACTGACACGCCGTCCCCCGCTCTGACTTACTTGTTTTCAACAGCCCGCAGACGAATATGCAACTCACGCAGTTGCTGCTCATCCACAGCCGATGGGGCCTGGGTCAGCAGACACTGAGCACGCTGTGTCTTGGGGAAAGCAATCACATCACGAATCGAATCGGCACCGGCCATCAAGGTGACCAGACGATCCAGGCCCAGAGCCAGACCGCCATGTGGAGGCGCACCGTATTGCAGCGCATCGAGCAGGAAGCCGAACTTCAGTTGTGCTTCTTCAGGACCGATCTTCAAGGCATTGAACACCTTGCTTTGAACGTCGGCACGGTGGATACGGACCGAACCGCCGCCCACTTCCCAACCGTTCAGCACCATGTCGTATGCCTTGGCAAAGGCCTTGCCGGGATCGGTTTCCAACAGGTCTTCATGGCCGTCTTTGGGGCTGGTGAAGGGATGATGAGCCGCAAAGTAACGGTTTTCGCCCTCGTCGTATTCGAACATGGGGAAGTCCACCACCCACAGAGGCTTCCAGCCTTCCTCAAACAGACCGTTCTCTTTACCAAACTCGCTGTGACCGATCTTGATACGCAGGGCACCGATCGCGTCGTTGACGATCTTGGCCTTGTCCGCACCAAAAAAGATCAGGTCGCCGTTCTGGGCGCCCGTGCGCTCCATCAACTGCTTCAGAACATCAACATGGATGTTCTTGACGATCGGCGACTGCAAGCCTTCAGGAATCGAGGCAACATCGTTGACCTTGATGTAAGCCAGGCCCTTGGCACCGTAGATACCGACGAATTTGGTGTAGGCGTCGATTTCGCTGCGGGGCATGGCGCCACCACCAGGAATGCGCAGGGCAACCACACGGCAGGATGGGTCATTGGCTGGGGCGGAAAAGACCTTGAAGTCCACTTCACGCATCAGATCAGCCACATCCACGAATTCCAGTTTGACGCGCAGGTCAGGCTTGTCCGAACCGTAGCGCTGCATGGCCTCGGTCCAGCTCATGGTGGGGAACGTAGGCAGTTCCACGTTTTGCACCGTACGGAAAATGTGCGTGACCATGCCTTCAAAGATCTCGCGAATCTGCTCTTCGTTCAGAAAAGAGGTTTCGCAGTCGATCTGGGTAAATTCTGGCTGGCGGTCAGCGCGCAGGTCTTCGTCGCGGAAGCACTTGGTGATCTGGTAGTAGCGGTCAAAGCCCGAGACCATCAGCATTTGCTTGAACAACTGGGGCGACTGAGGCAATGCGAAGAATTCGCCCGCGTTCACACGCGAGGGAACCAGATAGTCGCGAGCGCCCTCAGGGGTGCTCTTGGTCAACATGGGGGTTTCAATATCGATGAAACCCAGGTCGTCCAGATAGCGACGGGACTGCATGGCCACTTTGTAGCGCAGCATCAGGTTGTTCTGCATTTGCGGACGACGCAAATCCAGCACGCGATGCGTCAGACGCGTAGTTTCGGACAAATTGTCATCATCCAACTGGAAAGCCGGGGTGACCGAGGCATTCAGGATTTCGATCTCATCACACACGATTTCGATCTCGCCCGAACGCAGATCCGGGTTGACGGTGCCTTCAGGACGGGCCTGAACGCGGCCGGTAATGCGCAGGCAGTACTCATTACGGATACGTTCGGCCACTTCAAAGGCCTGCACGTTGTCAGGATTGACGACAACCTGCGCCAGACCCTCACGGTCGCGCAGATCAATGAAAATCACACCCCCGTGGTCGCGGCGACGATGTACCCAGCCAAACAAATTGACCGTCTGGCCCAGGTATTCTTTGGAAACCTCGCCGGTATAACACGTACGCATCTAGGATGACTCCGAAATAGTAAAAACTGCAAATTGGAAAATTCAGGTTCCAGCCAAGGGAGGTGTCCCTTCAGACTGGTCAGAAACTGGGGGTAAGGCGATCGACTCGGCAGGGCCGACCACACCCATGGATACGATGTATTTAAGCGCCGCATCCACTGTCATGTCGAGCTTGTGTACATCGGCCCGAGGCATCATCAGGAAAAAACCGGAAGTTGGGTTGGGTGTTGTGGGCACGTAGACGCTGACAAAGTCGTCTCCCAATATCTGCGCCACTTGTCCGCCCGGTACTCCGGTCAAAAAAGCAATGGTCCAGGAGCCAGCCCTGGGATACTGCACCAGAACGGCTTCGCGAAACGCCTGACCATCGGGTGCCAACACCGTATCACTGACTTGCTTGACCGAATTATAAATGGAACGCACCAAAGGAATACGCCCAAGTAGCAATTCCCAACGATCCACCACCGCACGGCCCAGGTAATTGGCCGCCAGTAAACCCGTACCAAACAAGACCGCCAGCACCAGCACAATTCTAAAGCCGGGAATTCGCAGGCCGAACAGGGCCTGCGAAGACAGAAACTCCGGTACCACGCTCTCCAGCGTTTCGATCAGCAAAGTCATCACCCAGACGGTGATGACCAAGGGCACCCAAATGAGCAGGCCAGTGACGAAATAACGCTTGAAGGGGCGCATAAGAAGTGATGTTAGCTGGACGATGAGGACGTGGGTGTCGCCGCAGGCGCAGGCGTGGACGTAGCGCCACTGTCCGCGGACTTGCTGCCACCCTGGTTACGAAAATCCGTTACATACCAGCCCGTACCCTTGAGCTGGAATCCTGCCGCCGTTACCTGTTTGGTAAAGGTAGGCTGATTACATTCTGGACAAACCTCTAAAACGGGGTCCGACATTTTTTGCAGCACATCTTTTTCGTATTGGCACGAGCTGCATTTATACGCATAGATAGGCACGACTCATCCTAACAAAAAGCCGAAACAAACTTCGAGAGATAAATAAGTAGGGTCGATACCAGCAAATTTCAAGCTGGGGACCCGCTCAAAAAGAACCCGAAAAGAGTTCACAGGGGCACTTCTGACGTGATTTTAGCCCTTTTTGGGGTGCAATCGCACTGAACTTCACCCCGCCAGACAGGCCGCCTGCGGCGGCCATCCGATTTAGATCAAAAATAGGCAGGCAGCAATCAAGGTCGGTGCTGCGGCGCTAAGCAGCAGCCGCAGGGGTGAGATGGCCCCGTCCGGGAAGCTGCCTTTCAAAATGGAAAAGCCAGCGGGGTTCGGTGCATTGGCAATCACGGTCAAGCCACCGCCAGTTACAGCACCTGCCACCAGCATGTATCGCCAAATGTCCGACGTACCTTCAACCAAAGAGCCCAGATAGGTCAAGGCAGCATTATCGGTCACAGCGGTCAAGGCCGTTGCACCCCAGAACAGCACCGTCGGCGACAGGCCGCCCAGCAAATCCTGCAACCACCATTTTTGCAAACCACCCAGCACCACCAGACCGGCCAGAAAGAAACCAACCATCAGACCTTCACGCACCAGCAAAGGGTTCTGGTAATGCTTGTACGAATGGGCATAACCAATGAACAGCATCAGCAACGCCATGAACACAATGGGGTGATGCGCACCGAGCACAACCGCTATCAGGAAAGCCACGTGAACCGCCATGACACCAATCGGTACCGGGCGTTGGGTTTGGCTGGGCTCGGGCATGCCCTGCCCCATTTCCAGCAAAGCTTTACGGCAAATCAGTGTGACCAAAGTGGCATTGATCAAGACGGCCAAAATAGCGCGCCAACCAAAATGCGTCGCCATAAAGGCGCTGTCCCAGCCAAACGTGCTGGCAACCATCAGGACAGGCGGTGCCGCGTACGCGGTCAAAACACCGCCAATGGACACGTTCACAAACAGCACACCCACGGTCAAATACTTGAAACCGGCATGGCCTTGATGGCGGAAATACGCCTTATGCAGCAGTAAGGCCGCCAAGGTCATGGCAGCGGGCTCGGTAATCAGGGAACCCACCAACGGCACCACGGAAATGGTGATGAAGTAGGTGGAAATCTGGTTCGACACGGGTACCGCTCGTGCCAGCACCGACACGATCTTGTTCACCAGCTCCAGAATCGGGCGGCTGGCGGCAACCACCATAATCGCAAACACGAACATGGGCTCGGTAAAGTTGCGGCTCTCCAAATACTCGATGGCCGACTGCAAGTCCACAAAAACGGCCATATAAGCCACCAGCACACAGGCCCAGACGCCAAACACGGCTTCGACCTCGGACAACATGTGCCATAGCCCTGCATGGCTGCCGCCTTTATTGGCCAAGCGTGCAAACACCGGAACCGAGAAGGTGTGGACGATGGCAATGGCAAACAGCGCCGTTGCAACATACTCAAGAGGAGAAGCCATTCTTCGAACCTTTAAAGCTTTATGTAAATTGCTGCGTATCAAACCAAACTGATTGTGCCCGCCAACGCGGCCACCACCAGCAAAACACCAACCCAGATGTTGGCACGGAAAAGGCGCAGGCCTCGTTCGGGATAGCGCACGTCAAAATGTTTCATCTGCCACAGCAGATGGGCACCAATAACCGCCATCACGGCGTAATACAAAATCCGCTCGTCCAACAGCAAACCGCCTACCAGCCAGCACAACATGGCGGCTATGTAAAAACCGCTGATCCAGGTCTTGCCGGCCTCACGAAAACGCAAGGCGGTCGAGTGCAGACCCAGCTTGGTATCGTCAGCCACGTCGATATAGGCATAGATGGAGTCATAGCCTACCTGCCACAAAATCGCGCCCACCCACATCAGGATGGCACCCAAAGGCACTATGTTCTGCGTGTCGGACCAGGCCATCAGCATGCCCCAGTTAAAACAGATCCCCAGAACCACTTGCGGCCAATAGGTAAAGCGCTTGCACAGTGGGTAGATCATCACAATGGGAAACAGGGCCAGCGCCAGCCAGCGGCTGTACTCATTGATGGCAAAAAGCAGCAAGGCACACACAGCCATCTGCGCCAGCACGAAGATCACGGCCTTGCGCATGGTGAGCTGTCCGCTGGTCAAAGGCCGGAAACGGGTGCGTTCAACCTGGTGATCAAAGTTGCGGTCCGCCATATCGTTAAAGCAGCAGCCAATGCCACGCATCAACAAGGCACCCAGGGAAAAGATCACCACACGCCACAAGGTAGGAAGACCGTCCGCCGCCTGCACCAGAGCGGCCAGGGCGGGCAAGAGGGTCAACCAAGTGCCCACAGGCCGGTCCAGCCGGCACAAACGCGCATAAGGCCCCCAGGAGGCGGGTAAATAGCGGGCCACCCAGTCATTGGTGGGGCGCATATCGGACAGATCTGGGCGCGGAGAAGACTCCGAAGCGGATGGAGATGTCATAGAGGTAAAACCTAAATCCAGGCCTTGAGCCATAGACTAGAAACAGGCATACCCTCTGGCTGAGGGTATGCGGTGGATTCCAGGAACCTGCTCATGCTCCAGGAGCAAAGAGAGCAAAATGGACGACCCTTGAAAACCACAACGCTGGCCCAGCCAGCGCGTGAAAAGACGCAGACCATCAGTCTGCGTCCATTGCCTGCCAAACACCCATCAGGCTTCTTTAATGAGTTTACCCAAGATGGCGATGCCTTCGCGAATTTTTTCCTCGGGCACAGTCGCAAAGCTCAGGCGCAAGGTGTTGCGTTTGACGTCCTTGCCCGCGTAGAAGGGCTCGCCAGGCACAAAAGCCACCAGATTTTCAATCGCTTTTTGCAACAGGGCCGTGGCATCCACGTGCTCGGGCAAGGTCACCCAAATGAACATGCCACCTTCAGGACGAGTCCATTGGGCCGTGTCCGGGAAGTTCTTGTCCATCGCATCGAGCATGATGGCGCACTGTTTCTGGTAAATATCGCGCACTTTGGGCAGGTGCTGTTCCAGGAAACCGTTATGTACGGCTTCGTAAACCGCCATCTGCGTCAACGTGGAGGTATGCAAGTCCGTGGCCTGTTTGATCTGCACCAGCTTGTCGATGATTTTGGCAGGAGCCACGATGTAACCCAGGCGCAGGCCGGGAGCCAGAACTTTAGAGAAGGTGCCCAGACGAATCACGGTGGCACCTGCCTTGCGGCCCAAAGACAGCAAGCTGGGCAGGCGTTCGCCAGCGTAACGCAGTTCGCCGTAGGGATCGTCCTCGACGATTGGGATATGTGCGGCAGCACATCGTTCCACCAGATCCTGACGACGCTCCAAGGGTAAACGCAGACCGGTCGGGTTCTGGAAGTTAGGCAGTGCGTACAGCAGACGGGCACCCATAGCTTCAGGAGCCGACACGTACTCGGGAATCATGCCCTGACCATCGGTAGGAATCGCCACAAAAGAAGGGTCGTACACCGACAGAGCCTGCAAGGCACCCAGGTAAGTAGGCGATTCCACCAACACCTTGCTGCCCTCGTCGATGAACAACTTGCCCAGCATATCCAGCGCTTGCTGCGAACCGTTCACCAGCAGGATTTCGTCGGCGTGTACAGGGGCGCCTTCGGCGCTCATTTGCTCTGCCAACCACTGGCGCAGGGGCAGATAGCCTTCCGTGGTGGCGTATTGCAAGGCCACACGACCCTGCTCGCTCAGTACCTTGTTGCACGCGCTTTGCATTTCCTCGACAGGAAAGCCAACTGGAGTGGGCAGACCGCCCGCAAAGGAAATAATCTCGGGACGCGAAGTGACCTTGAGAATTTCACGAATTGCGGAGCCACTCAGTTTCTGGGCACGTTGGGAAAAGGTAAAAGACTGCGAGAGGGTATCCATGATTCGGAAAAGTCCTGAAGAAGAACGATTAAATACTTCATATGCAAACTTTCTAGCTTGCAACAATGAACGCAGGATGCCGGACAAACCAGGCATCCTGCACCTTTGAATGAGTTATGACGCGGGTTTATTAGCGTATACCTTGCCACCAAGCGGCTTGCAGCGCAAGTAGCCAAACCGTATCAGCTCGGGATTTACCCTGAAAAATCGATCTCCCCTTCAAGGCAATCGTCGCACTTTGTCTATACTCAGCTATTGTATATACAATTAAAAATCTGCTCGGAGCCATGCCACCATGAGCGACCCTCACCCTGCCACTTTGCTTGACCTGCTAAACATCAGCAGCCTGCCCGCGCAGCCCTGGAAAAACGGTGGTGGCACCACGCACGAAATACGGTGCTCCCCAAAGCATTCCGATTATGAGCACTTTGACTGGCGCATCAGCCTGGCCCAAGTCCACACTTCCGGCGATTTTTCACGCTTTCCCGGCATAGATCGACACATCATGTTGATCAAGGGCGACACCATGCAGCTAATCCACCATGACCACATTCATGTGCTGCACCCTTTCCAGCCCTACGCCTTCGCGGGCGAGGACCGGGTGGCCTGCATGTTACCGCTCGGGCCCACGCAGGACTTGAATCTGATGCTGCGCCGGGGCCGAGCCCAGGGCAGCCTGCAAGCCTGGCAAGGACGGAATGCTCCCATGACCTTGGCCGCAGGCACGCACTTTCTGTATGCACCGCAAGGCGGCTACCAGTTCCAGGCCGACATACATCGCTGGACCTTGAACACCGGGCAGGCCCTGACAGGCAGCACATCCGCCCCCTTGTCGCTGCAACTGCAGGCCGAGCACGCTGATGCTCCACTGGTCTACGCCTATATCGCTCCCACGGAATGAAACCATGCGCTACACACTTTGGACTGATTTACGCTTGGCCCCCAACGCCGACCCCGAGCAAGTCATTGAAGATGCCTGCCTGGTCGAACAGGCAGGCCGTATCGCCTGGATGGGCCCGCGCCATGCTCTGCCCGCACAGTGGCAGCAAGCCACAGAAGAACACAGGCTGGGAAACCGCTGGGTCACTCCAGGCCTGATCGATTGCCACACTCATCTGGTTTACGGCGATAACCGCGCCCAGGAATTTGCCTTGCGGCTGGCAGGGGCCTCCTATGAAGACATCGCCCGTCAGGGCGGGGGCATTGTGTCCTCCGTTAACGCCACCCGCTCCTTGAGCGAGGACGAACTGCTGGCTCAGGCCCTGCGTCGTCTGGATGCTTTGCTGGACGAAGGCGTCACCGCGATCGAAATCAAATCCGGCTACGGCCTGAATCTGGAGAGCGAGCGCAAGATGCTGCGTGTGGCCCGTCGTCTGGGTGAGTTGCGTCCGGTAACCGTACGTACCACCTTTTTAGGGGCCCATGCCCTGCCCCCTGAATTTGCCGGGCAAACCGATGCCTATCTGGATCTGGTGTGCGATCACATGCTGCCCACGCTGGCACAAGAAGGACTGATCGATGCGGTTGACGTCTTTTGCGAGCGCATTGCCTTTGATTTGAAGCAGTCCGAGCGCGTCCTGAAAGCAGCCCAAGACCTGGGCCTGCCCGTCAAAATGCACGCCGAACAGCTCTCCAACCTGGGCGGTACAGAAATGGCAGCACGCTACCACGCCCTGTCTACCGATCATCTGGAATATCTGGATGAGGCCGGTGTCATCGCCATGAAGCAAGCAGGAACCGTGGCCGTACTCCTGCCCGGTGCCTACTACTTCCTGCGTGAAACTCAGTTGCCCCCTATCGGATTGCTACGTAAACACGGCGTGCCCATGGCCCTGTCCACCGACAGCAACCCCGGTACATCCCCCTGTGCTTCCCTATTATTGATGCTGAACATGGGCAGCACGCTTTTCAAGCTGACAGTCCCTGAGGCCCTGGCAGGTGTCACCCGCCATGCCGCCAAAGCCCTGGGTGCCCCGAATATCAGCGGTGAATTGAGTATCGGGGCCCGCGCCGACTTTGTTGCCTGGGATATAGACTCCCTGCCCGAGCTGGTCTACTGGATGGGCCTGCCACGCTGTGCCCTGGTCGTGTACCAAGGAATCATCAGCCGTGACCTGCGTAAGGAATCACCATGACTATTCTGCGGCACTATGATGCGCTCTGGGCCCCCTGGGCCTATCTGGACAGCCAATGGCAGGCCAATGTACTGCTGCGCTGGGACCGGGACGGTACGCTGACGCATGTTCTCCCCGAAGCCAACCAACAAGACATAGACACCGCAGGCTCCGTATATAAGGCACTGGGCGCCGCACTGCCGGGCATGCCCAATCTGCATTCACACGCTTTTCAAAGCGCCATGAGCGGGCTGACTGAATTCCGGGGACAAGGCCAGGACAGTTTCTGGAGCTGGCGTGACCTGATGTACCGCTTCGCCGCCCGTCTGGAACCCGAGCACATGCAGGCCATTGCCCATTGGCTCTATATACAGATGCTAAAAGCAGGCTATACCAGCGTGTGCGAATTCCACTACCTGCATCACCAGCGCGACGGCCAGAATTACGCGCCCATAAGTCTGCTGGCCCAAGGCGTCATGGAAGCGGCCAGCGCCAGCGGACTGGCCATTACCCTGCTGCCCGTGCTGTATCAGTACAGCAATTTCGGCAGTCAGGCTCCCCGCCAGGATCAACAACGCTTTTTGAATAGCCCCACACAGTTGCTGTACCTGCTGGAGTCCTTGCACACCAGCCACCCGTTGAATGCCGACCGGCGTTACGGTATTGCGCCCCACTCCCTGCGCGCCACCAATATTGCTTCCATCAATACCCTGATCGACGGCCTGCACAGCCTGCCATCACGCCACCCGATTCACATCCACATTGCCGAGCAAATGGCCGAAGTGCTGGCCTGCCAGGACGTCAAGGGCTGCAGCCCGGTGGCCTATCTGTATGACAACTTCAACGTGGACGAACGCTGGTGTCTGGTCCACGCCACTCATATCGACGAGCAAGAGCGCAAGCAAATTGCCCGCAGCGGTGCCGTAGCCGGCTTGTGCCTGACCACCGAAGCCAATCTGGGCGATGGCTTGTTCCCCGCTGCCGCCTTTCTGGCCGAGCATGGTCATATGGGTATAGGCTCGGACAGCCATATCTGCGTGGACTGGCGCGCTGAGCTACGCTTGCTGGAATATGGTCAACGATTAATCAGCCAGCAACGCAATGTGCTGACTTCACCCCAACAGCCTTTTGTGGCGGACTACGTGTTTGAGACCTGCACGCGCGGCGGCGCACAAGCATCCGGACGAGCCAGCGGGCAACTACACCCCGGCCATCAGGCCGACGTGATGGTGATTGATCTGAAGCACCCTAGCCTGGCGGGTCTGGACAAGCAGCATTGGCTCTCTGCCCTGGTCTTTTCCGAACGCGCCCACGCCAACCCGATTCGTGATGTATTCGTCAGTGGTAAGGCCTATGTGACAGAGGGCCATCATCCGCAGGAAGAAGCGGCCTTTGCCGCCTATCAAGAAACGCTGAGTAGTCTACTGAACAAGGCTTAGATACAAAAAATCAGATAATGGCCTGTAAGCCCTTGTCGGCAATGATGTTCAGCAACTTGAGCGCCGGGCCGGTAGGATGGGTTTCACCTTGCTCCCACTTGCGTATGGTCGATGCCGTGGTATGCAAATAAAGCGCAAATACCGGTTGGCTGAACTTCAAGCCCTCTCGCAGCCGCTTGATGTCGGCTGCATCGAACTCCCGAACTGGCGGCGGACAAATCGCGTCAAACTCGCGCATCGTCACCTTGCCAATCGCTCCTGCCTCCTGGAGCGCCGCCAGGTCGCCGCGTAGCGATTCGATGATCTTGCTCACAATGCACCTCCAATAACACGTCAGCCTGCAATGCATTAAACAAGGCTTCAGGGGACAAACCCAAGAACACCTTACCGACAAATTGCAGCGCTTTCTTCTCATCCTGCGTGATGTTCCCCTTGTCGCTCTTGGAGAACCCATGCAAGAACACATAACGGCTACCTATTCTGGCCGAAAGCAAGCTGCGATAGCCGCCGCTTTTGCCACCACCAGGGCGAGCTACCCGCTTCTTGTATAAGGCGCCCCCCAAGTCCACATCGATCAAACCGCTTTCCATCTCCTGAACTGCCTTGCACAAGGCAATATCGGGCAGCTTCTCGGCCGCCTGCCATCGTGCAAAGTCTTTGCGCTTGAGAACGCACGTCATATCGACCTCCAAACTATACCCGTATCGGATACACTTATCAATCTCTCGCCGTGGAACAACCGATTCACCACCCGCTCAGCCGCATTCCACGCCTCGTTATGAACATAGCGCATACCCATCGCCACAGCCATGTGACTTGTGAGCTTTATATCCATCTTGATTGGCACACCTCAGTTGGCAATACAGGTCATCGCTCGATAGCGGATACCGTGCCTGCCTACGTATGGGACGCAGCAGCAGCCGTAGCATTCAGCGTGGACTTGTGCCGGCAGGGTGTAGTCCAGCGAAATGCAATGCTGGAGTCGTCGTGAAGCCCCCCCCCACGCTACGCCTTCGGCTTGCTGCCCCCGAGGGGGAGCTTTTTGTCTTGGGGCGGCCCGGCGACAAAAAAATCCCCGGCTTGGTGATCCAGGCCAGGGACAAGTTCGTGGAGACAAAAACAATCAGCAGTACTTCATGAAAACTAAAACAGATCCGCCGCCGTCGCTGCCAGGCTCTCGTCCAGCACCAGGGCTTTCAGAGCCTCGATATCGGGAGCCAGATAACGGTCCTGATCGTAGAAAGGAACGGCCTGACGAATCGCATCCTGCACCTTCTTCAAACGCGCCGAAGTCAGCAAAGGCGCATGAAAATCAATGCCCTGTGCCGCACACAACAATTCAATTGCCACAATCGCAGCCGTGTTCTGTGCCATGTCTTCCAGCCTGCGCGCCGCAAAGGTTGCCATGCTGACGTGATCTTCCTGATTCGCCGAAGTCGGCAAGCTATCCACACTGGCGGGATGGGCCAGCGACTTGTTTTCCGAGGCCAAAGCCGCCGCCGTCACATGGGCAATCATGAAGCCCGAATTCAGGCCTGCGGACGGCACCAGGAACGGAGGCAGTCCGGAGATGCTGGCATCAATCAGCAAGGCGACTCGACGCTCTGCCAAGGCACCCATTTCAGCAATGGCCAGAGCCAAACCATCGGCGGCAAACGCGACCGGCTCGGCATGGAAGTTGCCGCCTGAAAGCACCTGATCCGGCTCGCCATCCTTACCGGGGAACACCAACGGGTTATCCGTGACGGCATTGGCTTCGGTCAGCAAGGTACGTTCGTTTTGCGTGATCAGATCCTGAATCGCGCCCATGACCTGGGGCTGGCAACGCAAGCTGTAGGGGTCCTGCACCTTGTTGTCATTGTCCCGGTGCGACTGACGAATCTGGCTGCCGGCCAGCAGTTCCCTATACAGGCGGGCCGCGTAAATCTGTCCTGGCTGCCCACGCACCTCATGGATACGCGCATCAAAAGGCGCATCACTGCCTTTGGCGGCGTCCACGCTTAAGGCACCGGCCAGAATCGCATTGCGGAACAAGGTCTGGGCGCGGAACAGGCCGTTCAGTGCCAGGGCCGTAGACACTTGCGTGCCATTGATCAGCGCCAACCCTTCCTTGGCAGCCAGCACAATCGGGGTGATACCGGCCTTGGCCAAAGCCTGCTGGGCCGGCATCCATTCACCTTGCCACTTGGCTTGCCCTTCCCCGATCAGCGTCAAGGTCATGTGCGACAAGGGTGCCAAATCACCCGATGCGCCTACAGAACCTTTGGACGGAATGAACGGCACCACGCCCGCATTCAAAATATCCAGCAAGGTCGTGACCACATGCGAGCGAATACCCGAAAATCCCCGTGCCAGACTGGCGATTTTCATAGCCATGATCAAGCGCGCAACCGCATCGGACACCGGCTCACCCACTCCCACGGAGTGCGACAAAATCAGGTTCTTTTGCAACTGCTCCAGATCGTGGTCGGGAATGCGTTGCTGGGCCAATTTGCCAAAACCGGTATTGATGCCATAGGCGGGATTACCTTCACGGATAATCTTGGCCACAATGGCCGAGGACGCATCCATGGCCCCGATCGCCTCTGGCGGCAGAGTCAGAACAGTCGGTTCCTGCCAGATTTGGCGCAGTTGTGCCAAGGTCAGTGCGCCGGGCGAAAGTTCGATACGCTTGCTCATTTATCTGTCCTGTTGTTCTTACTTGATCATGGGCAATGTCAGCCCGAAACTCTTGGCCGTTTGAATCGCCAGCTCGTAGCCTGCATCCGCATGACGCATCACACCACTGGCGCAATCGTTAATCAAGACCCGCTCCAGACGGGCCGCCGCCTGCTCGCTACCGTCGGCCACAATCACCATACCCGCGTGCTGGCTGTAGCCCATACCCACCCCGCCCCCGTGGTGCAGCGAAACCCAACTCGCCCCGCCTGCGGTATTCAACAAGGCATTGAGCAAAGGCCAGTCCGACACGGCATCCGTGCCATCACGCATACTTTCAGTTTCGCGATTGGGGCTGGCCACCGAGCCGGTATCGAGGTGGTCACGACCAATCACAATTGGCGCTTTCAACTCGCCGTTACGCACCATTTCATTAAAGGCCAGACCGGCGCGATGACGCTCGCCCAGCCCCAGCCAGCAAATTCGTGCAGGCAGGCCCTGGAAAGCAATGCGTTCCTGCGCCATGTCCAGCCAGCGATGCACGTGCTGATTGTCCGGAAACAGCTCTTTGATTTTTTGATCGGTTTTGTAGATGTCTTCCGGGTCGCCCGACAAGGCCACCCAGCGGAATGGGCCTTTGCCCTCACAAAACAAGGGGCGAATATAGGCGGGCACAAAACCGGGAAAGTCAAAGGCATTGGCCACGCCTTCATCAAACGCGACTTGGCGAATGTTATTGCCGTAGTCCACAACCGGAATACCCATTTTCTGGAAATCCAGCATGGCCTGCACATGGGCCACGCAAGACTTGGCAGCCGCTTGCTGAATACGAGCATGTTGAGCGGGATCTTGCTGCGCCGCCTGCCACTGCTCCACCGTCCAACCCGAAGGCAAATAGCCATTGAGCAAATCGTGGGCGGAGGTCTGGTCCGTGACCAGATCAGGTTTCAAACCACCGGCTTGGGCGCGTCGCACCAGCTCAGGCAGCACGTCAGCCGCATTGCCCAGTAAGCCAATCGACACGGCCTGTTTGGCGGCAGTATGTTGAGCTATCAGCTCCAGCGCATGGTCCAGATCCCGCGCCTGCTTATCCAGATAACGAGTCTGCAAACGGAAGTCGATACGGCTTTGCTTGCATTCAATCGTCAGCGATACCGCTCCGGCAAAGCTGGCAGCCAAAGGCTGTGCGCCGCCCATGCCACCCAGGCCAGCGGTCAGAATCCAGCGCCCGGCCAGCGAACCACCAAAATGCTGACGGCCTGCCTCGGCAAACGTCTCGTAGGTGCCTTGCACAATGCCCTGGCTGCCAATGTAGATCCAGCTACCTGCCGTCATCTGTCCGTACATGAACAAACCGGCCTGATCCAGCGCGTGAAACTTTTCCCACGTGGCCCATTTGGGCACCAGATTCGAGTTGGCCAGCAACACACGCGGTGCATCGCTATGCGTACGAAATACGCCCACCGGCTTGCCGGACTGAATCAGCAAGGTCTGGTCATCCTCCAGTTCGCGCAAGCTGGCCAGAATCTGGTCGTAGCACTCCCAGTTCCGGGCTGCACGCCCAATGCCGCCGTATACCACCAGATGTTGCGGATTCTCGGCCACGGCTGGATCCAGATTGTTCTGAATCATGCGGTATGCGGCTTCCGCCACCCAGTTTTTGCAACTAAGCTGTGTCCCCGTGGGAGCATGAATCTGCCGCGCAGGATCGAAACGAGGATCTTGGCGGGCCGCCGAAGTGTGATGATCTGGCATGGTGATGTCCTCCGTCTGAGGTGTCTCTGGGTACGCGCTGGTTCTATCTGGCAGGCTGCTCCACACACTGATGGCAGGCCCAGGCGCCGACAAAACAACGGTTTTCTTGTAAGCTCACGTCAATGTATAGTCATTTTTTCAAGTTGTCTATACATATACCAAGCAGAGTCTTGCATAAGCTCATGACCGTGAGCATGGCTTCACTCACTGCCCAGTTCACGACCTTAAGTCTGGTCTGCGCGAGGCCCTTTTGAGTGTGGACACGTCCTACAGGAAAGCATAAGAATGGATGCCCCCCAGACGAGCAATACGCCCTCCGAATCGGCGTTACCCGCCTACCTGCAAATCAAAAATTTTGTGCTGGAAAAAATCCAATCCGGCCAATGGCGCGAAGGCGATCTGATTCCCACCGAACTGGCTTTATGCGAGCAGTTTGGTGTGTCACGCATGACGGTCAACCGCGCTCTACGTGAACTGACCACCGACAAGTTGCTGGTCCGCATCAAAGGCTCGGGCACCTATGTGGCGCAGCCCAAATTCCAGTCCACCTTGATCGAGATACGCAGCATCGCGCAGGACATACGGGAGCGCGGCCACCAACATAGCTGTCAGGTGCTGAGCGTAGAGCGGCTGCAGGCCAGCCCGGCTCAAGCGCGCTTGTATGGCATTGCACCGGGCTCAGCCCTGTTTCATTCCATTATTGTTCATGCAGAAAATGGCTTGCCCATCCAATATGAAGATCGTCTGGTGGATGCGCACATGGCCCCAGATTACATGGAGCAGGATTGGAGCCAGATCACGCCTAACGAGTATCTGCTGCGGGTTGCCCCCTTGCCGACCGGCTTTTACAGCATTGAAGTGCTGGTGCCTCCCGCCAGAATCGCACAAGCCCTGCACATGAAAGAGCAGCAGCCCTGTTTGGTGATGGACCGCCGCACCTTCTCCAGCGAGCAGTTCACGACTCACGCAAGACTGTGGCACCCTGGCGACCGCTATAAATTCACCGGCAAAATGTAGGCTGTAAACCTGCTCCGCCTGGAGTTTGAGTCCCAAACGCATCGATCAGGCGGACAGACTTCTCGCCTTCCTGAGCCATACAACATTGCCATTTTCTTATCGTATTGACCAGGCACGACCCGCCCTTGAGCTGATCACTTGCAACCCCCACCGTCCCTCTATCAGCCTATTGCCACCACACCGGAACGGGCCTGCTCATGCTGGCGATAGCGGGTCAACGACAAGCCTGTGTGACGCTTGAAGTAACGGCATAGATACGAGGGATCCTCAAAACTCAACTGATCGGCAATCTGCCCGATTGCCAACTGACTGTAGGAAAGCAGCGCCTTGATCTCCAGAACCACCTGTCTGTCGATCAAGGCCTTGGGGCTGTCGTTGAAGAACTCTTTGCTCAGTTGGGAGAGGTAAAACGGCGTGATATTGAGCGCATCCGCATAAAACTTCACCTCTCTGTGCTTTCGACATTGCTGGCCTACCAGCTCCCAGAAACGCCAGCTGATCATTTCCTTGCGGCTGAACGACTGGCTACCCTGGTATTCGGACGGAATCTGCTCGGCAATACGCAGAAAGAAGTTCTGCAGCTGATTACGCAGCATGATGTGTTGATACCGCCCTCGGGCCTGCACAATCTGGCGCAGTTGCACCAGCCATGCGGCCAGCAAAGCCCGATCCTTTTGCAGGGGCACACACAAGGGATTGTCGTGCAGGAACACAAACAGGGAATTGGGCAGCGGATAAGCCACTTCTGACGCCAGGTTCTTGGGCATCAACAGGAAAAACACCTTGAAGCCTTGCGAGCGTCGTTTCAGCAAGGTCATCGTATCTTCGGCCAGCACCAGCACATCATGGGTACGTACGACCTGATCCTTGAAGTTCAGGCTGACCAGGGCGCGACCCGACAGGCAGATCATCAAGGTCATATAGGCATGACCAAAAGACAAAGGCATGCCCACGCCTTCGGACAACGTTGTCTCGCCCGTCAGGCAGCCGTCTTGGGCGCTGAATAATTGTGGAATGTGATGCATGGGGCTGAACTGTCCTTGACTGGCTAACAACAGGCAAGACTTTCTAAAAGTACCGAAACTGCCAAGGTCCCGCTCTGTTCGTCAAACCCGCCAGCTTCTATTCTGTTTGCTGCTTGACCGTGAGTAAACAAAATGAAACTTCAAACAGAAAGACTTATTTTACGCCCCTGGCAGGACAGCGACGCCGAGGATTTGTACGAATACGCCAAAGATGAACGAGTCGGCCCGATTGCAGGTTGGCCGGTTCATACCAGCGTTGAGGAAAGTGCCGAAATTATCCGCACCGTTTTCAATATGCCCGAAGTGTATGCCGTCGTACACAAGGACAATGGCCGCGCCGTCGGTTGTATTGGCATCCTGATCGGCAAGAACAGCAACGTCGAGATCAGTGCAGAAGAAGGCGAAATTGCCTATTGGATTGGCGTGCCTTACTGGGGGCAAGGCTTGATTCCCGAGGCCGTGCGCGAAGTGATGCGACACGCTTTTGAAACACTGAAGCTGAAAGCACTGTGGTGTGGCTACTTTGCCAACAATACCCAATCGCAAATTGCGCAAGCCAAGTGTGGCTTTCGCCATCATCACACCGAGGAAAACAAGTACAACCAGTTCCTGCAGGACTATCGGACTGAACACATCAGCCGTATTACGGTCCAGCAATGGCGGGCCTTGCCCAAACAACCGGCCTAATCCCAGCCATCATCCTCCGGTCAGTTGGAAGCGGCATCCTGGGACTGACTCACACACAAGAACAGCTCCTGGGCTTCTTCGATGCTTAATGTCAGGCCCAAGCGTGACTGCAAGCATTCAGCCCAGGATGCCACCCATCAGAAACTCGGCACTGCCCATGGCAAACAGGCTCAGGGCAAGCAGATAGACGCCAGACGGGATGGTTCCAGTGGTTTTCAGGCTACTCATGACAAATGTCCCAACAAATTACATCGCCTTAGGCCACGTGCTTGGTCAGCAAGGCCGCAAAGTACATGCCCAGACCAAAAATTGCGTGTGTCAGCACGCTGCGCAAACGATTGATCCAAGGCGTAGGGGTACGCGATGCAGCCACTCCGGCACCCATGGCAGGCTGCATGACAAAAAAGGGCATCACCACCGTCACCGTGCCCACCATGACAGCGGGCAGCCAGCGGGGATCTTGCAGCCATGCGGTGCCATAGACCGCGACCAGCAAAAAGGCGAAAACAATGCCCACGGCATAGTGAATGAACCAGCCCAGGGCAGACTCCCCCGCAATCGGTTCAGCCTTGCCGATATGGCTGTGCGTAATCTGGCCACGCAGCAAATGTCCGGCCCAGCGGCCCACCATGGCGTAGTTCAGCGTAGCAACGCCCAGCGCTTTTTGAATCAAGCCCCAAATATCCATAAAAATGGTGGCTCCGACCCCAATCAGCATCACCTGCACCCACTCATTGATCGATAACATTGGCAATCCTTTCCGTTGATAAGCACCTTGTTTTGAGTGATCATAGAAGTTGAAGTTAACTTCAAGTCAATAGGTACACGATGGATATTTCAGAAGTCGCCAAACATACCGGCTTGCCCTCCTCCACCGTGCGTTATTACGAGAAGGAGGGCCTGATCAGCGCAGTCAGCGCCCCCGGTGAACGACGCCGTTTTACACCACAAGTGCTGGATCAACTGGCCTTGATTGCCCTGGGGCAAGCGGGTGGTTTATCGCTGGAAGAAATACGGGCCATGCTGCCTCCCGATGGGGCTGCGCAGGTAGACAGGCAATTGCTGCTGTCCAAGGCCGATCAACTGGATGCCACCATCAAGCGCCTGAAAGCCATGAGCGAAGGCTTGCGCCACGCTGCCCACTGCCCCGCCGCCAACCATACGCAATGCCCGACATTCCAGCGCTTGCTGAAAGCTGCCGCCATCCGGGTGAAGAAGAACAAGACCGGCAACTCCAGCGAGGCAGTGCGTCTTGCCAAAACCAGATAGGACAGAAACGCAACAGCCATACTGGGTTGAAGCTTCAAAGCCATAAAAACCTCCCCCTATAATGGGCAACTGCCGCAACAAGGCCATATACCCTCTTGGGGATTGCGCTGACCGGTACACGTACCGCATTTCGCCAACACCCCCCAGCAAATTATTTAAGTGAGGAGCCGTCTACATGACGAGCACTAAGTCAGCAACTGAATAAGCCGCAACAAGCTCTTGTCTTGTTGCGGCGTTCTGTACTTCCAATCCCGCTGATTGATAACAAACAGACGCCGCCCGATTTCTTTTTCGAGTGGTAATTTTGTTATGTCTTCCTCACGCTCTTCCTGGGCTTTTACGCTGCCAGCCGCCTTGCTGCTGATGGCGCCCTTCGACATCCTCGCCTCCCTGGGGATGGATATTTACCTGCCTGTCGTCCCGGCCATGCCAGCGCTTCTAGGCACGACCCCAGCCGTCATCCAGCTGACCCTTAGCCTGTACATGCTGCTATTGGGTGCCGGGCAACTGATCTTTGGCCCCCTGTCGGATCGCATAGGCCGACGGCCTGTTTTGCTGACAGGGGCCGCCCTGTTCGTGCTGGCTTCAACAGCCGCCGCCCTGTCCAGCTCCGCCTGGGCTTTTGTGGGTTTTCGGGTGCTGCAAGCACTGGGGGCTTCGGCCACCCTTGTGGCCTTGTTTGCCACAGTGCGCGATGTCTATGCCGATCGCCCTGAAGGAGTAGTGATCTATAGCCTGTTCAGCTCCATCCTGGCTTTTGTCCCCGCCTTGGGGCCGATTGCCGGTGCTTTGATTGCCCGTGCGGGCGGGTGGCAGGCCATCTTCCTGAGTTTGGCTGGCATAGGACTGCTGGCCTGGATCCATGCACTGCTCAAATGGCCAGAAACGCGACCTGCCAAACCAATACATTCACAACAGTCCGCACTGGCCGTACTCAAAAGCCCGGCCTTTTGGGTCTACACCCTGGGCTTCTCTACCGGGATGGGAACATTTTTTGTCTACTTCTCGACCGCGCCACGAGTCTTGATCGGACAAGCGGGCTATTCGGAAATGGGCTTTAGCCTGGCCTTTGCCAGTGTTGCCCTGGTGATGATTGCCACCACCCGCCTGTCCAAAACCTTTGTTGCTCGCTGGGGCACAGCCGGGAGCCTGAAACGCGGCATGGGCTTGATCGCCCTTGCCGTCCTGCTACTGGCAGCCGGACAACTCTGGCTGGATCCCTCCTTTGCCAGCTTCATCCTGCCCATGTGGCTGGCCGCCATTGGTATTGTGATGACCGTATCCGTCACCGCCAATGGCGCCTTGGCTCAATTCAACGACGTGGCCGGTTCCGCCGTGGCGATCTACTTTTGCGTGGAAAGCCTGATCGTTAGCGTGATCGGTACGTTGGTAGTGACCCTGCTAAATGGGGATACGGTTTGGCCGCTGGTGGTCTTTGGACTAGGAATGAGCAGTGTGGTTTTACTGGCTTTGATGCTGCTGGAGGCAAGAATCAAACGCGAAGTTTGAAGATAAAAAAGGGAAGGCTTTCGATAAGTCTTCCCTTCATTTGGATCACCCGTCTTCACTTTTCATAAATAATTCCAGGAGCGAGCTATGGCGGACAATAAGGCAATCAAGCGTACCCATGTCCGTAATCCCAGTCCTTATGTGTTCTTAGGGCTGGGATTACGGACATTAAGTCTGCAAGTCGTCGGGTTTCTTCTAGCGAAATAGCCCGCAAAAGACTTGTGCAACAAACCATCACGCCCACCATCGAGCAGAACAGACACTCTCAGTTCTGTGTATCGCCAGCCTTCTCCAGATTCAAGTCATACGTCACCCACGCTGTTGCCTGAGCCAGACCATCGTACAGCCTCCGCGCCTGGGCATTGTCAGCCGCCGTGATCCAGCGCAGAAACGGCCAGCCTTGCTCCTTACCGGCTTGGGCGACGGCCTCAATCAAACGACGGCCCAGCCCGCTGCCTCGCTGTTCAGGAGATACAAACAAGTCATCCAGAAAGCCTGCTTCCTTACCCAACAAAGGCTCCGGGAAAGGACGGTAATGCGCCAGGCCCAGCAACGCACCATCCGCCGTCGTTGCCACCTTGCCCTGCAAAGGATGCCGCGCATCCAACAGCCAGGACCAGGTCCGAGCCAAGATATTTTCGTTCATGGGTTCTTTGTAAAACTCGGCATACTGCCGATACAGCCGCTCCCAGGCAGCCCGGTCTTGCGGCTGCAAATCCCGGATCTGAATACCATCGGCTCCGGGCTGTTCTGCACTGCTAGTCATGCTTGTATTCCCCTGTCGCTACCAAGCTGTTGCAAGGGCTGGCTGCTCCTGGTGAGAGGCAAAATGCGGCAGCACATATTCAGCCAGCTCCTGGACAATTTCCGCCGCCGGTCGCTGCGAAAACTGAATACCCAAAGCGGCATGATTCACACCCGCTGCCTGCCATTCCTCCAACAAGGTAATCAGCCCCTTGCGCCCGGTACGCAGTGTAAAGCCACCGCGCAAAGGGGTGCGTGGATAATCAGGGTCGTCCACCAAATCCAGCCACTCGTTGGTCATATGCGGACGAAAGCCGCCATCTGGAATCCGAGCGCGCCAGGCCCGAATTTTCGCAGCCAGCTTTTGCGGGCCCAGCGGCGTATGAGTCGCTTCCGGGTAGGTCAACCAACCATCGGCGTGTTCTGCAATCCATTCGGGCGACTGTCCCGAGGAACTGGTGACAATCAAAGGAATGGAACCATGCACGGGCTTGGGTAGCAGCTCTGCCGTATCAAAGCGGCCTAGCGGAGAGTCGATATTCAATTGCCCCGCTTGCGTTAACTGACGGAAGTAGCTGACAGCCTGCGCGAAACGCTCTGCCCGTTCGGCTCGCTCCACGCCATAGGCGGGAAACTCCACGGGCCTGTCCCCGGAAGCAATACCCAACACCAGGCGTCCGCCCGATAACTGGTCAATGGTGAAGGCGGATTTGGCCAGGTCGATCGGGTGACGCAAGGAGAAAATCGTACTGCCCGTGGCCAAGGCCACCCGCTTGGTGCGAGCAGCCAAAAAAGCCAGATAGGTAAAGGGGTCGAACACTTGCCCCGCATCCCCGAAGCTGGGGTCATACAAAGGCACGTCACGTACCCACACCGCCGCAAAATCCTGGCGGTCTATCTCCTCTACCAGCGCCGCCTGCCCAGCCAGCACACTCATATCGCCTTGATAAAAACGCAGGGGCAGAAAGATACCCATGGTCAGACAACCCGGCGCAAACATGCGGCTATAACCAGGATGAGTGGCAAAGGCAGGGAAAGATGAGCCTTGAGTCTGGCTTGTTTCAATCGTCATGATGTTTTCTCCTCAAGCGCCGGTAGCAGGTTCAGGCAAGGTGATGCCTTTACGAACGGCTGGGCGCTGGGCCACGCGTTCATGCCAGGCGCTCATGTGCGGGTACTGACTGAAATCAAAGTCGATAATTCGCGCAATATGCGTCCAGCCAAAATGCGCAATGTCGGCAATGGAGTAGTCCTGTCCTGCCAGATAAGGATGGTCTGCCAGACGTGTATCCAGCACGGTGAACAGATCATTCACCAGACGGCGGTAGCGCTCGATAGCGGCCGGAATCTTCTCTTGGGCGAACAGCTCGAAGTGTACGCGCTGGCCCAGAATCGGCCCCACGCTGGAGGAATGAAATTGCAGCCATTTGATCGTTTCCCAGCGTTGCTGGGGATCGTTTGAAAGCAATTGGCCGGTTTTCTCTGCCAAATACAACAAGATCGCGGCAGACTCGAACAGAACAATGCCCGTTTCATTGTCCTTCATCACCGGGATACGTCCATGCGGATTCAAGGCCAGAAACTGCGGCTGCTTATGCTCATTCGCATCAATACGCACATGATGCAGGCGATACGGTAGCGCCAGTTCTTCCAGAGCGATGGTTGCCTTAAAGCCGTTAGGCGAACTATCGGTGTACAGATCAATCATGGTGTGCTCCCAAACGGCAAGTTCGCTCTTCTTTTGCATATAGATAAGCTAAACTTTAAAAACGATTCAGAATCCCATTCTCCCAAGCTATACAGACAAAGAAAAACGATTAAATCTGCTTTAGAGATTTAGATAAACTAAACCATGAATCCTGTCTTTCCTTTGCAGGCTCTGCGCGCCTTTACCGAAGTCGGACGCCACGGCAGCATCAAGCTGGCCGCTCAGGCGCTGGGCGTGACCTCGGGCGCAGTCAGCCAACAAATCCGGCTGCTGGAAAATCGCTTGGGCGTCACACTGTTCGTGCGCAGCCACCACAAAATGAGCCTGAGCGAAGCAGGTGAACAGGTCTACCCTGTCCTGCTGACGGCGTTTGACCAGATCGAACAGGCCATGCACACGCTAGACGCCACCAAGCAGCGCAAGACACTGACAATCAGTACCGTGCCTTCCTTTGCCGCTTCCTGGCTGATTCCCCGGCTGGCCGACTTCAAGCAACAGCATCCTGATATCGAAATCCGTGTGGAGGCCTCCCCCACGCTGGTGGACCTGCGCCGCGACAACGTCGATATCGCCATTCGCCACGGCTTGGGCGTGTATCCCGGCTTGCAGGCCGAGCCCTTGATGGCCCCTGTCCTGCTGCCTGTAGCCAGCCCCGCCTTGCTGAAAGACAAGCCAGCCATTCAGGAACCGGCGGATTGCCTGGCATGGCCATTGCTGCAGGATACCGATCGGGCCGACTGGGCACTTTGGCTGTCTGCCCACGGGGTAAAGGACGATGCGCGCGCCGATCGCGGCACGGCTTTCGAGGATGATTACCTGCTGATACGCGGTGCGATTGCGGGCCTGGGGTTGGCCTTGATACCGCAGGAGTATGCGCAGGATGAAATCGCCGCAGGCCGCTTGGTGCAAGTGCTGGACAAGCCCTGGCCAGCCCGCTTTGCCTACTACCTGGTGACCTTGCCCGGTACGACGCAAAGAGCAGAGGTCCGTGCCTTTAGTGATTGGATCATTGAACAGGCACAGATATAGCAAGGTCGCCAGGCTTCTTCCCGCTGCGGCTGCTGCTACGGCTGCTACGGCTGTAGTAGTTGTTGTGATGGTGGTGGTAGCAATGACTGCTATCTCAGAGCAGAAGAGAAAATAAAACAGCGCATGATCGCTTCCCCATCCAGCCTATGTAACACCACCACTTCAACAGTCCCGATACCACGCCCCCCCTGCTCCAGACATCGAAAATCCGCCTGACTTCCAACAAGGAAGCATATGATTTTTTTTTGAAAAAAAACCCCGTCCCAACAGGACGGGGCAAACCTCAACAAGCAATTGAAAAACGCTTAAGGCACTTCCACAACCACCGGGCCACGGGGACGGGAACAGCACAACAAGACTTTGCCCTCTGGCACCGGATCCAGAGGCTCTTCAAAATAATCAACCTCGCCCGATACCAGGGCACACATGCAGGTATTACACAGACCCGCACGGCAATTGAAGTCCGGGCTCAAGCCCGTTTCTTCAGCCAGATCCAGCAAGGAAGGGCAGTCTTCATGCCATTGAGCCTGACGGCCATCGGGCAGAAACGTCACGGTCTGCGTGGCAGCCGTGACAGTTTCATCCACGACGGCGGGCGACTCCGGCTCTGACGCACTTGCAATCGCACTGCCAAGCACCTCAGGCCCTGCCCCTGACTGCTCTGGCTGAACAACGCTGGCCGCAACATCACCGGCCAAGGTGTTTTCCAGCACCGTCGCCGGACCAAAAAACTCATAGTGAATGCGCTCTCGCGCCACACCCAGGCTACGCAACACACCGTAATTGCTCTGCATGAAGGCACTGGGCCCACACAGGTAAAACTCGTAATCATCCAGTGGCAGCCAATGCTGCAACTGCTCACGTGTAATCAGTCCCGCCACATGGTGCAAACCGGCTTGTTCATCATCTTCAGTCGGGTTGCGATAGCAGAAGTAAAGTTGCACACCCTCGCGTTGTGCGGCCAGTTCGCGCATTTCATCCGCAAAGGCATGCACCGTGCTGTTATCACAGGCATGGATCACAGACACCTTACGCTGACTGTGTTTAAGCAAACGATGCAACATAGCCAGCAAAGGGGTTTGGCCCACGCCACCGCTAAGCAGCACCACAGGCCGCTGGCTGCTTTCATCCAGCACAAACTCGCCCATCGGTCCGGCCGCGCTCAGCACATCGCCCGGCTGCACCTGTTGGTGCAGATAGGAGGAGGCCAAACCATCAGCCACGCTTAACCCTGCTGGGGCCTTCTCGTGCTTGACGGAAATGCGCAGTCGATCCGTGCAGTCGGGGTCCCCCGACACGCTGTAGTTGCGCAACACGGTTTGCCCGTCAATCTCCAGGCGAAACACCAGATACTGGCCCGGCTGATAAGACGGCACAACACCGTCCACCGGCTCCAGGACAAATGAAGTAATCACGTCACTTTCGCGCTGTTTTTCCAGTACGCGATAGGCCCGGAAACGGCGGCTGGCCGTGTTCTCGGTGGGCGCAGGCGATGCAGTCGTATTCATCACGCTCAAGCCGTCGTGGTCTCGCTGGTAACGGCTTGCTCGGCCTGAATCATCTGGCTGATCTTGCGACGGAAACGCAAGGGGCCGGAATCCAAGGGCAAATCCAAAGCGGCAGGACGCTCTTTCAGGGCCTTATGCACTTCTTCCAGAACCACTTTGTCTTCCAGGAAGGCGTGGCGCACGTCTTCGTTGAAAATCTTGGAAACGGCCTCGTCATCCGGGCTGAAATTACGCAGTTGGAACCAGAAGTAGCGGGTGTGTTCTTCGTCGATAGGTGTCAGAAAGTTATAGGAGTCCATCAGGAAAACGTCCTGGTGGTACTCGCTGGGCTCTTCGGTGGCGGCACCGGCGGGCAGGAAGATAGCCTTGATCACGGCCAGCGATGGGAAACGCACTTCGTATTGCTGCTTACGGTCGCAATTGCCTTCAAATTTCACAAACTGCTTGTAAAACGGTGCAACTTCCACATTTTTGGACCAGCGCGAGACCGTCACGCCATGGTCCTCAACCTTGACGGTCAAGGGCAGGCCGATGATGTCAGGGCTACCAAAGGAGCTTTGGTGGACCCAGGACACGTGCGACGGGTCCAGCAAATTGTCGGTGACGTACAGGTAATTACAGTCCAGCTCCATGGCATCGCCACGGTTCACACCCCACTCGGGATTATCCCACTCGGGGATGTCGATCAGTTTGGACGGATCAGCCAACTCAGGGTCACCCATCCAGACCCAGACCAGACCAAAACGCTCCGTACAGGGGTAGCTGCGCACCACCGCACTTTTGGGGATTTGCGCCACACCGGGCGCTTTGGTACAGGAGCCGCTGCAATCAAACGTCAGGCCGTGATAGCCGCATTCCACCTGGTCGCCAATCAAACGGCCTTTGGACAAAGGCAGACGGCGGTGTGGACAGGAATCTTCCAGAGCGACTGGCTGACCGTCTTCACGGCGATACAGCACCAGGTTTTCGCTAAGCATACGCACGGGCAGCAAGCTGCGACCGAGCTGCGTAGCCAATGCGCCTACATACCAGGCATTGCGTACAAACATGATTTACCCCCAACTCTGAATGCGGTGCATGAAGGCTGAACAAGCCCATTCATGCTCTCTTGTTTTTGAAGCGCTCCGGCCTGCTGGCCAGGGCTTCTGCGCCACTGTGCGGGAACACCTAGAGCACCGTATCAATCTGGCCCCGCTTGAGCTCGCCAGCCGTGGCGAGACTTGCGCTTACGTTCTTGCCCATCATAATCGCAATTAAATTCAGCCTACTATCCATATCGTTTAGAATTTCTAAAGTTAAATGACTTTTCTGGACGGGGTCTAAGCACCATGGATACCTTGCCTCCCTTACGCGCGTTGCAAGTATTTGAAACTCTGGGCCACAGTCAAAGCCTGCAAGAGGCTGCCCGTCGCCTGAAAATTACTCCCGGTGCCATCAGCCAGCAATTGCGCCTGCTGGAGGACACGCTGGGCTGTAGCCTGACCTACAAAGAAGGCAAACGCTTGCGGCTGACGGCCGCGGGGGTGCGTTTTCATGAAATCTGTACTCAGGCGTTTGAGCTATTGCGCGACGGCCAGCAAGAAATGGAGCGTTCGCGCAACACCAGCCTGCTGTCCATCAGCGCTTTGCCCTCCATGCTTAAAACCTGGATGGCCCCGCTGGCGTTTCAATGGCAGGAGCAGTACGACCCGGAGCTAACCCTGCACCTGAAAGGCAGCCATGCCGAGCCGGACTTGGAAGCCGAACAAATCGACTTTCGGATCACCTACGGTCAGGCCGCCGCCCGCCCCCGCAGCTTTACCGAGCTTTATACAGACCGTGTCGTTCCCGCCTGCAGCCCGACCCTGCTGCAAGGGCAAGCCGCCTTGCGACATCCCCGTGACCTATTGAACTATCCCTTGCTGTCCTCGGACTGGCAGCCACGCTTTACCTCGCCCCCATCCTGGCGCGACTGGTTTGAGTCTTTGGCTATACACATAGGCAATACGCCCCTGGATCGCTTCCGTGTTTTTTCCCTGTCGCATATGGCACTGGAGTCCGCCGTGGCAGGCCAGGGGTTTGTATTGGCGCAATGCTCGATGATAGAAAAAGAAGTGCGCAGCGGGCAGTTAATTCTGCCCTTCTCCCATTCCTTGCCCCTGCCCTGGCCTTATGTACTGACCCGACGGGCGGGTGCGTTTGAGTCGCCTCATAGCCAGGATTTTCATCGCTATTTATTGAACCAGGCACGACAACAGGAGCAGATCAATCAGGAGCTGTTGCTGCAAGCATTAGCCTGAGCAATGTCGCAGTACGACGAAATACAGCCAGATTGCCGATAGACCTGCTGGCCTGGCCGTGGCTAAGCACTAAACCATTGAGTGCTTCAGCTACATAAGCGCAGGACTATTCGATGGCTTAGCTCTACACCGTTCCACTTTTAGTTCAGTTTCCAGCACTCAGCCAGGAGAGCAAAACAAGTCGAGCGCCTGGATCAGACAAGTACATATAAGCGGCTTCTACCGCCCGATAAACGCAACTGCAGATGCATTTCTAGCATCAACAAAAAAGCGTGTTTACCGCCCCCGAAGGGGCCATCAACACGCTCTTTAATCCTGCCGGAGACTTCAGTGTCTTAGGCCACCACAGCAGCCAGCGACTCCGCGAAGTAATCCACGTTGGACTGGTTCAAGCCTGGCACGCTGATGCGGCCAGACTCCAGCACATACACGCCAAAATCATCACGCAGTTTCTGAATCTGCTCTTTGGTCAGGCCGGTGTAGCAGAACATACCTTGCTGTTTGACAAAATAGCTGCTGTCGTACTGGGGAGCCAGCTCTTTCAGGCGATCGTGTACACGCTTGCGCATGGCAGCAATACGCTGACGCATGGTTTCCACGTCTGCCGCCCATTCGGCCAGCAAAGACTCATCCGACAAGACCGAGGCAATAGCCTGTCCACCGTGCGAGGGCGGGTTGGAGTAGATGCGACGCACCACGGCTTTAAGCTGGCCCAAAACGCGGTCAGCTTCGTCCGCGCTCTTGCACACCACCGACAAGCCGCCGCAGCGCTCGGAGTAGTAGGAGAAATTCTTGGAGAAAGAATTGGCCAGCAGGAAAGTCAGTCCTGCATCGACCATGGCGCGCACGGCAAAGGCATCTTCATCCAGGCTACGACCAAAACCCTGGTAAGCCATGTCCAGGAAAGGTATCAGCTTGCGCTGCTGCAGCACAGGAATCAGTTGCAGCCACTGCTCGTCGCTCAGATCAGCCCCGGTGGGGTTATGGCAGCAGGGGTGCAGCAGGACAATGCTGTACTCGGGCAGGACGGAAATATCTTCCATCAGGCCGGTGAAATCCAGACCGCGAGTAGCGGGATCGTAGTAGCGATAAGTGTGGGTAGGAATGCCCGATCCACGGAAAATAGAGTGGTGGTTATCCCAGGCTGGATCGCTGATCCACATTTCGCTATTGGGGTAAGCTTCGTGCAGGAAGTCGCCACCCACTTTCAAGGCACCCGAACCACCCAGTGTCTGGATGGTCGCCACACGACCTTCTTGCAGCACTTTACTGTCGGCACCAAAAACCAGTTTTTGCACGGCGCTGCGGTACGAAGCCAAGCCTTCGATAGGCAGGTAGCCACGGGGTTGGCCCTTGGCTGCCCATTGCTCTTCAGCGCGGCGAGCCACATCCAGCAAAGGCAGACGACCTTGCTCGTCGTAATACAAACCAATGGTCAGGTTGACCTTGCGGTCGCGCGGATCGGCGTGAAATGCCTCGTTCAAACGGAAAATCGGATCGCCACCATAGGCCTGCAAATGCTCAAACATGCTTGTTCCTTGAAAAATTACGGTTGTGGGCCGCCCGGTCTGGTCGACGGTCTATTCAAATAAGCATTGACCTTATACCTTGGGCCTACTTTAGCCAATATCTTGGGGATTTTTTTGCAGCACATGGGCACGCGAGCGATGCGTGAATACGTCATCAGACTTGTCCCCCCTTGGTTCGGCACCGCACCTGTTCTTGTCTAGTCGGTGCAGGCAGTCAAACACCAGCGTCACCATGCAGTCTGTTCATACCTCCAGCAAACCGAAGGTGCAAGAACGTGAACACGGTGTACCAGCTTGTCTGCCTGGGCCTTGCCAGCAACGAATATACATGGCTTTCTGACGATACAGAACCATGCACTTTCATTCATTCTGCTTTTGCTCCGCCCGCGTTGCCCACATGACACCGCATGGTCATATGCAGATCCCGCCCAAGACCGTTAACATGGGACTTTCACCGTTTCAACAGGAGTCCGCCGTGTCCGTATCGCCGCTGCCCAGCCCCGTATCCTGCCCTTTAGAGGGGGCCAGCAACTTCCGTGATATTGGCGGCTATGCCGCAGGCTCCGGCTCCTTTCGTAAAGGCCGTGTCTACCGCTCGGACCATTTGGCGAATTTAAGCAGCCAGGATCTGGACACACTGCAGGAACTGGGCATTGCCTGTTCACTGGATTTCCGTGGCGCACACGAGCGCAAACGCTCTCCCTACCAATACAGCTTTCTGACCAGTCATGCGCTGACCGTCGAACCCACCGTATTGCCCGATTTTCTGGACATGCTTGCCAAGGGTGAAGTGGATGTCAAAGCAGCCCATGGCACGATGAACAAAACCTACTCTGAATTCGTGACCGCACATGCAGCCACGTTTGGACGGGTCTTTGACCAGTTGCTGGACACCCATACTCCCCTTGTCCTGCACTGCACGGCGGGCAAAGATCGCACCGGCTTTGCGGTTGCCTTGCTGCACCGCGCCGCTGGCGTACATCCTGATGATGTGATGCACGACTATCTGCTTACCAATCAATTTTTCCGCCGCCCCGATCTGCCCGATAACCGTGGCATCAGCGACGAAGTGCTGGATATTCTCTGGGGTGTGCAGCCCGAGTTTCTGGAAACCGCCTTCAAGACCATTGATAAGACACACGGCAATCTGGAGAACTTCTTCCAGAACGCCTTGAAGCTCAGCCCCGCCCGACGTGCGGCCTTACTGGAACGCTACACCGCCTAAACCACGCCTACCGAGGCCTCTGGCAACTCCCAGTGGCCGTCCAGGCTCAAGGCTGGCCCTATCACATTGCGCCAAGTGGGCAGATCATGCATTTGCGTGAACAAAGGCATGCAATAACGTGGCTGCACCATATCCACCAGCCAACGCAAATCCGTCAAACGCGGGTGAGCATTCCAGCACAAGGTATGCGTGCCGCGCGGAGCATGCGGGGCCACATAGCCGGTGTGAATCAACAAGCGATCGCCAGGCTCGGCATTGCCGTCCGAAGTCCGCGCTTGCTGCTCACGAATCAACTCTCCTGCCTTACCCTGACAACCGTCCGGTTCACCAGCCAAAAGCAGGTGTGCTTGGGGATCAAACGTAGCCGCACGCGGCATCAGTTCGCGCAAGGATTGCTGCACGCCTGGCAACAACAGATCGCTGCTTTGGCTGATCATGCGGGTCAGGTTTTCGTAGCAGGACGCATCCATGCTCCAATCCTCAAAGCCTTGCTGCTGACGCCACAAGGCAATCTCGATCGCCCGGCCCGAAGGCGGCACCGGCAACAAAGCAGGATGGGACTGCAGCAAGGACTCCAGAATGCTCCAGGCAACGTGATGAGACTGATCATACAAACCATAAGACGCATCCAGTAACGCTAGATACGCAGGAGGTGGCAAATCAAAGGGAAACAGCAAGGACTCGCAGGAAAAGTCCCCGCTATAAAACAGACCACCACCCACATCCAGATGCAGCCAGACACCCCCCAAGGCATGGCCGGACAAACCAGTGCGAACGGCAATATCGCCAATATAAGTCGTGCCGCGTGTCGGCAATTCACGCCAGATCCGACCGGCAGGCAAGCTGCGCGCGGTCGAGGCCGTGGCGTAAACAGGAATGTGTTCGGGCAGTTTGGATAAGGAGCCCATATGATCCTGGTGATCATGCGTCACCAAAATGGCATCCACCTCCAGCCCCTCATGCCAATCGCACACCTGACCGGGGTACAAGGGCCCACCGGCATCTAGCAGCAGTCGCAAGCCACATGCCTGCACGAGAATGGCGGCAGGCACTTTACCTCCAGAGCCGCTTAACACCGTCACCCGTGTCTGGTTCATGCTCCGTCCCCTACAAGGCATTGTGGCCAACCTATCACCCAACCACACCCGGCATTCTGCTTTGCAGCACGGCGTAACGCGGGGCACAAAAGCAAAGCATCAATAAGCGCAATGGGCCGCAGCTCACGCTGCCGGACAGAGAAAGGCATCAACTTAAAGAACCAGAGCCACCGAAGTGCCCTGCCTTAAAAAAAACGACGACAGGATCAGATTAAACAAGTGTTCTTTCAGCCCTGTTACAGATTTATGGCAGTTCGATGGCAGTGCCCGGTGAGCAAACCGAAGCCACCCCCGCTGCTTCAACTATGTCTTATTGGCACTCAGGTGCTGAATCGACCCTGGCGAAACGCCCCCGGTGCAACGCCAGTCCAACCCTTGAAAGCACGCTGAAATGCAGCACTGTCTTTAAAACCCAGTTCCTGTGCCAGTTCCGCGAAAGACATCGAATGAGCATTCAAACGAATAATGGCCATATCGCGTCGCAACTCATCTTTCAAAGACTGAAACGATGTCCCTTCCATCGCCAAGCGCCGCTGCAATGTCGCTGTCGACATATGTAAAGCACGAGCCGTAATTCCCAGATCTGGCCAGCTAGGTCGAGTGCGTTGAAGATACTCACGTACCCTGGCACTGACCACATCGGTGGAGCTGCGCGGCATGATGATATTGGCCTGAGCATCCGCTAGAAACAGACGTAACTCCGTCTCACCCCGTCGCACTGGCGTCTTTAACCAGGCGGCTTCAAACCACAGGGCAGTTTGTCCGCGCTTGAACTCTAAATTGGCAGGAAACACTTTGCCATAACTACCGGCATGGGGGGGGTTGTCAAACGCGAAGTCAAAGCGCACCACCGGCAAGCGGCCACCGATGAGCCAGGCCAGCAAACGCCAGAACACTCGCAGTAATAGCTCATGCAAAAAAATCGGCTCTCCAAGAGAACCGTTAAAACGCAAACCAAGGCCGGCAAGATCACCCTTGCTATGCAATTCCAATGCCACGTCCTCCTGCAATAACCAAAAGGTCCTGGCTATACGACGAATTGCGACTTCCAGATTATTCGCCCCCAGGGCCGAGCGACTTATCAGCGCAAAGCTGCCCAGTTTCAAGGGGCGCGATAAAAAACCAAGACCTTCATCCTCGCGCTGTTCAATCAACAAACGAAACAAAGCACTGTATTGACAAGCCGTGACTCGGGCTCCCGCATGTCCAATCAGCTCAGGAGAGATGTCTGTAGCGTTTAAGAACGGTCCAATATCTTCGCCCCGCATTTGTAAACCCATCAGCATGCCACTGACTAAGACAATCGGCACAGTAGCCGGAGCCTTAAGGGGGGCGCGGGGAGCGCGTCGCTGATTGAGGTGTTCTGCCATTCGATCGATGCCTTGTGTCATTGCTGGAGCGGGCACGCATTTTTACTATAGGTCACATAAACCAAGCAGTCGATCCGCATCAATACGAACATGACGGGAGACAAAAAAATGTACCTGACTCAAGCGTTACATCGCGCGGTTCAACAAAAGCCTGAACGTATTGCTGTGCGCTACGGCAATCGGGCCTGGACCTTCCGCCAACTTGGAGACCGTGTAGCCCGCCTGGCCGGTGCGCTACAACATCTGGGTATGAAAGAAGGCGACCGCGTCGCCATCCTTGCCCTGAACTGCGACCGCTATCTCGAATACCAGATGGCCGTCCCTTGGGGTGGCGGGGTACTTAACCCATGCAACACCCGCTGGTCCGCCTCGGAAACGCTGTACGCACTGAACGACTCAGGCTCTACGATCTTGCTCGTCGATGACACATTCTGTGACCTGGTCGAAAAAATCCGAAGCGACGCCACCACTCTACGCGAAGTGATTTACTGTGGGGATAATCAGGCACCTGCGGGCATGCACGACTATGAAACCTTATTAGCCACCCATGCCGCCATCGCTGATGTCATGCGCCGCGACGAGGATCTGGCCGGAATCTTCTATACAGGCGGCACCACCGGCTTTCCTAAAGGCGTCATGCTGAGCCACAGCAATTTGCTCAGCTCTGGCCTGGCCCTGCGAGCTGAAGGTATCGCGACTCCTGATGGCATCTATCTACATGCCGCCCCCATGTTCCACTTGGCCGACATGGGCATCGCCATGCCTCACTGGATCGAAGGCAATACTCAATCCATCATCACCGCGTTCTCTCCGGAAAAGGTGCTAGATACACTGGAGCGTGACCGCGTGACACACATGCTGCTGGTGCCGACCATGATCCAGATGCTGGTCGATCACCCGTCCATGCAGCAAGCCCGCGACTTAAGTGCACTGCAAACTATTATTTACGGGGCTTCGCCCATTTCTACGGCCGTCCTTGAGCGCGCCATGAAAGCCTTGCCTCACGTCAGTTTCATGCAGGCCTATGGCATGACCGAACTGTCTCCACTGGCAAGCATCTTGCCCGCCTTTCACCATACACATGAAGCACGCAGCCTCAACAAGCTGAAATCGGCTGGCCGCGCCAGCTTATGTACCGAAGTACGCATTGTGGACCCACTGGATCAAGAGGTTCCGCGTGGCACGGTGGGCGAGATTGTCGTACGTGGCCCCAATGTGATGCAGGGCTACTGGAACAAGCCTGAACAAACCGAACAAGCCCTGCGCAATGGCTGGATGCATACCGGTGACGGTGGTTACATGGATGAGGATGGTTTCATCTTTGTCGTGGATCGCCTGAAAGACATGATTATTAGCGGCGGCGAAAACATCTATTCCGTTGAAGTCGAAAACGCACTGGCCCAACACCCCAGCGTCGCCGCCTGTGCGGTCATTGGCATTCCCAGCCCCGAGTGGGGCGAAGCGGTCCATGCCGTCGTCGTTCTCAAGCCCGACGCATCGGTCCATGCTGGCGACCTGATGGCTCACTGCAAGACCCTGATTGCCAGCTACAAGTGCCCCCGCAGTGTCGTTTTCCAAGAGACTCTGCCCTTGTCAGGGGCCGGCAAGCTTCTCAAAACCGAGCTGCGCAAGCCCTACTGGGATCAGCAAGACCGAAAAATCAGCTAAGTCATTTCCATTTAAAGGAGTCTGTATGAGCTCTTCTGTCATCGTGGCCGGTGTCGGCATGATTCCCTTTACCAAGCCTGGGAGCAGTGAACCCTACCCCGTCATGGCTACCAAGGCCATTCGTGCCGCACTGGCTGACGCCCATCTGGGCTACGACAAAGTCCAGCAAGCCTACGCCGGGTATGTTTATGGAGACTCGACTGCAGGCCAGCGCGGGCTCTATGAAGTAGGCATGACAGGCATCCCTGTAATCAATGTGAATAACAACTGCTCGACCGGATCCACCGCTCTATATCTGGCACGTCAGGCGATTGCCAGCGGAGCGGCCGACTGTGTACTGGCCTTCGGCTTTGAACAGATGACACCCGGCGCGCTTGGCTCTGTATTCAATGACCGTCCCAGCCCGTTCGAGAAGTTCGATGCCATCACCGCTGAGCTGATTGATGTTCCCGATATCCCTTTCGCGCTGCGTTACTTTGGCGGTGCCGGCCTGGCCCATATGCAGGAGTTCGGCACCAAGTTGGAGACCTTTGCCAAAATACGTGCCAAAGCCAGCCAGCACGCTGCCAACAACCCACTGGCCCTGTTTCGGACTGTTGTCACTGCGGACGACGTCATGGCCTCCCACATGATCTGGCCTGGCGTCATGACCAAACTGATGGCTTGCCCACCCACCTGTGGTGCAGCTGCTGCGCTGCTGGTCTCCGAGTCGTTCGCCAGAAAACAAGGCCTGAATACGAATGTTCGTATCCGCGCCCAAGCCATGACGACCGACACGCCACCTACCTTCGACGCTCGGGACATGCGCGAAGTCGTGGGTTTCAGCATGACTCGCAACGCCGCTGAACAAGTCTACGAAGCAGCAGGTGTGGGGCCAACCGACATCAATGTCGTAGAGCTGCATGACTGCTTTGCCCACAACGAACTCATTACGTACGAAGCACTCGGTCTGTGCCCCATCGGCGGCGCCGAGAAATTTGTCTGCGATGGTGACAATACCTATGGTGGCCAGGTTGTCACCAATCCATCCGGTGGCCTGCTTTCCAAGGGACATCCACTGGGCGCAACCGGGCTGGCGCAGTGTACTGAGCTGGTTGAACAGCTAAGAGCCAATGCCGGGACTCGCCAAGTCGACGGGGCCCGGCTGGCACTTCAACACAACCTGGGTTTGGGCGGTGCCTGCGTCGTCACCCTGTATGAAAGGACACAATCATGATCGATAAGAAATGGATTGGTCATGAAGTCGGCCACTCGGTCTTGCCCATTGAACGCAGCCGTCTGCAGTTTTTTGCCAAGGCCATCGGTGACACCAACCCCATCTACACCGATCTGCAAGCCGCCAGACAAGCAGGCTATGCCGATTTGCCCGCTCCTCCTACCTTCCTGTTCGCTGCCGAACTGGACTCAGGTGCCCTATTCGGCCTGCTTGACCTGCTGCAAGTCCCTCATGCCAAGGTTTTGCACGGCGAAGAAGGTTTTGAATACTTTGGCTCGGTTGTCGCAGGCGATACCGTCACCGTCAGCTCTTATGTCAAAGATATTTATGACAAAAAAGGCGGTGCACTGGAATTTATTGAAATCGAATCGAATGTGTGGAACCAGCGCGGGGAGCAAGTGGCCCGAATGCGTTCCGTCACCGTCGTGCGCCACTGAAGGAGACACCATGAGCAGCATCAACTATGACGCGGTACAGGTGGGCGACAGCTTGCCCCCCTTGACGCTTGTCCCCGTGGATCGCCGCATGCTGGCGCTGTTTGCCGGTGCTTCGGGGGACCACCATCCCATTCATATCGATCTTGACTACGCCCGTCGTGCAGGGATGCCGGATGTTTTTGCACATGGCATGCTCGGCATGGCATGGCTAGGTCGTTTGCTTACCGGATGGGTAGAACAATCACAACTACGCCGCTTGGATGCCCGATTTCAAGGTATTACTCACCTGGGCCATGTCATGTGCTGCAGCGGGCATGTTATTGAAAAACAAGAGGTCAATGGTGAACGCTGCCTACGTATCGAGCTGCGCAGCACCAACCAATACGGACAAACCAAAATCGCGGGCGAAGCATTAATCGCTTTCCCTGATCTCTGAATCAAGAAAAACGGCAGGAGACACTCATGACCCAAAAACTCGACGGTAAAGTTGCCCTTGTCACTGGCTCTGGCCGAGGCATAGGCCGCTCAATTGCACTGAAACTGGCCAGTGAAGGCGCACGTTTACTGATCAACGACCTGGATGCCGAACCCGCTCAGGAGGTGGTTCAAGCGATCCGTGATATGGGCGGCGAGGCAGTCGCCTGCATGGGCAGCGTCACTTCCCCGGACTTTGCCGAGCGATTCATTGGCACAGCAGTCAGCGAGTATCAAGGGCTGGACATCATCATCAACAATGCCGGCTACACCTGGGATAGCGTCATTCAGAAAATGACTGACGAACAATGGTACGCCATGCTGGATTGCCACCTGACAGCACCCTTTCGCATTCTGCGAGCTGCACAACCGGTCATCCGCCGCCTGTCCAAGGCCGAAGGTGAGGCCGGTCAGCGTGTCATGCGCAAAGTGGTCAATATTTCTTCGGTTGCCGGTCTATTTGGCAATGCAGGCCAGGCGAACTACTCGGCGGCCAAGGCAGGAATCGTCGGCATGACACAAACCCTGGCAAAAGAATGGGGACGGATCAATGTCACCGTCAACTGCGTGGCTTACGGCTTAATCAACACCCGCCTGACCAGCAGTGTCGCAGGCGAGTCCACGACCAATATTGAAGGACGCGAAATCAAAGTCGGCGTAAATCCCGATTTGCTGGCTGCCATGGAGCGCAACATCCCCTTGGGTCGTGCCGGCACCCCAGACGAGGCGGCCGGAGCCGTTTACCTATTCTGCACTCCCGAATCGGATTACATCAGTGGCCAAACACTGCTTTGCAGTGGCGGCCTGACCGGTATTTAAAGAGGCCCACCATGCTACCGCAACTGCATCGCCATCCCTGGATGGATGAGGAGATTGAAGCTTTTCGCGAACAGGTGCGCCGCTATATTGCGGGCGAGCTGACGCCACACATGGACCATTGGCGACGCCAAGGCTACATTCCCCGCGAAGTCTGGCACACATTCGGACAGATGGGGTTTCTACTGCCAGAAATCGAAGAAACCTATGGCGGTGCAGGCGCAAGTCTGGCCTATCAGCTCGTCGTGCAAGATGAGCTGGCCAAAGCGGAAGTGCCCGCCACCACAGCCGTACACAGCATCGCCACGCATTACATACTGGACTACGGCACGGCTGCACAAAAACAACGCTGGCTGCCCAAACTGGTCAGTGGAGGGTTGCTGGCTGGCATCGCCATGACCGAACCCGGTTGCGGTTCAGACCTTCAGGCCTTACGTACCCGTGCGCGGCTTGAAGGAAATGAATACGTAATCGACGGCAGCAAAACCTTCATCACCAATGGCTTTACCGCCAATTTGCTGGTGGTGGCGGTACGTACCGGAGAGGCGGGCAGCCGAGGAGTCTCACTGATTATTCTGGAAACTGAAAATCTAGCTGGGTTCCAGGTGGGCAAACGTCTGGAGAAGCTGGGCCAGCATGCTTCCGATACCGCTGAACTGTCGTTTAACCATGTCAGAGTCCCGGTTGAACACCTGCTAGGCGAAACAGCAGGAAAGGGTTTTGCCCAGTTAATGAGCCAGCTTCCCTACGAGCGCCTGTTGCTGGCCGTTCCCGCTGCCGCCGTCATCGAGCGTGCTGTAGAGCTGACCCTGGAATACACGCAGCAACGCAAGGTGTTCGGCCAGACGCTCTATGAATTACAAAACACGCGCTTCAAACTGGCCGAGTGCGCCACTCTGGCCCATGTGGTGCGCACCTTTGTCAATGACTGCACCCAACGTTTGCTTGACGGTCAGCTTGATGACACTGCGGCCTATATGGCCAAGTGGTGGTGTACCGAACAACAGCACAAAGTCACGGACGAGTGCTTGCAGCTCTTTGGCGGCTACGGCTATATCACGGAATACCCGATTGCCAGAATGTACGCGGATGCCCGAGTACAACGTATCTACGGTGGTGCCAACGAAATCATGAAAGAACTGATTGCCAGAAGGCTGCCCGCATGATGCCGCCCCTGACTGGCATCCAGATTGTGGAGTTTGAGGGAATAGGGCCGGGGCCCTTGGCTGGCCGCATGCTGGCTGACATGGGCGCACAAGTGACGGTTATTGCTCGCCCCCAAAAAAGTGCCGTAGACGAACGGATGGGGGCCGCCACCAACCCCATGCGCCGTGGAAAAAGAACCGTAACGTTGGATCTGAAACAAGCTGACGATGTCGCCACCGCTTTACAACTGATCACCCAAGCAGACGCACTACTAGAAGGTAACCGTCCCGGCGTCATGGAAAAATTGGGCCTGGGCCCGGCTGACTGTGCTGCACACAACCCCCGGCTGGTATACGGCCGCATGACAGGCTGGGGACAATCCGGCCCCCTGGCACAGTCGGCAGGTCACGACCTGAACTACGTCGCGCTCACCGGCCTGCTGTCACTATCGGCACACAAGGGCCAAATGCCGATGGTGCCCCCCACTGTCGTAGGCGACGCTTCGGGGGCACTAGGCCTGGCCTTTGGCATGGTCTGCTCATTACTGGAGGCGCGCTCAAGCGGCAAGGGACGAGTCGTGGATGGGGCAATCGTCGATGTGCTGGCGATGCTCGGCAGTATCGCCCAGTGGGTCCGTGCCAGCGGACAACTCGATGGAGTTTCACCCAGCCCCTTTCACGACTCGCCTTTTTACGATGTGTATCGTTGCGTCGATGGCGGTTTTATAACGCTCGCAGCCTTGGAGCCGCAATTCTATGCCTTGGCGCTGAGCAAGCTGGGCTTAAGCGATGTGGACCCGGCCGCGCAGTATGACACGCGTCAGTGGCCAGATTTCAAAGCCCGGCTGACACGCCTCTTTGCCAGCCAAACACGAGCGCACTGGTGTGCGCTTCTGGAGGGCACGGATGCCTGTTTCGCACCGGTACTGAGCCTGAAAGAGGCCGCCTGCCACCCCCACAATGTGGCACGCGGCATCTACCACACCGCCGCCGACAACAGCATACAGGTTGCCGCTGCCCCACGCTTTCTTCCCTTAATCACGTCGTCTGACACAGGCGCCGAACGTCATGAGCAACGCTAGGGGCAGCATGTCTGTCAAGCGGGAAAAAACCAGATCAACACCCAATTGCGTCGCCACCATGACGCACACAGGAGAAATCATATGCAGCAATCCGATGGAGTCGCCTGGGGTGTAACCGAGAGCGTGGGTCGGATCGTGCTCAAACGGCACGAATACGCCAACACACTTTCACACGCAACCAGCCAGGCTTTGATACAAGCCATCAATAGTGTGCTCGACCAACAGCCACGCGTTGTTCTTCTTGCAGCCGAGGGAAAGATCTTTTGTGCTGGAGGTGACATTGCCGAGTTCGCTGCCGCTGGTCCAGCCCTTGCAGATTTAGTTGACGATATCCTTGAACCACTACACCCCGCACTGTATCGCCTGGCAACAGCCCCCATGCCTGTCATTTCGGTACTGAACGGGCCTATCGGGGGTGCAGGCATCGGTCTAGCACTGTGTGCGGACTTTGTACTGGCTGCGCAATCGGTCAAGCTTCGTACTGGCTACGCCGCACTGGGTTTATCGCCAGACCTGGGAGCCTCGTACTTTCTGGCTCGTCGCGTTGGCGCAATACGCGCCCAGCAATGGCTGATGCTTAGCCAAACCATCAATGCCCAAGACTGTCTGACTCACGGTGTGGTGGATGTACTCTACCCAGAGAATGAATTGACACAAGCAGCAGAGGACTTGGCGACACGACTGTCGCAATCTGCCCGTGCCTCGTTAACCAGCATTAAAACCTTATGCTCCGGTCTGCCCGCCCGCGACTTACACACCCATCTTCAACTGGAGCACCAGTTTCTTACAGCATGCGCACGCCGCACGGATGCACAGGAAGGAATACACGCGTTCATCGAGCGGCGAGCACCCCGCTTTACAGGGAACTGATGCCGTTTTGCCGTGCTACGCACAAAAAAAAGAGCGCCAGATCAGCGCTCCTGAAAAGGGGGACTACAAACAGGAACTTAAATAATGAGGGGCGTCAAAAATACCGCCAGAATCACGGCCATTACCAAGCGCATGACGATACCCAAGGTCGCAGCCAGCATGACTTCTTTTTCATTCAGATCTGAACACTCGGCCCAGACCACCGGAATCTGTCCAAATACCGCCGATAAGGGCAGGCCGGACGAGGCCAGAACGAACGCCCCCACGACCAGGGAGGGATCCAGTGTCGAGGCAATAGCCTGCAATTTACCCATTGCCAGTGTCGGGCTGACCAGGATGGCCAACACGCCCGTTTCGGGATGAATGTTCAAGGCCAGCAAACCACGTTCAAGCACATCGCTGATCGGAGCCCAAATGCCGATATGTTCCAGCAAGCCAATGACACAGAACACCAAGGCCACGGCCGGAATCAGGATCAGCAGCAACAATTCCACCCCTTCACGGGCCGCCTTGAACAGCATGGGCGCAAAATCAATATTCGGCGTGAAACGAGGCGCAGCCAGCAAATCCACCGAACGGACGTTGCGATAAACCAGCCGTGACAACAGCAGGGGGGACAGCAGCAAGGGGCCAAAGACCGCAATCAGCACCACGGCAAAGACATTCACTCCAGCAAAGGTCAATGCCATCATGCCCAGCATGAAGGTCGAGAAAGATTGCTGGGACTGCACCATCGTGGCAACCGCAATTTTCTGCTCGTCTTTGGTCGCCCCTGCCTGGCGCAACAAGGGCCCCGAGATACGACCAGCCGCATTGATATCGCCAAAAATGTTGTACACGCTGGGAATGATGACGGCCGGATTGATCCCGATAGCCCGCATCGCCGGCATAAAAACCCGCATCATGGCATCGGTAAAGCCCAGACGCTCCAGCAGCCGCCCAATAATGACGCTGATAATGACCGCCACCCCAACCTGCCCGGTCAAAAACACATCCACCACAACGGGTTTGACCTTGTTCAACACGGTATCAAAGGCACCGGACAAGGTAGCGGGAAAGAAAAACAGCGTCAGCATGGCCGCAGCCAACAAGCTCAGGCCCACCACCTCGATACGCTCCAAAGGACGGCGGCCCGCAGGCGGTGAATGCACAACCTTATCGATTTCTATTGTTTTGTTATCCATGTCTGTCTCCGTTCAGGAAGCTGGATTTACTGGAAGCTCAGCACGTTCTTGCCCATGAGATGGGCAGTCGAGAAATGCCGGGCGTATTCACGCAAACGGGTCCCCCCCACTTGATGCACCGGCGTAGACGTCACCCGATCGCGGAACATCACCACCTCGACACCATCGAGCAAGGCGCTCAAGGCATAAGCCAGTGGCAGTCCGTTCTCCAGAATTTCCAGTACATGGCTGTTGCCCACCAGGAAATTCAGCCCCAGTTCACGGGCGCATTCAATCAAGGCATGGCCGTCATAGACTCGGCTAATCGACGCCAGCACCGTATCCACTCCTGGGTTCTGAGCAACTGCCTGGCGCAGATGTTCAGGACTGAATCCCGTATGCGGGAAGATATGCAAAATACGGCTGACTGGACTGCTACGTTCGCCCAGTCGAATCGCACCGCGCGTCAAGGTGCTGGTCTCCAGAATATTCTCGTTGTCCTTGATGCGACGCTCGGCCTGCAAGATCTGATCTTCCAGATCCAGCCCCATGAAACCGTCCAGCCTATCGAGCATATCGCCCAAGGTTTTCACCCCTTCCAAGGGCTCGCCCACGAACATTACATTGCCATGAATACCTCCATAGGCGATATCACTTTTAGCCACTTTGTGGCCATGCAGATACGCAATGCCCGGATGCAAGCCATGAAATGCCTCATGACACTCCAGCGCTGCCACGCCATACAGGTCCAGATAATCCTTCAGGGTCACGCCCCCACAACTGGCGGCATCTGCGATGGGATGGTGCGCCACAATGGCATCCACCCCGGTCGCGCCGGCCAACTCAATACTCAGTTCGGACATGGTCATGCACACGGCCACCTTGCGCACTTCCTTGTTGGGGTCTCCATGAATCAGCCCCGGAATTTCCAGCACTTCCTTGCCGTAAATTCCCGAGGACTTCCAGATCACGAAAGGATGATGGCCGCACTTGACCTCATCCATACAGGACACCATGCGTCCCCCCGTAATGACATTCAACGCATCCAGCAAATCGGCTACATAGGCCATGATTTTGTCTCCAAATAAAAAGCCGGCCTCAGGCCCTGGGAAATCCCAGGGTCCGAGGCCGGCGGTATGCGAGCACTTCCTGTCGGCAACTTCCCCAAGCGGGCCGGTCAGGGCCTGGGCTCGGTTCCAAAGCCAATTGCACACCGGGCAATCCACTCTGGACGGAAGGACAACAAGACTGTCTACCAGTCAGCTTCTTTTTATCGATTCGGAACTCAGGGCAGCGGTTTGCACCGGCGCCACTGCGTTCACACTCCTTTTTGCAACAACACCATGGTGGAAGACAACTGCGCTGTCGCGTCGTAATCCTTGAAAATGGCGACGACATCCAAGCCATACTCTTCCACCAAAACCTGCTTCATCTCCTTTTTGAAAGCCTTGATCAGGTACAGATCGGCCAGATCGGCAATATGCGCATTTTCACGGCTCAGCGTCTGCAGGGCAGGCTGGCGTTTGTGAACGGCCAGCATGCTGATCCTGTCCTCGAGCACATCAATCTTTAGCGTCACCACACCTGAGGCAAAAATACTGCTGTTAATGCGGTTGTAGTCCCGGGTCAGCGCCTGCTTGAATTCGCCCATAGAAGAAAAGCCTGCCATCACCATTGCCTACCCCCAACCTATTTGAATTATTGTCGTTTACTCGTGTTCAGCGACCGCCTCCTGCGCCATCTTGCCATGCTGATAACGGCGATACGCCAAACCAGCAACAGCAATATCTTCAATCGCCACACCCACTGATTTATACACGCAAATACCCTGTGCGTCGTAACCTTGTCCACGCTCCAATTGCAACCAATCGCTTAACTCGGATACCTTGCCCTGAATGCCGCAATCGGCTGCAGCCAGAATCAGATCCCCGGCCTCAGCAAGCGTCTGCTCCCCCCACTCCACAATGATCTTGCCTGCTCGCTGCAAGCAAACATCATCCAGCTCCCGCGCCGTGGGCAGACTAGAACCAACAGCCGCGACAAAGCAACCTGGTTTGAGCGTACGCCCATCAAACAAGGGCTCACGGCTGCGACTGGCGGTAACCAGAATATCTGCCTGAACCGCGATCTCATCAGGGCGTGCTGCACGTACCGGTACGCCACAGTCCAGCTCCAGCTTGCGGCAACGCTCCTGATCCACATTCGGGCTCCAGACCAGCACACGGCGCAAATCAAAAGCCTGGCAAAACTGCTGGACATGCGCGGTGCCCTGAGCCCCGAGCCCCAGCACTCCCAAGGTTCGAGATTGGGGGTTTGCCCCCCGCTGTGCGGCCAGCACCGAGCACGCGGCAGTACGCCACTGCGTAATCGCACCGGCATCCAGCGTTGCCAAGGTTTGTCCACTGCGCGCATCAAACAGCACAATCACAAAGTTGAACCTGCCGTGTACGGTCGTATAAATTTTGGCCCCAGCGACTTGCTGGCCTGAGATAACCGCCCCCAAGGTAGATAAGCGCGTATCGCCCACCTGCGTGCGCACACGACGTTGCTGCGCCGCCTGCCCCTGTCCAAACTCAAGAAAAGCCTGCTCCAGCACCTGCTGTACCGCAGGCGCATCCAGCAGTGTGTGTAATTGCTTATCGGTCAAATGCAGCATGGGCGGCTCCTTTTACCAGCTCACCGTCACGTCACCGCGCACAAAAGTCTGGCACGCCATACGAAAACCCTCTGCCAGATCCTGCTCGGACAAGTGTTTATGTTCCTTGGCCTTGACCTCATCCGTATTGCTCAGCCCTTCCGTAATTCGGCACTTGCAGGTACCGCAGATACCGCCCCCGCACTTGAACGGGATGCCGCCTCGCTCGCGAATCGAAACCCGCAGCAAATTGCTGTTCTCGGCGGCAGACACCACCAAATCATTATTCGACGCAAATGTAATCTGAACCATATTCTGCTACCTCAGGATTGCTGCTTTACCAGGGGCTGCGTCCCTGTTTTGTGACCCGTAAGCTCACATTGGCGCAACTCGGCCTGTAGGCTGCCAAAGTGCGTCAATCCGGCCAGTTCTTCATAAGCCTGCTCGGCTGTGGCAAATTTTTCCATTTGCCGAGTAGGAATGTCATTGACCGTGCCATTTGGCGTCTCTTCCACAATGCGAACCCGCGACCCGTCCTGGATACGCGCAATGGCAAACACCGCTTTGAAACGACCCTGAAAATGGTATTCATACGCCGCCACCATTTCCACGCCCACACCCGGCTCCGTACGGTATTCGCCTGGCTTGCTCGTTAGCACCACATACATCACTGCACCTCCTGTATCTCTGCCTGCTCCAGAACGATGTCCTGGTTAATCCACAACTGGCACGCCAGCCGCCAGCCCTGATCCAGCCGCTCGCCTAATTGCTTTTTCTCTTTCCAGTTGGCCGCTGGCAGATGCTCAGCCCCCTCCAGCACCCGACACGCACATTTGGCGCACTTGCCCATCCCACAGCCATAGGTCAGATAAGGAAAAGGAAACTGCTTGATCCCTGCCCGGACCACCAAATTGGTGTTCTCCTGCACCTCGCCCACATGTGTCTGGCCGTTTTTATGAAAAGTAATGGTTGGCATAAGACCTCCTGCTTGCTGCCAATGATGCGACCGGATTGCGAGCCCTGACCGCCTGAAAAAAAACAAGAACGGTATACCAAGTTAAAAATTGCACTTTTCCCACAACAGATTTCTTTAGTTTTAGATACAGTTTCCTGCCTATTTGAGTAGAAACCCCTATTGCGGTATACTTAATTCAATTCAACCCCTAAACGAGATTGCCATGAAAACCCCCGTCGAACTTCGCTACTTGCAGCGTCCCGTCGGCGAGCAGTTGCTGCCACATCTGGCTCAGCGCAAGCATCTACGCCGTCGTATTCCGCTCATCAATCTGCCCTCACTCACTGAACTGTTTGGCAGCCGAAAAAAGCGCGAACCCGAAGTCGCCCAAGATCAGCTCCCACACAGCGCCTAAGCAAGAGAAGGCTCTGCCGAGCGGCTATCGGACTGAAAGTTGAACGCATCGGCATACATGAACTGCTCATTGGCACCATGCTCCTTGAACAAGCCACGGGCCTGCTCAATCATCACGGGTGAGCCACACAAGTAAATGGCATGCTCAGACAGGTCAGGTTCATCCTGGCATACCTGTTGTTGCACATAGCCCCGAGCGCCTTGCCAGCTCTCGTCGGCATGCGAGAGCACAGGCACGAAACGGAATTCGCACAAGCGGTCTGCCCAGGATTCGATCTCCTTGGCCAGATACAAATCCTCGGGTCGGTTCATGCCCCAGTACAGGCTCACAGGTGGGCAGTCGTCCTTGTCCAGCAAGGACTCCAGAATCGCCTTGATCGGTGCAATACCCGTACCGGTTGCCACCATGACCATGGGTCGCCAGTCGCGCTCGCGCCAATAGAACACCCCCAAAGGCATCTCCAGCAGCAGCTCGTCTCCAGCCTTCAGGCCGGGCAAACACACTTGGGTAAAACGGCCGCCTTCCACTTCCCGTACATGCAGTTCAATACGCCCATGGGCCGCATCGGCATTGGCCATGGAAAAACTGCGCGCACGCCCGTCCTCGAACAAGATGTTCAGATACTGACCAGGACGGAACTGCACGTGTACGTCCTGGGGTAACTGCAAGGTCAAGCGCCAGATTCCTTGGCACGCCCGCTCCACGCTATGCACCTGCGCCCTGACCTGCTGCGTGTCAGGCAGCTCATCACGATGGGCGGCCAGACTGATTTCAATATCCGCATCCAGTCGAGCCTGACAGGCGGCGGCATGGCCCTGCTCGTGCTCCTCATCGGCAATACTCATGGGCAGGCAGTCGTCCTCGTAACAAACCTTCCCTCGGGTAACCTGAATGCGGCAGGTACCGCAACCGCCAAACTCACAGTCGCTATAAATGCGCACGCCTTGCCGCTGAGCGGCCTGCAAGAGGGTCTCTTGCGGCTCTACCCAGAACTGCTCGCCGGTTTCCTTGATGTCGACACGATGGGCCATGACCCGTCCTCCTGATGCCACTATTTCTTGATGTCCGCCTGAACCAGCACGTCCAGACCCTCTGCCTTCAAGGCCTCGGCCAAGGCCTGCAAGCCGGCCACACCGGCTGCCGTGTCCTGCTCGCCGTTACCGCCGCTCAGGCCAATACCACCGATTACTTCCCCATTGACCACAATGGGGTAGCCGCCCACAAAGGCCGCAAAGCGTCCCTCAAAGCTGAGCTGAATCCCGAAGGCCTCGTTACCAGGCAGTGCCGGACCATTGGGCGCTTGCGTGAACAAATGGGTGGAGCGCTTGTGGCCGGCAGCGGTAAACGCCTTGTTCCAGGCAATTTGTGCGCCAGTGATACGTGCCCCATCCATGCGCTCCATCACGATGGGATAGCCCCCTTCGTCAACCACGCAAACAGTCTCCAGCACGCCAATCTCTTTGGATTTGGCAATCGCCGCGTCCACCATCAAGCGCGCTTCGCGCTGTTCGAGACGTAGGATTTTTTTCATAAGTCTTCCCAGTATTTCCGGTTAATAAAATTCAGATGCCGCGATACACGGTCTTGATCTGGGTGTAGAACTCCAGACCAGCCCGACCCGACTCGCGGAAAGTGGATGTGCTGGACTGTTTCAGTCCACCAAAAGGGGCATTGATCAAGTTGCCGGTTGTTGTGCGATTGATCTTGACCGTCCCGGCCTCAATGTCATTGGCAAAGCGATGCGCATAGTCGGCACTGCGCGTCACAATGGCGGCCGACAAGCCATATTCAGTGTCATTGGCCATGGTCAGCGCCTGCTCGTAGGAATCAATTTCCAGCAAGGCAATCACCGGACCAAAGATTTCTTCGCGGGCAATACGCATCTGCTGGGTCACGTCTGTAAACAAAGCCGGGCGCATGAACAAGCCACGTGCATAGTCGCCTTCGGTCAAACGCTCGCCGCCCAGTAAATGGGTGGCCTCCTGCTTGCCGATGGCCACATAGTCCAGAATGCTTGCCAGTTGGCTTTCGGTGGCAATGGGGCCCAGGTCGGGGTTGCCATTCAAACCATTACCCACGGTCAAGGCGCTGACTTTCTCTACCAAGCGCCGGGTGAACTCCTCTTTGACCTGACGATGCACCAGCACACGGCTGGTGCCCGTGCAGGCCTGGCCACTTAAGGAAAACCCACCTTGAACCACCAGCTTGACGGCCAGATCCAGGTCGGCGTCTTCCATGACAATCAGGGGGTTCTTGCCACCCAACTCCATCTGGGTGCGAGTGCTCATGCGGGCTTGACGACAAATATCTTCACCCGCCTGGGTCGAGCCGGTAAACGAAATGGCACGTACCTGAGGGGATTGCACCAGCGTGGGCCCCACTTCACTGGCCCTGCCATGTACCAGGTTCAGTACACCGGCCGGAACCCCTGCTTGTGCAAAGGCTTCGCACAGGTAATAACCCGTCAACGGCGTCTCCGACGAAGGTTTGAAAACGACGGTATTACCCGTAATCAAGGCAGGCGCAATTTTGCGTGCCGGGATGGAGATGGGGAAATTCCAGGGCGCAATTACGGACACCACACCCAAGGGTTCGCGCTGGGTATACACCAGTTGCTGCGCATCATCCTGCGGAAAGGTCTCGCCGGTATAGGTTTGGCCTTCAACCGCATAAAAACGCAGGGTCTGGGCCGAGCGCCCTACTTCCATCTTGCTTTGCGCCAGCGTTTTGCCCTCTTCTCGCGTCAGACCCTGAGCGATACGATCAACATTGGCATCCAGCCAGGCCGCCGCCGCATTCAGCACACGGGCCCGGGTGGAAATCGGTGTTGCTCGCCATCCTGCAAAAGCAGCCTGAGCAGCAGCAACGGCTGCCTGTGCGTCCTCAGCCGTGGACAGAGGGAAAGCCCCCACGACATCGTCCCGATCGGCCGGACTCAAATTGGGCTTCGTGCGCCCACTCTGGCTGGGCTGCCACTGCCCATTAATGTAATTGTCGAAAACGACGTCCTTGAGATTGTCCACCGCTGTACTTCCTTGTTTCTAAATCGGCGGGCAGCCTATCTGCCCGCCCGGCTGGCCGACTTACGCTGCTTCCAATTGCAGATCCTGCAAGCTGATCTCGTCTTTGACGTAATCGTTGTACAGGGAAGTGGTATACAGTAGACGCATCTCGGCACCAATTTCGCAGATACGCAAGCAACGCTGCTGCAGTTCCACCGTGTTCGCATGCTCAAGCACGATCTGGTAACCACGCTCGCCGTGGATTTCGTCCGACACAATGTGCAGGTCGAAAAACTCCACTTCTTCGTCCGTGAAGCCGTATTTTTCGCGCAAGGTTGGGGTCTGCTTGCGGTAAATGGATGGCACTTGGGACTCCAGGCCCACCACCAGTCCCGCCACGGCGACGACGGGGTCTTCACGCATGGCAATGGCATAACACCAGGCCTGCAAGGCGCGGGTGGTGGCATTCATGTTGTCGGGGTCTTCAATACGTGCCCGTGTCGTGCCGCAAGCTTCGCCAAAGCGGATCAGCAGATCTGTGTGGCGGTCACCGCCAATTTCCTCTTCGTACATATTGGCCAGCAAGAAGTCTTTGGCTTCCACGTATTCAGCGGGAGTGCGGGCATACAGATAACCCAGGTAATCGGCAAAAGGGCCGACATAGTGATAGTGGTTTTCAGCCCAGCGAGCCAGATGCTCACGGCTTAGCTTGCCGCTGGCCCAGGCAATACTGAAAGGGGAAGTATTGGCACTTTTCCCTTTAATGGCGGTTTCCAGTGCGGTGCGAAATTCATCGCGATTCAGCAGTTTTTCCATGACTGTTTCCTTGTTGAAAGACGTCGCCCTGACAGCAGCCGACGAAATATGAGGTTTGGACTATTTAAGTATATTGTATACCGTCTACTATTTTAGAAAGTAGGGAATAACCCTGCCTGTTTATCAAACCAACGCCACGCAGCCATCTTTGCGCGGGTCCGATACGGCTTTCAGGCGGCCATCCGCCAAGCGCTCCACCGCTTGTGCACCGCCAAAATCGCTACGGCCTGCCAGTTCGCCGACTCCCTTGTCGGGCGCCCCATACCCGTGTTCACGCAGGAAGGCCGTACGGCTCGCATCAAAGCCGTCTTCCAGAGCCAGACGCCCAGCCCCCTCCAGACGCCAGCGCGGTGCGAACAAGGCTCGCTCCAAAGGCCAGCCATCGCGCAAGACACGGGTCCATATCTGTATCTGGCCCTGGGGTTGCATCAAACCGCCCACCACACCCAGCCCCATATGGAACTGGCCCGTCTTCAAGGCCAGAGACGGGACAACCGTGTGATACGGACGTTTTCCCGGACCGGGGCCATTCACATGCCCAGGCTCGGAGAAGCCAAAGCCTCGGTTTTGCAGCACAAACCCACAGCCAGGCACGGCGAAACCGGAGCCAAACCGTTTGAAAATACTGGACATGAACGTGACGGCCAATCCGTCCTCGTCAACCACAACCGTGCAAACCGTATTGCCTGCCGGATCACACACGACCTGAGCAGCTTGACTCATTGCCCCTTCGGTCGCCTGGATCAATGCCAACTCCGCCTCATCATCATCCAAGGGTCGGTGCCAGGCGCTTTGGACCGCGTCCAGCACGGCCACCCCATGTGTGTTGGGCGGACACTCATACAGACTGAACTCCCCCAGCGATGCGCTGACCGGTTCACAGAAAAATCCTTTATGCCGACGAAAGTCCTCCGCCCGCAACAGCCCCTGTACCCGTTCCATTGCCTGTTCAGCCTGCCATGCGGGGCGCCCCAGATAGAAGGCATCGGGTCCTTGCGTAGCGATATCCTGCAAGACAGCCGCCAGCTCCGGGTTCAGGTACTGTTCTCCTGCCTTGGGCGGCTTACCCGCCCTATAAAGAGCGGCACACTCGGGATCGCGATGCAGTACAAAATCAAAGATTTGCCATTCACGCGCCGCCACCGACGCCACCGCAAAACCTTCCTGTGCTGCCTGGATGGCGGGCTGAAGCAAGCGGGCCCAATCCAGACGGCCATAGCGCTGATGCATATCCCACCACCCTCGCACCAGGCCGGGCGTGGTAATGGACAGCACATGGCGCTCGGGAATCCGTCCCCCAGGCAAGGCCTGAACCTGCTCTGCCTTCAACAGCAAAGGCGCCGCTCCGCTACCGTTATAAGCCACTGGCTTACTGTCCGGCGGTGCAACCATCGCCAGCAAGTCGCCGCCTATCCCCGTTGCCATCGGTTCAACGACGCCCATGACGGCATCAGCCGCAATGGCCGCATCCACCGCACTACCCTTGAGTTCCAGCATGGCCTGCGCGGCCCGAACCGCCAAGGGGTGTCCGGCAGCCACGGCCCACTGTTTCCCCAAACCCTGTTTTTCACCTGCGCTATAGGCTGTCGTTCCCATACCGATCATCCAAACACCAGTACGGCACAGATTGTCGAAATCGCCATCCCGGTCAGTACCGGTACCGTCAAGGCCCGCACCAGATCGAGCACATGCACCCGAGCAAAACCTGCCACCGCAATCAGGGACGACCAGGCGATCAAGGTGCCACCACCGGTCCAGATCGCACCGATCTGTCCTACCGCTGCCAAGGTTTCGATGTCCAGACCCGACACAGGGCTCAACGCCGAGGCCAGGGTGCCCGTCAGAGGCAGACCCGAGAAGCCCGACCCATCAATACCCGAGATCATCCCCACCAACAGGACACCAAACGCCACCAGAAAATGATTGTCCGGAATCAGATGCTGACCGGCTGAAATCAACTCGAACAAGAGGCTAGGTGTTTGTGCCAGTGGAATGCCTAAAATGGCAGAGGTCGCTTCACTGGCGCCCAGGAAGAAGAAACCAGCGATTGGCAACACCGAGCCCATGGCACGAAACGCGAAGACAAAACCATCGGTCATATGATCCGGACAGGTGTCCAGCATGCGCCGTGGACCTTCTGCCATACAGGTGGCAATCATCATCAACACAAAGGCGACGCCCCCCACCAAACCGGCAGCATCTCCACCACGCAGAACGGGTAAGGACGGGATAAAGCGGGGCAGCAGCATGATGCCAATCACCGCCAGGAACGCCAGTGGTGTGATCCAGGCCAGAATGCGCGAATAACGTTCTTCCTTGGCACTTAAGCCGGAGTGCACCGTGTGTTCATTACCCGCCGTCCCACGGGCCATCTCTGCCTTGTCATACGTCCCTTGGGATTCCACGTCATCCAACGTGCTGTCCGGTGCCTGACGCATCCAGGCGTCCAGCAAACGGCTGTCTGCCGGCTTGAAATGGCGACGCATCAACAAGAACGCCAAGGTCAGCGCGACACCCCCCGTAATCCAGGACAACACCAGCGCGCGGTCAGCCAGCACGGCAACATCAGCACCGACACCGGCTGCCTTGGCGCTGATGCCCGGAGCAACCCCAATGATGTAGTCCGACGATAACGCCATGCCCTGCCCACAGATGGCGATCGCCATCGCACCGACCAATGGTGGCAAACCAGCCGCAATAGCCGCCGGCAGCAAAATGGCCGACACCAGAGGCACTGCAGGCGTGGGCCAGAAGAACAGGGAAATAAAATAGGTCGCTGCAGCAATCATCAAAAAGGACGAGGCACTATTGACCATGACCTTGCGAAAGGGGGCCACCATCTTCACATCGGCTTCCAGGCGCTTTAAGGAATTGAGCAACGCTGTCATGAAGGTGATTACCAGGAAGATGTTGAACAGTTCCTGAGCCGCCACGAAGCTGGCCGAAAAAATACTGATTAAGCCCTGAATAGGGCTGCCCGTTATGGCCGTGACTACCGCCAAGGTCCCGATGACGGATGGCACCACTACGTTGGCCCGGAAAATCATCGTAATGATGATCACCAGGACGCTAATCAAATAAGCCCAGTGCGCCGCACCGAGCACCACGTCGCTTTGCATGTATCCCCCTTTCCTTCTCTTTTTTCTGAATATTTAGTATTCCTGAAACGGTATACTATCTTCAATTAATGATCAAAATCAGAAAAAACTATCAAAAACTGGGGAAAACTCTAAGAATTTCATGCTTGAAACACTTAGATTGAATACCTTATACAAATAAAAGGATGTTTATGGCGGCTTTAATTGACCTCGTGGACCCGCTGTCCTGGCTGCTGATGGCCTGCCTGGTGGTTTTGGCCGCGTTTTTACAAGGAGTGAGAGGGATTGGATTTGCCATGCTGGTGGCGCCCATTGCCGCCCTGATCTTCCCACAGCTAGTACCAGGGCCGCTGTTGGCCTTGGGCGGTAGCGTCTCTTTACTGGCGGCCCTGCGAGAACGTCAACATATCGTGCCTAATGTCGTGGTCTGCGCGCTGGGCGGGCGGGCCGCGGGCTCGCTTATCGCTGTCTTGGGTATGACGCAACTACCGATAGCCGCCGTCAACCTGGGTTTTGCATTTGCCATCTTGGGCGCAGTCGCTCTCAGCGCCTGGGGCCTGCGAATACTACCCTCCACACGCAACATGATTCTGGCGGGTATTGCATCGGGGATCATGGGCACGCTAACCTCGGTCGGCGCCCCTGCCCTGGCAATTGCCATGCAGAATCTGGCGCCGGCACAGCTACGCGCGTCACTCGGCCTTATTCTCTTTCTAGGCGCGAGCCTGTCTTTGGTATTGCTGATGCTGGTTGGCCTGTTCTCCTTGCAACAAGCCATGCTCAGCATTGTGCTCTACCCATTCATGTTGCTGGGTTTTGCTCTATCAGGACAATTACGCCATCAAGTCAGCCTGCCATTAATGCGCAGGCTGCTATTGGGTATTTGTTCCATCAGCGCCCTGGTCTTGATTGCACGCACACTGTGGCACTGAATACTTAGCCCCCAAACTGTATACCATATTCAGAAAAGTGCGCCTACACCGTATAATCGTGTCTGGCCCTTTTGCCCGATTGCACAGGTCGTACCATGAATATCCCCAGTTTCAACCTTCCCAATTCCCTTGTCGATGCGGATAACCGCCGCTTGGGTGATCAGCATGCCTCATTGTTTGCGGTAATACGCGACCAATTGCGTGAACGTATTCTGAGCGGTGAATTCCATCCTGGCGACCGCCTGGTGGAGGGCAAACTGGCGAGCGAGCTGGGGGTCTCACGTATTCCTGTACGGGAAGCCCTGCGCGAGCTGGCCTCCGAAGGCCTGGTCACTATCGAACCACGACGGGGGGCCTCCGTAGCCATATTGTCGGCCGAGATTGCCTATAACATGGCTGAAGTGCGCGCCACGCTTGAGGGGCTTAATGCCAAGTTGGCCGCTCAACGCCAGGACCCGGTCAATATTAAAAAACTGCAAACCATTCTGAGTCAGGGCCATGAAGCCATGGATGCCGGCAATCTGGAATTGCTCAAATCCCTGAACCGGCAATTTCATGAAACCCTGGCCACCATGTCGGGCAATATCGTACTGACCGAGCTGATGCGCTCCTTACGTGATCGCACCGCGCTGCTCTTTGCGCCCAGCAATCTGCAGCGCATCCGCCAGAACTGGGAAGATCACGCCCAAATCCTGAACGCGGTTGTGGCCGGTAACAGCGATCTGGCCAACCTGCTGGCGACCCAGCACGTACACAATGCGGCCAAGGCCTATCAGGATGCCCAAAACGGCGAGAAAACCTGATCAAGCAGAGCGGCCCGCTCTTAACGCGGTCTCAAAGACCATCCAAACCGATGCCAGGCGCCGTTGGTACTTGTGTGCGCCACCAAACAACAACTCGCTTTGCAGGCTGTCGATCAAGGCCATGTAAGTCATGGCCAAGGTATCCACACGTAAACCCGTCTCGGACTTGGCCAGGGCAGACAGCTCCAGGGCCTGATGGATGATGCTTTCCAGGTCCTCCATGAACACGTGCATGGGTTCCATCACCACATCGTACAAATGCACAGGCGGGGCAAATAAGGTACGAATCCAAAAACGTACTTGATGCGATTGCTCAAAGCGCTCCTGTATCCCTTCCAGATAGGCCCGCAACTGCTGCTTGATCTCATCGCCCCCTTGCAGAACCTGACGTGCATGGTTCAGCTCATCATCCACAATCTTTGGAATCAGGCTCAGAAACAGCTCATCCTTGTTGCGAAAATGGGCATAGACAGAGGGCTTTTTAATGCCCACATCCGCGGCAATCTCGTTCATGGTGGTGGCATCAAAGCCCTGAATAGCAAAGCGTGCCAACGCGGCATCCTGCAGTTTTTCAGTCGTGGTTTTGCTCACAGTCCAACACGCTCTCAGTCAAAGACTCATCATCAAGGCCACCGTCACGGCCCGCCGCAAACGCTTATTTTACAGTCCCCAGCTCCCCGACCGATCTTGTTACCGTGCGGCAACGGCCGGCCAGAACATACAACAGAATCGACAGCAGACCGCAGCCACCAATCGCCAAAGGCACAACGTGCGGCCCAGGCACCGCCAGACTGACGATGTAGCCCACCACCGCCGAAATCAGATAATGGAACATACCCATCAAGGCCGCAGCGGTACCAGCCTGAGGGCCAGCCACGTTCATGGTCAAGGCCGTCACGTTACCAAAAACCATTCCTAAAGAACCGACCGACATGGCGATCAAGGCGGCATACAGGATCAGGCCCGCCACGTCTGCTTGCACCGCCACATACAAGAGCCAGGCCGAAGCCGTATGGACAATCAGCCCTAAGGCCAGCACCCGAGAAGTAGGCATCCCGGCCTTCAACACGTAATTGCTGACGACCCCACCCAGGACCAACGCCACCGAATTACCGGCAAACACATAACTGAACACAGCGGGCGACAAAGCAAAATGCTGCGTGAACACAAAAGCCGAGCCACTGATATACACAAATAAGGCAGCCAGTGCAAAACCACCGGAACCGGTATACGCCATGAATGGCTTATTGCCCAGCTCGCGTCCATAGGCGCGAACAATATGACCGGGATTCAAAGGAACACGCTGCGTCACGGGCAAGGAGTCCGGGATGGTCTTGAGCCCCCACAACAAACCCATCGTCCCTAAAAAAGCCAACATCCAAAAAATGGCCCGCCAATCTGCATGGCGCAATAAATACGCGCCCCAAATAGGAGCCACAATCGGTGCGATCATCATCACCTGCATCAATAACGAAAAGATGCGTGCCGACTCTTTCATATCGCACAAATCCGCCACAATCGCGCGCGGTGTGACGAGCCCTGCTGCCGCACCCAAGGCCTGAATAAAACGCGCAAGGAGCAAAGCCTCAACCGATGTGGCCAAAGCACCAAGAATCGAACCAATCACAAAGATGACAACGCCCAGCAGCAAGGGAACTCGGCGCCCGAAACGGTCCAGCAAAGGGCCATAAATACCTTGCCCCAAAGCCAGGCCCGCCAGAAAGATAGACAGCGTTTGCTGAATCCGGCCCGAGGAAACTCCCAGCTCCTGCGCAATGGCAGGCATACCCGGCAAATACATATCGATTGCCATCGCATCCAATGCCGTCAACATGGCCAGCAACAAGATCAAGGACCAAGCCAGGCTCCTGGTACGTGACAAATCACTCATGTTGCACTCTCTGTCGCACGGAAAAACAAAAACCCAAACACACTGACACCCCTGTCCATAGCAATTTCAAACCAAACTACCTACCGATAGGTAGGAAAGTCGTTACTGTACTCTTTTTCAGGATGTGGGCGAAAAAAAACCCCGGTAAATACCGGGGTTCCTGAGCGCCTGAGCAGCTAAAACTTAAATGTCCAGCAAATCACCCATGTCATCAGCGTGCTCTTCTTCCACGGCCATGATCTCGACCAGCATCTGGCGAGTGGTCGGGTCGGTGTCACCAATGCGTTCAATCATTTGGCGATAGGACTCGATGGCAATACGCTCGGCAATCAGGTTGGCGCGGATCATGGATTTGATGTCGCCGCTATCGTCATATTCCGCATGGCTGCGTTGGGCCAGGTTTTTGGGATTGAAATCCGGCTCGCCGTTCAACTGCACAATACGTTCGGCAATGCGGTCGGCATGCTCGGCCTCTTGCTGGGCATGCTCCAGAAACTCGGCTTTGATAGGCTCGTTGTTCAAACCGGTGGCAGTAAAGTAGTGGCGCTTGTAGCGCATCACACAGACTAGCTCAGTGGCCAGAGCCTCATTGAGCATTTGGATGATCTCTTCACGATTGCCCTTGTAGCCGGATGCCACCGCACCATCGTCCACAAACTTCTTGGCAGCTGCGCGGATAGCAGCAACATCGATAGGACCTTGGCTGGGTTTATCAGCTTTGTGCTTACTCATTGCATTCCTCCGTATTGATTCCCACCGCAAAAGCGCGGCACTGTATCGTGCAACAACCGGAAACGAACACACGGACTCCATAACCAACAAGTGCTTGCCCTAAGGACAAGCGCTTTACCTAAACCTGGGCTTGAAGTCTGCACGCTGCTGGTGATCCAAACCGGTCGCGCAAGAAACTGAACAAAGTGAATAGGTGCCTTTCATGGTAGCGATTGCCCCTTGGCTTGGAAAGCGCAAAACAGCCGCCTCCAGTTGCAGGAAACTAGGTCTTTGAGCAATAAAAAACTGAAAATCAGGCCGTATGAAAGCCGCTCAAAATCACCATCCATGCGGGCTAAGCACGAAATTTGCTACTGGTTTTCCCCAATAAAAACGGCTATCGCCCTTCTCAAGCAGAGATACAAGCTCAAACACTTGGATACAGGTTCGACGCTATCAACGGCCTGTCTCAAGCCAGTATTGATATGTTTTTTATTTATCGCCTCCTTTCATAAAAAAACGACAACATCGATTAATATGAAACGGTCGTTACTACTTCTTGATTGTTATGACATCAATGAGATGGCTACTTCTGACCTATAAAGTCCCCTCTGAGCCTAGTGCCAAACGCCTGGCACTATGGCGACGTTTGAAAAGCCTGGGCGCGGTGTATCTGCAAAACGGGGTGTGCGTGCTGCCCAAAACCGACGAGCATGTACGCCGCCTAAAGGTGCTGGAAAACGACATCGCCACCATGCAAGGCGAATGCGTCTTGCTGGAAACCATTGCACTGGACAAGGCCCAGGAAAACAAGGTCATCGCCCGTTTCACGGACGAGCGCAACGATCAGTATCAGGAGCTGCTGGGCCGGTGCAAAGACTTCGAGGCCGAGATCGACAAGGAAATTTCGATTCAGAAATTCACCTATGCCGAACTGGACGAAGAAGAAACTGACCTTAAGAAACTGGAAAACTGGTACGAGAAAATCCGGAAGCTGGATTTTTATGGCGCCCCCCTGGCACCGCTTGCCCAAGAGCGTCTGCAAGCGTGTCAGGCACGGCTGGATGCGTATGCCCAGATGGTCTATGACGCTCATGAAGAAAACTGCTGATCCTGCACCGACACCGGCCGCCGCCCCCTCCAGGGCCAGCATTCACCGCAGCGTCTGGGCATTGGGCTTTGTATCCATGTTCATGGACATTTCCTCAGAACTGATCCACGCTCTGCTGCCCATTTACATGGTTACCGTCCTGGGTACCTCGGTACTGGCAGTAGGCGTTATCGAAGGCATTGCCGAGGCCACCGCCTCCATCATGAAAGTGTTTTCCGGCGCGGTCAGCGACCGTTTTGGAAAGCGTAAACTGCTGGCCGTCATTGGCTATGGGCTGGCAGCCCTGACCAAACCCATTTTTCCCCTGGCAAACTCACTGGACTGGCTGGTCGGCGCCCGCTTTGTAGACCGCATCGGCAAAGGCATACGCGGTGCCCCCCGTGACGCCCTGATCGCCGATGTCACTGGCCCCGAATCGCGTGGGGCGGCCTACGGTTTGCGGCAAACGCTCGATACCGTTGGCGCCTTTGTCGGCCCCCTGCTGGCCATCGGGCTGATGTGGTGGACAGCCAATAATTACCAGTTGATCTTCTGGGTTGCCGTGCTGCCTGCCTTTGCTTCGATCGCCGTTCTGGTGCTCTTTGTGCGCGAGCCCACCTTACCCGCCAACACCCGCCCCCGCAAACTACCCCTGAATCGGGAAGACCTGAGCCGTTTGGGTTCCCGCTACTGGTCGATTGTCGCCATTGGTCTGGCCTTTACATTGGCCCGTTTCAGCGAAGCCTTCCTTCTCTTGCGCGCAGAGGCCAGCGGCTTACCACCCATGTGGGCTCCAGCCGTCCTGGTTGTCATGGGAGTGGCCTTTTCCCTGTCTGCCTACCCTGCAGGTGTGCTGTCGGATCGCATGCGTAAAACCGACCTGCTCCTGATCGGAGTGACCCTGCTGATTGCAGCCGACCTGCTCCTGGCCTTTGTCCCCGGCTTGCTGGGTTTGGGTCTGGGCGTTGCTTTGTGGGGCCTGCATATGGGCTTTACCCAAGGCCTGTTCAGCGTCCTGATTGCCGACAGCGCCCCCGCCGAACTGCGTGGCACCGCCTTTGGCCTGTTCCATCTGCTAACCGGCATCGCCTTGCTGCTGGCCAGTGTTATTGCCGGTGTGCTCTGGGACACTATTGGCTTCCAAGGCACCTTTGCCGCTGGTGCACTTTTTGCAATTTTGACTGGGGTAGGTTTGCTCACCCTACGACACTCAACCCAAGGAGCGTTCTAAGCCACGGCCTGAGTCCCTCAAGCGACAGGCCATTATTGGCAGCCAATGTACTTGTGTCGAAACCCCACAAAAAAACCCCTGCCAGCACGGTACTGGCAAGGGCCTTTGAACTTTGGCTTAGTAGGTCTTAGAACGGAATATCGTCATCCATATCGGCCAGATTGTCCGACATAGGAGCGGTATTACGTGGAGCCTGTTGTTGCTGCTGCTGTTGTTGAGGCGCTGGACGCTGAGCACGTTGCGGTGCCGGTGCACCACCACCGCCACCACCGTATTCACCACCGCCCATACTGCCACCACCCATCTCACCACCACCGTCGCGGCCACCGAGCATTTGCATTTGCTCGGCGATAATTTCCGTGGTGAAACGCTCCTGACCGTCCTGGCCCGTCCATTTACGGGTGCGCAAACGACCTTCTACGTAGACGGGGCGGCCTTTGCGCAGGTATTCGCCCGCGATTTCAGCCAGACGGTTATAGAACACCACACGGTGCCATTCGGTTTCCTCGCGGCGCTCGCCAGAGGTACGGTCTTTCCACTGCGAAGTCGTGGCAATGGAAATATTGCAGATGGCCGAGCCTTCTGCGCTGTAGCGTACTTCTGGGTCGCGGCCAAGATTGCCCACCAGAATGACTTTATTTACCGATGCCATGAAAAAATCCTGTAGTCAAAAATTCTATATCAAGCCGTATTATCGTGGATTCGTGCCTTAATTAACACTCCCTCCCCACTCCAGGAAGGGCCGTTTTGTCCACGCAAACGATCCCGTTACGGCACCTTGAACGGCGTATATGGCTAAGCACCCGGCAAAGTCACCTGTTACGCCCAGCTCTTGATTCTTGAGGCCAATCCGGCCACTTTACTTGCTGCTGCCTGCCACGTCTTTGCACAAGCGTAACAGGCAATACCTTCTAATATTTATCTTTGAAACCACGCGCGGTCAGCAACCACAGCACAGCCAACGCAGCGCCGGTCCACAACACCCATTGGGTGAGCCCTCGCCCAGCCAGCACGCCCCCGATCAGGCCGCCGGCAAACACGCCCAGGGACTGGGAGGTGTTGTAAAAACCCAGCGCCAAACCTTTATATTCTGGCGGCGCGACGCGCGACACCAACGAAGGCTGCAAAGCTTCCAGCACGTTAAAGCCAATAAAGAAAAAAGTCAGCGCTGCCACCATGGGAACCAGCGAGTCACGCGCCCAAGGCATGACGGCCAGCACCACAATCAACAGCAAAACGGCCAGTTCCAACGCGTGTTTGTGGCGTTTGCGGGTCTCTGTCCAGAACACCGCAGGCACCATCAGCACAAAAGACACCAAGATAACGGGCAAGTACACCTTCCACAAATCCTGAGTGCTATAGCCGCCCAAGGTAGCCAGAATGCCCGGCACCACAATGAACAGGGACATCAGGATAAAGTGCAGACAGAACACGCCAAAGTTCAGTCGCAATAAGTCCAGGTGACGCAGAACCTGTCCGGCCGTGACCTGCACAATCGAGGCTGGCGCTTTAGGCGCACTGGGCACCACAAAAGCAGCAATCAACAAACAGACAAAGCCCAGCAAGCTGATGGCCCAGAACAGTCCCGACAGGCCAAATTGCCCTACCAACACCGGCGAGAGCACCAGCGAGACGGCAAAGGACAGGCCAATAGACCCGCCCACCATGGCCATGGCGCGTGTACGTACTTCGGGGCGAGTGGAGTCGGCTACCCAGGCGGAAATGGCTGCCGACACCGCCCCCAGACCTTGAATACAGCGACCTACCGTCACCCAGTCAATATTCTGTGCCAGCGCCGAGATCACCCCGCCGACCACGAACAAGGCCATGCCGATGACAATAATCGGCCTACGCCCAAAACGGTCTGATGCCATCCCCAAGGGAATCTGCAAAACAGCCTGGGTCAGACCATAGGCACCCAATGCAAGACCGACTCGCGCGGCATCGTTACCGCCGGGCAGGGAATGGGCGGCAACCGCAAAAACCGGAGTCAGTAAAAACAGACCCAGCATTCGACAGGCAAACAGCAAAGCCAGCAAGATGCTGGCTTTGCGCTCTTGCTGAGTCAGACTCAAGCGCTCTGGGCGCGATCCGGCCGTATTCATGGTTTGGTGTGTACTCATTTAATACTCTGTCACAACTGGGCTAGCAGAGAGCCCGGATACCCGTTCACATAAATTCTGACGCAACGCGCTATAGTAGCAAGTTGCCTTTTGACAAGCCTAAATAAAGCGATGGAAGCCATCCGCATTCGTGGTGCCCGTACCCACAACCTGAAAAACGTCTCCGTAGACCTGCCACGCCACCAATTGGTCGTGCTGACAGGGCTGTCCGGTTCTGGGAAGTCGTCTCTTGCCTTCGACACCTTATATGCCGAAGGCCAGCGGCGCTATGTGGAAAGCCTGTCCGCTTATGCACGTCAGTTTTTGCAACTGATGGACAAGCCAGATGTGGACTTGATCGAAGGTTTGTCGCCTGCCATTGCCATCGAGCAAAAGGCAGCAGGTCATAACCCGCGCTCCACCGTGGGAACCACTACCGAAATCCACGATTATTTGCGCCTATTGTACGCGCGCGTCGGAACTCCTTACTGCCCGGAACACCACTTGGCCTTGCAGGCCCATAGCGTGAGCCAGATGGTAGACCAGATTCTGCAATGGGAGCCTGAATCCCGCATTGCCGTCCTGGCTCCCATGTACCGCGCCCTGGTGGGCGATCTGCAGCGGGAGCTGCGCGGTCTGCAAGCCCAGGGCTTTGTACGGGTGCGCGTCGATGGCGAGATCTCCAGCATTGAAGACCTGCCCGCGCTCAATGCCGAGCAGGCCCATGATCTGGATCTGGTCATAGACCGGCTACGTATCAAACCGGATAGCCAGCAGCGTCTTGCCGAGAGCCTGGAGACGGCTTTGTCCACCAGCAATGGCCGCTGTCTGGTGGTCAATCTGGATACCGGTTTGGAGCAACCCTATTCCAGCCACTACGCCTGCCCGGTCTGTGACTACTCCCTGCCCGAGCTGGAGCCGCGCCTGTTCAGCTTCAATAACCCGGCAGGTGCCTGCCCAGACTGTAGCGGCCTGGGACAAGTGGATGTATTTGACCCTGAACGGGTAGTGGCCTTTCCAGAGCTGAGTCTGGCAGGCGGTGCCATTGCAGGCTGGGATCGACGCAATGCCTTTACCTATACCTTGCTGACCAGTCTGGCGGCCCATTATCACTTTGATATCGAGGCCCCCTTCGAGTCCCTGCCCGAAGAACTGCGCCGCACCGTGCTGTATGGCTCTGGCGCGGAAGAAATCCCCTTTCTCTATTTGAATGAGAAAGGACGCACCACGGTAAAAACACACCCATTTGAAGGGGTCATTCCAAATCTGCAACGTCGCTGGGCGGAAACCGATTCCAGCGCCGTACGCGAGGAGCTAAACAAGCTGCGTCGCACCCAGACATGCCCGGCCTGCCATGGCGCACGTCTGCGTCTGGAAGCGCGTCACGTCCGTATTGGGGATGATCCCATTCCCAGCCATGCGGGGTGCCAGCATCATGCAGGCACCGTGTCTGCCAACCCAGCAGCCATCATTGTCGACACGCTGTCTGACAATGCCGTACAGTGCGTACAAACCAACTCTACAACTCAAGGACAAGCCAAGGGTCTGGCCATTTATGAAGTCGAAGCCCTGGCCTTGTCTGACTGCCTGGCCTGGTTCGAGCGTCTGTCGTTAACAGGCGCGAAAAAAGAGATTGCCGACCGCATCGTGCGTGAAATCCGCCTGCGGCTGGAATTTCTGAACAATGTGGGTCTGAACTATCTGTCTCTGGACCGCAGCGCCGACACCATTTCCGGTGGCGAGGCGCAGCGTATTCGTCTGGCCAGCCAGATCGGCTCCGGTCTGACCGGCGTAATGTATGTGCTGGACGAGCCTTCCATTGGCCTGCACCAGCGCGATAACGACAAACTGATCCAGACCCTGCAGCACCTGCGGGACCTGGGTAATAGCGTGATCGTGGTCGAGCACGACGAGGACATGATACGCACCGCCGACTATGTCATCGACATGGGCCCCGGCGCGGGCGAACATGGCGGGCAAATCACCGCCCAAGGCACACCCGCAGAGCTGGCCCAGAACGCCAAGTCTCTAACCGGCCAGTACCTGTCCGGCAAGCGCCAGATTGCCGTTCCCAAACGACGTCCCGTTGACGACAGCCTGAACTGGCTGCGCCTGTACGGTGCCAGCGGCAATAACCTGAAGTCCGTTGATTTGGCAATTCCGGCCGGACGACTGGTCTGTATTACAGGCGTGTCCGGTTCGGGCAAGTCCACACTGATCAACGACACACTGGCAACCGCCTTCTCACATTTGCTGCACCGTGCCCATGCCGAACCCGCGCCCTACGAGCGCATGGAAGGGCTGGAGCACTTCGACAAAATCATCAACGTCGACCAAAGCCCAATTGGTCGCACCCCGCGCAGTAACCCGGCCACGTACACAGGCATGTTCACCGCCATTCGTGAACTGTTCGCCAGCGTGCCCGAGGCACGGTTGCGTGGCTACGACCCAGGCCGCTTCTCCTTTAACGTCAAAGGCGGCCGCTGCGAGGCCTGCCAGGGCGATGGCGTAGTCAAGGTAGAGATGCATTTTCTGCCTGACGTTTATGTACCTTGTGATGTGTGCCAGGGCCGTCGCTACAACCGCGAGACGCTGGATATTCGCTACCGGGGCCGCAATATCAGCGAAGTGCTGGACCTGACGGTTGAGCAGGCACTGGAATACTTTGATGCAGTCCCTGCGGTTGCACGCAAACTGACCACCTTGATCGATGTGGGTCTGTCCTACATCCGCCTGGGTCAAAGCGCGACCACCCTGTCTGGTGGTGAAGCGCAGCGGGTAAAACTGTCACTGGAACTGTCCAAACGCAGCACCGGCCAGACCTTGTATGTGCTGGACGAACCTACAACTGGCCTGCACTTTCAGGACATTGCTGTCTTGCTGGCAGTTTTGGACAAGCTGGTTGAGTCCGGCAATAGCGTGGTCGTGATTGAACACAATCTGGATGTGATCAAGACCGCAGACTGGATTGTGGACATGGGGCCAGAAGGCGGCCATGGCGGTGGGCAAATTGTGGTGCAAGGCCCCCCGGAGACTGTTGCTGCTTGCGAGCAAAGCCATACCGGGCGTTATTTGAAGCCTTTGCTTCAGCGTTAAAGCAAAGCCTACATCTTGAAAATAGCGTCGTGCTCACGAATGGCATGACGGTCCGTCATGCCAGCGATGTAGTCAGCCACAGCACGAGCCTGTGCAATCGGGTCTTCGCGCCTATGTTCGGCTGCTAATAGACGCGGATCATCCACAAACGCCTGAAACAGGTCACGCACGATGTGTTGCGCCTTGTTCATCATGCGCACCACTTTGTAATGACGGTACAGATTGGCGTGCAAAAAACGTTTAAGCTCATCGGCCTGAGCGCGCAGCTCGGGCGAAAAACCGGCCAGGCGCGGCAGGTTCCGGATTGCATCTGCACTATCGGGACGGTGTTCTTCCAGTTTGGCGCGCGTGGTTTCCGTTAAATCTACCACCAGGGTGTTGATCATGCCACGGATAATTTCAGCGACCAGCCGCTGGCCACTCAAGCCCGGATACTGAGCCTGCACATGCTCGTAATGCGCACGGAACAGGCGTAGTTCCAGCAATTGCTCCAAGCGAATCAAGCCAGAGCGCAGACCGTCATCAATATCGTGATTGTTGTAAGCAATTTCATCGGCCAGATTGGCCATTTGCGCTTCCAAAGACGGTTGGCTGCGATCAATAAAGCGCTGGCCGACTTCGCCCAATTCACGCGCATGCTTTAGGGAACAGTGCTTCAAGATCCCCTCGCGGGTTTCAAAACACAGGTTCAAACCATTGAAGGCGGCATAACGCTCTTCCAACTCGTCCACGATTCGCAGACTTTGCAGATTATGCTCAAAGCCCCCGGCCTCGGGACGCAACTCCTGCATACAGCTATTAAGCGTGTCCTGGCCAGCATGGCCAAACGGAGTGTGACCGAGATCATGGGCCAGGGAGATGGCTTCGATAAGGTCTTCATGCAAACCCAGATTGCGGGCAATGGCCCGCGCCAGTTGGGCCACTTCCAAACTATGCGTCAATCGTGTTCGGAATAAATCACCTTCGTGGTTAATAAAAACCTGTGTTTTGTATTCCAGCAAACGAAACGCATTGCAGTGAATAATCCGGTCGCGGTCCCGCTGAAAGGCGTTGCGGCCTTGGGGCGCTGCCTCTGCGTAACGCCGGCCGCGGGACTGTTCAGGGCGACAGGCATAAGCGGCAAGCATTTGCATCGGTTTTACTCCTGTTCCACCGTTGTAAAGCGGGCCAATGCCTGGCGCACGACATCCGGCGCGACCGCCTGCACCTTGGCATGGCCTAATTTATCCAGCAGCACAAAGCGCAGTTGGCCACCTTCATTTTTCTTGTCCACCTGCATCAACTCCAGCCAGCGGTCTGCAGGCCATTGTGGTGGCGTGATCGGGCATCCGCTAGCTTGCACCAGGGCTTTGATACGAGCGACATCCTGAGCCGGCAAACCACACACCAGAGCGGACAGCTCAGCAGCCATAATCATGCCGCAACCCACGGCTTCGCCATGCAACCACTGGCCGTAGCCCATACCGGACTCAATCGCGTGGCCAAAAGTGTGACCAAAATTCAAAATAGCACGCAGACCCGACTCGCGTTCGTCCTGTGAAACCACCTCGGCTTTCACCTCGCAAGAGCGGCGGATCGCATGAACAATCTGCTCCTGCTCCAGACGGCGCATGGGGGCGATCTGCTCCTCACACCAGTTGAAGAAATCCAGATCGTAAATCATGCCGTACTTGACGACTTCAGCCAGACCAGCGGAAATTTCGCGAGCAGGCAAGGTCTTGAGTACGTCCGTATCCACTTCCACGGCGATGGGCTGGTAGAACGCACCCACCATATTCTTGCCTAGCGGATGGTTAATGGCTGTCTTGCCACCGACCGAGGAATCCACCTGCGCCAGCAACGTCGTGGGGACCTGTACAAAGCGCACACCGCGCATGAAGCAAGCTGCCGCAAAACCGGCCATATCGCCAATAACGCCACCACCCAAGGCCACGATCAGGGCCTTGCGATCCAGATGAGCACCAAGCAGCGCGTCAAAAATCAGGTTCAGAGATTCCCAGTTCTTGTAGGCCTCGCCATCGGGCAGCTCGATCACATGGATGGGCTTGCCCGTTGCGGCCAGGGCTTGTTTGACCGGTGCCAGATACAAGGCTGCCACCGTAGGATTAGTGACGATCGCAATGGCAGACGTATCGGCTGGCACCGTGCCTGCAAGCTGCGCCAGACGCCCGGCGGCGATCTGGATGGGATAAGCGCCACCCTGGGCGTCAACATGCACTACAGACATTTAGCAACCTCGTTCTTTCAACTGGGACAATAAATGGCGCACCGCATGATGAACCGGCGCCGAGCCAGTTTCAAAGCGGATATCCGCCACTTCTTCATAGAGGGGTTCGCGCGCTTGCAACAGTTCCTGGATGCGGGCGCGTGGGTCCGCTGTTTGCAACAACGGTCGGTTACGGTCTCGGGCCACGCGACGGTACAGCTCGTCTACAGTGGCACACAAGTACACTACGATACCGCGATCTTTAATGATCTGGCGATTGGCCTCGGACAAAATGGCCCCGCCTCCCGTTGCCAACACGATACCGCTCTGGCGCGAACAAATATCGAGCACCGCTGATTCACGTTTGCGGAACCCTTGCTCGCCTTCGAACTCAAAGATAGTGGACACTCGCACGCCGCTCCGGGCTTCCAGCTCGTGGTCAAGGTCCATAAACTCGCGTTTGAGCTCCCGCGCCAATTGGCGGCCAATGGTTGTTTTACCGGCTCCCATCATGCCCACTAAAATAATGGGACGTGGGCCAGTTTGTTGTAAATGGAGCAGCTCGGCGTCTGATAAAGGATCAGGATGTTCTACAGGCATCAGCTCGGCGGGTAAAGAGTGGTTCATTTGTGTATTATCCCATTAGCCTTCCCTAAGCACAGTCCGCTCGCTTAGTATTATTTTGTTACATTGATACTTGATTTGAGGCCCAGTCCTGCTGCGTTTGGACTTTAAAATCAGCCCTAATGAGTTCTTCTTCCCGCTCCCCCAATTCTAAACCCGAGCAAAGCTCCGGTTCCTGGCTTGCCCGCCTCATCATCAAGACCTCGGTCTTTTTTGTGGGGCTTGGTCTGTGTGCCGCCCTGCTCGGATCGCTGGCGCTGGCCTTAGCCTGGCCCAACCTTCCCGATCTAAGCGCCATGATCGACTATCGCCCACGGGTGCCACTGCGTATTTACACGGCGGACAAGGTGCTGATCGGCGAATTTGGTGAAGAACGCCGCAATGTGCTGCGTTTTGACGAAATCCCCGATGTCATGAAATCGGCCATTCTGGCGGCCGAAGACGACCGTTTCTACCAGCACGGTGGTATTGACTGGATGGGGGTAGGTCGCGCCGCCCTGGCCAATATGACCCACATGTCCAAGACACAAGGGGCCAGCACGATCACCATGCAGGTAGCTCGTAACTTCTACCTGTCATCAGAAAAGACCTATACCCGCAAATTCTACGAACTGCTGCTGACCTTCAAGATTGAAGCAACACTGTCCAAAGACCAGATTCTGGATCTGTACATGAACCAGATTTATCTGGGTCATCGTGCTTATGGTTTTGCCGCAGCGTCGCGAACCTATCTGGGCAAGCAGTTGGGCGAGATCACAACGGCAGAAGCCGCCATGCTGGCCGGCATTCCAAAAGCGCCCTCGCGCTTTAACCCCATTGCCAACTTCGAACGCGCCAAAACTCGTCAAGCCTATGTGCTGGGCCGCATGCGCTCGCTGGGCTACATCACCGAGCAAGAGTACCAAGACGCCCTGGCACAGGAAATCGTTGTGAAATCGGCCCTGGGCACGCCCGCCGGTGGCTATGCCATCCACGGTGAATACGCGGCTGAACTGGCACGCCAGCTACTGTACGGCGTCTACCAGGACAATGTGTACTCGCGCGGTTTCAATATCTACACCACGATCCAGTCCACCGACCAGGAAGCTGCCTACCTGGCTGTGCGCAACGGTATTCTGGATTACACCCGTCGAGCTCCTTACACCGGCCCTCAAGGCCAAGTGGATCTGCCTGCTGATATTGAAAACGACCACGCTCAGTTAGATGCCATTCTGGACGACCTGCAGGACAAGTACCCCGATACGGGCGACCTGCTGACCGGCGTGGTGCTGGACGCCAGCCCCAACCAGATTCGTGTTGCCCGTACCGCCCAGCAAATTATTGATGTCAACGACAAGCGCGCCTTAAAGATCGTGGCTCGCGGCCTGGTAAAAAATGCCAAAGCAGACGTACGCATCCAGCGCGGCTCCGTGGTTTATCTATTCCGCAATGACGATTACTGGGAAGTACTGAATATGCCTGCGGTGCAAGCTGCTTTTGTATCGGTACGCCCGCAAGACGGCGCTATCCAAGCCATGGTCGGCGGCTTTCACTTTTCAGATGGGAAGTTCAACCGCGTCACCCAAGCCTGGCGTCAGCCCGGCTCCGCCTTCAAACCCTTTATCTACGCGTCTTCACTGGAGCGCGGTTTAACCCCTGCTACCCAGATTTCGGACGAACCCTTTGTTCTGACCGCCGCCCAGACCGGCTCCAAGCCATGGACGCCCAAGAACTACGGGCGCAGGTACGAACCCATGCTGACCATGCGTCAAGGTTTGTACAAATCCAGAAACATGGTATCTATCCGTATCATGCAGGCCGTCGGCCCCAAGTACGTGCAAGATTATGTGACTCGCTTTGGTTTCGACAAAGCCCGTCAGCCTGCCGTTCTGCCGCTGGCTCTGGGTGCCGGTAGCGTGACTCCCCTGCAAATGGCCGGCGCCTACGCGGTCTTTGCCAATGGCGGTTACCGTACCGAACCCTACCTGATCGACTACGTCACCGACAGCACCAATAAAGTCATCATGCGTGCCAAGCCCGTTGTGGCGGGTGATGCCGCTGCACGCGCCATTGATGCCCGCACTGCTTACGTCATGAACGACTTGTTGCGCGGTGTGGCGACCTCCGGTACTGGCGCCCGCGCCTCGCGCACATTGAAGCGCACAGACATTGGTGGCAAAACAGGCACCACCAACGACTCTCAGGACGCTTGGTTTGCCGGTTACACGCCGGATCTGGTCGGTATTGCCTGGATGGGCTTTGACAGGCCACGCAGCCTGGGCTCAGGTGAAACCGGCGGTGGTGCCTCCATGCCTATCTGGATCAACTACATGCGCACTGCACTCAAAGACAAGCCCATCGTACCTCCCGGTCCTATGCCGTCTGGCCTGTCGCGCATCAACGGGGATTTCTACTTTGACGAATTCCCGCCCGGACAAGCCATTGCCCGTGTTGGTCTACCCGCTCCGGGTGACGACTTCCTGCAACAAGGCGGTGGGGATCAAAACGATGGGATTGGCGACCTGCTGCGGCAACTGGACTCTGACTCCGGCTCCTCGGGCGCTGAAACGCAACCCTTCGTCCCCTTCTAGATCCAGTACCCAAACGCCGGCACCGCCGGCGTTTTTTATGCTTTGCCCTTCAAAATGGCATAATGCTCTGCATTGTCCGCACTCGCTCAATACCTTATGAACAAACTACGTTCTTCCCGCCTGCTGGCCTTGCTGACACTTAGCGTTTTTCTCAGCGCTTGCGGCTACAAAGGCCCCTTGTATCACCCTCCTGCGCAGGAAGCGGCGGACGCCCAAACAGCGCCGCGCTGATTTCCGCCCTGCTCGCGCTTAACCTCTGTTATTTGACGACACCATGACCGTTGCACCTCACTTCCAATTTCAGAACAACACGCTGCACGCCGAGCAAGTTCCACTGAACAAGCTGGCTGAAGAATTCGGCACCCCTCTGTATGTGTACTCCCGCCAAGCCTTGCGCGACGCTTGGGAGTCCTATCGAGTAGCCGGCCAGGGCCGCAAGTTGTTGGTGTGCTATGGCATGAAGGCCAACTCCAATCTGGCCATTCTGCAAGAATTTGCCCGTCTGGGAACCGGCTTTGATATCGTCTCGGGCGGTGAACTGGCCCGTGTCATCGCCGCTGGTGGCGACCCAGGCAAAGTCGTGTTCTCCGGTGTCGGCAAACAGGTTTGGGAAATCGAAGCGGCCCTGAAAGCAGGCGTGAAATGCTTTAACGTTGAATCCGAAGGCGAGCTGGAACGCGTTGCCCAGGTTGCAGAACGCATGAATGTGAAAGCACCTGTTTCCTTGCGCGTGAATCCGGACGTGGATGCCCGCACCCATCCCTACATCTCCACTGGTCTGAAAGGCAATAAATTTGGCGTGCCTATTGATCAAGCGCCCCGCATCTACGCCCGTGCCCAAGCACTGCCTAGCCTGGACATTGTGGGTGTGGACTGCCACATCGGTTCACAAATCACCGAGGTCAGCCCCTATCTGGACGCATTAGACAAGCTGATCAAGCTGATCCTGGCCTTGAAGGAACAAGGCGTGAATCTGACTCACCTGGATTTGGGCGGTGGTCTGGGCATTCGCTACACTGACGAAACCTTGGTTACCCCCACCCAATTGCTGACCGAAGTCTTTGCCGCCTTGGACAAGAACGGCCTGGGCCATCTGGAGATCGTGCTGGAACCTGGCCGTTCCATGGTGGGTAACGCCGGGGTACTGCTGAGCCGCGTGGAATACCTCAAGCATGGTGAGACCAAGAACTTCGCCATCATTGATGCTGCCATGAACGACTTGATCCGCCCTACCTTGTACGATGCCTGGCACAGCGTGGAAGCGGTAAACCCTCGTCCCGTAAGCGAGGACACCCCCCATTACGATTTGGTTGGCCCTATCTGCGAAAGCGGCGACTGGCTGGCCCGTGACCGCCAACTGGCGCTGCAACAAGACGATCTAATCGCCATTATGTCCGCCGGTGCCTACGCCTTTACCATGGCCAGCCAGTACAACACCCGCCCCCGTGCGGCTGAAATTCTGGTCGATGGGAATCAGGTCCATGTGATCCGCCCGCGCGAAACACTGGAAAGCTTGTTTGCCACCGAACAATTGCTCCCCTAAATCCAGGGCAAGAATGCAGGTTACAACCATTCAGCCTTAAAGAACTCTCGAATCTGACCGTAAAACAGGCCGGGATTGCGCTGCCATCAGCAGGCATCGCAATCCCGGCCTGTTGCGTCCTAGCCGGAAAAGCACAGATTTCGCTGTCAGTGGCCAGACAGTTCGATGGTAAGCGCTGGAGACTGTACCACCATCATGACCACCCCAGGGATACCGACCCACAGCTTTGAGCCTGTTACATCGGCTAGCGAACGCTTGATTCGCGGCTTAAGTCTGTACGTCATCCCTTTGTTTCTGATCATGCTCACGTTATGGGTATTGTTGTTCCTACCCAATCGCTACCCTAGCGTTCCCGGTCAAAATTTAGGCATTCAAGCACTGGCCAGCCAACAAGAGCATGCGGATCCAGAGTTATTGACGCAATTGGAAAATGCACCGTCCCAACAACGGCTGCACCTGAACGAGCCCCATTGGCTGCTACTGACCCTGCCTGCTCCCTTGCCTGAACAAGAGCAAGTCCTGCACTTTCCCGCCTCCCCGATTTCCTCGCTGCACTGTGAAGATGCCCGTAGCGGCAAGACTCTGCGCAATAGCGAGCTGTCCCCGCCTGCAGCCCTGTCACCGACCCCGGTCAAAAGCTACACCCTGGAACTGGACCAGACAAGCCACACTGCCACCGTTCTGTGTCGTGTCCAGACCTCACGTCCCACCCTACTGCAAGCCCAACTCTGGGCCAGCTCTGACGTCACCAACTCTTCAATTCACCTTAGCCGTGGCATAGGGCTGCTGGAAGGCGGCTTGCTGACCATGGCCATGTTCATGCTGGTGCTGGCCGCGACCAACCGCGCCTGGATTTACCTGCTGCTGTCTGTCTGGCTGATTGGCAATCTACGCCTGGGTTCGATGGCGATGGGCTGGGACACTCAATGGCTAGGCCAGATCCTGCCCTCCCAGTACATGCCCGTACTGCGCCAGGTCACCATTGCCTGCTACTTCATCCTGAGCTACTCCCTGTTCACCGTATTGCTGGGCAACTCCATCACCACCGCCCGCCTGCAACGCTTGCTACCCACGGTCGGCATACTGGGCTTGATCCTGCTACCCGTATCCCTGCTCGCTCCAGCTTCAGTGTTCCAGCCCCTGATGTGGATCAGTACCATCTACGCGCTGTGCTGCGTCTCGGCCGTGCTGCTAGCTGTTCTCTTGCATACCCGCTCGCGCATCTTACTGTGGCAACTGGTGCTACTGAGCATGGCCTTGTGCATGCTCATTTCGTCCGTCTTTCTGGTGACGTTTGGCTATTCCACCTTTGTAGAGAACTTTAACGGCGTCATCGCCTTCCTGCTCTCCAACCTAATGGTGGCTCTCGCTGTAGGCGAACGCTTGCGGGAGGATCGCAGCGAATCTCTGCGCGCCCGTAACGAACTGATGGCGCACTACCTGGTCACCCCTGTTGGCATGTTCACCTTGAACGAGTCCGGTGTCTTTTTGCGCATCAGCCCCATGTTGAGCCGCATGCTCCACATAGAAGCAGACCCCAGCGAAACTACCATTTACTGGACGGACTTTTTCCCCGAGCAAGACTGGAAAGCTGTCGCACAAAGCACCCAGAACGGCCAGGATGTCACCATTACCCACTACGACGCGAATGCTCAGCCATGCCAATTCGCTTTGCGCGTGGCCATCGTCAACCAGTGCATTGAAGGCTCTCTGCAAGATGTGACCGCCCGCGCCGAGACCTACCGCCAGCTGCGTCTGATGGCCGACAACGACCCAGTGACCAACGTCCTGAACCAGCGAGGAATCGAAAAAGCCCTGGATGGTCTGCTCAATCGCAGCCAGAACGACAAACCCTGCTTGTTAGCTTATCTGGACCTGAACCACATCAAATATGTGAACGGTACGTTTGGCCATTCCTCGGGTGACGCCCTGCTGCTTAAAGTCTGCGAACAATTGGAATCCGTTCTGCGCAGCGAAGACAAAATCGGTCGCATCGGTAGCGATGAATTTGTGATCATCTTTGAAGATTGCGAACCGGACCAAGCCCGCGCTCTGGCCAATAACGTACTGGAGTCGCTGAACAAAAGCCCCGTACTGGCGGGCAACCGCAGCTTTAACCTGCGCAGCACATTGGGGCTGGTCGAAGTCGCACCCGGTATGGCTCCGCAAGAGGCCATCTCCGCCGCCAGTCGAGCCTCCCGCGACGCGCGCCGACTGCATCAAGACATGATCATCTATGGGCAGGACTCCAACGCCCTGCAAGAACACGCCGAAGAGCTGCGTCTATTTGAAGAACTGGAAGGCGGTTCTTCCCGCGCACTCTACCTGGAAATGCAGCCCATCGCCGCCTTGCGCCGCCCCATGGACAGCCTGAATTTCGAGGCCCTGCTACGCGTGCGCGACTCCTCCGGCCAGCTCATCCCTACTGGCCGCATCATTGCAGCGGCTGAAGAAAGCGGCACCATCACCATCATCGACAAATGGGTGTTCTCCGCCACCCTGGAGTGGATGGCCAAACACGAAGCCCAACTGAGCAAGACCCAATGGGTCACCATCAACCTGAGCGGCGTGTCCCTGAACGACGACACCTTCATCAAATGGCTCTTTGACATTCTGGCCCGCTTCGAACACCTAGCCCGCCGATTGTGCGTTGAAATCACCGAAGGCGTGGCACTGGATGATCTGGAGCACACCCGCAACTTCATGCGACGCCTGCAGAAAATGGGCGTACGCATTGCCCTGGACGACTTTGGGGCGGGCTACACCTCCTTCTCCTACCTGCGTGAACTGCCCGCCGACGCCATCAAAATCGACGGCGCGCTGATCTGCGACATGCTGAAAAAAGAAACCAACGTCGCCATCGTGCGCACCATCGTCGAACTGGCCAACAACCTGGGCATGATCAGCATTGCCGAATGGGTAGAAGACGTCCCCACTCTAAAAGCCCTGCAAGAACTGGGCGTGGACTACGTACAAGGCTTCATCATCTCTAAAGCCTGCACCCCGACTGAACTGCTCAAAGCCCAAGCCATCACCGACCTGGTCCACGACGGCGCAGCCAAACAGTTCCTGATCGAGTCCCAGGATAAATTCCCGCCAACCATGTAAATAGATAGTCACCCAAGGCCCACAGCAGGCCTTGGTGGCCCATGACAAGACCTTGCGCCACCCTACGGACGCGCACTCGTCTCAAATGCCATAGGGACGCTATAAAGGCTTTGTGACCGTCATCGCCCCAATAGTCAGCTCACTCTCCCGTTATCTACAGCAAGCCACGCCAAGATACGCATCACAGTCAGAACACCCCCCAACACCCGGCTGCATCACAGCCCTGAGTCTGGCCAGGCAGCACCACCTAATACAGAGAGCAACCCTGTCCAAACGCAGGCAGATGTCTAAGCGTCACGCTGGAAACAAGTTCAAGGAATAGATACCACCGCCACGCTAGCTTTTTTTTGGGGCTCTGACTCTGACTCTGACTCTGACTCTGACTCTGACTCTGACTCTGACTCTGACTCTGACTCTGACTCTGACTCTACAACAGGCTAAGCCGGTCCCTCTTGGAACAACAAGCGCCCAGTCACACCCTACACAGAAAAAAACGCAATTTTCCCTCCCATCGCCCACTTGCCCCTCACCCCCTCTGAAGTCAGAGGGGCCATAAGTAAACACTGTGCGCCGCTGGTGTGCGGGTCAGGGTGTCGGGGCGATTCAGAGTGCCTGCCGCGGGCGGAGTATGGCGTAGGGATACAAGCACCGTTCTGTTCGCGCCCGACACTTGTTGAGTGTCTGGGGGACACTCAACCGGGCAAGTTAACGATGCGCCCGTAGCCATACTTCGACAAAGGTACCGGTGCGCAGCACCGGCAGCGCTCAAGCCCCGACACCCTGACCCGCACACCAGCGGCGTCTTCCGGCGCTTATGCCGCCCCAGAAAACACCGTTCAAGGTCCACCAAAAAAACAAGCAAATAGCGGTCCCCCACGCTACGCCTTCGGCTTGCTGCCCCCTTTGTTGTCGAAGGTGCCGAGACCTGGGACGCTCCAGCGGCAAAAAACCCGAGTCCGGCATCCAGCCAAACTCGGGTTTTCAATTTTCAACCAGGCATTCTGAAACCAATCCCCCAGCCCCAGAACAGCAAAAAGACTTACAGCTCCCCGTAGGAATGCAGCCCCGACAAGAACATATTCACGCCCAGGAATGCAAAGCTGGTAATCAACAAACCAGCCAGCGCCCAATACGCCGCCATCGTGCCACGCAGGCCCTTGAGCAAACGCAAGTGCAACCAGGCCGCATAGTTCAGCCACACAATCAAGGCCCAGGTCTCTTTCGGGTCCCACTGCCAGTACGTACCCCAGGCATCAGCGGCCCACAACGCCCCCAACACCGTCGCCACCGTAAAGAAGGCAAAACCCACCGCAATCGCGCGGTACATGATGTCATCGAGCACTTCCAAGGAAGGCAGTTTGCGCGAAATCGGACCACGGAAATACAAAATCGTGCCCACCATCACACTACCGATACCGAAATACAGCATCCAGGTCGGTGACAACTCCCGCGAGCCAAAAATCATGGGCTCGGCACATAGAATGGCGCCCAGCAAAAACACTGGTATCAGCTTGGCACGCGAACGTGTCTCACCATTTTCCTTAACCAGATAGGCAAAGCCCACCATGGCAGCCAAGGAGAAGGTACCGTAACCAATAAAGTTGGCCGGCACGTGCAACTTCATCCACCAGCTTTTCAGCGCAGGCACCAAAGGCTGGATCTGATGCGCATCACGCGTGAAGGAATACCACAGCAGGAAAATAACCAACGAGCTGATCGCCAACAACACAAAGCCACCCAAGGCACGGGTGTTGTAACGACGTTCGTAATACAGATAAAACAAGGCCGTAATCAGCGCCAGCAAGACAAACACTTCATACAGATTACTGACTGGAATATGGCCAATGTCCGGGCCGAGCAAGTGACCTTCGCGCCAGCGTACCAACAAGCCTGTCGTGCCAGCATACACAGCCGCCCAAGTCAGACCCGAACCCATCCAGGCGGCCGTATTGCTGAAAAAACCAGCCCAGTACATGACTGTGCCCAGAATGAACAGCGCACACATCCACAAAATAGCGGACTGGGACGAGAACAAATACTTCAGCAGAAATACCGAATCGGCCTTTTCAATATCTCCGGTACCCAGACCCTCACCCGTGCTATACAGCCAGACTGCCAGCAAAGCCGTCAAACCCGAGAGCACCAGCAAGGTACGCAGCGGACGCCACAACCACCCTAGCCAGGCCACAAAGGGGACAAAAGCCACCAGAATGATCTTCTCGTAGTAATCCATGCTGGTGCTGTACACATTGAGCGCATACGCCGCACCCAAAGCCAGTACCACCAGAAACAGCACATCCGTCCAGTCCGGACGGCCACGGATACCGCGCCGGTCACCACTGGATGCGATATTGTCTTGCCACATCGTTGGAGTGGCCGAAGAAAGGGTCTGCGCCATAGTTGCTACACCTTGTCAGACAGATAGCCGGTTGAACGCCGCTTTCAGGCGATCAAACTCGAGGTTAAAGTCCAAGTTGCGACGTTGGGATGTCATGGCAGCCATTACGCTGCTGCCTAGCTTGTGAGGGCGAATCCACACCCACACACGGCGATCCCGAATATAGAACATCGAGAACACGCCAATAATCAGAAACAAGCAACCCAAGTACACAATGTACATGCCTGGGCTGCGCGCCACCTGAAATACGCTGGCCTGAACTTGCTCAAAACTGTCCAAGGTCAACATAACGGGTGCCGGGTAATCGGGTAGATTGGCAAAGGCCAGAACAGCAGACTGAATCCAACGATTGGCATCGTTATTTTCCTGACTGTAATCCAGCTCCGGCAAGCCTTGTTGCTGTCTGACCAAATGACGCAATTCCGATAGTGTGAACTGAATCATGGGAATTGCAAAACTCAGGATACGCTCGCGCTCGGCCTCGGGAACACGGCTGATCAGGCCATCAAAACCGGCACGCACAAAAGTCTGCAAAGCGGTTCGGGAAGCCGAGAGCATCAGCTCTTTTTGCTCGGGCGAAGAAGAATTACGTTCGGCAAAACGCTCGGCCGCCTGGTTTACCAGGGCCTCGTTCTGTGTCGCCGCCCGCAAATCCATGAATTCTTTCAAGGAACCCTTGTCGTCAGCCGGGAAACGCACGTAACGGAACGGTTCGGCGGGCGAAAAACGCATCCCGGCCAGAAACACCAGAGTGCCGTCCAGCTCCACTGGCAACATGTAGTTCACAAACTCGCGGGACTGGCCCTGGTCGTCGATCAGACGATAGTTCACGCTGGGGCCAACGTTCTTCAAGTTCTGATCTTTCTTGTTAGCTGCGCTACCGGTAACCGCGGCCACGTGTTCAATCATGGCCTTGGGCTGAGGGTCACCCTCGGTCAGGTTTTCCACATTGATAGGCCGCAACTCAGTCAGTTGCACCGTCAAAGCATGCTCATTGGGACTTTCCTGAGCCGCGATGCCTACGGTCTCGCCCACCTTGCCACTCAGAGCAAACGTCTTGGAGCCAGGGCCTACCAAAGGATAGCCCTTCAAGCTGAGAATACTGCCACCATCATCAAAGCCGGACTGGTAAACCGTCACGCCCTTGTAACGCAAAGGCTCGTTCACCTCGATCGTGCGCTCAAAGGTATCACCCGTGACAGGATCGGTTACTTCCACTTCGCTCTTGAAGCTGCTGGGCATGCCAGTGGAGTAATACTCCACCAGGAAGCGCTTGAGCTCCAGTGCAAAAGGCAAAGGTTGAATCAGGACGCCTTCACCAGAATTGATCACGGCAGTCGCGGTACGGGCACCTTCAGGCACCAGCATATTGGCGCGAAAGCTGGGGTTGCCCAATCCCAGTCGACCCGACTCGGGCACTTGGGAAATCAATATGTTTTCTGTAATGGGCTGCTTGCCGCCCAGCCACACTTGCAGGCGCACGGGCAATTCGCTGTCGAGCAGACCGCCCACACAGATCACCACGATGGCCAGATGAGCAAAGATGTAACCCAGCTTGTTGGCGCTGCCTTTTTTGGCCGCCATCATCATGCTGCCATCGTCGTCCTTGCGCACGCGCACCGCATAACCTTGGGACTGCAACCAACCTTGAACCTGCTCCCGGTTGTGTTCGGGGGCACCGGCACTTTCCAGTTCCACACGATGGGGAAAGGCTTTGAGACTGCCACCGCGCACGTGCTCCTTGAAGGTGCGCATTTCGCGGATCATCTTGGGGGCATTGCGGATAACGCACAGCGTGGTCGAGACCACCAGAAACGTCATAATGACCATGAACCATCCACTGTTGTAGATGGACCAGATCGAGAAGTGATCGAACAATTCAAACCAGTAGGGGCCGAACTGATCGATATACGTATTAGCGGGCTGGTTTTGCGCCAGAACAGTCCCGATCAGGCTGGCTACGCAAATGAACATCAGCAAGCTGATGGCAAAGCGCATCGAACCGAGCAATTCCAGGAAATCGGCCGCAAAGCGACGCACAGAGGATACTTTTTTCACAAAGGCTAGCTTAGGAGGTGGGTGGGGTTCACCGGAAACATCCAGACTTTGAGCACTGAAAGTGCCACAAGTTCGATGACTGGACAAAATACCAACACAAGACCCGGCCCAAATCGGCACCGCCCGGTGTTAAGGCACCCAAACCGCCACAACCATCAAAGGAAGCTGGGGCCACAAGGTGAATGTCAGGCTCTAGGCAGTCAGGGGGCCATTGGCCCCCTTGGACTGATTAACGCAGGCCAGCGGCGAAATCCGACACGGCGGCAATGTCAGCATCCGACATGCGATCGGCAATGTCGTGCATTTCAGCACTATTGGCACGGTCACTGCTACGGAACAGTTTGAGCTGTTCAACAATGTAGCCAGGGTGCTGACCGGCCAGACGAGGATATTGTCCTGGCATGCCAGCACCATCAGGCGAGTGGCAAGCGGCACAGGCAGGAACACCACGCTCGGGCAAACCACCGCGCCAAATCTTCTGGCCGCGTTCCATGGTGTCTTCTTTAGTGGCGTTAGCAGCCTGATCCCAGTTCACAGGCTGTTGGGACAGGTAAAACGCCACGTTCTTCATGTCTTCTTCGGTCATGCCCGCAGCAATGGCTGTCATCAGGCTGTTGGCGCCCTCAGGGCCACGACGAGAAGGAAGAGACTTTTCATCCTTGGCACGGAAATCGTGTAGCTGCTTGACCAGGTACTCGTACGGCTGGTGAGCCAGCGACGGGTTGACCGGAATAATACTGTTGCCGCCATCCCCGTGACAGGTCACACAGGCCAGCACGCCACGCGACATCTCACCTTGCAGGTAGAGCTGCTCGCCTTTGGCGGCATCTGGCTTGGGCAGACCAGCTGCATGGGCCACGTTAGCGGTAAAAACCACAGAGCAAGCCATCGTCAGGCTGCTTGCGATAACGACTCGGGAAAGCGCACGCTTCATTTGGACCTCGATAATCGCGAATCAATCGGGGTGCCGCATGCGCCCCGCAAAAGCCACCGTAAGCCGCTGGTCAGTACCCAGTGGACTACGACATTACTGTTTCAAATCGAGAGATTATACAATAGGCGCTGAACCAATATGGAATTACGCTGCAACCATGTCGATACTGCACCGCGCTCACTTCACGATTTCAGCTGCTCAGATCGATCAGCTGCCCCCTCCCGGACCTCCCGAGGTCTGTTTTGTGGGGCGCTCCAATGCGGGCAAATCCTCCGCCATCAACGTGTTGGCCAACCAACGAAAACTGGCTTTTTCCAGTAAAACGCCGGGACGAACACGCCTGATCAATATGTTCGGTATTCCCGATCCGCTCTCGCCAGGCGACTTTCTGGGCCACCTGGTGGACTTGCCCGGCTATGGCTACGCTGCCGTGGCCCGCCACGAAAAGCAGGACTGGGCCGAAATTCTGGGCGATTACCTGGCCACCCGCCCCTCGATTGCCGGCATTGTGTTGCTAATCGACATCCGACGCGGCGTGACCGACCTGGATATGCGTCTGGCCGATTGGATTGCGCCTACCGGCAAACCCGTACTGGCGCTTTTGACCAAAGCCGACAAACTGCCTTATGGTCAACGCATCAAGGCGGTGGCCGAAGTGCGTCGCCAGCTCCGAGAAATTGGCGCCCTGCATGCGCTGCCCTTCTCTTCCACTGATCGTATCGGTTTGCCCGAAGCGACCGAATGCATCGAAAACTGGATTTCTCCGAAGGTTGTTCCATGACTCGTTTTATTCCTCCTGCCGACTTTCCTAATACTCGCTTGCGCCGTAACCGCCGCGACGAGTTTTCCCGCCGTCTGGTGCGCGAAAACCGCCTGTCCACAGACGACCTGATCTACCCGGTCTTTGTGCGTGAAGGCGAGAAAGTTCAGGAGCAAGTCGGCTCCATGCCAGGCGTCATGCGCTATTCGCCAGACGAACTGATGCGCGTGGCCGAACAGTGTCTGGAGCTGGGCATCCCTGTGCTGTCCCTGTTCCCTTCCATCGACCCGTCCCTGAAAACGCCGGATGGCAGCGAAGCCGCCAACCCCAGCGGCCTGATTCCCCGCGTCGTGGGCATGCTCAAGCAGCAATTCCCAGAGCTGGGCGTACTCACTGACGTGGCGCTGGACCCCTACACCAGCCACGGCCAGGACGGCATTTTGGACAATGACGGCCACATCCTGAACGAAGAAACCGTTGCCATGCTGATCCGTCAGGCCCAGACCCAAGCTCAGGCGGGCGTGGATATTGTGGCCCCCAGCGACATGATGGACGGCCGTATCGGCTCCATCCGCGCCGCTTTGGACAAGGACCAGTTCATCCACACCCGCATCATGGCGTACTCGGCCAAGTACGCCAGTGCCTTCTATGGCCCCTTCCGCGACGCGGTGGGTTCGGCTGCCAATCTGGGGCGTTCCAACAAGAACACCTATCAGATGGATCCCGCCAACCGTAACGAAGCTCTGCGTGAGGTGGCCGCCGACATCCGTGAAGGCGCCGATATGGTCATGGTCAAACCTGGCCTGCCTTACCTGGACATCCTGCGCGACGTGAAAGACGCCTTTGGCATGCCGACCTACGCCTACCAAGTCAGTGGCGAGTACGCGATGATCAAGGCCGCTGCCCAGAACGGTTGGCTCGATCACGACAAGGTCATGATGGAGTCTCTGCTGGCCTTCAAACGGGCTGGTGGCGATGGCATTCTGACCTATTTCGCCATCGAAGCGGCCAAGCTGATGCGCGAACAGAACTGCTGATTCATATCAATCAGAATGCAAAAAACGCAGCCCGTGAGCTGCGTTTTTTGTTGTGTGTACGCGACGATGTACCGTCTGTTAGACCCTGATAAGCCCGGTTTCGGGCAAATCAGAAACGTCAGGCACCGGCCAAAGCCTCATCGAGCACCGTGGAGAAGCGACTGGCATCCTGAAAACCGATCACGCGCAGTTGTTCCAATTGTGTCCCCTTGGAATCAAAAAACATGATGCCGGGAGGGCCGAACAGGCGGAAATGTTTGAGCAGTTCACGATCCTCTGGCGTATTGGCGGTGACATCCACCTGCAGCAATTCAAACTGCGCCATGCGTTGCGCAACAGAGGGATCACTAAAGGTGAAGTTCTCCATTTCAATGCAGGACACGCACCAGTCTGCGTAGAAATCCAGCATCACGGGGCGTGTGGTCTTGGCCAGACGCTCCTCCAACTCCTGCAGCGTCAGCACGCGCTGAAACTCCACCTTGTTTTGCGCAGCGGCCACCGTACCGGACGATTTCAGCCCTTCCAAGGGACGAATCACGCTGGGACGACCCAAGGCAATGCTGATCATCATCATGATGGCCCAGACCGCCAGCATCATGCCCACACCCTGTCGTAAACCCGACCAAGGTGTACGTGCAGCCGTGCCGCGCCCGAACGCTCCCAGCAAGGCAGCCGCCCACAAGGCCAGGACAACCCAGCCAAAAACGGCAATCGTGCCCGACATCAAGGGCGAGACCATCCACCAGGCCGTCGCCAACAGCAACACACCAAAAGCGGTTTTGACGCTTTCCATCCAGGCACCCGCCTTGGGCAACACACTGCCCGAACCCGCACCCACAATCAGCAACAAGACGCCCGACCCCCAGGCCAAGGCAAACAGAGCTGAGCCGCCCAGGACCACATCACCCGTCTGCGAGATAAACAGCAGCACGCCAGCCAGCGGTGCCGCAACACAAGGGCCAACAATCAAGGCAGACAGCATGCCCATCAGGAATACGCCGCCCAGTTGCCCGCCCGGCAAGCGATTCATTGTTTCGTTCAAGCGATTTTGCAGTGCCGCCGGCGCCTGAACCGTAAACACGTCCAGCATGGACAAGGCCAACACCACCAGAATCAGGGCGAACAGACCCAAGACCCACGGATTCTGCAACCAACTTGCCAAGCCCGCACCCAGCAAGCCTGCTGCCACGCCCAGCAGGGTGTAGACCAGGGACAAGCCCAGCACAAAGGCAAAGGCCATTTTCAGGCCGTGCCAGCGCGATGGCGCAGGCTGATTACGTCCAGCAATGATGGACAGCAAAATCGGCACCATCGGCAGGACGCAAGGCGTAAAGGACAGCAGCAAGCCGAACACAAAGCTCAGCAACACAATCTGGCCCCAGCCAGCCTGCTTGAGATAATCGGCCAGGCCCACATCACTCAGGTTCAGCGCCGACGCGACACCGCCTGTAGTGGCGGCTGTAGTCGTAGCAGCCGTTGCTGCCGTGTCTGTTTTCTGAGCCGTGGACTCACCCGGCGCAGGCACCGACACCACACCAAAAGGGCCCGCCACTTCCCAGCCCTGTCCGGTCGGGATCAAGGTCAAGGTTTGCGTTGAGGGGGAATAGCACAGGCCGGCATCGGCACAACCCTGGCTGACCACATCAATGTTCAGATCCTGACCAATCGCGCTATCGGCCAGGACAGGCACGCGCAGGGTGACCGAGTTTCGATAGACCTCCATCACTTCATCAAAGGTCGGGTCGTACACCTTTTCGCCATCGGGAAGCTGGGGACTGCCCAGATGCTCAGCCTTCTCGGTCGAGACCCCGAAACGCTTGCGATACATATAGTATTCAGGCGCAATCTGAAAATGGATGTCCAGTTGGTCGGGCTGGCTCATGGCCGCGGTCAGCACAAAAGCCTGTTCCGGGTCCAGAAACTCTTCTTCTGCCTGCGCCGTCAACGGCATTGCCAGCCAGGCCAGCATCAGGACAAAGAAAACAGCAAACCACGCGCCAAGACGCTGGGCAGAAAACGGGGAACGCTTCAAAGACAAAGACACAAATCTATTCCGGTTTTTTAGGCTGGGCTATCTGCGATCAGGCAGGACGGGTCTGGGTACGAGCCCAATCCAGATAAGCGGTGAAACCACCAACAACCGGAAGCACAATCAATTCAGGCAGATCGTAAGGATGCTGCTCGCGCAAGCGATCTGCCAATTCCGGTAGCCGGGCCACTGTGGTTTTGAAAGTCAGCGTAATTTCCTCATCGCCCTGTAACTCCCCTTGCCACATGTACATAGACAAGCTAGCAGGCGCAAGGTTCGCACAAGCGGCAATTCCATCCTCAACCAAGTGATGAGCCAGGTATTTGGCCAGCATCATATCGGGCACGGTGGTCTGCGCCAGTACTACTTGCTGCGCATCCATATCGGGCAGGGTCAAAGCCAGTTTGGGTTTGGAACTGGAGGAATTCTCAGAGGACATGCAGGGCTCCTAATCAGAGCCCTTAGTGTAGCGCCGGATGCCTGTGCTTAAACGCTGGATCGAGGTCGATTCAAGCCGCTTAATGTTTCAGAGGGGCGCTCGCCATAGCTATGCCGATAGTCGGCCGAGAACTGCCCCAAGTGGGTAAAGCCACAAGCCAGGGCTACCTCGGTGACCGACATGCCACCTTGCTGCAAATATTGGCGGGCGGCTTTCAAACGCATCTGTTTCAAACGCGCCATCGGTGCGACACCTAGATGCTCCCGAAACCCGGCATACAGGCTACGCACGCTGACACCTGCCGCCTGCGCAATATCGCCAATGGTGATGGGCTGGCCGGTCTGGCTTTCCATGAAGTCCAGGGCACGCCGCAAAACATGCGGCAAGGCGGCCGCTGTTTTGTGAGAAGGTTGATTGTGCTGATGCAGCTCGAACAAAGCGTAGATCAACGTCTGCTCGAACTGGCGCACCTGACGGGGTTGATCAAACAAGGTGCCATCCGACACTTCGGCAAACTGCCAGTCCAGCAAACGGCGCAAGCTGGCCCCACCGGGCGCATCCAACGGGATGGAGGGCTGAAACTCCAGCGGACCGCGCACAGGTTGCGCAAAATAATCCTGATAATGGCGCTCCAACCCTTGACGTCCAATACGCACAAACAGCTTATCGGCCTCCAGGCTATGTTCCATGCTGAAGGCTTGAGTCGGGCTAATGATGGAAGCCAGGCGCGAGGTCGACGCGAAACGCCCATGCGCCGTATGAATCTGCTCTTGTCCCGACAGGGGGATTTGCAAGAGATAGAAGTCGTCCAGTGGCTGAGGCGCAATCTGCACCTGCGCCCCATAGCGCAAACGACCATAGGCCACATCCTGGCCTTGGCGTAGAGACAGGCGTGCATTCAGACGCTGACGGGTATCGGCCAAAGTCAGGCTATGCGGGCAGAAAACCTGGGAGATATAGTGCTGAACGCAGTCCACATCCTGCGAATGCAGCTGGGCATAGCGATTCAGTATGGTGGTCATGAGCGTCGCAACAAGCCATAAAAAAAGCTGTACCTTAGTGTGGCACAGCCTCTTGCACTGCAACATCGAGACAATCCCTAGGCCGCCCGGGCCGGGGACGGCAATCCCGACGAGTTACTGACCCTGAAAGCGGCCAAAGCGTCCTTGCCAGTACAGCAAGGGCGAATCCTGTTCCTGCTCGGCATGGTGTACCTGCAACACACGCCCCAATACCAAGGCGTGGCTATGACGCTCAATCACTTCCACAATCTGACAGGCCAAAGCAGCGGGCGCCTGTCGGGCAAGCCAGATGCCGTGCTCAGTACGCAGCCAGTCGTGTCCAGCGTAACGCGCATCGCCTTGCTCGCCTTTGAAACCGGCAAATTGCAAAGCCATGCCCGCCTGCTCAACACCCAGGATATTTATCCCAAACAGACCGCTATCACGCATCAAAGGCCAGGACGAGGAGCTTTGATTCACGCAGACCAGCACCTCTGCCGGATCTGCGGCTACCGAAGTGACCGAAGTCGCGGTCAGGCCGCTGCGCTGACCCTGGTGTTCGACCGTAATCACATTAGCCGTACCCCCCAGATGGCGCATAGCAAGTTTGAACTGCTCGGCAGAAACTCCAGGCGCGTATAGCGCTTGGTCTGTCGGCAAGGAAGCCAATTCCACAGGCATGATTCACCTTTTCTAATCTTATGGGCAGCACAGTCATCGGGACGATGCTGCCTGTGTGGCGTACGTGAACTGGCTATCCCCCTGGGCAAGCCAAAACCTGCCCGATAGCCAGAAAATCGCTCTTAGCGAATGCCACGCTGCTGCAACAAAGGCAGCACAGTATCACGGAAATAAGGGAATTCCTTTACATAGTCCACAAAGGACAAGGTTGTTCCCCGGAAACCGGCTTCGTGCAGAGCACACAAACCGTCAGCCACTTGCTCGGGTGTACCCACCAGCGGGAAACCACCGTGGCCCGCCGCCATGCGTTCACGGATTTGCTCCAGCAGCTCGTGCGGGAAAGAATGAGCGTGGGCAAACTGCAAATTCATCAAATTATCCACGGCACCATTGTCGATATTGGCCATGATGCGTTCCCACTCGGCCTGGGCCTCGGCTTGCGTAGGACGGCACACAACGTGCGAGAAGGTCATCACATCGACTTTGCGACCTTGCGCTTGGCCCTGCGCCTTGAGCTCGGCCACTTCTTTCCTGGAGCGCTCCAGCTCCATGGCGGGCGTGAACAGGAAGTTGGCATTACGGCTGGCAAACTCACGGCCTTGACCGGAACCGGCGGCGTTAAAGATAGGCGGATCAAATTCAGGACGAGGATTGCCGTAAACACCCTTGGCCTGGAAATATTTGCCATCCCAATCGAAACGGCCATCGTGGCGCCAGATTTTCTTGATCAGGTCGAACCATTCTTGCGCATAGCCGTAACGGGTTTCATGATCATCAGGCAGCTTCACACCCAAAGCGTCATACTCAGGCTTGTTCCAGCCGGCCACGATATTCAAACCGACCCGGTTGCCGCTCATCTGGGCCATGGTGGCGAGCTGCTTGGCAATCACCACAGGGTGGTTAGCAACCGTGTGCACAGTGGCAAACACGCTGATATTGCGAGTATTGGCCAGCAAGGCAGTCGCCCAGGTGACGGTTTCCAGCACGTAACCGTGGAAATCGGTTTCGCCACCGTAACCAATCCAACGGGCGATAGGCAACATGAAGTCAATACCGGCATCGTCCAGCAGCTTGCCCAGCTTCAGATTGTTTTCCCACGTAGCCTGCCAGCGATCGGGCAAGGTTGATACCGTCATGCCACCACCGCAATTGGTGGCAAAGGTTCCCAGCAGAAACTTATCGTGTGTGAGCAATGTATTCTGTGCCATCGCCAGTCTCCTGAAAATCGTTGTTCTTTACAGCTCACCACCATGGCGAAGCTGACATAGCGCAGATTTTAGGGAGCGGCCCTAAGGCCCACTATCGGATCACTGCCGCTTTTATCAAATGCCTGCAATTATTTGAACTTTAAAGCTCTACAGGTCAGAAAACCTAGTAAAAACCCTTATATAACAGCGCCTTGTTGTTTTTTTTGAGCTGTTTTTAACAGTCAAAGCACCCTGCTTTACGCCTTTTCACTGTGCTGAATGGAGCCCACATTCTGGCTCAAACCCGCGCTTGGACCTATATAAGGGGTAGGCTTGGCACCCGGCCTGGGGAGCAGGCAAAACGACGGTGAGAAACAAGATCAGCAGCAACAAGGTTAGGACCTTTCCAAAAACGCCTAGCCCTTGATGAACAAGACCATACCGCCGCCAATAAAAAAACGGACTCCTGAGAGTCCGTTTTCAATACTACGAGAGAAACAAGCAGCGCTTATTCAGCAGCGGCTTCTTCCTGAACTTCTGGACGATCCACCAGCTCCATGAATGCCATAGGAGCATTGTCACCCTGACGGAAACCCATTTTCAGGATGCGGGTGTAGCCGCCGTTACGCTCTTGGTAACGTGGGCCGAAAACTTCAAACAGCTTGGTCACTGCATCGCGGTCGCGCAGACGGGCGAAAGCCAGACGACGGTTTGCCAAGGTTGGGTTTTTAGCCAAAGTGATCAGGGGCTCAACCACGCGACGCAGCTCTTTAGCTTTAGGCAGTGTGGTTTTGATGGCTTCGTGAGTCAGCAGGGACACGGACATGTTGCGGAACATGGCCAAACGGTGGCTGCTGGTACGATTCAGTTTACGTAGACCGTGACGGTGACGCATGATGATTTTCCTAAATAATGAATCTAATTGGCACGCCGCTTATGCGGCATGCGTAAATCTGGTTCTTCTATCAGCTAGGCTGCGGACCAGATGGACAGCGCAAAACAATAGCACATTTTCAGCCGCCACTCACACTTTTTGCAGGTGTACAACACCAGAAAAAGTGTAAGTGGCGTCCAAGAAACGTCTGTCTTGCTGACTACTTATGGACGCTCAAGACCCAGTGGTGGCCAGTTTTCGAGCTTCATGCCCAAAGTCAGACCACGTGCAGCCAACACTTCCTTGATTTCGTTCAAGGACTTGCGGCCCAGGTTTGGAGTCTTCAACAGTTCGTTTTCGGTACGCTGGATCAGATCGCCGATGTAGTAGATATTTTCGGCTTTCAGGCAGTTTGCGGAACGAACGGTCAATTCCAGATCGTCGACAGGACGCAACAACACAGGATCGATCTGTGGTGCGCCACGTACTGGAGCTTCGTAGGCATCGCCCACACCTTCCAGAGCAGCAAACACGGAGATTTGATCCATCAGGATGCGAGCGGACTGGCGAACAGCTTCCTCGGGCGAGATCACGCCGTTGGTTTCGATGTCCAGAACCAGCTTGTCCAGGTCAGTACGCTGTTCCACACGGGCGTTTTCGACCGCGTAGCTAACACGACGCACAGGGCTGTAGGACGCGTCCAGCACGATACGACCGATCGTGTGGGTGCGGTCATCAGCCAGAGCACGAACGTTACCAGGCACGTAGCCACGGCCTTGCTCAACCTTGATCTGCATTTCCAGCTTGCCGTCATCGGTCAAGGTGGCAATCACATGATTGGGGTTGATGATTTCAACGTCGTGCGGCAATTCGATGTCGCTAGCCAACACCTGGCCGGCGCCTTCTTTGCGCAGGATCAGGGTAACTTCTTCACGGCTATGCAGCTTGAATACCACGCCCTTGAGGTTCATCAAGATATCAACCACGTCCTCACCCACACCTGGCAGTGTGGAGTATTCGTGCACCACACCGGTGATCTGCACTTCAGTCGGTGCATAGCCGGTCATGGAGGACAGCAAAATACGACGCAGTGCGTTGCCCAGAGTGTGGCCGTAGCCGCGCTCGAAAGGCTCCATGATCACCTTGGCGTGATTTTTGCTGATTGGTTCGACTTCAATGGAACGGGGTTTCAAAAAACCTTGAGACATTCGATTTCCTTTTCAATACCCTCGGCTCGTTACACCGATAAGGCTGACGGAAACTGGCCTAAGCCAGCAGAAAGTATCGCAAAGCCCACTTGCCGAAAAACGGGAAGTGGGCTTGCTTTACTGCATTGTGTAAGCGGTCTTCGCGTAAAAGATTAACGCGAGTACAACTCAACAACCAGCGATTCGTTAACGTCTTGAGCGACGTCAGCGCGATCGGGAACTTGCTTGAAGACGCCGGACAGCTTGGCAGCGTCAACTTCCACCCACTGAGGCAAGCCAATGCCAGTTGCCAGATCCAGGGATTCCTTGATACGGCCTTGGGATTTAGCTTTTTCGCGGACGGCAACAACGTCACCAGCCTTGATCAGCATGGAAGCGATGTCAGCGGTATGACCGTTGACTTCGATAGCACGGTGGTTAACCAGCTGGCGAGCTTCAGCACGTGTAGAGCCGAAACCCATGCGGTAAACCACGTTGTCCAGACGCGATTCCAACAATTGAATCAGCGTTTCACCGGTGTTGCCACGGCGGCGGTCAGCTTCAACGTAGTATTTGCGGAACTGCTTTTCCAGCACGCCGTACATACGCTTGAGCTTTTGCTTTTCGCGCAGCTGCAGACCGAAGTCAGACGTACGAGCACCGGAGGTGCGGCCGTGCTGACCAGGACGCGATTCCAGTTTGCACTTGGAATCCAGCGAGCGACGGGCGCTCTTCAAAAACAGATCGGTACCCTCGCGACGCGAGAGCTTGCATTTTGGTCCAATATAACGAGCCACTTCGCTTCCCCTTAGATGCGACGACGCTTGGGCGGACGGCAGCCGTTATGCGGAACCGGTGTGATGTCTGCAATGCTGGTGATCTTGATACCCAGAGCATTCAGAGCACGCACAGACGATTCACGGCCTGGACCGGGGCCCTTGATGCGAACTTCAAGATTTTTAATACCGTATTCCATGGCAGTACGGCCGGCTGTTTCAGCGGCAACCTGCGCGGCAAACGGCGTGGATTTACGAGAGCCTTTAAAGCCCGCGCCACCCGACGTAGCCCAGGACAATGCGTTGCCCTGACGGTCAGTAATGGTGATGATCGTGTTGTTAAAAGAAGCGTGGACGTGAGCAATCCCGTCCGACACGCTTTTTTTGACTTTCTTGCGTGCGCGTGAAGCGCTGCTAGAAGCTTTGGCCATCTTCTATTCCTCGATTATTTCTTCAGGGACGCGGCGGCACGACGCGGACCTTTACGGGTGCGAGCGTTAGTGCGTGTACGTTGGCCGCGCACTGGCAGACCGCGACGATGACGCATGCCACGGTAAGTTCCCAAGTCAGCCAAACGCTTGATCGAGAGCTGAACTTCACGACGCAGGTCACCTTCTACAGTGAACAAGCCGATCTGTTCGCGAATGCGCTCGAGTTCCGCGTCGGTCAGATCTTTGACCTTCTTGGAGTATTCAATACCCGATGCTTCGCAAATCTTGCGAGCGCGGGTGCGACCGATGCCGAAAATCGCGGTAAGACCGATTTCGGCGTGTTGATGCGGCGGGATGTTAATGCCGGCAATACGGGCCATGGTTATTCCTTGTTAAATCGGTTGCGTTTCGGCAACTTAGCCTTGACGCTGCTTATGACGTGGATCGGTGCAGATGACACGCACCACGCCATGACGTTTAATGATTTTGCAGTTGCGGCAGATCCGCTTTACTGATGCCATTACCTTCATGGTTTGACTCCTAGTTTCCTGTAACCGGCCGCTTATTTGGAGCGGAACACAATTCGTGCTCGGGATAGATCATAGGGCGTGAGCTCCACAGTGACCTTATCGCCCGGCAGAATCCGGATATAGTGCATACGCATTTTGCCTGAAATGTATCCGAGCACTACGTGACCATTTTCCAGCTTGACGCGAAAAGTTGCGTTGGGAAGGTTCTCAAGAACCTGTCCCTGCATTTGAATGACGTCGTCCTTTGCCATTTTCGTGAATTACCGCATCGGCAAGCTCGAGCCTTTGAAGTTAGCCTTCTTGAGCAGCGAGTCATATTGTTGTGACATGACATAGGCCTGGGCCTGCGCCATGAAGTCCATGGTTACTACAACAATAATCAGCAAGGAAGTGCCGCCAAAATAAAACGGTACATTCCAGCGCATTTGCAAGAACTCTGGGACCAGACACACCAAGGTAATGTAGATCGCACCGGCCAATGTCAAACGCATCAAGATCTTGTCGATATAACGCGCTGTCTGATCACCGGGACGAATACCTGGTACGAAAGCTCCACTCTTTTTCAGGTTGTCTGCAGTTTCGCGGCTGTTAAACACCAGGGCCGTGTAGAAAAAGCAGAACAAAATGATCAGCGCGGAGAACAAAGTAATGTAAAGCGGCTGACGCGGCGACAAAGCAGCCTCGATTTCACGCAACCAACCCAGACCGGGTGTGCTGGAGAACCAATTAGCAATTGTCGCTGGCAACAGAATAATGGACGAAGCGAAGATCGGAGGGATCACGCCAGCCATGTTCAGTTTCAGCGGCAAATGCGAGCTTTGACCACCATAGATACGGTTACCTACTTGCCGTTTGGCGTAGTTGACCGTAATACGACGCTGACCACGCTCGACAAAGACGACGAAGTACGTGACGGCGGCTACTAAAACGAGGATAAACAGTGCCGATAGAATCGACATGGAATCCGTACGCACCAGATCAAGCATGCCGCCCAAAGCATTGGGCAAACCCGCTACGATACCGGCGAAGATCAGGATGGAAATACCATTACCCAATCCACGTTCAGTGATTTGTTCACCCAGCCACATGACGAACATGGTGCCAGTGACCAGTGTTACCACTGTCGTGAAGCGAAACAGCATCCCTGGGTCGATAACCAGACCGGGCTGCGATTCTAGAGCGATGGAAATCCCAACTCCCTGGAACAAAGCCAAAAAGACCGTTCCGTAACGGGTGTATTGCGTGATCTTGCGACGACCCGACTCACCCTCTTTCTTGATTGCTTCCAGCGTGGGCACCACAGCGGTCATCAATTGCATGATGATGGACGCAGAGATGTAGGGCATGATTCCCAGTGCGAACACTGAGAATCGCTCTAAAGCACCACCGGAGAACATGTTAAACAAACCCAGAATACCACTCTGGTTTTGAGTAAACAGTTCGGACAAGGCATCAGGATTGATGCCTGGTACCGGAATGTGCGTACCCAAGCGGTAGACAATCAGGGCGAGCAACAGGAAAACGAGACGACGTTTCAAATCGCCGTAGCGCGGACCCGACTTACTCTGTGCCTGAGCTTTTGCCACCGTGACCCCTTTTTATTCCAGCGAGCCGCCGGCTGCTTCGATCACGGCGCGAGCGCCGGCCGTTGCATTAATGCCTTTCAGCGCAACTTTACGGGAAAGTTCACCGGACTTGATGACTTTAGCGTAACGCACCATTTGGCCAACCACGCCAGCCTGCTTCAGTGCCTGGACGTCGATAACTTCGGCATCCATTTTTTGCAGTTCGGACAGACGTACTTCTGCGTACAGGTGGTCGTCCAGGGTGGTGAAACCACGCTTGGGCAAACGACGTTGCAAAGGCATTTGACCGCCTTCGAAACCGACTTTATGAAAACCACCCGAGCGGGATTTTTGGCCTTTATGACCACGTCCGCCGGTTTTGCCCAAGCCGGAACCGACACCGCGACCAACACGACGTGCTGCGTGTTTGGCGCCAGCGGCGGGCTTGAGATTGTTCAATTGCAATTCAGACATCCCGATTCCTTTCAGGCTTCCGAGACCGTAACCAGATAATCCACCTTGCGGATCATCCCACGAACCTCAGGAGTATCAACCAATACACGGCTGGTGTTGACTCGGCGCAGACCCAGGCCGCGAACGGTGTCGCGGTGGCTTTGCTTAGTACCGATGACCGAACGCACCAACGTAACTTTGATTTGTTTCTGTGCCATGACTTACCCCAGAATTTCTTCAACTGTCTTGCCGCGCTTGGCAGCAATGTCAGCCGGTGTCGAGCAAGCACGCAAGCCGTTCAAAGTAGCGCGAACCATGTTGTATGGGTTGCTGGAACCCAGGCTCTTGGCTACGACGTTGCGCACGCCCATCACTTCGAAGATAGCGCGCATTGGGCCACCGGCGATAACGCCAGTACCTTCAGCGGCGGGCGAGATCAGAACGGTAGCTGCACCGTGCTTACCCACTACGGTGTGATGCAAAGTGCCGTTTTTCAGAGGCACTTTGATCAGACCGCGACGGGCCTGTTCCATTGCCTTTTGAACAGCAACGGGTACTTCGCGGGCTTTGCCCTTACCCATGCCGATACGACCATCGCCATCACCGACTACGGCCAGCGAAGCAAAGCTCATGGTGCGACCACCTTTAACGACTTTGCTGACGCGGTTGACCGCAATCATCTTTTCTTTCAGGCCGTCATCGCGCTCTTGCTCTGGAGCCTGTCTGCCTTGTGCTTTAGCCATTTGATAATTCCTTTAGAATTTCAAGCCGGCTTCACGCGCGGCCTCGGCCAGCGCTTTCACGCGGCCATGGTAACGGAAGCCCGAGCGGTCAAAAGCAACCGTCTCGATGCCCGCAGCCTTCGCCTTTTCGGCGACGCGCTTGCCAACCAGGCTGGCTGCCGCTACGTTGCTGCCAACGGCCAATTCTTTGCGAACTTCGGTCTCGACAGTGGAAGCACTGACCAGAACGCGGTCGCCTTCGGGCGAGATGATGCTCGCGTAAATATGCGTATTCGTGCGATGCACCGACAGGCGGTGTACGCGCAGTTCGGCGATCTTGCGGCGAGTAGCCACTGCACGACGCATACGGGATTGTTTCTTGTCCATGATTCGTCCTTGCCTGCGGGCTTATTTCTTCTTGGTTTCCTTGAGGATGACGCGTTCGCCGACATAACGTACACCCTTGCCTTTGTAAGGCTCTGGTGGACGATAGCCACGAATTTCAGCGGCAACCTGACCAACCACCTGCTTGTTCGAACCCTTGATCACGACTTCCGTCGGAGTTGGGCATTCGGCTTTGACGCCTTCAGGCAGGTCGTGCACGATGTCGTGCGAGAAACCCAGTTGCAACTTCAAGGCATTACCCTGGACGGAGGCACGGAAACCCACGCCAACCAGACTCAGCTTGCGTTCGAAACCGGCGCTCACGCCAACAACCATGTTGTTGACCAGTTGGCGCACGGTGCCGGACATTGCGTTTGCGTGACGAGTTTCGTTCGCAGCAGCAAAAGACAGCTGACCGTCTTGAAGTTCAATGGTGACGTCGCCAGTCAGAGTTTGAACCAAAGTGCCCAGAGGGCCTTTGACCGTGATCTGATCAGCGGCAATAGTCGTTTCTACGCCCTTGGGCAGGGAAACGGGATACTTAGCGATACGTGACATATGATGTTCTCCTTATGCCACGTAGCACAGCACTTCGCCACCGACGCCAGCTGCACGCGCCTTGCGATCGGTCATCACGCCGCGAGACGTGGACACGATGGCAACACCCAAGCCGTTCATGACTTGAGGGATGCTTGTGCTGCCTTTGTAGATGCGCAGTCCAGGACGCGAAACGCGGTCGATGCGCTCGATGACTGGCTGGCCGGCATAGTATTTCAGGGTGACTTCCAGCTCTGGCTTGGCTTTTTCGCCAACGATGCGGAAATCTTCGATGTAGCCTTCGTCTTTCAGCACAGCAGCAATAGCTGCTTTCAGCTTCGAGGAGGGCATGCTAACCGATGTCTTGTTGACCATTTGCGCGTTACGCACGCGGGTCAACATATCGGCGATTGGATCGCTCATGCTCATGTGTATTTCTCCTACCAGCTGGCCTTGGTCATACCGGGGATCTCGCCGCGCATTGCCATTTCGCGCACTTTATGGCGAGTCAAACCGAATTTCTTGAAAACACCACGAGGGCGACCGGTGATAACGCAGCGGTTGCGTTGACGGGTCGGGTTCGCGTTGCGTGGCAATTGTTGCAACTGCAAACGAGCCTCGTAGCGCTCTTCGTCAGACTTGGACTGGTCGTCAATAGTCGCTTTCAGTGCTGCACGCTTGGCGGCGAATTTCTCAGCCAGCTTGGCGCGCTTGATGTCGCGATTGATGAGGGAAAGTTTAGCCACGTTGCGCCCCTTAGTTGCGGAACGGGAAGCTGAACGCGCTAAGCAGCGCCTTGGCCTCTTCGTCCGTCTTGGCAGAAGTAGTGATGCTGATGTTCAGACCACGCACTGCGTCGATTTTGTCGTACTCGATTTCAGGGAAAATGATTTGCTCTTTAACCCCCATGTTGTAGTTGCCACGGCCGTCAAACGCACGACCCGACACACCACGGAAGTCACGAACGCGTGGCAGAGCCACAGCGACCAGACGATCCAGGAATTCGTACATGCGTTGACCGCGCAGGGTCACCATACAACCGATCGGGTAATCTTCGCGAATCTTGAAACCGGCAATAGCTTTGCGGGTTTTCGTGATAACGGGCTTTTGACCAGCAATTTTGGTCATGTCCGATACCGCATTCTCGATAATCTTCTTGTCAGCAACCGCTTCCGAGACACCCATGTTCAGAGTGATCTTGGTGATGCGGGGTACTTCCATGATGCTCTTGTACTCGAACTGCTTTTGCAGGTCGGCAACCACTTTTTCGCGGTAGAACTCTTGTAAACGTGCCATGTTATCCGCCCCTTAAGCCTTGGCGCCAACGGCCTTGCCGCTGGAACGATAAACACGCGTTTTCTCGCCGTCGATCACCTGGATACCAACACGGTCGCCCTTGCCGGTTTCTGGGTTGAACAGCGCAACGTTCGAGATGTGGATAGGCATGGTCTTATCGACAATACCACCCTGCGTGCCAGCCATAGGATTGGCTTTAACGTGTTTTTTGACTACGTTGATGCCTTCCACGATAACGTGGTCTGCATCGACGCGTTGCAGCACTGTGCCACGGCGTTTTTTATCACGGCCAGTCAGCACAATAACTTCGTCGCCTTTACGAATTTTTTGCATTTTTTTCGCGCTCCTTACAGCACTTCGGGAGCCAAGGACACGATCTTCATGAACTTCTCGGTACGCAGTTCACGCGTAACGGGTCCGAAGATACGGGTGCCGATGGGTTCCAGCTTGGCATTGAGCAATACGGCGGCATTGCCACCGAAACGAATCAGCGAACCGTCTTTACGGCGCACGCCCTTAGCGGTACGAACCACTACAGCGTTGTAGATTTCGCCTTTTTTGACGCGTCCGCGCGGGGCCGCTTCTTTAACGGTAACTTTGATGATGTCACCAATTGCGGCATAACGGCGCTTCGAGCCGCCCAGCACCTTGATGCACATTACGGAACGCGCACCTGTGTTGTCGGCCACGTCCAGCGTGGTCTGCATTTGAATCATGATTTTTCCTGTTCCAACTTAATTGCAACGATCCAGCCAAAATGACTGGGTCACACAACCAGTTTTGGTCCCGTCAGATTCGGATCCAGCCAGTTCGATACCGTAAACCCGATCTCGATCTGGTCCGGCAAGCCGAACCCTAGGTTGAAATCTTGCGAGAGACAAAACGTTGTATTACCAACTTCAATCCGGATAGGCGTCTAAGCCTCTCCGGTCAAAATAAAGAGGTAAGCCACATATACTAGCAAATAAGCCCCAGAAAAACAAGGATTTATTTGCTAAGGCCTTGGCGCGACGGCGTTTTCACGCAACAACGCATCCAACTGGGCGCTATTGCTGGTTCGCGTTACCCGCCGCAAACCAATCCCCAACTCCCGCAGGCTTTGCAGGAACGCGGTCAGCAAGTGCCGTCCTCCCACTTCAGTCTGCAAAGTTTGGGCACGCTCATCGTCCAGGACAATATATTTGAGCGCCATCACATGCAGCCACAGAATCGATTCGGGCTGTTCCAGAACACGACGTAGACCAAATTGCACACCCAAGGGACGCAATGTATCCACAAAAGCGACCGTTTCGACATCGTATTCGCTCAGACAGTAAGCATCCAGTTCAATAATCAAACGTTGAGCCTTGTCACCAGCTTTGGCCAGAACCTCGGCCACCTGATCCGCAAAGCCGGGCTTGATCACCGAGGCCCAGGAGACGCGAACACTCAAACTGCCCTCATTGCTGGCCAGCCAGTCACTCGCAAGTTCCATCGTGCGCAAGTCACACAGCCCTGACAGACCCAGACGCACCGCCACCGGAATGAATAAATAGGCCGGTAAACTGGCCTGACCTTGCTGCTCAGGCAACAAATTCAAGGTTGCATCGTAAATCTGACCAGCCTGACCCCACACCTCGACGCCCGGTTTCACATTCAATTCAATGCGGCCTTGCTCCAGACCGCGCTCAATACGCGAATGCCATTCCTGCTCGCCAATGGACGATCCCGCCTCGGAATGGACGCCTTCGGAGGGACGGTACTCCACCTCCTGGTGCCCTGCCCCTTCAGCACGCATCAACGCATTGTCCAAACGCGTCATCACGGCGCTAAGCGTGTCCTGTCCTTCGTAGTTCGTCATCGCCATCGACCAGCGGCACAGACTGCCATCGGGCAGGGGCTGGCGCAGTTCCTGCAAAGCGTTACGCAACTCTTGCGCAAAACCCATCACCTGAGGACCCGTCTGGCCCTGGAGCAGCACAATAAAGTCAGAGCCATTCAGGCGGGCCAGATTGCCTGAGTCCATGCCATTTTTCTGCAATAGTTCAGTACAGCGCTGGGTGAGCAACTTCAACCAGGCATCCACCGCATCGCGCGACAAAGACGTATTCAATGGCAGTAAGTCCCGCTGACGGAACAGGAGCACATGGCCACCTTCTTCTTGCTGAAGAACCTGACGGAACAGGTTCACGAAATATTTGCGGTTAGCCAGGCCCGTTACCGGATCACAGTTCAACTCCAACTGCAGTTGCTCGATTCGGGCGTTTTGCTCCTGGCTACTGACACGGATGCGTCTTCGCACGGTGCTTAAGGTATGTGTCACGGCTTCCAGCTCGGGAATCGTGCGTACTTTTTTGCGGCTGGGTACAGATTCACTTTGATCCATCTGCTGCAACTCGAACTGCACATGTTCGCGCAAGGCACGACGCAACCAGGCCATGACCATCAAGACAAACACACCCCAGGCAATTCCAGCGCCCAATACCAGCAAGGTCACGCGTACAAAGCTTTTCCACAAACTGGCACGGGCGTATTCGTCAGCGGGTTTTACCTCAATAGTGCCGATCTGGTTCCAGCCGTTGCTGACATGAGCCGAGGCCACAGGCACCTCAATCGGCAAGGAGTTGGCAAACCACGCAGGCGAAGATCCAGTGAGCTCCTTTTCTTGTTGAGTGCTACGCTCCACCAAGATCGTACCGGAGGTGTCAGCAAAACGAATACGCTCAAATTGCCCGGTATCGTACAGAGCAGCAATCAGCAGCTCTTGGGTCACCGGATCCTGGTTGCTGGGTTGGGACAAGGTCAAGGCCAGCGAAGTCGCGGCCGACTCACCCTGAGCCTGCAACTGACTGCTCAAGTATTGCCTTGCCGAGTCAACGCTGAACCACAGCGTGCCAATCAAGATAGCAAGAATCGCGCACGAGACACTTAGCAGGAGCTGTTTAAGTAAAGACATAACGCTTCCGTATATTCCATAAATTCTGGTCTAGCCCACCCAGCAAGGGTGTCCTGAGAGCTGTTTCCGATCAGGGCTCAAGCCCTGGGGCCGGTACATCATCAAGGAACAAACCCTTCCTTACGCATTTTTTCCAGCAAACCACGCCAGCGGCTGATACTGTCTACCGAACCTTTCTGGGCGTTACCCACATACACCCCTTGGGAATTGAAGCTGAACACGGGGGTCAAATCAGGACGCTGGCTGGCGGGACGAATCGAGCCACTTAAATTATCCAGCAATAAAGGCTCGGACTGCGGTGTGGGGTAGTAGCCCAGCACCATGTGCGCAATACTTTGGCCACCTACTTGTGCCCGTACATAAATCAATCTTAATTTTTCATTGGGCACACCCAGGTGTAACAAGGAAAAATATTTGCCAATCACAAAATCCTCGCAATCGGCCGCCATTTTGCCCAGCGTTTCAATCGGTGTTGCCCAATAATCCAACTGCCCCCAGATGTGAATATCCTCACCAGCCATCGCATTCGCGTTCCAGAAATCGTTGACGACATCCAGTTGGCGGCGCTCGCTTTGCCCGCGGGCGGAGTCCAGGTTAACGATCCAGCGATCTACAGCATTTCCAGCACGGGCGCCAAAGCGGGAGACGGCAGTCTGGCGAATCTTGCTTGCCTCGAATTGCAAGGCTGGCACCGACAAAGGCAGCCACACCAAAACAAGCAGCGCAATCAACGCTAGCAGCGCAACCCTAGATCGAAGAAAAAGGCGTAGCCAGGCAAAAGACAAGAGCACGTCAATCCCAAATAAGCAAACCCTTATAACGGCCTTATAGCGTGCCTATTTAGTAGGCGCTTGGCAATCGGCAAAGTGCCTGAATCCTCTATATAGAGAGCAGGCTGTTAAACAGTCTCGAATCACCATCCCTGCAAAAAGAAACAGCTGGTCTGCAAAACCGCAGAGCCACCGCCTACCAGCCCAGCTTGGCCAGCCGTCCTACCGCATGCACCCTCTTTCCAACGACACATCACGATCATAATCACAAATACCAAGCACCCACTATTGGCGCTGACGACAAGCTGCAAACATAAAAAAACCCCACAAACTCAAAAAGGTTTGTGGGGTTCGGACACTACCCACAGGTAGTGCCTATTCGGTGAACAGCTTAGAAATCAGAAGACTTCAAAGTACCGTCTTTCAGCGAGTTGGCGATCTGAGCGGCCTTCTCTGCGTCAAAGTCGATGTTGTCCAGAATGATCTTCTGATCGATCTGGCCATTCCCTTGAGAGCTGATACCGATTTCCATCTTGCCACTGTCGGACTCTTTTACGGACAAGTACTTGCTCAGGTTGGCATCGCTACCGTCATAACCACTTAACAGATCGCTAATGTCCAAGGTGTCTTCACCAGCCGCACCAAAGTCCATCACACGATCTACAGCAGGCTTGGCAACACTACCCTGGTCGCCGGCATTCCACTGGAAGGTGTCATTGCCAGCACCACCGAACAGGATGTCGTCACCAGCACCACCGATCAATGTGTCGTTGCCGCCCTGACCATACAAGATGTCGTTACCGCTACCGCCATCCAGCGTGTCATTACCGCCACGAGTATCACCAGTCACATTGAAAGCTTCGTGATTTCCCTTGATGTAAGCGTACAAGTCTGTGTTGCTTGGAGCAGACCCATTCTTAAGCTCAAGGAATACCTCCAGCGCCTTCAAGCCGGCCCCATCGGGCAAGTCAGCAGGACGGCCGCCTGGGATTTCATGCCATGGCAAGACATCACCATCGGTATTAATCGCATCACCAAAGATGATGTCGTTACCGTCACCACCCAATACAGTGTCATCACCCACATCCAGCAACTCGCTGCTGCTCGAACCACCCTGCAAGGCAGCAGCCAAGTCTTCAGCGGTATGCACGATGTCAGGTGTGCCGGCAGGGCCAGACACCCAGCGTCCCTGCCAGGACCACTTACCTTCTTGCACCCAGACATCCTTATCACCGATAGAAGATGTGTCATCGAAGAACTGCAGATAGTCTTGGGCCACACCGCTGCCAATACCGATACCATGCACCGCGCTCAAATCGCTTAAAGCCTCAAACGCGTCGATCGACTGCTCCATAATCGTAGCAGTTGTCGAACTGCCGCTTCCTTTAACCTGCTGACCATCCATGTAATACGTTGGATTGCCGTCGGTCAGGAAATAAGTCAGATTTTCAAACTGGGCACCAGTAGTCTGCTTAGCAGCTTGTTCATTAAACCATTTCACGGTTTCATTAAAGGCAGCCTCATAGTTCGTACCCTCATACGCGCTCAGATTGTTAAGAGCATTAATCAAAATATGCACATTATCTGTGGTGAGATTATCCAGCTTCACTACTGAGGTAGCTGTTTGGGCAAAATCAACCAACACCACATTTACGATGCCATCGTGGTCCTTCAAATCCTCGGCCAGATTCTTCAAGGCATTGATAGCCAACTGCATACGGGTCAGACCTGGAGTACCAGATTCATTTGCCATACTGCCGGACGTATCTACCACCAATGCAATGTTGTAGTTCTTACCGGGCTCAACATTCGTAACCGTGCCGCCTACGTCGGCCAGAATAATGTCATCACCCTGACTGCCCTGCAGCGTGCCACCACTGTTGTCACCATCATAGACTTCACCGTGGTGCAGCGTGAGGCTGACAGGAACCTGGACATCCTCAAAGTTTCCGTCCACCGCTACTACCTTGGCAGTCAGATCTTTAGTGCCATCGGTGGTCACCGTCACCGAACCTTTGCCATTTCTGTCCAGCGTTACCTCGTAGGTCTGACCGTCGATTTCTACCGTTGCCGTCGGGAAGGTAGTCTCAAAGTCATACTTGCTAGGATCAGGCGGGTTCGAGGTCTCGATATCAAACACAACCTCGGATTCCATGCCAGGAATACTGGTTGCATCCTCATTGATCACCTCTTTGTAGGAGATGGAATGCACCAGATAATCATCAGTCGGTCCAGGTGCCGTGAACTCTGCTTTCGTAAAGTTTAGTCCACTGCCGGGTTCAAACGTGTATGCCAAATCGACTTTGTCTGAGCCGCCTGCTACCCGTTCGGTCTTGGTCACATCACCATTTGCATCGTAATACGTAACCAAGGCTTGGGTGTTGGAGCCACCACCAGAAATGATGGCCCAGCCAACTGAATTACCCGCTGCATCAAAGAACTCAACCTTCGCTTTTTCAGAATTGGCTCTCCAGGCAAACTGAACATCAAAGGACTTAACCTCATTGTTGAATTCAACCGTGAGTGTCTCACCATAGCCAAGCTCTTTGTCGTCGCCATTCCCAGCCTGTCCAGACACACCAAAGCCATCATGGTCCGTACCTGTCACTGTAGAGACATTAGTAGTCTGACCATTTTTATCGGTGGCTGTCACGGTAAAGCTGCCAGTGTCACCAACATTGCCCACATCAATGGTCGAAGTCTTGGTAACCGTTGCCTTAATACTGACCGACGTTGGGTCAAAGTCATCCACAATGACGGTACTTGCAGAATCCTGAGTACCCACAGACAGATGATCGAACGCATCATTAGCATCCACAACGCCCGTAATCTCTACCTGCAGGCCCTCATTAGGCTCTTTGTAAACGTCATCTACCGTATTAACAGTAAATTCTGTTTCGGACGTCCCGCCCTGAATAGTCACACTATCAGGCAAGGTGCCGGTATCGCCCGCATTGGCAGCAGCGCCACTCCAATCAAGAGTCACATCGATACTTTGACCTGCTGGCACTGTGACCGCATTGCCCGCACCATCGACTAACTGCACGGTATAACGCAGCTCCCCACCCTCAGATACGCTAGCGCTATCTACAGAGATGATCGCAAAGACTTCACTCATATCCACAATCGTGGCATCACCGCTGTCGGTAATACCGCCAGGCAGATCCGTGCCACTGGCGGTTTGACCCGTCAGTGTGGCTTCCAGCGTGAAGTCCTCATT
>NZ_JAJJPP010000004.1:0-381837 GCF_020907215.1 Alcaligenes sp. MMA
CAAGCTTCGGTGCAGGCCTCTTGGCCAAGGCGGTGAAACTTGTCTAACTGCTCTCTGCGGCGCTTCCGGGAAAACCCTGTGTGTGCTGCAGCGAGAAAAGAACTATAGCACGATGATTTTCGGCTTGGCAAGTTTTTAACCTGAATATTTCATACAAAACAGATGGCTCACAGCGAATTTTCACTTAGGTTATTGTTATATATAAACAATCTAAAATGAAACAAAATAATACCAAACTGCCTATTATTCCTGTATAGCTGGACGGATACCAGAACTGGCAGGAGAAACACCAGAAAGTCATAGCGCAGAACAGGTAGATTCTGGGCTTTTTCTCTCTAGCTCGGCATCGTCTCTCTTGTTTCACACTAAATTCCTGCCCCAGAGTGTTTTTGCAGACAGACAGACAGACAGACAGACAGACAGACAGACAGACAGACAGACAGACAGACAGACAGACAGACAGACAAGATGAGCATGCAGTTGCGATCTTGGGGGGGACTGAACAGAAGGCTATCACCCTGGATCGCTAATCTAGAACTACGCCTGCAACACTCTATATAGAGCTGGTCGTCTCTCTATATAGAGAGGCATACCAAGCACTCTGCTTTTTGCCGTCAAACCTCCCTCTATATATAGACACCCCATCCAAGCAGATAGGTAGGCCACCTCTCCCCCATTACAATAGGCGGACAACTCACTCTGTATGCAGACTATGGCACGATCATCTTCTCAAGCTCCTGCGGCACAGCTCAGCCTGATTGGCGAGGAAATCCTCTCCGGCAATCTCCTGACCGAGAACATCCTGACTCAAGTTGCCCGCCTTCCCAGCGACTGGCGAGCCACATTGGATCGCCCGGAGCTGCAAGACATATTGGCGGCTCTGGCCAAGTGGCTGGACAAAGAGTGCCAGGATGGCGCCGCTATTTACCCGGCCGCCCCTTTCCGTGCACTGGAGCTACTGCCATTACAAAAAGTCAGTGTGGTGATTCTGGGCCAGGATCCTTATCACGGCCCCAATCAAGCACAGGGCCTGTCATTTTCTGTGCCCGACACCTGCCCGGCCCCACCCAGTCTGCGCAATATCTTTAAAGAGCTGGAACTGGAATATCCCGACACCGTGTTACCTAGCAGTCATGATCTGAGCAACTGGGGCCGACAAGGTGTCTTGCTATTGAATACATCGCTCACTGTAGAAGATGGTTTGCCTGCCTCTCACGCCAAGAAAGGTTGGGAGCAAATTACAGACTCCCTACTGATGAACCTGGCTCAGCAAACTACGCACCCTATTGTTTATATGTTGTGGGGTGCGCACGCTCAGGCCAAAGAGGCCTTGATTCAGCAGCACTCTCAACGTCCCTATCTGATTTTGAAGGCCAATCACCCTTCCCCCTTGGCTGCGCGCCGGCCCCCTGTGCCTTTTATTGGCTGCGGTCATTTCCACCAAGCCAATGACTGGCTCAAAGAGCAGGGGGTCACCCCCATTCAATGGTTTGCCACTGGCGCTTAACCATCCGTTCCCCTTACCTGATCCCGAACCATGCCTTTAAGCCCCGCTAATCCAGAATTAAGCTCTTCAGAACAACATGCTCTTTGGTCGAACGAACTGCTCGAACAATATAGCTGGCAATTCCAGGGGGAAACACCATTTGCCGTTCCCCTGGCAAGCCTTCCCTTACTAGATGAACTGTTCAAGTTTGTTAATGAGACCATCAAGGACTCTTTTGACCGCTCTTTATTCTGCTGGACTGATCTCAAACAAGACAGCAAAGGCCTGACGGCCTGGTATTTGGGCGTCGAAGATTACGACGAAGTGCTGGAGCCTTATATAGAGAGTTTGTCGACCCGTGCCCTGACACTGAGCGATGCAGTGGAGCCTCCAGCTTCTCGCTGAAAACGGTCAAGCGCCTATTCAAGAAGAATTCCAAAGGGTCGATTACGGCCCTTTGATTTTTACGATCATTCAACATACTCTCGTCGCAGCAAGCAGGGATAAGTAGATAGCCCAACGGACAAGAACTTCTCGTCCACTCACCTCACTCCACACAGCACCGGATCAAATAGCCGCGCAGCGACGAGATAGCCCAGCGTGGTTGGTTGATATAGCCTTCAACTGAACAAGGCGTGACTCACCCAGCCTCTTTATAAGAGCAGGCATAAAAAAAACCCGGCCAACCGACCGGGTTTTTCAAATAAAAGCAGCGCTTTATAACACCCCACCCTATCAATTAGGGCTGCACACCTGCGGCGTGCGCTTGCTGATCAGCGTGATAGGACGAACGCACCATGGCACCCACAGCAGCATGGGTAAAGCCCATTGCATAGGCTTCGCGTTCAAACATCAAGAATTCATCAGGCGTCACGTAACGCATCACGGGCAAGTGGTGGCCCGATGGTTGTAGATACTGGCCAATGGTCAGCATATCGATGTCGTGCGCACGCATATCGCGCATCACTTCCAGAATCTCTTCGTTGGTTTCACCCAAGCCAACCATCAAACCGGATTTGGTCGGAATGTCTGGATGCAGCTTCTTGAACTCTTGCAGCAGTTTCAAGGAGTGGTGATAGTCTGAACCAGGACGCGCCTGCTTGTACAAACGAGGCACCGTTTCCAGATTGTGGTTCATTACATCAGGCGGGCAAGCATTCAGGATGCCCAAAGCACGGTCCAGGCGTGCGCGAAAGTCCGGTACCAGCACTTCAATGGTGGTCGTGGGCGAATGCTCGCGCACCTGACGGATACATTCTACAAAGTGGGCAGCACCACCATCACGCAAATCGTCACGGTCTACGGAGGTAATCACCACGTAGGACAACTTCATGGCACCAATGGCCTTGGCCAGGTTGGCCGGCTCGTTCTCGTCCAGCGGATCGGGGCGGCCGTGGCCCACATCACAAAATGGGCAACGACGTGTGCACTTGTCACCCATGATCATGAAGGTTGCCGTGCCCTTGCCAAAGCACTCCCCAATATTGGGACAGGACGCTTCTTCACACACCGAAAACAGTTTGTGCTCGCGCAGTGTTTCCTTGATCTCGTAGAAACGAGAGTTTGGAGCAGCCGCCTTCACCCGAATCCAATCAGGTTTTTTCAAACGCTCTGCTTGCACAACCTTAATGGGAATGCGCGAGGTCTTGGCCTCGGCCTTCTGCTTTTGCGTTGCGTCGTATTCGACAACGCGAGGGCGCACAGTAGGTTTGGAATCGACGGACGTATCTGTAGGGGTGGTCATAAGCGTCTAAATAGAAAAACAGCATGCGAGCAGCATCACTAAACGATGGGCGCAGTGGCCAATTGTAGCCCCTTCGCTTTACAAGCGCCTAGAACAAGGGCGATAGTTTGTGCCAGACCCCTCTAATATAGAGGTCGCCTTAACGATGCAGCAACACCCGAGAATAAAACCTGCACATACTATAAGTACGGAGACTTGCATGTCACAAGAGTACCTAGCCGATCCCGTCCTGCTGGAACAACACCAGGGACTGGCCCGCATCACCTTGAACCGGCCCGCCAAGTACAACGCGCTGTCTGAAGAAGTGTTGGACTCTTTACAACACATTCTGGACAAGCTGGCCCAGGACCCCAGCTTGCAATGCGTCATCATCCAGGCGGAAGGCAAGGCTTTTTGCGCCGGGCACGATCTGAAGCAGATGCGTTCCCAGCCCGAACACGATTACTACCGGGATCTGTTCAGCCGCTGCAGCCGCGTTATGCAAGCCGTGCTGGCCTTGCCGGTGCCGGTGATTGCCCGTGTGCAAGGACTGGCCACCGCTGCAGGCTGTCAACTGGTTGCAACCTGCGATATGGCTGTGGCCACCGAATCCACCCGCTTTGCGGTATCAGGCATTAATGTTGGCCTGTTCTGCTCTACACCCGCTGTTGCCCTGTCGCGCTGCGTGCCGCCCAAAGCCGCTATGGAAATGTTGATGACCGGCGAATTCATCAGCGCCCAACGTGCTCAAGAGTTGGGGTTAATCAATTACGCCGTAGCCGAAGACCAGCTGGATCAAACCGTACAGAAACTGGCCGACAGCATCATGGCCAAGAGTCCGGTTGCCGTCCGTGCAGGCAAGGCCATGTTCTACCGCCAGCGCAGCCTGGCTATTGAACAAGCCTACGACTACGCCGGCCAGGTCATGGCTGACAATATGATGAGCAACGATGCCTGCGAAGGTATAGACGCCTTTATCGAGAAACGCGCGCCGCAATGGAGCGGAACCTGAAACCTAGGGATAAGTAAGCTATATAGTGAGAGCACCGCATGACGCAGTGCTTTCACAGCACCCGCCGCTACGCCATCGTTACAACTGTACGCAACGCTATCGCCCGGGCCAGATAATCAGACAAATACTGTGCAACCTCGTCCATGGGAACCACGATCCCTTGCGAGTGCATATCCGTTGTTTGCAGCCCTTCATAGCCACAGGGATTGATGCCGCTAAACGGGCTTAGATCCATGTCTATATTCAAGGCCAGTCCATGATAAGAGCGGCCATTGCGAATCTTGATACCCAGTGCGGAGATCTTGGCCAACTCCTGGCTTACCACCCCTTGCGGCACGTAGACGCCCGGCGCCCCCGGTTTGCAGCAAGCGCCCTTGACACCGAAATGCGTCAGACAGGCAATGACGGCCTCTTCGAGCAGGCGTACATATTCTTTGACGTACAGACCTACCCGGCGAAGATCAAACAGGCAATACACCATTAACTGACCAGGGCCGTGATAGGTAATCTGCCCACCCCGGTCGGTTTGCACCACGGGGATGCCGCCGGGGTTAAGCAGATGTTCCGGCTTGCCGGCCTGCCCCTGAGTGTAGACAGGCGTGTGCTCAACAAGCCAGATTTCATCCGGAGTCTCTGGCCCGCGCTGCTCGGTGAAGTCGCGCATTGCCTGCCAGATAGGTTCATAGGCGCTAGGCCGCTCAAACCATTTGATACGAACTGAGTCGGACATGAACGCCTGATTCCTGCTTACATCACCACGCGCACAAGATGATGCGCATGCAGGGCACGATACAGATTGTCCAGTTGCTCGCGCGAAACGGCACGCACGGTAAAAGTCAGTCCAGTGTAATTGCCCGCCTTACTGGGCCGCACTTCAATAGTGGCGGCATCAAAGTCTGGGTCATGTTCCAAAACGATAGCCAGCAATTCGTCTTGCAGTGTTTCATGGCTCTGACCCATGACTTTGATAGGAAAGTCACTGGGGTATTCAATCAACGATTCTTCAGGGGAAATTGTCATGCTTGCTCCGCAGCCTTGATAGCCTTGTCATAGCCTTCACGTAATTTGGCAAAGACAGGGCCGGGTCGTCCGTCACCGACGGGCTGACCGTTAAATACAACGATGGGCAGCACCTCTTTGGTGGCTGACGTCATCAAAATTTCATCGGCAGTATCGACCTCCTCTCGGGAGATCTGACGTGCCTGGAAGGCGATCCCCGCCTGAGCGGCCAGCTCTTCCATCAAACTGTAGCGCACCCCTTCCAGGATCAAGTTATTGCGCATGGGTGCCAGCAAGGTGCCGTCACGCACAATCCAGATATTGCAGGAGGCCCCTTCGGTCAGGAAACCGTCTCTGAACTGAATGACTTCATCCACACCGGCTTCGACCGCCTGCTGTTTGGCCAGTACATTGCCCAGCAAGGAAACGGATTTTATATCGCAACGCAGCCAGCGTTCATCTTCAATGGCCACCGCCGTCAAACCCGTCTCGCGTTCTTGCTGCACGCGCTTGAACGGCGAGACCATGATGAAGATACTGGGCGTCACATTGCTGGGGAAGGCGTGGTCGCGCTTGGCAACACCACGGGTCACCTGGATGTAGACCATGCAGTCGGCCCCGCGCCCCGAACGGGCCAGCATGTCCATCACCAGCTTTTCCCACTCACGGCGGGTAAAAGGGTTATGAATGCCCACTTTGGCTAGGCTGCGCTCCAAACGCCCCAGGTGCCCATCAATACGGAAAGGTTTTCCGTGATAGGCAGGTACGACATCATAAATGCCGTCGCCAAAGATGAAGCCACGATCCAGTACCGAGATCTTCGCTTCGCCCAAGCGCACGAAATCGCCGTTCAAATAAACAATGCTGTCAGGGTCAATGCCTGCAATCATAGGGGTCAGCCTCGCACCAAGGGATTACTCAAACATCAAGCGTACTTTGTCGGCCATACGACCGAAAAAGCCTGCCTCGGGCACATCCTGCAGCACCAGCAAAGGCTGCTCTGCCAGAACCTTGCCATCCAAGGACAAAGTCAGTGTACCGACCTTGTCACCCTTGCTCAACGGAGCCAGCAAAGGCTGGGTATAGTTAGCCACAGGCTTGATTTCCGACGACTTTCCACGGGGCACTGTCAACCACAAAGGCTGGGCGGTACCCAGGCCTACGTTCTCGACCTCACCTTCCCACACCCGAGCGGTGACAGCAGGATTGCTAGTGTCATACAGCTTGACCGTTTCAAAGTTCTGGAAGCTCCAGTTCAACAGCTTCAGACTATTTTCTGTACGGGCGGCATCGTTCGCCGTACCAACAACGACTGACACCACACGGCGGCCGTCGCGCAAGGCAGTCGACACCAGGCAGTAACCCGCCGATTGGGTATGGCCGGTTTTCAGGCCATCAACCGTGTTGTCCAGCCACAGCAGGCGGTTACGGTTGGGCTGCTTGATATTGTTATAGGTGTACTCTTTTTGGCTGTAGTAGTGCAGGTACTGGGGAAAACGGGCAACCAGTGCAGCAGACAACATGCCCAGATCACGTACCGAAGTCAGATGATCAGGGTCAGGCAAGCCGGTAGAGTTCTTGAAATGCGTAGCAGTCAAACCCAACTTGGCAGCCTCTTCGTTCATCAGGGCAGCAAAGGCCTCTTCGCTACCTGCAACGGCTTCGGCCAAGGCCACAGAGGCATCGTTACCCGATTGCACGATCACACCTTGCAGCAGATCGTTCACCGACACTTGCGAATTGACCTTTACAAACATGCGCGAGCCTTCGGTACGCCAGGCTTTCTCCGAAATCACAACAGTCTGATCCAGCTTTAAGCGACCGGACTCCAAAGCATCAAAGACCAGATAAGCGGTCATCAGCTTAGTCAGGGAAGCCGGTTCCACCTGTTCATTCAGCCCTTCAGCGGCAATGATCTGGCCGCTATTGACATCCATGGACAACCAGGCACGCGCCGTCAAGGCTGGTGCGGGTACCACGGACAAATCACCCGGCAAGGCAGGCGTCGGCGCCCCAAGCACTTGAGCCGATTCTGTCGGTGTGGGAGTTTGAGCCTGTGCCTGTACTGCCATAGGCAGTGCCAAGGCAAGTGCCACCACACAGCGGGAAAGGACCGGAGATGCAAATTTTTGAATAGAAGTCATGGAAAAAATCGATTGCTTTGACAGTGGCGGAAAGAGCCCATTATGGCAGAGCCATATAGGCCTGTGAGGGGCCAAGCCCCTGAGTCTGAGCAGGAAAACGCAACGATTTGAAAGCAAAATCCGACTTAGGTTCCAAGCCCAGCCAAATGTCGGCTGATCAATTCACGGAGCTGAATCAGCTTGCCATGAAAAAAGTGACCAGCCTCAGGCAACACGACCATGGGCAACTGATGCTCACGTGCAAAGTCCATGCCCTCGGACAAGGGAACAACGTCGTCGGTTTCGCCGTGCACCAACAAGGTATCGGCAGGAGGGCTGACATCGCGGAACCGGAAGCGATTGACCGCCGTGCCCGTCAAGATAAAAGCATGCGGCAACGGTGCCTGGGCGTCCTGCAGGCCGGCATACACTTGGGCAGCAACCGCTGTGCCAAATGAAAAACCAGCCAACAGGGATGGGCCGGAACTCCACTGTGGAAAATGCGATGGGAATTGCTCTATCAAGGCCAGCATATCGGCGGTTTCGCCACGACTGCTGTCGAACTGCCCGGCGGACTTTCCGACACCGCGAAAATCGGGGCGTACTGCCAGCAAACCGTGTTGGGTGGCGCTACGTGACAGGGTTGTCACGACTTTGTTATTACGTGCCCCACCATGCAAAGGGTGTGGATGCAGCAACAGAGCCCAACCCCTGGGCTCGCCTGTCGGCCAGTCCACAGCACAGTCAATAACACCAGCCAAGCCGGAAAATTGGATTGTATCTACGCGTTCAGACATGCTCAGATCAAATATCACATAAGATTACGTTTAACTCGTCCAGTGTACCGGATTGTCATGAATACCTCTTCTGCATTCACCTTACCCAGCCCTCGCGATATGGTGGCAGAGCTGCGTACGCGCTTGCCACATTTCCCCCAGATCCACTGGGTGGATTCGACTGAATCGACAAACGCGGATTTGCTCGCTCTGGCTCGTCAAGAATCGGGACCACGTGTGCGACCTTGGTTATTAGGCGCGCACCTGCAAAGCCGTGGCCGTGGGCGTGCTGGGCGCACGTGGGAAAATAGCGTTGGCGCAAACCTGATGTTTTCCTGTGCCTTCGATATTTTTCTGCCTGCACGGCAATTGCCTACACTCTCACCGCTATCGGGTCTGGCAACGACAGAAGCCCTGCGCCTGTTTCTGGAGCCGGCGGTTCGTAATCGTCTAGCCATGAAATGGCCTAATGACGTGCTGTGGGATCAGGCCAAGCTATCCGGCATTTTGGTAGAGGCCACCCGCGCCAGCGCTGCGCCCAGCTCCAGTGATCATCATGTGGTCATTATTGGTATAGGCCTGAACCTGCGCGAAGCGGCAACCATCAGCCAAAACACGCAGCGCGCCATTGCGGACTGGACCAGCATTGTGGAACACTCCCAGCAAGCATCCCTGGCACGATGTTCGGACATTGTGGCCAAGGTTGCGCAAAGCCTGTACCTGAGCCTGAACCATGTCACAGCCCACGGCTTTGCTGATCTGCCGACACGCTACGCACAGGTAGATGCGCTGATTGGCCAACAAGTCCATATCATTGACAACGGCCAAGTCCTGCATACCGGTATCGTGACTGGCATCAACACGTCGGGGCAATTATTGTTGCGTCACCCCGATGGTACGGAACGGGCGGTCACCGTGGGCGAAGTTTCCGTTCGCGCCCAACGCTGATCGCTATACTGCACTCTTTTCAGCTCTGACGACCCGGCATGACCCTGCTTATCGACTCTGGTAATACCCGCATCAAATTGGGGTGGTGCCATCCCTTAACCGGTGCGCGCGAAAGCCAGCCGGTTAGCCTGCATGCAGACCAATTGGATCAATTGGCTGTTTGGCTGGAAGCAGGTCAGGCTCCCTTGCAAGAATTCGCCAATCAAAAGGGTGTGCAAGCGCTGGGGGTGAATGTGGCAGGCCCACAGGTACAAAAACAAATTGACGCGGCCGTCAGTCATCTGGGTTTAGGCCCGGTACGCTGGCTACAGGCACAAGAGCAGATTTTTGGGCTGCACAATGATTATGAACAGGCCGGGCAACTGGGCGCCGACCGCTGGGCTTCTTTATTAGGGCTCAGCGATTTGCTGGCCCAGGAATATCCTGCCCAGCAAGGGGCCTTGCTGATCAGCTTCGGTACTGCCACGACGATTGATTTGCTGGGACCCGAACAAAATGGCGTGCGCCACTTTCTGGGTGGGTCCATTTTGCCCGGCCCCAGCTTGATGCTGGCTTCACTCAAACAAAATACGGCACAACTTCCTGAGGCCCACGGGCAGACAGCGGCTTTCCCGCGCAATACCCAAGCCGCCATCAGTACAGGAGTTGCTGCGGCACAGGCTGGAGCTGTGTTACGGCAATGGGAGAGAGGGCGTCAGCATCTGGGGCATAGCCCATTGGTGTTTCTGGCCGGCGGTGGCCGCGCTCTGGCGCAGCAAGAACTGTTAGAACAATTAAGTCACCATTGCCGCCTGCTCAATATAGAGGTACCCCAGCTGCACGAGCTGGAAACGCCTGCTTTGCGTGGCCTGGCGCTGTTTGCCGCCCATTTGTAAGCCAGAATGGGTTCCACAACGGGCTTTCAGCGTCAGACAAGCAGGGAGACCCTTAGATACGATTGGCATTAAAACGGATGAACTTAAACTCCCCTACCCGTACAATCTTGGGTTGAACTGTATTTTTCAGGGCATCTGCGATGCGACTGCTTTTCATACTGATCCTGGTGGCAAACGTCGCCCTTCTAGCTTTTGGACAAGGCTTTTTCGGCACACCTCCCAGTGAGCAAGGGCGTGAGCCTCGGCAGTTTTCGCAGCGAAACCAGGATGCCATTCAACTTGGAACTCCGGCTCATCCCGCGCCAGCTTCACCTTGATCCTCGATTGACGACACTATGAAACCCATACGCAAAGCTGTTTTCCCCGTCGCCGGTCTAGGCACACGTTTTCTGCCGGCCACCAAGGCCATGCCCAAGGAAATGTTGCCAATCGTCGACAAACCACTGATTCAGTACGCTGTCGAAGAAGCGGTTGCCGCCGGAGTCACCGAACTGATTTTTATTACTGGCCGCAACAAACGTGCCATTGAAGATCATTTTGACAGCATCCCGGAACTGGAACACGAGCTGGAAGGCAAGAACAAACTGGAGCTGTTGGATGCTGTTCAGAACATCGTCCCCAGCCATGTAAGCTGTATTTACACCCGCCAGCCACGCGCGCTGGGTTTGGGCCATGCTGTGTTGTGTGCCGCCCCCATCGTCGGCAACGAACCCTTCCTGGTTCTACTGGCAGACGATCTGATTGACGCTATCACACCGGTATGTCGGCAACTGGTTGAGGCGGCGCATCAATACAACGGCAGTATTGTGGCAACTCAAAATGTAAATAGAAATGAAACGAATAAATATGGAATCGTTTCGGGTAATGCCGTCGACTCCAAAGCCACTCGATTAAATGGAATTGTTGAAAAGCCAGCACCGGATGTTGCTCCTTCCACACAAGCCGTTGTGGGCCGTTATGTATTAGAAGCAGAAATATTTGACCACCTGCGACGCACTCAAGCAGGGGTAGGTGGAGAGATTCAATTAACGGATGGAATTGCCAGCCTTTTGAAAAGCCGCCCGGTATATGCATATGAATATGAAGGCACACGTTACGACTGTGGTAGCAAGTCCGGTTTCTTTCATGCTACGCTTGAATTTGGTCGGAAATACCACGGACTTTAACGAGGGGCGCAGAGGGGTCCGTTGCAATAACAAGCTTGGTTGTAATTGTTGATCAAACACTGCCTGAAAACCACGCAAAGGGCGATTTAGCTTGACTTACAGGCCAAATACCCCCTACGATTGGCGGTGCAGGATTTCAAGTTCGTCGAAGTTTGTTCAATACGGTATTGTTTCTAATACTCATTGCCCTGATTTTTACATCTTGACAATCTTTTTTGAGCAGATTGCTCGTCATTTTTAGGGAATGCAGGAAATGCAAACAGAAACCGGTATCGTGAAATGGTTCAATAACGAAAAAGGCTACGGCTTTATCTCCCCCGACAACGGTGGCAAAGATCTTTTCGTTCACCATTCCGACATCTTGGGCACAGGCTTTAAATCCTTGGAAGAAAACCAACGCGTTTCGTACGTGTCGGCTGAAGGCCAGAAGGGCCCACAAGCTAAGAGCATCCAGAAACTGTAAATCGATTTCGATCAGTTTTTAGATCTCAAAAAAAGCCCGCTTAATGCGGGCTTTTTTATTTGATTTGATTCAAATCAAGACAAGCTGTCTTCAAATTACCACAAACTCAAAAGCACATAAAACCTAATACTTTTAGCTAATAAACAGCTCGGTATTTAATCGCGAATTTGTGCCAATCCAGAAAGTACACGTTGCACTGCACCTTGATGCATCTGGACCCAATGCAAACCCGAATCAGCCATCTTGTTGTGACGTGCCGGATCGTCCACTAATTCCAATGCTTGTTGCAACGCCAAGGCTGGCGTACTGGCCCGTATCACAGCACCTGCCTGCATGGCATCTTGCATGGCCTGGGCAAAATGATGAGTATGCGGGCCCACAATCACAGGGACACCGACTGCGCAGGCTTCAATAAAATTCTGTCCGCCCAAAGGCTGGAAGCTACCCGCCACAATGGCCACGCGCGCCAAGCCGTAATACCAATGCATTTCACCTAGGGTATCGCCCAAAAGCACATCAACCTCTCGGCAGGCTTGAATCGCACTCGTACTGGTATCGCCCTGTTTCAACAGCTCACTACGTCGCACCGAACGCAAGCCTAGCTGGTTCAGATAGTCTGCCGCTTCCTCAAAGCGCTCGGGGTGACGCGGAATAACGACAAACAAGACTGGGCGATGCAGTTCGCTGCCATGCTCGCGTTCGCGACGCAAATAGTGGGCAATAGCATCCATGAAATCGGCATGCTCGGTCTCACGCGTACTGGCAATCACCACCACACGCCGCCCCAGCTCGCTGGCAAAGCCACGACCACGAGCAATCTTGTCCTGCGGCAAGACCACATCAAACTTAAGATTCCCAGATACGCGCACTCCCTGAGCTCCCGCCAGCTCCAGTCTTTGGGCATCGGCCAGACTTTGTGCATAGATCAGTTTGAAGGAACGGTAGGCCCCACGCATGACCGAACCCGCCTTCAAACTGGTTCGCAGCGCACTTTCCGAAAACCGAGCACTGGCCAGCATCATGGGAACACCTTGTCGGCGCGCTGCAGCCAGCAGATTGGGCCACACTTCGCGTTCAATCAACACCCCGGCACATGGACGGTAATGCGCGAAAAAACGCCGTACCGAGCCGGGAAAGTCGTAAGGCAGCCATTGCTGCAACAACTGTCCACTTGCGATCTCGGCGGCAAATGCTTGTGCCCCTTCTGCGCGGCCCGTGACGGTCATATGGGTCAACAAGACCGTCTCGCCTTGATCCAACAAGGCACGAATCAAAGGCTGAGCGGCACGCGTCTCACCCAAACTGACTGCATGTACCCACACCGGCGCCTTCTGAGGCACAGGCAGGGAACCATAAAAACCAAAGCGAGGGCCCGATAACACCTGCCAGTCACCACCAGCACGACGGGCACGCACACCCATCCAGGCCATCAAGGCTGGAGCCAGGAGACGAATGGAGGCAGTATAGAAAAATCGGTTCACCCGCTAAGCCTCGATGTAAGACCGGCAGCCGCCAAGCCCGGTTCAGGCATCTGCGTCCGCCCCAATGCCTGATCGATCGCACAGAGCACTGTTTCTGCCGAAGGAGGATGCCCGCGCTCGCCCAGGCTGGCAGTATAGGCAGAACCTTCCAAAGGGGTACGTACTGGGGTCGAGGCCTTATAGATACCGATAGTGGGACGGCCCAGGCCGGCCGACAAATGGGTCAAACCGCTATCCAGGCCCACCATGACCTGGGCTCCAGCCAATTGCAAAGCGATAGGCGTCAAATCCATTCGTGGCATGACCTGTGCCTGACTGCGGCCAGCTATCAGGGCTTGGGCACGTTCAGACTCGGTAGGGCTGCCTGCCAACAAGCGCAGTGCCAAGCCTTCACCTTGCAGGCGGTCAAAGACCTGCTGCCAGTTCTCCGGCTCCCAGAGCTTATCGTCGCGACTGGCTGACGGCATGATAATGGCGTAAGGATTTTCGTCCTTGGGCGCTTGTGCGGCCAAACCCTGCAAACCAAAATCGGGCGCACCTTCGAATTGATAGCCGAAGGCCGAAGCGGCCAAGCTGCGCTGACGGAAAACGGCCGGCTGCCAAAACCCGACGCGATGACGCACGTCATAGAACAACGAGGCCAGCGGCTCACGCGCAGACTTCCAGTCCAGACCATGACGGCGGCCTTTCGTTTGGCGCACCAGCCAAATGGATTTCATCAAGGCCTGCATATCGAGCACCACATCGTATTGGCGCGACTGCAACTGTTCTCGCAGGGCGGCACGTTCCTGGCGTGTCTGGGCAGACCACCATTGTTTGCGCCAACGCCGATGCGCCACCGGAATCACTTCATTTACTGCCGGATGCCAGCCCGGAATCTGAGCAAAGCTCTCTTCCACAAGCCAATCTATTTGTGCACCGGGCACATAGCGTGCAATGTCCGAGATCGCTGGCAGCATATGCACCAGATCTCCCAAAGAGGACGTACGCACAATCAGTATCTTGCAAGTCATGGGCGAATTATAGTGGTGGGCGCGTTCAATCAAACAAAGATACGGAAAAATATCCGTCAGCTCTAGTTCTGAGCGCCGATGGCGATCAGGCATAATAAGACTGCCTATTTTCTGGACCGGAAACATGATTGATCTCAAACAGATCGAAGCCTTTGTATGGGTTGCCGAGCTTGGCGGTTTCCGGGCAGCTGCCGAAAAACTCAACACGACCCAACCGTCTATTTCTCAGCGTATTGCCGGGCTGGAATCCAGCCTGGAGCTACGCTTGTTTGATCGGGGCGCCCGGGGCATCAAACTGACCGACAAAGGCCAGGAGCTGTTATCGCACGCACAGCGCATGCTGGATTTACGCACCGAGATGCTGCGCGCAGCCAAAGAACAAAATGCCATTCGCGGCCTGCTGCGCCTGGGAGTGGCTGAAACCATTGTCCAGACCTGGCTGCATGAGCTGATCGACAAACTGCATCAGGAGTACCCTTCCCTGGTCATTGAAATCCACGTCGACACCACTAGCGTGCTGCGCCAGCAACTGGCCAGTTTCCAGATTGATATGGCGATGATCGTAGGCGTGGGCCAGGACCCAAAAGAGCAGTGCATTCGACTTTGTGCTTATCACTTAGGCTGGGTCGCCAGCCCCGAATTGAAACTGCATGGCCGAAAAGTCAGTGTTTCAGAGCTAGGGGTTTACCCTGTAATCACCTATCCTTCTGGTAGTGTTCCCTACCTGGCCACACGCGAAGCGCTGCTGCGTGCCGGCGTCAAATCTCCCCGTATTTTTGGCAGCGCATCCCTGAGCACCATCGTGCAAATGACACGCCACGCCATGGGTCCAAGCGTACTTGCCCCCGACGTCATAAAAGACGAGCTTGCCGAGGGAAAACTGCGTCTTTTGAAGGTTGATCAGCCACTGCCAGCGATCGAATTCTTTGCCTGTTGGATGGACTCGCCAGACAGCCATATTGCCCGCGTCGTCGCTGACCATGCACAAGCAATCGCCCAACAATACGTGCAGTCCGATAAGTAATCTTTATAGCCTTGGATTCAAACATACGATTGGACACACATTATCCGATCGGTTGCAATCCGATGCTGTGATCAACCCCCTTTTGTGCGAGTGGTCATTCATGAACCTGCAAACCCTGCCTGTGTTGGCGCCCGAGGCCCAAAAATGCCGCGAGCTGATCCGTCGAGAAACCCATACTGGTCCCACTGCGGGGCTGGCGGCAGGCTATGTGCAGGCCAACCTGATGATCCTGCCCAAAGACTGGGCCGATGAGTTCTTGCTGTTTTGTCAGCGCAACCCCAAACCCTGCCCTTTATTGGCCGTGACCGAACCCGGCCAGTTTCAGGTGCCGACCCTGGGTGGCTCGATTGATCTGCGCACGGATTTCCCTCGTTACCGTGTCTGGCACAACGGCGAGCTCAGTGCCGAGCCGCTGAACATCGAAGCAGTCTGGCGCGATGATCTGGTGTCCTTTCTGATTGGCTGCTCCTTCTCGTTTGAAGAAGCGCTGCTGGCCGATGGAATTGATGTACGCCATATCAGCACGGGGGTAAATGTGCCCATGTATCGCAGTTCGATTCAGACTCAGGGCACGCAGCGCCTGTCGGGCCCTTTGGTGGTTTCGATGCGCCCCATGCGTGCGGCCGATGCCATCCGCGCTATTCAGATCACCTCGCGCTTTCCGTCCGTGCACGGTGCTCCGGTTCATATCGGCGACCCGTCCCTGATTGGAATCAGCGACCTGCAACACCCCGACTATGGCGATGCCGTGCCAGTCGGTGCCGACGAATTACCCGTTTTCTGGGCTTGCGGCGTCACCCCTCAAGCCGTTGCTGCCCAGGCCAAGCCGCAGTTTTGTATCACACATGCCCCTGGACATATGTTGATTACCGATCTGCCCAACACACGGCTGGCCGCGCTTTAAGCAAGATTAGACCGGTACCCCCGGTCGCCCCTTTGGTTTCAATATGCAGCCCCTGCAAACAGGGAGCGCACTCTATCAACCATACAGCTGGACCGCTATTAGGAGCACCTTATGAAAAAAATCGTACTGACCTCCCTGGCTTTAGGCTCACTGGCCCTGGGCTCTGCTGCCCTGGCCCAGGATCTGCCCAAGACTTCCCTGAAAGTTGTCGGTGGCTTGAGCAACCTGACCGCCTACCAGAACACCGAGCAGCCCTTCTGGACCAAGAAAGTGCCTGAGCTGTCCGGTGGTCAGATCACCGCTGATATCAAGGGCTTTAACGATATGGGCCTGAAAGGTCCTGAAATCATGCGCTTGATCGGTCAAGGCGTGATTCCTTTTGGTACTGCTACTCTGGCCTACTTCGCCAGTGACAACTCCATCAACGAAGCCATCGACCTGGCTGGCCTGGCTCCCGATATCGACGTAGCCAAGAAGCTGACCGACGCGTTCACTCCTGCTTACGAGCAGTTCTACGCCAAGAACAACGTCAAGGTACTGGGTTTCTCCACCTACCCTGCTCAAGTTCTGTTTTGCAACGGCAACTTCAATGGCCTGAGCGATCTGAAAGGCAAGAAAGTGCGCACCAGCAGCCGTACACAGGCTGAATTCGTTCAGGCTCTGGGCGGCAACAGCGTCACCATTCCATTTGGTGAAGTGGTTCCAGCTCTGCAAAACGGTGTGGTCGATTGCGCCATCACCGGCTCCATGTCCGGCTACTCGGCCAAGTGGTACGAAGTCAGCTCCAAGCTGTACGAAATGCCCATCAACTGGAACCAGCAGATCCACGCTGCCAACCTGGGCTCCTGGAACAAGCTGGATCCTAAAGTTCAAGAATTCCTGGCCAGCAACATCAAGGCCATGACCGAAGAGATCTGGGTTGCCGCTGCCAAGGAAACGCAGGAAGGTTATGACTGCAACACCGGCGCCGATGCTTGCACACAGCCGGTAAAAGGCAAGATGACCCTGGTCAAGCCAACAGACGCTGACCGAGAGCTGCTGAAAAAAGTCATGAGCGAAACCGTGGTGCCCAAGTGGGCCGAGCGCAGCTCCGCTGACACCGTGGCCGCTTTTAACACCAGCCTGAGCCCGATCCTGGGCTTTGAAGCCAAGAAGTAATCTGACTTGATGTCACTGCCAAGCGGCGCTCCTTCTCGCACCGCTTGGCGGCCCAGCACCTGGGCCCCCCCTGTCTTCAGGGCCTATCATCCATTCATATGCTCCCTGAACCCTCTACGGGTTAGACGCCATGGAAAATACCGAAAAATTCGCCATGCTCAACCGCTTGCTGGCTGGTGCTACCAATCTGTCGCGCTACGCCATCTGGTTTGCTGGCAGCCTGACCCTGATCAGTGCTCTCTACATCACGGCCGATGTCCTGCTGCGCAAATTCACCGGACGCTCGCTTGGCGGCTCCGATGAACTCTCTGGCTATGCCTTTGCCATCAGCATCTCCTGGGCCTTGTCCTTTGCTACCTTGCAACGCGCCAATATCCGTATCGACGCCATCTACCAGCATCTGCCCGTGCGCTTGGCCGCACTGTTGGACTGGATTGCCCTGGTCGCACTTTCGGTCTTTATTGTGTATCTGACCCTGTATGCCACCAGCGTGGCCGACGTGTCCTGGACCAATCAGTCCACCGCCAACACGGCAATGGGTACTCCCTTGTGGATTCCCCAGTTTCTGTGGGTTGCAGGCCTGCTCTGGCTGTGCGTGGTCCTGGCACTGATGCTGTTGCGCTCCAGCCTGGCATTGATTACGGGCGATCTGAAATCCATCCAGAGCCTGTGCGGTATTCGCAGTACCCAGCAAGAAGCCCTTGAAGAAGCCGAGGCCGGCCAACGCATGGTCCACGGAGACACCAAATGATTAGTACCGCACTGACTCTCCTGCTCGTTCTGATCGGGCTAAGCATCCCTGTAGGCGCAGCCCTGGGGGTTCTGGGCCTGATTCTGGACCCGCTGTATTCCATGCTGCCACTGACCGGCGCACTCGGTGAAATTTCCTGGGGCACCAGCAACGAATTCCTGCTGGTTGCCATCCCCTTATTCATCATGCTGGGCGAAATTCTGCTGCGCTCGGGCATGGCCGAGCGCATGTATAACGCCATGAGCCTGTGGCTGTCCTGGCTGCCCGGCGGCCTGATGCATGCCAATATCGGGGCCAGCGCCCTGTTTGCCGCCACATCTGGCTCCAGTGTGGCGACCGCCGCCACCGTCGGTACCGTGGCCTTGCCGCAGATCAAAAAGCAAGGCTACAACGAGCCGCTGTTTCTGGGCAGTCTGGCTGCGGGTGGCACCTTGGGCATTCTGATTCCGCCTTCGATCAATCTGGTGATCTACGGCGTGCTGACCAACACCTCCGTACCCAAGCTGTATCTGGCCGGCATCATCCCTGGTCTGGCCATGGCCTTGCTGTTCATGCTGGCTATTGCTGGCGCCTGCATGGTCAAACCTCAATGGGGCGGTAGCAAAGTCAAAGCCTCCTGGGGCCAGCGTTTTGCCAGCCTGGTGCATCTGGTTCCACCACTGGGTATTTTCTTGCTGGTGGTCGGTTCGATTTACGCCGGTATCGCCACCCCGACCGAGGCCGCCGCCTTGGGTGTGGTCGGTGCGCTGCTGCTGGCCACTTTCTCGGGCCGCATGAGCTGGAAAATGATCAAGGAAGTGCTGGAAGGCACAATGAAATCCACCGCCATGATCATGCTGATCGTGATCGGTTCAGCCTTCCTGAACTTTGTCATGTCCGCTACCGGTCTGACCACAGCGCTGACTGATGCCATTACCGGCCTGGGCGTCTCGCCCATCACCATGCTGCTGATTATCGTGGTGTTCTACCTGGTACTGGGCTGCTTCATGGAAACCCTGTCCATGATGATCACCACCATCCCGATCGTGGCTCCGATCATGATTGCCCTGGGCTTTGACCCGATATGGGTGGGGATTGCCATCATTATTCTGGTGGAAGTGGCGCTGATCACTCCGCCTGTTGGTCTGAACCTGTTTGTGGTCCAGAGCTTGCGCAAGAGCGGCAGCATGAACGACGTCATGCTGGGCAGTCTGCCTTTTGTGATCATGCTGCTGTCCATGGTGGGTCTATTGGCCATCTTCCCGGATCTGGCTCTGTGGTTGCCACGCCTGTTCGGTTAATCCAATCTGTTTTTGAGTAAACGAGTACTGCTATGCGTTTGACGTTTGAACTGGCCCAGGCCACCCACACTGAAATCATCGAAGCTGACCTGCAGCACTGCATCGTGGCCGGTTGGGCTGGCCGCGATCTGGCGGCCATCGAGCACCACATTGAAGAGCTGGCCGAACTGGGTGTGCCCCGACCAAGCGCCGTACCTTTGTACTACCGCATCGCTGCCAATCAGATGATCCAGGATACCGACATCCAGGTCGTTGGTACCGGTTCGTCCGGCGAGACCGAAGTATTTGTGTTTAATCACCAAGGCCGCCTGCTGGTGAGCCTGGCCTCGGACCACACTGACCGTGTTCTGGAAGCCCACAGCGTGGCCCTGTCCAAACAAATCTGCGCCAAGCCCGTTGCCCGTGATGCTTGGTTGTTCAGCGATGTGGCCGAGTACTGGGACGAGCTGATTATCCGCGCCTACATTCAGGAAGACGGCAAGGAAGTCCTGTACCAGGATGGTCCTTTGTCCACCCTGAAAAACCCGCTGGAACTGATCGAAGGCTACTTTCAGTCCACCACCATGCCCGAAGGTTTTGGCATGACCTGCGGCACGGTCGGCGCCATCGGTGGTATCCGCCCCGCAACCCAGTTCACCATGGAGCTGTATGACCCCCGCCGCGAACGCAGCATCCGTCATACCTACGTGACTGAAACTCTGCCTGAAGTAGCCTAAACTGGCCCAGCCCGCCCCACCCATTTATTTTGCGAGTGATCCATGCTAGCGACTATTACCGAACTGCAACGTGCTCTTGATCGTGGCGAAACGACCTCGGTCGAGCTGACCCAGCAAGCCCTGGACCGTATCCAGGACGAAAGCCGTGACGGCGCTGCCGCGTTCATCGAAGTGTTTGCTGAACAGGCTCTGGCCGCCGCCAAAGCCTCTGACATTTTGCGCGCTGCCGGTTTGAGCCGCTCGCTGGTTGAAGGCCTGCCCATGTCGGTCAAGAACCTGCATGACATCGCTGGCTATGTGACCCTGGGTGGGTCGGCTGTACTGAAAGATGCGGAGCCGGCTGAACGGCACGCCACCATTGTGGAGCGCTTGCTACGCGCCGGCGCCATTCTGATTGGCTCCACCAATATGACCGAGTTTGCCTTCTCCGGTCTGGGCATCAACCCTCACTACGGCACGCCGCGCTCGGTCTGGGACCGCGACAATGCCCGCATCCCCGGCGGTTCGTCCTCCGGTGCCGGGGTCGCCGTTGCCCAGGGCATGTCGGTGTTCTCCATTGGTACTGATACGGGTGGCTCCATCCGTATCCCTTCGGCCTTTAACGGCCTGACCGGCTTCAAACCCACCGCCGAGCGTGTTCCCAGCGAAGGCACCATGCCTTTGTCGCGCAGCCTGGACTCTAATGGCCCTCTGGCCGCCTCGGTAGAATGCTGCGCCATTGTGGACTCCATTCTGACCGACCAGCCGTACGTGCCCGTGGCCACCCCCGCCCTGGACACCTTGCGCCTGGCCGTGCCCAAGACCTTTGTGTTTGACGGCATCGATGAGACCGTGCGCGCCGCCTTTGACCGTGCCATCACCCTGCTGCGCGAGCAAGGCGCTGTGGTTGAAGAGATCAATCTGCCCGAATTTGACCAATTGCCACAGATCAACCGCAAAGGCGGTTTCGTCTGCGCCGAAGCCTGGTCTGTGCACCGCGACACCCTGCAAAGCAAGGGCGAGCAATACGACCCCCGGGTGGCCTCCCGCATTTTGCGCGGCAAGGACATCGACTGCGCTGATTACATCGAGCTGCAAGACACACGCCAGGCCTGGATCAGCGCCGTGGAAAGCCGTCTGGAACGCTACGATGCCGTTCTGATGCCTACCGTGCCTGTGGTCGCTCCTCGCATTGCCGATCTGCAAGCCTCGGACGAGGTCTACTTCGCCACCAACGGTCTGGTCCTGCGCAACCCCACCCTGATCAACTTCCTGGACGGTTGCGCTCTGTCGCTGCCTTGCCACGCGGCTGATGAAGCCCCGGTAGGCCTGATGGTAGCCGCCCCCGCCTACCACGACGAGCACCTGTTGGCGGTAGGTGCAGCAATCGAACGGGTATTGCCCCTGCGCAAACACTAATCCGGTAAGATTTACGTTCGTTCCAGGACGGCCACCCGGCCGTCCTTGTGCTTTTCGTCAGGAGCCTGTCATGAGCACACCCCAATCCTCCTCCCTGCCCCAGATCATGACACCCACGGTCTTTCCATTGGCGGGGGTGCTCATTCTGATTCTGTCGTCCTGGGCCCTGTCGGGTCTGGATGCCAGTGGCAAATGGATCATGGGCTTTGGTGTGCCCCTGCTGGTGATGTGCTGGTTTCGCTACGTCGTCCATCTGGTGCTGGTGCTGGCGCTGGTCTTGCCAGTCAAAGGCCGCAAAATCCTGCGCAGCTCCCGCCCCAAAGCACAAATTCTGCGTGGCACAGTGATGATGCTGTCCACCTTCTCGTTTTTCAGTGCCTTGAGCTATCTGCCTCAGGCCGAAGCCACCTCCATCAACTTTCTAGCTCCCCTGCTGGTGTTGTCTGTTGCTCCCTGGATTCTGAAAGAGCCGCCACGCATCAGTCGCTGGGTGGCGGCCGGGGTCGGCTTTCTGGGCGTGCTGATCATCATCCGGCCCACGGCTGGTCTACACCCATTGGGCGTAATGTTCGGTTTGATGACCGCCTGTATGTTTGCTACGCAATTTATCGCCACACGCCGCGTGGCCGTTGACAACTCGCTGACCACCTTGATCTGGAGTGGCGCCGTAGGCAGCATCTGTTTGACCATTGCCTTGCCCTTTCTGCTGCCCGCCGCCCTGCCTGTCCTGAAGGAGCTGACATTTTTTCAATGGCTGATTCTGATTTCGACGGGCTTGTGGGGCTGTCTGGGACATTTGCTGCAAATCCAGGCCTATCAACGGGCCTCGGCCTCTTTGCTGGCACCCTTTGTGTATCTACAGATCGTGGCAGCCGCCGCGCTGGGATGGCTGATCTGGGGGCAGTTCCCCGATATGTTTACCTGGATCGGCATTGCCGTGGTGTGTTCCAGTGGCATTGTGATCGGAACCCTGGAATGGCGGCGCCAGAGCAAGGCTGGCGCCTGAGCCCTGCACGACTTAGCGAGACTGCCAGCCCTGCACAAAGACGGCAACGGACTGGCGCTTGGAACCTGCTTTTTGCAGTTCCAGCAAACGCAACACCCCTTCTCCACACGCCACATCAATACCTTGGGCGCTGACGCCCAGAATCTGACCGGGTTCTGCGCCATGCGTTTGCTCTATCACCTGAGCGCGCCAAACCTTCACAGGCTGCTCCAAACCGGGTAAGGACAGGGTGGAACCTGGCACCGGGTCAAATGCGCGAATACGGCGCTCCAGCTCTTTGGCTGGCTGGCTTAAATCCAGCGCCGATTCCGCCTTGGACAGTTTCTCGGCGTAGGTCACGCCTTCTTCTGGCTGAGGAACCGCCTGCAAGGTGCCATCACGCACGTGCTGCAAGGCTTGCAGCAAGGCCTGTGCCCCCAGTTGCGCCAAATCGTCATGCAAGGTTGCAGCACTGTGATCGTCACGAATTGCCAGCTCGCTGCGCACCAGCATATCGCCGGTATCCAGGCCTTCATCCATCTGCATGATGGTGATACCCGTGGCCGCATCGCCTGCCTGAATCGCACGCTGAATCGGTGCCGCACCGCGCCAGCGGGGCAAGAGACTGGCGTGAATATTGAAGCAGCCATAACGAGGCAGCTCCAAGGTCCATTTGGGCAGAATCAGGCCGTAGGCCGCCACCACCATCAGATCCGGTTGCAAATCCAGCAAGGTCTGACGGGCCTGGGCGGCCTCTTCGGGATACTTGCCATCCAGACGCAAGCTATGCGGCTGCAGAACCGGAATATGGGCGTTCACAGCGGCTTGCTTGACCGGGCTGGGGCTAAGCTTCATGCCACGGCCAGCCGGACGGTCTGGCTGCGTCATGACCAAAGGAACGTCAAAGCCCTGCGCTAACAGGGCTTCCAGGGCGATACGGGCAAAATCCGGGGTGCCGGCAAAAACAATACGCATGGCGACTATTGCCCTGCCTTCAGGGCTTCACGCTGCTGCTTGCGCAGACGGCTACGAATACGCTCACGCTTGAGTACCGACAGATACTCCACAAACACCTTGCCATCCAGATGATCCAGCTCGTGCTGAACACATACGGCCAGCAGGCCGTCGGCCTCTTGCTCGTACCACTCGCCTTTTTCATTTTGAGCCTTGAAGCGGATGCTGGCAGCGCGCTCGACCTTGTCATAGGTATCGGGCACGGACAGGCAACCTTCTTCGTAGACCTTCAGCTCTTCGCTTTTCCAGGTGATTTCCGGGTTAATCAGCACCAGCAATTCATTGCCGCTTTCCGACACGTCGATAACCACCACACGCTCGTGCACATCAACCTGAGTGGCGGCCAAACCTACACCGGGCGCGTCATACATGGTCTCGGCCATATCCTTGACCAGTTTGCGAATACGGTCGTCGACCTCCTGCACGGGTTTGGCAACCGTGTGCAGACGTGGGTCAGGAAATTTCAGGATAGGAAGCAAAGCCATTGTCATGTCCGAAGAAAAAGCGATAAGTCGATATAATAAAACAAGTTTCAGGGCGGCACCTGGCACCACACCAAGCCCTAACAGCAAAGCGGCCATCGCCCTGGATAAAAACGTCCGGGACACCCAGCCTCAAAAACGGTTTCGTGCCACACTACCTTATGCCTCATTATTTTAGCTCGGGGGAAACCTCGGATGAAATCTCGGAAGAATTGCGTGCCTGGTTGCGTCTGTCACTGGAGCCAGAGCTTACGCCCGCCCAGGCCCGGCAACTGCTGGCCGCCTGTGGACTGCCACCGCAAATCTATCAAAGCTCGGTTCAAACCCTGTCACGCCATATTCCTGGCGAACTGGCCGTCCAACTAAGCCAGGAACCACTGACCGAGCTACAAGCGCACATTGACCAGGCCGTGGAATGGCTCAAGCAAGCGGGTCATCACATTGTGACGCTGGCAGACCCGGCTTACCCTGCCGCCTTGCTGGATCTACATGACGCCCCGCTCTTGCTGTACGCCAATGGCAATCTGGATGTGTTGGAGCACCCCGGGCTGGCGATTGTTGGTGCTCGCAATGCCACCCAGTCTGGCCAGGAAACGGCGACCGACTTCGCTGCCACGCTGGCCTCCAAAGGCTGGTGCATCATCAGTGGGCTGGCCAGCGGCATTGATCAGGCAGCGCACAAAGGCGCGCTCAAAGCAGGCCCGCAATCGGCCGGCACCATTGCTGTCATGGGAACGGGACTGGATCTGGTCTACCCGGCAGCGCACCGCGATCTGGCACACCAGATCAGTGATCACGGTCTGCTGCTCAGCGAGTTCCCCTTAGGCACCCGCGCCATGCCGCACCATTTCCCCCGCCGTAACCGCATTGTGGCCGCTTTGGCCAAAGGCGTGCTGGTGGTAGAAGCGGCAAAGCAAAGTGGCTCCCTGATCACAGCCCGTCTGGCCGGAGAACTGGGGCGCGAGGTTTTTGCTATTCCGGGCTCAATCCATTCGCCTTTGGCACGCGGTTGCCATGCCTTGATACGCCAAGGCGCCAAGCTGGTAGAGAGCGCCCAGGACATTCTGGATGAGCTGGGCAATGTGCAGCACACGTTCAAACTTGAACCCGGCAACCCGTCCAATGCCAGGCCTGTTCAGCACGATAACCTACCGGAAGAACTGCGCCCCATCCTGGAGCGCATCGATTTCGCCCCCTTGACGCCCGAGCAACTGATGCGCCGTACCGGTCTTCTGGCAACTCAACTGCCGGCGGTTCTGGCCGAGCTGGAGCTGGCTGGCTGCATAGAGCCTCTGGCAGACGGGCGATTCCAACGTATCAAGCCATAAAACCCGACTTGGCCACACTGCATCATGGCCTGCTCCTTTGCATCGAAACCCCGGCCACATCGCCTGCTTATAGGGCTGTTCCTAGGGGGCCAGCCCTGGCCTTCAAGAGGTATCATGACGAATACGTAAAGGCCTCCAGGCCCAGCCCCTTACCTTCAGGAAACTTCATGTCATACCCCTCGCGCGTCAAGATTGTGGAGGTCGGCCCTCGGGACGGCCTGCAGAACGAAAAAGAATTCATCCCTACCGACATCAAGGTCGAGCTGGTCAACCGCTTGTCCCACGCCGGTTTTGTGAACGTGGAAGCCGCCTCCTTTGTCTCGCCCAAATGGGTGCCACAAATGGCAGACGGCGCGGAAGTGATGGCTACGATTGACCGTCGCCCCGGCACGATCTATTCAGTTCTGACACCCAATATGCGTGGCTTTGAAGGCGCCCTGGCTGCCAAGGCCGACGAAGTGGTGATCTTCGCCGCTGCCAGCGAAGCATTTTCGCAGCGTAATATCAATTGCAGCATTGAAGAATCGCTGGAGCGCTTTGCCCCCGTCGCCCAGGCCGCCAAAGAAGCTGGCATGCACCTGCGCGGCTCCATCAGTTGTTCGTTCGGTTGTCCCTACGAAGGTGCTGTGGCGCCGGCCAATGTGTTGAAAGTCGGCCAACGTTTGATCGAACTAGGCTGCGATGAAATCGACGTAGCCGACACCATCGGTGTCGGCACGGCCCGTCAGGTCTACGAGGTGATGCGCATGGTGACCGAGCACATTGACCCCGTTCATGTGTCCGGCCACTTCCACGACACCTATGGCCAGGCCATCGCCAATATTGTGGCCGCCATGCAGGCCGGCATTCATATTTTCCACAGTTCTGTAGCCGGGCTGGGTGGCTGTCCCTACGCCAAAGGCGCAACCGGCAACGTCGCCACCGAGGACGTGCTGTTCCTGATGCAAGGCCTGGATATTGAAACCGGCATTGATCTGAACGCCGTGGTGGACACGGGGCAATGGATTTCGGCTCATTTGAAGCGCAAATCGGCCAGCAATGCCGGTAACGCCCTGGCAGCCCGCAAACAAGGGGCCGCCGCGTGCTGATGAGCCAAGCCCCCTCGAAAGAGGAAATTGACGCCCTGTTAAAGGATCTGGGTTCACTGCCTATTCAAGGCCGCTCCTGGCCTAAATGGGTCGCGGCTGGTGCCTGGATAGTGCTAGCCCTGATTGGTGTGCGTTTTGCGCTGGTAGCCAGCTCCCCACAAGGTGCGGCTATCAGCCCTGTACTGGCGGGCTCTCTGGTTCTGCTGTTTACTGGCTTGATCTTGATTGCCTGGCACATGTGGCATGGCATCACCACGATTGACCAGAACGGCATCCGCCAGAGCTGGATCATGAAGCGGGAAGTGCAATGGCAAGACATCCACTTTGCCAAGTTCGTGCCGCTGTTCAACTCCAAACGCCTGATCTGCTTTACCCGGCGTGGTCGGCCCGTGATTTTCCAAGGTGCCACACAGGATCTGCAAGTGGCTTTTGCCAAAATTTCGCTGGTATTACGGCGCAAAAATTAAGTCCAAATCCTGTCTATACCCAGGGCCACGCAAGCCCTGGGACAACTCAGATCAGAACCGCCCCCGCAAAGTGAACAGAAAACTGCGTGGCGCACCGTAGTTATTACGGTTCTCGATATAGCCCGGATACTCGTAGTAAACCTTGTCGAACAGATTATTGACGTTCAAGGCTGCCGTCCAGCTCGGTGTCACATCATAAGCAATACGTGCATTCCACACGCTGTACGAGGGTCGACGCACCTTGGAGACGCTGTTACTCAAAGCACTTTGCCAGTTCATACCCAGGCCGACGCTCACCGCTTGCAACTGACCAGGCAGACGGTAATCGCCCCAGATCCGCAACAAATGCCGTGGGGTTTCAGCGCTGAACACTTCACCTTCTTGAGACGTATCCCGCAAGAACTTATTGTTATTGAAGGTATAGCCGGCCGCCAATTGCAAGCCGGGGGAAACTTGCCCTGTCACCTCAGCCTCAAACCCTTGGCTGCGTACCTTGCCAGCGGCACGCGAGCAGTAACCGCCATTGCACACCGGGCCAGCCTCCTGATCCTGCACAGCCCGGTTGGTCTGATCAATACGATAAAAAGCCAGGGACGCATTCAGGCGGCCATCCAGCAGCTCACCTTTGATACCGGCCTCGTAATTAGCCCCCACAATAGGTTTGAGCAAGCTACCGTCGCGTGTCGTTGCAGTTTGAGGCTCAAAAATATCGGCATAACTGGCGTACACCGACCACTGGGGCGACAGCTCATACACCATCCCCAGGAACGGGGTGAATTCCGCTGTCGCCTTGCTGACGCTGACATCGCTCCAGCTTGTCGCCTGCGTGGAGTAGCGGCTTTCAAACCAGCTGAAACGTCCACCGCTGACCAAAGTCAGGTCATCGGTCAAACGACTACGCAATTGGGCGTAAATCCCCTTTTGTACGTGCGGCTCATAGCGAGATAAGCGCTGCGAATCGGGAAACTCGGCCGGTTTGGGCACGTGGGGATCGGGGTTGAACACATCCAAAGGACGGTAGTTCATGTTGTACTCAATCCGGTCACTGGAGCTAAGGCGCGAAATACTCGCCCCCACGACCAGATCCTGCGGCATATCCCACACCGTAAAGCGCCCATTCACATTGGCATCCACCCCCAGATGCTCGCTGGTCTTGTCATAGTTCCAGGCATTACGCACCGGGCCGGTCAAAGTCGTGACATCCACGGTCCCCGTCGCATCCAGGGCCGAGGTAATACTTTCTTCTTTCACATAGGTCGCTGCCACTTTCAAGCGCCAATTGTCATTGAACTGATGCGTCAGATCGGCAAAGACTTGGGTTTCATCTTTGTCCCATTGATTCCAGTCCGCACCCAGAAAGGTGGAGCGCTTCAGCTCCAGCGAGCTGCCATCGCTATAACGTGGCAGACCGCCAAAGAAAGGAGTAGAGCGCAAGCGCGACACCAGCACACCGGCACCCACGCTGGTGTCCGGCGTAATGTCCAGATCCAGCGCCAGATACATATTGGCATTACGTTCCTTCACCCTGTCGATAAAGGAGCCTTTATCGTCATAATCCAGCACGGCACGCGCGCGCAGACTGCCGTTCTCGTTCAAGGCTCCACCTGCGTCCAGCATCGCACCGCCATGCTTCCACGAGCCAGCACGCAGCTCAGCCAGAATTTGCGTATCAGCCGTTGGACGTTTGCGCACCAGATTGATGGAACCACCAGGCTGACCCGCTCCTTCAAACAAGCCCTGAGCCCCACGGAATACTTCCACCCGATCCAGATAGGCCGTGCTACCCGTAAAGCTGTTGCCCACCGCATAAAAGCTGCGTGACAGCGGTACACCATCGTATTGGACATTGCTGATTTTGAAGCCGCGCGAATAATAGTTGCGCCCGCCATCGGCCACTTCGCTAATCGTCACGCCTGTGGTGTTCTCCAGCACTTCGCTGATCGACGCCAGGTTCTGGTCGTCCAGGCGCTTGCGTGTCACCACCGAAACAGACTGAGGAATATCTTTCAGTGCCTGTGCTGTCTTGCCTATGGTGGTGGCATTGGCCGTGTAGGACTGCGACCCCTCAGTCTGAGCATCCAGGCTGCGATTGACACGTACAGGGGCCAGGATACTGACACCAGGATCGGGCTCGGCTTCAATACGAATACCTGCACTTGCCTGGATGCCTCGATAGCCCGTACCGGCCAGCAAGGCCCGCAAGCCATCCTGCAAGGCGTAGCTGCCGTTCAAACCAGCACTGCGCGCACCCTGCAGCTGCGCCGCCGAGTAAATCAGAGACACCCCCGCCTGACGAGCGAAATCAGCCAACGCCGCATCCAGGGGACCGGCCGAAATGTGATAAGTCCGTGCAGCCGTGGTACTGGCCGCAGCAGGGTTACTTTGAGCGTGCGCGATCGGCATGGCCGCCAATAAAGCGGCCACTAAAGGCAAGAATATGAAAAGAGCGGTTCTGCCAGAGACAGGCAGGCCACGCCGTCCTGATGCAAGACGTGCAGGTCGGCTAAAGAGGATCGTCACGAAAATGGCTCCAATGAAAGTCTGTCGATGCTGGCAGTGCGCACTGCTTCAATCGATATGACGAGCCAAAATCGCAATCCCCTCAAAAAAATACGTCCTGATCCAGAAAGGCCAAAACATGCCATCCGCGTAAGCAACAACACGTCTCAAGCTTATGCACGAGCCAGAACGCGAGTTAGTCTGCCGCCCCACCATTGACGGCCCTGCTCGACCCGAACGGGCAGGCTTTGACGCAGCAAGTCCAGAATCTTGGCCGTGTCGTGCAGCTGGAACACGCCTGACACCTTGATCTGAGCCACCGCCGGATCACATTCAATAGCGCCGTGATAACGCGCCAGATCCTGCAAGAACAGGGACAGCGGCATATCCTTGACGGCCAAGGCGCCCTCCACCCAGGCAGAGCCATTACCCTGCTGCTCGGCAGGCAAGGCGTCCACACGCACACTGCTCATGCAAGCACTTTGCCCGGTTTCCAGCACGGTATAGGCTCGGTCCCCCGAGTGTTGACGGGGCCACAAGGCCACCGAGCCTTCATTGACCTCAACCTGGCTGCCCGAATCCAGCTGGCGGACCCGATAACGTGTCCCCAAGGCTTGCGCCCGCCCATCTCGGGTCTGCACAAACAAAGGACGCTCCAAAGGGTCATGGGCGGAAATCAGGTAAATCTCCCCACGCAAAAGCTCAACTCGCCGGAACTGTGCGTTAAAGCTGATGTTCACGGCGGTATCGGTATTGAGCACAAGCACCCCGCCATCAGGCAAGTTCAACTGTCGACGTTCTCCCCGTCGGGTCGATGCATCTGCCAGCAAAGGCTGGACAAAGGGGGCTTCAGCGACTCGCCATGCCAATACACCACCCACACTGCACGCACCCAGGCTCAGCAAAGCCTTGCGGCGTGACCGGCGCCGTTGCTGCTCCTCGGCCTGGCGCAGAATATAAGTGGCCTCTTGTCCGGGCAAAGAGGCCAAGGGTGCCTGCAAACTGCTCCCCATCGCCTGCAAACGCTCCCACACAGCAGCATGCTCAGGGGCCGCCTGCCGCCATGCCTCGAAGGCTTGCCAGGTTTTGGCATCCGCTACGTTGTGATGCAGCCTGATACGCCAGGCAATCGCCGTATCCAGAACAAGCGTCTCGGCGGAAGTATTCATTCGTCTGTCCAGATAGCTGGCTTACAAGCCGTAAACCAGGCGATAGCAGTGCTGCAAAGCCTGCGCCAGATAACGTTCTACGGTGGACACGGATTTGCCTATGCGCTGCGCGATCTGCGGGCAACTCAGGCCTTCCATTTGCGCCAGTAAAAACACCTCTCGCACCAAGGGTTTCAAGCGTCCCAGCATCTGTGCAATCTGCTCCAAGGACTCCAGAATGACCAGACGGGACTCCTCGGAGGGCCAACTGTCCTGCGGGCGGCTTTCCAGGACAGCCAGGTAAGCACGCTCGATTTCCAGCCTGCGCCAGTGATCCACCACCAGCCGTCCGGCAATCGTGCGCAGATAGGCGCGGGGCTCCCTCAAAGAGCCATCGCTAATGGTGCTGGAGTTCACACTAAGCAGTCGCAGGAACGTGTCTTGCGCAAGATCGGCTGCTTGATGCGCGTCCCCTAACTTGCCACGCAGCCAACCACGCAACCAATCGTGGTGGTCGCGATAAAGCTCGGAAACCGCAGCGTGGGAGGGATGTTCAAGCTCGGCGGGCATGAGGTGCCAAGGGGAAGGCAGAGAATGTTAATAAGAACCATTATTATTGCATAAGTCCGATCAAGCCCATGCATCCGCTCTACTCATAAAAAAAGCAGCTCCCAAAGAGAGCTGCTTTTTGCATATCGCAAACCCGAAAGGATTAACGAATAGGCAGACCGTAGATCAAGCCACCGTCGATCCACAAAGCATTCAGTCCGCGTTCGATTTGCAGCGGGCTACCTTTACCCACGTTGCGCTCGAAGGACTCGCCGTAGTTACCAACCTGCTTGATGATGTTGTAAGCCCATTTTTCGTCCAGGCCCAGGTTTTTACCGGCACCGGGAGTCACACCCAGCAGACGCTGGATGTTGGGGTTGTTGCTCTTGAGCTTCTCGTCCACATTGGCCGCTGTCACATCCAGTTCTTCAGCGTTGAAGCTGGCCTGGATGGACCATTTCACAATGTTCAGCCAGGCATCATCGCCCTGGCGGACAAATGGGCCCAGTGGCTCTTTGGAAATGATTTCAGGCAGCACCAGGTAGTCGTCCGGATTTTCCATTTTGGAGATACGAATCGAAGCCAGGCCCGATGCATCGGTAGAGAACACGTCACAGCGGCCAGCCACGAAGGCGTTGACCACTTCGTTGAACTGTTCGATCACCACAGGCTTGTACTCAACCTTGTTGGCGCGAGCCCAGTCAGCCATGGTGTTTTCGTTGGACGTGCCTGTCTGCATGCAAACCGTGGCGCCGTTCAATTCCTTGGCGCTGGAAACGCCCAGTTTCTTGGACACCAGGAAACCCTGGCCGTCGTAGAAGTTGATGCCTGCATGGATAGCGCCGACCGCGGTATCGCGCTGCTGGGTCACGGTGGTGTTACGGGCCAACAGGTCAATTTCGCCCGACTGCAGGGCCGTAAAGCGCTGCTGCGAGTTCAAGGGTACGGCCTTGAATTTGCTGGCGTCGCCCAGAGTGGCAGCGGCGACCGAACGACATACGTCGATATCCAGACCGGTCCAGTTACCCTTGTCATCAGGGGCAGAAAAACCGGCAAAGCCGGTGGTCACGCCACACAGCACGTGGCCGCGCTGTTTGACATTGTCCAGGGTGGCGGCCTGGGCAGCAGGCATGCTGGCCATCAAGGCCAGGACTACAGCAGAAACTGGCACAAAGCGCATCGGGCTCTCCTCAAAGATATAGGTATTGACTATTTTCCAGCATAGTACCGCAGCCCGACTGCTACTTGTGTGCATATCTACATGGCTAATTAATCGTAGCTGCGTTGGTCCTCGATGACTTTACCATCCCGAGGCAAGGCGCCTGGCTCCACAAATTCCACCTGTGCACGCAGTTTGGTGATTTCACGGATCGAGTCGGCCAATACGCTTTCCAGACCCTCAGGCCTGGAGGCAACTTCCACCTGAAACACCATCTGATCCTGGCCGCTGGCACCACGCACCACCAGGCGAGCCTGGCCCAGCTCCTTGTGACGCAGACGAATCTGCTCCACCTGCCCCGGATGCACAAACATGCCGCGCACCTTGGTCGTCTGGTCAGCACGCCCCATCCAGCCGCGTATACGCTGATTGGTACGACCACAAGGAGACTGACCGGGCATGACAGCAGACAAGTCGCCTGTGCCAAACCGCACCAACGGGTAGTCTGGGTTAAAAGACGTCACCACCACTTCGCCCACTTCACCAGGTTCTACGGGCTGGCCTGTGCCCGGACGCACAATTTCCAGAATCAGGCTTTCGTTAAGCACCAAGCCTTCACGGGCCTGAGTTTCGTAGGCAATCATGCCCAGATCGGCACTGCCGTAAGCTTGATAGCCTGCCACGCCATGCTCGCTGAACCATTTTTGTAAAGAGGGCGGGTAGGCTTCACCCGAGAACAAGGCCTTGGTCAATCCCGGCAACGCAATCTGCATGGACTGGGCTTTTTCCATGATGATTTTCAGAAAGCTGGGGGTACCGGTGTACCCATGCGGGCGCAAGTCGGCCATGGCCTGCACTTGCTGTTCGGTTTGCCCCACCCCCCCCGGAAACACGGTGCAATCCAAAGCATGAGCAGCGGTTTCCATCATCGAACCGGCCGGCGTGAAGTGATAGGAGAAGCAGTTGAAAATCAGTTCTTCACGGCGAAAACCCGCTGCATACAAGGCCCGCGCAAAGCCCCAATAGTCCGGGCGACGGCTTTCGGGCTCATACATGGGGCCAGGCGAAGCAAACACTTTGCGAGCTGCCCCCCAGGAAATGGAGGAAAAGCCCCCGAAAACGGACTGCGCATACTCAGCCGACGGCGCGCCAGAGCGGGCCCGCTCACGAGCTTCCAACTGGGCTTTGAGCAGCTCGCTTTTACGAAACACCGGAATAGCCAGCAGGTCCTCACGGCTGCGCACAGCGGCCAGATCCACCGAATCCAGTTGTCTGGCAATGGCAGGGGCTCCTTTTGCAGCCGCTTGCAAAACCTGCGGCAAACGGGACAGTAAATCAGCCTCACGCTCGTCCGGTTCCTGGGTTTCGCGCTCGTCGTAATATTCGCTCATCTCTCCTCCACTGGGATGAATTGGCATTCAAACACTCCCGCGCCCAGCCGACTTCCTGCTCATAGACTGACGCGTGTCGATACCAAGCTCTGCGACTACACCCCGTGTAGCCAGGAGCTGCCCAAAACTAAAAATGTCAAAAGGGGTCAGGGCGGCACCTTGTGTGCATCCCGATCGATGGCCTGTTCCTGTACTGATCCTGCCGCTTTCAATACAGGCCAGGCCCTGCTGATACAGTGAAAATCCTTGAGGGTTAGGCCAACCAGCGCTTGCGTCGTCGATAGAATTTATTGTCACGAAAGCTCTTGCGCTCGCCCCCGGACACACCCAGATAGAACTCCTTGACGTCTTCGTTCTCGGCCAAGGCCTGGGAGGGTCCATCCATCATGACGCGACCGTTTTCCAGGATGTAGCCATAGTCGGCATACTTCAGGGCCACGTTGGTGTTTTGCTCGGCCAGCAAGAAACTGACACGCTCGCGCTGATTCAGGTCACGGACAATCTCGAAAATTTCTTCCACCACCTGCGGTGCCAACCCCATGGAAGGCTCATCCAGCAAGATCATGCTGGGGTCGGCCATCAAGGCGCGTCCAATGGCACACATTTGCTGTTCACCGCCCGAGGTATAACCGGCCTGACTGGTACGGCGCTGCTTTAGACGCGGAAAATACTGGTACACCTTGTCCAGCTCGGCGCTTACATCACCACGTGACAAGGAACGGGTATAGGCCCCGGTCAGCAAATTTTCTTCAATGCTCAAGTGCGCAAAACAGTGGCGCCCTTCCATCACCTGCACTACGCCGCGCTTGACCAGATCAGCCGGAGTCAGTTGATCAATACGCTCGCCACGCAGATGGATCTGGCCTTTGGTCACATCGCCGCGCTCAGCGCGCAGCAAGTTCGATACGGCCCGCAAGGTCGTGGTTTTACCGGCACCGTTGGCGCCCAGCAAGGCAACAATCCGCCCTTCCGGTACACGCAAGGACACGCCCTTGAGCACCAGAATGACGTGGTTGTAAATCACTTCGATGCCATTGACGTCCAACAAGATGGGCGCCTCATCCACTTGGCCTACGGTCTCACTCATAATCTTCCCCACGCAATGCAGTGCCCAGGGCGAACCCTGGGCGCCTGGGTTTAGCCTTCGCAGGTGCGAGGCGTAATTTTCTTCTCAGCGGCGTACTTGGCCGACATTTCCTTGACTAAAGGATCGACATACTTCTTGTCGGACTCATACCAGTCGGAGACAACTTCAAACTTGTTGCCGTCCCACTGCACGATACGAGCCCAGTCATCACCCATATGGTTGCTGCACGAGGTTTTAACGGGACGCATGATGCCTTCAAAGCCCAGCTCTTTCAGACGAGCTTCGTCCAGGTTCAGGTTCTCGAAACCCCAGCGCACTTGTTCGGGCGTCATATGCTGCCCTTTACCGAACTTCTCTTGGGCAGTACGAATGGCTTCTACCTGCATCATGGAAATCATCATGCCGCGCGTGTGTGCCAGCGTGCCGACATACTTGTCCCCGTTTTCAGCTCCTTTGCCTTTGGCGTGCATCTCGCGCACGGCATCATGCACCGGGCCGTCCTCGGCACTGTTGTGAATGGTGATGCCCTTGTAGCCCTTGGCGGTCTGGCCCAGATCGACCACATCGCTCTCGGAAGCGGCCCACCAGATGCCATAGATCTTGTCGCGTGGATATCCCACTGCCTGCGCCTCACGAATAGCGGTAGGCGTCATGATCCCGGCGCTCCAGAGCAACACGAAGTCAGGACGGTTTTTACGCACTTGCAGCCAGGTGGATTTCTGTTCCACGCCAGGAGCGGTCACCGGATACAGATCCAGCTTGAAGCCTTGTTCCTTGGCACGGGCCTGTAACAGAGCGATAGGCTCTTTACCGTAAGGCGAGTCATGGTAGATCAGGGCAATACGCTGATCTTTCAGCTTGTCCTCACCCACTTGCTTGGTGATGTCCTGGATCATGACATCGGCTGCGGTCCAGTACGTGCCCAGCAGCGGGAAGTTCCACTCGAACACCGCACCGTTAGCCGAATGCGACAGACCGTAGCCCATGGTTTCAATGGCGACCCCATCCACAATGGCCTTGTCGGTCAGGGCAAAAGTAATGCCTGTGGACTGGGTGTCAAACCCCGAAGCACCACCATTTTTGCCTTTCATGCGCTCGTAGCACTCTACGCCACGGTCGGTGGCATACGCCGTTTCACACTCCTCGTATGCCAGCTTGACGCCATTGACACCGCCGTCACGTTCGTTGACCAAAGCCAGATAGTCCAGCTTGCCATCGGCCCATGGGATCCCCAGTGGGGCAAAGGAGCCGGTGCGGTAGGTCAGCAGTGGAATGTACTGTTCCTCAGCTGCCAAAGCGGCTGTACTCATGGTCAACATTGCAGCGCAAGCACTCAAACCGAGCACAGCGCGTTTCAGTCGTGTTGTCATCTCCTGGTCCTCCGATAAGTACCATTTGTCTAAGTACCCCGTCCCGATTGGCGGGGCTGTTGTTGTAATAAACTGCCTACCTGCTAATGGGGGAAGGGCCACAAACGCAGCTTTTCCTTACCAATACTCCAGAGTCGAGCCAAACCATGCGGCTCCACAATCAAGAAAAATACGATCAGGGCACCGAACACCATGTGTTCAATGTGCGAGGCGGTGTCCACGCCGATGGACATACCAAACCAGTGCGGCACGTTGGTCAGAAGCACGGGCAGCAAGACCATGAAAGCGGCACCAAAGAAGCTGCCCACAATCGAGCCCAGACCACCGATGATGACAATGAACAACAGCTGCAAAGAGCGAGTCAGGTCAAAGGCCAGTGGCTCCCAGGAACCCAGATGAACAAAGGCCCACAAGGCACCGGCCACACCGATGATGAATGAGCTGACAGCAAAGGCCGTGAGCTTGGCGTAGACCGGACGGATACCAATCACTTCAGCGGCCACGTCCATGTCACGAATCGCCATCCATTGACGACCAATCGCGCCACGCACCAGGTTCTTGGCCAGCAAGGCAAACACCACCACAAAGATCAGTACAAACAAGTACTTTTGCATGGGGGTTTGAACCGGCAAACCAAATGCACTCAAGGCGGGCACCGACACGTTGCCCGATGGCGAGTAGTTCGTGAAAAAGGCAATACGCAGGAACGCCCAATCCACAAAGAACTGCGCAGCCAGGGTTGTGACCGCCAGGTACAAGCCACGGATACGCAAGCTGGGAATACCGAAGGCGACACCCACCAGAGTGGCAAACACGCCGCCCAGCAAGATCTGCAACACCAACGGCAACTCAGGAATACGGACACCAAAGTTCCAGGCGGCGTAGGCGCCCACAGCCATAAAGGCGCCTGAACCAATGGAAATCTGTCCGCAATAGCCCACCAGAATATTCAGGCCGATCGCTGCCAAGGACAGAATCAAAAAGGGAATCAGAATAGCTTGCAGGAAGTAGTTGGATGCCATGGCTGGCACCAACAGAAATGCCACCAGCAACAGGCCCAACACCACATAGCGATCCTGGCGGATGGGAAAAATCTGCTGGTCAGCCCGATAGCTGCTTTTGAACTGACCATTTTCGCGGTAAATCATATCGGCTCCACCTCAGACGCGATCAATAATCTTCTCGCCGAACAGACCTTGTGGTCGGAACAGCAGGAACACCAGGGCCAGCACATAAGCAAACCAGATCTCGATGCCGCCACCTACATAAGGGCCCAGATAAACCTCAGACACCTTCTCACCCACACCGATAATCAGGCCACCCACAATGGCACCGGGCACCGAGGTCAGACCACCCAAAATCACCACAGGCAAGGCGCGCAACGCAGCGGTCGACAAGGTGAACTGCACCCCGTATTTGGAACCCCAGATAATGCCGGCGACCAATGCCACCAAACCGGCCACCGTCCAGACCACGACCCAGATACGGTTCAAGGGAATACCAATGGACTGTGCCGCCTGGTGATCGTCTGCCACCGCACGCAGGGCACGGCCCACACTGGTGTACTGAAAGAAGATGGCCAGGGCCGCAACCAGCAAGGCCGCAACCACGGCTGAACTCAAGTCCTCCAGACTGACCAGCACACCGCCTTCAAACACGGACTCCAGGATGAAAGCCGGGTCTTTGGGCATGCCCACGTCAATGGAGTACACCGAACTGCCAAACACGATCTGACCCAAACCATCGAGCAGATAGCTGATACCGATGGTGGCCATCAGCAAGGTCGTGCCTTCCTGGTTCACCAGATAACGCAGCACCCAGCGCTCAATGACCACGGCCAGCACAAACATCAATATGGCCGAGACAATGAAAGCCAGCACATTGCCCAGAATGCCGGGCTCCATGCCCAGCAACTGCGGAATCCACTGGGAGAGACGAGCCATGGCCAGTGCGGCCACCAGCACCATTGCGCCCTGTGCGAAGTTAAAAACACCCGATGCTTTGAAAATCAGAACAAAGCCCAGCGCGACCAGGGCGTACAACATCCCGCTCATCAGCCCGCCCAGCAAGGTTTCAAGAAAAAATGCCATGTCCGTTCCCCTCAATGGCCAGCGCCAAGATAGGCGCGGATGACGTCCGGGTTTTGTCGTACTTCGTCCGGTACTCCGTCACCAATTTTCTTGCCATAGTCCAGAACCACCACGCGGTCCGAAATATCCATGACTACGCCCATATCGTGTTCAATCAAAACAATCGTGGTGCCGTACTCTTCATTCACATCCAGAATAAAACGGCACATATCCTGCTTTTCTTCGATGTTCATGCCTGCCATAGGCTCATCAAGCAGCAAAATGCTCGGCTGCATTGCCAGCGCCCGCCCCAGGTCAACCCGTTTTTGCAGACCGTAAGGCAAACGCCCTACCGGCGTTTTGCGGTAGGCCTGGATCTCCAGAAAATCGATGATGCCTTCCACGTACTCACGGTTGCGAATCTCTTCGCGCTCGGCACCGCCCAGTCGGAAAGCCTGGGCAAACACCCCGCTTTTCATGTGCAGATTACGGCCGGTCATGATGTTGTCCAGCACACTCATGCCCTTGAACAGAGCCAGGTTCTGAAAGGTACGGGCAATGCCCTGCTCGGCGGTGTGACGTGAGTTCATGCGGGCATAACTCTGGTCACGCAAGACAATCTCGCCTTGTTGTGGTGCATATACACCGTTGATGACGTTCAACATGGAGCTTTTGCCTGCTCCGTTCGGACCGATGATGGAGCGGATCTCGTGTTCACGAATATTGAACGAGATATCGGTCAAGGCTTTCACCCCCCCGAAGGACAGCGAAATATTCTTTAAATCCAGTACCACTGGGCCAATCCGACGGCCCGGCATTTGCGCCTCACTCATCATGCGCTCCTTGCTGCGTCTGTCATGCGCTCAATGTGCAGGTCTGCCGAAATGCGACCGCTGCGCCCATCTTCAAACTTCACTTCTGTCTCCACAAACTGCCTGTCCAAACCGTTGAACAGGGCGTCGACCAGAACCTTGTACTTTTGCGCGATAAAACCGCGACGTACTTTGCGGGTGCGGGTCAGTTCATCGTCATCCGGGTCCAGCTCTTTGTGCAGAATCAAAAAGGCACTGATGCGCGAGCCGGCCAGTTTGGGGTCGTTGGCCAGATCATCATTGACCTGCGCCACGCAATCCCGAATCAAGGCATAGACCTCGGGCTTGCCGGCCAGATCGGTGTAACCGGCATAAGGCAGGTTGCGACGCTCGGCCCAGTTGCCCACTGCTTCCAGATCAATATTGATAAAGGCGCACACTTCCTTTTGGCCATCACCAAAAGCCACGGCTTCTTTGACGAAGGGGAAGAACTTGAGCTTGTTCTCGATGTACTTGGGTGCAAACAAAGAGCCGTCGGCCAATTTGCCCACATCCTTGGCACGGTCGATGATCTTTAACTGACCATCGGTGTCCAGATAACCGGCATCGCCTGTGTGATACCAGCCGTCTTCGGTAAAAGACTCGGCGGTGGACTCGGGATTGCGGTAGTACTCCTTGAACAAGCCAGGGCTGCGCACCTGAATCTCACCGTTATCGGCCACACGGATTTCCACACCTTTGACGGGTGGGCCTACCGTATCGGCACGCACATGGCCATCTTCCTGCACGCAGACAAACACCGAGGTTTCCGTCGCGCCGTACAGTTGCTTGAGGTTGATGCCAATAGAACGGTAAAAATCGAACAGATCGGGGCCAATGGCTTCACCGGCGGTATAAGCCACACGCACGCGGCTCATGCCCAGGGCATTACGCAAGGGGCCGTAGATCAGGATATTGCCCAGGCCATAACACAGGCGATCCCACATCCCCACGCCAGGGCGCTTGTCCAGAATCTGCACACCCACGCGGTGCGCCAAAGTCATGAAACGCTTGTACAGGGCGCGCTTTAAGGCACCGGCATCCTCCATGCGAATGGTCACTTGCGTGAGCAAGCCTTCCAACACACGGGGAGGCGCAAAGTAATAGGTGGGACCAATGTCGTGCAGGTCGATGGACACGGTCTCGGGCGATTCAGGGTGATTCACCGTAAAACCCGTGACCAGGAACTGCGTGTAGGAAAACATGTTCTGCCCAATCCAGGCGGGAGGCAGATAAGCCAGCACTTCCTCGGCATCGGTCAGCGATTCCAGCTCCTGAATGGCCAGGCCACGATCGACCAGGGCGCCGTGGGTCAACACCACACCCTTGGGCTTGCCGGTCGTACCGGAGGTATAGAACATGGCAGCAGCATGGTCAGGCGTAATGGCCTTCCAGATACGACGCACACAGTCCGGATCACGCGCCAATTGCTCGCGCCCCTGCTCCATGACTTGTTCAATGTATTGCAGTTGTTCTTGCTGATAGTTGCGCAAACCACGTGGATCGTCATAGATCAGTGCATCCAGATCGGGGCACTGGTCCCAGACTTCCAGCAGCTTGTCGACCTGCTCCTGGTCCTCGACCACGGCCACACGAATGCTGGCATCCAGCAACACGTGCAACATTTCTTGGGCCACCGCATCCTGATACAAAGGCACGGGCACAGCGCCCAGCATTTGCGCTGCCATCATGGCCAGGTACAGACGCGGGCGGTTTTCACCGATCACCGCAACGTGCTGACCGTCTTTGACTCCCAGCCCGGCCAGGCCCGCAGCCAGTTGCTCGGCCTGTTCGGCCAGCTCCCGCCACGTCCAGGTCTGCCAGATTCCCAGGTCTTTTTCGCGCATGGCAACTTTGTTGCCGCGCACCTGGGCATGGTGTTCTATCCAGGCTGGGAAGGTGCCGGGTAACCCCGCTACCTGCTCTTTATCCATCCGCACAACCATGTCTCCTCCGAATTTTCCCGGCTTGTTATGGTCCAGGAGGCTGCTTATGATTGCGGCAGAAGGCTGAAGTGATGCCTTCAAGCTATTTGCAGCCTGTTAATAATCAAGTTATCGGCTGCACGTCCCGAAGATTGTCACGGACATGACATTCGACCTTTATCGAGGGTTAATCCTCATGCATGTTGTAGATGCTTTATCGGAGCGAGCCGCCTGGTTTCGCTTGTTGACACCCGAGCTGCAAGAGCGTGTCCGCCGCGACACGCTGATCACCGCATACGAGGCCGGAGCCATCGTCGAACGCAAGGGGGAACGCGCCACGGCCTGGATCGGCGTGCTCTCGGGTTTGCTCAAAGTATCGGTGGGCAACTCCGACGGCAAAATTGCCTCCATGACAGGGGTGCCTGCCGGTGGCTGGATAGGCGAAGGCTCTTTGCTGAAAAACGAAGAGCGCAAATACGATGTGGTGGCCTTGCGCGACAGCCAGGTGGCCCGCTTGCCCGCCCACAGTTTTAACGATTTGCTGGACCAGAGTATTGCTTTCAACCGCTACCTCCTGCATCAGCTCAATGAGCGTGTGGCGCAATTTATCGGCAAGGCCGAGTACAACAGCCTGTCTACCCCCGATGCCCGCGTGGCGCGCTGTCTGGCAGAGCTGTTCAACCCGCTGCTCTACCCCGGAAAAGGTCTGCGCCTGGACATTACCCAGGAAGAGATCGGCTACCTGGCGCGGGTATCGCGCCAACGTGCCAACCAAGCCCTGCGTCAACTGGAAAACGAAGGGCTGTTGTTGATCAAATATGGTGGCGTCCAGGTACTGGACCTGGACGGCCTGAAACGTTACGGCGATGAATATGCCGCCTGATTATGCGGCCACTGTTGGCCGCATGACCGTCAATCCATACGAATACCGGCACGCTCGATAACCGTGGCCCATTCCGCGCGTTCACGCTGAGCGTAGGCCTGGAATTCATCGGGCGTCATGGGCATGGGCTCTACACCCATCGCGCGGATACGCTGGTCCAGCTCGGGCGTTTTCAGAGCCTGCATCAAGTCCTGGCTCAAGCGTTGACGGGCACCTTCGTCCATCTTGGGTGGGCCCACCAAACCTTGCCAGGCATAGGCGTAGAAGTCGGCAATACCGGCTTCGGCCATGGTTGGCACATCAGGCAACAGGCTGCTGCGCTCGGGCGTGGCCACGGCCAGAACCCGCAATTTGCCAGCCTTGATGTTGGACAATGCCGCTGCAGAATCGACAAAAGACATATCCACCTGACCGCCCAGCAAATCCTGAATGGCGGGTGCGGCTCCCTTGTAAGGCACATGCACGATCTGGGTGTCGGTGCGCTGCTTGAACATTTCCAGCGCCAGATGGTGAGGTGAACCACTGCCAGCGGACGAGGAGCTCAGTTTTTCAGGCTGCTTACGAGCCGCTTCAAGCAAATCGGCCACCGTCTTGTACGGGGATTCTTGCGGTACCGCCAGCATCAAGGGAAAACGGGCCAGTCCGCCCACATACGTGAAAGCCGCCGGGTCGTACTGCAGCTTGTTGTACAAGGAGGAATTGAATGCCAGCGTGCCTGAGTCAGCGGTACCCACGGTATAGCCGTCCGGTTTGGCGTTGCTCACATAGGTCGCGCCGATGATGGTCGCCGCCCCCGGCTTGTTTTCCACAATCAACGTCTGACCCAGGCTGCTTTCCAACTGCTTGGCCACCAACCGAGCAATCACATCTGAACCACCGCCTGCGGGATAAGGCACTACCCACGTTACCGCCGACTGGGGCCAGTCCGCTGCCAGGGCCGTTCCTGTCAGGCTGGCGCCCAGCAACACACCGGCTCCCAATTTTTTCCAATCCATGATGTCTCCTTCGTACATACAAACAGCGCTTAGGGCACTGTTTTTTTAAATGTTAAGCATCCCGTTCGGGATGCGCAGAGACATTATGCGCGGACAGCCCTACGCAGGGCATTAGTAACGATGCGGATATCGATCAGCGGTAATTGCGTGCGCCAAACAGGGCCGAGCCAACCCGAACCTCGGTCGAACCTTCCTGAATCGCCAGCTCGAAATCCCCACTCATGCCCATGGACAGGCCTTGCACCTGTTCATGGCCCAACTCCACCAGACGATCACGCCACTGGCGCAACGTAGCAAAACAGGCGCGCACCGCCTGAGGGTCCTCGCTATTGACGGCCATGGTCATCAAACCCCGGACGTTCAGGGTATCGAGCGAGCGCAAGGACTGCATGAAAGCAGGCAATTGCTCCGGGGCCAAGCCAAACTTGCTGGGTTCGGGCGAGGTCTTGACCTGAACAAGCACATCCAGGCTACGCTGCTCGGTTTGCAGGTGCCGATCCAGGGCCTGGGCCAGCGACAAACGGTCCAAAGACTGGACTTCGCTGGCCAGGCGTGCAATATCTTTAGCCTTATTACTCTGCAGATGGCCTATCATCACCCACTGCACCGCGCGATCGGCCAGCTCGGCCTGCTTGTCCCGAATCTCCTGAACCTTGTTCTCGCCCATTCGCAACAAGCCCAGGTCCAGAGCTTGCGCCAGCACGGGCACAGGAAAGGTTTTGCTGACCGGTAAAAGCGCCACCGCACCGGCAGGGCGGCCGGCCTGCAAGCAAGCCTGTTCGATACGTTGGCGCAATTGCGCCAAGCGACCAGAAAGGGAAGAGTCAGAAGAATCCATCAATGCACCAGCACCCAGATAAAACCATCGCAAACGCTGCAAACACAACAGCGGCCATTTCCGATAGCATAACTGCTGCACACGGCCATCGCTAAGCCAATCCACAGCGTCTTTGCCGGGTTCTGCATCTAGGCGTAATTTGCATCTTCACTGTGTACTCGTATCCCGTTTCCCCAACTTTATCGAGGAGCTCATGACAGATCGTCCCACCCATGCTTTGCCGTCATACCTGAATGCCGACGACGTCGGCCCATGGGGTATTTATCTCGAACAAGTGGAGCGAGTCACTCCGTATCTGGGCAAATTGTCCCGATGGGTTGAAACACTCAAGCGCCCCAAGCGCACACTGATTGTCGACGTCCCCATCGAACTGGATAACGGCACCGTGGCCCACTTTGAGGGCTACCGCGTTCAACACAATACGTCCCGTGGCCCAGGCAAGGGCGGCGTGCGCTACCACCAGGATGTCACCTTGTCCGAGGTAATGGCGCTGGCTGCCTGGATGTCGATCAAGTCAGCGGCCGTGAACCTGCCCTTTGGCGGTGCCAAGGGCGGTATTCGTATTGACCCACGCCACTACTCCCAGGCCGAACTGGAACGTATCACCCGCCGCTACACCAGCGAGATTGGCGTGATCATTGGCCCCAACAAGGACATTCCCGCACCGGATGTGAACACCAATGCCCAGACCATGGCCTGGATGATGGACACCTATTCCATGAACGTGGGCGGCACCAGCACCGGTGTAGTCACCGGCAAACCCGTGTCCCTGGGCGGTAGTCTTGGCCGGGTAGAAGCCACTGGCCGTGGCGTGTTTACCGTGGGTTGTGAAGCAGCTCGCGACGCCGGTATCAACCTCAATGGCGCCCGCGTCATTGTGCAAGGTTTCGGGAACGTGGGTGGCACGGCCGCCCGCCTGTTCCAGGAAGCGGGTGCCAAAGTGCTGGCCGTACAGGACCACACGGGCACGGTCTACAACCCCAACGGTCTGGACGTGCTGGCCTTGCTGGACCACATGGAACAACACAAAGGTCTGGCCGGAGCACCCAACGCCGAAGCCATTTCCAATGACGATTTCTGGCACATCGAAACCGATCTGCTGATCCCGGCCGCGCTGGAAGGCCAGATCAACAAGAACAATGCCGACCGCATCCGCGCTCGCATTGTGATCGAAGGTGCCAATGGCCCCACCACCCCCGAAGCCGATGACATCCTGAACGACAAGGGCGTGACCATTGTCCCGGACGTGGTGGCCAACGCCGGCGGTGTGACTGTGTCCTACTTCGAGTGGGTTCAGGACTTCTCCAGCTTTTTCTGGACCGAGGACGAGATCAACAATCGGCTGGAAATGATGATGCGCGCGGCCTACACCACGGTAGCGGCCGTTGCCAAAGAGCACAACGTCACCCTGCGTACCGCTGCCTTTATTGTGGGTTGCGCCCGCATTCTGGAATCTCGTCAGGTACGCGGCCTGTATCCCTAAGCTCATAAGGCGGCATACTCGGTTTATGCCGCTTTTTATGCGCAAAATACAGCGCTTGTGCAAAAAAATCAGGGGGAAAGCGGTAGAATCGGGGCATCCAGGATATGACACCCGTATGAAACCCTTACCCCCTTTCTCTTTGACCGCAAGGACGTTGCTGTGAATAACAATGACCTGAACGCGGCGGTCCAGGTACGCGACATCCACAAACGCTTTGGCACCAACGAGGTGCTCAAGGGCATTTCCCTGCAGGCCCACAAGGGCGATGTACTCTCCATTATCGGCGCCTCGGGCTCGGGTAAAAGTACCCTGCTGCGCTGCATTAACCACCTGGTCGTCCCCGATCAGGGCGAAGTCCAGATCGGCAATGACATTTTGCGCAGCCATCGCAACCGCAAGGGCATTTGCCAGACAGACAATCCGCGTCTGTTGGAACAAGTCCGCGCCCGCTTGGGGATGGTGTTTCAGAACTTCAATCTATGGTCGCACCGCACGGTGCTGCAAAACGTCACCGAAGGCCCCATTCACGTCAAGGGCCGCCCGGCCCGTGAAGCGGCTGAATACGCCCGCGAACTGCTGGGCAAGGTCGGCCTGAGCAATAAGTGCGATGCCTACCCGGCCGAACTGTCCGGCGGCCAGCAGCAACGCGTGGCCATTGCCCGTGCGCTGGCCATGGACCCGGACGTCTTGCTGTTTGACGAACCGACCTCCGCGCTGGATCCGGAAATGGTGGGCGAGGTGCTACGCGTCATTCGCCAACTGGCCCAGGAAGGTCGCACCATGATCCTGGTCACCCACGAAATGAATTTTGCGCGTGACGTGTCCTCCGAGACCATTTTCATGCACAACGGCCTGATTGAAGAACGTGGCCACCCCAAAGAGCTGTTCGATAGGCCACAATCCGAGCGTCTACAGCAGTTTCTACAACCAATGCAGTAAGATCATCGCTTCGTGAATACGACACAGGCTGGAAAACCAGCAGGGCCAAGACGGCCCTGACCAGCCTATCCACAAAGGAGAGCCAGACCATGAGTTTCCTCAGCAAGACCCTGATCTGTGCCAGCCTGGCCCTGTTGGGCTCCCAGGCTGCAATGGCAGACACCCTGAAAATCGGCACGGAAGGCGGTTACCCACCATGGAGCATGGTGGATGCAGCCGGCAAGGTTACCGGCTTTGACGCCGACGTGGGCGCGGCTCTGTGCAAAGAGCTCAACAGCGACTGCAAGTTCATCGTACAAGCCTTTGACAGCCTGATTCCTTCGCTCGATGCCAAACGATTTGACCTGATCATCTCGGGCATGTCCTACACCCCCGAGCGTGCCAAGCGCGTGAACTTCAGTATTCCTTACGCCGTTGAAGACGCCATTTTCGTTCTGCCCAAGAACAGTGAACTGGTCGGCGCCGACAACGAACAAACCATTTTTGATGGCCTGGCCGGTAAAACCATTGGCGTTCAAGGCGGCACCACCCACGGCGCTTTCCTGACCAAGAAAGCCCCCAAGACGACCATCAAAAACTACGAGACCCTGGACCAGATGCAAATCGATCTGGACGCCGGTCGCCTGAACGGCACTTTTGCCGACCTGACCTCGCAATCGAAGTTCCTGCATAAAGTCGGTGAAGACAACTTTGCCCTGTCCAAGCTGGTCATCAAAGGCTCTTCCGACCCCGAGACCCTGGGTTATGGCATTGCCGTCGGTATTCACAAAGACAATGCAGAGCTGAAAGCCAAGGTTGACGCTGCCCTGTGCAAGCTGATCGATGATGGCACCGTCAAGACCGCCAGCGAAAAGTGGTTTGACATCGACATCGCCAACTACGAGATCTGCAAGAAATAAGTCGAGAAGTACCACTTGATGCTAGAGACTATTTTTAATGTGCTGCGCGAAGGCTGGGGCTGGATGTTCCTTCGCGGAGCAGCAATGACCTTGCTGATCTCCGTTTTGGGCATGGCCCTTGGCGTAGTCATTGGGATTACAGGAGCCAGCATCAAGACCAACGGGCCGCGCTGGCTGCGTGGCCCCGTCAGCCTGTACACCACGGTTGTTCGCAGTATCCCCGAGCTGCTCATCATCTACCTGCTGTTTTTCGGCTCGGTGCAGTTTGTCTCCGATCTGGCCGACTTCATGCGCATGGAAGATGTGGTGACGCGCTGGTTCCCTGCGCTGGTCGGTATTTTGGCCATTGGCCTGATTGCAGGCTCGTACAGCGTAGAAGTGTTTCGCGGCGCCTTGCAAGCCATTCCCGAAGGCCAGATCGAGGCGGCCAAAGCCATTGGCATGTCCCCCTGGCAGCGTCTGCGCCGCATTATTTTGCCGCAGATGTTCTGGTACGCCCTACCCGGCGCCAATAACGTCTGGCAAACCGCACTGAAAGACACGGCCCTGATCTCCCTGGTAGGCCTGGTCGAGATCATGCGTGCCGCTACCCTGGGTGCCGCCAATACGCGCGAGCCCATGGCTATGTACCTGATAGCAGGTGTACTTTATTTTCTGATTGGTGCCTGTAGTCAGGCCCTGTTTTTGCTGGCCGAACGTTACACCGGCAAAGGCATGAGAGCCCAGGCATGATTGATCTGGAATTATTCAATACCACCGTCGAAACCCTGTTCAAGGGCTTTGGCATGAGCGTGTATATCGGCTTGTGGGGCATTGTGCTGTCACTGTTCATCGGCCTGTCGCTGGCCCTGATGCGTCAGTCCCATAGCCGTATTTTGCGCAGCTTCGCCTTTAGCTACAGTACCGTGTTCCGTGGCACGCCCTTGCTGGTGCAATTATTCCTGCTGTACTACGGCGTGGGCACCCTGAGTTTTGTAAAGGAGTCACCCACTCTGTGGTGGCTGTTCAGCGATGGCATGCGCTGCGCGATTCTGGCCATTGGTCTGAATAGTGGGGCGTATGTCAGCGAAGTTTTCCGTGGCGGCTTTCAGGCCGTGCCGGTTGGCCAGATCGAAGCGGCCAAATCCATCGGCATGTCCGCCTGGATGCGATTTCGTCGCGTGGTTTTTCCCTTGGCGATTCGCCAGGCACTGCCCGCGTACAGCAATGAAATCGTGCTGGCCATCAAAGGCACCAGTCTGGCCTCGACCATTGCCGTCATGGACCTGACCGGCCACGCCAAACGCTTGATGAACCAGAACTACGCCATCATCGAGACCTTTGTGGTTGCGGGCCTGTTGTACTTGCTGATTAACTTCACCCTTCTGTCGGTGGTCCACCTGATCGAGCGTTGGTTGAAAGTTCGCCGTTAAACCGGCATTATCTCAAGCTCTGCGCCCCCTCTAGCGCAACAACTGGATGCGGAGCACGACCTCAATGCCAATACGCCCCAAACTGGTCCTGGTGGGCACGGGTGGCACCATTGCTGCCACAACCCAATCCAATACCGGCCTGACCGATTACGACATCACCCAAGGCGTGCACACGCTGCTGCAGGCCGTACCCGGCATCAACGAGCTGGCCGACCTGGAATGCCATCAGCTTTTCAACGTGGACAGCCGGGCCATGGGTTCGCTGATGTTGCTGGAGCTGTCCCACAAGCTCAATGAACTGCTGGCTCGACCGGACATCAATGGAGCGGTGATTACCCACGGCACCGATACGCTGGAAGAAAGCGCCTTTTTCCTGCACCTGACCCTGAAAACCGACAAACCTGTAGTCATGGTGGCCGCCATGCGCCCCGCCTCGGCCTTGAGTGCAGATGGGCCGCTGAACCTGTATCAAGCCGTGCAGGTAGCCTGCTCTTCGCTGGCACAAGACCAAGGTGTGCTGGTATTGCTGAACGACCAGATCCACAGCGCCCGCTTCCTGAGCAAGCAACACACCACTCAGACCAGCGCCTTCGGCTCACCCGATGCGGGCCCCTTGGGGCTGGTCGCCGGTGGTCAGCCACGTTTCATGATGCGCACCCTGCTGCCGCACACGCACAGCAGCCTGTTCGATGTGCGCTCCCAACACAACCTGCCTAAAGTTCAGGTCTTTTACGATCACCCCGATACCCTGGCGGAACTGTATCGCCATGCAGCACAAAGCGGTGTGCAAGGCATTGTAGTGGCGGCAACCGGCAACGGTAGCCTGACCCCCGGCGCACTGGAAGGCGTCAGCCGGGCGCACAGACTAGGCGTGGTTTGTGTGCGAGCCTCGCGCATCCACGCAGGGCCGGTGACGGACAGCGCCTACGATGAGGACCATCACACGATCGCGGCGCACTATCTGCCCGCACAAAAGGCCCGGATTTTGTTGATGCTCTGTCTGGCTGCTCAGTTGGAGCACGATGAGATAGCGGCGGCTTTCCGCGACTATTAAGGCTCGGGCTTCAGTCATCGTCCCTTAGACGCGCCGACCAGGCGACGACCCGAGACGGCACGCTGGCTGTGGCTGCCAAAGACGAATGGCCGATACCCGTCCAGTAACTATGCAAGGGCTGTTCGGCAACCGCTTCCTCAAGCGCAATACCAGTGAGTTCAACCCAGTTCCAACTGCCGCTGGCTGCTAAAGCATCTTGGTTCACCCGTTAAAGGGTCTACAAAGGCAATATGCCGCGCCAGTAACTGCAAGGGCTGGCTGAAATCGTCTGCATCGCGCTCCGCCAGCAGCACGGGATAAAACACATCGTTAATGATGGGCGCACCCAGACTGCTCAGGTGTACCCGCAACTGATGTTTACGGCCACTATGGGGCCGCAAGCGGTACAACGCCCAATGCAGCCCCTGCTCGGTATGCCAATGACGCTCGCACAGGATCTCGGTGCTACTGTTCGGCTCTCCGGCAACCTCTTCCATCACAAAGCGGCCAGGCACCTCTTTCATACGGCTGCGATACACCAGTCCATCGGCCAGTTTTTCCTGAAACGGCGCGACCGCTTCGTATTCCTTCTCAATACCGCCTTGCTGAAACAAGGACTGATAGGCTCCACGAACGGCAGGGTCACGGCAAAACAACAAGATTCCCGCCGTCTCCCTGTCCAGCCTATGGATGGGGCTGATGTCATCCTCGCCAAAGTCTCGCCGCAGACGAGTCAGCGCCGTTTCGTATAAGTAGCGTCCACCCGGCGTTGTCGCCAGGAAATGTGGCTTGTCCACCGCAATCAGATGCTCGTCCGCATACAACACGGGCATCTCGAACGGCACGGTCGCTTCGTTTTCCACCATGCGGAAGTACCACAGCCAGCGATCAGGCTGATAGCTGGAGCCCGGCTGCTGCGGCACACCGTTTTGATCCAGGATATCGCCCCGCGCCAGGCGCTCTCGCAATACCTCCGGGTCCATATGCGGAAAACGCTCCAGGAGAAAAGCGTCCAGCATTATCCAGGGGCCACGCGGGCACCACACTTTGCTGGGGCTGACCCCATTGCGCGACGGTACAGGTGAAGAGCAACTGATCGGTGACATTACAAAAGCCAAACAGAAAACAGCCCGCTAAAGGCGGGCCTGAAATCCAGGGCCATCAGTGTACTACCAGCCACCACAAGGGCGGCTGGTAGAGACGGTACCCAGACTTAAACCGCCGGGTTCGCAGGCAAAGCACGCCGCATTCGCACACCTTGTCTGATCCATACCCAGAACAAGATCAGCAAGGCAGGCAAAAATACCCAAAACTCAGAGGGACGATCGGGATGCGGCACTTTCACTTGCTTAATATCCCAGCCCTGCTCCCAGCCTGCTCGGCGCGCTGAACTGCCAAAGGCAACCGATGCCACTTGAGCCGTGTCTCCAAAGGCCATGACCGTCAGGCCAGCCAAAGACAGACGTTTGCTGGCTGCGGCCAGACCTGTCGCCTGATCCCCTTCTGGCAAGGCAGGCAAGGACACGGCAACCGTTTTCTGCAGATCCTTGCCTTCCAGGTTCATCCCGGCCAGTTGCACCACCAGATTGCCCCCGTCCGGGGTGTTCTGCACCACCTGCATCAACTCGGATGCAGGACGGCTTTGGTACTTCTCGCTGACATGATCCATGAACCAGTCCGGACGAAACAGCATGAACGTAGCCAGCAAGAGCAAAACGGTCTCCAGCCAACTGGTTTTAATACGCAACCACCCGATTGTCGCCGCCGCAAAAGCCAGCGACGCCACCGTTGAGCCCACCACCACCAGAACCAGCTCCCAGGCACTGTGTATGCCGATCAACAACAGCATGGGATTGAAGATGAACATGAAAGGCAGCACCGCCGTACGCATGGCATAGGTCACGCCCTTCACGCCGGTCTTGATCGGATCCTCCCCTGAAATGGCCGCTGCCGCAAAAGTGGCTAAGCCCACAGGCGGCGTAATATCGGCCATGATCCCGTAATAGAACACGAACATATGGACGGCAATCAGCGGAATCACCATACCGCTTTGCGCTCCCAGCTCCACCACGACAGGCGCCATCAATGTGGCCATCAGAATGTAGTTGGCGGTCGTGGGCATACCCAAACCCAACACCAGACACACAGCGGCCGTAAAGAACAGCATGACCAGCACATTGCCCATGGAGACCAGCTCCACAAAAGCCGTCATACGCAGGCCCAGACCAGTCAGGGTAATCGCTCCCACAATCAAGCCGGCTGTCCCGCAGGCAATCCCGATGCCCACCATATTGCGGGCGCCTTCCTGCAGTCCTGTCCACACCTCGCTGACACCTTGGCGCAGCGGTTGCGCCGTTGCCTGTTTACGGAACCAGGCAATGATGGGGCGCTGTGTGGCCATCTGAAACAACATGGCCACAACGGCCCAGAAAGCCGACAAGCCGGCAGACATCACCTCTACCGTCAGGCACCACACCAAAATGCCGATCGGGATCAGGAAATACAAGCCAGCACGTACGGTGGGCCAAGGCTCGGGACGCACGGGCGTGTTCACATTAATATCGGTAGGCAGGTCTTCGTGGTCCGCTGCAATTTTCAGTAAGTACACATACAGCACCAGCAACAAAAGCAACAAAATCCAGATAGCCGCATCACCGGCGATTGCCTGAACCCCAACACCTATCCAATAGACCAGCCCCATCACACTCAGAGTGCCGGCCGTACCCATGCCCCAACCCGCTAATTTCTGGATGAAGGTCTTGGGCTTGCCCGAGGCCATCATGGGTTGAATACCCAGCTTCAGCGCTTCCAGGTGCACGATATAAAACAGCGCAATATATGAAATAACCGCAGGCAGCAAAGCATGACGAATGATATCGGTGTAAGGAATGCCGACATACTCGATCATCAAAAAGGCAGCCGCCCCCATGACCGGCGGCATGATCTGGCCATTGACGGACGAGGCCGTTTCAATCGCCCCGGCCCGAATACCGCCATAGCCCGCTTTTTTCATCAAGGGAATGGTAAAAATACCGCCTGTCACCACATTGGCGACCGAAGAAGCCGACACAAGACCGTTCACGGCCGAGGAGACCACAGCCACTTTGGCTGGCCCGCCCCGCAAATGCCCCAGCAAGGCAAACGAGACCTGCATCATGTAATTGCCCGCCCCGCAGCGATCCAGCAAAGAGCCCAGCAATACAAAAATAAAGATATACGAGACAGAAACGCCCAGGGCAACTCCGTACACACCCTCCGTGGTCAGCCACATATGCGAAACCAGGCGCTGCAAGGAGGCGCCTCGGTGAGACAAGGCATCCGGCAGCCAGGGGCCCAGAAAAATATAGGCAATAAAGACAATCGCCAGCACCGCCATGGGCGCGCCCAACGAGCGCCGCGTCGCCTCCAGCAGCAATACCAGACCCATACTGGCCACCACCACATCCATCGTGGTGGGGATACCGGGGCGCGAGGCCAATTCCTTATAGAAAAAGAATAAATACGAGCCGCAAAAGGCCGCAATCAGGGCCAATAGCCAGTCATGAATCGGAATTCGGTCGCGCGCGGATTGTTTGCTGGCAGGAAACGCCAGATAGGCCAAAAACATGGCGATGCCCAAATGCAGGGCTCGCGCTTCTGTGTCATTGAAAATGCCCAGATTCAGGGCAAATGGCAGCGGCGAGGCGTACCAAAGCTGAAACAAGGACCAGCCTATTCCAACCAAAAACAAAACCATGCCTGCAACGCCAGCCACAGAGCGTCCACCACGGTCTACATCGGCAACCAGTTTTTCCAGCTCTGCCGTTTCATCCTGTGTCAGGGCCAAGTCTGGCCCCATTTTTTTATGTTCTTGTTGTGTCATTTACTGTATCTCCAGGAAAACCCGGCGTGGAGCCCGAGTACCACCAGCCAGGCACCCGATCCACCTGGACTGCGCAGCCCAGGAACCCCAGACCAGAGGCAAGGCCACAGCTAGGACCATGGCACTTGCGGCCAGGCTGGCACAGCCAGCCTGGTGTCAATCAGACTGTCTTACAGCAGCCCTTTTTCCTTGAAGTACTTTTCAGCGCCTTTGTGCAATGGGGCAGACAAGCCGTTCTTGACCATGTCTTCTTTCTTCAGATTCGCCAACGCAGGGTGCAAGCGCTTGAAATCATCAAAGTTGTCGAACACCGCTTTGACGACGTTGTAGACCGACTCTTCCGGTACGTCCTCGGACGTCACAAAGGTTGCCAGAACGCCATAGGTTTGGACATCGTCAGGATTGTTGGGGTACAAGCCACCAGGAATCGCAACCTTGGCGTAGTAGGGATAAGTCTCGACCAGCTTGTCCACCGCAGGACCGGTCAGAGGCACCAGCTTGGCGCCGCAAGAGGTGGTGGGATCCTGGATATTGGCCGAAGGATGGCCTACGCCATAGATAAAGCCGTCAATCTTGCCATCACACAATGCCGGGCCGTGTTCATCGGGACGCAGCTCCGAGGCCAGTGAGAAAAAGCTGTTATCCAGCCCCATGGCCTGCAACAACTGATCCATCGAGGCGCGTGTGCCCGAACCCGGATTGCCTACGTTAAAACGCTTGCCCTTGAAGTCGTCGAACTTGCTGACATTGGCCTCTTTGCGAGACAGCACGGTAAAGGGCTCCGGGTGAATGGAGAATACCGAACGCAGCTTCTTGTACGCCCCACCGTCCTTGAACTGGCCTTCTCCGTTGTACGCGTTATAGCCCACATCAGACTGCACCACACCCAGGTCCAGCTCACCCGCTTTGATGGTGTTGACGTTAAAGACCGAACCGCCCGTGGATTCCACCGAGCAACGTACGCCATCCGTACCACGATCCTTATTGACCAAGCGGCAAATAGCGCCACCGGCCGCGTAATACACCCCGGTCACACCCCCTGTCCCGATACTGACAAACTTCTGCTGGGCGCTGGCAGGCAAGGGGCTGAGCAACATGGCGCACATCGCTGCCGTTGTGCTAAGTGCCCACACTGCTTTCTTGCCTGTTTTCTTACTAATGTGTTCCATCTTTGTGTCTCCCATGGGGGTATCCCCGGTTTGTGTGACCGGTACGACCGGTTTGTTTACATAGACGAAGCGGGGTCAACCGCTTGGTCCTGTTGCCAATAAACTCCCTGACTTCGAAATGAAGACTCCAGCTGCGCGAGACGCTGCACCACTGTCTTACCGCCCAAGGTGGCGATCCGTGCCAACAAATGTTCTGCAACGGTGACCGTGCCCACTAGAGAATGAAAAAAACTGGCCGCTGGCTGCTCGCTGGCCTGTGCATCAAACAACAAGACATGTTTGGCCCCCTGGGCCACCGGGGACAGCACACTGTCAGTTACCGCGACCACCGTGATGCCCTGCTGCACCGCCTGATGCACACTATTGACCACTGTTTTGACATATGGCGCCTGGCTGATCACAACCAGCACACCCCCGCTGTCCAAACCGGCGTCCAGTTCCAGGAACAAGTCTACGGCCCGGTTCAGCAAGACACCATTACCACGTATCAATTGATAGGCATAATGCATCTGGAACGCGCAGGCAAAACTGACCCCCAGACCGATAAACCCCACTTTGGAGGCGCCCAGAAGCGCCTGGGCACAAGCATCCAGAGCGCTGGCTGAATTCAGTCTCAAGACCGACTCCAGGGCCTGCTCTTGTTGCTCCCCCAGGTCCCGTATTTGTTGTTCTGAGGCCCGGTTACCTTGCAAATTTTGCGCTCGCGCCGCCATCGTGCCGCCATTGCGGTGCAGGGCCTGCTGAAACGGCTCACGAAAACCGTCGTAGCTTTCATAACCCGCCGCTTTAGCCAGACGAAGCATGGTTGCCGGTGCAACCGACAACTCCTGGGCCTGTTTGCGCATGGACCACAGGCTGACTTCAACCGGATGGCGCTCCACCCATTGCGCAGCGCGACGCAGCTCGGGCGTCAGGCCAGGCAAGATACGCTGCAAACGCAACAAGGGCTCCATTTGTCGTCCTACTCACATATCAGTGCAATAAAACGCATGTTAATCTGGAGAACACTAAAAAAAACAAATGTTTTCCTAGGGTTTGCCCGCAAATACCTATAATTATTTCTTTTTTGCGTGGGCAAACTCAACGCTGGCGTCAGCTCTTGCTAGCGAATCTCAAAAAAATCATATCGTTTGTCAGTATAAGAGCGCTGTATATCCACCTGCTCGACCACGGCATGCTCGGGCCCGATATACAACCAGCTGACCATACTGTCGATGACATCAGCACTGCCCTGCAGCAGCAGTTCTACGGAACCATCCCCAGCATTGCTGACCCAGCCCTTGACGCCATACAAATGAGCATGACGCAAGGCGCTGGCTCGAAACCCGACCCCTTGCACACGCCCCTTAACACGCACCTCTACCGTTTCACAATCCGCCATTCGCCTGCTCCTGCTATTTATCGCCGAAATACGGCACGCATCCGCCCCACATCTCGATATTCAGTTAAATTAGTCACATCATTGTTGCATGATCGCCCCCGTCCCCGATTATCTGCTTTGTGCAGCCATTACCTTATGAATTTGCCCCGCCTTTTTACTTTATCGATGTGCAGGGCAATGTACATGCTAGGCATGCTGGTTGCACTAGGATTTGTATCACCACCGACCCAGGCAGCCCCCCACGCCCAGCAACATATCGTACGTATAGGCGTTTACGAAAACCCACCTAAACTCCTGCTCGACAGTCAGGCCCGTCCCGGCGGCATCATGGGCGAACTGCTGCTGGAAATTGCCAAGCGTGAAGGCTGGACACTGGAAGCCGTGCAATGCGACTGGCAACAATGCCTGAACGCCCTGCAAAATGACCTGATCGATATCGTGCCGGGCCTGGCCTACTCCCCCGAACGCGCCACCCTGTACAGCTATCACAGCCGAGCCGTACTGGAGGACTGGTCACAGATATTCACGGGAAAAGGCACGCATATTAGTGCGCTGAACGACTTGAATGGCAAACGCATTGCCGTCATGAGCGGAACCCTGCAACTAACCCAGCTCTACAATATTTTGCAGAAACTGGAGCTTGGCTCCAAGCTGGTCATTACCGACTCCCAATACAACGCGCTCAAACTGGTCCAGACCAAACAGGCCGACGCCGCCGTCGTCGGCCATTTATTTGGCGTACGTCATGCAGGCGAACATGGCCTGAAAACCGCGCCTATCCGGCTAGAGCCCACCAGCACTTACTTTGTGACCGCCAAGGACCGCCACCTGGACCTGCTGGCCGCTATTGATACTCATATCAAGCAGTGGCAAGACAATAACGATCCGTTCTACACAGAGACACTGAACCAGTGGGGCCTGCGCCTGATTGAAAAACCAACCAAGCCCTGGATCATCCCCGCCTTGCTCACACTGGGTATCTTGCTGACCCTTGCCCTGCTCACCGTGAGCCTAATGCGCATTGGCCTGCGTCGTCAGCGCAAAAAACTGGTCCGCACCGAGCATCATCTGCATACCGTGCTCGATGCCATTGACGCCTACGTCTACATCAAGGATGACCAGTTTCGTTATCAATACGCCAACCGCAAACTATGCGAAGACCTGAACTACACCACGGTCAGTATTGTGGGTAAAACCGACCAGGACTTGTACGCCAACAAACAAACCATTAACGAATTCCGTCATAACGACGAGCAGGTGCTGTACAGCGGTGAACGCCTGGCTGTAGAAGAAGTGGTACGGGACCGGAAAGGCGATGTACGCGCCACCTTTTTCTCCATCAAAATGCCGGTCCAAGACCCCGAGACTCAACAAACCAGCCTGTACTGTATTTCCACCAATATCTCGGCGCTCAAAGCCACGCAGTCAGAGAACTACCGGCTGGCTTTCTACGACCCGCTCACCGAACTTCCCAACCGCCGCCTGCTGATGCAACGCCTGGAACGCCACCTGCAAACCATAGAGCCTTACAAACGACCTGGTGCGCTGTATTTCCTGGATCTGGACCGATTCAAGCACATTAACGATGCGCGGGGACACGCCATTGGCGATGCGCTGCTACGCAAAGTGGCGCGCCGCCTATCCTTGATGATTGACCCCCAAGACATCGTGGCCCGCTTGGGTGGGGACGAATTTGTCATCCTGAAGATACTGCAACTCGGTACGGTACGAGACTGCCACAAAGAAGCCCTGGAGTTTGCCGAACAGGTACGCACCCGTCTGGAAGAGCCCTACAGCATTGAAGGCCACTCTTACTTAAGCAGCAGCAGTATTGGTCTGGCCTTGATTACCGACAGCACCCTGACTGCAGAGGACCTGATGCGACAAGCTGACACAGCCATGTATCGGTCCAAGGAAAATGGTCGCAACCAGATCACCTTGTACGAACCTGGTATGCAAGAGGCCCTGGAAGAGCATCTGAGTCTGCAGCACGATCTGCGTTTTGCGATTGGCTCGGATCAGTTGCGCCTGTTTGTCCAGTCCCAGTACGACAAGCAAAACCACATCTGCGGGGCCGAGGTGCTGCTGCGCTGGTTACACCCAACACGCGGTATGCTGACCCCCAATCTGTTCATTCCCCTGGCGGAAAGCACCGACTTGATCACGCCCCTGGGCGACTGGATCATGGCATCAGTCTGTGATTTGCTGCTACAGACCCAGGAGTGCAGCTTTCCCATTTCCATTAATGTCAGCCCGATTCAATTCCGCCGCCCTGACTTTGCTCGCCGCACACGCCAGATCCTGGAGACCAGCGGCGCCCCCGCCCATCGTCTGATCTTTGAAATTACCGAAGGCGTACTGATGGAAGACTTCTCCTCGGCCAACAGCATGATGCGCGAGCTCAAAGACCTGGGGATCCGCTTTTCCATGGACGACTTTGGCACAGGCTATTCCAACCTGGCCGCCATCCGCCGCCTGCCGCTATACGAGCTGAAAATGGACCGCAGCCTGATCCTGGGAGTACCCATGGAGCAGGAAGCCAACGCCATTGTGCGTACGGTACTGGCCATGGCACGGCAACTAGGGCTGCACGTAGTCGTTGAAGGTGTGGAAAATGAGCAGCAAAAGGAGTTTCTGCTGCGCCGCGGCTGCCATGCCCTGCAAGGCTATCTATTCAGCGCGCCGCAGTTGGTAGAGCACTGGCTGGAGGCAATTGAGCAGGAAGATGGCGCTCAACCGTAAACGCCATGGGCCGCCCTCAGCCAGCCTATACAAAATCACGACACCATATCGGTTAGCGGGAACAGGCACCTAAGCTTTTAACAATTAGGCATCCGGCTCTTTGCCCTGCGCCGGCTCGGTATCCTCGGGCAAGACCCAATCCAGGCGCTCGTGTTCTATATCCGTATGCAAGGGTTCGATCCCCGGCTGGGTACGCTTGGCCCGGGCCGATAGCTCGGCAAAGCGGCTGACTTTCCCGTACAAGCCCTGCTGACCTGCCAATGCTGTCACCGTACTGTTGTAGTGCTTGCCCGCCTGCCCCAAGGTTTCGCCCAGCTTTTTCAGGCGCTCAGCCAAGATAGATACCTGGTTATAGATATCGCCCGCACGTTGGCTTAGTTCGTGAGCCTGCTCGTTGCTGCGCACCATCATCCAGATATTGGCTACGGTACGCAAAATAGGCAGCAAGGTGGTGTGCGAGACCATCAGGACATTTTTGCCCAGGCCGTAGTCGAACAAGCCATGCTGTTGCTGCAAAGCCTGCATATATGCCGCCTCGATAGGCACGTACATAAACACGAAACCGGGGCTGTTCAGGCCAGACAAGGCGCTGTAATCCTTGGAGGCCAGATCATCAATATGCTTGCGTAGCGCCTGCACATGGGCTTGCAGACTTTGTTGGCGTTCCTCGTCAGTCTGAGCGCGGATGGCGCGATCATAGTCCACCAAGGACACTTTGCAATCGAGCACCAGATGCTTGTCCTGCGGTAGATGCACCACGAAGTCAGGGTATCGCAGGCGACCTTGCTCGTCGCGAGCTTGCCATTGTGTATCAAAGTGGACACCGCGCACCAAACCAGCCACTTCCAGCGTTTTTTCCAACTGGGTTTCACCCCAATTACCAGTGGTCTTTTTATCGCCTTTCAAGGCCACAGCCAAGGAATGTGCTTCAGCACTCATGCGCAGACCCATTTCCTGCATACGTTGCAGCTCCAGACTCAAGGCGGTCTGGCCTTTGACGGATTCATCATGCACTTGATTCACGCGCAGTTGAAAGCCTGCCAATTGTTCTCGAAAGGGTCGCAGCATTTCATCCAGGGTGCGTTGACTATCCTGACGCAGCGTCTGCCCTTTGGACTCCAGAATCTGCTGGGCCAGGGACTCAAACTGCAAACGCATCTGCTCGCGGCTATGTTCCAAGTCCTCTTGGATGGCCTGATTGCGCATCTGCTGAGCCTGCAACTGGGCATCGCGGCGTATCAGTTCCTTATCCAGCTCCGCCGCCCTGTCCTGCGTCAGGGCCAGATCTTGTTCCAGACGTGCACAGCGATCCTCCAGAACTTGCTCAACAGGCGCTCTCATGCGCGCTCGCAGCCACAACCCGATCAGCAAGCCCAGCGCCCAAGCGACCAGGGCAATCAGCACATCCAACCCGCTAAAATCCAGCTCCATTCACCCTACTCCTGACCAGCACTGCCAGTTCAGGAGTGCCCTGACTGGTCTGTCTGGCTAAGCCTGCTATTTAACCGTATAACGCTGGTAATTTATACACCCTTTTTCAGTCGTTCCCGAAAGGCGATAGGATGAATCCATCCTGCCCGCATCAGTAGCCAACATTCCCTTGCACCGTCACATCCAGACAAAACTGGACGCTAAATCCCGTATTTGGGGGACATATCAGAAACGTCTGCTCGTTACGATAGTTAGGTCTCTGATTTTGATGTCCTGTCATGAACTGGATCAGCAATGCACGGATCGTGGCGATTTTCTCTGTCGTTTGCCTGCATATCGCCGCCTACGCCGTCCTGAATGCCGAGTTGGGCACAGCCAACTGGTGGAGTGGCAATCTCTACGATGCCGCCACCCGCTGGTGTGTACCGGTGTTTGTCATGGTCAGCGGTGCGCTCTTGCTGGAACCCCGTCCCCAGGAGGGCATGAAGCGCTTCTACCGCAAGCGGGCGTCGCGAGTCTTGCTGCCACTGCTGTTCTGGACCGCGTTTTATCTAGGCTGGACGGCCTTCAAGCAGCATTGGTGGACACCAGACGCTGACCCTTATCCCTATCTGGAGCGGCTGCTGCAGGGTCGGCCTTATTTCCACCTCTGGTTTCTGTACATGATTGTGTTCCTGTACCTGTTCACGCCCTTTTTGCGTCGTATGGTTCAGAACACCAACTTGAAGCAACTGGCCGCGCTGACCGGGGCGGCCTTCGTGCTATCTGCCCTTAGCACGCTCAGTAAGCCAGAGCTAAACACCCACTCTGCCCCCTTCTTCACCTGGTTCCTGTCCTATCTGCCCTATTTTCTGCTGGGCTATCTGCTACGCAAAGTGCCGGTGCGTGTGCCCCGCTGGCTGACTATGACGGTGCTGCTCAGTAGTATCGCGGCCACAGCCTGGGGCTTTTATGCGCTGGCCATCACCCACGACCGGCAAACCGCTGCGTACTTTTATGACTACCTGAGTATTACCGTCATCCCCATGTCCATCGCGCTGATTCTATTGCTGCGTGACTGGAACCAGCCCTTGATCAACTCGCGGATCAGTGCCCATCTGGCAGAGCTGACCTTGGGGGTGTATTTGATCCACCCCTGGCTGATAGACCTGATGTACCGCTATCTGTTCACGGCACTGGATTTCAATGCACTGTGGTCGATTCCGGTGCTGGCGGCCGCCATCTATGGTCTATCCCTGTTGCTGACGGCGGGTTTGAAAGCCATGCCGGTGTTGCGGGCGACGGTCTAGGATTAAGGACGAAACGGCGCATCATCAATAGGTGAAGCCTCTCCGGTCAGGTGCGCGGCCAGAATCGCTGCACTGCCACACGCCAAGGTAAAGCCCAATGCGCCGTGGCCTGCGTTCACCCACAAACGACCGGCCAGCGTGCTGGCCCCTACAATAGGCTTGCCCGAAGGTGTTGCAGGGCGCAAGCCTGCCCAAGTCTGTGCCTGCTCCAACGGCAAAGCAGGGAACAGATCCTTCACCTGCTGCTTCAAGGTCGCCATACGATCGGCCGGAATATCCAACCCATCAAAGCCGATATCCACCATGGCAGCCATACGCAGCACCTCACCCAAGCGGGCATACACGATGCGCTGTTCGTAATCCGTCACGCTGATGGCGGGCACGGCTTGATTCAAGCCTTCCAACGGCAGGCTCAAGCTATAGCCCTTTAGCGGGTAGATCAGAGGACGGCCACCCAATTGGCGCAACAAAGGCACCGTGCCCATACCGCTGGCAACAACAAACTGATCGGCCTGGATCTCACCTTCTGCGGTTTGCACAGCGCGGATATCGCGCCCTTCCCTCACAAAGCGCTGCACCGGCGTATTGAGTTTGAGCTGGTAATCGCGGTCATTTTGCATGCGCTCATGCAAGGCCACAGAGAACAGATAAGCATCCCCTGCCTCTTCGCTAGGGGTGTAAATCGCACCCTGCAAGCGCGAGCCCAACGTCTGCAAAGAAGGCTCCAGCTCCAACACTTGAGCCGCTTCCAGCACTTGCTGCGAGGAGCCCATATCCGCCTGCAATTGCGCCTGCTCACGGGCATGCTGAAACGGGCCGGGGCTGCGAAACACAATCAACTTGCCATTGTTTTGATGGGCAAATTCCAGATTGAAGCGCTCTTGCCAGTCGTGCAAAATGTCGCGGCTCAGGTAGGACAAGGTCAGCATCTGCGCGGTGGTACGGCGCACCACATCACCCCGGCAGGCTTTCAGAAAATGCAGCAGCCAGCGCCATTGTTGCGGACTCAGCGCAGGCTTAAAACGCAACGGCGAGTCGTTCTTCAATAACCAGCGAGGCAAATCCTTGAATACGCCAGGATCAGCCAGGGGGGCCACGTAGCTGTAGCTCAGTTGTCCACCATTGGCAAAGCTGGTCTGTCCGGCCACTTGCGTACCCGCCTCCAGTACCGTGACCTTCACCCCTTTCTGGCGCAACATGAACGCGGTACTCATCCCAATGACACCGGCGCCGATAATACATACATGCATGAACATACCCCCAATAACTGGCCTCTATTGTCTTGGGGGGTGCTACAGAGCGCCAATGAATAGTTGGCGCTCTCCATAACCCAGGGTTATGGAGTCAAGATTCTGCTCAGTCCGGGAAACGGCATTCCAGCAGAGCCTGCCGGATGTGGTCCAGCACCCGCTCACGCGAGCCAGAACCCGCATCATCATGGGCCGTCAAAATACTGACTGGGATAGGCAACGGCTCGGGCAAGCGGTGTATGGCTAGGCCCCGACCTTGCATGGCGCGGGCAGTGACCAGGTCCACCAGGGCCTCACCCACCTGCTGCACAACCAGGTTGCACGCCACGTAATGGGTCTGTACACGCATAAAGGGGGTCACATCGGGGGCATAGCGTTGCAGCAGGTCCTCAACCATCGCGCCCACAGGATCATTAGCGTCTAAAGCGATAAAAGCGCGCTCGGCCATCTCCTCCCAATGACGCAAAGGAGCAACACCCGGCAAGGTCACGTGCACCAGTTCGGTATCGGCCAGAACCTGTTGTTGCACGCCCGAGGACTCGCCCTGATCAAAACTGATCACCATATCCAGGTCGCGCGTTTCCAGGGCTTGTAATAACTCCCCACTGTGATGGGTACGCAACTCGAAACTCATGGCCGGGTGGGACTGGCGACAACGGCTCAAGGCCACCGGCAATAGCTCCAATCCGAAAGCCGGGCTGCTGCCGATACGCCACAGGCCTTCATGATGAGAGCGCAGATTGCGCGCCAGTCGGCTGACGTCATCCAGATTCTGATGTAGACGCGCAACGTAGGGTGCCAGAATGCTGGCCTCACGCGTGGGGATCAGGCGGCCACGTACGCGATCGAACAACTTAAAACCCAGCTGCATTTCTGCCGTCGCCAACATTTTGCTGGCCGCAGGCTGAGAGATATGCAGCAACTGTGCGGCCTGCGTCAAAGAGCCACCGCGGCAGATCGCATCAAAAATTTCTACATGCCGCCACCGCATCAATTGCCCCCTCTGGTACGTGCTGAGTTGAAAAACACCTATTATGCGGCAAGTCAGCCTGTGAAGCGGTTTGCCCAGAGTCTTGCCCATACAGGAGACATCACACGACGGCCACGCCGCCAGAGCAATCCTTTTCAGCCACTCAGGCCAGACGGTTTCAACCCATCCCATCCTGGTACAAAACGCCTCAGCCCTTCATGCTTACTTGGTATCCTATACCCCTTTCAGAGTTTTGCCGTGCGCCAGACGCCGGACGAGTTTATGGCTGCTACCCCCTACAAAAAACGCGAACCCAATATCCGTGAACAAGTCTATGGCATGCTTCGCCAGGACATTGCACTGGGCAAGATAAGCTTTGAGGTCAGGTTGGTTGATAATGAAATTGCAGCCAGCCTGAACGTGTCACGCATGCCCGTGCGCGAAGCCCTGTTGCAGCTTAAAAACGAGGGCGTGCTCGAGAGCACCTCGCGCGGCTTTGTCCTGAAGATCTACACCCCACAAGATATTGAAGACATCTTCTCGGTACGTTTGCTATTGGAGCCTTCCGCCGCACACCTTGCCTGTCAGCATCAAAGTGCAGTGGGCTTGCGTGCCATGGGGCAGGCGGTGGCGCGCATTGAAGCCACGCATCAGCAAGGGGATCCTCTGGACAACATTCAGGCCAACTGGTCATTTCGTAGTGCCTGGATCAATATGGTGCCCAACAAGCAGCTCATCGATACCATGGAGCGTTTGCATGACCGGGCCGATCAAGCCCGTATCGCCTGCCTGCAAGACCCGCTTTTCCGTCGAGAAACCTTGCAACGCGCTCAAGGCATCTACCAGGCTTTTGAGCAGGGCCAGCCTGAACAGGCCGCGCAAAAAATTCATGAAAATCTGGTGATCTGCAGCTCCGCCTATTGCATCAAACAAGCCGAACTGCTGTCCCACTAGCGCATGGCCAGCCCCTGGCCCGGCCTCCTGAAGTAACAAGCCATTACAGAACCCGCTTTCAAAAATAACTATTATTCATAACGGTTAGTTTAAATCTGCTTTTGGAGTATTAAATGAAGTTTATTTCCGCTGCCCTGCTTACCCTGAGCCTTGCCGCCCCCGTCTACGCCGCCAACGCCGATCTGTATGAACAGATCTGGGCTGGCCAAGCCGAGCAAGTCATTACGGCCATGCAACAAGACAAAGCCCTGGTCAATGCCAAGCTGGACGGCTATACCCCATTGCATCTGGTCAGCATGAACGGCAACAAAGAAATCGCCCGCTTCCTCCTGGACAATGGTGCCGATGTTAACGCCCGCGATTTTGAAGGCTATTCGCCACTGGTGCGTGCCAATGCAAATGGCAACAAGGAAATCTCGGCCATGTTGATCGAACGCGGCGCCAAAGAGTTGCGTCCCTGATTCTGGGGCCGGGCATCAATGAAACAAGCCGGCATGGCCGGCTTGTCTGCAACACCTCTGACGGCAGGCCCGTCACCTAAAACAGAATTAATCCAACGTAATCTGCAAAGACTGGATCATCGGGCCCATCGCCGTCGCATCGCTCTCGATCAACTCAGCAAACGCTTGTGGTGTCGAGGGCTGAATCTCAATACCAAAGTCCACAAACTTCTGCACGACTTCCGGCGCATTGAGCACAGCCGTCAACTGCTCGGTTAAGCGTGTCACCTCATCGGCAGGGGTGCCTGCCTTGGCCGAGATACCCCACCAGATCGTAAAAGCCACATTGGGAATACCGCTTTCAGCAAGGGTGGGCGTATCAGGACGCAACGGGCTACGTTCTGTCGTGGCAGCGGCAATCGCGCGCAAACGACCATCCTCCAAAAAGCCACGGCTACCGGTCAATACATCAAAAATAAAGTCGATCTGGCCACTGACCGCATCGATCAAGGCCGGACCTGCGCCCTTGTAAGGCACGTGCACCAGACGGGCGCCAGTTTCTTTGCGCAGCATCTCGCCCAACAGGTGAGTGCCGGTACCCATACCGGGCGAGCCGTATGTCAGCTCTTGCTTCTGGCCGGCGGCAACCAGATCCTGAACGGTCTTGAAAGGGCTGTCTTTGTTGACCAGCAGGAACACAGGAGCCTTGGCGGCCAGCGTCATGGGAATCAGGTCCGTGGCGACATCGTAGTTCAGGCGCTGATACATATGGCGGTTAAGCGAATAGGCACCGCTATCGGCCAGAAACAGCACCGTTCCCAAGGCATTGGGGTTGGCATTTTTCACCACATTCATGGCGACCTGCGCACCGGCACCCGGACGGTTCTCCACAATCACTTTCTGATCGAAGCGTGTTCCCATTTCCTGAGAGATCACACGCGCCAACTGATCAGCCGCACCACCAGGCGGATAAGGAATAACCAGCGTGACATTCTTATTCTGAGCATGAGCCTGTGCACCCAACATGAGCGCGCAACACGTTGCCAACTTAAGCCATACCTTCATTGTTCTATCCCCGTTGCCCCTGTGGGCTTATTCAAAGTCATTGTGAAGCACATCCGCCCAAACACGTGGGCCTGACCTGCTTTTTGCTGATCGACTGTCGTTCTGAAACCTGATCAACCGCCTTGCCTGCCGTACTGCCCTGGCCTGCAAAACGCCCCCTTTTCTGTCCTTGTCCAGCCCTTGGTTTATGCGAAACACCACGACTTGGCGGCCTCATCGACTTCGGGTTTTTCCGGTGAAGGACAGGAATTTCAAAATAATATATTGCAGTATACTGTTTGCCGGATATTAGTAATTTCACCCATGCATATCGGCTTGCCGCCTTGATCGCGCGTTGGCCGGGAGACAGATTGATCATGCACGCCCATTCCATTCCTGCTTCTGAATTGCCACTGTTTTCAATACCTGCTACGCAGCGCACGGTGCCCGCCTTGTTGCGCCTGCGCGCAGAGCGCATGGGTGATACGCCGCTGTTCTCAGACCGACACATCCACTACACCGGCCAGCAAACCTTGCAGGCGGCCGCCGCCAGTGCAAGCCGCCTGAGCCGTGCCGGTATCAAGCGTGGCGACCGTGTTGCCCTGCTGTGCACCAACCGTCACGAGTTCCTGGACATGGTGCTGGGTTGCGGCTGGCTGGGCGCGATTGTGGTGCCTATCAATACCGCCTCGCGCGGCGCGCAGTTGCAGCACATCCTGTGCAATAGCCAGGCCAGCTTGCTGGTGGTGGAAACCGATCTGACACCACTGCTGGCCGATGTGGACCTTGCCGCCACCGCCGTCCAGCAAGCCTGGCTGATTCAAGGCCAGGAAGTGGCACAAACCCTGGCTGTACCCACCTGCGATCTACCTGCTTTGGGCGATTACTGCGAGCCTGCCGACATAGGCCCTGGCGATACGCTGGCCATTCTGTATACCTCCGGAACTTCAGGCCCTTCCAAAGGCGTTCAGTGCCCGCACGCCCAGTTCTACTGGTGGGGTATTTACACCGCCAGCAAGTTGGGCATGAAACCCGATGATGTGCTGTACACCTGCCTGCCCATGTTCCACACCAATGCCCTGAACACCTTTTTCCAGGCCCTGGTCAGCGACGCCTGCATGGTGGTGGATAAACGTTTCTCCGCCAGCCGTTTCTTCGACAATCTGTGCGAAACCGGCGCGACGATTACCTATCTGCTGGGCGCCATGGTGCCCATCTTGCTGTCCAAACCAGAAACAGCGGCAGAAAAGCGGCACAAGACACGCATTGCCCTGGGCCCAGGCGTTCCCGAACAATTTCATAGCCAGTTTCTGGAGCGCTGCCACATGCATCTACTGGATGGTTTTGGCTCTACCGAAACCAACTATGTGATGGGCCGTGGCATTCAGGAACAGCGTAATGGCTATATGGGCCGAGTGTCTGAGGGCTTTGAAGCCCTGGTGGTGGACGAGAACGACAACCCACTGCCAGATGGTGAGGTGGGCGAGCTGTTGTTGCGCGCCGATGAGCCTTACGCTTTTGCCTTGGGTTACTACGGTCAACCCGACAAGACCGTGGAGACCTGGAAAAATCTGTGGTTCCACACGGGCGACCGCGTGGTACGCGATGCCGATGGCTACTACCGCTTTGTAGACCGTCTGAAAGACATGATTCGCCGCCGTGGGGAAAACATTTCCTCCTACGAAGTCGAGCAGGCTTTGGCCAGCCATCCTGCCGTTCACACGGTCGCGGTCTATGCCGCCAAGTCCGAGTTGGCCGAGGACGAGGTCATGGCCATGATTGTGCTGCGCCCGGATTGCACGGTCAGTTGCGAGGAGCTGCTACAACATTGCGAGCGCCGTCTGCCGTACTTTGCCGTGCCGCGCTTTATTGAGTTTGCCCAAGTCTTGCCCACCACGGAAAATGGCAAGATTCAAAAGTTTGCCCTGCGTGATCGAGGCATTGGCCCCGACACCTGGGATAGAGAAAAAGCGGGCTATCAGGTTCGCCGCTGATCGCTGCCACTGGAATTCGATATGACGCCTAGTTTTAATCTGGAGACGGTGCGCCTGCTGGGCGCGACCGAGGTCACCTATACCCGGCGTGGTCAGCTTGGCACCTCCGAGCTGCTGGCCCAGGCTTTCAAGCAGTCTCTTGCCACCGCAGGTTTGAAGGCCAGCGATATTGATGGTCTGGGAGTAGCCTCATTCACCCACGCCCCGGATCGGGCTATTGATCTGGCCTGGAAGCTGGGTTTGACGGTGGGCTGGATAATGGATGACAGCAATGGCGGGGCCAGCGGGCTGAATATTTTGCAGCACGCGATTCGCGCGGTTCAGGCAGGGGATGCCCGCTGTATTGCGATTGTGGCCGGCGATCATTTTCAGGCCAAGGACTTCCAGCAACTGGTCGAGAACTATAACCAGACAACTTACGATCATTTACGGCCGTTGGGCGCAGGCAGTCCGAATCATCGCTTTGCCATGCTAACCGCCAATCAAATGCGCAAGCTGGGTTTGGAACGGGCGGATTATGCCGCCTTGGTGATGCGCCAGCGCTTGTGGGCCAGCATGAATCCTGCTGCGGTGTATCGCAGCCCCATGAGTCTGGATGAATACTTGAATGCGCCTCAAGTGGCCGATCCTTTGACGCGGCTCGATTGTGTGCCGGTGGTAGATGGGGCCAATGCCTTGATTGTGATGCGCGCGGATCATCCGGCGACGCACAATCAGCCAGCAATTACGGTGAAAGCGTTACGCAGTGCTCACAATATTGATGATCAGCAGGGCGATGGTTTGAGCACGGGTTTGGCGACTTTCGCTCCGGTTTTATGGGCGGAATCGGGATTGAGTCCGGCGCAGATGGATGTCGTCAGTATTTATGACGATTACCCGGTCATGGTCCTAGCGCAGTTGCAGGATTTGGGGTTTTTTCAGGCGGATGACGCAAAGCAGTTTATTCACGAGTCGATTGCAACGGGGCGTCTGCCTTTGAATACGTCTGGCGGGCAGTTGTCGGCCGGGCAGGCCGGGGCGGCATGCAGCTTGCATGGTTTGGTGGAGGTAATGCGTCAGTTAAGCGCTCAGGCTGGGGAGCGTCAGGTGGCGCAGGCCCGTTATGGTTTGGTCACGGGCTACGGCATGGTGGAGTATCGCTATGGCATGTGTTCGACAGTTCTTGTTTTGGAGGCCTTGTGATGGGTCCTTCTGTGTTTCGTTGTGTGCAGTGTGATCATCGGGTATTCCCAGAGCGGTTCTTGTGTCCGACGTGTCATGGGGATGAGTTTGAGGCTGAGGAGTGCTCGTCTGGGATGGTGACGGAACTGACGCGTAGTGCCTCCTCTGGTGAAGGGGCTGAGAGGTATATGCTGGCAACGGTTGCCAGCGATGCGGGGCCAATGTTGATTGCTCGTGTGCTGGATGAAACCATGCAGCGGGGAGATAAGGTCGCTTTGGTTTTGCGGGATGGCGGGATTTATGCTGAGCCTGGGCGCAAATAAAAGTCTTTTTTCTTGCGAGTTTGGTTTTTAATGCTTGGCTAGCTGGGAATTAGGCTTTTGCACTCTGCTTTTGCGCACAAAAATGATGGCTCAGAACTCAGGGTCAACAACTGACCGGCAATCATAGGCCCGAACACAAAATTTCCGACACTCTCGTCCAAAGGTCAGGATCATCAACTGCCCGGAGATAAAGAGGGTGACTATAAAACGCTGATCGAGGGGCGGTGCCGGTGTCGGGGCTGGCAACTTGCCGGCGCTGCGCGCCGATGCCCTGGTCAGATAATCGCTACGGGCGCACCTTGAACTCGTCCGGTGATTGGTCCGCCGGACCAATCACAAGCGCCGGACTCGAACAGCAAGGTGCTTGCATCCCTACGCAATGATCTGCCTGCGGCAAGTCACCTGATCCGCCCCCACACCGGCACCGCCCCTCGATCAGCTCACAGCATCTTTTATCGGGCGATCGTTAATTGGGTTTTCCAGGGTCACAGTTTGCGTCTCGAACGAGATATTTGCTATCCAGCACTGGCGGTCTAACTGACTTTTTTGAAAAATCAGGATGACAACTCTCGGCGATCTTATGCGTCTGCCTTGTTCAACTGGGTCGTACGACAAGCGGGTTCAAAACGGGCGTACGGCTTGCCTTGGCTCTCAACACTATCTTGGTTTAGCACGGCCCAAACCCATGAAGCCAGCCCACGCACCCCCCAAAAGTCTGCAAGAAACTGAAAGGCGGCTTGGCAATGAAATAAGGCTCCCACATCAACCGCTTTTAAGCAGGCAGAGATACGGCCAGAACGGATCTATGCTATCGCGCACAAAAAAACCCTCGCCGCGCCTTTGGCTTGCTGCCCCCCGAGGGGGGGCTTTTTGTCTTGGGGCGGCCCGGCGACAAAACAAGCCCCCTCGCCGCGCCTTTGGCTTGCTGCCCCCCCAAGGGGGTGCTTTCTGTCTTGGGGCGGCCCGGCGACAAAACAAGCCCCCTCGCCGCGCCTTTGGCTTGCTGCCCCCCAAGGGGGTGCTTTTTGTCTTGGGGCGGCCCGGCGACAAAAAAACCTGAGTTCGGCGTTTGCCGAACTCAGGTTTTTCGTTTTTTCCCGGAAAGCCTGTTCGAGACTCCGGTTTTCTGTGTGGGACAACATCGCTGTTGCCCCTCTTTTCAGCGGACTGTTCGGTCTTAGCCGATCAGGCCTGGCAGACCCACGGCAATCCAGGGGACAAACAGGACCAGGGCCAGGATGCCGATTTCTATGACCAGGAAGGGCACGGCGGCACTGTAGATCTGAGGCAAACGGATGGATGGAGGGGCCACGCTTTGCATCACTATCAGCAACAGGCCAAAGGGTGGCGTCAGCAAGCCGATTTCCAGTGCGATCAAAATCATCACGCCCAGCCAGACGGTATCCACGCCAGCAGCCAGAGCCAGAGGCATGAAAAACGGCAAGGCAATCATCATCATGGAGATTTGATCCAACACCATGCCCATGACTATCAGCACCAGCAACATGCACACCACCAGCACGAAGGGCGACAGGTTGTAGTCTTTGATCATGCCCAAAAAGCCTGCGCTGGCTCCAGAGAAGCTGAGCAATTGAGCAAACGTGGTTGATGCAGCCAGAATGAACAGAATCACAACCGAGACTTTGGCGGTTTCGATCAGGCTTTTCCACAGGGCTTTCAGGGTCAGAGCGCGGTAGGCAATGGTTGCCAGCACCGAGGCCACGACACCAATCGCAGCCGACTCGGTGGGCGATGCCCAACCGACCAGCATCGAGCCGACGACCGCAACAAAAATACCCAACAATGGCAAGACGTTAAACACAAAGGGCTTCCACAAGACCCAACCTTTCAGGCGAATGGCCGGATCTTCGTCGCTCATGGGGGCATCCTGTGGGCGCAGGCGGCTACGTACCACGACGTAGGCCAGGAAGCCGGCTGCCATCAAGATGCCCGGCAAGATACCGCCGATCAACAGTCGTTCGATGGAGATACCAGCCAGACTCCCCAGCATGACGGCCAGAGCCGAAGGAGGGATCAGCATGGCAATACCACCTACCGCCATGATGGGGCCCATGGCCATGGTGGGGTGATAACCGCGACGCAGCATTTCTGGCAGCATCACGCCGCCCATCATGGCCGTGTTGGCAATGGACGAGCCCGACAACGTCGCAAAGGTTGTCCCCCCCAGGATACTGACGATAGACAGTTTGCCCGGCACGCGCGAGATCATGCGCTCGATGGAGTCAATGGCCTTGAAGGCCAGCCCGGTGTGAAACAACACCTCGCCCATCAAGACGAATAAAGGAATGGGGGTTAAGGAAAAGCTGCCAATGGAGGCGGTGGTGTTGCGCGCCCATTGTGCCAAACCTGCCGCTTCACCCAGAAACAGCCAAGCCCCCAACAGGTTGACGGACAGAAAGGCAAAAACGACGGGTGTGCCGATCGCCATCAAGACAAAGAGCGATCCTAGCAACAGGATCAATGCCATGTGCCATTCCATGTTCAGGCTCCTTGCTCAACGGGACGGGAAATCAGGCGGCGCAGAAACTCCAGCGCCAACATGGATGCACCAAACAACAAAGGCAGATTCAGCCACCATTCTGGAAAGACCAGGGCTTTAAAGACCAGGGCCCCTTGCTCGTACGAGTCCAGGGCAACGACCGCGCATTGCCAGGCCAAAATGCCACAGACGGTCAGCCCCAACAGGTTAGAGAGCAGGTCCAGGCCACGCTGCATGGGCAGGGGCAAGTTGTTAAACAGCACATCGATACGAATATGGCCGCCCAGGTACAGCACCCACGGTGCTGCCACGAAGGTGGCAATGATCAACATGTATTCGGTTATTTCCACGCTGGTGGACAGCGCGTCGTAGCCCAGGTTGCGCAGCACCACATCCGCGCACACCAGCAGGCTCATCAGCCCAAAGGTCAGGGCCGCGACGGCGCCACAAGTATTCATTAACAGGGCGTACGGACGCCCCCAGGTCGGGTTGGAAGGCAAGCCTTCCGAGGCAGTGGCAGCAGACATCGCGTCTTCTCCGCAGATCAAGGTCACTGAAAGGGCGGACATCTAGCCACCCATATGGCACCATCAAAAAGTGGACACTGTCCCCAAGGGCACAATGTCCACTCTCAAACTAAATCATCAATAAACTGGCTTAAGGCTGATAGCCACCAAACAATTCACGCAATTGCGCCGCATATTTGGGACTGGATTTGTCGATACCGGCCCAGCCTGCTTCGTAGGCTTTGGTGCGCAAGGCACGAGCGGCCTCAGGTTCCAGTACCAGCGCTTGCACACCGGCTTGTTCGGTCGCCGCTTTTTCTTCGATTGCCATCTGGTGTTCAGTCACGTTCTGCGACTCCATCCACTCGATCTGCTTGCGCATGAAGGCTTTCTGGTCTTCGTCCAGTTTTTCCCAGCTCTTTTGGTTCATGAAAAAACCCACTTCCACGTTGTAGAAGCCTGGCTCTACACGGTATTTGGTCTTTTCATGCCAGCCCATTTCCATCACGCCCACAGAAGGCCAGCCATAGCCGTCCACGACACCACGCTCCAGCGCGGTGTAGACCTCGCCCGGTGGAATCTGCAGCGGGGTTGCGCCAATTTCGCGAAAGAAGGACAGGTACACCGGCACACCGCGCAGCTTGAAGCCCGACAGGTCAGCCGAGGTCACGGGCTTGTTGGTGTAGATGTGGTATTGCAAACCGTCCGTCGTACGAGCCAGCCAAGTGATGTTGGCTTTCTCGCGGTGAATCTTGTCCATCAGCTCGTAGCCGCCGTTCTGGCGCAGCTCGCTCATGGGTTTTTCTGTCAGCGTCAAGGCCAGTGCCTCTGGCACCAGATTGGCATGAAAGACGGCGGTGGTATTGGCGAAATCAATCACGCCAGAACGCAGCGCATTGCCGACCTCGAAAGGCGGAATGGCCTCTGGGCCGCCAATGACATTGATCTGCACCAACCCCTTGCCTTCTGCGTTGACCTTGTCAACGAACTGCTTGAAGCGCTTGGTAAAGAAGGTGTCCATCGTAAAGACAGATACCGCTTTCAGCGTAACTTCCGCTGCCTGAGCGCCAGCCATTCCCAATGCCAGCAAGGCTGCTGCCACTACTCGAGTTGTTTTATGCACCATGACGGAAGTTCCGCAGAAATGTGTGTAATGAAATTTTAGTTTAGATATAAATATATCAATAATCAATTATTTATGAGTCGGGGTTTTCACTAAGCCCCCTAAGGGCTTCATAGGGTGCGCCCCCTCATTGCACCTCAATCCTGTGGGTGGGCAGCCTGCGGTATCATCACAAACTTGACGTTTTATTGCTTAATAGGGATGACTCATGACATTTTCCGCTGTGCTGTTTGATTGTGACGGTGTGCTGGTGGACAGCGAACCCATCACGGTTCGCGTGCTGCGGGACATGCTGCAAGAAGAAGGCTGGGTCATGACCTACGAGCAATGCTATGACTGGTTCATTGGCAAAGCGCTGCCCGACGAACTACCCACCGTGCGCAAGATGACCGGTAAAGATCTGGATATGGAATGGGTAATGGCCTTTCGCATGCGCCGCAACCATGCACTGAGCAATGAAGTCATGGCCATTCCCGGTATTCAGGACACGCTGGACGCGATCTTGCGCGACAAGCCCGGCATGATTGCCTGTGCGTCCGGCGCCGACCGCGGCAAGCTGGCACTGCAACTGGGCCAGACTGGCCTGCTGGATTACTTTGGCACCCATATCTATAGCGGTGCAGAGACGCCCCGCAACAAACCCTACCCGGATGTCTATCTGGCCGCCGCGCATGGCTTGGGTGTCGACCCCAAGGAATGTCTGGTTGTGGAAGACAGCGTCACGGGCGCAACGGCTGGCTTGGCTGCCGGGGCCACCGTCTTGGGCTATTGCCCGGTCCCCGACAAGCAAGAGGACTTGCGCCGTCTTGGTGTGCGTGACACCTTCCGCCGCATGGATGAATTACCCACGTTGATCGCCAAGCTGGAGCAGGAACGCGTACAAGGCTGATTCATAGCCAGACAATAGAAAAGGCGCTGTGTTTTGAGCAGTTTCTTCAAAAGAGGGAGATCCAACCTTTTGGAACTGCTCAAAACACAGCGCCTTATTTGCCGCCAGACCGCCTTAAGACTCGGTGCTGCCAATAAAAAGCCCCCTCGGACGGCAGCAAACCGAAAGGCGTAGTATGGGGCCTTTTTTCTGTTGCTTAGTCTTCCAGATGGAAGGTGTGCAAAATTCTATGCAGCACGGGCGCAATAATCAGCCCGAACGCTGCGGCCAACACCAGGCTGACATACGCCCCATATATGGCAAAAAACACTTTGCCAGCCCATGTTTCAGGCAAGGCCATCGGCCCCAACCCACCGACCATCATGGCCGCATTCAAGGCCGCATCGTGCCAATGTACGTTCTCTTCAAACCACATATGGCCCAATGCCCCCAGCATCAGGGAAAAGACCACAAACACGATGCCGATCGAGGCATGCGCCAACAGGCGCTTGGCAAACTGCCAACGCGAAATCAAGGGCTGATCACGTGACTCGTACATGTCATTAAAGCGTATTGGCCTGAACAGTTAAAGAAGCTAACCATTGGCTAACTTGCAAGGACAAGGCATCGGTAGCCTGCCCAAATGCTTCAACCACCTGTGGCACGGCCGTGCCGTCAACTTCTTGTTGAGCGACAAAGCGGCGGGTCTGAATCAACTGGCCCGAGCGCTGATCACGCACTAAAGCATCAAACTGAATCCGTACCCGTGGAACGCCCTGGATATACTCCACCTGAAAGGCGCCCAGCGTCCCGCCAAGCTCCACATCAGCAATGACGGATTCGCTATCCAGCACCACCGCCCGGAATTGAGCCGCATCACGTAAACCATCGGCCAGACGGTTACGCAACAGGGCGGGTGCATCGTCACCCCAACGTACGCCTTTATACGCGCTGAGCTCATTACCTTGAGGCAGCACCGTGATGCGCGAACTGGCCAGCAGGCGCTCGGCGTGAGGCCGGTTCACCTGAATGATTAAACTTCTATGCGAAGCAGGTGCGGACTGCGCCTTCAAGGCCGTTGCCGGAAGCTGATAATACGTCAGGGACTCCGCCTGAGGCAGAACAGAACAAGCGGCAGACAGGGCAGCCAGACCCACTAGCGACACCTGTAAAAAACGACGCACAACAGTGGGCATCATGGTGTGAACTCCTGTAATTTGTCGCGACCCAAAAGATAGCCGGCCGGATTATCTTCCAGACGGGAGGTGACGGCGCGGAAACCGGCCAGCACCTGACGCAATTCTCGCAATGCCGGTTCGATCTCGGTCAAACCCTGAGCGCCCCGGCCAATAGCTGCCGAATTCTGCTCCAGCAGCGTGTTCAAGCTTTGCGTGGCACGGCTGAAATCTTCCATGGATTTCTGGATGGCATTCATGGCCTGCGTACCCTGACGGTCTACCAGACCTTGTGTAGAAGACAGCAAGGTGGTGGCTTGCTGGCTGGCCTGGGACAGCTCCTTCACCAAGGCTGGCACGCCTTCGCTGGCGGTCGAGAGCTGGCCCATCAAGACTTCCAGTTTTTGCAGACTGGCCGACAGGGATTGGGAGTTCTCGGACGACAGGAACGTATTGGCGTTATCGAGCAACTTGGAAATTTGCGTCATCAGCTCCTCGCCACCTGCCATCAATTGGGCCAGCGGAGACGGCGAGGCCACAATCATGGGCAGGCCATCGTCGGGCGCTTCCAGCAAGGGGCTGTTCGGTGTGCCGCCGCTAAGCTCGATCACGGACTGGCCGGTGATACCAGCCAGTGCCAGGCGAGCTTGCGTGTCTTCATGAATCGGGATGGAAGCCTGAATCGCCACTTGCGCTCGCACACGCTGCAAGTCATTCGGGTCCAGGCGCAGCAAGCGCACTTCACCGACACGCAAGCCGTTGTATTGCACGGCGCTGCCACGAGACAGACCACGCACACCTTCCAGAAAGACAATATCGTAATCGCGGGTCTCGGCATCTTGCCCCGACTTGGCCAGCCAAAGCGAGAACAGGACAGCGGCCGCCGCCACTACCAAGGTAAAGACCCCGATCAATACATGATGGGCACGCGGTTCCATTAATTATGCTCCTGACGACGGTTTTGGGCCTGTTGGGCGGCCCGTCCCCGTGGACCGTGGAAGTACTCCCGGATCCAGTCGTTATCAACTTGCTCTACGCGGGCCAGTGTGTCGTTGACCAGCACGCGCTTTTGCGCCAGCACGGCCACCCGATCACAAATGGTGTAGAGCGTATCCAGATCGTGTGTCACCAAAAACACGGTCAATCCCAGCGCATCGCGCAAGGTCAAAATAAGCTGGTCAAAATCCCCCGCACCCACCGGGTCCAGCCCGGCAGTGGGTTCATCCAGAAACAGAATTTCCGGATCCAGCGCCAGCGCACGTGCCAGGGCAGCACGCTTGATCATGCCACCGGACAATTCTGCTGGGTATTTGGTAGCCGCATTGGCCGGTAAACCTGCCAAGGCCATTTTCATGGCGGCAATATGTTCAGCGGCAGCGCGAGACAGGCCAATATGCTCGATCAGAGGCATGGCAATGTTCTCCACCACCGTCAGCGAGGAGAACAACGCGCCTTGCTGGAACAGCACGCCCAAACGGCGCTCCAGCCGCGAACGATCCTCGGGCGACAGGGTGCCGATTTCCTGATCAAAAATGCGTACCGTGCCGCCGGTGGGTGGGCGCAGTCCCAGAATGGAGCGCAGCAGCACGGATTTGCCTGTGCCGGAACCACCCACCACACCCACAATCTCGCCGGGATACACATCCATATCCAGATGCTCATGCACGACATGATCGCCAAAGCGATTGTCCAGATCACGTACTTGAATAATGGGACGAGCGGCTGCCTCTACCATCCCATCTCCATGAAGAACAACGCGGCCAGCGCATCAATCAAGATCACGATGAAGATGGACTGCACCACGGCTGAAGTCGTGTGCTCCCCCACGGACTGGGCGCTGCCGGTCACTTTAAAGCCTTCCTGGCAACCGATCACGGCAATCAAAAAGGCAAAAATCGGAGCCTTGGCCATGCCCAGCACAAAGTGCCGCAAATCAATATCCTGATTGAAGATATTGATGAACATGGTGGGCGAGATATCCAGAATCAGGGCGCAGACCAAGCCGCCGCCGAAGATCCCGGCCACCATGCCCACAAAGGTCAAGATAGGCATAGCCAATAGCATGGCCAATACGCGCGGAATGACCAGAATCAGCATGGGATTCAAGCCCTGAGCGCGTAAAGCATCAATTTCTTCGTTCGCTTTCATGGAGCCGATCTGCGCGGTAAAGGCACTGGCGGTGCGGCCTGCCATCAAGATGGCCGTCAACAGCACCGCAAACTCACGCAAAAAGGAAAAACCAACCAGATTTACGGTGTAAATGGTGGCGCCAAAATCCGCCAGCACCGTCGCTCCCAGAAATGCGATCACCGCCCCCACCAGGAACGTCAGCAAGGCCACAATAGGTACGGCGTTAAAGGCGGTCTCTTCCAACTGCGCCACAATCGAGGTGACGCGCCACTGGCTGGGCCGCAGCATATTCAGGATCAGCGTTTCCAGCGTCAGGCCAATAAAACCCAAAAGCTCACGCATATTGCGCGTGATGTGGATCATGGACAGGCCCACGCGCTCGAGCAGATCCGTCATCCCCCAACGCGCCGCAGCCACGTGCTCCTCATCCATGCGGCTCATTGCCTTGGCAACGGTTTGCAATAATTGATGGCGCTCTTTGGACAAGCCTTGAGCACTGTCCAAGGCCGTTTGCACACGCTCGGCACCCAGCCATTCGCACAGGACTTGAGCACCTGTTGTGTCCAGGGACTTCAATTGGCTGAAATCCAAAGACCAACGGCCCTGCTTGTCACTTATCGAGCGCAAACTACTTTGCAGCGCTTCATAGTGACGCAAGGACCAATCGCCTAGCAATTGCAGCTGACCAGGGGAGTCTGTACGAACATACAGAGGCACGGACGTATTCATGCGCATAGTCTAATGGATTTGCTCTGACAGCTTCCATAGCGCCGACTACTTTTTCATGCTTTGTGGACAATTAAGCGGGCTGTAAGCAAGTCAAACAATCCGGCAACATTTCCGCTATATAAATACGCCCGTCCAAGCCGACGGACAGCCCGTGTCCGTAGACACCTTGCACCCGGCAACGTCCTACTAATGTGCCCGAATCCGGGTCGAACAAAGACAAGCTGGCCGTTTGATCGCTAACCAACACCGAACCGTCAGTTTGCACAGCCACCGCCATGGGTTTGTGCAGGGGGCGCAATTCACCCAGATAACGGCCTTGGACATCCAGATGCTGGACACGGTTGTTTTCGCGGTCGGCTACCCAGATCGAACCATCAGCAGCACACGCGAGCATATGAGGCGTGCTGAACTGCAAAGGGCCTGGGCCAGGCGCCCCCAACGCAGCCAGCCATTGGCGCTGCGGATCAAAGCGATGCACCACGGTATTGCCGTAGCCATCACTTACCCACAAGCCGCCATCACCACATTCAACGGCGTGCGTGGGATGGTTGAACGGCTCTTGCCAACAGGGCTGTCCAGGCGTGCCCAAACGCCATTGCTCATGGCCTTGGGGGCCCAAAGCCAGGACCTGATGTCCATCCAGATCCGTCACCAGTACCCCGCCTTGCGGACGGGCACTGATATGGTGCGGGCACAGCATGTCCTCCAAAGACCAGCGCGCTGACACCTGACCATCCGGTGCCAGTACCAAGACACAGGCCGGACGACGCAGCAAGGCAGCGATACGCCCGTCTGTCAGCACCGCCACACTGGTGATGCCGCTGATATCAGCCTGAGTCCAGGCGCGCTCTACTTTGTAGCGTTGCGAACCCAAGATCACATAAGCAAGTGCCATCTTCCGCCTCCCTTACATGGCGTTAGGCAAGACCAGGACAATTTGCGGGAATATCGTCACCAGGACGGTCGCCAGAACCAGCAGCAGAAAAAACGGGAGCGCCATGCGTACCAGCTCGAACAGATTGCGCCCGGTAATGCTCTGGATCACAAACAAGTTAAAACCAATAGGCGGGGTAATCTGGGCCATTTCCACGGTCAGGATCAGATAAACACCGAACCAGATGGGATCAATACCGGCGGCAATCACCGCAGGCAGCAAGACCGAAGTGGTCAGCACCACAATGGAAATACCATCCAGAAAGGCGCCCAAAATCACAAAGAACACCGTCAATACAGCAATCAGGGCGTATTGGTTCAGGCCCAAAGAGCCAATCCAGGCCGCCAGATTTGCAGGCAGGCCAGTAAAGCTCATGGCACTGGTCAAATAAGCGGCGCCGATCAGAATGAAGGAAATCATGCACGAGGTGCGCGCCGCACCCAGCAAACTGGCGGTAAAGGTATTCCAGCTCAGGGAACGACCAAAAGCGGCAATCACCAAAGAACCAATGACACCCAGCACAGCCGCTTCAGTCGCCGTGGCAATGCCCCCGTAAATCGACCCGATCACCGCAATGATCAGCAAAACGACCGGCAACAGCAAGCGCAAGCGTCGTACCTTCTCCCTCAGGCTTAGTTGCTCGGTTGCCGAGGGCACACGATCCGGATGGCGGATAGACCAAAAAGCGATGTAGGCCGAAAACAGACACATCAGCAAAAGGCCTGGCAGCACACCCGCCACAAACAGTCGAATGATGGAAACTTGTGCGGCCACCGCATACACAATCATCACAATGGAAGGCGGAATCAGCAGGCCCAAGGTCCCGGCACCGGCCAGCGAACCGATACTGATCCTGTCGTCGTAGCCACGCGCCTTCAGTTCAGGCAAGGAAATACGGCCTATCGTGGCCGCCGTAGCCGCCGACGAACCGCTGACCGCCGCAAAAATACCGCAACCCAAGGTGTTGACGTGTAACAGACGGCCCGGCAAACGCTGTACCCACGGCCCCAGTCCACTGAACATGTCTTCGGCCAGGCGGGTGCGATACAGAATCTCCCCCATCCAGATAAACAGGGGCAAGGCCGTCAAGGCCCAACTGGCCGAGGAGTCCCACGCCTTGGTCGCGAAAATAATGCCTGCAGGCGCATCGGCATACAGAAAAATAGACAAGATACCGCAAGCGATCAGAACCAGCGCCACCCACACGCCACTGGCCAGCAAGGCAAGCAGAACAACAAACAGCACAATTGCCTGAGATAAATCAGCCATGCTCAGTCGCCTCCAATTCTTGACCTTGAACCACGCGCAGCAAGCGCCGCAACAACATCAAGGTCAGCAAGCCCAGACCAATGGGCATCCCCAATTGGGGAATCCACAGCGGCACTGCCACCATGCCTTGCGCCACTTCCTTGTAGATAAAGGACTCATAGACAAAGTGGGCCGTCTCCCAGGTACACCAGGCAGCCAGCACAAGCCCGATCAGCGTTGCCACTAGTTCATAAGGGCGTCGCAAACGCTCCGGGATCACCTGCAGCAACAAGGACACCCGGATATGGTCGCCATGCAACATGGCGTAGGGCAGCGCCAGAAAAATCGACGCTGCCATAAACCAGCCAGCAAAATCATCCGACGCGGGGATTTGCGTAGAGAACAGGCGCGCCACGATCTGCGCCGTCACCACCACCCCGATCAAACATAGAAAGAGTGCGGCCAGTGCGCCGCATACTCTGGCCATACGCTCGAGCACAATCATGGACGCACTCCTTGTTTAGGGCTGACGGTAGGTATCAAGCAGCTTCTGACCGTCGGCACCGGCTTTCTTCAACCACTCTTCGGTCATGGTCTGGCCGATCGCCCGCATCTCGCCGGCCAACTTTTCGCTTAACTGGCCTACCACCATGCCCTTATCGGCCATGGTCTGGGTCAGTTTGGACGTTTGCTCGCGCGACATGGCCCAACCGCGTTGTTCGGCGCGTTCACCCGCTTCCAGAACCGCTTTCTGAACATTCTCGGGCAGACGCTGAAAGGCACGCTTGTTAATGATCACAAAGCTTTGTGGAATAAACACCTGGGCATCGTAGTAGTACTTCACATAGTCCCAGGCCTGCGAGTCCACACCCGTGGCGGGCGAGGTCAGCATGGCATCGATAATGCCGGTGGAAAAAGCCTGAGGGACTTCGGGCGTTTGCACAGTGGTCGGCACGGCCCCCATCAAGGAGACCAAACGACTGGTTGCCGGGCTATAAGCACGGAAACGCACTCCTTCCAGGTCAGACAGTTGTTCCACGGGGTTTTTGGTGTAAATCCCCTGCGGTGGCCAAGGCGAGCCATACACCAGAATGATGCCTTGCTTGTCCAGGCGCTCTGCCAGGAAGGGACGTGTGGCTTTCCAGAGCTTTTCTGACTCATCGAACGACGAAGCCAGCAAGGGCACGCTATCGACTTCAAACAGGGGATCTTCATTACCGATGGCCGCCACCAGCATTTCACCAGCCTGCACCACGCCTTGCTGGACGCCACGCTTGACCTCGGGGCGCTTGAGCAGCACCGAGTTCGACTGCACATTGATATTCAATTCGCCATTGGTCGCCGCTTTGATATCCGCCGCGAACTCGCGCGCATTTTGCGTCAGGAAATTGCTATCGGGCTGCTCGGTACTCATGTTCCAGTTGGTCGCGGCCTGAGCAGTGCCTGCCAACGCAAAGACGCAGGCAATGGAAAGTAGTTTTTTAATCATGATGTCGCTTCTCCCAAGAATTGAGGTGATGACCGCCTTATGAGCGGCCCGCATTCAGATCCCGTGACTGCAGATCCCACAGCAAAGAAAACTCGGATACATCGTTTGTTGCCACCCCTAAATCCTGCTGCAAGCGGGCAGCCAGGATACGAGCGGCGTCAAGGGTGGTCAGATCAGCCACCAGGTAAGGGTCCAGGCTGCGCTGTTGTACATCCTCGGACGGTAAAGGGGTAGAGAGCTCCGGATCAGGTGTCAGTACGCGCAAGGCCAGCAGGCCATCGGTCTGTTCCAGATAGGCGGCACATTGACGTGCCAACGCTTGTCGCTGAGCCGCTTCTGGCAGACGTACCAGCAACACAACAGCACCTGTGCCAGCACCACCGAGCAACGACACCGCCATTACGCGGCGCTGGGTATTGCTCATACGGGCAAAATTGGTATTAGACCAGTCCGTTTGCTGCTCAAAGGCTTTTTTATATTCCGCCGTCCCAAAAACACGCAAGGACTGCGTGCGATACAAAGCCAGATACTTGCGCCCGGCACCATGGCGCACATAACGACGCGACCATTGAAAACCCGGTATGGCCGCGCGTTCAGCCATGTGCTCGCGCTCATACCATTGATTGAAATCCTGCTCATGCTCAGGGGCGATATCCGTCCAGATAAACAGTTCCCCCGGTGCATCACGATCAGTACGAAAAGTAGCAGACACGAAAGCCTCCCCAAAAAGGTTATTGCACACTCTTTGTGGGAGTGTCCAACGGCTTCTAAGCAGAGTCCAAATGTTTTATTTCCACCTGGGTCGATAAGAAAAAGCGATCAGACAAAGCGAATGGCGCAGTATCTAGATTATCAAGCAAGGTGACAATCCGTACACAGGCACAGTCAAGGGGAAAACCCTCAAAGGCTAAATGGCAAAGACACGCGTGTCTGGCGGGGGTAAAGCCAGTCCAGGATGCTCGGCCGCAAAATGATGCATGCGCTCCAGCGCCACGCCAATCACTGCCTGGGCGGTCTGCGTTAAAGGGTCAGGCCGCCAACTGGCGACCAGGCGCAAGTCGGGCAAGGCATGCTCACACACAATCTCCTGATACAGCCCACTGTCCAACTGACGGCTGACTGCCGCCAAAGGCAAAGTCGCAATGCAAGGTTGAGCTTCAATCAATTGCGTGCTGGCGGCAATCGAAGAGACATAGTGAATCCGTGCCTGATCCACCGGCAAGGGTTCGAGCAATTGCACCAAGGCCAGATGCGGCTGGGAGCCACGGGGAAACGTCACCAAAGGCCAACGCTGCACCAGTTCCTGCAAGCCGCTACGTACCGGCATGGATTCATCAGCCATGCACACCCAGCCCATGCGCATGGAGCCCATTGGCAGGTTGCGTATGCCATCCCCCATGATGGGGTCGGTCTGCAAGGCCACATCAATGGTGCCGCGCTTGAGCAAGTCATGCAGGCGCAAGGTGGATTCGGCGGTCAGCTCTATTTCCAGTTCGGGGTAGAGGGCATGCAACTGACGAATCAAATCCTTGAACCAGGTATGCACAATGGATTCGACCACACCCAGGCGCATACGGCCGCTTAAACGGCTGGAGCCTGCCAGGGCCTCGCGCAAATCGTGCTCCATACCCAGCATCTGCTCGGCATACTGCATCAGCTTGCGTCCTGCCGGGGTCAGGCGCAGATCACGATGACCGCGCTCAAACAGGGTTTTCTGAAACTCACTTTCCAGGGCCGCAATCCGCCCTGAAACAGCCGCTTGCGTCAAATGCTGCTTGTTCGCGGCTGCACGAAAACTGCCCAAGCGAGCGATCCAGATAAAGGTTTCCAAAAAGCGGATATTCATGCACCTGTCCTTTCGGGCTTGATCATGGCAGCCAGATGATACTGACTGCGCTGTTCACCAGGAACAGAGACAATCAGGCCCACACCATCCCCCACAAAAGCCTGCATAGGCAAAGCATGGCCATGCGGCTGACCAGCAGCAATCTGAGCATGGCGCAGCAAGGAGACATGCGGACGAAAAAGACGTGGTTGCCGGGTCCAGCCCAAGGCAATCAGTTTGGCCCAAATCTCTTCGTGCCACTGCTGCAAGGCCGTCAATGCCTGGCTTTGCGACGCGTCCGGCCCAGCCCACACCACTCGCGGTTTCTCAAACACATCACGCATTGTCAGGTCCATCTTGATCTGCGGCACCGGCCATTGCGCCATCTGTGTCGCCAAGGTCTGCAGATCAGACACGCGGCTACCATCCAGAAATGCCAGTGTTAAGTGAAAGTGATCGGGCTGCATCATGCGCCCGCCGTAAATCGCATGCGCCTGCAGCGCCTGTTCAGCCAGCCAGGCACGGGTTTGTACGTCCGGCCACCAACCGATAAATGCGCGCAAAACGTGATCGGCATCAAGCGACTGCAGGTCCAGCGTAGGCAAGGGAATCGTCATCAGCAAACCCCCAAACAAGACGGATCGAGAAAAAGGACGTTTAGCCTAAGCCCTGCAAAGACGGCGCGCCAGATCATAAACAATATCCAAGGCCGGCAATTGCGTGCGACCTGACAAACGTACCGTGTTCGCAAACGGCCACAAAATGCCGCAGCTTGCGAAAGCCCATGCTTGTCCCCTTGCTGACGCTTGAACCGGCTTATGCACAGACCGCATCAACTTGATGATTTTTTGGCGTTTGAGCCGCGCATTGTACCTGCATAGAATATGCTCGACCGCTTGGAAAGCCTATAAAAACACCGGAGACAACCATGGCTGTTTCCCCGACACAGCCGGGTACGCGCCACCACGTTTTAACAACCACCGGCTTGCTGTCGCTGGCAGGCAGGCCCCCTTCTTTAGAGCGCCAAGCCTTCGCAACAACCTCCCCCGACCGGGGTATGGCCCGAGACATCATCATGGCCAATACGCAGACCCTGTCGGGCTAGATTGCCAAACGCAAAGCCCCCTGTCACTGCCCTACGCATATGAGCAGGCCACGCAGTGGGTACAAAAACGCAAACCCGCCTTACTGGATTAAGCCGAGCCAGATGCAGGCAACAATCACCCGACATAACGAAGTGGATTACAAGCCCTTCATTTACAAAACCTGACGTTTTTCTCTGTTTCCAAAACGCAAAACGATAGACGCCTAAAAACTCCATACCTAATATAAGCGGAGCGGTCCGAACCCCAGACCGACACACAGCACAGGAGTAGCACGATGGGTATTATCTCCATGATTATTGTGGGCTTTATCGTAGGTTTGCTGGCACGAGCCATCATGCCCGGCGACCAAAAAATGGGATGGATAATGACAACCATCCTGGGTATTGTCGGTGCCTTTGTGGCAGGTTATCTGGGACAAGCCATGGGCTGGTACGTGCCAGGGCAAGGCGCAGGCTGGATCGGCTCCATCGTAGGTGCCATCATCGTCCTCTTTGTCTACGGACTGGTCAGCAAAAAAGCGTAAAACGCCGTATAAATACAAAACCGCAGCCTTGCAGCTAATGTGATTGGCAATCCGCAGCATCCCCACGGCCACACACTACTGGAAGGCTGCCAGTCTGCATAAGGCGCGATTCACTGATACCTGTAGCTATCGCGACCCTGACTCACAGAAAAAACAGACGCTGTGTCATTGACCGCCAGCGCCTGAACACACAAAGCCTGACGCTCCCGGAGCCAGTCATGCCCTACACGATCACCTTAAGTCGCATTTACGACGCCATCCATGAGCCTGCCGGCAAAGCGGCCCGTGTACTCACAGACCGTCTCTGGCCACGCGGTCTGAGCAAAGACGAGTTGGGCGACATCCAGTGGCTGCACGAGGCCAGCCCGGCAAGCGAATTGCGCAAAAATTTTCATAGCGGCGCCATCTCCCCCGAGCAATTCCAGCACCGCTATCAAGAACAACTGCAGCACGACCCCGACGCCTTGTTTCCCCTGATGAAACTGGCCCGCCAAGGCGAGCTGCAATTGCTAACCGCCACCCACGACCCGCAAACCTCCTATCTGACGGTGCTGAAACAGGCTGTGATCGAGGCTTTGGCCAAAGAGGATCGCCTACACGACGGCAATGAACCCAGTTCGCCGGTTTGTTACGCGCACGTAGTGAAAGAAGACAAGCAATAAGCCGTGACTGGCTATCCCTGCGGCCGCCCGACAGTATTAGCGCCAGGCGCATTGCGCGCCCCCAGCAGACGCTGCACCAACCCCTGCACACACGCTTCGCGCCGTGAGTCCGGCGCATAGTCCGCTCGCAAAGTCGACCAGGCCGGATGAATCCGTGCCTGTGCCAGCTCCTCCGGCAGACCTTGTGCCCGCCAGACATTCAACTCCCGCTGCAAGGCCTGATCGAAATTCTCGGCATCAATCTCGCCCAGGCGAATCGGCGTCTGTGCGGCATGGCCGCGTCGCTCCAAAGCCGCCATCAAGCTTAGCTGCCGCACCGCCAGCAAACGCAAGACGGCATCATCCACGCTAAGCTCAGTCTCGCCCCGCAACTTGCCCATCAAACGCTGGCCCCATTTGTCCGCGCCTTGCCACAAACCACCTGCCAAGGCGCCCAGAACCGTCCCGGTTCCTAAGCTCAGACCGCCCGTCATCACATCCAGCGTCGCGCCGGCCATGGCACCGGCAGCCACACCCTTGCCCAACTGCACGCCAAACTCCTTCAAGGCCTGGGGATCAAACAAGTCCATGCCCCAACGACCACCGTCAAAATGCAGCAGGTCCGCCACCACATCCTGACGGCCAAAGCTGTAGCGCTTGAGCAAAGCCTGCACACTCTTGGCCTCGCGCGCCAAGACCGGCTCCTTTAACTGCTGCGCGGCCAGTTCCATGGCCTCCTTGTCCGAGGGTGTACTGACCCGCCAGGCCGCCACATCCACCAGCAATTCTGCCAGCAGCCGCATCGCGTCTCGACGCCGCAATACCGCCTGCTGCGCCAAATCCACTTTCAACTGCTGCAACACTCCGGCCTGCGTCTCCAGCAGAACGGCAAGCTTGTCGTACAGTAAAGCCTCGCCATCCAAAGCCGGTGCCACCGTATCGAACTCCGCCAAGGCATGCAGCCCCAGACGTGCCAACGCACTGCGCCATTCCTGTACCCGCGCCTGCGGACTACGCACGAAATTGAGCACAGGCAACAAAGGCCGCCCGCTATAGGCCAGCAAAGTCAGCTCGTCCTTATGCTTGCTCAAGACAGGATCGCGCGCATCCACCACATACAAACCTGCATCGCAAGATTGCAACTTGCGCAGCACACGGGCCTCCTGCTCGAAACGGCCCTGTGCCGCCGGGGACTCCAGAAAACGACGTATCCGTTCCGGTCCATCAATACGTTCACCGGGCTGGCTGAGCTGATCCATAAAGTCCAGCAAGGCCATGCTGTCTTCCAGGCCGGGGGTGTCGAACAGCTCCACCAGGGCCTCGCCGTCCACCGTTAGTCTGGCTCCTTCCACATGCCGTGTAGTGCCAGGGCTATTGCTGACCTGCCCAAACTCCGTATCCCGCGTCAGGGTACGCAGCAAAGAGGTTTTACCCGTATTGGTGTGACCCACCACCGCCAGCGTCAAAGCCGCAGCACTCATGATGGCTCCTTCGTAGACAAGTCTGGCCATTGATCGTGAATCTGCCCAGGCGCAAAGCCTGCCGCCACCAAGCGCTCATGCCAACTGCGACGGCGCGTCTGGTCCGGGTCGGCCAAGGCGTCGTCCAGCAACACCACATCGGATTGCTGGGCCAACTGTGCCCATTCAACCAGCGTTGCCACCACACCACGGTCCGGCGTCTGGGCGGCATCACATACCATCAACAAATGGCGAGGACTGGCCGACTGCAAGCGCCCCAGAATCTCCAGGCGCTCAGCGCGCGAATCCACCCGGCCCAAGTCCTGCATCTGTGTCTGCACGAAAGCAGGTGGCCAGCTATGTTCTGGCGGCAACTCCAGCCCCACCACGCACAGCGCATTAGCGGTCAAAGGCGTGCTGGGCTGACTTTGAATGCGAGCCACCCTGTCGGGCGATGCCAATTCATCCACGCCCGTCGGTTCGCTGGCTGGCATCAAGCGCGGACGCAACTCTGCCAGGCCCGGCAGGCTGTCGTCCAGACTCAAGCGAGCCGTATGTTTACGCCATTGCCACAGGCTCCAGGCCAAGGCCAGCACACGAGGCAGCAAACCATAGGTGACCACCGCGCCCAACAGCCAACTGGACCACAGGGCCTGAGCCTGGGCATCCAGCACTTGCAGACCATCGCTGCTACGTATGGTGAAGGTATCGGGCTGGGCAAAGCCCAATAAGGACGGCAGGGCACCCAGGCCTTCAACCAGCCAGACAAAGCTATCTGGCGTCAAAAGCGTGGTTTCCCAATTGAAGTGATAGCGGCGCGAAGCCAGCAATAACAGCAGGGTGCTCAAGGCCGACAAAAAGGCCAGCACCCACAAGCTATGGCTGATCAGACCCGCTAGCCAGGACTGGCTACCTCGGCGTGCCAGTACGGCGGCAAAAGCCTGGGGTACCAGACTGGCATCGCCTTTGACGAAGCGGCGACTTAGCCACCACCAGGCATCACTGGCCCAACTGCCCGTGCCAGCGCTTTTGCCGGACCAGAACAAGCTGAACAGCCAGAAAATAAAGGTCAGCGCGTGCAAACCCAGCAAAGCCCCCAAGGCCGTCAATACATTCACGGCTCGACTGCCATCGCCCAGTGCTCCTGCAGCGGTCCCGGCGCCTGCCAACAAAGCCAGCACCGCCATGGCGATCAGCAGGAGGCGGGCCATACGCCACCAACGCGTCCAGGCTTGTTCCAGCCCATCGCGCCGCGCCAGAGCCAAAGCGCGTGCCGATACACGTTGAGCAAATGAACCACCCGCCGCCCGCGCACGGCGCGATTCAGACAGGTCCTCAATAGGGCCCCACAGGGTTTCGCGCAAACGTATGGCTTCCACCAGAGTTTGCTGCTGCCAGGAGCCGACGGATTCAGACGGTTTCATGGCACTGGCCACCACTTAAAGGAGTACCGGTTCGTCAGGCAAAGCATTGCCCGCCGCACCCGGAGTCTGCGTCGGGGCACCTTTTTGCAAGACAGCTTCGATGGCACTGACCGCCCCCAGCAAGCCGGACAAATACTCGCGCGAGGCCAGATCTTTCTCCAGTTGCCGACATATCTGTTCCCATTGCGCCGGATCGGCCTGGATACCCCGGTCCGCAATGATATGGATACGGCGTTGGCCCAAGGCCAGGTACAGCAAAACGCCAGAATTCAAAGGCGTATCCCAGACACGCAAACGGCCAAAAACCTCCAGAGCACGTTGGGCGCTGTCGGCTTCATGGGCGGGCAAAACGGCTTCAATGGCGACGACCAGCTCACCGCTATGATCCTCTTCACCTTTTCGGATCTGTTCAGCCAGATGGCCCAGCATTTCAGCATTGAAATAACGACGGCGCAGCCACTGACCTTGCACCGACGCCCAGCCCGAGAGTTCTTTCCAATTCACACTCATATCGCTCCCCTGTGGCCTTACCAACTACCGGAAGCGCCACCGCCTCCGCTACCGCCACCACCGCCGCCGCTGCCTCCGCCAAAACCACCGAAGCCCCCGCCACTGCTACCATTTCCACCAAAGCCACCGGAAGAATAACCGCCCAACCCTCCAATGACGCCACCACGGCGCGAGGCACGCCCGGAACTGGACTTACCGCCCGCACCAAAGAGTCGGCCAATCAGGCTCAATCCAGCGCCCACAACAGCAGCCAACAAGGCCAAGCCAATACTGCCCGAGACAATCAGGGTAAAGACGCCTGCGGCAAAAGCAGCAAACAAGGGAGAGGCAAAAAACACAATTGCCCCCACAGCCAGCAAAGGCTCCCAGAACACGCCTTCTTCACCTGACGAAGTAACAGGCGCATCCTTAGGGGGAGGGGGAAGCTCTTCACCATTGACCAAGCCCACCAGACTATCGGCAGCAGCCTGAATACCAGCGTAGAAATTGCCTTCCATAAAACGAGGCGTCATCTGTTCGCGAATGATGCGGCCAGCCTGCAAATCGGTCACTGCGCCTTCCAAGCCGTAGCCGGTCTGGATACGCATGCGGCGATCGTCCTTGGCCACCAGCAGCAAGATGCCGTCATCCACTTTTTTGCGGCCAATTTCCCACTGATCAAAAACACGCAAGGCGTATTGCTCGATGGTTTCGTCGCCCGTGGTGGGCACCATCAAAATGACCACCTGTGCGCCTTTTTCCTGCTCCACCGCCTTGAGCTGCTGGTTCAGGGCGTCTTTTTGATCCGGACTCAAGGTGCCCGTGGTATCGGTCACCCAACCCGCAATGGCGGGAATAGGCTCGGGTTTGGCATGCGCTTGTGCCCAGGGCCAGCACAAGAACAGCAGTGCCATCAACCAGCCACAAACCCAGACCAGCCTGCCAGAACGTGCAGACCCAGGCCCAGCAGTCCGTGCAAGATCGTGCACGCTCATGGTGCCACCTCCAGAATTAATCAAGACCCGGCAGGAGCAGGGGTCGCAGGGATATCAAACTTGACCTCGGGATCCCGCGTGATCTCGCTTTGACGATCCACACCGTAGTTTTCCTTGACCTTGTAACCAAATAGCTTGGCGGTAATCAGGGTAGGGAACTGACGAATGAACAGGTTGTATTCCTGCACAGCCTGTACATAACGGCCACGCTCGGTAGCGATACGGTTTTCCGTGCCTTCAAGCTGTGTCATCAAATCACGGAACAGGCCGTCGCTTTTCAGTTGTGGGTAGTTTTCCGAGACGGCAATCAAACGCGACAAGGCCGAGGACAACTGGTTCTGGGCTTGCTGGAAACGCGCCATGACTTCGGGGTTGTCCAGATCATCCACTTTCATCTGAATCGTGCCGACCTTGGCGCGAGCCTCAGTGACTTGGGTGAGCACCGCGCGCTCGTTAACCATATAGGCATTGACCGAGCTGACCAGTTTGGGCACCAGTTCGGCCCGGCGCTCGTATTGATTCAAGGTTTGCGACCAAGCAGCCTTGACCTGCTCGTCCAGGCGCTGGATCTCGTTATACCCACAACCAGAGAGCAAGACCGCTACACTGCTGATAAAGACCCATCGTATCCATGATGTCATGATTTTTTCCTGCAAAAATAAGCAGATAAACAACAAAAAAGGGTTCTAACCCATTCGCTCGGGCACCTGCCAAACCGAGCCCGGCAGTGCGTGCACGCCCAGCGTAAACCGCGTCCCGCCGCATAACAAGTGCGTCTATGATGGCGCTTAACAATTTCTGTCAAATCCGGCTACGCAGCAAGCCTGACCTTTGATGCTTGAAACAGGTTGTTTTAACGCGACCACTCAAAATGATACAAGATGGTCAATGAGGATTTTTACTGATTTCACGCTATAATGGCTGATTGCGCAGCGCACCAATCACTGCGCCTCTTGCAGCAGGCGGCGTTCTTGCCCCTGCCGTGGCATCGTCGCCATAAACAAAATACCTTAGCCTGGATTGGTAGGGCCCCAAAGAGGGCTTTTGGGCTAGTCACTGGAAAATTCTTGGACTCTCAAATCACTTTTGCCTCTCTTGAGCTGGCAGAACCTCTGTTGCGTGCTGTAACCGACGCAGGCTATACCCACCCCACCCCTATTCAGGCCCAGGCTATCCCTAAGGTCATTGAAGGTGGTGACCTGTTGGCCGCTGCTCAAACCGGCACTGGCAAGACCGCAGGCTTTACCCTGCCTATCTTGCACCGTCTGCTGAACAACCCTCAGCAAAATCGTAAACCAGGCCGCCCACGTGCGCTGATCCTGGCTCCTACCCGTGAACTGGCCGCCCAGGTTGAAGAATCGGTACGTTTGTACAGCCAGCACACCCGTCTGCGCTCGATGGTCATGTTTGGTGGCGTGAACATCAACCCCCAGTTCCATGCCCTGCGCAAGCCACTGGACATTCTGGTCGCGACCCCTGGCCGTTTGCTGGATCACGTGCGTCAACGCACGGTAGACCTGACTGGCGTGGAAATTCTGGTGCTGGACGAAGCCGACCGCATGCTGGACATGGGCTTTATCCGCGACATTCGCAAGATCATCAGCCTGATGCCCGTTGAGCGTCAGACCCTGCTGTTCTCGGCTACCTTCTCGGACGAAATCCGTGAGCTGGCCCGCAGCTCGCTGAACAACCCGGTCGAAGTGGCTGTTGCTGCTCGCAACACCACCAATGAACTGATTACCCAGCAAGTGATTCTGGCTGACCAGGCACACAAACGTGACCTGCTAAGCCACATCATCCGCGAAAGCAGTTGGAACCAGGTGCTGGTGTTCTGCCGCACCAAGCACGGCGCCAACCGTTTGGCCGAAAAACTGTCCAAAGACGGTATGGCGGCTGAAGCCCTGCACGGCAACAAGAGCCAGGCGGCTCGTACCCGTGCGCTGGCCGGCTTCAAGAACGGCAAGGTTGTGGTGCTGGTTGCCACCGACATCGCCGCACGTGGTCTGGACATTGATCAACTGCCTTACGTGGTGAACTTCGAACTGCCTAACGTGCCTGAAGATTACGTTCACCGTATTGGCCGTACTGGCCGTGCCGGTAGCGAAGGCGTGGCCCTGTCGCTGGTCGATCGCAGCGAAATGCGTTTGCTCAAGCAGATCGAGCGCATGACCCGCAATCCTATCGAGCGCATCGTGGTGGAAGGCTGGACGCCTCCCTCGCGTGCTGCTCTGGCTGAAGAAGCCAAGGAAGACACCTACGCAGAGCGCCGTTTCCACAGCGCTCCTGGCCCTGGTGCTCGTGCTCCAGCAGGTGCTCGCCGTTCGGGTGGCGGTGGTGGTCAGGCTCGCTCGCCTGAAGGCCGTGGTGGTAATGGCGAAAGCCGTCCACGCCGTCCTGGCAATGACAACCGTCCACGTCGCAGCGCCGCTCCTGGTGGTGCAGGTGGTGGTGCTGCCCGTGCCGGTCAAGGCCGCCCTGGTGGTCGTCAGGACAGCCGTGGCCCGAACCGCAGCAACCGCAGCGCCGCCCAAGCCAAAGCCTAAACCCTGCAAAAGGGGCTGTGCCTGCCAAAGGCGGGCACAGCGCCCGCCTTTGAACCGAGCACACCATGGCACTGAGCACCTGGCTCGCCTTTTTCGCGGCTTCCTGGGTCATTTCCTTCTCACCCGGTCCCGGCGCGATCTCCTCCATGTCCTCGGGCCTGAAATACGGCTTCAAACGTGGGTATTGGATGGCGATTGGCCTGAATATCGGAATCATGATCCAGATATTCATCATCAGCCTGGGGCTTGGACAAGTCCTGGCGCGCTCGGAACTGGCGTTCACCACGCTTAAGTGGCTGGGCGCGGCGTACCTGATTTATCTGGGCTGGAAGCAATTACGCACTGACGCCATGCCGGTGCAGGTCACAGGCCAGGCACCCAGCGATTTTCGCATTCGTGATCTATTGCTTCGTGGTTGTCTGATCAATATCACCAACCCCAAGGGGCTGATATTTCTGCTGGCCATCATGCCCCAGTTTCTGGACTTGAATCGGCCCATGCCACTGCAATACCTGCTGATCGCCATGACCCTGTGCTTTACGGATCTGGTGGCCATGGGTTGCTACACCTCGCTGGCCGCACGCATGTTGCATTTGCTCCGTCAGGCCAGCCACGTACGGCTGCTGAACCGCGTATTCGGTTCGCTATTTATCTTGGCAGGGACGGTATTGGCCGGCGTGTCGCGTTAGCCTTGTGCACGCATCAACTTGCCCCCAAGCCCTGCTTTACGGATAATTCGCTCACTGTTTTCCACGCGCCAGACTGGCGCTGCCACAAGGATTTTCAATGTCGTCCGGTGACATACGCTCTGAAGTCAAGAAACGCCGCACCTTTGCCATCATTTCGCACCCTGACGCGGGTAAGACCACACTGACTGAAAAACTGCTGCTGTTCGCAGGTGCGATTCAGATTGCAGGGAGCGTCAAGGCCCGTAAAGCCAGCCGCCACGCCTCTTCGGACTGGATGGAAATTGAAAAACAACGTGGTATTTCGGTGGCCTCCTCGGTCATGCAGATGGAGTACCGCGACTGCGTGATCAACTTGCTCGACACCCCTGGTCACCAGGACTTCTCGGAAGATACCTACCGTGTGCTGACCGCTGTGGACGCCGCCTTGATGGTGATTGACGCGGCCAACGGTGTGGAACCGCAGACCATCCGCCTCTTGCAAGTGTGCCGGGCTCGCAATACGCCCATCATCACCTTTGTGAACAAGCTGGACCGCGAAGTTCAAGAGCCGCTGGATGTGCTGTCGGAAATTGAGTCGCACCTGGGTATGGAAGTAGTGCCTTTTTCCTGGCCTATCGGGATGGCACGTCGCTTTGGCGGTGTGTTCAATCTGCGCGCCAATCATATGCGTGTGTTCAAACCCGGTCAGGAACGCCATGGCCAGGATGAAATCATCCCCGGCCTGGACAACCCCGTGATTGCCGAGCGTTTTGGCGAACCCTTTGAAAAGGCACAGGAAGAGATTGAGCTGCTCAACGCCGCCGCCCCAGAGTTCGACCTGGAAATGTTCCTGGCTGGCCAGCAAACGCCTGTTTTCTTTGGCTCGGCCATCAATAACTTTGGTGTGCAGGAAGTGCTGGACGCGCTGGTTGACCTGGCCCCTTCTCCAGGTCCACGCGCCGCCTTGCAGCGCGAAGTGCAGCCCGACGAACCCAAGTTCAGTGGTGTGGTGTTCAAGGTACAAGCCAATATGGACCCCGCCCACCGTGACCGCGTGGCCTTTGTGCGCGTCAGCTCGGGCCATTTCAAGCGCGGCATGAAACTGAAAGTGTCACGTACTGGCAAGGAAATTCGCCCCAACAACGTGGTGTCCTTCCTGTCGCAACGTCGTGAACTGCTGGACGATGCCTTTGCCGGTGACATCATCGGTGTCCCCAATCACGGCATCCTGCAATTGGGCGACGTGCTGACTGAAGGCGAAAACCTGCAGTTCACCGGCTTGCCGTTCTTTGCCCCTGAACTGTTCCAGTCCATTGAGGTCAAAGATCCTTTGCGCACTAAACAGTTGCGTACCGGCCTGACCCAACTGGGTGAAGAGGGCGCCATTCAGGTGTTCCGTCCCCATATGGCAGGCGGCATGATGCTCCTGGGTGCTGTCGGCCAACTGCAGTTTGAAGTGGTGGCACACCGCCTGAAAACCGAATACGGTGTGGAAGCACGCCTATCGTCCAGCCGCTTTAACCTGGCTCGTTGGGTCACCGCCAAAGACCCTAAAGACATGAAGAAGTTTATCGAGACCAACGCCGGCAATATTGCCTATGACGTGGTCGAGGCCATTGCCTTTTTAGCAACATCGCCTGCGCAACTGCGTGTGGCTCAGGAGCTCAATCCAGGCATTGAATTTCACGCATTACGTGAACACGGTGGACACGTTTTCGGGGATGCCGTCTAATTCTGTCACAAGAACAGGGCCGACATTTCGCTACAATGACGGCTCTTTTCTTTTAATAACGCGCATCCGACCCATCGGATCGCTCCTGACTCAAAACCGAGACATCGCTTATGCCCTGGCGTTTTATCATTGCTGTCTTGCTGCTGGCCGCAGGTGCCTCAGTGTGGGGCGGCCTGGAACTGGGGAACTGGCTCATCGCGCACGGCCCAGAGAAGTCTATGGTGGTCAGTACGCCTGATCCGTCCGATCTGCCTACGCTCGATGCCGATGGCAAGCCCTTTACCGCCCAGCCGCCACAACCCTTGATCAACGGTCGCTTAGGCGTGCCACAAGCCCCAACGCCGATTGCTTGGGAAATCGACACGTCTACCCTTACTGAAGAGCAGCCTCCCATTGCTTTGGCCACAACCTCCATTTCGCTGGAGCAGGCGATACAAATCGCCATGGCTGAGCAGAACCGGGAGTTGCAAGGAATTGCCCGCGTGAATCTGGGTGGCACCGAGCCCATTCAGCCGGTCGATGTCGGCACACCACCGCCACCACCACCACAAGATATTCAAGTGGCCAGCAACAATGGCGGCGCCTGGCAGGCACAACTGCAGCAAGAGTTAAATGCCTGTAGCCAAAAAGGATTTTTTGATCGCCCAAGTTGCTCCTGGGACGCCCGGAATAAATATTGCGGTCCAAACGATGCATGGGGCAAGGTTCCTGGCTGTCCAAAAAAATCCTTCTAAAGAAACAGCCGCGTTTTTTTGACCACTACCACCCTTTACCCTTAAGCACTTCACGTCCAAGGCCGCGCACTGCGAATGGCAGGGAAAATAAAAAAGCACCCGTTAGAGAACGGGTGCTTTTTATTGTCTGAGCAACCAGCAAGCTTACTCGCCGTGATCGCCCATCTGTGATTGCAGGTAGTTCTGCAGTCCCACTTTTTCGATTAGCTCCAGCTGTGTACCCAGCCAATCGATGTGTTCTTCGGTATCGTCCAAAATCTTCAAAAACAAATCACGCGAGACATAATCGCGGGTGGACTCACAGTACTCAATCGCTTCCACCACCGTCTGACGGGCAGCCTGTTCCAGCTTCAAGTCACAGCCCAGCAGTTCAGGCACGTTCTCACCGATCATGATCTTGTGCATGTCCTGCAGGTTGGGCAGGCCGTCCAACATAAAGATACGTTCGATCAGCATATCGGCGTGCTTCATCTCGCCGATGGACTCGTCATACTCATGTTTGCCCAGCTTGTTAAAGCCCCAATGGTTCAACATGCGAGCGTGCAAGAAGTATTGATTGATTGCTGTTAGTTCGTTCTTTAGCTGCTTGTTCAGATGCTGAATTACCACTTTATCGCCAAACATGCTGTTCTCCTGTAAATCTGACGGCGCTCCCCCCAAGGAGCCGCCGAGCCCCCACAAACGCTACTTCCGCCAGTGATCGCACACAAGCGCGATATAGGCAAAAACACAGTGGGGGGTGAATGTGACAGGCTACCATGCACGCATGGGCAATGGCTTAAAAAACAAAGAAGCACCCAGAAAGCGTTGCACTTTTGGGTTAGTAGCAGGAACAATAACAATCATTCCCACTAGCAACAGCGGGAATGTGAAATCCTGATCAAAAACACGCGCTTAGGCGCGACAAACAAGGCGGCCGAACTCAGGGGCAGGGATCAGGCTGTCGTTGGCAGCGTAATCCACCCGGGCGGTTTCAAGGCTAGCAATCATGCTTTGATTGGCATAGCGCCCGCCGGGCAAATAATCCTGAGCAGTCTCGGCGCAGCAGCCACAGCAAGACGCCACGCCAAGCTGACCTTGCAGGTCTGCCAGGCTGGAAGCGCCGCCACGTACAGCTTCTTGTACTTGACGCTCGGTGATCGCGTTACATATGCAGATAAACATGAGAACTATTATTATCAAGAAACATAAAAATATCAAGAGTCATTCTCATTAAGAAAGCTATCACGCCAACATATATCCAAGAAGCGCTTTCCGCCTGCCTTTGCAGGCTGGCCCAACACCGACAAACGCATCAATTCTGCAACAAGTGGTCCATCAACAAGCGCGCAGCGGGCGACAAGCTATAACGGCTACGCACACACAAGGCGACACGACGAGCCGTCCAAGGTTCCTTGATCACACACATCACCAGGCCCAGGCTTTGCACATAGGATTGCGCCACAGAGCGCGGCAGCACACCAATGCCAAGACCGGCCTCAATCATGCGGCATTGGGCATCATAGCTGGTTACCTGTACACGGCAACGCCAGGTACGCTCCAGCTCGCTGGCAGCACGTAACAGCAAAAGATTGGGGTGACTGCCGGTATGCATCCCGACATAGTCAAAATCCAGCGTTTCACTAAAGGCCAGCTCGTTCCGTCCAGCCAATGGATGATTCGCCGACACCAGCAAAACCAACTGGTCCTGACGGTAGTCGTAGTACTCCACCTCAGCACTACCTACGCCTCGAATCAACACACCCAGATCCGCATTATTGTCAGCCACCGCCTGCGCGACTCCGGCACTGATCCGCTCCTCCAACGACACCCGCACTTTAGGATGACGCGCCATAAAAGAGCTTAGGGCCTGCGGCAGAAATTGCGTGATGGAGGACAGGTTCGCCGCAATCCGCACATTGCCGGTAGCCCCTCCGGCAAAGTCACGCATCAAGGCCCCCATGGCGTCCATATCATCGAGCAAACGCTGAGCCATGGCGGCCAGCGATTTACCTGCTGCGGTCGGATACACACCTTTATTGCTACGCTCGATCAAAGCCGCGCCTAATTGCTGCTCCAGATCGCTAAGGCGCTTGCTGACTGCCGCAGGCGCAATGTGAAACTGCTCGGCCGCCCCCGAGATGGTGCCGCGTTCCAGCACCAACAAAAATAGTCGCAAAGATTTGGGATCGATGTTCATAAGCCGGTATTCCATCCTAGGAGAGGCGAATCGACAAGCGCCTTACCATCATAAATTGCGATAGCACCATCGTATTTTGACGCTGTACTCACGTCATTAGCGATGACAGACTACACAAATAATACGGAACCTGATTATTTAAATCGGGGAAAAATAGTAAAGGGAGAACAAATGCGCGACAGCGACAATCTGAAAGGGGGGTTTGACGGCACCCTGCCCTTGGGGCAACAGCCAGCTTTGGTCGTTATCGACTTTCAACGCGGTTTTACAGAGCCTGGTCTGACACCACTGGCATCAAACTGCGACAGCCAGATCGAGCAAACCAATGCCTTGATCGGCGCCATGCGTGGCAAGGGCCGCGTTATTTTCACCATCATTGGCTACGAAGCTCATCTGGCCGACGCCAATCTGTGGCTGACCAAGGCTTCGTCATTGCGCTGCCTGCTGCGCGGCTCCTCGGCCTGTGAGCTGGATCCACGGCTCGATTACGACCCTGCACAAGACATCATCCTGTACAAGACCCAGGCCTCCGCCTTTTATGGCACGCCACTGCCCGCCTTGCTGGCCCATCAAGGCTGCGACATGCTGATTGTGACCGGCGCCACCACCAGCGGTTGCGTGCGTGCCAGCGTGGTAGACAGCCTGCAATCAGGATTTGCCCCGTTCGTGGCTGAAGATGCGGTAGCTGACCGCTCACCAGCCCAACACCGCAGCAATCTGGTCGATATGGCCAGCAAATACGCCGAAGTACTGCCCTCGGCCAACTTGATCGCCCATTTACACACGCTTTAACGCCACACAAAAAAAGAAACCACAGGAGACATTCATGAAAAAAGCCCTGACAGCGGCTCTGGCCGCCTGCACCCTGACGCTGGGCATCTCGCCTGCGCACGCCCAAGAAGTCGAGCTGACCTTTTCAACCTACCTGCCACCGGCTTACGAATACGCCTGGAAACCCATCGAGAACTTCGTTCAGAACGTAGAAAAAGAAAGCCAGGGCCGCATCAAGATCAATGTGTTCCATTCCGGCCAGTTGTTTGACGGCTACGAGGAACTGCCTGCCCTGTCGCGTGGTGACGTGGACATCATCAACATGACCAGCACCTACCCCAGCGGTACCATACCTGCGCTGAACATTTTCACCCTGCCATTTCTGTTTGACAGCACGGCTCACCTAAAGCGCGCCCTGGACCAGGGCCTGTTCAAGCTAGGTGCCGAGCAGGAGCTGCGCGACACGCACGATGCCGTTGTGCTGGGCCTGGCTCCCTGGGATCCGTACGAGTTCTACAGCCGCAAGTCCCCCATCAATTCGGCCGCTGATGCCAAGGGTAAAGTCTGGGCCTCGACCAGCTCCATGGACGCACGCGCACTGCAATTGCTGGGCGGCTCGCCTACCGGTATGCCGTCTTCCGAGCTATACCTGGCCTTTGACCGCGGTGTAATCGACGCGACCCCACGCCCATTGCTGACCGGTATTGGCCGCAATCTGTACGAAGTCGCCAAGTACCTTTCCATCGCCAACTTTGGTATCGACGTGTCCGTGCTGACCATCAACCGTAAAAAGTGGGAGTCCCTGCCACCTGATCTGCAAGAGATCATCCGCAAGGCCGCTCACCAACGGGACCAAGAGCAGTTTGAACGTGTTAACGCCTTTGTAGACCAGGCTCTGACGCGCTACCAACAAGCCGGTGTAACCATCAACCGCATTGAACCTGCACAACTGGACGAGATGCGCAAACTGACCCGTCCCGCTATTGACGAGTGGAGCAAGCAGGTTGATAACGGTCCTGCCTACCTGGACCTGATCGAGAAAACCCGCCAGCCCTGATCACGCGTGAATGCACGCCAGTATGAAGTGCTGGCGTGCAGCCCTCGTGTGGAGACACCATGAATTCACTTACTCATTTCCTGGGTGCCTTTGCGCATGGCAGCAACCGAGTCGCCATTTTTGTAGCCGAAATCGCGCTGGCTGCATTGATGCTTGCCTGCACCTACGGCGTTATCGCTCGCTATGTCTTTAACAGTCCCAGCATCTATATCACTGAAATATGTGTCTATTTGCTGCTGATCTGCTCCTGGCTGTCCATAGGCTGGGTCCATCTGGAAAACCGCCACGTCAGCGTGGAGGCTTTCCATCAGAAGTTTTCTCCACGCGGCCAGCGCCTGGCCTCCTGCGTGTCGCAACTGTGCATTCTGTTTTTCTGCTTGGTGCTGCTATGGGCCGGTATTTCGGTAGTGGAAACGGCCCTTGCCCGCAACTACCGCTCATCGTCCATGCTGCGTTTCCCCCTGTGGATGGCGTACGGCATGATTCCGCTGGGTGGTACTTTGCTGGGCCTGGCTGCCCTGCGCCAATTGTTCATTCCGAACCGCGTGGAATCCAACGACAGCATCAAGGAGTTCTGACATGGATTCCATGCTCATCTTCAGCCTGATGATGGCTTGCTTTGCCATCCTGATGGTCATCGGCACCCCCATCTTCGCCGCACTGGGTGTTGCCAGTATTTCCGGCATTTTAATGAAGTCCGGACTGGCCGGTCTGGACGTCATCCCCGCCACCTTGCACCGTGGCATGGCCAGCTATTCCCTGATCGCCATCCCGCTATTTATCTTGATGGGCGAAGTCATTGCGCGAACCAGTATCGGCGGCAAGCTCTATCAGTTGTTTTACCTTTGGTTGAACCGTTTGCCCGGTGGTTTGGCAGTGGCCAGCATAGGCAGCTCGGCTGTGTTCGGTGCCATGAGCGGGGTCAGTGTGGCCGGTGCCGCCACCATTGGCCGCTTTGCCATTCCTGAAATGCTCAAGCGTGGCTACTCACCTAGCCTGTCTGGTGGCACCATTGCTGCCGCCGGTGCACTGGCCTTGCTGATTCCTCCCAGCATCGGCTTTGTGCTGTATGGCGAAATGGCGGACCAATCCATCGGCAAGTTGTTCATTGGTGCCTTGCTGCCGGCCCTGATGGTAACTGTCATGATGGTCATGTATGTCGTGTTCATTGCCATCTTCCGCCCCGAAGCTGCCCCTCGCAATGCCGAAACGGTAACTTGGGCGCAAAAGCTCGGTGCCCTGAAAGATATCTGGGCTGCCGCACTGCTGATTTTGCTGGTTCTGGGCACGATCTATCTGGGTATTGCCACCCCCACCGAAGCCGCTGGCATCGGCGCAACGGGAGCCTTTCTGATCGCCATGGCCTATGGCGAGATGAACTGGCGCACTGCACTGCAAATATTGCGCTCCACAGCCGTCACCAGCGGCATGATTTTGCTGATTCTGGCCGCAGCACTGCTGTTTGGCTACATCATGACGCGTCTGATGATTCCGCAAAAACTGGTTGCGCTGATTACCGCCTCGTCTCAGCCATCGTGGGTAATTTTAATATTCATTCTGCTGTTTCTTATTTTGATCGGCATGTTTCTGGATATTGTCTCTCTTATTCTAATTACCACCCCCGTTGTACTACCCGTTATTATTGCTCTGGGCTACGACCCATTGTGGTTTGGCATCGTCATGATTATTGCCTGCGAAATGGCCGTCATTACACCGCCGGTGGGATTGAATTTATACGTCATCAAAGGTATTGCTCCGCAGATCTCATTGCAGCAGATTACACGTGGCGCGCTGCCCTTTGTCGCCCTGGAAATTGTGGCGATTATCATCTTGACGATATTTCCAGAAATCATTCTTTGGCTACCTAGAACACTTTAAAAACAAAAACCCGCGCCATGCGGGTTTTTATTTATTTCCATCCACGTTTTTTACGATGGCAGCATAATATATAACTGCTTTTCCACTTTCCATTTCTATCCCAGAATCAATAACTGGAGGAAACAGATATGGATAAGAAAAACATTACCGAATCACCGCTCAAAGGGATCAAAGTCCTGGAGCTGGGTTCGCTGATTGCCGGCCCTTATGCCGGTAGCTTGCTGGCCCAATTCGGGGCCGATGTCATCAAGATCGAACCGCCCGGCAAGGGCGATCCGCTGCGCCGCTGGCGGCAGTTGCATAAGGACACCTCGCTGTGGTGGCGTGTGCAAAGCCGCAACAAGCGTTCCATTGCGCTGGATCTGCGCCAGCCCGAAGGCCAGGAAATTGCCCGTGAACTGGCTTTACAAAGCGATATTGTCATTGAAAATTTCCGCCCTGGTGTGCTGGAGCACTGGGGCCTGGGCTGGGAAACACTGCATGCACTGAACCCGCGCCTGATCATGGTGCGCGTCTCCGGCTATGGGCAGGACGGCCCTTATCACCGCCGCCCTGGCTTTGCAGCCATCGCAGAATGTATGGGTGGCCTGCGATATGGCACCGGCTATCCGGATCGCCCCCCCGTACGAGCCGGTGTCAGCCTGGGCGATACGCTGGCTTCACTGTACGGCACCATAGGCGCGCTGCTGGCCATGCACCATCTGCGCCAGGAAGGGGGACAAGGCCAAATGATTGATGTGGCCTTGTATGAATCCGTCTTTGCCATCATGGAAAGCCTGATTCCAGACTATCAACTGAACGGCCATCAACGCGAACGCACTGGAGCCAGCTTGCCCGGTATCGCCCCGTCCAACACCTACCCCACCGGCGATGGTAAATGGGTGGTGATTGCCGCCAACAGCGATGCCATCTTCATCCGTTTGATGCAGGCCATGGACCGTCCCGATCTGGCCCACGATCCGCGCTTGTCCGACAACGCCGGACGTGTGGAACACAGCGCCATGCTGGACCAGACCATTGGCGACTGGACCGGCGGCCGCAGCCTGGAAGAGATACTGGGCGTGCTGGATCAGGCTGAAGTTCCCAGCGGCAGTATCTACACCGCCGCCGACATTCTGGATGACCCGCACTACCAGGCTCGCGGCATGCTGGAAACACACACGCTGCAAGACGGCCAGGAACTGACCATCCCCGGCATTGTGCCCAAGCTTAGCCGCAGCCCCGGTGCCACCCAATGGTTGGGGCCAGAGTTGGGCGAACACACCGATAGCATCCTGGAAGAACTAGGCATCAGCCCGGAGCGCCGCCAAGCCCTGCGTGAACAAGGAATCGTGGAATGAGTACCGTATTGATCACCGACGTCACCTTGCGGGACGGCCTGCAAATCGTGCCACGCTGGGTGCCTACGCCGGACAAGCTGCGTATCGCACAAGCGCTGCCTCAATGCGGCGTGCGCAAGATCGAGTTGACGTCCTTTACTTCACCCAAAGCCATTCCATCCCTGGCAGATGCCGATGAGCTGGCCAGCCTGACTACACGCGCCCCTCAGGTCTGCTACACCGCGCTGGTCCCCAACCTGCGCGGGGCACAGCGCGCCTTGGCAGCCCGTATGAACGAGCTGAATTTTGTGTTTTCAGCCTCTGAAGCGCATAACCAGGCCAACCTGCGCATGAACATTACACAATCGCTGGTCCAGTTGGAGCAGGTACTGGAGGCAGCAGGCAAGACGCCGGTCAACGTATCTCTGTCCACCGCTTTTGGCTGCCCCTTTACCGGCCCCGTCGCCCCCGCACACGTGATTGCCTTGATGCAACAAGTGCAGCGCATGGGAGCCAGTTCCATCAGCCTGTGCGATACCACTGGCATGGGTTCACCTGTGGAGGTAGAGCGCCTGACCCAAGCCGCCTTGAGTTTGTATGGCGAGCAGGGCGTCACCGGCCATTTTCATGACACCCGCGGGCTGGCACTGGCCAATGCCTGGGCGGCGTACCGTGAAGGCGGGCGTCGTTTCGATGCGGCTTTGGCCGGTTTGGGCGGTTGCCCTTATGCCCCTGGTGCCAGCGGCAATGCCAGCCTGGAAGATCTGGCGCATATGTTCCAGATCAGCGGCGTGGACACAGGCTTGAATCTGGAAGCGCTCCAGCCTTTAGCCGAAGAAATCGCGGCTCTGACGCAAGAGCCTATTCAAAGTCGCCTGCACAAAGCCGGGCCGGCCTATGCCTTGAAAGTGTGCCAACCATGAACACAGCCCGTACCCTGTTTCAAAAGCTCTGGGATACACATCGCGTTGCGGCGGTAGACAATGAGCATGATCTGATCTACATAGACCGTCAGTTGTTGTACGAAGTCACCAGTCCGCAAGCCTTCGAGAGTTTGCGCTTGGCCGGACGCTCGGTGCGTCGCCCCGACACCGCGCTGACGACGGTGGACCACAACGTGCCCACCCGCCGCCGCAATCAGCGTCTGGAAGATCCGTTGGCCCAAGCGCAGATCGACCAGATGGAAATCAATAGCCGGGAGTTTGGCCTGCGCTACTTTGGGCTGGATGACGAGCGCCAAGGCATCATCCACGTGATCGGACCCGAACAAGGCATGACCTTGCCCGGTTCCAGCATTGTGGCTGGCGATTCCCACACCAGCACACATGGCGCGTTTGCCGCCTTGGCGTTTGGCATTGGCACCTCCGAGGTGGAGCATGTTCTGGCCACGCAGTGCCTGGCCGCAAAGCGCATGCGCAGCCTGCAAATCGACGTGCAAGGCGAACTGCCTGCCACCAGCACCGCCAAGGATCTGATCCTGCACATCATTGCCCACATGGGCACGGACGGCGGGCGGGACTGCGCCATTGAATTTACCGGTCCGGCCATCCGGGCCTTGTCCATGGAAGGGCGCATGACCTTGTGCAATATGGCGATCGAAGCGGGTGCCCGTATTGGCTTGGTCGCCGTGGACGACAAGACCCTGGACTATGTGCGCGGCCGTCCCTTGGCACCGAAAGGACAGGCATGGGACAAGGCGGAACAATACTGGCGCACGCTGATCAGCGATGAGGGTTGCCAATACGATCAGCACCTGCAAATCGACGCCGCACAAGTCGCCCCCACCGTGACCTGGGGCACGTCCCCCGATATGGCGGCGGCCATCGACCAGCTTGTGCCTGATCCATTAGCAGCCGCCACGGGTAAACAGGCTGATGTTCAACGCGCCTTGAAATATATGGATTTGCAGGCCGGCCAACCGCTGGCAGGCATCGCCGTAGACCGGGTGTTTATTGGTTCCTGTACCAACGCTCGCATTGAAGACCTGCGTAGCGCTGCGGCCATGGTCAAAGGCAAGCGAGTAGCCAGCACGGTGCGGCAAGCCTTGGTGGTCCCCGGCTCGGGACTGGTACGCCGTCAGGCCGAGCAGGAAGGCTTGGACCAGGTATTCACGCAAGCCGGTTTTGAATGGCGCGAGCCGGGCTGCTCCATGTGCCTGGGCATGAACGAAGACCGTCTGAATCCGGGTGAGCGCTGCGCCTCCACCTCCAACCGTAACTTCGAGGGCAGGCAGGGCGCCTTGGGACGCACACACCTGATGAGCCCCGCCATGGCTGCTGCCGCCGCAATTGCAGGCCATCTTGTCGATATCCGCCACTGGGACGCCGTATGAACACAGCTTTTACTTCCGTGCGCTCGCGCCTGATTGCGCTGGACCGCGCCAATGTGGATACCGACGCGATCTTGCCCAAGCAGTACATGACCTCCTTGTCGCGTACCGGCTTTGGGCAATATGCCTTCGACAACTGGCGTTACGCCGATATTGGCTACCCTGGCAAACCGCTGGCCGAGCGTGAGCCGATCAACAGTTTTTGTCTGCATCAGCCCAGCGCACAAGGGGCACGAATTCTGCTGGGACGCGAGAATTTTGGCTGCGGGTCCAGCCGTGAACACGCGGTCTGGGCACTGAAGGATTTGGGCATTGCGGTGCTGATCGCCCCTTCATTTGCCGACATCTTCCGCAATAACTGCTTTAAAAACGGCATGTTGCCCATACAACTGACCACAGAGCAGATTGATGCCTTATTCACTGCTGTCACGCACAATCCGTGGGGTGAATGGACGGTGGATCTGCAAGCCTGCATGGTGATCGGTCCCGACCAGCACATCCGTTTTCAGGTGGAACCAGAACGTCGCCACCGCCTGCTGCTGGCGCTGGACGACATTAGCGTGACGGAACAGAAAATGGATCAGATCCAGGCTTACGAACAGGAACGCCGGGAACAGGAACCCTGGTTATTTAGCTAAGGACGATAGATAAAGGGGGCAGTCGCGGAAGGGGACTTCCAACGCTGCCTACCTGCCTCCGCCCTGGCAGTCGCAGTCGCAGTCGCAGTCGCAGTCGCAGTCGCAGTCGCAGTCGCAGTCGCAGTCGCAGTCGCAGTCGCAGTCGCAGTCGCAGTCGCAGTCGACAAGTATCGAAACACAGCTCAAGCCAGTTCAGGCCAAAAATAAAACAATTTCTTGAGCCGCTCCCTTATAGCCGGGAGTCATCACCGCTCCTCTGCCTTCCCCTTGCCAAGCAAACATCGCCTGTTTTGCCAAAATTGCTCCACGGGACGCATTCCCACCGTCGAGTCAGACGTGCCACGATTTTGCTCAAAAATCCCCCTGAAACCCTAATTCCGGCGCGATTTCGGAGCAAAATCGACTGCATCGTCTCCTTATACCCTTAAGTTTATTAGGGTCGTTTTTATATCACAAAGCCACCTAACTGCTTGAACCCCCTACAAGCAGATGCTACAAATGAAACATTAATGAGAATCATTTATATTTAGATTACAAATTCATGCGTATTTCTTATCTTGTTGGCCTGAGCCTGCTCAGTGCGGGCAGCAGTTGGGCACAATCCTCCGATGCTCCCCCGGTTACGTCTTTGTCCACTATTGAAGTCAAAGCCAGCGAATACATTGATTTGCCGCCTGCGTACGAAGGCAATCATGTCGCTACCGGCGGCAATCTGGGTTTGCTGGGAAACCGGGATGTCATGAACACCCCCTTTAGCACCATCAACTACACCAGCGACTACATCGAGGATCTGCAAGGCCAGGAACTACGCATTCTGATCAGCAAGAACGACCCTTCCGTGCAGACACCCGGTGCAGGTGGAACAGGTGGGAAAGACACTTTGTATATACGGGGTTTCCGTGCCGGTGACGTGTCTCTAAATGGTTTGCAAGGCTTGACCAGTGGCCGCCGCGTGATGGCCATCGCAGAGCGTTTAGAAATTCTCAAAGGCCCCTCTGCCGTTCTGAACGGCATGAATGCCAGCAATGATGTGGGTGGCTCGATCAATCTGGTGACCAAGCGCGCCACGGACGATCCTATTAGCAACGTTACCCTGTCCTACATCCAGCCCTCCCAATTCGGGACGCATCTGGATCTGGGCCGCCGTTTCGGTCAATCCAATGAGCTGGGCCTGCGCTTGAACGGCGTGTTCAAGGACGGCGAGGGCGTGGTGGATCACCGTACCAATCGCGACAAACTGATCTCGCTGGGAGCGGACTACCGTCTGGGATCGCTCAAGTTGTCCGCCGACCTGTATCACCTGGAAGAGTACATTTCCGGCCTGAATCGGGGTGTGCGTCTGGCCAAGGGTCTGGACAAGAACCCACTGCCTACGCCTCCCAAAGGCGATGTCTTGTTGGGTGTCCCTTGGGCTGCCGGCCTGACGCGTGAAACCACGGCGCTGATCCGTGCAGACTGGGCTGCCAGCGACAAGCTGGCCCTGTACGGTTCGGCGGGTTACAGCAAGTCCGAGATGAACAACTACAACACCAAGGGCAGCACCTTGCTGAACGAGCAAGGGGACCTGAAGCTGGCCGCGACTCGGCGCAACAATACTGGCTACAACCTGGCTGCCAATACCGGCCTGTTCTACAGCTTTGACACCGGCTCGGTGCAGCACACCATCAGCGCCGGGCTGGACTGGAATCGTAAAAGCTCACGCAGCGACAACACCTCCATCAAGGGCTGGTCCGAGACCATCAATATCTATGATCCGGACTACCCGGCACGCCCTTATGTCCCCATGAATGGGCTAAGTGCGCCTAAAGTCAGCTATCTGTACAGTGCGGCGCTGGCCGATACCCTGTCTTTTGCAGACGGCAAATATCAGTTGACCCTGGGTCTGCGCCAGCAATGGGTCAGCACCAAGGATAAAAGCGGCAAGAGCGATAATTACCGCAAGAACGCCCAGACACCCACTATTGCCGGTGTCTGGCAACTGCAGGACGACTGGATGCTGTACGCCAACTATGCCGAAGGTCTAACCCAGGGCATGATTGTGGGCGACGACTACGCCAACGAAGGTCAAGTCTTCGCCCCCCAGAAAACACGCCAATACGAGATCGGGATGAAGTACGACAGTGGCGACTACGCACTGACCGCCGCCCTGTTCGACATTACCCAGCCCAATAGCTACGAGAGCAATGAGCGCTTCAATGGCAAGCCCAACTTGAGCTACGACGGTCGTCAGCGCAACCGAGGCGTGGAAGTACAGGTGTTTGGCCAGATTGCCAAGAACTGGCGTCTGACTGGCGGTATCGCCTACCTGGATCCTAAAATCCGCAAGGCCAGCAACCCGGATACCGAAGGGCGTAGCGCCGTTGGCCTGTCCCGCTGGGTTGCCAAGGCCGGGATTGAATGGGACACCCCCTTTGTTCAAGGCCTGACCTTAAATGCCAATCTGCACACCCAGTCCAAGCAATATGCCAACGCCAGCAACAGTTACTACATGCCGGGCGTGACCACTTATGACCTGGGCATGCGCTACAAAACACGTTTTGCCGGCAAGGAAGTGACCTTGCGCGCCAGCCTGGAAAACGTAGGCAATAAAGCCTACTGGGTCGTGCCTTTAAGCAATGGCCAAGGCTCACCACGTACCTTCCTGGCTTCGGCCACCATGAAATTCTAAATAGACCAACAATAACCCTGCGATCCAGTGACTCCGTCTGGATGGCAGGCGCTAACTTTGCTTTTGCAGGGCCTGTTCATGCGTGTATGCAGGCCCTGTTTTTTTTATTGTTTCCAAGGTCTTGCCAAGTATCTTGAGCCTGCTGTGGCTGTCGCCCTAGACTCCCGCCGCTGCCCGCATCTTGCGCTGTGAAGCCGGTGCCAAACCTTCCGCCTCCCGGTACTTGGCCACTGTACGGCGCGCCAACGTCAGGCCCTGAGCCTGCAAGAGATCGGTAATCTGCTGGTCCGACAAAGGCTTGGCCGGTGGCTCGTCACGAATCATCTGTACAATCTGCGCCCGCACCGAAGCAGCGGACATATCGGCCTTGCCATCCACACTGGCCAAGGCCACGGTAAAGAACTGTTTAAGCTCCATCACCCCATGCGGCGTCTGCATGTATTTTTGCCGCGTTGCACGCGAAATCGTCGACTCATGCAAATCTAGTTCAGCCGCCAGATCGGCCAACTGCATGGGTTTCAAGGCCGACACACCCTGCGTGAAGAAATCCTGCTGCATCTGCACGATCGCTTGTGCTACGCGCAAAATCGTCACAAAGCGACTGTTGACGCTGCGCAGCAAGCCGGTCGCTTTTTGGCGCTCTGCCAATAAGGCTGGGTGCGCTTCAATTTCATAATCGTGCAGGTTCACCAGTTGCAGGCGCGGTACAGCCAGGGGATTCAAGGCCGCCTGCCAGCTATCCTTGCCACGAATCAGCAAGACGTCCGGCACGACATACGCCGAGACGTTCTGCGTCCAGGCACGCCCCGGCTTGGGGTCCAGTTTCAGGATCAAATGATGGGCCCGCTCCACCAGCTCGGCCGAATAGAGGCCTGCACAGCGCTGACGCAGTTGACTGGGCGAGGCCAGAACGCCGACATGCTCACGCACCAGATAGCGGGCGCAATCAAACAAGGCGGGCTCCAGCTGCTGGGCCTGTTGCATCAGTTGCAAGCTCAGGCACTCGGCCAGATCCCGCGCACCGACACCGGCCGGGTCCAAAGACTGCACCTGTGCCAGCGCGCAGCGCAAATCACTTTCATCAATATCCAGCTCAGCGGGCAGGCAGGCCAGCACCTCGTCCAAAGAGACGGGCAGGTAGCCGTTATCGTCCAGCTCGTCGATTAACAACTGTGCCAGGACCCGGTCACGGTCGCTCAAACGCAACAATCCCAACTGCTCGCTTAGATAAGCAGCCAGGTCCTGGTCAATGGCCGATTCGGGGGACCAATCAGGGTCATGCGAATCCCCTTGGTGCTTGGGAAACTCCAGACTCGCCCACGAGGATTCCGCCTCGCCCGAAGCGGCTTCGGGCAATGGCTCGGCGGCGACATCCATCTGCACGTCCAAACGTTCCAGCAAAGGGTTGTCCAGCAAAGCTTGAGCCAACTCCTGCTCCAGCTCGGCCCCCGATAGCTGCAACACTTTAATAGACTGTTGCAATTGCGGCGTCAAAACCAGCGTTTGCTGCTGGCGTAAATCTAGTGACTGACGCGTAAGCATAGGTACAATCGTTTCCATGAAAACTGACAACGCCCAGACACCCACCGCCAACGATAGTCAGGCTCTGCGTAGCACTCTGTTCAAGCTGTGCGCCACAGCCACTATTATCTGCACCGTCATCACTGTCGTAGTAGCCATTATCTGGTGGGACCTTCTCAACCGTCTTATCAGCTTCGGGCGTGGCCTGGATTACTCTGGCCTGCAGGCCTTGAGCATTCAAAACCTGGCGCTGATCAAACAATACAACCCGTTTTTCTGGTGGACGGTAGTGGGCGTCATAACGCTCATTATTGCCTATCTTTTGTATGGCTTTATACAAAGGGTCATGCAACGCAACCAGCAACGCATTATCGACGAGTCCACCGTGGCTCAGTTGGCCCGATCGCTCAGCCGTCCGGCCCGTGAAGTCATTTTGTGGTGCTGGCCCGATCAGCGCAGCCCTTTGACTGTGGGTGATTTACAACGCGCCTATAGCGAGTTGCGCGCTGGCCGCTTTGGCAAGATCGAACTGGCCGAGCAACAAAGCCGCCTGTTACAGGCCGACTATGAGCGCCAAGAACCACAAACCTGACACTTGCCTTCCTGTTTCTTTTGTGTTTGACTAACGGTCATGACTCACGCACGCCAACTCTCCTACGCTTGCCAAGGTTTCAGCCCCGCCGCTGAAGCAACCTTGTCGCGTTCCGTGCGTGAAGGCCGTTCCTCGGCCCCTGCCTCCATCCTATCCCAGCTGCTACTACTAGCGTCCGGTTGCCGGGCCTAGTGTCCTGTGGCAGTTCGGCAGCCAATACTCAGCCACATCTACGTCATTTGTGCCGCCACCGGCCTACGTAAATGCTGCAATCGCTGGTGACGGCAAGAAGTAATCAACACTTTTTGTCCGACAGGTATCCCCATGGCAATGCTGAAAAACCCCTCTCAAAAGTATCGTCCTTTTGTCGCCTTTGATCGCGACTTCGCTGAGCGCACCTGGCCGTCCAAGCGCATTACCAAAGCGCCCATCTGGATGAGCACTGACTTGCGTGACGGCAATCAGTCCCTGATCGAGCCCATGAACGTGGCTCGCAAACTGCGCTTTTTCGAGCAACTCGTCAAAATCGGTTTCAAGGAAATCGAGGTCGGTTTCCCTTCCGCATCGCAGACCGACTTCGATTTCGTTCGCAAGCTGATCGACGAAAACCGTATCCCTGAAGACGTCACCATCATCGTCTTGACGCAATCGCGTGAAGACCTGATCAAGCGCACAGTCGAAGCCGCTGCGGGCGCCAAACGCGCCATCATTCACTTGTACAACGCATGTGCGCCGGCCTTTCGCAAGGTCGTCTTTAACTTGAGCAAGGACGAGATCAAGGAAATTGCCTTGACCGGTACACGTCTGGTCAAAAGCGAAGTGGCCAAGTACCCGCAAACCCAATGGGGCTACGAGTACTCGCCCGAAGTGTTCAGCACCACCGAGCCTGAATTCGCTCTGGACGTGTGTAATGCGGTGGTGAAAGCCTGGGACCCAGCCACCGACGAGCGCGTCATTTTGAACTTGCCCGCCACCATTGAGGCCACCACGCCCAATATGTACGCCGACCAGATCGAGTGGATGCACAACAATCTGGAGCAACGCAGCAACGTGACCCTGAGCGTACACCCGCACAACGACCGTGGTACGGCGGTGGCTGCTGCTGAACTGGCCGTGATGGCGGGCGCAGACCGTATCGAAGGCTGCTTGTTCGGTAGCGGCGAGCGCACCGGCAACGTCTGCCTGGTGACCTTGGCACTGAACCTGTACACCCAGGGTGTGAACCCTGAGCTGGACTTCTCGGACATCGACGAAGTGCGCCGCACCGCCGAGTACTGCAACCAGTTGCCCGTGCACCCACGCCATCCTTACGCGGGCGACTTGGTGTTTACCGCCTTCTCCGGCTCCCACCAGGACGCCATCAAGAAAGGCTTGGCACAGCAAAAATCCGACGAACTGTGGGAAGTGCCTTACTTGCCAATCGACCCGGCCGACCTGGGCCGCAGCTACGATGCGGTTATTCGCGTCAACAGCCAGTCAGGCAAGGGCGGTGTGTCCTACCTGCTGGAACAAGAGCACGGTCTGGTCTTGCCACGCCGCATGCAAATCGAATTCAGCCGTGCCATTCAGCGCGTGACCGATTCTTCCGGCAAGGAAGTAACACCTGCAGATGTGTACGGCATTTTCGAGTCCGAATACCTGAACTGCAAAAAGCACTACAAGCTGCTCAAGCACAACATCATCAGCCAGCCGCACGCCGACAGCGGCCAGCAATTCACGATTGAAGTGGATGTGGAACACGACGGTCAGGTTCGCACCTTGAAGGGGTCGGGCGAAGGCGCGATCTCTGCCTTTGTGAATGCTTTGGATATGTCCATCAAGATCATGGACTACAACGAACACGCCATTGGTTCCGGTGCGGAAACCCGCGCTGCCGCTTACGTGGAAATGCGTATCGGTGACAGTCCATCGGGCTTTGGTGTGGGCGTTCACGCCGACATCGTGACATCCTCCTTCCTGGCGATCTTGAGCGCGGTTAACCGCCACACCATCGCCCAGCAAGAAGCTGAAGCGACCACCGCCTAACGATCTTTATGCCGCGACTGGGGTGGTGATCCCACTCCAGCGCCCGCCCGGCCCATCCCGGCCGCGCCTGACCCGCTTTTGCAGCCCGACTTATCGTCGCTCTGCCTGCAACCCGCCCACAAGGCGGGTTTTTCGTGGGCGCAGCATGACTGCTCATCTCAACACGCGGCAAACCCAGCAACGAAGTGCAACCCGCATCAACAATGGCGCAAACATCCACCTTGGCTTGGCTTGGCTTGGCTTGGCTTGGCTTGGCTTGGCTTGGCTTGGCTTGGCTTGGCTTGGCTTGGCTTGGCTTGGCAACAGAGCGTAGGGGAAATATCCTCAGCCTTTGTTATTTCGCGTCAACGCAACCAGCCATGCCCTCAATAGCTTGATGGCCCTTAACCGCAGTCAACCTGCAAACGGCTGAAGTCTTTGGCCCGTAATTTATCGTCCTCGATAAAAGCCATGAGACGGGCACCATCCTGCCAGCACCAATGCAGTTTTTCGTGCGATTGTACGGTCAGCAAAGAGCGCCAGCGCGATTGACTTGGATGCTCCACCTGATTGGGCGTAGGGTCATAAGCCAGGCTGTCCCAGGAAGGACGGCCCAACAGATAGTCGCCAGGCAAATCACCGTTTTCTTCCAGCTTATCGAACCAGTCGTAGAGTTCCTCGAAAGGCACTGGCCAATCCTGACGCAGTTCTTCATGACGCGGAATGTCGATGCAGTTTTCAAACTGCAGCGCCCAGCTACGGGTACTCCAACAGTGGGGCGCCTGGATCTCCTGAAAACCGCTGGTGTCTGGCCAGTAGTAAGCCTTGAGGTAGTCTTGGTCACGCCAGAAAATGGCATCGTCTTCATCGAAACCGTAGAACAGTGACAGCAGGCCGCTGCAGGGCAAATCAGCCGGGCGATCCGGCCCCTTGGGCAATTCCGCGAAGTTGATCTGGCCAACAAACAGATAATGGCCGTCAGGATGCTCGGGCCAGGTAAAACCGGGAGGCCCCATAGGTTGACCACCAAAACGACTTTGCAAGGGCTGGCCCTTGTCCTTGCCCAAATGGATAGCCACCGCTGGCTGCGCCAAATCCAGGAAATACTGTTTATGCGCTTGCAGCAGCGGCGAGGCATCAAGGTGTTTTTCTAACGTTTTGAGATCCATATTGCTTCGGGTGACAGGGTTGCTGACTATGCCGGCTAAGGCCAAGTCTGAATCTGCTGGATTGTAATAAGCCCTTGGGGACTGAGCCTATGCATTGTGTAACTGGAACTCAGGCAGGAACAAGGCGAGGCCGACAGCCGTTCAAATGATTAAGGTATACCTGCCCCGTGTAGTGGCGCTGGCAGCGGCAATAACGGCGGTGATGACGGTGACGGTGACGGTGACGGTGGCTATGGCTGTGGCTGTGGCTGTGGCTGTGGCTGTGGCTGTGGCTGTGGCTGTGGCTGTGGCTGTGGCTGTGACGGCAGCATCAACTGCAAACCAACCGCCTTACAAGCCCAAAAGCATTCAAAAAAACATAAAAAAAACCGGCCCTACAGAGCCGGTTTTCCATTGCCTTGGCCTGATCAGTACGTGACCGCCAAACCCGGCAAATCCACGGTGACCTGCATGGAACCCACCGCTTGCAAGCAATGGCGTGCAAATTCCTGGGCGCGTTCATCGTCCTGCGACAGCATCGTATAACCCATGGCATCAGCCACGCCCATGATTTTGTCCAACAACAGGACTTTGCCACTGGCTCGCAGGGGTTCACAGCCCAGCTCTTGCCAGGTGCGATCGAACCAGTCGCGCGATTGCTTGCCGCTTTCCGGATCAATGGTTTGTATAGGAGTGACCAGCTCTATGTGCTGGCGAGGACTAAAGATCACAAGCACCATAGCGCTCATAGACGATCTCCGAAAAAAAATAGATCAACTCTGGAGCTTAAGCAAAGAAGGCCTACCAAATTGTCGGCAGGCCGACATTCCAGGGACTACCAGGAACTATCTGCCGGTTCCCACATGACCGGCACGCCGGTGTTATTTGCCTGGCGCAACATATCCAGCAAAGGATAGGCGCGTTGGCTGAAGCTGACGACCTGGGACATCGGGTGTTCCTTTTCCTCGTCTTCGTCCTCGTGGGGCGAATGCTTGTTTTCCCGGTCTTGCCCAATCGCTCGTTCAATATTGCCAATGGCTTCGGACAATTGCTCTGCCGTGAACACACCACGCTCGGGCAAACCATCGGGGTAGGAGCGCCCTGCGGCCCGGAGAATAGGCATGGCATGTTCGGAGAACATCAGCACATCGGCGGCGGCTTTGCTTTTAAAGACGACTAACATACGGTTTCTCCTTATGGATCTTTGTGTTTCCGATTCGACTTTCAGGATACACACCCCTGCAAGATAGCAGGATTTTCCCCGTCTTGGAGAGTCCTTCATGCCTGCCGCATTCCTGTCTTGGCTAATCTTGCTCTTGATCACCTGCCCATCCCTGGCCTGGTCACAAAGCTCGCTTGAATGTCCCTTGCCCCCGTCATCCACCCGCTGCGCGCCAGCAGCCACCTTGGGGGAACAGGGCGAACCCGCAGCCGATATGGGTTTGCTCAATCCAGTGGACTTGCTGAGCGGGCAGAAATACCAAAGCGATACCGACTTACCGCTAAGCCAAGCCTGGCCTTTGCTGCAATTGCAGCGTCACTGGAATGGGTGGGGGCGCAATCCTACGCCGACGCTGGGACACACAGGTTGGGCCTTGAATTACGACCTGCAATTGCGGCAGCAAGGACATGCCCTGTTCATGCCAGATGGACGACAGACTCGCTTGTACCCACCGGCACACGTGCAAAGTAAGGGCTGGTTCTGGCAAGGCCCGAATGGGTTGATTCTGAGGTTTGACGAGCAGGGCTGGCTAATCCATGTGCGTGTTTCGACACAGCAGTGGCTGGATATAGAACGCTTTCCCGGCACGCATCCGCAGGCGTATGCGGTTAAGACTGTGCGTAATCATTTGGGCCAAACGCTGGTGTTTGAATGGCAAAGCCAAGTGCAGGAGCAGGCGTCGCCACAGGGGCAAGGGCAAAACCAAGCTCCGGTTCAGACTCCAAGACAAGCTCAATCCCACACCAAAACCAGGCCCCTAGCCAATGTCACAACGGCGGTAAGAGCAGCGGAAACGGCAGCAACTGCGACAGTGGCGATGGCGATCGTCACAGCCACAGCCACAGCCACAGCCATCAATATTAAAACCCCAGCCGGGCCGTTTCGCCTGCTTCTGGAACAGCACGACCAACAAGTCTGGCTGGCCGGCGTCAGCCGCCCCGATGGCATGCAGCGCCTCTACCATCCAGCCCCCGCACCTTGGTCGAATCGTTTAGGCGGCAGCAGCCTGCAAGCGCCTGGACAAGCGGCCCAGTCAGTACAGCAATGGGAATACGACACCCAAGGCCGAGTCAGCCGTCTGATCTCTCATGCCTTCAATCAGGACTGGACGGCACACTATGGGCCGAGCCTGAGTGAATGGTCCATCGGCACAGAACGACATCGCTTCCATTACCGCGACTATCAAGGCCAGCAGCGGCTACAAAAACTGGAAAGCCGCTTGTGCAAGGACTGCCCGCCCTATAGCACGCGATGGCAGTACGATCCGCAAGGACGCTGGTTGCAGGCTGGGCCGTGGACAGCGCAGCGCCGTACAAATGGAACGGTGTCACGGCTGGAGCAAAAGCAGGGTGGCTGGGGGTCGCTAAGCCTAGGGCTTGATGAAAAAGGGCGCTTGCAACGGTGGGCGTCCAGCCAGCATGGAAGCGAAGCCCGCTACTGGAGCCCGGATGGCAGGCTGACGCGCATTGACTACGCAGAAGAAGGCTCGCTTCAGATTCACTACGATCAGCAGGGGCGCTTGAGCCGTCTTGAACACCAACAAGGCCATGAAGTTGAACGCAGTGAACTGGACTGGTTGGGGCCTGGCGCGCTACGCATTCGTCACCCCACGGAAACACAATGGCTGAAGTTACGATCGGGTTTATTACAAGAACGTCGCCTGGAGCGTAGCCATAGCCCTGGGCAAAATTGGACCGATCGCTTTGAGTATGACGAGCAGCGTAGGCTGACGCTGCACTCACTGCCGGAAGGCGGACAACTACGCTACCGCTGGGATGCTCATGGACGTCTACAGTCTCTGGAATGGGTCCAGCAAACCGGGCAAATCCAGACTGTCATCCACGCACAAGAGGTGGGCTACGCCTGGGGCAATGGCCTTCAACTGATCAGCCATGCGAACAGCACTGGTCAAGCTGTGGATGCAATGCTTTTGCAGCCGGATGGCAAACCTGTCTGGACACAAACCCGCCGCCTGGATGCACAAGGAAATGTACTGGAGGACCGCCACGACTACCCGCTGCTACAGCAAATACGCCATTGGTTTTTGCACTACGACGCCCAGAACCGGATGATTGCCTTGCGTCAAGGCAAGACAGAATCAGAACAATGGCTGGCCTGGAGCCACAGCGGCGCACTTGCTGCGCGCTACCCGAAGCCAGCCGCTTCCATTCAGCGTTCCTCCACCGGCACGGCGAAAGCCGTCGGAGCCTTGAATCTGGACTACGGCCCCAACCGTCGCTTACGGCGCGTGCACACGGCCAACTCCACCCTGGTCGAGTACCGGCACGATGCCTTTGGCCAGCGCATCTGGCGCAAGCAAGGCAATCAAGAGCGCGCTTTCTTCTTTCACGGCCAGCAATTAATGGCTGAACTGGATTTAGCCGCTGCGCCCGGCCAGCTCATTTCCCGGCGCTATCTGTATGCCGGGCTGACGCCCGTAGGGATGATTGTTTATCAACCAGATGGGCAAGAGCAGTTGTACTACCTGCATAGTGATTTGATGGGCGCCGTCCGACTGATTAGCGATCACCAAGCCCGGCCAATCTGGGCCGCAGATCTGAACCCGTTGGGAAAGGCCGAGCCTTTACTCGAAACACTGGAATTCAACTTACGCCTGCCGGGGCAGTATGCAGAGTCCGCTACCGGCTGGCACGACAATCTGCTGCGTACCTATCTCCCCGATCGCGGTCACTATCTGGAAGCGGACCCGTTGGGCCCGTGGCCGCACACCCAGGCAGTGGGCTATGCCCAGCAACAGCCCTTGCGCCATATTGATCCCACCGGCCTGCTGCTGTTCGCGTTTGATGGCACACGGCAAGCCCCCATCACCAACAGCAATGTCTGGAAACTGTCGCAGTTGTATCAGGATGGGGCGGTGCATTACAGCGAGGGTCCCGGCAATCCTGTGAGCACGGATCTGGATGCGCTGACGGCGTGGCGAGCAGGTCGCATTCTGGAGGCGCAATGGAACCGCTTTCTGAACCGCATGCAGGAGCAGGGGCCCGCAGCCCGCGCCGTACCGGTGGACTTGCTGGGTTTTTCACGGGGAGCAGCGCTGGCCAGGGACTTTTCCAATCGCATTATGGACTACACCCAACAAGGCTGGTTTGTGCTGAATGATCCGCAGCGTGGGGCCATCCGGGCCTGCATCACCCCCCGCTTTCTAGGGCTTTTCGATACGGTGGCGCAATTTGGGCTGGGCGGCTGGAGCAACTCTCAATACCGATTGGGCGTCTCGCAAGCCTGGAATTGGGTGGCCCACGCCGTAGCAATGCACGAACACCGCGTGCTCTTTCCCTTAAGCGGCTTGGCCCAGGCCATGAACACAGTGGAAATGCCTTTTATCGGCGCTCATAGCCAGATAGGTGGTGGTGTACTGCCCGATGACAACAGCATCAGCGACCTGGACAAAGTGGCCCTGGCCTGGATGCACTGGCAAGCCACCGCCGCCGGCTTGACGCTGGCCGAACTGCCTCAAACCGATCTGCAGATCAGGCATCCCATCTTGCAGGACATGCGTACACCCGGACTGCGTCTGAGCACACAGGGAGTACGCCGCGTTGACTACCACGGCCAGGGTCAGGATCTGCTGTATCAGGACTCGCACCCTGCCTTGGGCCGACAGGTGCGCAACACCCTGGAAAACCTGATCACACGCTTTAATGACTGGCGCCTGCGCGGTGACAATCAAGTAGGCTGGGTAGACATGGATGCTTACGATGCGTGGTTACATAACCACCTGGGATGGGAACGCTAGGGTGCTTGAAAAGAATTTGGCGTCAAATCACGCTATCATGTGGGGCTATCCGGCGGGCCAATGTCGCGCCTTCCATCTGAGGCGAGATCAACTCGCCCCAGTTGTCTTTCTACCAATCCAGACCTTTCCTATGCTTGCTGAGCAACAATCTCAATTAATCGCCTGCCTACAGGCTGCCGTCCGTGCCATCTTGCCCCAGGCTGAACCCAACATCACGCTGGAGCGCCCCAAAGTGGCTGCGCACGGTGATGCCGCCTGCAATATTGCCATGCAATTGGCTAAACCCGCCGGTCGTAACCCGCGCGAGTTGGCTCAGCAAATCGTCGATACCCTGTTGGCCGATCCGAACGCCGCTGCTTTGCTGGCAGGCGCGGAAATTGCCGGCCCGGGCTTTATCAACTTTCGTCTGTCCACGGCCACCCATCAGGCCGTCCTGAAGACTATTGCCGAGCAAGGCGATAACTTTGGCCACGTTGCTCCTACCCAGGAAAAACTGATGGTGGAGTTCGTGTCGGCCAACCCGACCGGCCCCTTGCACGTGGGCCACGCCCGCCAAGCGGCGCTGGGCGACTCCCTGTGCCGCGTATTCAGCTCGCAAGGCTACGACGTTACCCGCGAGTTCTACTACAACGACGCCGGTAACCAGATCGACAACCTGACCACCAGCGTGCATGCCCGTGCTCGTGGCATCGAGCCCGACAGCGAGCAATTCCCCGCTGACGGCTACAAGGGCGACTACATTCTGGATATCGCCCGCGACTATCAGGCTGGTGCAACCGTTCAGGCTGCCGATGGCGCCTCTGTCACCGCCAGTGGTGATCTGGACAATCTGGAAGACATCCGCCGCTTCGCCGTGGCCTACCTGCGCCGCGAACAGGATTTGGACTTGCAGGCTTTCGGCCTGAAGTTCGACAACTTCTACCTGGAAAGCTCGCTATACACCTCCGGCAAGGTTGAAAAAACCGTGCAGGCCCTGATCGACGCCGGTCACACCTACGAGCTGGACGGCGCGCTGTGGCTGCGCACCACGGAACTGGGCACAGGCGACGACAAAGACCGCGTGATGCGCAAATCCGAAGGCGGCTACACCTACTTCGTGCCGGACGTGGCCTATCACGTGGCCAAGTGGGAGCGCGGCTTCCACCACGCCATCAATATTCAGGGCTCCGACCACCACGGCACCATTGCCCGTGTACGCGCTGGTCTGCAAGGTCTGGGCCTGGGTATCCCCAAGGAATTTCCGGCCTACATCCTGCACAAGATGGTCAAAGTCATGCGCAATGGCCAGGAGGTGAAAATCTCCAAACGCGCAGGCAGCTACGTCACCTTGCGTGACCTGATCGAATGGGTAGGCCAGGACGCCGTGCGCTTTTTCCTGATCCAGCGCCGTGCCGACTCCGAATTCGTATTCGATATCGATCTGGCCCTGTCCAAGAGCGAAGAAAACCCGGTTTACTACATCCAGTACGCACATGCCCGTATCAACTCCGTGTTGAACCAGTCGGCAGAACTGTTGGATCAAGTGCCTCAGGCCGACATCACGCCTTTGACCGCCCCCACCGAGATCGCTCTGATGCAACGCCTGTCCGAATACCCCAATGTGCTGGCCCAATCCGCTCGCGAACTGGCCCCTCACCACATTGCTTTCTGGCTACGCGACTGCGCTGCAGACTTCCACTCCTGGTACAACGCCGAGCGCGTGTCGGTCGACGACACGGCCTTGCGTCTGGCCCGTCTGCGCCTGGCCCAGGCCTGCGCCCAGGTCATTCGTAATGGTCTGAACCTGCTGGGTGTGTCCGCACCCGAACGTATGTAAACCCATAGGCAGATATGGCAAGAGCACGTAAAAAATCCAGTAGTTCCGGCGGTACCTATACCGGCATTCTGATTGGCCTGATTCTGGGTCTGGGCGCGGCGGTGGCCGTGGCCCTGTTTGTCACCAAAGTACCCATGCCCTTTGTGGACAAGGCCAGCCGGGACAAACCAACCGTTGCCTTGCCTGAAGGGCGAGACTTGCTGGACCCGAACCGGGGTCTGTATGGCAGCTCCAGCGGGCAGACGCCTGCGCCGGGCGACACCATCCCCGGATTGACCTTGCCACCGGCCAATTTGCCCAGCATCTCTTCCAAGCCTGCCGCTCCGGATGCTTTGGGTGATTTGATTGCCACCCTGCCTGCCATGGGTACGGAACCAGCCCGTCAGCCAGAGGCTCGCACTACCGCTCCTGCCGTAACACCACCAGCCACAACACCTGCCGCACCAAGCACTCCGGCACCGGCCACCAGCAAACCGGCTACACCGACACCTGCTGCGCCCCCGGCGCCCGCCAAGCCAGCCACCACGTCCACCCCCTACTACCTGCAAGCAGGTGCATTTCGCAACAATGCGGATGCCGAAGCCATGAAAGCCCGCTTGTTGATGTTGGGTTTTAATGCCTCGGTACAAAGTGCCCAGGTCAATGGCGGCACGATAAACCGGGTACGCCTGGGTCCCTTCAAGGGCATAGACGAAATGAACCGGGCTCGCAGCCGTCTGGCCGAGGAAAAAATTGATAGCTCGGTGGTACGGCCCTGAACAAGTTGCGCCCTGGGTAGGCCCGAGGTGAACTTTTCCGCCATTGCACAGGTCATAGACCTCATCTTCCCCCTTAAGGAAATTGATTCATGAAGCTGAACGCATTGTTTGTACGATCCCTGGTCGGTGCCAGTCTGTTGGCTGGGGCGACTTTGTTGCCCGCCACCAGCGCGCTGGCTCAACAAGCCAACCAGGGCTACGTCACCCTGCCTGCGGCTCAGCCCTCGGACAGCGTCGGTAAAACCGAAGTGCTGGAGTTTTTCTCCTACAGCTGCCCACACTGCGCCATCCTGGAACCCAAGGTCGAAACCTGGGCCAAGACCCTGCCAGACAATGTCGTGCTGCGCCGTGTGCCTGTCGCCTTCAATGCCGGCATGACCGATCTGCAAAAGCTGTACTACACCCTGGAAGCCATGGACCGTCTGGACCTGCACCCCAAGGTGTTTGAAGCCATTCATCAAAAGCGTGAGCGCATTTTTGATGCCAAGACCATCACGGCCTGGGCTGCCAAACAAGGCGTAGACAAGGCTCGTTTCGAGCAGACCTTCAACTCCTTTGGCGTACAGACCAAGGCCAATAAAGCCAACGAACTGTCCAACACCTACCAGATCCAGGGCACACCTAGTCTGGCTGTGGGCGGCAAGTTCGTGACTTCGCCGGCACTGGCCAATGGCTACGACGAAAGCATCAGCAAGGCTCAAGAGCTGCTGAAAATGGTCACCAATCGCTAATTGGCGCTCTGGCTGAGCCATACGGCCAAGGGCCCTCAAGACTGGATTCGTTCCGGTTTTGAGGGCCCTTGGCGTTTCTATATCTGTGATCTATTAGCTGCCGATAGCTCGTCAGTCATTCGATAACAGCGGCTTACAAGAAGGTACGGGATTCCAACGTCATTGCAAGTTTGAGCCAGTTATTAAAGCCAGGGTGCGTCCCTGGCTAGAGCAGTCAGTTAAAGGCCTAAGCCTGCGCCGCCTTTTCAAAAGCCTGTGCCAAGTCTGCACATAAATCCTTGGTCGATTCCAGGCCGATATGCAGGCGTACCAGGCTGTCCTGGCTTTCTTGCCAATAGCTGTGGCCGCTTAAAAATGCGGTATCCACCAGTTGCACCAGGCTTTCAAAGCCACCCCAGGAAAAGCCGATACCAAACAGTGTCAGGGCATCCACAAACACACGAGCCTGCGCATTGTTCAGTCGCAGTTGCACCGACAACATGCCATTAGAGCCGGTGCAGTCGCGTTGCCACAAAGCATGGCCCGGATCTTGAGGCCAAGCCGGGTGATAAATACGGCTAACTTCAGGGCGGCTATCCAGAAACTGACACACGGCCAGCGCATTGGCGGCGCTTTCACGCATACGGATGGGCAGGGTACGTGCACCACGCAGGGCCAGCCAGGCATCGTCCGCACTGATGGAAAAGCCCAGCGCATAATGGTTATCGTGCAGGCGTTTGTTGATGGCAGGGTCGGTGGACATGACTGCCCCCAACATCAAATCGGAGTGGCCTGCCACGTACTTGGTACCCGCCACGATAGACACATCAAAGCCCAATTCCAGTGGACGGTAGATATAGCCCGAGCCCCAGGTATTGTCGGTGACCAGCAGCAAATCATGCTTGCGACCAAACTCGGCCAAGGCGGGCATATCCAGCATCTGCATCAGCAAGGAACCGGGTGATTCCACATACACCATGCGGGTGTTGTCCTGTAGATGACGGGTCATTTCCTCGGGAGTCGGTGCGCAGAATGTGGCCTGTATACCCATGCGACGCAGCACGGTTTTTTCCAGATAGCGCACCGGGCCATACGCACTGTCGGCAATCAGCACGTGATCGCCCGAGTCCAGCAAGGCCAACAAACCCAAGGTAATGGCCGCCATACCCGACGGCGCCAGCAAGGCCTGGGTGGCAGACTCCAACTGACAGAACACCTGTTCCAGCGCGGCATGGGTATCCATACCCGAGCGCCCGTAAGTGACCGAACGTTTTTCAGGATCTGCCTTGTCAGCCTGAGCCCGATCCAGAGCGTCCAGATTACGAAAGCGCACCGTACTGGTGCGCATGATGGGCACGGCCACTGGCGCGGCATCCGTATGCGGATCGAACGGGGCCAGACCCGTGTGTTGCAGGGCAGTATCCAGGGCGAGATCAGAGCTCATAGTGTCGGCAGGCGGTAGCAAGAAAAGCTCTACGCTACCACAGGCCAGCAGGCCCGGTCCCCTATGCCGACAGTCGCTATATTGCCCCCTCTTATTAAGAGGCGCTCCGGTATTCAGATACGCTGAAAACGGTAAACCCCATCCTCGCCCATCTCGCGACGCAAACGATCATCAAAATACAAGGCGTGCAGGTGGGCAATGGCCTCGCCCATGGCAAAGGTCATCTGGTGCGAGTCCAGCTTGCGGTGGAACAGCACGGGCAAAATGTCAGCGGCCGTACAAGGCTGGGAGCAGGCTTGCAGTACTTCTTCCAGACGCTCGGCGTGATGCTCCTGCTGCTGACGGATACGTTCGTGCATGCCACGGAAAGGCTTGCCGTGCGAAGGCAGCACCAGGGTGTCCGGGGCCAGATCCTGATAGGACAGCAACGAGTTCAGGTACAAAGGCAAAGGATTGGCAAAGGGCTCGGTATCGAACACGCTGACATTGGTGGAGATACGCGGCAAGAGCATGTCACCAGAGATCAACACCTTCAGTTCTTCACAATACAAGGACATATGCTCGGGAGCATGGCCATAGCCCACGATCAAACGCCAGGGGCGACCGGCAATCACCACACGCTGACCATCCATCAAGCGTACAAAACGCTCGGGCACCGAAGGCACCATGGACGGGTAGTAATCCCCACGGCTGCGAATCTGCTCACGGGCTTTCTCGTCCTGCAGGCCATGACGGACAAAGTGCGCTTCTGCGGCCGCGCCATTCGGGCCACCGGCTTGCGCACCCGTCTGGCGTCCACCTGTACCCGACCACAGCTTGGCAATTGCGTAGTCCGTCATGCTGATCCACAGCGGCGCATTCCAGCGCTGGCACAACCAGTCCGCCAAACCGATGTGATCCGGGTGCATGTGAGTGACGATCACGCGCAGAACGGGCAAGCCTTGAAGCTCATTGTTAAAAACCTGTTCCCACAGCTCGCGTACTTCGGGGCGGGCCACGCCACAGTCCACAATCGTCCAGCCCTCGCGCCCGTCGATCTGGTCGCGCAATAACCACAGATTGATGTGATCCAGCGCAAAGGGCAAAGGCATGCGCAGCCAACGCACCCCCGGCGCCACTTCCAGGCTGCCGCCCGCTGGGGGCAGGGTATCTGCCCAGGGATAATTCAATTTTTGTTCGTTAGGATTCATGCTCGCTCCAATAGAATGGCTCTTGTAGGGCGTAAGGGCAGACCATACTAAAAGGCCTAGGGCCTTTTACGGTTAATAGGCCCTGGTTCGCACCCCGGCTCTATGGCATGATAGTTTACGTTTACGTAAATCACACTAAAAATGACAACGACAACCTGGACAATATCGGATCTGGCGCACGAGTTTGGCATCACGCCTCGCACCCTGCGCTTCTATGAAGATCAAGGAATCTTGAGCCCGCTGCGTCAAGGTACACAGCGCATTTATCAGCCCCGTGATCGCGCCCGCCTGAAACTGGCCCTGCGCGGCAAAAGGCTGGGACTGCAGTTATCGGAGATTCTGCGACTGATCAATATGTATGAATCCCCGATGGACACCGCCTCCCAGCTTAAGCATTATCAGGAGGTCCTGACCGAGCACCGCCTGCGTCTGGAGCGACAACGGCAGGATCTGGACCAGACCTTGCAGGAAATTCAGGATCAGCTCGATATCTGTCACACCATGAGCGAACAATTGAAGCTGGAGTCCCGATAAGGGAAAACCCATATATATGACGTTTACGTAAACGTAATATAAATACGATTCCACAACCCATTTATTTCCACGGAGTGTCTCATGAGCCTGCCCGGCCTGAATTTCGATCTTGGCTCCGACCTGGACATGCTGCGCGACGCTGTCGCCGACTTCTCCCAGGCCGAAATTGCCCCCTTAGCGGCTCAACTGGATCACGATGACCAGTTCCCCATGCACTTGTGGAAGAAGTTCGGTGAGATGGGTTTGCTGGGCATGACCGTCAGCGAAGAATACGGTGGTGCCAACCTGGGCTATCTGGCCCACATGATCGCGATGGAAGAAATCTCGCGTGCCAGCGCCTCGGTGGCCCTGTCCTATGGCGCGCACTCCAATCTCTGCGTGAACCAGATCAACCGCAACGGGACAGAGGCCCAGAAGCAGAAATACCTGCCCAAGCTGATCAGCGGCGAGCATGTCGGTGCCCTGGCCATGAGTGAGCCCGGTGCCGGTTCGGACGTCGTCAGCATGAAGTTGCGCGCCGAAAAGAAGGGCGATCGCTACGTACTCAATGGCTCCAAAATGTGGATTACCAACGGCCCGGACGCCGACACCCTGGTGGTGTACGCCAAGACCGACCCGCAAGCCGGTGCGCGCGGCATTACCGCCTTTCTGATCGAAAAAGATTTTGCTGGTTTCTCCGTTGCCCAAAAGCTGGACAAGCTAGGCATGCGCGGCAGCCACACGGGTGAACTGGTGTTCCAGGACTGCGAAGTACCGGAAGAAAACGTACTGGGCCAGCTCAATGGTGGCGTCAAAGTACTGATGTCCGGCCTGGACTACGAACGTGCCGTCCTGGCCGGTGGTCCACTGGGCATCATGCAAGCCGTCATGGACGTCGTGATTCCCTACATTCACGATCGCAAGCAGTTCGGCCAGGCCATTGGCGAATTTCAGCTGATTCAGGGCAAGATGGCCGATATGTACACCACCCTGCAAGCCAGCCGCGCCCTGTGCTATGCCGTGGGCAAGAACCTGGATCGTCTGGGTGCCGGCCACGTGCGTTCCGTGCGTAAAGACTGCGCTGCCGCGATTCTTTACAGCGCGGAAAAAGCCACCTGGATGGCCGGTGAAGGCATCCAGATTCTGGGCGGCAACGGCTACATCAACGAGTTTCCCACAGGCCGTCTGTGGCGCGATGCCAAGCTGTACGAGATCGGCGCGGGCACCAGCGAAATCCGCCGCATGCTGATCGGTCGCGAATTGTTCGCCGAAACTGCCTAAAAAGGCACAGGCATGTCCAACCCTGACTTTGGCGAAACGACTGTCATCACCCCGGTTCAGAAACCGGGGATGACCGCTATCCAGGTGGCCCAGACCATGCTCAATGGTTTCAATCGCCACTATGCACTGTTTCGCTACAGCGCCCAGCGCGCCAAGTCTTTGTACGAATCGGGCGACTGGCATGGTATTCAGCAGCTCTCGCGCGAACGTATCGAGTACTACGCGACACGGGTGCGCGAATGCGCGGCCATGCTTAGCCAGAGCCTGCGTCTGCATCAGCCTACGCCATCCGATCCGGCCCATCTGGACGATGCCCAGCAGCAATTGTGGTTGCAGGCCAAAGCTGAATTTGTGCGTTTGCTCTCGGGCCACCGTCAGCCCGAATGTGCGGAGACCTTCTTCAACTCCGTCTCCTGCCGCGTGCTGCACCGGCACTACTTTCGCAACGAATTCATTTTCGTGCGCCCAGCCGTTGCCACGGATTACCTGGACGGCGCGCTGCCTTCATATCGCGTCTATTACCCCACCCAAGAGGGTCTGGAAGCCAGCCTGACCAGTATGCTGGCCGACTTCGGTCTGGCTGCCCCCTTTGCCGACCTGCCGCGCGATGTACGCACCTTGGCCCGCATGGCCGTGCGTCAACTATGCCGCCGTCTGCCGCGCGGCTATGGCTCGCGCATTGGCTCGGACTGCCAGATTCAGGTGCTGAACTCCCTGTTCTTTCGCAACAAGGGTGCCTATGTGGTGGGCCGACTGATCAACCAGGGCGAAGTGCTACCGTTCTCCCTGGCCATTTTGCATCGCCCCTCGGGACACTTGTATATAGACGCCTTGTTGCACACCACGGACGACCTGTCCACGCTGTTCAGCTTTACGCGCGCCTATTTCCTGGTCGATATGGAAGCGCCGTCGGCCTATGTGGACTTCCTGTCCAGCCTGCTGCCACGCAAGCCCAAGGCCGAGCTATACACCGCCATCGGTCTGCAAAAGCAGGGCAAGACCCTGTTCTACCGCGACTTTCTGCATCACCTGTCGCACTCGCACGATCACTTTGATCTGGCTCCCGGTATTGCCGGTATGGTGATGACGGTATTTACCTTGCCGTCCTACCCCTATGTGTTCAAACTGATCCGCGACCGTATTCAAAAGCAGGGCATGGACCATGCCACGGTACGCAGCAAATACCAGTTGGTCAAAAAGCATGATCGTGTCGGACGCATGGCCGACACCTGGGATTACGCCCAGGTTGCCTTACCCAAGGCGCGCTTTTCCGACGCCTTGCTGGAAGAACTGCGCCGCGAAGTGCCCAGCCTGCTGGAAGAGTCCGAGGACACCATCTTGCTGCGTCACGTCTACATTGAACGACGCATGACCCCGCTGAATCTGTATCTGAACAAGGCCAGCGACCCCGCCCTCAATGCCGCTGTCGACCAGTACGGCAAAGCAATCCGCGAGCTGGCTGCTGCCGACATTTTCCCAGGCGATATGCTGTTCAAGAACTTTGGTGTAACCCGCCTGGGCCGCGTCGTCTTCTATGACTACGACGAAATCCAGCACATGCGCGAGATGAACTTTCGCGCCATTCCACCCGCACCGAACGAAGAAGCCGAAATGGCCAGCGAACCCTGGTATCCGATCGGCCCGAACGATGTATTTCCTGAAGAATTCGGCTACTTTCTACTAACCGACCCACGCATTCGCAAAGCCTTCATGGCCCACCATGCCGAACTGCTCGAACCTGAGTGGTGGTCCCAATGTCGCTTGCGGGTAACACAAGGTCGGATCGAAAATATTTTTCCGTACAACAAAGATCGGCAGCTGCACGAGTTTGCCAAACGCGCGCCGGTCTCCTCTTTGCAACCAGGAGTCTTTCATGACTAATTCCGTTGTCATCGTCTCGATCGCCCGCACCCCTATGGGCGGCATGATGGGTAGCCTGTCCGATCTGGCCGCCCACGAACTGGGCGCCGTCGCCATCAAGGCGGCCATGGAGCGTTCGGGCATTCCGGCCGACAAGGTCGATGAAGTGATCATGGGTAATGTGCTGCAAGCCGGTCAGGGCCAGGCCCCCGCGCGCCAGGCCGCCTTGGGCGCCGGTCTGCCCCAGGGTGTGGCTTGCACCACCATTCACAAAGTGTGCGGTTCCGGTCTGAAAGCCGCTATGTTTGCCCACGATCTGCTCAAAGCAGGCAGTGTGGACGTGGTGGTGGCTGGCGGTCAGGAAAGCATGAGCAACGCCCCTTATCTGCTGCTTAAAGGCCGCCAGGGCTACCGCTACGGCCATTCCACCGTCTATGACCACATGGCCATGGACGGTCTGGAAGATGCCTACAGCCGTGGCACCGCCATGGGCGTGTTTGCCGAAGACTGCGCCAGCAAATACGAATTCAGCCGCGAAGAGCAAGACGCTTACGCGCTGGAATCGCTGCGCCGCGCTCGCCAAGCCAGCGATGACGGCAGCTTTGAATGGGAAATTGCGCCCGTGACCATTGCGGGTCGCAAGGGTGATGTCGTCATTGCCAAGGACGAAGCCCCTGCCAAAGCCATGCCCGAGAAGATCCCCACGCTGCGTCCCGCTTTCAAGAAAGACGGCACGGTTACCGCTGCCAACGCCTCGTCCATTTCGGACGGCGCCGCCGCCATGGTGATCACCACTGAAGGCAAGGCCAAAGAACTGGGCGCAACACCGCTGGCCCGCATTGTGGCTCACACCCAGCACGCTCAGGAACCCGCCTGGTTCACCACCGCACCGGTGGCCGCTATCCAGAAGCTGCTGGATAAAACCGGCTGGAGCGTGGCCGATGTGGACCTGTTCGAGATCAACGAAGCCTTTGCCGTGGTCACCATGGCCGCCATGAAAGAGCTGAACATCCCGCACGACAAGGTCAACATCCACGGTGGCGCCACGGCCCTGGGCCACCCCATCGGTGCATCGGGTGCTCGCCTTTTGGCGACCTTGATCGGCGCCCTGCGCAAGACCGGCGGCAAGCGTGGTATTGCTTCGCTGTGCATTGGCGGTGGCGAAGCGGTCGCCCTGGCCGTCGAGCTGGTTTAAAGCAAGCTCATCAGCCGGGCTGCGGCCCGGCTGATTTTATGGGCTTTTCTCTGTTCTCTTTCCAGGCACGCCATGTCAGTTATTGAATCCCGCATCAATCCGCGTTCCCAAGACTTTCAGGACAACGCCTCGATCATGCAGGCCCTGATCCTTGATCTGCGCCAAAAGCTACAGAAAACCGCTTTGGGCGGGTCTGAATCCTCCCGGCAACGCCATGTGGGTCGCGGCAAACTGCTGCCCCGCGAGCGCGTCGAACGGCTGCTTGATCCCGGTACTCCCTTTCTGGAACTCTCGCCTCTGGCTGCCCAGGACGTCTATAACAACGAGTCTCCCGGCGCGGGCATCATCACGGGCATTGGCCGCATTGCGGGCATTGAATGCGTGGTGGTCTGCAACGACGCCACGGTCAAAGGCGGTACCTACTATCCGCTGACTGTTAAAAAGCATTTGCGTGCCCAGGAAATTGCCCAGCAGAACAATCTGCCTTGCGTATACCTGGTGGACTCGGGCGGGGCCAACCTGCCCAACCAGGAAGACGTCTTCCCGGACCGGGACCACTTTGGCCGCATCTTCTACAACCAGGCCAATATGTCGGCCCAGGGGATTGCACAGATCGCCGTGGTGATGGGTTCGTGTACCGCTGGCGGTGCCTATGTTCCGGCCATGAGCGATGAGTCCATTATCGTGCGCGACCAGGGCACCATCTTCCTGGGTGGCCCACCCCTGGTCAAAGCAGCTACGGGTGAAGAAGTCAGCGCCGAAGACTTGGGCGGTGGCGATGTGCACACCCGTCTGTCCGGCGTGGCCGACCATCTGGCCGAGAACGATCTGCATGCGCTGGAATTGGCACGCCGCTGCGTCGGCCGCCTGAACCGCGAGAAAAAACTGCCCTGGCCGCTGAAAGAAGTACGCGAGCCACGTTACGACCCGCAAGAGTTGAACGGCATCATCCCCGCCGATACCCGCAAGCCCTACGATGTGCGCGAAGTGATCGCCCGCATTGTGGATGACTCGGATTTTGATGAATTCAAAGCCCGCTTTGGCACCACGCTGGTGACCGGCTTTGCCCATATCCACGGTATGCCCGTGGGCATCATCGCTAACAACGGCATTCTGTTCTCGGAAGCGGCTCAAAAAGGCGCCCACTTCATTGAACTGTGCTGCCAGCGCAAGACGCCTTTGGTGTTTCTGCAGAACATCACCGGCTTCATGGTGGGCCGCAAGTACGAAAACGAAGGGATTGCCCGCCACGGCGCCAAACTGGTCACCGCCGTATCCACGGCTGCCGTACCCAAGTTCACCGTGATTCTGGGCGGCTCTTTCGGTGCCGGTAACTACGGCATGTGTGGCCGCGCATTCAGCCCGCGCCTGCTGTTTCTCTGGCCCAATGCCCGTATCTCGGTCATGGGTGGTGAGCAAGCTGCCAGCGTGCTGGCGACCGTGCGCCGTGATGGCCTGGAAGCCCGTGGCCAGACCTGGAGTGCCGAGGACGAGGAAGCCTTCAAGGCCCCGATCCGCGAACAATACGAACATGAAGGCCACCCCTACTACGCCACTGCGCGTTTGTGGGATGACGGCATCATCCAGCCTTCGGACACCCGGCGCGTTTTGGCCCTGGGTTTGTCCGCCGCCTTGAACGCCCCTATTGAAGACACCCGCTTTGGCGTGTTCCGCATGTAAGACAAGGAGACACTGTGTTTCAGACCCTGCTGATAGCCAATCGCGGTGAAATTGCCTGCCGGGTGGCCGCCACTGCCCGCAGCCTGGGGCTGCGTACCGTTGCGGTTTACTCCGACGCGGACGCGGACGCCCAGCACGTACGTGCTTGTGATCAAGCCGTGCGCATCGGTGGCCCCGAGCCACGCGACAGTTACTTGAAGATCGACGCCATTCTGGAAGCCGCTCGTGCCACTGGCGCGAACGCGATCCACCCTGGCTATGGTTTTCTGTCCGAGAACGAGCACTTTGCTCGCGCTTGTGAACAAGCCGGCATTATTTTTGTAGGCCCACCCGCTCAAGCCATTGCGGCCATGGGCAGTAAGTCCGCCGCCAAATCCCTGATGGAAAAAGCTGGTGTGCCTTTGGTGCCCGGTTACCACGGCGACAACCAGGACCCCGACTTCCTGCACCAGCAAGCCGACAATATCGGCTACCCCGTGCTGATCAAAGCCAGTGCCGGTGGCGGCGGCAAGGGCATGCGTATTGTGGAAGAGTCCGGCGCGTTCCTGGAAGCCTTGCGCTCTTGCCAGCGCGAAGCCGCAAGCAGCTTTAGCGACGACCGCGTGCTGATCGAACGCTACATCACCAAACCACGCCATATCGAAATCCAGATCTTTGGTGACCAGCATGGTGACTACGTCTACCTGTTCGAGCGCGATTGCTCGGTACAGCGTCGTCACCAGAAAGTGATTGAAGAAGCGCCCGCCCCCGGCATGACACCCGAGCGTCGCCAGGCCATGGGCGAAGCCGCCATTGCAGCGGCCCGCGCCGTGAACTATGTGGGCGCAGGCACGGTGGAATTCATTGCCGAACAGGACGGACGTTTCTACTTCATGGAAATGAATACCCGTCTGCAAGTGGAGCACCCCGTCACCGAACTGATTACTGGCCACGACTTGGTGGAATGGCAACTGCGTGTGGCCGATGGCCAGCCTTTGCCGGCCAAACAGGACGAGCTGAGCATTAATGGCCACGCCATTGAAGTTCGCATTTACGCAGAGAATCCTGATAAGGACTTTCTGCCGTCCATCGGTACGCTGCGCAGCTTGCAGTACCCCACCCATGCGTCCTTCACCTCCGGTGAGGTGCGTATCGACAGCGGTGTGCGTGAAGGCAGCGTGATCAGCCCCTTCTACGACCCCATGATCGCCAAGGTCATCACTCATGGTGCTGATCGTGAACAAGCCCGTCGTCGCCTGATTCGCACGCTGGCGGACACTCAGGTGGCCGGTGTTCACACCAACAAGACCTTCCTGCAACGTCTGCTGGGCGATGACGCCTTTGCCCAGGCCGATCTGGATACGGGCCTGATCCCACGTCGTCACGATGCGCTGTTCCCCAGCAATCAGGACGTTCCGGCTTCTGTGCTGGCCTTTGCCGCCTGCGCCGTGCTGACTCACCAGGGTCTGAGCGGGCAAGCTCCCAACTCCGACCCGTGGGCCGTGCATGACGGCTGGCGCCTCAGTGGGGACTACGATCAGAAAGTGGCCTTGCAACTGGGTGAACAAGCCCACGACGTGCTGCTGCAACGTCGTGAAAACCAGTGGCAGATCACGCTGGGCGAAGCTCAACACGCGCTGCGCTGGCAAGCCGAGGCAACGGCGGGTCTAGCCCAGACCTTGACCGTACGCCTGTGGCTGGATCAGGTCGAATACCGTGCCCAGGTGCTGCAAGATGGCGACCATCTGCAAGTGGCCCAGGCCGGTTCGGACTGGACCCTGGCCGTGGTCGACACCCTGGCCAGCGCCAGTACCAGCGGCCAGGAAGCGCACGGTGGCCACCTGACCGCTCCCATGCCGGGCAAGATTATTGCCCTGAATGTGGCTGCAGGTGACAGTGTCAAGCAGGGCGATGTGCTGCTGGTCATGGAAGCCATGAAAATGGAGCACTCCATTCAGGCACCTGCCGATGGCACCGTGGCCGAACTGTTCTTTGCGGTGGGCGATCAAGTGCCCGAAGGCGCAGAGCTGGTCACCATGGAGAGCTAAAACCTCTTCTTTCCAGCCCGCGCAAAACGCATTGCCGGGCTAGAAAAATAGGCGTAAAGTCGCATTACCAAGAGCCCCCTTCCAGGGGCTCTTGCCGTTAAGAACGACTCATGACCGCCCAGCTTCTTACCCCCTACTGTGGTCGCTTTGCGCCTAGTCCCAGTGGTCCCTTGCACGAGGGTTCACTGGTTGCGGCCATGGCCAGCTACCTGGATGCACGCGCCCAGAACGGGCGCTGGTTGCTACGCATTGAAGATATAGACACGCCACGCGTGGTCGCCGGGGCAGACCAGATCATCATGCAGCAACTGCGGGGCCTGGGCATGCACTGGGATGGCGAAGTTCTATGGCAAAGCCAGCGGCTGGCTCGCTATCAGGACGTGTTTGACGGCCTGCGCGAGCGGGATCTGGTCTACGGCTGCACCTGCACCCGTCAGGAGATTCTGGCCGCCTCCATGCCGCTTGCCCCGGATTCGCATGAATATCCCTATGCAGGCACCTGCCGCCACGGCATCCCGGCAGATCGCGCCGTACGAGCCTGGCGGCTACGCGTACCGGAAGGGGTGGAACACTTCACGGATCGCTGGGCCGGGCCGCAACAGCAGGACGTAGCCAAAGAAGTAGGGGACTACATTCTTAAACGCGCCGACAAACTCTGGGCATACCAGTTTGTGGTGGTCATTGATGATGCGGACAGCCAGATCACCGATGTCGTGCGTGGCGCAGACTTGCTCAGTTCCACGGCCCGCCAGCGGGTATTGCAAAGAATCCTGGGCCTACCGCTCCCGCGTACCCTGCACGTACCGCTGGCCTGCGATGAGCAAGGCCGCAAGCTTTCCAAACAGAACCATGCCCCAGCCTTTGATCTGGACCATCCAATGGAAACGCTGCAACGAGTCTGGGCCTTTCTGGGCTTTGCTCCCCTGGTTGCCAACACTCTGGACGAGTTCTGGAGCCAGGCCACCAGCGCCTGGGCACGGCGCTTCCCCTTATCGCTTAGCTAAAATCCAGGTATCCAAGCAGCACACTGGATTCTGAGCGCTGATTCCTTGCTGCCTGCTGCCTGTTGCCTGTTGCCTGCTGCCTGCTGCCTGCTGCCTGCTGCCTGCTGCCTGCTGCCTGCTGCCTGCTGCCTGCTGCCTGCTGCCTGCTGCCTGCTGCCTGCTGCCTGCTGCCTGCTGCCTGCTGCCTGCTGCCTGCTGCCAACCAGTGTGCCCCTCCGTCGGCTCTCTGTGCCAGCTTATTAGGTTTCAAATAAACGACAGTTTCTGCCCGAACAATCGATTTATGTTTCAATCATAAAGACGCCCCGCCGCACAGGGCGTCTGCCAGAGCAAAACCCGGTAAAAATCGGCCTCACCGCTCACGGCAGAACCCACCCAAGCCCTGAACCCCCCATTTGCCCCCTACCGCAAATCAGCGTAAAGTTTGGTCACTGGTTACCGAATTCACGCAGTTTTTTTAATCACTTAGGACGGCAACCTTATACCCATGTTTGATATCCTGGTTTATCTTTTCGAGACGTATTACAACCCCCAGTCCTGTCCCAAGGCGGAGGTTCTGGCCCACAAATTGGCCGCTATTGGCTTTGAAGACGAGGACATCAACGACGCACTGGGCTGGCTACATGCACTGGGCGAGACCTCGCAACAGTGTCAGCCTACCGCTCAACTCAGTCCCAACAGTCAGCGTATTTTTTCTGAGCACGAACAGAATGTGCTGGGCGCTAACGCGATGGGTTTCATCACCTTTTTGCAAAATTCCGGCGCTCTTACCGCCCACCTGCGCGAAATTCTGATTGAAAGCGCCATGACAGTGGACGAAAGCCCGGTCTCGTTGGACAAAATAAAAATTGTCGCCCTGATGGTTTTGTGGAGCCACGAAGCCGAAATCGATCATCTGATCTTTGAAGAGCTGCTCAGCGACGACTCCACCCGTCAGTCCCACTAAGCTGATACACAGGAACCTATTTTTTGTTCAAGAAACGGCCCCGATAAAGAGGGTCCTTCCACACAAAAAACCAAGGCCCGACTCCGACACTTCATCGGATTCGGGCCTTTTTGATGGGTCTTGCTGTCGCTTGGACGGTGTTTAACCTTCTTTGTGGATACGGCAGACATTCAAGAAAGCCGGATTGTCTTTATTAGATAGGGGCAATCCGACTATAGGCTATTGAGCGCAACTGATCAGATCAGGCTCACTTGATTTCCTTCCTGTCCTTGTCCAGCATCGCGCGCAACAGGCTCTGACCATCCTCGACCACGGCAAACTCGCCGTAGCGGGCGGCATCGAAGCGATCTGCCGAGCCTTCCGCAAAGAACCAGGCATCTGTTCCAGGCGTCCAGTTACTGCGGTGACGGCGCATGCGCAAGCGCATCACATCGGAAGGTTCAGCCACAGGGCCTTCTTCGCTCCACAGGCGCTCCTGGCCGTCCTGCTCCAGATAAACACCCTTGAGCTGCGCCACCTTGTTCTCATCCAGTTGCACCGCCACAACCACCCACTGCTGAGCGTCCATCTTGGCAAGCGCATCCTTGGGCAAGCCCCAGGACAGGGCAGACAAGTTCTGCGACAGGGCAAAGTTCAAGGACATATAGTCGCCCTGCATCAGCGAACGGGGATCGACCGGAGCCAGCTCCAGCAACACCGTCTGACCATCGCTCAAGATACGTTCTTTTTGCACGATAGCGACGTTGGCCACGCCCAGCACCAGCACCGTCCCCAACAAAACGCTGGCAAGAATGCCTTTAGGAGCCGCCTGCACCGGCGCGTCGGCCACCACTTTATTGCGACCTAGCTGACCCAGATACGCAAACACCAAGCAGCCTACGCCCGTTGCCAGCAAGAGTTCGGCCTTGTCCAGCAGACTGATGTTCAGGATGTAATACAGACGCCAAAGGCAGAACAGGCCCATTGCCACGGCCACGGCCAACAAGCTGAGATAGCGCCAGGCATAAGCCACCAGAATCCAGCTCAAGGCCAGAGCCACCGGCGGATAAGGTGTCCAGACCGCACACAAGGCTGCCAGACCCAGCAAGGCAATGCCATAGACCAGAGGCTGGTCACGCCAGCCGCGCCAATAAAACGCCAGTATCGCCAAAGGAGCCATCGCCAGCAAAAAGCCAGCCACGGTCAGGTAAGGCCGCGACTCGTCCCAGAAGGGCATGGAATAAAACAGCGTGCCCGCCAAAACAAGATGAATCTGGGAAGCAAGCAGCAAGGACCAGAACAAGGGCAGCCAGAAATGCGGCTTGCGCTCACCACGCAAATAAAGATGTCCTAACGACAAGGCGGCAAAGAACATGAATGCAGCGGGCATTTCCAGCACCCAATAAGGCATCATGGCCCAGCGATCAAACAAGCGCTCGATCACCAGAAACTCGATCGCGGCCAGTGCCCAGATCACCAGCAACATGCGCAATACGAACTGTCCTTTGGCCAGCCTGTACAGCAAGGTGCTGATCACGACGGCTATCATGGCGCTGACTTCATGTGGCCAGGGGTAACGCATGTCCACAAGCGGCACGCTAAGCAAGAGCACCGCGCACGCAACCCAGCCGCCGACCAGATCCCGGCTGGATACCGTCTGGGCCTTGGCAAACAGCACGGGGGACACCAGAGCCATGATGCCGCCCAGTACACCCAGCGCTTCCAGACTCAAGTCCAGAGAAACAGCCAGGTACAGCAGAATAATCAGTGGTAACAGCAGGTATAGGAACAGCTTGATCAGCCTCAGATACCAAGGATGATGTTCATCACTGCCTTGAGTATCCAGTGCATCTGCCTGGGCCGGTTGTTGAGCTTGTGTAACGGCATCAGCCTGGACGCTAGCCTGAGCATTGGCCAGGACCTCTGCTGTTGAAGCCGCAGGACTTGTTGCCGCTGCTGCGTTGACGGTTGATTGAGTTGCAGCCGCTTCGGTTCCAACAGTGGCATTTGCCGTGACGGTGGTAGTTGTTGCATCAACTGCCGAGGCCGTTGCCAACGTGGCACCTGAAGCAAGATCGACCTTGGCTGCTTCCAGCGTTCCAGCACCTGCATCTGCAGTAATAGCGCCCGCCGTATCCTCTTTAGCAGCCAAGGCCTCGCCGCCATGAGTCCGTCGCCAATTGACGACCTGCTGCTGCAAGAAACGCAGCAGCCCCAGACCCAGGCCCACAATCACCACCACGATCAGTAGGAACGCATCGCCTGCATACTCGATAATCAGCATGCTCAAGGAACCATACGCGCCGAACGAGGCCAAGGACATGATCAGCAAATCCGGGCGACGGTAGCGATAAACACCGTACAACGCCAGGAACAAGACCAGTCCCAGCAGGAAGTTGCCTTCCATGACCTGGGCACCGATGAAAAAGCCCACCGCAATCGCTGCTACACGCGGCACGATGCGCCACGGGTCATGACGCGCACGCCAGATGGTTTCGGCTGCCAGCAACAGCAGCGCATTGACTGCCAGAGCTAGCAAAGTCTGCGAGGTGTAGCTGCGCCCAAACCAGTCCAGACGGGCCACATCTATCCATAGGTAGAAGGCCGTATTGATCAGTACCAGCCACAGCACGGACAGAAAGACACTGCGCACGGTGAATACCCAAGGTATGATCAGCACAGTCCACAATGCGAAAAGCTGCCAAGGGTCTGCGCCAGTCTGATAAGTCTGGCCAATCAGGGCCAGCAAACCGCCCGTGGCCACGGCGGCCAGGCCGGTCAAAGCAGCAGGCACTCCCAGATCATGTCCCCAGCCACCGGAACGTCGGCGAAACAGCAAGGCCAGTCCTGCTGAAATCAGCACGGCACCTTGAGCCAGGGCAAATTTGGCGACATGCCCCCAGTTTTCCCAATTGGCCGCAATCCAGGTCACCAGACCACTGGCAAGCAGCAAAACGGCCAAACCCCAGGCCAGTTTTGTCAGAAACACTCGCCAGTCAGTTGGCCATACGTTAGTCTTGTCAGGTCTCATAACTTGCATAGAGGGATAAGCACCTCGTATCATTTCGCGCATTGCAGCGCAGTTGCTGTCACTGGAATCATATGGATAAAACACTAATCATTGCCGAGAAACCTTCAGTCGCCGTAGATATCTCGCGGGCATTGGGCGGTTTCACTCGAGAAGGTGATTATTTTGAAAGCGATCGCTATGTGCTGGCCTCCAGCATCGGCCATCTGCTGGGCCTGGTGGCCCCTAATGATCCGGTTCGCGGCAAGTGGAGCTTCACACATCTACCTGTTATACCCCCTCAGTTTGAGCTCAACCCAACAGACAAAAAATCGACTGAACGCTTGAAACTGCTGGTCAAGCTCATCAAACGAAAAGATGTCACCGCTGTTATTAATGCCTGTGACGCAGGGCGCGAGGGTGAGCTGATTTTTCGCTACATTATGCAATACGCCGGAGCGAAAAAGCCGGTGCAACGGCTTTGGTTACGTTCGATGACACAATCGGCGATTCGTGAAGCCTTTGAAAACCTGCGTGATGATGAGGACATGAAACCGCTGGAAGCAGCGGCCCGTTCACGTGCCGAGGCTGACTGGCTGGTGGGCATTAATGGCACTCGTGCCATGACCGCCTTCAACAGCAAGGACGGCGGCTTTTTCAAAACCCCCGTGGGCCGTGTGCAAACCCCCACGCTGGCCATCGTGAACGAGCGCGAGAACCGCATTCGCCAGTTCGTATCACGCGACTACTGGGAAGTACACGCGGACTTTATCGCCGCTGCCGGCCTGTACTCCGGCCGCTGGTTTGACCCCAAATTCACCAAGGACGAACACGACCCCGAGAAGAAAGACTCGCGTCTGTGGTCCCAGGCTGCCGCTCAGACCATTGTGGCTGCCTGCCGCGAGCAGCCCGGTGTGGTCACCGAGGAATCCAAGCCCAGCACGCAGATGTCGCCCGCCTTGTTTGATTTGACCTCGCTGCAACGCGAGGCCAACTCGCGCTTTGGCTTCTCGGCCAAGACCACCTTGTCCTTGGCCCAGACGCTGTACGAACGTCACAAGGCGCTGACCTACCCCCGTACTGATTCGCGCTACTTGCCCGAAGACTATATAAGCACGGTGCAAGAAACCATGCGTGCGCTGGCTGACAGCGGCACGCCTGCCAGTGCTTCGGTGCAGCCGTTTGCGCAGGAAGTGGTCGAACAAAAATGGGTCAAGCCCAACCGTCGGATCTTCGACAACAAAAAGGTGTCGGATCACTTTGCCATCATCCCCACCTTGCAGGTACCCCGGGAGCTGAGCGATGCCGAACACAAGATTTACGAGCTGATCAGCCGTCGCTTCCTGGCTGTGTTCTTTCCGACCGCAGAGTTCCGCGTCACCACACGTATCACGCAGGTGTCGGGACACCATTTCAAGACGGAAGGCAAAGTGCTGGTCAAACCGGGCTGGCTGGCTATTTATGGCCGTGATGCCCAAGGCGAAGACGCGTCCCTGGTACCCGTTGCCGATGGCGAGAAGGTCCGCACTGAAGATGTGAACACCAAGGCACTGGCCACCAAGCCGCCTGCACGCTTTACGGAAGCGACCTTGCTGTCGGCCATGGAAAGCGCGGGCAAGCTCGTCGACGATGAAGCCTTGCGCGAAGCCATGTCCGAGCGCGGTCTGGGTACACCAGCCACTCGTGCCGCCATTATTGAAGGTCTGCTGAACGAAGCCTATCTGCGCCGTGAAGGCCGCGAACTGGTGCCTAGCGCCAAGGCACGTCAACTGATGACTTTGTTGTCCGGTCTGGGCGTTAGCGAACTGACTTCGCCCGAACTGACAGGCGAGTGGGAGCACCAGCTCAAGCAGATCGAGCAACGTCAGTTGGACCGCGACGTGTTCATGCGTGAAATCGCGCAAATGACGCAAGTGATCGTCAAACGTGCGAAAGAGTACGAACGCGACACCGTTCCTGGCGACTACGCAACCTTGCAGACGCCATGCCCTAAATGTGGCGGCGTGGTCAAAGAAAATTACCGTCGTTATGCCTGCACGGCTTGCGATTTTTCGATTGGCAAACACCCCGGCGGTCGCACCTTTGAGCTGCCTGAAGTCGAAGAGCTGCTGGCCAAGAAAGAACTGGGCCCTCTGCCTGGTTTCATCAGCAAGATGGGTCGCCCCTTTGCGGCATTGTTGCGCATCACCGACGAGTACAAGCTGGAGTTCGACTTCGGCCAGAACGACGACGATGATGACGAAACCCTGGATTTCAGCGGCCAGACCCCGGTCGGTCCCTGCCCCAAGTGCCAGTCCTCCGTCTTTGAGCATGGCTTGCGTTACTTGTGCGAAAAGTCCGTTGGCCCATCCAAGAGCTGCGACTTCCGTAGCGGCAAGGTGATTTTGCAGCAGGAAATTACCCGCGAGCAGATGGCCAAGTTGCTGGGTGAGGGCAAGACAGACCTACTGGATGGTTTCGTGTCCTCGCGCACCAACCGCAAGTTCAAAGCCTTCCTGGTGCGTCAGGCCGACGGCAAGATCGGCTTTGAGTTCGAGCCTCGTCCAGAGAAGCCAGGCCGCAAGTCCGCCGCCAAGAAAACGGCGACTAAAGCGGCGGCTAAAAAGACAGCAGCAAAGAAAACAGCAGTGAAGAAAACAGCGGCCAAGAAAACGGCAGCTAAAAAAACGACTGCTAAAAAGACGGCCAGCAAGGCAGAGTAAAAAGCTCGGCTTAGTTGGAAGAAATGGCCTCCCTTTTTTGGGGGGCCATTTTTTTATACAACGCCATATCGCCTGACAAGATAGCGAGACTTAATCCGGCTTGGTTGCGGCTTCCGGATATAACTCCGGAAACAAGAACTGCAAGCTATCAAGTGGCAAGCCCCAACGCACTGGCCCAGATGCAGTATCACTGACAAGCAAGCCGCTTTTTAACAGCTTCGACATCAAGGAGCGTGCTGTACGCTCGCCTAAACCCGTCATCTGCGCAAACTCCATGCGCTTGAGAGGACCCGCTGCAAACAAATGATAGAGAGGCAAGATAGCCTCTTTACGCACCTCCTTGTCATGAGCGTGGCGAAATATGATGAGCGCCTCAATGCGTCGCTTCATATCATCCAAATCAAGCATACGTCCCATGAATTTCACTTGGTCTTGGCAAATACCAAGAAAGAACTCAATCCATTCATTCAAACCGGCAGTGCTCAAATTGCCTCTACCGTCCAAATCCCCACGGCGGGCCGAATCTGCATTATTCAAATGAACGTAATAGTCTTGCGTGGCACGGGCCAGCCCTCGACTGGGCGACCACAAGCCTTCGGATAAAGGCCAAAGAGCACAATGCGTCTGCAAGCGGGCAGAGCGGCCATTACCATCCAAAAAGGGGTGCACCCATGTGACACGGTGGTGCAAGCAGGCGACCAGAATAAGCCGTCGATCCCAAGAATGGCTTTGGTCATAGACCTCGTCCATGCGCTTCATAAAACGGGGTAAAGATGTGGCGACCGGAGGAATGTGTCGGCCAACCTGCACCGTCTCCTCTCGAAGTTTGCCAGGAATAATGACTCGGCCATCTTCGGTAAGCCGGTCCTCCTGAGGCAGTTGCGAGTACAACTTCTCATGAGCGATCAGCAGAAACTCCGAGTTCATCGGAGACACTCCTTGATCAAGCAACTCCTCCAGATCTTTTTCCGCCTGGATATGCGCCAACGCGACGCGCTGTAGTCGAGCAACGTCTGGCTTATCTGAAAACTGCTTGTGTAAAGCATCCTCAATATGGATCGGATGAGTACTTTGTCCCTCAATCCGGTTCGAGTAGTACGAGTTCATGGATCGTACAAGCTCACGAATACTTTCACGCGCGCGCGGGTGAGCCACACCCGCCAAACGGCTTGCATCACGAGCAATATCGGCCGCTTTCTCGATCAAAGCCTGAGGTAAGCTCGCCGGAACAAGAGGGTCGAACTGATGAGGAGAATCATACATTTTTTGCCGCCTTAAATTCCGCTTGCGATCACATCTCAATATATTGATATTAATAGATTTTATATGAATTTTACATTAGTTAATATACGTATATTTGCCGCCTTTTTTTCCGGTCTTTATACCGGCCAGATTTACGGCTGTACATCAATATCAACATAGCAATAGCGCAGCATATGGAAACGCCAATAGAAAGCGGACAGTTGTCAGGTTTTGGCATAGACGACAACAGCCCGAACCTTAAAGCGGCCAATAAAATAAAGCCTTAGCCAGCACCACGATCAACAATACGTGCGCAAAAACACTAAGGTGAATAATCCGTGAGCGCCGCGCCGTCATGGTCTTGCGCCGGCTCATCACCATGACGGACAGGAAGTGTCCAAATACACTTAACGCCAAGGCGATTTTCAAGCCCAAAATCCAGGCACGGGCCCCACCCACCTCAAACAGGGCCCGATGCTGCCAGGCCAGACTCAAACCCGCACCGTAAAGCAATAACAAGACCCAAGGCATGATACGGCGCGCCCGTCGCCCCAAGGCATGCTCGAACTCCCGCATCGATGGCCGGGAGACATGGCGCGCCAGAGGCGACAACATCAGCACCTCGAAAAACACCGTGCCGATGAAAAAAATCGCAGCCAAAAGATGGATCAACAGCAGGAGAAAGTAGCTCATGAACAGTGCTCAGAAAAGCAGACAATTCATTAACGGTACACCAGGTCTCGCGCCCACAAACTGACTTCTGGCACATAGCTGATCAGCATCAAGCAGGCCAAAATAGCCGCCACGAAGGGCAGCAGGGGGCGCACCAGTTTTTCCAAGGAAATTCCGGCCACTGAGCAGGCGGCAAACAAGTTCACGCCAAAGGGGGGCGTTATCATTCCCAATGCCAAATTGACCACCATGATGATGCCAAAATGCGCCGGATCAATGCCAAACTGCACGGCCACCGGCAACAAGAGAGGGGCCAGAACCACGATTGAGGCCGAGGTCTCGACAAACATGCCCACCACGAACAAGGCGGCATTTATCCCCATCAAAAACAGCACAGGGCTGCTAAACAACTCCCCCAACCATGTGCCCAAGGCGGCTGGAATGCCGGTGCGATTGAGCAAGAAACCAAATACACCGGCATTGGCAATGATGAACATAATGACCGCCGTGGATACCACGGAACGATGCAGCACCTTGGACAAATCGCTCCACTTCACGCTGCGATAGATCACCATGCTGACGATCAAGGCATAAACGACCGACACGGCCGAGGCCTCGGTCGGCGTGAAAATACCCCCATAGATCCCACCAAGAATGATCACCGGCATCAACAAGGCCAGCCACGCCTGACGAAAGGCCGTCCAGACGCCCAAACGACCCACACCATCTTGCAGGCCCAGTCCATGACGGCGCGCATACAGCCACACGTAAAGCATCAGGGCACCACCGATCAACAAGCCTGGACCAATCCCCGCGACAAACAGCTCGCCCACCGAAGTATCCGTTGAGACGGCAAACAGAATCATGGGAATGGAAGGGGGAATAATCACCCCCAGCTCCGCAGCAGATGCCTGCAAGGACGCCGCAAACGGCGCCGGATAGCCGTGCCGGACCATAGCAGGAATCAAAATCGCCCCCACCGCAAAGGTGGTTGCCACACTGGAGCCAGCCACAGCGGCAAAAATCATGCAGGTCAGCACACAACTGCAAGCCAAGCCACCTTGCACACCACCGACCAGGCTTTTGGCAAACTCGACCATACGGCTGGACATGCCGCTCGATTCCATCAAATTGCCCGCCAGGATGAAGAAAGGCACCGCCACCAGGGGATACTTGTCCAGGGCCGCATACAACTGCTGGGCGATCACCAGAAACGTCATGCGCCCCTCCCACGCCACCCCCGCCATATTGGCCAGCCCCACGGCAATGGCCACGGGCACCGTCAATACAAAAAACAGCAGCATGGACACAAGCATGATCTGGGGCACGATACGGTCTCCGGTCTAAACAGATGCCTGCCTGGCATCCAACGTTCGGTGGTGCTTTAAAGACAAGGGGTCAAAGCTGCGTGTGATCCACCACAGCAGGTGCCGGTCTTTCAAGCCAACGGGCCAGCAAGCCCAAAATGGCCAGCACGGCCCCAATCGGGATCGCGATATACACCCAGGAAATGGACCACTCCAGACTGGGCATGGTCTGGAACCGCACCCGCCAGGTCATTTGAATGCCGACCCAGGTCAGCAGGCCGAAAAAAGCCAGGCAAGTAAACAGCACGGCCACATCCAGCCAATGCTGAGTTCGCTTCCCGACCCAGAGCCGCAGCACATCCACGCTCAGCATGGCGCCTTGACGCAAGGCCAGACACAGCCCCAGCATGACCGTCCAGATCAGGGCGGCACGCGACCAGGCTTCGCTCCAGTCGGCGGGCGACTGGAGTACGAAACGGGCAATCACTTGATAGAACGCAGCCGCCACTGCCGAGAGCAGCAGCAACTGCGTCACCCAGGACACCAGACGGAACAGGCCCTTATCCAGAACGGACAGCAGCACTTTCATGATGAGCGCCGTTTACTGAGCCTGACGAATGGCCTCGACCAGTTCCTGGCCGAACTGTTTGTAGTACTGGGGGTAGACCGGCTCGACCGCTTTGGCAAACGCCGCATGGTCAACGGTATTGACCTGCATGCCTTCAGCCTTGACGGCATCCACGCCGGTTTTCTCGATGTCGTCCACGTAATCACGCATGGCCTGGGCGGCTGTCACACCGGCATCCTTCATCAACTGCTTGTCCTGATCGGACAGGCCGTCATACACCGCCGGGGACATCAGCACCAGGGCCGGGCCGTACACGTGAGCGGTCAGCGACAGATACTTTTGCAACTGCGGCAGCTTGGCCGACACAATCACGGACAAGGGGTTTTCCTGGCCGTCGATGGTGCCTTGTTGCAGGGCAGTCGCCACTTCGGGCCAGGCCATGGGCGTGGCCAGAATGCCAATCTCACGGAAAGCGGCAATGTGAATAGGGTTTTCTGTCGTGCGTATCTTCAAACCCTTGGCATCGGCCGGGGTCGTCACAGGACGCACATTATTGGTCAGGTGACGGAAGCCTTGCTCACCCCAGGCCAAGGCCACAATCCCACGTTTGGGAAATTCAGCCAGCATGTCCTGACCGATCTTGCCATCGAGCACATGACGGGCATGTTGCAAGTCGCGAAACAGGAAAGGGATATCGAATACGCCGGTCTTGGGCACAAAATTCAAGGTTGCGCCAGTCGAGACAATGGCCAGATCAATTGTGCCCAGTTGCAGGCCTTCAATGACTTCGCGTTCGCCACCCAGGGCGCTGTTGGGAAAGGCCTCGATGGTGTAATTGCCATCCTTTTCCAGCGCACTGGCAAAGGCTTTGGCGCCCGCACCGTAGTGGGAACTGGTGGACAAAGCGTAGGCCAACTTCAAGGAAGTCTGAGCCGTAGCCGCCCCCGCCGCCAGGCCCAAGCCCAGCATCAAACCTGCGGCCAAAAGACGGTTCTTCATGTGTCGGTACATCATGCATGCCCCTCCTGTCTGAATGGATCAGTGTATTTAATGCGTAGTGCCCGGGCTGGGACATAGGGGTTTTTACGCCTGTGCCCCCGCCAGACACCTTATTCTTCTACATACCAGTTATCTTCGGACAACATGACCTGTTGATGACCATAGCCCGCTGGCATCATGGGGAAACAGTTTTCCAGCGCCAGCACTTCCACATTCAGGAAGAAGGGGCCGTCATGAGCCAGACAGCGTTCGAGTGCCGCATCCAACTGATCGGGATGCTCCACGCGCTCAGCTTCCCAACCAAAAGCGCGTGACAGCGCCACAAAATCCGGCATGGCTTCGTTATAACTGTGGCTGTAACGGCCATCATGGATCAGCTCTTGCCACTGGCGCACCATGCCCATGTGGCGGTTATTGCACAAAATCACCTTGATCGGCGTGCGATGCTGCACGGCGCTGGCCAGTTCCTGAATATTCATCAGCACCGACGCGTCACCACTGACACACACCACCAGCTTGTCGGGATGCGCAATCTGCGCGCCAAACGCGGCGGGCACGCCATACCCCATGGTGCCCGCACCACCGGAGGTCAGCCAACGGCGGGGGCGATCAAACTTGATGTATTGTGCCGCCCACATCTGATGCTGGCCCACATCGGTAGACACAATGGCATCGCGGCCTTCCAAATGCGCATCCAACCGTTGCAGCAAATGCTGCGGCAAGATCGCATCGCTGCGCGGGGTGACGTTCAAGCACTCTTGCGCACGCCACACGCCAATACGCTGCCACCAGTCGTTCAAGCGGCCTTCGGGCAATTCGTGATGCGACAGCTCTTTACGCAAGGCGCGCAGCAGGGGATAACAATCGCCCACCAAGGCCACATCGGCACGCACGACCTTGTCGATGGAACCGGGGTCAATATCAATATGAATCTTGCTGGCATGGGGGCAGAAGTCAGACAGGCGGCCGGTAATGCGATCATCGAAACGCGCACCCACACAGATGATCAGATCGGCATGGTGCATGGCCAGATTCGCTTCCAAGGTGCCGTGCATGCCCAGCATGCCGACAAACTGTTCGTCACGCGCAGGATAAGCGCCCAAACCCATCAAGGTCAGCGTGCAAGGTGCGCCAGTTTCCTGAACCAGGCTGGTGAAGGCATGGCTGGCATCAGCCCCGGAGTTGATCAAGCCACCACCGCCGTAAAATACGGGGCGACGAGCGTGGGCGATCATGGCAGCCGCGCGTTTGATCGCCGCTTCCTGAGCAGGGGCCGGAGCGGCAGGCGCCAACAGGCTGTCGGCCTCTTCCTGAACGGGTGATTCGCTGCTGGCAGCCGGCAGGGTGGCGATCTGAATATCTTTGGGAAAGTCCAGCAACACCGGGCCGGGGCGACCCTGGGTACACAGGCGCAAGGCTTTGGCTGTCAAGGAAGCCACATCTTCAATCCGACGCACCTGGGCATTCCACTTGGTCACAGGGCGGGAAATGCCAATGGCATCGCACTCCTGGAACGCAGCAGTCCCAATTGCGGTGGTCGCTACTTGACCACTAATGCACAGGACAGGAATAGAATCACACAAGGCATCGAGCAAACCGGAGGTGGTATTGGCCATACCGGGCCCCGATGTCACCAGCACCACGCCAGGTTTACCGGTGCTACGGGCGTAGCCTTCGGCCGCGTGTACGGCAGCTTGCTCGTGACGGACCAGAATATGACGAATTCGCGGTTGAGCATGAAGCGCATCATAGAGCGGTAACACCGCTCCGCCAGGATAACCAAAAATGGTATCCACACCCTGAGCGATCAAGGTTTCGAGCAAGATTTGCGCGCCGTTATGGGCGGTCGTTTCAAGTGACATGGTTGCGTAGCCCTGCATGTTTTGTAAGATAGAGATCGCCGTCCAGTTTATCCCCTTTTACAGGCTGATTCCCCATGGTCACTCAACGCCAACCCTGGCATGTCGTCAAACCGTCCAAACTGCATGGCAATGGCGTTTTTGCGCTGCGCGATATTCCTGCCGGAACGCGCATTCTGCAATACGCGGGCAAGCGGCTGACACCCGAACAGGCCGATGCCCTGTTCCCGGTCAATCCCGACGAGCCCTTTCACACTTTTTTCTTTGCATTGAGCAACGGCAAAATTGTGGACGGTGGCCAAAGGGGCAACGACTCGCGCTGGATCAACCACTCTTGCGCACCCAACTGTGAAGGTCACGAGAACGCAGACGGCTCACGCGTGTTCATTGTGGCCATGCGCGATATCCCTGCCGGGCAAGAGCTTCTGTATGACTACTCGCTGGTCATCGACGATGAAATTACCGAAGAGCTCAAGCAGAACTATCGCTGTCTGTGTGGCGCGGCCCAATGCCGTGGCACCATGATTGCCCTGCAATCGGATCGCTCCCAGGCTGTGGCAGACGAGCTGCGTGACGTGGCCGCCGAGTTGGATGCAGAAATGGAGCAAGCCCGCAAAGCCCCTGTCTCGGTCAAGCAAAAAACGGCTGATCTACAAGCCGCCGCCACTAAACAGGGAGTGGAAAAGGACGAGCCCGATCAGGATAAAGACGACGACACGGACGACGATACAGAGTCTTCAGGGCACAAAGATAAAAAAGACAAAAAGAGCAAAAAGAAGAAGAAAGACAAAGCCAAACACAAGAATAAAAATAAAGACAAAAAATCGTCCAAAAAGGACAAAGAAGGCAAAAAGGAAAAAAAGGACCGTAAAAAAGAGTAAGCTGTCCCCCAGCTTGCATTAGCCCAGGCTGCCTCACCGGCAGCCTGCACCCTTGCTAATCGCCCCGCACAGCAGGCCCGGCCACACCCCTGCCGGGCTCTCTCAGAGCGCCACACACAGGCCCATCTGTCGTGCCGGGCCAGGTTTTACACCTCCTCAGCTAGGCGAAGCACCAACCCCGTACCGCGTGTGCCCTCGCCCTCGATTCCTATCGTCTCCCCTCAGGGCCAGCAATGGCCCGTCAGTGCTCGTGCACCGGGGGAAATTACTCACTGCCAGCCCCGTCTTTGACCGCTAGCATGTAGCTTTATTGCCAAATCCGACCGATCTCATGGATTCAAGTTCTACAGATACACCCTCCCATCACGCTGCCACGCCGACCCAATCAGGCCTGCGTATTCCTTTGCAAATAGAGGACTGGGCATCGGTCCTGATTATGGCGGCCTTGGCCTTAATTACGTTCGCCAACGTGTTTGTCCGCTATCTGACCAATAGCTCCTTTGCCTGGACCGAGGAAATTTCCATCTTCTTGCTGGTGGTCCTGACCATGAATGCAGGTGCCAGTGCCTGTGTGCGCCACTTGCATATTCGCATTGAAGTCTTTGCCGATGCAGGTACACAGCATCGGCAACGTCGCCTGGCCTTGTTGAGCATTGGCATGAGCCTGTTGTTCTTTATTGGCATGGCCATTCTGTCGGGCCGCATGGCCTTAGATGAATTCCAGTGGGGCGATACCTCTCCCTCCATTGGCGTGCCCACCTGGTGGTACAGCATGTGGCTGCCCATCCTGTCCACAACCCTGAGTCTGCGTTTACTGGGCATGTGGATCCGTCGTTGGCAGGCCAAACCATGATTGCAAGCTTGCTGTTCATCATCTTTATCGGTTTGATGCTGGTGGGCGTACCCGTTGGCGTATCGCTAGGCATAGGCGGTACGTTTGCCATCCTGATGTCGAACCTGGACACGCACTGGTTTGGCCTGATGGCGGTACCGCAAAGTTTTTACGCCGGCTTGGCCAAATACCCCTTGCTGGCCATCCCCATGTTTGTGCTGGTGGGCTCCATTTTTGACCGCTCAGGCGTTGCCAGCCGTCTGGTGAACTTTGCCGTGGCGCTGGTGGGGCGTGGGCCGGGCATGCTGCCCGTCGTCGCCATTGGTGTGGCCATGTTCCTGGGCGGTATTTCCGGTTCCGGCCCCGCCTGCGCCGCCGCCGTAGGTGCAGTCATGATCGGCGCGATGAAACGCGCGGGCTATCCAGGCCCCTTTGCCGCCAGTATTGTGGGCGCGGGTGCTGCCACTGACATTCTGATTCCACCGTCTATTGCGTTCATTATCTACTCGGTGCTGGTGCCGGAAGCCTCGGTACCGGCCCTGTTTGCTGCCGGTATGTTTCCAGGCATGCTGGCAGGGATAGGCCTGATCATTCCAGCCATCTGGCTGTCACGTCGTCACAAGCTGGGATTGGCCGAAGCCGAACTGCCGCGCCCGCCATTCTGGCGTAGTTTGCGAGAAGCCGCCTGGGGCCTGATTGCGCCGGTCATTATTCTGGGCGGTATGCGCCTGGGTCTGTTCACCCCCACTGAAGCGGCTGTGGTGGCCGTGTTCTACGGCTTGTTTGTGGGTATGGTCATCCATCGCACCATCCAGTTCCGCGATCTGTTTTTGATCCTGCGAGAAGCCGCCGAACTATCAGCCGTCATCATGATGGTCGTGGCATTGGCCGGTATTTTTGCCTGGGCCTTATCCACCCTGAGCATTATTGACCCCGTCACCAATGCCATCATCCATTCCGGTCTGGGCGAGTACGGCATTCTGGCATTGATGATTGTCATGCTGATTGTGCTGGGCATGTTCCTGGATGGTATTTCGATCTTCCTGATCTTTGTGCCGCTGTTCATGCCGATTGCCTACAACTTTGGCTGGCACCCCGTCTGGTTTGGGGTTCTGCTGACGTTGAATGTCGCCCTGGGCCAATTCACCCCGCCCGTCGCCGTGAACCTGATGGTGGCCTGCCGTATCGCAGGCGTACCCATGGAAAGCACCCTGCGCTGGGTAGGCTGGTTGCTGCTGGGTATGGGCACCACCATGATGCTAGTGATCATAGAGCCCGAAATCGCCCTGTGGCTGCCACGCTACCTGGGTTTTAACTAAAACCACAAGACTGCAACACAACTCATAGAAAGGGAGACCTGACCCATGAAATTCCGTCACATTCTGGCCGCTCTGGCATGTACAGCCGCCACCCTGGCCGTGGTTCCGGCAGCGCAAGCCGCCTACAAATCCGAATACAAACTGTCCATCGTGGTAGGCACCTCCTTCCCTTGGGGCCAAGGTGCGGTGATCTGGTCCGACCTGGTGCGCGAACGCACCGATGGCCGCATCAATATCAAAATCTACCCGGGTACCTCGCTGGTGCAAGGCGACCAGACACGCGAGTTCACCGCCATTCGCCAAGGCATCATTGATATGGCCGTGGGTTCCACCATCAACTGGTCCCCCCAGATCAAACAACTGAACCTGTTCTCCCTGCCATTCCTTCAGCCCGATGCCAAAGCCACCGACGCCTTGATCCACGGTGAAGTGGGCAAGGACCTGTTTGGCTACATCGAGAAAGCCGGTGTGGTGCCTCTGGCCTGGGGTGAAAACGGTTTCCGTCAGCTCAGCAACTCCAAGCACGAAGTGACCAAGCCTGAGGATATGAAGGGTTTGAAACTACGTGTGGTGGGTTCGCCCTTGTACATGGACACCTTCAGTGCCCTGGGCGCCAATCCCACACAAATGAGCTGGGCTGACGCACAGCCAGCACTGGCCAATAAGGCCGTGGACGGCCAGGAAAACCCCCTGTCCATCTACGCCGGTGCCAAGCTGTACGACGTGCAGCAGCAATACCTGACCCTGTGGAACTACGTGTCGGATCCACTGGTGTTTGTGGTGAACCGCGATGTGTGGAAATCCTGGAGTGAGGAAGACCAGAAGATCGTGCGTGAAGCCGCTATGGAAGCTGGCAAACGTGAGATCGTCATTGCGCGCACCGGCATCACGGCTGAAGATCCGTCCCTGCTCAAAGAGATCGAAAGCCACGGTGTGAAAATCACCACCCTGACTCCTGAGCAGCATGCCGCCTTTGCCAAGGTAACCGAAGGTGTGGTCGAAAAATGGACCAAAACCATTGGTGAAGATCTGGTCAAGAAAGCGCGTGACGCCATTGCTGCCAGCCGCTAAATAACTGGGTTGGCAATACTAAAAGCCGGGCCTATTTCAGGCCCGGCTTTTTATTGTCTGGCTGCCACACAAGCCCAAAAACCCACTTATTCCTTGAAACGTATCGCCAGCATTTCACCCGTCGCACAGACCTCACCATTTGCGCTTAGCGACAGGTCTACCCAGACCTTGCGCCCATCCAGCTCACGCAACTTGCCCTGCACGGTCAGCTCTGTCCCCATTGGAGCAGGATGCCGAAACTCCACTTTCAGGGAAGCGGTCACGCAACGAATCGGCTCCTCGCTGGTGCCCATCTCGATATCCAAATCCCGGTAAATGAAGGCCGCCGCAGACGCCGTACCGTGACAGTCCAGCAGGGACGCAATCAAGCCGCCATACACATGATTGGGCACACCACCGCTGTAAATCGGCTTGGGTGTGTAGCGAGCCACGGTATCGTCGCCGTCCCAATAGCTTTTTAGCTGATGCCCGTCGAGATTATGTTTGCCGCAACCGTAGCAGTGGCTGAAGTTATCGGCATAAAAGTCTTGAAACGCTTTATCCATATTGGTGCCTGCAATATCTTATTGAAACGCCGTTTCCAGAAAGCTGCGCAGCTTGCGCGAGTGCAGCCTTTCCTTGGGCATCTCGCGCAGCAATTCCAGCGCCCGGATGCCGATGTGCAAATGCTGGCCAACCTGACGCGCATAGAACTCACTGGCCATACCCGGCAGTTTCAGCTCGCCATGCAAGGGCTTGTCCGACACGCACAGCAAGGTTCCATACGGTACGCGAAAGCGAAAGCCATTGGCGGCAATCGTGGCGGACTCCATATCCAGTGCAATCGCCCGCGACTGCGACAAACGTCGCACCGGCTCGTGGTGGTCACGCAATTCCCAATTACGGTTATCAATGGACGCCACCGTGCCCGTGCGCATGATGCGTTTCAGCTCCCAACCCGATAGCCCGGCCACCTCGGCCACGGCTTGCTCCAGAGCGACCTGGATTTCAGCCAGGGGAGGGATAGGCACCCAGGTGGGTAAATCTTCGTCCAACACGTGATCCTGACGCACATAGCCATGTGCCAGCACGTAATCACCCAAACGCTGGGTAGTACGCAACCCCGCGCAGTGGCCCAGCATCAGCCAGGCGGCAGGGCGCAAGACGGCAACGTGGTCCGTAATGGTCTTGGCATTGGACGGCCCCACACCGATATTGATCAGCGTGATGCCAGAGTGATCAGCCCGGCGCAAATGGTAAGAGGGCATCTGCGGCGCACGGGCCAGGGGCGAACCTGTTGTTGAAGCATTCGCGCCCGCCGGGGTGATGATATTGCCGGGTTCCACCAGATCGATATACCCCTGCTCGTCGGCCTGCAGCACTTCACGCGCCCACTGGCAGAACTCGTCCACATAGAACTGGTAATTGGTAAACAGTACAAAGTTCTGGAAGTACTCGGGCCGGGTGGCGCTGTAGTGCTGCAAACGATGCAAGGAGTAGTCGATACGCGGCGCGGTAAACGGGGCCAACGGCAAAGGTTCGTTATGCACACGCTCCCACGTGCCGTTGACAATGGCATCGTCCATATACGCCAGATCGGGCACATCGAAGTGGTCACGCAAGGTGTCACCGGGGGACTCGGGCACAGTCGTCACGGTAGTTTGCACGCCATTGTTCAGGGCGAAATGCAATGGAATAGGCACGGATGACTCGCCCACTTCTACCTGCACACCATGATTGCGCAGCAGCAACTCCAACTGCTCCAGCAAGTAATCGTGATACAGGCCAGGGGCGGTAATGGTGGTCATGTACACACCAGGTTCAACCACGTGCCCGTAAGACAGACGGCTATCCACTTCCTGATAGGTATCGACGCGCAAGCGCACCGCAGGGTAGCAGGCTCTGAACCGCTGCCCGCGTGGAAAGCCACTTTCCAGGCACTGGGCAAAAGAATCACGCAAAAAAGCGGTATTGCGATCGTAGATATGGCGCAACTGCTCCAAAGCCTGGCCGGCGTCCTGATAAGCCTTGAACGGAATCAACTCGGGCGTGGACGTGATACGGGAAAAACCGCTGGGATCAGACATAACAAGTATTCCAAGGGGAAACAAAGACAAGCAGATCTGCAAGCATCATAAGCTGTTTATTGTCTGGCCTCCTACACGGCTCTATGACAAATTCAACTGCCTGATCCGCACGCTTATGTGCCAGCCAAACAAACATGCCTGGCCGTCTGCCGCTTTCGCAGACCACCACCACCCGAGGCAGAAGCCCGGCTATCGTTTTCGCCTACACCTACAGCCATCACCCATCTACCTTTGAAATGGCTCGGTCAGCCCACAGCGTCTTGCCGTATCCGCGCAGGATGGCCAAGGCAGCACCCAACCCAAAGCAAATGTCGTCACTGGTTTTTGACTGAATCACAAGCCCTCCTGTCCACACAATGGACGCGACTCTCGGTGGTTTTCAGACGGAATTCACTCACGGTCCCTATTTGGATCAGCGCCTTTTCCCCGGTTTTGGGCACATTTCACTTTTCACCGATTCGGCCAAGGACACCCTGACGTACGCCTGCCCCCCAGAACCCGCTTTGATGTCAAAGGCCCTATACAAGCGGCTTGGCAGGCATTTCAAGTATTTCAAGCAATACTCGATGTGGCGGCTTATGATGACAAGGGAAAGTCAGCTACGTCTTCTACCTCATATATAAGACTTGCCCAAAACCAGTAAATACATTAAGTATGTAGTCTTAATACTTTTAGTATTAAATCCAGCTAGCGTCAGTCCTTCATAATTTAAGTTATCCAACCTGGCAGTGTGCTCGGCATGCGTGTGAGACATAACTCGTCATCGCGCAAATTAGCTTGTATTTAGGCTAATTTACAATGGGTTAGCGTATTTTAATGATTTTCGCTTCAAGCAATCTGCTCGCCCTCTGATGTCATTTGTGTCCTGGCGCCGCGTGGGTCTATCCACCCGCGATTTCAGCAAGTTCTGAATGCGCTCTTGACCAGGTAATCGCAGTTAGCAAGGCCGTTTGGCCTGCCGCTGTACCGAATCACTTTTAACTATCAGCAAGGGTACACATGACCACTCGAATCTCCTGCCAGCGATTGCAAGTCGCCGAGGTGCTTCATCAGTTCATCGAACAAGAAGCCCTGCCCGGCACAGGTATCTCCTCCGAAGCCTTCTGGACTGGTTTCGATAAGCTGGTCCATGATCTGGCACCTAAAAACCGCGCCTTGCTGGCCGAACGCGACCGCTTGCAAGTCGAACTGGACAAGTGGCACACGGCCAACCCAGGCCCCATCACCGATATGCCTGCCTACAAGAGCTTCCTGAGCTCCATCGGCTATCTGAAAGAGGCGCCTGCCAACGTCAAGGTCAACACCACCAACGTCGACACTGAAATCACCGAACAAGGGGGCCCTCAGTTGGTTGTGCCCATCATGAACGCACGTTACGCGCTGAACGCCGTAAACGCACGTTGGGGCAGCCTGTATGACGCTCTGTACGGCACCAACGCCATCCCTGACACCGACGGTGCCCAGCGTGGCGGTGGCTACAACGCCGTGCGCGGTGCCAAGGTTATCGCCTTTGGCCGCCAGTTCCTGAACGACACTATTCCTCTGGCTCAAGGCAGCCACGACCAGGCTACCTCCTACACCATCGCTGACGGCGCTGTGCGCGTCACCCTGGAAAACGGCGGCACCACCGGCCTGAAAGATGCATCGACCCTGCTGGGTTACCGTGGTCAGCCCGATGCGCCTGAAGCCATCGTGTTCCTGCACAACGGCCTGCACTTTGAACTGCAGATCGACCCCACCAGTGCCATCGGCAAGACCGACCCGGCTGGCGTGAAAGACATCGTTCTGGAAGCCGCGCTGACCACCATCATGGACTGCGAAGACTCCGTGGCTGCCGTGGACGCCGACGACAAGGTTCTGGCCTACCGCAACTGGCTGGGTCTGGTGACCGGCTCGCTGACCGAAGAAATCAAGAAAGACGGCAAGGTTTTCACCCGCCGCCTGGCTGACGATCGCCAGTACACCGACCTGAAGGGCGCTACCCAGACTCTGGCTGGCCGCTCGCTGATGTTCGTGCGTAACGTCGGTCACCTGATGAGCAACCCCGCCATCATTGACGGCGAAGGTCGCGAGATCCCTGAAGGCATTCTGGACGCCGTGATCACCACCCTGATCGGCATGCGTGATCTGCAACTGAAGAAAAACTCGCGCAGCGGCTCGCTGTACATCGTCAAACCCAAAATGCACGGCCCTGACGAAGTGGCCTTTGCCAGCGAAATTTTTGACCGCGTCGAAAGCCTGCTGGGTCTGGCTCCCAACACCGTCAAACTGGGCATCATGGACGAAGAGCGCCGCACCAGCGTGAACCTGAAGGCCGCCATTGCCCAGGCCACCGAGCGAGTGGTGTTCATCAACACAGGCTTTCTGGACCGCACTGGCGACGAAATCCACACGTGCATGCAAGCGGGCGCCGTGGTGCGCAAGGCCGACATGAAACAAGCCGAATGGCAGCCTGCCTATGAACGCAACAACGTTCAGATCGGCCTGCAGTGCGGTCTGCGCGGTCGCGCCCAGATCGGTAAAGGCATGTGGGCCATGCCTGACCTGATGGCAGAAATGCTGGAGCAAAAAATTGGCCACGTGAAAGCTGGTGGCAACACCGCCTGGGTGCCATCGCCTACTGCTGCCACGCTACACGCCTTGCACTACCACCAAGTCAACGTGGTCGACGTCCAGAAAGGTCTGGAAAGCGACACCAACGACTACCTGGACAGCATCCTGACCATTCCTGTGGCCACGGACACCAACTGGTCCGCCAAGGAAATCCAGGAAGAGCTGGACAACAACGCTCAGGGCATTCTGGGTTACGTCGTGCGCTGGATTGACCAGGGCGTGGGTTGCTCCAAAGTGCCTGACATCCACAACGTCGGCCTGATGGAAGACCGCGCTACCCTGCGTATCTCCAGCCAGCACATCGCCAACTGGCTGCTGCACGGCATCGTCACCCACGAACAAGTGGTTGAAACCCTGCAGCGCATGGCGGCTGTGGTGGACCAGCAAAACGCGGGCGACCCCGCCTACCAGAACATGGCCGGCAACTTTGAAGGCTCCTTTGCCTTCCGCGCCGCTCAGGATCTGGTTCTGAAGGGTCTGGAACAGCCTAACGGCTACACCGAGCCTTTGCTGCACCAATGGCGTCTGGCTTTCAAAGCCGCTCAAGCCTAAAGCACACGATGTCGCCCGGAGCCTGACTCCGGGTGGCGGGTGCCCCCCAATCCCCATCCTGCTGATGCAGGATGGGGATTTTTTCGTTTAAGGGTATGCCTTTGCTGAGCTTTCCTGTTTGATCGCGACTTGCCCCTCCCCAAAACACCCAAACACGCTGTCGAACCACAACACCTGCAACCGTTGTCAAACCCACGGCCTAAAAGCACCCCGGTAGTCCCTGTCAGTCCCTTCTCGTTATAAACTTGAGCTCATAACGAATTTGACCGACAGGAAACCCCATGAAATCTTTGCTGTTTTCCGCCGCTTGCCTGCTGGCGATCACCACCACGGCCCACGCTTCCGATCTGCTGATTGCCACTGGTGCAGGCTATCGCAAGCCCGTCACGGAATTGATGGAAGCCTTCAATAAAGAAACCGGCCTGACGGTGGAAAGCAGCTTTGGCAATATGCAGCAGGTCCGCGCCCAGAGCGAGCAAAACCCGGACATTGCCGCCATCATTGGCGACCGCTTTTTTCTGGAACCCATGGGCATTGCCCAGCAGTTCGTAAACATCAGTCAGGGTGCCCTGATGCTGGCCGTGCCCAAGGGCAAAACCATTGATTCCATCCAGGATTTGCAGCAGCCCAGCTACGCCCGCATCGCGATTGGCGATGCCAAGAAAACGGTTTACGGCCGTGCCGCCACCACCTGCATGGAACGCGAAAAAATCCAGGCCGATGGTCGCACCCTTGAAGTGGCCATGCTCCCGCAAGTATCGACTTACTTGCTGAACGGCGAAGTGGATGCCGGTTTCATCAACCGCAGCGAAGCACTGGCCCACAAGGACAAACTAGGCACCATCCTGCCCATGCCCGCCCACTGCCACGATCCGATTGATCTGAGTCTGGCCGTGCTCAAGAACCGCCCTGACAGTCCCACGCTGCAATCCTGGACCCAGTTCCTGGGCTCGGACAAAGCCAAGTCCATTCTTGAGCGCCACGGCCTGTGATGTCTGCCTGGATGAGCTGCTCCAGCAGCTCGCTGGGCCTGAGTGTCTATGTGCTGGCCGCCACCCTGGTGGCCCAATTGGTTCTGGGGGTAGCACTGGCCTGGGTCCTGGCCAGAAAACGCTTTCCGGGCCACGGATTACTCGATTCGCTGGTGAGCCTGCCGCTGGTTTTTCCACCGATTGTCATCGGTTATTTGCTGCTGCTTGCCTTGGGAAGACAAGGCTGGCTGGCCAGTGCCACCGGCTGGTCACCCAATATTGTTTTTCAGCCTGCGGCCTTGTTGATTGCCGCATTTATCGCCGGGCTGCCTTTAATGGTCAAACCCGTGCAAAACAGCATGAATAGCCTGTCGCCACGGCTGCGTGAAGCAGCGGCCACGCTGGGCCACGGTACCTGGTCCTACTTCTTCCGGGTGGAGCTGCCCTTGCTGCGGCCCGCCTTGGCCACGGGCCTGATTCTGTCGGGCGGCAGGGCGCTGGGCGAAGTCGGGATCTCGCTGATGTTGGGTGGCAATATCGCGGGCCGTACCGAAACCCTGTCTTTATCTATCTACAACGCCGTCCTGGATGGCGACACAGACTGCGCCAATGCACTGTCCTGGATGCTGGGGCTGACGGCATTAGCCTGTTTTTGGGCGCTACGGCGCTACGGGAATCAAAAATGACGGTTTTTTTTGAACAAAGCCAAATCGACCAATGGATTGGCGAAGATGCGTCCTACCTGGACCTGACCAGCCATATGCTGGGCCTGCACAAGCAGAACACCACACTGCGTTACGTCGTGCGTGATCCTATCCGCGTAGCAGGCACTGAAGAAGTGGCCGAGATTGTGCGCTCTTGCGGCGGCCAGACCCAGCACTACACCCCCAGCGGCGTGGCGGCTGTGCCCGGTCAGACCATCTTGCTGGCCCAAGGCCCCGCCCAAGCCTTGCTGCGCGCCTGGAAAGTCGGCCAGAACCTGCTGGAGTTTGCCTGCGGCATCGCCACCCTGACACATCAAGTGGTGCAAGCCGTGCAAACGGTGGATGCCTCGGTAGCGGTGCTGACCACCCGCAAACATGCGCCTGGTGTACGCAAGCTGGCCTTGAAAGCCACACTATCGGGCGGTGCCATGCCGCATCGGCTGGGCCTGGGTGAAACCATTTTGATCTTCCCGCAGCACCGCGCCCTGATGGGCGGTTGGGAAGAGGTAGGCCGTGCAATTGCCCGCCACAAATACGCCTTATGCGAGAAAAAAATCGTAATTGAAGCAGCCGATCTGGACGAAGCCTATCGCGCGGCCCAGGCTGGCGCGGACGTGGTGCAGTTCGATAAAGTCCCGCCTGAGACCCTAGCGCAAATCGTGCCTGCGCTGCGCAGGGCGCATCCTAACGTCACCATTCTGGCGGCAGGCGGGATTCATGCAGGTAACGCAGCCGCCTATGCCGCAACGGGCGTGAATGCCTTGGTGACCAGCAGCCTGCACTACGCAAAACCGGCCGATATTGGGGTGAAAGTCAGCCTGACAGAGCCTGCAGAATCAAACGAGCCACTTGCAGCTAACAAGATGGAGGAGCTGGAATAAGAACGCCAGCAGCCCGCTATTTATCAGCATTGTCCGCTCGAGGGTTAAACGAAAGCCAGGAAGATAAGCTCCAGCATTAGAGCAAGTAATCAAACGACAGATTTATACAGCACCAGCGACAAAATAGACGGGCCGCTGAATCCCACAGAAGAATCCCACAAAAAATGCAGAAACCAGCACGAGGCCTACGCCTAACATCGGCCCACTGGCTGCTTGGAAAGCAAGCAGCCAGTGAATAAGCTCCCGCAAAAAGCTTGGACTCAGCAGACCTTCGTCGACCCCAAATGCTGCAACAAACGCTGCATGGGTTTGGAGAGGGCATCCCAATCCTGATAGCACAGGCACAAGGAGCGATTGGCCCAGGCGTCACTCAAAGGCCGCGCTACAAAGCCATAACGGCGCTTGTAGCGGCTGGCCACCCCTTGCGGCACAATCCCCAGGCCCACACCGTGGGCCACCATCTGGCACAGCCCTTCAAAAGTTTTCATGCGGATGCGCTGCGCCAAAGCATGGCCCGCAGCGCGAGCATGTTCATCGATATGGTCTTGCAAGGCATTACCGGGCATCAGGCCCACGAATGGCTCATGCAGAACCTCCTGCAAGCTCAATTTGCTGAGCGCCGCCAAGGGATGAGCCGCCGCCATTATCAGCACCAAATGATCCTTGGCGACCGGCTCCAGCACCAGCTCCGGTGCCTGCACCGCATCCGACACCACACCGGCCTGGGCCAAACCTGCCGCCACCGTACGCACAATGTCTGTGCTGGTGCGCTCTTTCAGTTCGATATGCAGGTTAGGCCGCTGCGCCAACCAGGGCGCCAGACGGGGCGGCAGAAAGTCAGTCAAGGCCGCCGTATTCGCGTACAGGTGCAAGGTCCCCCGCACGCCAAGGGCGAAATCCTGCAATTCGCCCTTTAGCAAATCATGCTGACGCAACATCAAACGGGCATGGTGGGCCAGGGCCTCACCCGCTTCGGTAGTGACGACTCCACGCGGCAGACGCTCCAGAAGGGCAACACCCGCGTCGTCCTCGATACGACGCAAACGCTCGCTGGCCGAAGCCAATGCCAGATTCGCGCGTACCGCCCCCTGTGTGATGCTACCTGCCTCCACAATGCTCAAGAACAAGTGAAGATCTGCCAGACCCAGTCGCATGACCACTCCTGAAAACCCTTCGGATAAACCGAAGGATACCGTCTTAAATCCACATTGTGTACGCCTGCCTGCCACGCTTCAATACAGGCATGCATGAATCTCTCACTTTCTTTCTTCTGATCGGCGCCACCTTCCTGGTAGCAGGCATGGTCAAAGGCATTACCGGCATGGGCCTGCCTACGGTCGCCATGAGCTTGCTGGGTCTGGTGATGTCACCCGCCTCGGCCGCCGCCTTGCTGGTGCTGCCTTCTTTCATCACCAATGTCTGGCAATGCCTTGCCGGGCCGTCCATGCTGGCTTTGCTGCGCAGGCTCTGGCCCATGATGCTGACCATTGTGCTGGGCACGCTCTGGGGCTCGTCGTTGCTGGCCAATACCTCACCGCAGCTATCAGGTATGGCCTTGGGTATCGCGCTACTGGTTTATGCAGGCTATGCGCTTATCGCCCCCACCCTGACGGTGTCACCCCGCTTCGAGCCCTGGCTTGCACCCTTGATTGGCCTGGTGACGGGCATCGTGACCGGCATTACCGGCGTTTTTGTGATGCCTGCCGTACCTTATTTACAGGCCCTGAATCTGAACAAGGATGAGCTGGTACAGGCCTTGGGGCTGTCCTTCACCATCTCCACCCTCGCGCTGGCAGGTGGCCTGTTCATGCACGATGTGTTCAAGCCAAATCAGCTGAGCCTGTCCACCGTGGTGATTGTTCCAGCTTTACTGGGCATGTGGCTGGGGCAAAAAGTTCGCGTGCGCATCAGCCCGCGACGCTTCAAGCAATGTCTGTTGCTGTTCCTGGCGGTATTGGGCTTGCAACTGATTATTCGTCCTTTTATTTAAGGTCAGCTCACGACATTGAAGACCTATGGCTCACTTCTTCAAACCTCAACCACAACGCCAAAAACCAGGTAGCTTCTTTTAAGTCTAAATAAAATAACAACCAGTCTATCCTTCTGTAAATAAAGAATATTCTGAAACCCACAAGCCCCGATCAGGGATAGCCCCCATGCCCGCCCAGCCGCGCAACTTTTACACTAGTCGCTGATCACGCGCATCCTTATGCTCTGGAACAAGGGGTTCCCAATGTCGGCAGAAAATGGCTTGGATCTGTCGGTGTTGTACCGTCATCCAATCTTTCATTCACACAGCGCCGAGCTGTCCCATCAGCCACTGAGCCGGGCCATTTCCCGGCATGCTCTGCATTGGGGTCGCGGGCGCATCAACACCAGCCTGTACCGCCGCGATATTGATCAGATCAGCCTGATGCGGCTGGGCTACGGTGCCGAAGTGGAAATCCAGGCCGATGCCTTCGGCGACTTCTGTCTGGTGCAAATGCCCTTGCAAGGCACGGCCGAATTCATCAGTGATGGTCATCACAAATTAACAGCCTATCCCGGCGATATTGCGGTGGTATCCCCCCGCCATCATGTGCGCACCTTATGGCAAGCCGGTTGCGAGCAGTTAATCGTCAAAATTCCCTACAGCCTGTTTGATGGCGTAGGTCATCAGACGCTGGCGCACGAGGGCATGACTCGGGGCTGTGTCTACAAGTTGGACCCCTGTATGGGCCCGCAATGGGCCAACCTCATCCAGCACCTGCTTCTGCTCCCGGCACAGCACAGCAACCGTTCAGCCTCCTGGACGCAGCATATTGAAAGCAGCCTGGCTTTGTTCCTGCTCTGTCATCCCACCGATAAACAAGCTGTGCAGGCTCTGGTGGATGAGTCCATGGGAGCCGCAGCCCGGGCAGGGCAAATGCGACTGCTCCAGGCCAAAAACTATGTGCTGGCGCATTTGCACAGCAACATCACACTGGATGATCTGGCACAGGCAGCGGGTGTGAGCCCCCGCTTCCTGCATCTGCTGTGCCGCCGTCATCATCAGCAATCCCCCATGAGCTGGGTACGCAATCTGCGTCTGGACGCCGCCCATCAGGTGCTGCAAAGCCGACCCCGCCCCAACGTCACCGAGGTGGCACTGGCGCATGGCTTTGGGCATCTGGGCCGGTTTTCTGCCTACTATCAGCAACGCTTCCAGGAGCTGCCCCATCAAACGGGGCAGACACGGCACACAAGCCTCAAACAGTCTTAGATAAACATGGACTGGTTGATGGGCAGATTGTGCTTCTTACAGTAGCTGGTGTAGTGGTCGATCATCCAGAACACGTCGATGATTTCCAGAATGTTGTCGTTCTCGTCCAGGAACTCAATGGGCGTGCCCAGGTGGAACAGCGTTTCCATGCCTTCATCGGACACCAGCGTGTGAGTGCGGCCGGGGCTTTCGTGGATGTAATGGCCAGCGCGAGCCACCCAGTCGTACTCCTCGTAACGCAGGCTGCCAGACAAGATGTAGCCAGTCACCACAGCGCGATGACGGTGACGACCCAGGGAGCCACCCTTGTCGGCACGCATGATGTGTACCGAGGTGTTGTTGCGAATATCAAAGCTCAGGTGACGCAGCCAGATATTGGGGCCGAAAGGAATCCAGGGGGAGGTTTCTTCAGACGTATCGAAGTGACCTTCAACCAGAGCGTATTCGTCGCGGACCTTGTCGATGCGCTTTTCGATCTCGATGTAGGGTGGGGTGCTGTTTTGGGTCATGACTTGTCTCTCTCATAGAAATAAAACCGCTGCGTGTGTGACACAGTCGGATGCCAATCCCCCGGATTGGCTGGTTTTTATTCTATGAATCAATTTGGCACCGAACTATCCAGCTCTGGCATAACACAGGGGCGGATTATCCAGTTTTGGCACTGCTTTTGTCCTTCACTGCCACCCAGCACAAAAAGTGGCGGCTATCCGAGAACCCGTACTCACATTCAACCCTATTGCTGCACATCGGCCCAGCCAGGCAGGAATATCCCTAACAGAGGCTATCCACCCGTTTGGTATACTATCTACAATTATGGTATATACCTCATGTTTCATCGAAACCAACTGAAAACAGCGAGAAAGGGCTCCTAAACATGCGAAACATAATGAAAAAAATAGATTTTCAGGATTTCAGTCTCGCCTATCTCCACCCCCCCACAAACGGCAGAACCCCTATCATTTGTATACATGGCTCATGGGATGATCACCAAAGCTGGAACGGTGTTGCCAACAAGCTCTCTGACCATACACTTCTGCGCTACGATCGGCGCGGCCACAGCCGAAGCTCCGCTCCCAAAGGCCAGGGTCGCCTGAGCGAAGATGTCGCCGATGTCATCGCTCTTTTGGACCATCTGAACCTGCAAACAGCTCATGTCCTCGGACACTCTTATGGAGCGAATGTCTCCATTGTTCTGGCCAGCCGCCACCCGGAGCGGGTCAGTTCGATGATGTTGCTGGAACCCCCGGTTTTCAGCCTTTTACAAGACGAAAACGAGGCCCTCAGACTGGAAGCAAGCGACTTGATGAAACAAGCCGCCATGATGATAGAACAAGGACAGATCGAAGCAGGTGCAAAACTTTTTATCGAGAAAGTCGCCTTCGGAGACAAGGCCTGGCATGAAGTATTCGACTCGCAGGCCCGCGCCACCATCCTGTCCAATGCACACACGTGGCTCGATCAATTCCGGGACCCGGATCGCTTGGCGGTCAATGTCAGCGCCTTAGCCACGTTTGCCGGCCAGACGACACTATTGACCGGCAGCGCGACCCTACCAACCTACGCAGCGGTCATTCAGAAAATTTCGGAACAGGTGCCACGCGCCACGATTCGCACCGTCACAGGGGCAGGCCACGGCATGCATATTTCCCACCCTGAATTAGTGGCTGCCGCTGTAAAAGCCCATTTAGAAACCGTGTAAATGCACCTTTTCCCCAGGGAATGATGACACCCACCATCCCCTGCTCCACGTTATGGCAGGAACACAGCCCCTATTGTGCAAAGACCAAAAAAATCCGCCCGAAGGCGGATTTCTTTATGGCAGCAACACGACTTAGCCGCGAACCTTGACCAGAATTTCGTCCAGCCAGGCTAGCATCAGGTCGATTTCATCAGCCGTGATGTTCAAGGCTGGCATGAAACGCAGCAGGTTAGGGCGAGGTGAATTCAGCAACATGCCTTCCGGAGCACGGTCGCGGGCCGCAGCCACAATTTCCGGGCCGTCATCCTGATCCAGAATCAGGGCACGCAGCAGGCCTTCACCACGTTCACCATCCATGCCCCACTTGGCGCTGATGGCCAGCAAGCCTTCGGACAGTTGCTTGGCGCGGGCGTTGACCGAATCCAGGAAGCCAGGAGCGGTCAGTTCATCAAACACCGCCACGCCAGCGGCGGTCATCAAGGGATTACCGTTGTAGGTACCGCCCTGATCACCAGGTTGAAAGCAGGAGATTTCCTCGCGTGCGCACAGTGCCGACAAAGGCACGCCACCACCAATACCTTTACCCAAGGTCATGATGTCAGGACGGATGCCCGAGTGTTCGTAAGCAAACATAGTGCCGGTACGGCCCATGCCGGTTTGCACTTCATCCACGATCAGCAGCAGCTTGTGCTCGTCGGCCAGAGCGCGCAGGCCCTTCATGAACTCCACGGTCGCGGGAATAACACCGGCCTCGCCCTGTACGGGTTCAAGCATGATGCCCACGGTTTGATCGTCAATCAGTGCGCGCACGGATTCCAGATCATTCAACTTGGCTTTGGGGAAACCTTCGACCTGAGGCGCAAACATGCGATCCCAGCCGGGTTTGCCGGACAGGGACATGGTGGCCAGGGTACGGCCATGGAAAGAGTGCTCAAAAGAAATGATCTTGTAAGCGTTGTTCTTGTTGATCTGACCCCATTTGCGCGCCAGCTTGATGGCGCCTTCGTTGGCTTCACCACCACTGTTGGCAAAGAACACACGATCAAAGCAGGAGTGTTCCACGATGCGTTTGGCCAACGCGATAGAGGGCTCGTTGTAGAACGCCGGCGAGGGGTTGATCAATTTGGACGCTTGTTCGGTGATCGCCTTGATCACGTTGGCAGGGCTGTGGCCCAGCGCGTTCACGGCCCAGCCCTGGACGGTGTCCAGGTATCGCTTGCCGTTGTGGTCTTGCAGCCAGGAACCTTCTCCTCGCACAAAGACCAACTCCGGACGCTGGGTAATTTCCATTAATGCACGTACACCGGCCCGATCGAATTCCATAACGGCAAACCTTGATGAAAATGAAAGAAAAAAATAAGCCAGCCCGGCGGCTGGACAATTAATTCTAACGCAGCCCACCCCCGGCAGGACGCTTATGCCTGGGACAATGTCCATCTGGACAGCGATTGTCCCTTTTCTGGTACAGCTTGATGCGAAAACAGCGCGGTTCCTGACTTATCAACAGGAGCCGCGCTGTTTTGCTTGAAGCCTGAAGGCTTGTTTTCAGGTGCTACGCTGCCATATCAAACAGGGCCCCGGTCAAGTCGTACCATCAAGGTTGATACACAATGGGCTCCAGTTGCCCGATACCGGTCTGCAGCAGCCGCTCGGCCATGGCACGCACATCCCAGTGAATCGCGTTACACATCACCGCCGCCCCCTGACGCCGCTCCGGTGAGTAGGCCATGAAGCTGTGATAGCCCGCCCAGCCTCCACCATGTCCCCAGGCAGCATAGTCCTCCCCCAGTTGCACCGTTTCCAGCCCGAACTGGTAATTATCTTTGGGTTCGGTAGGGGCCGATTGCGTCAGCAAGCTACGCAGCCCTGTCAGCGGCTGTCCCTGCGGGCTCTGCAAGACCGTGTCTTGCTCCAGATGCTGCAACCAACGCCACATATCTGCTGCGCTGCTGTGCACCTGACCATCCCCCGTCTGCTCCCAGCTTGATTCACTGTTTTGTACTTGCCCATCCTTGACCCGATAGCCACGAGCCAATTGTGGCAACGCAGACGGGTAGCGATCCACAATCGCCGTTTCGTCCATGCCTAGTGGCTCAAAAATATAGCGCTGGGAAAACCGGGGCAGTGGCTGGCCGCTGGCCCGTTCCACCAGTTGGGCCAGCAGAAAATACCCGGTATTGCTGTATTCAAACCGCTCACCCGGCGTAAAGCGCAAAGCGGGATGGGCAGCCAAAACCTCCAGCGTCTCAGACACGGTGACCGTCTCATGCTCTCGGCCTGCCTGGTACAAGGGCTCGATGTAATCCGGCAAACCACCGGTATGACGCAGAACTTGTCGAACAGTGGGTTTGCCCAGTTCACCGGGCAGGTCCGGCCAATACCGGGCCACGGGTTCATCCAAAGCCAATTTTCCATCCCGAACCAGCATCAGGACAGCCAAGGCAGTGAACTGCTTGGACAGGGAGGCCAGATTAAAGCGCGTGTGCTCGTCGATGTACTGACGTTTTTCCAGATCCGCCCACCCCCAGCTTCCTGTGCGTTCCCCTTGCTCCGGATGCAGCAAGGTCCAGGCGCAACCCGGTTTCAGCAGGGGACTGGCTTGTGCGTTGACACTCAAACCCAGGCCCAGCAGGGCTAGCCCTATCAGTCGTCTCATCAGAATCGTCCTGAAAAAGTTAAAGACACCTGTCGACCCAGCCCCCAACCGCAAGTCCACAAGGAACCGCAGCCATTGACGTACTGTTTGTCGGCAATATTGGTCACATTCAAAGAAAGTTCGCTGTTTTTCAGCTCAGGCGAGATCCAGCCCAACTGCGTCGCCATCCGGAAATCCGCCACGGTATGGGCCGGGATGCGCAGGCTGGCGTAGCCACCACCGGCCACATCAATGTCCCCGCCGTGGGACGAGCCCACATGACGGATCCCCAGCCCCATAACCGTGCCAGCCAGCGCTGTGCGCCCGGTAAAGGTGTAATCCACCCACAAGGCGGCTTGATGGCGCGGTGTATACAAGGCCGGTTTGCCCTGTTCTTCAGGGATCTCACTGCTAAGCACTTTGGTATTCAGGTAGGAATAACTGCCTATCACAGACCAGTTAGGCGACAAGCGGCCCGTGAGCGCTAACTCCAGACCGCGCGAACGCAGTTCTCCGGTTTGCACCTGATCCGGGAAGCCGTGAATCGGGTCGTCCGTCAGCCTGTTGGTCTGGCGCAAATCAAACACGGCGGCACTGGCCATCCAGTTCGCGCCCTCGGGCTGATACTTGACGCCGACTTCGGTCTGCTTGCCTTTCATGGGCCGGAAGGCCACACCGTCTGCCGTCACACCGGCAACAGGCTCAAACGAGGTGGCATAGCTGATATACGGTGCCCAACCCGAATCGAAACGATATAAGGCACCCAGGCGACCCGTGGTGGCCTTGTCGCTCTGGCCCAAATCATCCTCTCCGGACCGGCGGCGGCTGGTGCCACTGACGGAGGACCGATCATGACGCAAGCCAGCCACCAGACGCCAATTCCCCCATGAAACCTGGTCTTGCAGATACACGCCGGTCTGATGACGCCGGTTACTGACTTCACTCAAGGTGGTAAAAGGCCCGATCATTGCGCCATACTGCGGGTCATACAAATCCAGCACACCGCCGCTGCCTTCCGGGCCTACCGAGGCGGTCTGACGACGGGCATCAAAAGTGCCCCGGTAATAGTCCAGACCCAGCAACACCGTATGCTCGGCCTCCCCCAGGTTCCAACGCCATTCGGACTGCGTGTCCACACCCAAGGAGCGGGATGTTCCTGTCCCCCGGTTGGCGTAGCGTTCCAGCGTGCGCCAATCCCAACCGCCTAGACTGGGATCGTCGAAGGAATACATATCGCTGGTCACCGATTCCATCACCGACTTGATGCGTTGCACGCGCAAGTTCTGGCGCAGTGTCCAGTTGTCGTTGATGTCGTAGACCGCCGCCCAGCCGACCATATCCTGATCGCGGTCATAGCGATCAAAATGTGGCTCGCCGATAAAGCGTGACAGAGGGATTTTGCCGTTGGGGCTACCAAACAAGGTGCCGTAGGCGGGCAACCACATATAGTCACTGCCGCCACGGTCGCGTTGCACCGAACCCATCAGGACGATTTCACCGTTCTCGCCCAGCGGCAAGGTGACGGAAGGGGCCAACAACAGGCGTTTACGCTTGACGTGATCAGTACGGCTTTCGGTATCGGAACTTAGTGCCAGCACGCGCCAGGCACTGACGCCATCCTGACCCAATGCGCCGCCCAGATCCACGCTGCCCCGTAGCTGACGCGGCGCCCCCAAGGTCAGTTCAATATTGCGTTGGTCCACTTGAGTAGGGCGCTTACTGACCATATTGACCATACCGCCCGGCACCACCTGACCATACACCACCGAGGCCGGCCCCTTCAGGACTTCAATGCGCTCCAGCATGAAAGGATCAACCTGCGGCAAGGTCCAGTTATTGCCCGCACCGCTGCCGCCGGCCAGCTTCACGCCGTCCAGCCACGCCACGGAATCTGCATTGAAGCCACGCAAGGACATAGTGTCAAAACGTGAATCCACCCCATCAAATTCCACCGCCACGCCCGGCACGTAACGCAAGGCTTCGCCCACCGTGCGAGTGGCCAGAGACTCGATCTGTTGCTGCGTCACGACGGCGATCGAGGCCGGCGTGTCCATGATGTCCGCATCGCTCTTGGTCGCCGTTGCGCTGCGCCTTGCCAGCAGGCCATTCGCGGGCCCGGTTGCGCTTTCGCGTTGAGCCTGCACACGTACCGCTTCCAGCTCCTGGTGACTGCGTGTGCTCAAGCCAGGCGCAGCGCGCAAACGATAACCGCGACCATCCGCCACGGCCTCCAGACCGCTACCTTGCAAAATCTGCCGTAAACCTTGTTCCGGTGTGTAAGCGCCCCTCAAGCCCATGCTGGTCTTGCCGGCAGTCAAAGACGCATCAATAGCCAGTAAAAATCCGCCACGCGCCGCAAACTGATTCAAGACCTGATCCAGAGTGCCTGCGGCAATGTCATAGCTTATTTGCTGACTACTCATGCTTTGAGCCTGAACGCTGGACAACGACAAGGCTCCCACCAGGCTTGCCGCCAGCAAGCACGGCCCCAGGGCCGAACGGGCAATAGTGAAACGTCTGGGCCGGACCGCAGAACGCATGGATTTAATCAACATGGCTTCTCTCTTCAGGAATAAGCAGCCCAGAACAAAAACCGGGCCTTTGCATATATCCCGAACGAGAATCAAAAAGTGCTACGCCGACGCCGATACCGTGACCCAATACGGCGTCATCATCCGTACCTGCACGGGCAGAGCCTGCGACACCGATTGCAAAATCGCGTCCGTATCCTGCAAGGGGTAGACGCCCGAAATCATCAGCCCAGCCACCGCCGGATCACAGCGCAAGACTCCAGCCCGATAGCGGGCGACTTCTGCCAGAAAATCACCCAAGCGCCAGCGCTCTGCAACCAGCAAACCACGCTGCCAGGCGCTGGCCTGCTCATTGGCTGGTTCTGGGGTATAGCTTTGCTGCTTGCTGAACAGGACCTGCTGTCCGGCCTGCAAGCGTGTGCGCTGACCGGCATGGCGGGGGCGCAGTTCTACCGCCCCCTCATAAACCTGGACCGAGACACGCGCCTTAGAAGGCCAATGTCGCACCAGGAAACGGGTACCCAGCGCCTGAACTTCCCCTTCGGGGGTCTGCACCACAAAAGGCCGATGCCGGATTTGCGGGTCGGATGCCGTACTGATCAAAACCTCGCCACCCAGCAAGACGACACTGCGTTGCGTTTCGCTGTATTGCACGTTCAAGGAACTGGCCGTATTCAGGGCCAGCGCGGTGCCATCGGGCAAAGTCAGCTCTTTACGCTGGCCTGATGCAGTGCGGTAGTCTGCATTCCAGGCCGCCCATTGGGGGGTGCGACTCACGCCATAACTGCCCAGCCCGCCACACACCAACAACAGGAAGCTACGCAAAATGGCACGACGACGCTGTACAGCCTGGGCGGACAAACCAGCCTGCAAGACCTGCGACGCCACCTCCTGCGGCGCAAGCTGCATTTGCTGACCAAACTGCTGGATACGGGCCCAGGCCTGCTCATGCAAGGGGTCGGCCGCCAGCCAGATCTGAAAGTCCTGCTGCTCGTGCTCTTGCACTTCACCAGACCAAAAGACGACTTGCCATTCCAGGGCCTGGGCATCAACAAGACTCATGGCGGGACGGGGTGTGCTCACGGCAGGGCGCTCGCGTCCAGATCAGCCATCACAGCAAAACAGGCTTGAGTGGCCTGCAGCATGTATTTGCGTACTGTCGCCACAGCAATGCCCTGACGCTGAGCAATGGCCGAGTAAGTCAGGCCCTCGTAGCGCGACAATAAAAATACTTGCTGGACGCGACCGGGCAGCCCGTCCAAAGCAGCGCAAATACGCAGCAGCACTTCCAGGGTCAGGGCACGTTCTTCAGGAGAGATCGCCGTCGGTTCCGGCATATGCGCCAAGGCATCCAGATACGCCTGCTCAATTTGCTGACGGCGGTAGCGATCAATGACCAGCCCCTTGGCGATCTGCATCAAGTGAGGGCGGGCCTGCTCCGGACCGGGGATGCGGCCCGAGCTCATGACACGCACATAAGCGTCATGCACCAGATCGGCCGCATGGTGAGAACAGCCCAAACGTCGCCGTAACCAATCGTGCAGCCAGCCACGGTGCTGGCAATACAACACATGTATATGTTGCTGCATCTGAGCGACGGTCATCACTTCGGTGGCGGGGCGCTCGTTCACGGGCGACTATCCTGAGATTCAAATAAGAATGAGTCTCATTATATGGATGTGCGGCTGGTCTGCCTAGTTTTGAATCAGAACAAGCCGTCCAGGTCCAACTGGCGAGGCTGCTCCTGTGGCATTTCACTGATCGGCAGCAAGGCGCTGGCTTTCACCCCCAGCAAGCGCAAACGTCTGTCCAACACGGCACGTTTCAGATTCTGGCGGGCAGCGGCCAAGATGGCATCGGCCGACAGCACCGGCGCAGACAGGGACAAGTCACGCGTCACTGTTTTAAAGTCCTCGAACTTCAGCTTGATGCCGATGGTTTGGGCACACATGGCGGATTTGCGTAAATCCTGCTCCAGCTTTTCGCACAGGGACTCCAGTACGGCAGACAGACGGGACCGATCCATGCGCACGTGCAGATCACGCTCGAAGGTGGTTTCACGACTGATCGACTTGGGCGTGCGATCAGTGGACAAGGGGCGCTCGTCCTGGCCTTGAGCTACGGCCATCAGCCATTGCGCGTAGCGCAAGCCAAACTGTTCCTGCAATTTTTCTGCCGGCGTGGCGGCCAGTTCACCAATCTGCCGTATGCCCATTTCCGTCAGTTTCACGACCGACTTGGGACCAATACCATTGATCTTGCCCACGGCCAGCGGCCAGATGCGGGTGGGGACATCGTCCATGGTCAGCACACAGGCCCCATTGGGCTTGTTCAATTCCGAAGCAATCTTGGAGAGCAGCTTATTGGGCGTGATGCCTACCGAACAGGTCAGGCCCGTGGCCTGGTTCACCGCCTGGCGGATCTGCTCGGCCAATTCGTGGCTGTCTTCGGTTTTATGACTCAGGTCTACATAGATCTCGTCGATACCCCGATCCTCGATATGCTCCGAAACCGTCGCCACAGCCTGTTTAAACAAGCGCGAATAATGGCGGTAGGCTTGAAAATCGGCAGGTAGCAAGATGGCATCAGGGGCTAGTTGGGCCGCCTTCATTAAACCCATGGCCGAGAACACACCCAACTGGCGGGCTTCATAAGTCGACGTCGTAGCGACCCCGCGCCCAACATAATCCGCCAGACGGGCATGTTGCCAACTGCCATCGGGCAATTGACGCGGCGTATCCGCACTGCGCCCGCCAATCACCACGGGGCTGCCACGCAAATGCGGGTAGCGCAGCAGCTCTACCGAGGCATAAAACGCATCCATATCCACATGAGCGATACGCCGCTCCAGGGGTTTTTCTTCTTGTGCCGCCACCTTGATCAGCCTGTTAACTGTATATATGTACACCATTATAGCGATAAGTCTGCTCCGCGCTGATCCGGCCTGAATAAGCGTAGAGATGATATAAATCACTAATACTCATTAAGCTGACGGCAGGCTGAAACTACATATTGAATCGGCAACAAGCGCCCGGTTACTATGCAGCCTCTCTATCAGCGACACCAACCATCCCATCAGGAGGTTTTCATGAACAAAACAGTATTGGCTGCTGCGCTGGCAGCTCTGGTCGCCCTGCCCATGGTAGGCCACAGCAAGACGCTTACCTGGTCCAGCCAGGGTGACTTCATGACCCTGGACCCCCACGCACAGAACGAAAACCTCATCATTACTGCCAGCTCGTATGTGTATGAGCCCTTGGTGGACTACAACAAAGACTTCCAGTTAACACCTGCACTGGCGACCTCCTGGGAACAGCTAGAGCCCACGGTCTGGCGATTTACTCTGCGCGAAGGCGTGAAATTTCATGACGGCGCGCCCTTTACCGCTGACGACGTCGTGTTCTCCATCCACCGTGCCATGGCTCCCACGTCCAATTTCAAAGCCTACGTCAACGGCATTGATAAAGCGGTCAAAGTGGACGATAAAACGGTGGATATCATTACCACCGCCCCCAACCCTGTACTGCTGCGACAGTTGACCAACGTCTTTATCATGAACAAAGACTGGTCCGAAAAAAACAAGGCCCAACAGCCGCAGGATTTCAACAAGAACGAAGAAACCTATTCCTCGCGCAACACGAACGGCACTGGCCCCTACAAAGTGAAGTCCCGTGAAGTGGATGTGCGTACCGTCTTTGTGGAAAACGAAGAGTGGTGGAACAAAGGCAATAAAGTGGGCAACGTCACCGAAGTGATCTACGTGCCTATCAAGCAAAACGCCACCCGTACCGCCGCCTTGCTGTCGGGCGAAGTGGACCTGGTGTTGGACCCACCAGCACAGGATTTGCAGCGTCTGCGCCAGCAAGCCAAGGTGGTGGAAGGTAATGAATACCGCACTATCTACCTAGGCCTGGACCAAAAGAGCCCCGAACTGAAGTACAGCAGCATCAAGGGCAAGAACCCCTTTGCTGACCAGCGCGTGCGTGAAGCTCTGTACGTGGCCATCGACATTGAGGCCATCAAAAAAGCAGTGATGCGCGGTTCCTCCGCCCCCACTGGCACAATGATCGCTCCACAGGTTCACGGCTACACCAAGGAATTGGCGCAGCGCCTGCCTTACAACCCGGACCGGGCCAAAGAATTGCTGAAAGAAGCTGGTTACGACAACTCCCTGACCTTCACGCTGGACTGCCCGAACGATCGCTACATCAACGATGAAGCCATCTGCCAGGCCATTGTGGGTATGTGGGCCAAGGTCGGCGTCAAGGCCAACCTGAACGCCATGCCTCGCGCCACCTACTTCCCCAAGGTGCAAAACTACGACAGCAGCGCCTATATGTTTGGCTGGGGCGTGCCAACCTTTGACGCACTCTACACCCTGCAAAGTCTGATGCACAGCAAGGGCGAGGGCGCTGACGGCTCCTTTAACTTTGGCAACTACAACAACGCTGAAGTTGACACCCTGATCGACCAGATCAAGACCGAGACCGACACCGCCAAACGCGATGCGGCCATTCATAAGGTTCTGGAAATTCATGCTAAAGAAGTGGGCCACATCCCACTGCATGACCAGATCATTCCTTGGGCAATGGCTAAAAAAGTCGACGTCATTCACCGTGCGGATAACCGCATGGCGGCTCAATGGGTCACCGTGCAATAAGCCTTTCTTGCCTATCCTGCCCCGCTGCCATGCGGGGCAGGTCTTATGTAGTCCATCGTCTTCATTTCTGCACACGCCCCCTTGACGGGCCCTTTCTACACATTAAGGACGACACTGGTCGCGAGTGATCCTCGCGCTCTACCAGGAGACCGCCTATGCTGGTATTTATTATTCGCCGTCTGATCCAGGCTGTTCTGGTGATGCTGACGGTCAGCCTTCTGGCTTTTGTGCTGTTTCGCTACATTGGTGACCCGGTCACCATCATGCTGGGACAGGACGCCACCGAACAAGATCGCGTGGAACTGCGTGCCAGCCTGGGGCTGGACCAACCCGCCCCCGTGCAATTCGGACGCTTTGTGTCCCAGGCTGTACAAGGTGAATTTGGCCTGTCCCTGCGGCAAGCCCAGCCTGTCTCCACGCTCCTGAAAGACCGCCTGCCTGCCACCGTCGAGCTATCCGTGGTGGCCGCCATACTGGCCTTGCTGATCGGCCTGCCGCTGGGCGTGTACACCGCCTTGAAGCGCAATGGTTTCATGGCACAGAGCATTCTGGCCTTTTCCCTGCTGGGCATATCCCTGCCCACCTTCCTGATTGGTATCTTGCTGATCCTGGTGTTTTCCGTGCAACTGGGCTGGCTGCCCAGTTATGGCCGGGGGGAAGTCCTGAAGTTTGGCTGGTGGAGCACCGGCCTGCTTAGCTGGGACGGCATCAAGCATTTGATCCTGCCTGCCATCACGCTCTGTTTGTTCCAGCTCACGCTGATCCTGCGTCTGGTGCGCTCCGAGATGCTGGAAGTGCTGCGCGCCGACTACATCAAATTTGCGCGTGCCCGTGGCTTGTCACAACGCGCCATCCACTTTGGCCACGCCCTGAAAAACACCATGGTGCCGGTTATCACCATCACGGGTCTGCAACTGGGCGGCATCATCGCCTTTGCCATCGTGACGGAAACCGTTTTCCAATGGCCGGGCATGGGTCTGCTGTTTATCCAGGCCGTGCAATTTGCCGACATCCCTGTGATGGCGGCCTACCTCTGTCTGATTGCCCTGGTATTTGTTGTGATCAACCTGCTGGTAGACCTGCTGTACTTCCTGGTCGATCCACGTCTGCGCACCCAATTGTCGGGCGCCAAGGGGCACTAATATGTTCGCTAAATTGAAAACCGCCTGGGATAGCGATCTGGTCTGGTCCTGGCGTCATTCCCCCGTGGCCATCGCGGCTACCATCATGGCCTTGCTGCTGTTTATCGGTGCATTGGGTGCCCGCTGGGTGGCCCCCTACGACCCGTTCGATCTGACCTCCATCGACCTGATGGATGCCTTGCTGGCACCGGCCTGGTCGGAGAACGGCTCGCCCCAATACTGGTTGGGAACAGACAGCCAGGGTCGTGACCTGTATTCAGCCCTGTTGTACGGGACGCGCACCTCCTTGCTGATCGGTCTGGCCTCGGTGGCTCTGTCCATGGTGGTCGGCATTGTGCTGGGCCTGCTGGCCGGTTACTCCGGTGGCCGTGTGGATGCCTTCATCATGCGGGTGGCCGATGTGCAGTTGTCCTTTCCAGCCATTCTGATTGCCTTGCTGATCGACGGTGTGGCCCGTGCGGTGTTCCCCTTAAGCATGCACGATGTGGTCGCCTTTCCGGTACTGATCGGGGCCATTGCACTGGCCGGTTGGCCGCAATATGCCCGTACCGTGCGCGGCTCCACGCTAGTGGAAAAAAACCGTGAATACGTGCAGGCTGCCCGCGTTATTGGCGTGTCCTCGCCACGCATCATGTTCAGCCATGTGCTGCCCAATGTGATGGGCCCCGTGCTGGTGCTGGCCACCGTGCATCTGGCCACTGCCATCATTACCGAAGCCACGCTGTCCTTTCTGGGTGTCGGCGTGCCGGCCACCTCGCCCTCCCTGGGCACCCTGATCCGGGTCGGTAACGACTTCCTGTTCTCGGGCGAATGGTGGATCACGATTTTCCCTGGCCTGATGCTGGTGCTGCTGGTGCTGTCGGTCAACCTCCTGGGCGACTGGTTGCGTGACGCCCTGAACCCCAAATTGAGCTAAGCCATGACTGCACTCTTAACTGTCCAAGACCTGTGTGTCGAATTTCCGACCCGGCGTGGGGTGCTCCAAGCCCTGGATCATGTGTCCTTTTCCATCGCCCCCGGTGAAGTGCTGGGTGTGGTGGGCGAATCGGGCGCCGGCAAGTCCCTGACGGGTTCCTCCATTATTGGTTTGCTCGATGCCCCTGGTCGCATCAGCGGCGGCCAGATCCTGCTGGAAGGCGAGCGCATCGACAATCTGAACCAGGACCAGATGCGCAAGATTCGTGGCCGCAAAATTGGCGCGATCTTCCAGGACCCGCTGACCTCGCTGAACCCGCTCTACACCGTGGGCCATCAACTGGCTGAAACCATCGTCACGCACCTGCCCCTGTCCTGGAAACAGGCACGGGAACGCGCCATCGAACTGCTGGAAGCCACCGGCATTCCGGCAGCGCGCGAGCGTATCGACCACTATCCGCATCAGTTCTCTGGCGGTATGCGCCAACGGGTCGTGATTGCGCTGGCACTGGCGGCCGAGCCCAAGCTGATCGTGGCGGACGAACCCACCACTGCGCTGGACGTCTCCATTCAGGCGCAGATCATCGACCTGCTGAAAAAACTCTGTCGCTCGCAAGGCACTTCGGTCATGTTGATTACCCACGATATGGGGGTGATTGCCGAGACTGCCGACCGCGTGGCCGTGATGTACGCCGGTCGCATTATCGAAATTGGCCCTGTTCAGGATGTGATCCAGAAACCCAGCCACCCCTATACCCGTGGCTTGATGCGTTCCATCCCCAATCTGCACGCCGGACTGGAACGTCTGGAACAAATCCCCGGCAGCATGCCGCGCCTGAACGCCATCCCGCCGGGCTGTGCCTTTAATCCGCGTTGTGACCGCCGTTTTGATCGTTGCCTGGTCGAACGCCCCGAGCTGTTGCCTGTTCCCCCACAAACACAGGCGGCCTGTTGGCTGCATGCACAGGAGTCCGCATGAGCGCCCCTAAACAAGCCCTGGTCCAGGTCAAGGACGCTGCCTGCTGGTTTGATGTGTCCCCGCCCTTGCTGGAACGTCTGGTTTACCGCAAACCCAAAGTCAACCTGCGGGCGGTCGATGGCGTCAGTTTCACCTTGAACAAGGGTGAAACGCTGGCACTGGTGGGTGAGTCCGGCTGTGGCAAATCTACCGTGGCCCGTTTGCTGACGGGTCTGTATTCGCTGACACGTGGCGAGATTCTGTTTGATGGCCAGTCCCTGCAAACCATGGACAAGGCCAGCCAGAAGGCCATGCGCAAACGCCGTCAGATGATTTTCCAGGACCCCTATGCCAGCCTGAATCCTCGCTGGCGCGTGGGCCGCATCATTGCCGAACCACTGGTCACGCACACCGACATGAGCAGCGCCCAGCAAGAGGCCAAAGTAGCCGAGCTGCTGACGCAAGTAGGGTTGAACCCCAGCGACGCTCAGCGTTACCCGCACCAGTTCTCCGGCGGCCAGCGCCAGCGTATTTCCATTGCCCGTGCGCTGGCCCTGCAGCCTGAATTTATCGTCTGTGACGAGCCGACCTCGGCGCTGGACGTGTCAGTGCAGGCACAGGTACTGAACCTGATGAAGGACTTGCAGCGCGAGTTGGGCCTGACCTACCTGTTCATCTCGCACAACCTGGCCGTGGTACACCACGTCGCCGACCGGGTTGGCGTGATGTATCTGGGCCGGATTGTGGAAATTGCGCCACGCGATGACCTGTTCGCGCAGCCTCGCCACCCCTACACGCGCATGTTGCTGGGAGCCATTCCCGACATGAGCGGGGCGGGCAAAAGTCGCATTCCGGTAGCAGGGGAAGTGCCCAACCCGCTGAACCCGCCATCAGGCTGTACCTTCCATCCACGCTGCCCGCTGGCCAATGATCGCTGCCGCCGCGAAGCCCCGGCTTTGCTGCAAACCGGGCAGCACGAAGTGGCTTGCCATGCTGTAGAAGAAGGGCGCGATCAGGCCTGATGTAAAAAACGCTGCATCTACTGCCTTTGGCAGTGGCTGCAGCGTTTTTTTGACCGCTGATTATTCTTGAGCAACACACCTTTCCTGGTCGGAAAGCAGGGCTGGAAAATACCCAGGGTGATGATGTTCTAATGAGCAGCCGGACCATTGCGGCCCGGCGCAAAAATATCAGTTTTGAGTCGCAGGCGCGAAATCGGCCAGATGGCAGGACAAAATGTCAGCAATGGCGCGATCGTCCAGGCCACGGGAGCGCAAGTCAGCAGACAGGGCGTCCACATCCACACGGGCCAGAGGACGCTCGGCACCACGAGGGCGGTCGTCACGCACCACGCGAAAGTCGTAATCGCGCTGGGCGGTCTTGGCCACTTCGTAGTGCATGACTTCGTCCACTTCGTTTTCTGGCGTGAAGGTCAGCACGGTAGGGCGCAGGGAATACAGGTCTTCGGAGTTCATCACGTATTCGGTTGCGCAGATGATGACGGTATCGCCTTTTTGACAGGTACGAGCCGCCGCGCCATTCAGGACTACACAGCGCGAACCGGGTTCACCGAAGATCACGTAGGTAGAAATACGGGCACCGCTGTCCTTATTCCAGATTTCCACAAACTCCATGGGTAAAATGCCCGCTTGTTCGCAGATTTCCGGATCCAGGGTGATCGACCCGTGATAGTTCAAGTCGGCACCGGTCACCTTGATACCATGCAGCTTGGCACGAACCACTTTTTTCATGACAACACTCTCTAGAAACAGGTCCCCTAAAAACGGACACCTAAACTTGGCTAAAACGCGGCTTGCGCTACGCCCTTAGCCCGATCAGGGCTGCGGGAAAGACTGCATCATAAACCCAGAAATGCGCCCAAATCCGTTTAGACCCACAGATTTGTACGGGAAAACCACAAGCCCAATGATTTGCCTGGCGGCCAGTCTGTGCTGTAATCCCCTCTGCCGCGTCGCACCGGTCTTTTTTATTTTCAATACGATACCGCTTTCCATGCCCAACCTGCTCATCGAGAATATTCACAAACGCTATGGCACCCTGGAGGTCCTCAAGGGAGTCTCTCTAAGCGCGGAGCCGGGCGATGTCATCAGCCTGATCGGTTCCAGTGGCTCGGGCAAAAGTACGTTCCTGCGTTGCATCAACTTTCTGGAAGCGCCCAACTCGGGCCGTATCGTCATCAAGGGCGAGGAGCTGAAAACCCGTCTGGACCCTAAAACGGGCGAACTGGTTGCAGTCGATAAACAACAGCTCAAGCGCCTGCGTACCAGCCTGGCCATGGTGTTCCAGCACTTCAACCTGTGGTCCCACATGACAGTGCTGGAGAACATTACCGCCACGCCTATTCATGTGCAGGGAATGGACAAGGCTCAGGCCATTGCCAAAGCCGAACTGTATCTGGACAAGGTAGGCCTGTCGCGCGATCTGGCCAAGCAATACCCCGCCTTCTTGTCCGGCGGCCAGCAACAGCGTGTGGCCATTGCCCGTGCGCTGGCACTGGAACCCGAAGTCATGTTGTTTGACGAGCCGACCTCGGCACTGGACCCGGAACGGGTGGGCGAAGTCTTGCGCGTTATGCAGAATTTGGCCGAAGAAGGGCGCACGATGGTGGTCGTTACCCACGAAATGAGCTTTGCCCGCAACGTCTCCAGCAAGGTGGTGTACCTGCACGAAGGCCAGATCGAAGAAGAAGGCCCACCGGAAGAAGTGCTGGTATCGCCACGCAGCCCTCGTCTGGCGCAATTCCTGGCGGCAGGTGGTTCGTCAAAGGGCTAAGATGCCCGTCTACGGCACGCAGAGCAGTTTGACGGGGCTGTGACTGGCTATTCTGCCCCTTGGGTCGGTTGGATCGTCCAGTCACCGAGCAATCGCGAAGCGGTAGGTTCGCTGAGCCTGCCAGACTGCGACACGACGGAAACATCGAAAAGCCGGATCGCCGGATCGCCGGATCGCCGGGCCGCCAGAACGCCAGACAGCCGAATGTACATCAACAGGCAAAACAGCCCAAAGACTTCGGCCACACCCTGAGCAGACATAAAGCAAACGGCGCCTTTTGGCGCCGTTATGCATTGGCAGTCACTCCAATGAAGCCGCCAACCAGCAGCTTCTGACTACAACCCTGCTATCAGGACTTGGGACGCGGCATATCGAACAAGGTCAGGTCGGTAATTTCAAAGTAATCGCCAGGACCACCGCCACGCAGAATCGGACGTGGGATCGCGGTGCGGTAAATGCCATCCACGATACAGTTGGGCGAGACATGCACACCCACCACTTCGCCCAGCACCATCCAGGTGTTCAGGTCCTTGCCTTCCGAATCCTTCAATTGAAAGTGCGTCGTCACCTTGCACTCCAGCGAGGCATGGCTCTCGCCCACGCGGGGGGCATCAATCAGTCGAGAGTCCGCAGGCGTCAGGCCCGCAACTTCAAACTCGCGCACATCCTGTTCCAGACTGGTCATGTTCATTGGCTCGGCCAGATCACGCGACGCCAGGTTCCAGGTAAAGACGCCGGTTTCAATGGCGTTGCGCACGCTGTCTTTGTAGCCTACGCTGGAAAATGCGATGACAGGCGGGCGGTAGTTGAACACATTGCAGAAACTGTAGGGGGCCAGATTCAGCACGCCGTCCTTGCTTTTGGTGCCGATCCAACCGATAACACGGGGCCCCACAATAGAACTGATCGGGTCGTGGCGCAGTCCATGGCCTTGAGTGGGTTCATAAAAGTGAAAGTCTTTCTGCACGGTTCCCTCTGTTAATAAACACAACAAACTAAACAGGACTGCGGGAAATCCCGGTGGCCCACTGATATACTTTACAACTAAAATAAAGCTGCTGCAAACCGTTGAAACTCAAGGTTTTACGTCTCCTTCCTGCCTTTCAGAACCATCTAGGCACATGAAACATGGAAAATAAGCCCGATCACTGGGCACGTGTAGCGTCTGCTGACCTGGAACACGTGCGCAAATCTGTCAGCGACATGTTCAAATCGCACCAGCTCAAGCAGCTACGTGCCGATCAGACCCTGCAAACCCGACTGCGCCATGCCCAGTTTGGTCAGGTCGCCTTGAGCCGCCTGGGCTATGGCGCCGACGTACACATACAGCCTGATCACCTGGCCGGGTTTTACCTGGTTCAGATGCCCCAATACGGCACCGCCAAAATCCGCTGCGGTGGCCAAACCGTGGACTCCAGCCCCTACGCCGCCACGATCCTGAACCCCAACGAGGACGTGGATATGGTCTGGCACGCCAATAATGAGCAATTAATGCTCAAGATAGACCGCAATCTGGTGGAACAGGCTGCCCGTGGTCTGGGTCTGGATGTCGGCCCGCAAGGCCTGCTGTTTCCGGTACGCCTGCAGGCTCACACCCAACCTTCCTGGCAGATCATGCTGCGCTACGTGCTGGACTGTGCCCGCAACTACGAGTACATCCGACGCTCCCCGCTGATAATCAACCAGCTGGAGCAATTGGCGGTGACGACCCTGCTGGATCTGCACCCACCGGCTCAAATTCAGGCGCTGAACCCCACCCGCATCTTGCCGCGCCATCTTAAGAAAGTCGCCAGCCATCTGCATGAACAGGCCCATTTGCCCGTCACGGTGGACGAGCTCAGCACCATCGCTGGCGTCAGCTCGCGTACCTTGCAACAAGCCTTCAAGGAGCACTATGGCGTCAGCCCCATGCAATATCTGCGCCAAGTGCGGCTGGACCGTCTACGCCACGAACTGATCCACTCCAACGAGCCTCATCTGACGCTGGCTGATCTGGCCATGCGCTGGGGCTTTGCACACCAAGGCCGATTCAGCGCCGAATACCGCAGCCGCTTTGGCGAAACGCCTAGCGAAACCCTGCAACGAGTGCGCGGCGGTCAGCACTAAGCGGACCGCCTCATTCGTCCTGTCACCCCTTCAAGATACGCTGGGCGGCCAGATAGCCGGATTGACCACCCAGGCCAGGGCCCGGATGCACCGCTGCACCAATTTGATGCAGATTGCGCCAGGGCGTCGTGCCGCTGCGCGCGTTCTTGTGTCCGGCAAAAGGGCGCATGAAAAAGAACTGATCGGGTGAGCACACACCGCTATACGGGTCACCTCCCACCAGATTCATATTCAAGGCTTCCAGATCCGCCGGGCTGACGCTATGTCGCCCGATGATCTTGCCAGCCAGACCGGGCATAACGGTTTCCAGACGGGCCTGTACACGGTCAGCCATCGCCTCGCGCACGGCTTCATTCCAGCGACCATCCGCCGGCACAGAAATCTCGCCCGCCTCATCACCTTTGATATGGCGCGGCAGCTCCTGCATTTGCACCCATAAGATCCAATGTCCTTCCGGTGCGCGAGTTACATCCACCGCCACCGGCTGGCCCACGGCCAAGGTCGGTTTGGCAGGCAGGTAGCCATTGCTGGCCGTCACCACGGAGGAGCACACCTGCTCCATGCTTTCCGTCACGTGAACCATGGGTACATGGCACAGTTCCGGATCCACCCAGTCGGGTGGGGAATTCAAGGCAAAGTGAATTTGCATGCCGCCGCGACCATAGTGATAATCCTGGGCGGACTTCAACAGCTCGGGTTCAACTTCCGGCAACAAGTCGCCGTAAAGCTGACCGGGCGTCACATTGCACACCACCGCCCGGCGGGCCAGGTAGCGCTGCGTGCCGACACACACCCCGATGGCTTTATTGCCTTGCACCAACACGCGATCCACATGGGAATGAGTCAGTACCGCGCCACCAGCATCTTCAATAATGCGGGTAAAGGCTTCCACAATCTGGTAACTGCCGCCTTTGACCACCGGCATACCACCGCTGACCACGGCGCTGAAAGTCAGTTTGCCGATCAGGGCCGAGCTGGCCTCATCCGGGCCCAAGCCGCTATGCAACACCCAGGGAGCAATCATGGCGCGAGCCAGGTCGCTGCGCAGATCGCGCATGGCCCAGCGCCGGAAGCTTTCCAGGGCTTGCGAGCCAAAGGACATCAAACCGTCCAGACCCCGTTCCCGCCAGGCGCCAAACGCCAGTTTGGCCATGGGCCAGCGGTAAGGCTCACCGCCTAGCAACCCAAACACCAGACCGGCATCCGGGCCAAACATACGTGCCGCCATCGCCCCCAAGGCATCGCCTTCACCGGGCATCAAATCATTGAAACGACGCACCGTGTCGTCCATATCCTGGCGCAAAGCCAGACTAGGACCACCAGGAATTGCCAGACCCGTGCTGTACTGGCCTTTGACAAACTCCAAACCGGCCTTGGCCAAGGGTTCGGCCAGGGCGGCATAAGAAGCGCCCCCCATGAACAGGGGATACCAACTGGACAACACATCGTGAGTGAAACCGGGGAACAGCTCCTGCGTACGGATACACCCCCCGGCCACGGCGTTGCGCTCCAGCACCGTGACCGACAAACCCCGTTGCGCCAACAAGGCAGCGCAGGTCAGGGAGTTCATCCCGCTGCCGACAATGACAACATCAGCGCTGTGCGCGTCACTCATTTCAACGGTCTCCGCTAGGCGTTGTCAGGTTGGCGAAACGGCCACGGTGAAACACCGCCGGTTCATGTTCGGTCAAGGTGGTGTGGCGCACCACACGGCCAATAAACAAGGTGTGATCGCCGCCTTCATGTTGACGGTAGTTCTCGCACACAAAGGTCGCCACACAATCGTCCAGCAGTGGCACACCTTCTTCCCCATCCACATGAGAGACCAGCGAGAACTTGTCCTTGACCTGAGAATTGGCAAAACCCAGGGCCACGGGCACTTGCTCCTGGCTGATCACGTTGATGGCAAAGTGGCTGCAGTTTTCAAAAACCTCCAGGCTGGGCGAATGATTCACCAAGCTCCACATCACCAAAGGCGGCTCCAGCGACAGGGAGGTAAAGGAATTGATGGTCAGACCCACCGCCCGGCCATCGGGACAACGAGTCGTGACAATGGCCACACCCGTTGGAAAATGGCCCAGTGCCTGGCGAAACGCACGGCTATCGACCACATTCAGATTGGACGGTGTGGGTTTGGCGTCAGCGGCTGCCAACGCTTGGGCAGACACGGCCTGCCGCTGCTCAGCGGTTTGGGACGGGCAGTCTTGCAGCGTTGCGGTGGGGGTCATGATACGTCTCCTTGAATACTATCTATCAGGCGGCCACAGATTGGCTGCGAGTCTTCTCGATCAATGCCTGAGCGGCACTCAGATCTTCCCAGGCCGGGAACAGAACTGGCGGGTGGTTAAAGCTGTTGGCCAGGAAATGGGCCAGGGCAGGCGATTGCTGGGCCGAGGTCAACAAGGCAAACGAGGAGTCGGTTGGCGGCTTCAACATGGAGTTGGTCCAGCGCACGACCAGGTTGGCGTAATCCCAGTAACGCTCGAACGTTTCCTGCATCCAGTTACGATCAAACGCGCCTTCACCGCGCTGCAAGATGCTGTCCAGATATACCTGGGCGGCTTTGGCCGCATTGTTGGAGCCCTGGCCGGTAATCGGGTCGTTCACAACCACAGCATCGCCCAGACCCAGCACCATACGGCCCGACGGCAGCGTCAGCACGGGTTTGCGTACCGTGGGAGGGAAAGCGCCGGACAGGTAACCCTGGGCATCGGTCAGTTCCACATTGCGGGCACGATCGGCTTCCCAAGGCAAAAATTCACGCAGGAAGGACACGCTTTGCTCCAGGTGCGCTTCAGGCGTCTTGGCATCGCGGAAGCGATCCAATGGGCCACCGGGCACGCCTTCAAACACCATGATGTCGCAAGGGCCGGACAAGGTCAGCGATGGGAACACAAAGTATTCGCCCACACCTGGGATGAAGTTGAAGGACACACGCGAATATTCGGGCGTAGGCTCCAGACCGTGTACGTAAGTCAGGGCCAGAGCGCGCTGGGGCTTGTCGTACATGGAGCGCTGATCGTCACGCTCGAACAGTTTGACCACTTCGCCTTTACCGGCCGCCAGCATGGTCAGATCATATTCCTGAGTGATGCGCTCCAACTCGGCCACGCCCACGTCTTCCATGATCAGCTTGCCGCCGCGCTGCTCGAACAATTCCAGCCAGTAAGGCATTTTCACGCGCTGGTCGGTAGCTTGAGCTTCACGGTCCAGACGAGCACTCCAATCCACGGCCTTGGTGTCAGGCTGCTCGGGGTTGGGCAGGGCAAAGCCGATACCTTGTACAGGTGGGCATTCGTCATCCCAGAAGTTCAAACCCAGACGGCGCTCGACGTCCAGCGCCTCGGCAAACATGCACTGGCTGGACATTACGCGGCCACCACGAATATCGTCAGGACCACGGTTGGTGAAAACGGCTACGTCGTAGCCCTGGGCCAAAAGGCCAAATGCAACGGGCATGCCAGCTTGGCCAGCGCCCACAATAGCAACTTTACGCATGATTTTTTTCCTTCTGAGGGAGCGAGGGACGCCACCGTAGCGGCATCCCGGTTTTTCTTATTCAGCCAATTTGGGAATGGCGGGTACACCTTGCTCGGGGCCCATGGCCGAATAGCCGCCATCCACGGCATAATCGGCACCGGTCACGAAACTGGCGGAATCCGACAACAGGAAGGAGACAACTTCACCGACTTCCTGGGGATCACCCACACGGCCCAGCATGTGAAATGCCGAGGCCACGCGGTCGGTTTTGGCGCGATCGCCGCCAGTCAGCTCGTCCATCACCCGCGACCAGATCCAGCCGGGCGAGACCGAGTTGACGCGGATACCGTCTGGAGCAAAGTCCAGCGCCATGCTGCGCGTCAGTTGCAACAAGGCGGCCTTGGAGACCGGGTACAACCAGCGTCCGGTTTGTGCGATCGACGATGAAATGGACGTGAAGTTGACGATGGAGCCACCACGCGGCAACAAGGGGCGCACAGCCTTGGCCGCTTGCACCGCGCTGACCAGGTTGATGTCCAATGCCTTGAGCCAGTCCTCACGGCTGGAGGCCATGCCCTCATCCAGATAGGAACAGGCCAGATTGACCAGGCCATCCACACGACCAAAATGCGCCTTGACCTGCTCAATAGCGGCATTCAGGCTTTGATCACTGGTGATGTCCACTTCCCAGAATTTGGCTTTGGCGGCATCGTTGCCCACGGCTTGCTGGCCACCTGCGGCATCAATATCAAACACGGCCACACGTGCGCCGTAGCCCATCAGCACCTCGACCACGCCTGCGCCAACACGCGTTGCGCCGCCGGTCACGATGACTACCTTATCCTTCAGTCCTTTCATGTCGCTCTCCTGCCGCGGGCCTTAGAAAGGCACCGCCACTTTTACAAAAAATTGTTTTCCTTCAGGACGGCCACGCACGCCCAGATCCTGCTGGTACTTGGCCGTAATCAGCAGACCTTTCTCATTGGCGTAACGCAGGCTGGGACCAATGGCAAAGGCACGTGCCTTGCTATCGCCAGCCATCGGGCCACGGTCACTTTCAATCTGTTGATAGGCGTAACCACCCACCCCCAGCACCAGACCATTGCCAAAACCCCAGCCCACGGCGTAATCCGCGTGAATGGCTTTACCCGTACGGGTTTCGGTGTCACTGTTACGGAAGTTGAAGTCCACCATCATCTTCAAATCCCAGTTGATGCCGCTGGGCTGCGTGTAGCTGAACGCAGCAGCAGGCTGAATGGCCCAGTAGTTGCGGCCCAGGTTGGCGCTGTCGGTCACCTTGTAGCGGCCGGTAGGGGCGACAAAGTCCACGCCCAGGATGTAGTGCATCTTCTCGCTGGGATGAAAACCCAGAGCAGGACCAAACACCACATCACCCAGACCACTGCGGCGCTGGGACTGGCCAGCGGCTTGCGCCTTGACGGTCAGCAAGGGGGCCAGCGCGTGGAACGCCAATTGGCCACCCAACACTTGCTGGTCCGTCACCCAAACCAAACGAGGCGCAACCATCGCCACATCCACTTTGAAGTCGGGAATAGGCAACTTGTCACCGTTCTGGTCACGCACCGAGTCGTAACGCATGGCACCGCCGTACATCAGCAAGTGCACACCGGGTGGTGGCAAAGCGCCACTCATGAAATTTTCCAAACCGTCGGGATAAATAGGCAGGCCATTACCCTCAATGGCATAGGCTGGACCGGCGCCCAATGCGCCTGCTCCCAGTACAACGGCTGCTATTGTTTTATTGATGTCCCCCACGTCCGTTCTCCTTTTGTTTTTTAGGTATGACGATGAGGCCAATGGTAGAAGTGCCGTTTGTGCCGGTATATCCACTTTGCGCAGCACCTAGCCAATAAGCGCAAGAAGCCGCAAAAGCAGGGAAAACCCCGATTTGGTTTAGATTTAAAGGATGGCGATCAGCAAGGCCGTTAAACGCTGTGTTTCAACGCTTACCAGACATAATTTCCTCGCTTCTCGCGCGATGAATAAGTACTATCACCGCGACCTCCACATCCAGAGCAGCGAACGATGTGTCATACCGTCGTCGTGGACCTGGCCACACCTTCGTCTCTTCATACCGATGAGCCCCAATCTCTCTTTTGCTGAATCCCGATTCGGCCAGCCTTTATTCAGCCGCCGTTCCGGTGCCTGGGCCTTTGTTCTGTTTTCAATGCTGGCCGTCATGGCGACATGGACCCTTTACTGGCTCACCCCCATGATTTCGGACGACTTCAACTACGCCAACAAAGGCATTGCGTGGACGTCGATCAAACAACATTACCTGCAATGGAGCGGTCGACTGGTCTCGGACACGCTCTCGAGCGCCATGCTCAACCTAGCCCCGGGGTGGCTGAAAGCCACGTTGAATACGGCAGCCCTGCTAGGCCTGATCACGGTACTGACGGCGCTCGGCGCGCAACTGGCTGGAAGAGCCTTGCGCCCCTCTTTGCTGCTGCTGGTCTTTACCTTGTATTGGCTGGTCAATCCCAATCTGGGACAAACCACCTTCTGGTTGGTAGGGGCTGCCAACTACCTGTGGCCCAATCTGTTCAACTTTGGCTTTGCACTGGCCTTTGTGTGGTATTTGCAAAAAGGCAGGCCCTCTGTCGTCACAGGCTTGGCGCTCTGCATTCTGGGCGTGCTGGCCGGTTGCTCCAATGAGAACACCGGGATTATCAGTTGGGGCTTGCTCGCGTATCTGAGCCTGAGGCACTATCAGCGCACAGGCTCGCTAAGCCCATGGCATCTGGTTTGGTTGCTCTGTATGGGGCTGGGGATCACCGTACTGGTCCTGGCACCGGGCAATCAAATACGCGCAGAGTTCTTTGCCCATTGGTACGACCAGCCTTTGTTATGGCGCATTGGGGAGCACTTTGCTCGTCGTTTCCCGGACGCGATACTGCGTTACTGGGGGGTCATTCTGGTGATGCTGGTTTGGCGTTTTGCCGCAGGGCCTGCCAGCTCTGAATCAGCACGCCGGGCAATATGGCTGCTCATTGGCGCGTCACTTCTAGCCAATGCCATTCTGGTTTTGGCGCCCAATATCCCCAAGCGAGCCTTGAATGGCGGCTTGATGTATCTGCTGGTGGCCCTGTCTATTTATGCGCATGATTTATTGGCGCAAGGGCAGCGCGCCATCCCTATGCGGCGCAGCCTGTTGGTGACTTTAGGAGTCTGCGGCACACTCTGGCTGGTATCCAGCGGCCTCATGTTACGCAGTTATCACGGTACCTGGGAGCAGGATCAGGTGCGGCGCGCGCTCTTGGTCGATGCCCACCAGCATCAGCGCCAGCATGTCGCACTGCCGAAGTATTATTTCCTACCCACTTTGCGCTCGCGGGATCGCTTTGATATGCACTTCAACCCCAAAGCCATGGCCCGATACTACGGGAGCAAAGCGGTGATCAACGAATATGCCGTCCATCAGTACTATGACCTGGAGACAGGGGCACCCCCACCCGCCCCCTGAAGCTGTAAAACTTGCGCATTTACTCCGCTACAAGCCGCTTCAGGCTCCGGCGGGCCTGAAGCGGCGTTTTACAGAGAGAAACGTCGACCAGGACTGCAGCAGCAACCCGGCTGCCTATCCTCCACCCTCACCACAGCCCCCAAAAAAACATAAAAAAACCCCGCCTTCCCAAAGGAAAGCGGGGCCAAAACTGTAGTGTGTCTCTTGCTGCGTATTACTTGGCAGCGCTCAGCTCTTTGATCTGCTCACGGAAGTAGGCCAGCGCGGCTTTACCGTCAATGCCCTTTTTGTCTGCGGCTTTGATCCAGTCCTCTTCCACAAAAGCCAGACGTTCCTTGAGCTTATCGCCCGCCTCGCCTTCGATGCGCAGCGTCTTCAAGCCCGCTGCCGTGTGCTTTTCAATAGCTTGCTGCTCGGCAGCCTGCCATTTGGAACCGAAATCGTTGGCAATCCACTCGCCACTGATCTTCTCGATGGCCGCACGATCAGCCTCGGACAGACTCTTCCATTTACGCTCGTTCATGAACAGGTATTGACTGGATTTACCAAACCCGCCAGGAACAGAAACCGCTGTCTTGATCAGCTTGTCCAGCTTCCAGTTATCCAGTTGGTCGTACTGGAAATACATGCCGTCAATCACACCACGCGACAGCATTTCATAGCTGTCTGAGGCCGGCGCATTCACCGTCACAATACCCAAGGCTTTGCCAATGGCATCGAACAGCGGGCTGGGCGAGCGCAACTTCTGGCCGTCCAGATCCTCGATGCTTTGCACATCTTCCTTGCGGGTAAAAATGACCGTAGCGGGACTGGTCCACATACCTAACAGTTTCACGCCTTTGTGCTCGTTGGCATCCATCATGAACTTTTCATAGGTACGCCAGTAGGCGACCGAGTTCACGCCGCCGTCATCTGTTGTGAAAGGCAATTCGGCAAACTCGATCAATGGGAAACGGTTGGCGGTGTAGCTGTGTACCGACATACCCAGATCTGCAATACCGTTACGGACCAAGTCCAGATGGGCCTGGGGTTTGCCCAGGGCATTGATGAACTCCACCTTGACACGGCCCTCTGTCACCTTTTCCACTTCCTGTGCCCAGGGCTCGAACATATTGGTCACGATAAAGTGACCGGGCGGCATCCACTGCGAAAAACGCAAGGTAGTGACTTCGGCGGCAACCGACGGCAGGGTCGGCGCCAAGGCTGCGGCAGCCAGGCCCAGGCTCAAGGCCAATTTCTTGAAAACACGCATCTCGACTCCTCGTAAATTATTTTGCTGCCGGGCCACTGCAGCCCGGCTTTCTGACCGCCCGACGGAACATGAAACAGGTCCTGGACCTGCACGCCCGGCGACTTTTACTGCTGCCCGGATCACAACGGCATCCGGGCCGCTTTTACATACTGTTCGGAATAACCAGAACAATCCAGGGAACAAACACCAGCAACAACAAGCGAGCAATATCGGTCAGAACAAAAGGTGTCACACCCCGAATAATCGTGCCCAGGGAGACATCAGACATCACGTTCTTGATCATGAAAATATTCAATCCCAGCGGCGGGGTAATCAGGCTGATTTCAGCGGCCACCACCACAATCACCCCGAACCACACCAGATCAAAACCCAGCGAGGCCACAATCGGATAAAAGATGGGCACGGTCAGCATGACCATGGACATCGTTTCCAGAAAACAGCCCAACACCAGATAAATCAGGCAAATGATCAAAATCACCGCAATCGGGGAGACATCCAAGCCCTCGATGAAACTGAGCAATTCACTGGGCAAACCGGCCACTGACAGAAAGTTGGTAAAAACCAAAGCCCCGATCACCAAAGCGAACATGATGGCGGTGGTCTGGGCGGCCTCGATCAGCACCGTCAAATACATGCGCGGCTGCCAGCCACGACGCTTCAAGGTCAGCAAAAAAGTGGCAGCCGCGCCAATACCAGCCGCTTCAGTCGGGGTGAACACCCCCCCGTAAATACCGCCCATGATGACGATGAACAGCACCGTAATGGCCATCACCCCTTTGGTCGCCTCAAAGCGTTCACGCCAACTGGCTTTCTCGCCCGGACGGCCCAGATTAGGATTGATGGCAGTAATGATGGTGACCGTCACCAGGTACATCAACATGGCGATCAGGCCGGGCAAAAAACCGGCGGCAAACAGCTTGCCGATGTCGGTTTCGGTCAAGATCCCATAGACCACCATCATGACGCTGGGCGGAATCAAAATACCCAGTGTGCCGCCGGCGGCAATACTGCCCGTGGCCAGACGATCATCGTAGTTATATTTGCGCATATTGGGCATGGCCACGCGGCCCATGGCAGCCGTGGTCGCCATACTGGAACCACAGAGCGCACTGAAGGCACCACAGGCAACAATCGTGGCCATCGCCAAGCCACCACGCAAGTGACCAATAAATGCGTGGGCTGCTTTGTACAGGTCTTTGGACAGGCCCGACGCATTGACCAGATTACCCATCAGAATAAACAGCGGCAGCACCGTAAAGCTGTAGCTCATGGCAGTGTCAAAGCTGGTTTGCGCGGCCATGATCAGGGCCGCTTCCATGCCCGTGAACTGGGCAAAACCCACCGTTCCAACCAGCAGCATCCCCCACGCAATGGGCAAACCCATGAACAAGCTAGCCAACAGGACAAGCAGTCCGATAATAGAAATCAACATGAAACAACTCCGTCTTTATCGGCGAGGGGAGCGAAAAATCTGCAGCAAGGCAGCCAACGCTGCGATGCCGGTCATGATCGAGATGGCATAGGCAAACGGCGCAATAGGCACTTGCAGGGCATTGCTCATATCACCATACTCAGCCAGCTCATTGGCCCGGTGCCACAGATACACGGTCAGCACGGCCAACATGAGGGTAGAGAGAATATTGATCAGGCATTGCTGCACCCGTCGTGCCCACGGCCCCAGCCAGGCATCCAACAGACTGACAGTCAGGTGTTGCTGATGCCAGGTCACGCGGGGCAAGGCCGCAAAAATCAGCACGCCCAGCAAGATCTCGCTGGCCTCATAGGCTCCCAGCAAGGGGGCATGAAATACATACCGGCCAATCACGTCCACGGTCGTGACACCAGTCATCAGGATCAAGATGACCACACAGGCAGTATCCAGAATTGTCTCTACAACCCGTACTACTCCACGTGAACGCACCAGCTCCATTCCTGGCAGATCGTCGTTCATTACAGCTCCACTCTTTCTGGCCTGCGTAGGCCTGTTTTTTGGGTCATCATGCCCCCCGAAAAACCGGCGAGCATTGTTATATTTTTGTTCTAAATAGTTTATAGATGAACCAATGCAGGTAAATAGAAAGAAACCCTTAATTCCATCCAAAATCATGGATTTGGAGCGTCGGTCTCACATAGTAAGAAAGGTAGTCACAAACGAAAGCCCTTGTCCTGTGTAAAAACAAGGACTATCACGCTGGAAGTTAGATACCCATATTCCCCTTTTGAAGGGCCGGGCCAGATATTTTCAATAATGTGAAGGGTTACGCATCACTTTCTCTGACAGCGTGTCGCAACACGTCCCTGGCAGCCTCTGTAGGGCAAGCCGCGCGAAGCAACTTCTGAAATCTGGAGCACTCCAGATGAGATGGCTCGGGGCATTCTGCAACGTGCCGCAGCATGTTGCTCAAGGTCTTCAGTCTTTGTGCCTGACGATCGAGTTCATCGGCACGCTCACTCAATGTAGATCTGGGCAGGTTTGGCTTTCGATCCTTGTCAAACATGCTACCAATCTCTTCCAGCGAAAAACCCGCACTCTTGCCCAAGGCAATCAAAGCGAGCTGCACGAGTGTGTCCTCACGGTACTGCCGACGCAATCCGTTTCGGGTAACGGATCGGATCAGGCCGATTTCCTCGTAATAGCGCAGAGTCGATGTGGCGACACCACTGGTCTTTGAAAGTATGCCGATATCAATGAGGTTCATGCTTGACTTCAAGTTGACTTGAAGTTGGATACTAGCTGGCAACCAAGCCTAGATCAAGGGTCAGACACATGAAAGAACCGACGTTTCCACCTGGCAACAAGCTCGCTTTGGCCGCACTGGCGGGCTCCATTCTGCTAGCCTCACTGGGCATCAGTGTCACGACGGTGGCACTCCCAACATTGGCTTCCGTCTTCTCGGCCTCGGTACAACAGGTGCAATGGGTCGTGCTCGCCTATCTGGTTTCGCTGACGGTGGCTATCGTGTCCGCCGGACGCCTGGGAGATCTGTACGGAAGTCGCCGTGTACTGCTTTCCGGCCTGGTGCTCTTTGCCTTGGCCTCAATCACTTGTGCTGTAGCACCGAACCTGGGCTGGCTGTTCGCGGGCCGGGTGGGGCAAGGTCTGGCTGCTGCAGTCCTGATGGCATTACCCATGTCGCTTGCCAAAGCCCTGATCGCCAAAGAGCGCATGGGGGCGGTGATGGGGTTGCTAGGAACCATGTCGGCCATCGGGACCGCGCTGGGTCCTTCTCTTGGCGGCGGCTTGATTGAGCTTCTGGGTTGGCGCTCGGTCTTTGTTCTGTTGCTTGTGTGCGCCCTTGGCATGATCGCCATTACGGCGATCGGTATCCCCAAGCAGCAAGGACCGACCACCACGACGGCGCGTATGGACTGGATGGGCAGCCTCTGGCTGTGCCTGGCACTGCTGTTCTTCGCAATGTCCGCCACTGGCAGCAAGGTCGGAATGGCCATTCCGCTCTGGATGTTGCTCGCCGCAACTGCCATCGCGCTGACGGCCTTTGTCGGCTTCCAACGACGCGCCAGTCACCCACTGGTGCCCTTGGCCCTGTTGGGTAATCGAGTCCTTGCATCGTCACTGATCATGAACCTGATTGTCAGCGCCATCATGATGTCAACGCTGGTGGTTGGCCCCTTCTATCTGGCATTTGGCCTTGGCCTGAATGAACTGATGGCGGGCCTTGTAATGGCGGCCGGTCCTGCTGCCGCCGCGCTGTCCGGTGTACCCGCCGGCCAGCTCACGGACCGATTCGGCACCAATCGAATTGTGCTTGCTGGTCTGGTGCTTGCGACGGGCGGATTGATCTGCTTCGCACTGCTGCCCCTTCAAGTTGGAATTCCCGGCTACGTCATGGCACTGATACTAACAACGCCGGGCTTTCAACTGTTCTTGGCCGCCAACAACACCGCCACTATGGCAGCCGCTCCAGACGCTCAACGGGGCATGGTTTCCGGGCTGATAGGCCTGTCACGCAATCTTGGATTCATGACCGGCGCAGCACTGATGCCGCTACTTTTTGCCTCGCTCCTGGGTGATGAAGAGATGGCCTTAAGTTCCCGAGTCGCCATCGGCGAGGCCTTCTCCCACACGTTTCTCTTGGCAGCAGCCTCGTTCGGACTTGCCATGGTGACCTTCTTCGTGGGGAAGAAGCGACCGACATCCATCGCAATGTCATCAAAAGGTGAACCATGACTGATGCAAGCGCAAGGGCGATCCGCGCTAGCCGACAATCAGATCGTCAACGTACCCACGCTGGCACCACCGCAAACATACAGGGTCTGGCCCGTAATGAAGCTGTTTTCAGGATCGGAGAAGAACATGGTGGCGCGGCTGATGTCATCGGCACGGCCCAGGCGCTTCACAGGAATTGCGGCCGCCAGCTTGGCTTCGCGTTCGCTACCGGCTTCAACCACGTCGTAGAACATATTGGTGGTGATGGGGCCAGGGGCAATCACGTTGACGGTAATGCCTTGGTCAGCCAGTTCCAGCGCCCAGGTGCGGGCCATGCCCAACATGCCAGCCTTGGTCGCGGCATAGGCAGTACGGGTTTGCAGACCCAGCGCGCCCCGCGAGGACATCAGCACGATGCGACCAAAGTGGCGCTCGCGCATGCCAGGCACCACCGCCTGAGTAATCTGCAAGGCCGCGCCCAGATGGATCTGGGTCAGGCCCTGCAAGTCTTCCAGCTTGACCTCGTCCAGCAAGGCGGGCCAGATCACGCCTGCGTTGTGGATGAAGTGGGTCACTTCAAACCGTTCAGCAATATCCTTGGCGGCTTTCTCGGTTGCCGCCGCATCCAGCAAATCCACCTGCACACAGTGCAGACGCTCGTGCGTCCAGGGCAGCACATTGCGCGCCATGCTGATCACGGTGTAACCCTGATCGAGCATCTTGCGGCAAATGTCTTCACCAATACCGGTGCTGCCGCCCGTCACAATGGCGGTGTAGTGAGCTTGTGTCATCTTGATTGTCTCCAGGCAAATTCAAGGCGCAGGGCGCGCCAACAGCACGGCTACACCACCGGCATCCAGCTCCAGACTCAGGCGCACTTTTTCATCGGCCTGCCCACCTTCGGGCAAGTGGGCGATGGCAAAAGGGCCGCAATCCAGGGCTACGGTGCCGATACGCCAGGGCAGTCGTGCCTGAAAATAGGGTTCGTTGCTGTGATGCAATGTGGTCGTGGCCTGCAGAACACCAGTGTTGGCAACGGCCTGCCAGTTCAGCGTGGTGTGCAGGCAATGGCCGCACACATCGCGGGCGGGATACTGCACCGTGCCGCAGGACGGGCACACTTGCAGGGCGAATTCGCCGCGCTGGGCGGCCTCGGTCAGGCCGGCTGCCGTGGCGCTGCGTGCGCCCGGTGGCAAGATTTGGGTATCGCTCATCACTGCCCCCGTTCCAGCAAGGCCGCGGCAGTACAAATGCCCCGGTCGTAATTAATCATGCCAAAGCCGGACACCAAACCGATGCGGGCATTGGCCACTTGCGTCTCGCCTGCGGTATCCGTCAGTTGGCGCAGCGCCTGGACCAGGCCCAGATAACCACCGGCTGCGCCGGCCTGGCCTACCGACAATTGGCCGCCGCTGGTGTTGAAAGGAAAAGTGCCATCCACGGTAAAGGTGTTCTTGCGAATGAACGCCGGGCCTTCGCCCTTGGCGCAGAATCCCAGGTCTTCAAACTGCAAGACGTTGATGACGGGGTAGTCATCGTAGGTTTCCATGAAATCCACGTCTGCCGGGGTAAGGCCCGCATGTTCGTAGAACGCATCCTTGTCCATGGCCCAACCACCACGATGCTGTACCGCGTCTTCAGGGAAGGCATTGTGACGCTCGATAGTGGAGCGGATACGGACATAAGGCAGGCCCAGTGCTTCGGCCTGCTCACGACGCATGACCAGATAGCCTTCGGCTCCGGCGCACGGCATCACGCAGTCAAACAAGTGGATGGGGTCGGCAATGACGCGCGCCTCCATGTACTGTTCCAGCGTCAGCGGTTTTTTCATCAGGGCATGCGGATTGCGTAGCGCATTGTCGCGCTGAGCGACACACAGCTTGCCGAAGTCCTCACGCGTGGCACCGTAGTGGCGCATATAGTAGTCCGTCAGCAGCGCAAAGCTGGCATTGGGGCCGCCGGCACCGTATGGGTAGACAGCATCCTGCGAGAAACGCGAGAAGCCCGACACCGTGTTCTTGAAGGACTCGCGGTGATTGGTATCGCCCGCAATACACGCCACGATGGACGCATCACCACACTGCACGGCACGCGCCGCACGGCGCATGGCGACTACGCCGCTGGCCCCACCCATAGGGATGTGGTCCAGCCAGCGCGGGCTCATTTGAAAATGCTGCATCACACCGACAGCCGTGTCACTGCCCAGCGTAAAGCTGGACACACACACACCATCAACATCGGCTTTTTTCAGGCCGGATTGGGCCAGCAACTGGCCCAATGCCGCACCCAGCCACCAATGCGCGGTCTGCTCGGAATGGCGCTCGTAGGCAATGGTCACCGGAGCAACCAGCACCACATCGTCATAGCCCTGGCGGGCTGCTTGCGGCAAGGCCATGGGTTCAGGCCTCCTGACGTTTTTTCAGGTGATTGGTGTTCACGCAGGCCGGGTTTTCCAAAGCGGCCAGAGCCACGGTTTTCAACTCACCGCGCTGAATCTTGTTGGTCGAGGTCAGCGGCAGGGCATCCACAAACAGAACGTAGCCGGGCACCTTGAAGTAGGCCAGTTGGGTCAGACCCCACTGCACCATTTCCTGGGCAGCCTGTTCGCGCTGTTCCTGGGTTTCGATGGGATTGTGCGGCACCACCAGCGCCATCACTTCGTCGCCACGGATGGCGTCGGGCACGGCAGCCACGGCAATGGAGCGCACCAGCGGGTGCTGCTGCATGATGTTTTCCACTTCCACGGCAGCGATATTCTCGCCACTGCGACGGATCACATTCTTTTTACGGTCCACAAAATGCAGGTAGCCTTGTTCGTCACGGCAAACAATGTCGCCCGTGTGGAACCAGCCGCCTTCCCAGGCTTCATCAGTCGCCGCTGGATCTTTCCAGTAGCCGGAGAAAAAGCCGTAGCGTGGGTTGTCACCCGCCGAGCGCACCAGCAGCTCACCGTTTTCACCGGCCTGAGCAGGTTCGCCATCGTCCTTGCGCAGCAGCACTTCTACCACGGGCATTTCCTTGCCGAAGCAGGAAGTGCCAATAAAACGTGGCTCGTGATTGGCGATGATGCTGGCACCGGCGCCAGTTTCGGTCATGGCCCAGGCTTCCAACAGTGGGAAACCAAAGCGTTCTTCAAACAGGGGATGCAGACCGCGATCCACACCGGCGCCAAAACCAAAGCGCACGCTATGCTGACGATCTTTTTCGCTGGCCTCGGCCTTCATCAGAATGGCGGGCATCACGCCCAGGTAATGCACCACGGTTGCACCGGATTCGCGTACCGAATCCCACCAACTGCGTGGGTGGAAACGGTCCAGAGAAATCAGGCAACCGCCGGTCTTGATCATGGCCATGGTCGAGCAGGCCATCGCATTCATATGGAACAGGGGCAGCGGAGTCAGCATGCGCTCTTTGCCGTGCTCCAGCGAGGCCAGACCACCAATGTCGCGGTACCACTCACCGGCGTAGTGGAAGTACTGGTTGGCCAGCATGCAGCCTTTGGGGCGGCCTGTGGTGCCAGAGGTGTACAACAGGGCACATTCGCTGTTTTCATCAGGAATATCACAGGAGCGGCAAGCGGCGCGCTCTACCATCGGAGGCATGTCGCCATCGGCCATGATGGCAAAGGGCTGACCGGCTCGCTGAGCCGCTTCCAGCAGATCCTGGTGGCGGCTGGGCAGGGCAATGGCCATGATCATTTCCGAATGGCCGATCAGGTATTCCAGCTCGGCAGCGCGCAGGTCTGGATTGATCGGCACAATGGACACGCCCAGGCTGTTCAGTGCAAACCAGTGCAGGAAGAACACGGGGCGGTTCTCCAGCAGGATGCCGACGCGGTGACCGTGGCCGTAGCCAGCAACCGCGTAAGCACCGCGCAAGGCGTCGATACGCTCCAGCGCCTGACCATAAGTCAGCTCGCCCGCTTCAATACCGTAGATCTCGGCGGTCTCAGGCAGGGTACATACAAAGGGCTTGTCGCTCCATTTCTGGGCGGTGTCTCGAAAAGCCTGGTAGACCGTGGTGTTGGCCATCAAAAATTCTCCTGTCCTGTCACATAAACAACTGGATATTGCCGAAAGGCGCGTCGCAGTTAAGCAGATCCACTCGTTTCAGACGGATCTTCAAGGCGTCGTCCTGGCGCACCAGGGTGTAGGTATTCCAGCCTACGTAAATATCTTGGTTGTCGCCGCGCGTTTCCGTGTAATGGAAAGCGCAACGCACGGTGTATTCGCCTTTTTCCTCGTCCATGCTTTCCACGGTGGGTTGCTGGAGCAAGTGATGGCTGCGGCTCTTGGGCTGCTGGGAAAAGGTACGGCGGCCTGCCAGACGTTCCACACGGATACGCAGCAAGAGTTTGTCCTCGTGCATCAGGGACGCATGCAAACGAGCATCCTGCTGATCGTGAGCCAGAGGCATCCAGTAGTAGCCATCCTCGGTAAACAGGTCGAGCCATTGCTCGTAACGCTGTTCATCCAGCAGGCGGGCTTCCGCATACACAAAATCGATAAGGGCCTGACGGCTGATTTCGCTCATGGTTATTCCTCTTCTTGTTTGGCCTGCTGCTCGGGCAGCATGAACTTCAGCCAGGCACGGAACTGGGCGCGCATCTGCATTTCGCTGGTGCCGTTGATCACCACATTCTTTTGCTGGTCTTCGTCTTTTTCCACCAGACGGGCCAGATTCATCCAGTCGCGGCCACGCGACTGCAAGCCTTGCTGGGCACGCTCGTACATTTCCAGGTCATCGTGGCCGACCATGGAGGTCGGTGCGTTGATCAGGCGGTTGTACATCAGGGTGCGTTCCAGGAAGGTGTCAGGCGCACCCACCAGACGGAAGGTCCAGGACTCCACCAAGGTCTTGTCAGCGGCCAGCGGCTTGAACAAACGCAAGGTCTGGATCGGGCCCTTGACCATGATGTTGGGGAAGTAACAGGTGTTGTGACGCGTGTCGCCCAAAATGGCTTTGGCGCGTTCTTCACCGTAGGCTTCGACCATCTGGTCCCAATAGCCGGGGATCTCGGAGTAATCCGCGTGGATGGAGTTGCTCACGCCGGTATGGCCGTGACCGTTTTCCCACACACGAATACCCATGCCTTCGTAGAACTCGTAAGGCGACATGAACGGGGCGAACAGCTCAACCGCCATGGGCTTGGGCGTACCTGGAGGGGCCGCTTCCCAGGCTTTGACAGCCGTACCGGCCGAGGACTCGTGCGCCACCATGGGGTGACAGGTATCGGTCTGGTTATCGACCAGCATTTTCCAGTTGCACTGGTGCATGTAGCGCATCACGCCACCGGCCACTTCCAGACGACCTTCGGGGGAGCGATCCACCATATTGTCGATGGTGCTCAGGGACTCACCAAAAAAATCCTCAAAGCTCACGCCTTCATCGGCCAGGCGACAGAACACGAAATCGCGGTACACCTTGACGTTCTGTACCGCCGCCATGCCCTTGCTGCCTTCGGTGCATTCAAAGCCGGTGTTTTCGTAGCCTTTCTTCAAAGGGATGGACAGCAACGAGCCGTCGGTCTTGAAGGTCCAGGCGTGGTAGGGGCAACGGAAGAATTTGCCCGTGTTGCCACAGGTCTCGCCCGCCACTTGCACGCCTTTGTGCGGGCAGCGGTTGTAGAGCACGCGGATGCTGTCATCGGTATGGCGCACCATGATGACGGACTCCGTACCGACCGTCGTGGTGTAGAAGTCGCCTTTATTGGGCACCTGGCTGGCATGGCCAACGTAGACCCAGGTATTGACGAACAACTGCTCCATCTCCAGTTCAAACAGCTCCTGGTTGATGTACAAATCCTTGTGGACCTCGGCCTCGCGTACCAACTCGCGGATGGCCTGGGGATTATCACGATACTTTTCCATCATGTTCTCCGTCGCCCTTGGGCTTATAGATCCAGCACCAGACGCGGGGTCTTGGCGCGGGAAATACAGATCTGGATGACCTTGTTGCTGGCTTTTTCCGAGTCGCTCAGGAAGTAGTCACGGTGGTCAACCTCGCCTTCGATCACATCACAGGTACAGACGCCGCACTCGCCGCGCTTGCAGTCGATCATGGGGTCCAGGCCCTGCTCTTCCATCACGTCCACAATGGTCTTGTCGGCGGGAATGTGCAGGGTCACGCCAGTCTGGCGCAATTCCACTTCAAAAGGCTGGTCGCCTTCCTGGGGAGCGGCGGTAATGAACAGCTCGAAGTGAACATGGTCGCTAGGCCAGCCGCGTTGCTTGCAGGCTTCGATCACGGCATCAATCATGCCTTTGGGGCCGCAGACGTAAATGTGCTGGTCTTTGGACAGACCGTCGAGCAAAGTATTCAGGCAGAAACGGCCTTCGCTGTCATCCGCGTAGTGGCGCAGAGCCGGGCCGGACAGGGCCGTCAACTCGTCCAGAAAGGCCAGTTGTTCCACGCTGCGACCGGCATAGTGCAGTTGGTACGGGCGACCTTGATGATGCAAGGCAGCGGCCATGCTGGCAATGGGGGTGATACCGATACCACCGGCAATCAGCACGGTTTCGGTTTCGCCGGCAGCGGCAGCATGCAAGGGAAAATCGTTCTTGGGGCCAGCCACGCGCAGCGTATCGCCGACTTTGAGGCTGTGCATGAAGCGCGAACCACCCGAGCTGTTGTCCTCTAGGCGCACACCCAATCGGTAACAGGTCGGACCCTGTGCCGTGTCGGCGTCCAGCGAAATCAAGGAATAACAGCGGTGATCGTTCAGATCAGGGATCTGTACCTGCAGGTGCGAGCCCGGCGCAAACGCGGGCAGGGAACCGGCCTGGGCAGGCTCGAGCGTAAAACTGCGAATCAGCGGGGATGCGTTCTGGATGTCCCGGATGACGAGTTCAAAAGTATCCATCATGTGCCTACCATTGAGCATGACTACATCAATTACCCAGCCGAAAAGGCCAAGCCATGGCATCATGTAGCGCCGCAGGCGGCAATGGGACGGTATCTCGTAGCCGATCAAGGCTGCGTAAGGCTCGTCTACTGTCTCCGCTAAAACCGGCTGCCTGACATCCACACTGGCTGTACGGCTGGATCGCTATTCATTCTTTTGTGAATTTATTTTATTGATGAATAGTTTACGGATAAATATATACTGCCGAATATAATGGAAAACCACTAGGTGAGAAAACAGCAGAACCGTACTGTACACAATTCTGCCGTTGTCCCCCCTTTTTCTACTTATTGGGCAACCAGCGCAACGACGCGCAAGGGGCTGCCAGAGCCAGCTTCAATCTTCAAAGGGGCCGACATGATCAGCGCACCTTGAGGGGGCAGTTGATCCAGATTGCACAGACACTGCAGACCGTAGCGGTTGGCACCGTGCATCAGGGTGTGGCAAGGGTAGGCAATAGGCCAAGCGTAGGATTGACCTGCATCGGTGTTGATGGTTTCAACACCAAAACCGTGAACCTTGCGCTCGTGAATCATCCACTCCACCGCTTCCTGTGCTGGGCCAGGCGTGTGAGCGCCGTCTTCACGCATGTTCAGGAACGCCTCGGCGTCGTTCACGCGCTTGGACCAGTCGGTGCGAAACAGTACCCAGGCGCCTTCAGGGATACGGCCATGCTTGGCTTCCCAGTTCTGCAAAAACTCCGAGGTCAGGATGAAGTCTTCGTTCTGGGCCACTTCAGCAGAAGCATCCACCACCACGGCAGGGCGCAGGAAATTGTCCACCGGAATGGTATCGACGGTGTTGTCGGGATGATCCTTACCGGAGATCCAGTGTGCTGGCGCGTCAAAGTGGGTACCTGTGTGTTCGCCACAGGTGAAGTTGTTCCAGTACCAGCCTGGGCCGTTTTCGTCGTATTGGCTGATGCGCTCAATCGAGAAGCCCACCGTCTGGCCAAACTGAGGGGGCAGTTGCAAGGCGGGGAAGCTGGGAGACAGAGTCTGGGTCAGATCCACGAAACGGACCTGCTTGCTGTCGATCGCCTGGATAAAGGCTGCCAATGGGTTCTTGTCGCTCATGTCATCTCCTACTTAGATCTTATGTCATCGTTATAAGTGCCTGCCCTGCAAGGCGCAGGATAGGGACCAGCCGTTAAAACAGCCCGCTCCTTCAGGCCCGGCGCTGCCCTTTTTTACAAAAGGCAGTGTGCATCTTGAACCGCTGCGGCCAGGCCACGGCGGTTTTTTTTGAACCGGTCGCTTGAGCAAAGCGACCCGTCAAAAAACGGTCCCGATCCAATACTGGAAAGGGACCGTCTTGAACCTGCTTACACTTCCTTGTCGTCCAGAACGGAGAACTCGGCAGGATTCAGGTCTGGCTGGGACGCTGCATCGCCTTCGTAAAAGCGGGCAGGGGTCAGCGCCTTGCGATTCACACGCAGGTCAAACACGTCAAAACGGTTGTAGTGACCAGTGATGTCGTGCATTTGACGCGGCTGGATGCAGCGCGACAGATCGATGTCGGCGTAGGCAATGCCTTCCTTGTCGATCAGTGCTTCGCCCTGCACGCGGCCATCGGGACCAATAATGCCCGAGAACGCGCTGTTGGGACGAGCCAGCAGCTCACGTGCTTCTGGATGGCTGGCCGACATGGCTTCGATGATTTCCTCGGAAACCGTCGAGCAAGCCACCACCGTAAACACCTTGCCTTCAAAGCAGTGAGCCGCAGCCCGCAGGCGAATCGCTTCGGCCATGTCGTAGTCTTTTGGTGCCACGGGCAAGGCAATGTAGCTGGCAACGTGGACCAGTTCACCTTGCGACAACAGGCTGAAACGAGCCAGCGTGTTGGTGTTTTCACCGCAAGCCAAGGCACCCAGCGGGCCGATGGTAGTGTCATGCACACGCATCGAGGAGGCGTCACCGTTGGCCCAGGTCAGCTTTTCAGCCCAGGTTGGAACCAGTTTGCGGTGACGACCCAGAATGCGGCCATCGGCACCGATGGTGACCAGCGTGTTGTAAATGGTGCCGATGCCAACGGGACTGCGCTCGTTCACACCCAACACCACATTGACCTTGCGCTGGCGGCAAACCTGCGCAACCTTCTGGATCTCGGGACCGGGCACTTCGATGGCCGATTTGCACAGGCGCTCGAACCACGGGCTGCCCTCGATCGGGTTCATCACCCAGCTCCAGTAGGGGTAACCGGAGACGAACACCTCGGGAAAGGCGATCAGCTCGGCACCGTTGTCGGCTGCTTCATTGATCAGACGACATACTTTCTCGATGGTCGCATTCGTGTCCAGGAACACAGGCGCTGCCTGAACGGCGGCGGCCTTGAACTGACGCAATTCCAGCATCATGCTCTCCTTTACTTAGTTTTGGGGGGTCACGTCCACGATGGGGTGACGCAATTCGCCAATGCCTTCGACCACTGCGTGCACCACGTCACCAGGCCACATCCACTCTTGAGGATCACGGCCAGCGCCCACGCCTTCTGGGGTACCGGTAGCGATGATGTCACCGGGTTCCAGCGTGATACCGGCGCTGATGTCCGCGATCAGGTCGTTCACGTTGAACAGCATGTGCTTGGTGTTGGAGCTTTGCTTGGTCACACCGTTGAGCGTCAGGCTCAGGTTCAGGTTGTGAGGATCGGTCAGCTCGTCGGCCGTCACGATCACGGGACCGAAAGGAGCGTAGGTGTCCTGGCCTTTGGAGTAAATCCACTGACCGGCACGACGGCAGTCGCGGGCGCTCACGTCGATCATGACGGAGTAACCGAACACGTACTTCAGGGCGTCCTCTTTAGCCACGCGCTGAGCACGGGTGCCCATGATCACAGCCAGTTCCACTTCCCAGTCCATTTGCTGAGTGATGTTCTTGTTGTGCTCGATAGCGTCGCCAGGGCCAACCACGGTGGTGGGTGGCTTGGAGAAAATCACGGGCTGTTTGGGCAGCTCTTTGGAGGTGTCCAGCGTACGGCTGGATTCGGCCACGTGTTCCACGTAGTTCAGACCGATACCAAAGATGTTCTTGCGTGGGCGTGGGATAGGAGCCAACAGCTTGACGTTGGCCAGGGGCAGCGCCACACCAAAAGGCATATCGTCGGCGTAGGTTTCCAGCAAGCGAGCCGTGGAAGTCACAGCGGCTGGGCCCAGGTCGATGAAATCGAGCATATTGTCAGGCAGCATGTGGCCTGTGGCGTCGCCCAGGTAACCCAGGTCAACCACCAGATCGCCCACAATGGCACCCAAGCGGCCAGCGGCAGCAACTTCACTACGGTACGTTACAAGACGCATTTCTATCTCCAGATTGGGCCATCTTGTGCAGATGGCTTGAATAAATCGGGTCGGCCCGCCTTGGCAGGCCGTCCAAATAAGTTAAACAAGTAGTCTTACAGCAGGACCTGGTGGCCGCCGTTCTCTGCCAGCGCTTCTTCGCGGTACAGATTCAGGGCGCGCATCACGGGCAGATCGTGGAACGAGAACAGGCAAGCGTCATCGGACGAGGAACCGTTCACGTGCTCGTGGAACATCCAGGAAGGTACGCAGAAAATGTCGCGTTCGCGCCAGTCAAAGCGTTTGCCATTGATGATGGAATACCCTTCACCTTTGGCGCATTGATACATGATGCTGCCCGTGTGACGGTGGGCCTTGGTGTGCTCGCCAGGACGCAGCATTTGCATGCTGGCGCCAATGGTAGACATGACAGGGCCGCCAGTCAGCGGGTTGATGTAGTCCATGATGACGCCATCAAACGGGCTGCCGTCCGTGACCTTGGCGTAGGCCGACAAGGCTTCGTAAGTAGGCTCCCACTCGTACTTGAGCAGGGGCGAGTACGGTTTTTGCCAGTCGTGCAAGGTTGGCTTCAGGCCACGGCCACCCCAGATACCCACCGCGTCATTGACGGGGTGCGTAATGGCTTGGGACAGGTCAGGGTGAACCGCGTAGAAACCGGCTTCCAGTGCGTTGACCAAGGGGATGTCCAGACCGTCTTGCCAGATGCAAGGCAGGCCGTCCGCTTCAACGCCATGCTCGTGCCAGCAGCCGTTAGGCGTGAGCACGAAGTCATTGGCACCCAGCGTCATCTTGTGGCCGTCCACGATGGTGTAGGCACCACGGCCTTCCATAATGAAACGCAGGGCCGAGGAGGAGTGAGCATGAGCGGAAGCCGCTTCGCCCGGTTTCATGACCTGCAAACCGGAGTACAGCCAACCCACCGCCGCCGAGACTTCCTGGCGACCGGGGTTGTTCAGGTAAATCACGCGACGACCGGCCTTTTCAGGGCTGACCAGATCGACCGAACGCAACACGTAGTCGCGCAGGTCGCGGTAGCGCCAGACCACTGGCACGGAGTCAGACTTGGGCTCCCAGGGCTCAATCTTGTTGGCCACGGTCCACAGGGCGCCGGCCTCAAACTGAGTCAAATCCTGGTAGTACTTCACCAATTCGGGCGTGTCCTCAACATCTGCACGACCGAGCACGCTTTCGCGGTGGGTGTCAAAACGTTCTTCCGACATGATGCTGTCTCCTTCTGTGTTTTATGACTTGGCAGGGCCGTCCTGGGCCACTGGCGCACGTTTGATTTGACGCTGCAACCAGTCCTTGCCCCATTCGTACTGAACGGGCCAGGCCAGGTCGGTGTAACCCAGCTCCGCAGCCTGACGCTGAGGCCAGTTTGCGTCGGCCAAAAAGCCACGCGACAGGGCACACAGGTCAGCACGGCCTGCAGCAATAATGCTGTTGGCGTGATCCGCTTCCATGATCGAACCCACCGCCATGGTGGCGATACCGGCTTCGTTACGGATACGGTCGGAGAATGGTGTCTGGTACATGCGGCCGTAAATTGGCTGCTGCTCCAGCACCACTTCACCCGAGGACACGTCGATCAGATCGGCACCGGCTTGCTTGAACAGGCGTGCAATTTCCACACCGTCGTCCGCCGTGTTGCCGCCTTCGGCCCAGTCGGTTGCCGAGATACGCACCATGATGGGCTTGTTCTCTGGCCAGACGGCGCGGATAGCCGCAAACACTTCCAGCGGGTAAGCCATGCGATTTTCCAGACTACCACCAAACTCGTCACTACGCTGATTCGTCAGCGGCGAGATGAAGCTGGACAAGAGGTAGCCGTGGGCCGCTTGCAATTCGATGCAGTCAAAACCGGCCTGATCGGCGCGCTTGGCCGCAGCCACAAAGGCGTCACGAATTTCGTCCATCTGGGCACGGGTAATCTCGGCAGGCACGGCAGTTACGCCCGCCTGATACGGCAGGGCGGAAGCCGACACCAAAGGCCAGTTGCCTTCAGCCAGCGGCTGATTGGCTTTTTCCCAGCCCAGTTGCGTCGAACCGCGACGGCCCGCATGGCCCAGTTGCACACCAATCTTGGCACCCTGTTCGTGGGCAAAAGCCACTACAGGTTTCCAGGCATTGGCCTGCTCGTCGTTCCACAGACCGGTACAACCGGGAGTGACACGGCCTTCAGGCGTCACCGCCGTCATTTCAGCCATGATCAGGCCAGCACCACCCATGGCGCGGCTGCCGTAATGCACTTGGTGCGTAGCACCGGGCATACCGTCCTTGGCGCTGTACATCAAGGTGGGCGAGAGCACGACACGGTTCTTCAACTGCATATCGCGCAGTTTGAAGGGCGTGAACATGGGCGAAGGGGCCTTTTCACCGTCGGCCAGCGTCATGCCGGCTTCGGTCGCCATCCAGCGCTCGTATTTTTCCAGCCAGGCGGCGTCACGCATGCGCATGTTCTCGTGCGAGATGCGCTGCGAGCGGGTCAGCATGGAGTAGGTGAACTGCTCGGGCTTCATATTGGCGTAACGGGCCACGTTCTCGAACCATTCGGTCGAGTTGCGGGCAGCATTCTGAATACGCAATACGTCCACGCTACGAGCGGCTTCGTAATCTTTCAGGGCCTCTTCCATGGACTCGTGGTCCATGTGCTGGGCCAGGGTGATGGCATCTTCCAGGGCCAGCTTGGTGCCGGAACCAATAGAAAAGTGAGCGGTGTGAGCAGCGTCGCCCATCAGCACCACAGGAACTTTCTTGCCGGTGCCGTAATCTTGCCAGTGCACCCACTTGTTGCAGATAACGCGTGGGAAACGGATCCAGATGGCCGAACCGCGCAGGTGGGTGGCATTGCTGATCAGCTTGTTGCCATCGAGGTGGTCGGCAAACAGCTTTTCGCAGTAGGCAATGGCATCTTCCTGCGACATTTCGCCAATACCGGCTTTCTGCCAGGTCTCTTCAGGCGTTTCCACGATGAACGTGGACAGGCCGTCCTGGAAGCGGTAGGCGTGAGCCTGGAACCAGCCGTGCTCGGTTTCAACAAAGATGAAGTTAAAGGCATCGAACACTTTTTCCGTACCCAACCACACAAAGCGGCAGTTACGGGTGTCGATATCAGGCTGAAACACGTCTTCGTAACGGGTACGCACAGCACTGTTGATGCCGTCAGAAGCGATCAGGATATCGGCGTTGTACTTGCGGGCCAATTCAGCTTCGTCCGTGACCACGGTCTCGAACACCAGCTTGACGCCCACTTCTTCACAGCGAGCTTGCAGGATGTTCAGCAGTTTCTTGCGACCAATCCCGATAAAGCCATGACCGCTGGAGCGCACGGCGCTACCTTTGAAATGGCACTCAATGTCGTCCCAGTGGTTGAACGCGTCACCGATGGTCTGCGCGGACACGGGGTCAGCTTCACGCAGGTTTTCCATGGTGGCGTCCGAGAACACCACACCCCAGCCAAAGGTGTCGTACGGTCGGTTGCGCTCGACAACAAAAACCTCGTTCTGAGGGTTTTGCAACTTCATCAGCAAACCGAAATACAAGCCGGCTGGGCCTCCGCCAATACATACGATATTCATGATATGTCCGTATGGTCTGAATACATGCTTTCGAGCATAGTATATTTATTAATAAATATTATACAAGTCAACTATTTAAATCAAAAAAAATAGCTGACCTGCACACTGCCTGCTACTACTTCAAACTAGATCAAGCCTTGCTGCTTTCTGGCTGGGCAATCACATACGCTTGCATGGGGTTGCGCAGAAAATCAGGGATAGAAATACCCAGGTGCGTCTCCAGCGAGGTGGTCACCACGGTCTGGCGCACTTGCATACGCAGCACACCATCTTTACCGATGCAACGCAACAGCAGCGTCAAGGAGCTATTGCCAATGCGTTCCACACCCAGGCTCATCACCACATCATCACCCATACGGCTGATGGACTTGAACTCGGCCTCAATATGCACCGAGGGCATGCCTACCCGTTTGCTGGCGATCATGTTGTGAAAACCCTCGGGGGTCATGGAGTCGATCCATGCTTCCATCAGGTCGTTAAACATCACAAAGTACTGCGGATAAAAAACGATACCCGCTGGATCGCATTCCGAAAAACGGATGCGATGTTCTTGTTCGTACAGCTTGGAAACCATGTTGTAGACACCTTTTTAGCAAGTGTTTTGTGCGCCTGTTCGTGACGCTATCCGCATCCTGCCCGGTTCACAGGCCTGGCAGGATGCACCTTATGCTAGCCAGCAGCGCTTTGCAGATGGACCCGCAACAGGCCCAGATGCTGATGGATGTGTACGACTTCCTCGGTACCCAGTCCTTCAAACATTTCTGCAATCCAGTCGCTGTGGGCCTGGGCCATCGCCTCAAAACTGCTTTTGCCCTTGGGGGTCAGTCGCAACACCCAGGCACGTCGATCTGTCGGGCTACTCTGACGAGACACCATGCCCTCGCGGGCCAGCTCGTCAGTCAGTCCGGTAATATTGCCGCCGGTCACCATCAGATAGCGCGACAACTCACCCATCTTCAGGCCCTGCGGGTAGCGGTACAACTGGGCCATATAGTCAAAACGGGCCAGCGAAATATCAAAATTCTGGCGCAGGCGGCGACGGATTTCGTCCTCGATCTGCTTGGTGCAGGTCAGCATGCGCAACCACAGTTTCAGGCTGGCCGGGTCCTTGGGACCGACGCGCCCTTCAAAACCGGCATCGGCCGGCTCTACCAAAAATTCGAGTGCTGCTTCGCTTTGATTCATATTGTTTTTCCCCCAAGCTTTGGCTAATTCAGTTTGACCAACAGGCGGGATATTCTTGCTTGAACAAGTGGCCAAGTAGACACAGGATCTATGGCTTTCAGGGCCTTGGTCGCAGTGCCAATCCGAATTTATATTCTACTATGAATATTTTAGAAATAAAGTATTTGGGGGGTTAAATCCGTGTCCTCAAGGGTTTTCACCGAGGCCGCCCGAAAGCGGCCCGGTGTGACCCTTTACACCAGAGTGTACTGGCGCAGTGCCGCCTCCAGCTTGGTGCCGTGCTCGTCGGCCAATGCCGCATCACGCAAGGCACCCAAGATGGCAGGTGACAGGGTGCTGGGGTTACGCTCCAGCGCCGACATCACGGTCTGGTAATTACGCAAACCACGGGCATGCGTATCGCCATAACCTTTGACCAGACGCTGGCACTGAGCAATTTCCAGCGCCAAAGCCGGGTGGGCATCGGCAGCCTGTTCGATCTGCTTTAGCCAGCCTTCAATACGCTGCTGCTCGGCCTGGTAACGCAGCGTACGACGACGCCAACGCTTAAAGCCCGACAGTACGTACAAAGGAATGAAACCGCGCACCGAACTGGTTTGAATAACACGACCGGATTTGGTCTGCGACTTCACCAGCTTGTTGCCCCAGGTAGGACGCATCAACCAACGGCCCACACTGGCAAAAGGCAGGATTTCGCTGATTTCTTCCACACGGGGATGCATGTATTCATTGATCGCCACGATCTGGCCGTCAGTTGCACGCACTTCTTTATGTACACGATCAAAACGGCTGGAGCGGGTTTTCAGTTCGGCCACGCGAATGGCGTCCTCATAGGACATCCACAACGCCAGATAACGGCCTGTTTCACGGATCAGGGCTACATCGTCTGGACGGGCAAACTGGCTGATCTTTTTCAGGCGGTCCAGGTACAGATTGGCGTAGGCCACGTCCTGGAAGTCCAGAACCCGACGCACCCCTTCCACCACGATAGGCTGGGCCTGCTCGGGCACTTCGGCACGCACACGGTCAATCAACTTGGCCACGGCAGGATCGCGGGGGGCCAGCGTGGCCATATCAACCGGCTTGGTTTCCGAATCGGATTTGCCTGCATCGCCTTCAGCGACACGGGCGTAAGCGGCACCAAACGCCTTCAGGCTGGGCTTGACGCCCACACCACCGCGCTCGATGGTCTGCTCGAACTGCGAGCGGCTAAAGGGCAGCACGCCGGTGCTGGCCAAGGCGCCAAACAGCACGGCGGAAATCACGCTGCCCGAGTCCTCGGCCGCTTTTTCCATATTGAAGTACACAAAACGCTTGGCCGCCTGGCTTGCGTGCGCAATCAGAGCATTGTCGTCCACACGGCCATCGCCCATGGCCGATTTTTCGGCAATGGAATAGACACGGTGCGTAGAGGCAATCAGCGTGGTGCGGTCCTCGGTGACCAGCCCACGTTGTACAGCGCGACCGGCTTCCATCAGCTCGGAGGCCAGCACCACATCCACATCACCGGGCATAGGCATCAGGGCCAGCACCGGCTTTTTGCCATCCACAGCCGCCGAATGCGGGAACAGTTCCACGTAGTAAATCGTGGCGCCGGTACGCTGAGCCACGCCAGGCACCGAGGTGGTCTGTGCAAAGTAGCCGTTTTGTTCGCCCAGATTGACGATCCAGTCGGCCAACACGCCGCCACCTTCGCCACCCATGGCCAAAATAGCAATCTTGATTGGTTTGATCTGCATGATAAGAATCTCTACGGGTGTACTTAGAAGGCCAGACGATCACGACGAGCAGCGTCACGACGCTGCAACCAACCGATAAAGCCACGGCGGGTTTTTTCGCGGAACTTGTCCCAGCCTGTCGGGTTGCTGACCACTTGTGCACGGTAGAAAGACGGGCACAGAATCGCGGCGTGGGAAACCTCACCACACAGACCGCAACCCACACAACTGTTCATCACATTCGCTACGGGGTCCTGACGCAGGGCGTCCGGATTGGGGCGAATCGACAGCGAAGGGCAACCGGACAAACGAATGCAGGAGTGATCGCCGGTACATGTATCCGGGTCCACACCAAAGCGCTCGCGCACCACACGTTCGCCAGCAGCCACGGCTTTACGTACCTGGCCTTTCTCACGCCGCTGACGGTTCAACATACATTCGCTTTGCGCCACCAGCACCTTGGGACCTTTTTCCTTGGTCGTCAGGGCTTCACGCAAGGTGGCCGTCATGGTCTTCAGGTCGTAGGTGCGACGAATCATGCGCAGCCATTCCACACCCACACCCCGCGCCGCTTTCTCGATCAGGTGACCGGTACTGCGGGTTTCGTTCTTGGCCTTGGAGGACAGAATATCCTGACCACCCGTGGCTGCGGTGTAGCTGTTGTCGATCACAATGGTCAGGTTGTCACTGCGGTTGAACACGGCGTTGGCAATACCGCTGGTCAAACCGTTGTGCCAGAAACCACCGTCACCCATGACCGAGATCGCGCGCTTGTCCGAATCCACGTTCAAGGCGGCCGAACCGGCGCCACCCAGGCCGTAACCCATGGTGGTGTTACCCAGGTTGAAGGGCGGCAAAATGGAGAACAGGTGGCAACCAATGTCGGCCGACACGTGGTGTTCGCCCAATTCGCGCTCCACCAGCTTCAAGGCAGTAAAGATAGGACGCTCGGGACAGCCGGTACAAAACCCGGGGGGTCGGGCGTGGACGTTCTCGTCCAGGCTGCCCAAGGGTTTGATCTCAGCCGCTTCGACTTCCACCAGACTGGCTTGTTCAGCTTTAGGACGCTCCACGGTCTCGACTTTCATCGGAATCACGCGTGGCTTGCGAGGGGCCAGAGGCTCGACGCGGCCGTATTTTTCCATGAAGGCACGCAGGCCCTTCAACATGGTGGCAGTGTTGTACTCACCGGCCAATGGCAGCAGATCCTTGCCGTGCAGCGTCACATCCACATTGTGACGACGCACGATATCGGAGATGTTCTGTTCCACAAAGTTGGGCTGACCTTCTTCCAGCACCAGCACCGCACGCTTGCCTTCACAAAAGCGAACGACTTCAGATTCAATCAAGGGGTAGGCCACGTTCATGACGTACATGGGCACTTTGGATTCGCCAAACACATCGGCCAGATCCAGATGCTCCAGCGCACGGATCACGGTGTTGTAGCCACCGCCCTGAACGATCAGGCCCACATCATCGGTGCCATCTGCAAAGAACTCGTTCAGCTGACGCTCTTCGATGAACTTGACGGCATTAGGCCAGCGCTGTTCGATCTTTTCTTTTTCGTGCATGAAGCTGGCAGGCGGCAACACAATGCGATTGATGTCGCGTGTGGGTTGCTCCATGGCTTCTTTAATAGTGAACTTGGCGCGGCGGTTGTCCGAGGCCACAAACTGGCCATGCACGTGGCAGGCGCGAATCCGCAGCTGCAACATCACCGGGGTATTGGACGCTTCGGACAGATCAAAGCCGTCTTTAACCGCTTGCACAATACAGGGCAGGTTGGGGCGGGGATCGAGCATCCACATCTGGGATTTCATGGCAAAAGCGTGGCTACGCTCCTGCATGATGGACGAGCCTTCACCGTAGTCTTCGCCCACAATGATCAGCGCACCGCCCTTGACCCCACCCGAGGCCAGGTTGGCCAGCGCGTCCGAGGCCACGTTGGTGCCTACCGTTGCTTTGAAAGTAATGGCGCCACGCAGCGGGTAGTTGACCGACGCAGCCAGTGTTGCCGCCGCCGTCGCCTCGCTGGCGCTGTTTTCAAAACGGATTCCGTTCTCTTGCAAGATGTCCTGGGCATCGGCCAAGACGTCCATCAAGTGCGAGATAGGCGCACCCTGGTAACCGGCCACGTAGGACACGCCTGATTCCAGCAGGGCCTTGGTCACCGCCAGGATGCCTTCGCCACTGAATACGTCTCCATCACCCAGGCGCAGCTTTTTGACTTCTTCGACAAACGATCGCTCAGCCATTTTTCTTTCCTTACTTACCGCTCATTGTGAACATGGTATTTATTTTCATATGAATATGTTTATATCTCAACATATCCATCCTCATGGTTTTCCCTAGTAAAGTCAGCAAACTATTTGCGACACGCAAACGGACAGCTTGGTTATAGTGAGCCCTGTTGCCACCATGTGGCACCCACTAGCCCGTAATGACAATAAGCACATGAGCCCCACCGAACACGACACCGTCTTTGTCGAAAACTACCTGCCCGCCTTATTGGCCCAGGCCAGCCAACTGATCTCTGCCGAGTTCCACGAAGTGGTGCTAAGCAACGGTTTGTCCATTTCCGAGTGGCGTGTCCTGTCCACCCTGTCGGGCGCGGGCGAAGTCAGTATCGGCCACCTGGCTCGTATTGCAACGACCAAACAACCGACCGTCACCCGCTTGCTGGACAGACTGGAAAAACAGGGTTTGCTGCGCCGCGTGGCCCACGATGTGGACCGCCGTATCACGCTGGTCCGTATTACCGAAGAAGGCCAAACCCTGATCTCCGGTCTGATTGCCAAGGCCCGCCTGCACGAGCAGGAAGTGGTGCAGCGCCTGCAGCCACTGGATGTCGGTGCCCTCAAGACCACCTTGCGGCGCCTGATCTCCGAGCAGCACGACTACAACGATCAGTAAAACGCAGCGACACCCGTCACACTATTGGTTCAAACCCTGCGTAGACGGTATGTCACAAATAATGGCCTTCATTCCTCATTGAAAAAGGCCAGGGAACATTTATATCCACATCTTGAGTCCTCTACCGAAAGCGGCTAGAATCAATCTCAACACGGCCCGCCCCTCTGCGTCGAAAGATGTACGGGTGGGTTTTCTTTTATGTCGGTCATGTCCACCTATAACAAGCCCTACCTCACCTTCGAGCAGCAACTTGCTCTCCTAAAGGAGCGCGGTTTGGGCGTCACCGACGAAAAAGCAGCGCTGATCTGTTTACAGCGCATCGGCTATTACCGACTCAGTGCCTATTGGTATCCGCTCCGGCAGACCACCCTCTCAAAGGCCGCTGACTCGTCGCGGATTACCGTGCAGCGTACTGATGCGTTCCGGCCAAACAGTACCTTCGAGCAGGTATTAGCACTTTATGTCTTCGACAAACGTCTTCGTCTTCTAGTGCTTGATGCAATTGAGCGTCTTGAGATCGCTTTTCGGGTAGATGTGTCCTATAGGCTTGGCGAGCTCGACCCTTTTGCCCACATGGATCCAAATCTGCTGCACGGAAACTTTGCCAAGAAAGTCCACCCAGCAACAGGTCGGACGGCCCACCAGAACTGGCTAGACAAACATCAACAAATGGTGACACGTTCACGAGAAGATTTCGTGCGGCACTATAAGCAAAAATATGGCGAGCCATTTCCTCTCTGGGTGAGCGTGGAACTGTGGGAGTTCGGCATGCTATCCACCTTCTACCAAGGGATGAAGACTGTCGACAGGGATGCAATCGCTGAGCGCTACGGCCTACCCGACGGCCAGCTTCTGCCCAGCTGGTTACGCGCACTAAATTTCGTACGGAATGTGGCTGCACACCACAGTCGTCTCTGGAACAAGAACTTAGTCGATCAGCCAAGACTTCCACGTCCAGGAGCGGTGCCAAGCTTTGACCCCATAATCGGTCAACCGGCCATCGGGTCACGCCTGTTCGTAATGCTATGCATCCTGCTACACCTGATGCGCATGGTAAGCCCAAACTCAAGCTGGCCTGCGCGCCTGCGCCAACTACTCGATGACTTCCCGACAGTGCCAGGTTTGTCACTGACAGACATGGGTTTTATCCCTGGTTGGGAAAGTCACCCTCTCTGGCAATAGCAAAACGGGCTTCTTTATCCAGACTTGCTCCCCTAGTACTCCCATATAAGCCATAAAGCAGCACACCCGCTTGCGATCGCTTGCCAAGAGGATGTGCTTGCCTACTAGTTCACCACCTTATTCAGGCTGAATACCCAGTGTAGGAATCAACTCGGCATAGACCTTGGAGTCATTTTGCACGCGCTCCAGAGTCTGGGCCGGGGTGGTGTAGAACTGGGCCAATCCACGGCTCTTGAAAGCGGCCAGCATCTCGGGCGTTTTCAGGGCCGCATCGACCTGTTCCTGAATCTCCTTTACGGTGTCATCCGGTGTGGTACCAGGAGCGAACAGCGCAAAGGTGGTCGTGGGGATGCTGTTGGCATGACCGCCTGCTTCCTGCACCGTCGGCACGTTGGGCAACAACTCCGTACGCTTGTCTGCCCCTACCGCCAGCACGCGCACCTTGCCACCATCTACGTGTTGCGAAGCCAGAATACCGCCAACCAGCATGGCATCGGTCTCACCGCCCAAAATGGCATTTGTGGCCGGGGCCATACCCTTATAGGGAATGTAGGTGAAGTTCACACCTTCTTCACGGGCCAGCAAGCCCATACCCAGGTGCGTAACGTGTCCGCGACCACCTGTACCCACATTGGTATCACCATTGGCTTTCTTGGCCTGAGCGATGAACTCCTTGTAATCCTTGGCCGGGAAGTCATTACGCACCAGCAGGTACAGATTCACTCCGGCTACGGTGGTGACCGGCTTTAAGTCCTTTTCCCATTTGTAGGGCAGGTTACTGTAGAGCAGGGGATTGGTGGAGACCGCCAGACTGTCCACCATCAGCAAGGCAGAACCGTCCCCCTTGGCTTTGGCAACATTATCCGTACCGATAATGGCATTGGCACCCGGGCGGTTTTCAATCACAAACACCTTGCCGGTGGCCTTGTTCAAATGCACACCCAGATCGCGGGCCAGAATGTCAGGCTCAGTGCCGGGTGGGTAAGGGACCACAATACGAACCTGATCCGTCGTCGGCCAGGCAGCCTGAGCCATCATCGGGGCCAAGGCCCCCACACCTGCCACCAACAGGGCCAGCGTCGTATTTTTAAGCTGCTTCATTGTCCACTCCTTATCGTTATTGATTGCGGTCCGCCACCCACTGGTAGCCCCCGCAGCGCATTTACCATCGTCCAATCAAGATATTCATCATGCGCTCGTGCGCATTGGTACGATCCTCTACCGCAGCCCAGCTCTCGCTGGCACGTCCTTTCAGGGTGTCGTGCCAGTCCAGCAGGCCTTCTTTCATACGCCGACAAACCGCTGCATACGCCGGGTCTGCGCCCAGATCGTGCAGCTCGTCAGGGTCTTGCCTCAAATCGAACAATTGTGGCCGGTAACCCTGCCAATGCATGTATTTATACTCGCCATCACGCAACATCAGGCCACGGCATTCGTCCACGCCACGACCCAGAATCTGGCGGGCTTCCCGATAGGCATAATCCAGGCTGGCCACGGTGTATTCACGTGCCCAGTCCGACTGACCGTGCAAAAGCGGAATCAGGGAACGGCCCTCCACCCGGTGTTCCTGGGCGGGCAGATGCAAGGCATCCAGAATCGTGGGGGTGACATCCACACACTCCACAAAGGCATCGCTGCTTTGGCCGCGTGTGGCATTGGCCAAGGTCCGTGGGTCCACCACGATCAGCGGCACGCGAATGGCGTTTTCAAAGAAGTACTCTTTCTCGCCCAGCCAATGGTCGCCCAGTAAATCGCCATGATCGGAGCTAAAAATGATCAGGGTATCTTTCAGGCGATCTTGCTGCTCGAGCATGTCCAGCAAACGGCCGACTTCATCATCAATCTGCTGGACCAGGCCCATATACACGGGCTTGATGGTGCGCCAGACCTCGTCCTGGGCAAAAGACTGGGACTCTTCATGCTGCTGATAGGCCGCATGCACCGGATGCGCATTCTGGCGCTCGTGTTCCGCACGCAAGGGGGTACAGGCGTCTTCCGGGCCGAAACAGTCGTGGTAGGGTGCCGGAGCTTTATAAGGCCAGTGCGGTTTAATGAAAGACAGGTGCAAGGCCCAGGGCTCTTCAGCTTTGGCCGTGATGAAATCCATGGCCCGCTGGGTGAAGTACGCGGTTTCAGAGTCCTGTGCCTGTACCCGTGCGGGCAGGCTGGCATTGCGCATGTACCAGCCAGAGGCGAACTGGCCCTGGGCATCCTGGCTGCCAATCACATAGTCTTCCCAGGGACGCTCGCTGTCGTAACCCTGGGCCTGCAAATACTGGCGGTATTCGCTATCCGGGCCCATTTCAAAATGGCCGTCATAACGCTCAATCGCGGTAAAACCACCTTGCCAGAAACGCTCGGCAGCCTCGGGCTGAACCTGAAAACGTCGAGCATTGGCGCCAGCTGGGTCCGGTACATGGTGCGTCTTGCCCAACAGATGGCAGTCCCTTCCCGACTGGGCCAGATAATCGCCCAGATACAGCTCGTCGATGGGGTGAGGGACGCGGTTCCAGGTGACCCGATGCGACAAGGGGTAGCGGCCGGTGTAGTACGAGGCGCGTGACGGTCCGCAGACAGCCGAGTTCACATAGGCGCGATCAAACCGCAGTCCCATCGCCGCCAAACGATCCAGATTCGGCGTCTTTAGCGCACCACCAGGGCGATAACAGGACAGATGATCGGCGCGTAACTGATCACACATGATGAACAGTACATTTTTAATTTCCAACGACACTTGGCTGTGCTGTGCCTGATCCATGTCCACCTCGTCAAACCGGGGCCGGGTCCACAACGTGCCCAGCGTCACAAAAAGAGTAGGCCATGTGTAAGCAAATACAGAACAGACCCGCTTATATTCCCGATTATTACCGCAGTCTGAGAAAAATTTCCGAATAATCTGATTGTTTAGGTATAAACCAGTAGAGCGGAGTAAGGCTCGCTGTTGCTCCCCACTGACAGGCCTGAGCGTGGTTAGAATAGGGAATCAACCACTCCGTTTTTACGAGGGCACATGAATAGTCTACGACGCATGCTGCAAATTCTGGACTTGTACGGTGCACATACGCCGGTGCTGGATGTGGAGACCATCTGCACCCGCCTGGGCTACCCTCCCGCCACCACCTATCGCTATCTGAAAGAGCTGTGCAATAGCGGCCTGTTGATTCGCAGCCCAGAAGGCTACGCCCCTGGGCCACGGTTTATAGAAATGGATTTGCTGATCCGCGAATTTGATCCGCTGGTCAGCCGCTGTCGCCCCCTGTTGCGCTCGCTGGTCGAGCAAACCGGGCTGGACGTACTGATCGGCCAGCAATACGGCGAACGCATCTTGACCACCCATCAGGAAACCGGGCCGGGGCGTTTCGAGCTGCTGTTTGGCCGTGGCCGAACCATGGACATGTTCCGCAGTTCCACGGCGCGTATCGTTACCGCTTATCTGCCCACCCGCCACCTGCGTCGTCTGTACGAGAAAAATCAACATATTGACTATGTGCAAGGCCTGGGCAAGGAATGGCCGGTTTTTTCGGCCCATATGCAGGAGCTGCGCCGCGCGGGCTATTGCATTACCAAGGAGCAGATCAATCCGGGTATCGCCGGGATTTCCGCGCCTGTGTTTGACGATGCCAAACGAATCTTCGGCAGCCTGACCTTGCTGGGAAGCCTGGAGCGCTTTGAGGCCATCAATCCCGACGCCCTGGCCAGCCTGATTCAACCCGCTGCACGCGCTGTTAGCCGCGCTCTGGCCCAAGTCTGAGAACTGGGAGCCGACAAGAACCAAGCCGCGCCTGATCCCGCATCAGCTCGCGGCTTTGTCTTGGGCGGTTTTAAAACCAAACGGACTTGGCACTAAGCCCGCTGCAGCCGCACTAGCCAATCACAGCACCCTATCTACGGCTTTGATTTCCGCTGCTCCTGTTTCCGACCCTTCTTTTTCTCCGGCTCCGCCACTTTCACCGGCGGATGGTTCACCACCCCAAACGGAATATGCACGGAGGGCAAGGTCTGCGCGGTCGGAATCAGGTGCGTGGTCTGGTCATCAAAGAAGATATGCGGCTGCAAGACTTCCAGCACCCGACGCTTTTCAATGCCACCCAGAAAGAAAGCCTCGTTCACCTCAATGCCCCAGCTACGAATGGTATTGATGACGCGTTCATGGGCCGGGGCATTGCGCGCTGTCACAATCGCAATCCGCAAACGCGGCACATAGCTGGCATCCTGCTCCTGACGCTGCTGCTCCACTTCCTGAATATGCGCCAATTTCAGCAAAAACGCCTGCAACAGGCCCGGATTATGGGGCTTTTGCACCAAACGCACTTCGTGCTCGAAAAAGGCCGGCAGGCCGCCTTCTTGCTGATACACGCGCTCGGACTCGTCGTCCGCGATCACCCCGTCAAAGTCAAAGGCCACCCGGATAGGCTGGTCATCGTAGGCATCCTCGTAGGATGAATTCAACACTTGGCCTGCAGGATAACCTTGCTGCACCGCCCGGTGCACATCCTCCTGGTTGGCTGACAGAAACAGGCTGATGGACAGCGGCTGAATATAAGGGCTGGGGTCGCCCCCTTGCAAAAACACCGCCCGCGTAATGTCCAGATCATGATGGCGGATGGAATTCATAACCCGCAAACCGGTATTGGGATCGTTACGCGACAGCAACACGACCTCCACCAAGGGATCGTCGGGCGACAAATCATTCAAGGCCAGCAAACGCCGGATAAAGGAAAAGGCCACACCCGGCTTTAACGGTTCGTGCTCGCGTGCCAACTGGTAATCGCGATAGGCCGCCTCCCCTTGCTCCAGAAAGACCTGATGAGACTGGCTCAGATCAAACAAGGCACTGGAGGCCAGGCCAATGACCAATCGTTTTTCCAGGTCATACGCCATGGACGACTCCACAAGTCAGTAAAAAAACCACGTACCAAAACGGCAAGACGGCGCCAGTACTACCCAAACAGATCAAAGCCAACTACAGTGCAACCACCATCCCCTTCGTAAACCCGTGCCACCATGCAAGCTTCCAGAAACTATACCCTTGTCCTGGGCAATCCCCACTACTCGTCCTGGTCTTTGCGACCCTGGTTATTAATGAGCCACTTGGGCATGGATTTTAACGTGCGCTGGTTCAACTTTGGCCATCCCTTTAGCACTGTGGCCTTTCACGAAATGGCCCCGACAGGCCAGGTCCCTGTGTTGCATACCAATGGGCAAACTATTTGGGACAGCCTGGCCATTGCTGAATATCTGGCCGAACAGCACCCCGGCGTCTGGCCGATTGACCCCATTGCACGCGCCTGGGCTCGCAGCGCCAGTGCAGAGATGCACGCCAATTTTTCCTCGCTACGTAATCTGTGTCCCTTTGCCGTTGCCTTGCGGGCCCATCACCATCAGCACGATATGCGCCTGCAAGGTGAACTGGATCGCCTGCAAACCCTCTGGCAAGAAGGTTTGAGCCGTTTTGGTGGCCCCTTCCTGGCCGGCGAGCGATTCAGCGCGGTCGATGCCTTTTACGCCCCCGTGGTATTTCGCTTGCAAACCTATGGTTTGACGCTGGACAAGACGTGCCAAAGCTACATGAGTCGCTTATTGGCACTGCCTGCCATGCAACACTGGCATCAAATGGCCTGTGAGGACACCTGGCGCGACCCGGACCACGAGGCCGAGGTCTTGCATGTGGCTGAGGTGCATCTGGATTTGCGCCAGCCAACCTAGTGTCAGCTATTTGCCATGTAAGTACAGACACGAAAGAGTATCCTTGATGGTCCCGAATGATTTCGCTGTCAAGGATTGCGTCGCATGGGCGATACGTACTTTCGTACTACACACTACCATTTCACCGATTTGGATCTGCAAGCGCAGGATACCTATACAGGCTCGCTGGCTGAACAAGCCCGAGCCAACACCGCCTGTTTACGCTTCGATGTATTGCGCAAGGACCAGCCCCCCGGACACTGGGTGCTGCACGAAAGCTGGCAAGACGCCCAAAGCTGCAAGGACTTTCACGCCAGTGCCCCCGCCCAGACCCTGCAACAGGCACGAGTCGAACATCACCTGAGCCACCCGAGCCAAGCAGCGGACGCTGACAAACCCGCAACGGCACGGCCCCCCTGCAAGAAAAGCAAGTGGGACCCTTACGTGTGGATCAGTATCGCCATGTGTATCGGGGTAATGGGTACGGCCTTGGCCAGCCCCCTGTATCCGCTGTACCAGGATCGCTGGGATCTGAACGCCAGCCACATCACCCAACTCTACGTGGCGTATATGGCCTCCGGCTTGACGGGCCTGCTGTTTCTGGGCCGCTTAAGCGACATGAAAGGCTTTATGCCCGTGCTGCGTACCGGCTTGATTCTGGTCACCAGCGGCGTAACCCTGTCCGCCTTTGCCTGGGATGTGGGCAGCTTTCTATTCAGCCGCATCATGATCGGGATGGCCTCCAGCATGATTGTGACCTCGGCCTCCATCGGTCTGGGGCAATTTAACCGGGGCGGGGATGTGCAACGCGCTGCGGCCACTACCTCGCTGATGCTGGCCTTTGGATTTGGCCTGGGCCCAGTGGTAGGCGGCCTGATCGCACAATGGATACCGAACCCACTGTTCTCCAGCTATATCCCCTCCATGATCCTGGGCGTACTGGCCATCTATGCCCTGTTTCAAATCCGGCCCATTGCCAGCAAACAGCCTGTTCCGCAAAAGAACAGTTGGCGCACCTGGATGCCGCGCCTGACGCTGCCCGCCACCCATTTACGACGCCCCTATCTGATTGGCTGCTTGTCTGCCTGCTGCGCCTTTGCCATGTTCAGTCTGTTTGCCTCTCTGGCACCGAGCTTCATGGCGCAAATGGTGCCTTGGCACGGCCCGGCCACCAGCGGCTTTTCCATCGGGATTATTCTGTTTCTGTCCTCGGGTTTCCAGTTACTGATCCGCCGCTGGCCGGCCAAGCGCAGCGTCATTGTGGGGCTGCTGTCCTTCACCCTGGCCTGTATCGCCTTGCTGATCAATCTGTGGGCCAGCTCCTCGCTACTGTTCATTGTGTGCGTACTGCTGACCGCCTTTGGCCACGGCCTGTGCATGTACGGCGGCATGTCCATCGTGCAACGTGTCTCCCCCCCGCACCAGCGTGCCGGCCTGACCTCCACCTACCTGATCACGGGTTACCTGGGTGCCATTTTGCCTATTTTGGGCCTGGGCTGGCTGGCCGACCACTTAGGCCTGGATCAGGGTCTGATGATCTTTTGCAGCTTGGTCGCCACTGCCGCCCTGACGGTTGCCATCATCGCCTACCTAACGCCGGTCCTGCATAAACCGACCTCTGCGTGACCCCGTCCCTGGACAAGCCACCGCCTTAGGTCGTGGCTTGTCCCCGTATATTCCCCTAGCCGATTTACGCCCCTTACTAGGGTTAGACCTGAACAAGAAAGGCGTTTGCACTCAGTAGAATAAAGCCACTCCTGCAACGCTTCGCAACACCACGCGACCGGATCCAGGTATCTCCCAAAAGAATAAGCAATCCTTATCAAGGAGGCATTATGGCTGTTGCATTAAACAAGCTGTTTGTCAGTCTGGGCGCGGCCTTGGCCTGCTCGGTCACCGCGCAGGCAGCGGGTTATCCGGACCACCCCATCAATATGGTGGTCCCTTTTGCGGCGGGCGGCCCCACGGACAACGTGGCACGCGCTCTGGCCGAAGCCATGCGCCCAGCCTTGGGTGAAACCATCGTGGTCGAAAACAAGGGCGGTGCCGGAGGCTCCATTGGCACCTCCCAGGTCGCCCGTGCCAAACCGGACGGCTACAACATACTGCTGATGCACATCGGCTTTTCCACCGCTCCTTCGCTGTACAAAAAACCCGGCTACGACGCCATCAATGGTATGTCCCCCATCGGTCTGGTGGTCGACGTTCCCATGACCATCATTGCCCGCGAAGACTTCCCGCCCAACAACATTCAGGAACTGGTGCAGTACTTGAAGGACAACCAGGACAAGGTTTCCCTGGCCAACGCCGGGATTGGCGCAGCCAGCCACCTGTGCGGCACCATGCTCACCGAAGCGCTGGGTATCGAGCTGCTGACGGTCCCCTATAAAGGCACCGCCCCGGCCATTGCGGATTTGATGGGCAAGCAGGTGGACGTCATGTGTGACCAAACCACCAATACCACCCAACAAATCAAATCCGGCAAAGTGAAGGTCTATGCCGTGACCAGCCCGCAACGCGTCCCAACCTTACCGGACGTCCCCACCATGCAGGAGTCCGGTTTCAAGGACTTTGAAGTTGGTATCTGGCACGGTATGTGGGCACCGAAAGACACCCCCCAGCCTGTCGTGGAGACCTTGGTGAAAGCCTTGCAGACCGGCATGGCCGACAAGGACTTCCGAAGCCGCATGTCCACCCTGGGAGCGACGGTCATGGACAAAGAAGCCAACCCGGCCGCCTTGCAAGCCAAAGTGGAACAACAAGTTCCCCAGTGGGCCGCCTTGTTCAAGAAAGTGGGCGTAGAGCCCCAATAACGTCTGTTAGCCCAACGGCTTTTGAAAAGGACGCTTAGGCGTCCTTTTTTTAAAACCTACCCCATCTGCATAACCACAAAAAAGCGCCTGCAATAAACAGGCGCTTTACGTGGCAGGGTCGGCATAAAACCGTCAGGCGAAGTCGACAATCACCTTCATTGCTTTTTCGTCAGCGGCATGTTTGAACACATCATAGGCTTTTTCAAGCTGATCAAACGTGAAGTGGTGGGTTGCCAGTTTCTCGATGGGCAACTTGCCCGAGCAGCATGTTTTGAGCAGCATGCCTGTCGTGTTGGCATTGACCAGACCGGTGGTAATGGTCAAATTTTTGATCCACAATTTTTCTAGCGAGAAATTCACCGATTTGCCATGCACACCCACATTGGCCAAATGACCACCTTCCTTGACCACTTGCTGGCACACATTCCAGGTCGCTTCAACGCCCACCGCTTCCATCGCGCAATCTACGCCGCGCTCATCGGTAATGGCCATAATACGAGCCACGGGGTCTTCCTTGGCCGAATTAATGATGTGCGTGGCGCCGAGCTCTTTGGCCATAGCCAGTCGGTTCTCGTCCATGTCTACCACGATGATCTGGCTGGGCGAATACAACTGGGCGGTCAACAAGCACCCCATACCCACTGGGCCGGCTCCCACAATGGCAATGGTGTCACCCGGCTGCACATTGCCATACTGCACGCCAATTTCATGTGCAGTGGGCAAAGCATCGGATAGCAACACGGCCACATCTTCATTCAGTTCGGCAGGCAAAGGGTACAGGGACGTATCGGCAAAGGGGGTACGCACGTATTCAGCCTGTGTACCGTCAATCATGTAGCCCAAAATCCAGCCGCCGTCATTGCGGCAGTGCGCATACAGTTGTTTTTGGCAGTTCTCGCAGGTACCACAACGGCTCACGCACGACACAATGACCTTATCGCCCACTTTGACGTTTTTTACCGCTGAGCCAACCTGCTCAATAATGCCCACCCCTTCGTGCCCGAGAATACGGCCATTGAAACTGCCGGTTTTTTCTTCGGCCACACGACGGATTTCTGGATTTTTTCCCTTCCAAATACCCAGATCCGTACCACAAATTGTGGTTTTAACCATGCGAATAATGGCATCGGTAGGTGCTTGAAGGTCCGGTTTCTCCCGTTCTTCAAAGCGGATGTCATTTTCACCGTAATAAACCATTGCCTTCATGATCACTCCTTTCAAGGTGCTGGACCGTTACAAAACAGGTGTATCGACTAAATGCATCTTAATCTTATTTTTATAAATAGAAATTACGGCACCCAGCCATATTCTTGGAAACACTGACGACCATCAAACTCACCAATCTCATGGGCTGTTTTCCATCAACGGCCAAAGAACGGGAAAAATGCACCTCACACCGCACGAACCGACGCATCCAACTGACGCAGCCGCTGCCAAACTTGAGCTGGTTCCAGATCCTGCGTAATGAGTACAAGACGCCCTTGCCGTTGCGGCCAAGGCCACTGCGACAAGGATCCGAACGGGTAGACCCGATGCTGCACGGCATGCACTACCTGCGCCGTCTCCCGGCCCTGCACGGCCAAGACCGCTTTCAAACGCAACAAGCGCGGACCCGCCCAACGACACAGCTCATCAAGCCAATCCGACAGATGCTGCGCATTCAGTGCCTCCGGCACGGCTACGCTGATCGCACTGACAGCATGCCCATGCCGCGCTTGCCCGGACAGCGCACCACCGGCGCCATGGTCGTGATGATGGTCGTGATAATGCTCATGGAGACAATCATGGCTGGACGCCTCCCACGCAGCCCACTGGCCTTGCTGGTCGCCCAGTGCCAGCAAATAGGGCGCCATAGATTGCCCAACATCCAAAACCAGACGCTGAGCGGCCTGATTCAATCCAGCCAATTGCTGGCTGACCTCCTGCTCACGATCGGCATCGACGCAGTCGCGTTTGCTCAATACCAATAGATCGGCTAAGGCGACTTGCCGCCGGGCCAGCTCCTCGCGACGCAAGGTCTCGCTGGCATGCTCCAGGTCAACGACCGTGACCACCGCATCCAGACGATATTTGCCCGCCAATTGAGGCTCGCCCAGCAAGGTATGAATAATAGGGGCGGGATCAGCCAGCCCCGTTGTTTCAATGAACACCCGACTAAACTGTCGCTGACCCGCCCTGGAAAACCGCCAGGTAATATCGCGCAAGGTCTGCACCAGATCGCGCCGTATGGTGCAACACACGCAGCCATTGCCCATCTCCTGCACCAGATTTTCCTGGCTGTGCGCCACCAGCAGATGGTCCAGCGCCGTCTGCCCAAACTCATTGATGATGACCAGCGTGTCGGCCATCTGCGCTTCTTGCAAAGCGCGATTGATCAGGGTCGTTTTCCCACTGCCCAGAAAGCCGGTCAACAGCGTGACCGGGATAGGGCCTTGTGCAGATTGGGGCATCGCATTTATCCGGCTAAGGGCCCGCCATCGGGCCATCAGCCATTATACGAAGCCCAATGCTGCCCCTTCTAGCGCAGGAATCGGGCCTCGATCTGACGCATATGGGCATCACCTTGCAAACCAATAATGGTTTTGACGGAGGGCAGACTGGCATCCACATTCTGAATGCCGCCATCCTGGCGAATCTGGGCAAACACCGCTTGCATGGCCCCTACGGCCGCACGAATCGCATGATTGCCGTAAATCACCACGCCCACTTTGCCCAATTGGGCAATGTCGGCCTCAGTCAGTTGAGGGTAGGCCGTAGGCACCAACACCAACGGCACCTTGCCGGTCCAAGCTTCTACAAAAGACAGAATCTGATCTGGCGTGGCCTGTTTGGAGTGAATCAAAATGGCATCTGCACCCGCCTGCTCATACGCCAGGCCACGCTTCAGGGCCTCTTCTTGCCCCAGGCCGGCAATCAGGGCTTCTACCCGCGCAATAATCAGAAAATCCGGATCACGGCGTGCGGCACAAGCCGCTTCAATCTTGCCCTGGAACTCTTCAATTCGCACCAACTCCTGACGCCCATCCGCTCGCAAACTGGTGTCTTTCGGAAAGGTTTTATCCTCCATCACAATGGCACTGGCGCCCGCCGCCTCGTACTGCGGTATGACATAGCTGACATTCACTGCATTACCAAAACCAGTATCAATGTCGGCAATCAAAGGGATGTCCACGGTCGAGGCAATCGCCCGCATCATCTCCAAGTGCGTTCCCATCGACAGAATGTTGGCATCGGGCACGGCATAACTGGCAGACAACTCAAAACCGCTCCCCCAAATTGCCCCGAAACCGGCATCCTGAGCCAGACGAGCCGCCAACGGGTTATGAGCGGCCATTGCCGTCATCAATCGCCCTTGGGAGAAGGCTGCTTTCAACACCTGATTTTTTTTACTATTCACACTGTTTCTCCGTAAGGGGTTCAGCTCAGTCGAGCAATAGCTTGGGCAATGCGGCTCATGGCCTCTTCCAGCTCCTGGTCACTGGAGGCGTAAGACACCCGGAAGTGGCCAGGCAGTTCAAACGCCGAACCAGGCACAACGGCCACCCCAACACTACGCAGGAAATACATGCACAAGTCCTTATCCGTACTGATCAACTGACCTGACGGGTCCCGCAAACCCAATACGCCTTGGCAACTAGGGAACACATAGAACGCCCCCATAGGCAGATCACATTCAATGCCCGGCATCGCATTGAGCGCGGCCACCACCTTGTCGCGGCGGCGACGGAACGCTTCCACAAACTCAGGCAGAAAATCCATGGGGCCATCCAGTGCGGCCACCGCCGCCGCCTGGCTGATGGAACTGGTGTGTGAGGTTGCTTGCGACTGCACCAGATTCATGGCTTTGATCAGGTGCAGCGGACCCGCTGCAAAACCCACTCGCCAACCCGTCATTGCATAGGCCTTGGAGACACCATTGATGGTCAAGGTGCGCGCTGCCATGTGGGGCGACAAAGCAGCCGGCGTTGCAAAGGGTTCGTCGCTATAACGGATTTTTTCGTACACATCATCGGCCATCACCCAGACATGGGGGTGACGCAACAGCACTTGCTCCAGTGCTTCCAGCTCCTGACGCGAATACACCGCACCACTGGGGTTGGAGGGGGAGTTGAGCATCAGCCATTTGGTACGGGGGGTGATGGCCCGTTCCAATTGGTCAGCTTGCAGCTTGAAGCCGGCCTGTGCACTGCACCGCACAATGACCGGTTGGCCACCGGCCAACAGCACCATTTCAGGGTAAGACACCCAGGCGGGGGTAGGGATGATGACCTCGTCACCGTCCTGTACCGTGGCCTGCAAGGCGTTGTACAAGGCTTGTTTGGCCCCGCAACCCACCTGGATCTGATCCGGGCTGAAGTGCAGGCCATTGTCGCGCTCGAATTTGCGCACCACAGCCTCACGCAGAGCCAGGGTGCCGGCTACTTCGGTATAGCGGGACTCATTGCGATCAATCGCTTCTTTGGCCGCCTGACGCACATGCTCGGGGGTCGCAAAATCCGGCTCGCCCTGGCTGAGGGTAATAACTGACTGCCCCTGTTGCCGCATTTGATTGGCCAGGCGCGTCATCTCTTTGGTGGCCGATGCCTTGGCTCCCAATACGCGCTGGGCCAGCGCGATCTCTTCCTGACATTGCACAGAGCTCATTGTGTCCATCCTACTTTTACTTTGAAAATGAAACGGGTCAGCAGCAGCGGCAAAAATATCGCCATCAACAGCACCAGGCTATACGCACTGGCCTGAGCCAAACGTCCACTGTCGACCAATTGAAAAACCTCGATAGGCAAGGTGCTCATCCCGCCGAAATACAGAACCACCGTGGCGGATAATTCCGACAAAGTCGTAATCCACATCAGTACCGTGGCCGCAATCACCGCGGGCCAGACCAGCGGCAAAACGACCTTCGCAAAAGTTGGCATCGGGGCCACGCCCAAACTGATGGAGGCCTCCTCGATGGAATTGCGCACGTTATGCAAAGGCCCCATGGCCGCCCGCACACTGGTGGGCACCCGGCGCAAAAAGTAGGCCAGCGCCATAATGACCCAACTGCCCGTCAGCACCAGCCAGCCGCTGTTAAACACGTTGATCAGGGCAATGCCCAGTACCGTGCCGGCAATCGTCAAAGGCAGCATGACCAGCGCGTCCAGACCTGCACTCAGTCCAGACGGACGTTTGACGATCAGATAGGCGGCCACGATAGAAAACACGGCACCCGCACTGGTTGCCGCTGCCCCCAGCAGCAAGGAGTTGTACAAAGGTCCGGGTGCCTGCACCAAGGCTTGCTGCATATGGCTTAAGGTAAAGCCGCCATACTTGAGCACCGGCCCGATAGAGGGCGTAAATGCGGTCACAATGACCACCAGCACCGGCAGTATCGACAAGACAACCAGGATCGACACCAGGGTGGCGCACACGGTTGCCTGCCACGCACGCAAAGGCACCCGCACAGGGGCCCGCCCGGACTCCATCTGGTAGGTGCGTCGGGCCACCACCCACTTTTGGATCAACAGCAAAACCAAACCCAGAAACACCAGCAAAGACGCCATGGTGGTCTGCATTTGCGGGTTACCGCCCATCTCACTGACAAACTCGTTATACGTCTTGACCGCCAACACGGGGGTACGGGCGCCCAGAATGGCTGGAACGCCAAAATCCCCGATAACGTGCATGAAAACCAGCACCGCAGCACCGCATAAAGCCGGCACCATCAGAGGGAAGGTCACAGTGCGCAATGTGCGCCCCGGTGAGCTGCCCAGACTGAGACCCGCCTCTTCCAGGTTGCGATCCATGGACTTCAAACCTACCAGCACAGCCACATAGGCATACACGTAGTTGTTCAAGGTCATCACAAAAACCAGACCCCACCAGGAGTACAAGGAAGGCAACTCCAGGCCAAAGGGAGCCAGCAGGCTATTGAGCACGCCTTGTTTACCCAACACCACAATCCAGGCCGCGGCCACCACCACATCCGGAATGACCAAGGTCAGCAAGGGTAATACACCCAGACAGGCGGCCAATGGGAAGGAAAAGCGCGCGGCTGCCAGGGCCAAACCGGCGCCCAGCACCAGACTGAGCAGGGTTACCGCACCGCCCAACCACAAGGTGTTGAACAGGCTCTCCCGGTACGCCGGTTCCGAAAAAAACTGCACGTAACCATGCAAACCAAACTGACCGTCCTGGTTGACCAGGGAACTGGTCAGCATGGACAAGACCGGCCACAGCAAAAAGTAGCCCAGCAAGGCCACGGCCCCCAGAGCCAGCATCAGCCAGGCTGGATCGCGTCGCAAAGAACCCAGCATCATGTCCGCTCCACCAAAAGAGCCGACTCGGGAACGCGCAAGACCACCGCATCCCCTCGCTCCCAACTCTGCACGGCGCCGGTGTTCCAAACCACCGCTTTCAGAAAACCAAATTCCGTGCGCAATTGATACGCCGTACTGGGGCCTCGGTAATCCACGCTTTCAATCCGCGCGGCAATGTCACCCTCATCCAGCGGACGCAAGGCATCCACACTCAGGGTTTCAGGCCGCACAGCCAACATCGTCTGCTCAGAAAAACGTCCGGCAGACTGGATACGCACTATGCAACCCGCTGTCCGGAAGCGGCGGCAGCCATCTGCAGCCTGACCGAGTTCCTCTTGAAGCTCGATCAGATTGGCCCCACCCACAAAATCGGCCACAAAGCTGTTGTCAGGGCAGCGGTAAATCTGCTCAGGCGTGCCGACCTGACGGACACATCCCCGGTCCATCACGGCAATGTAGTCAGACACGCTTAGCGCTTCTTCCTGATCATGCGTCACAAACACGGTGGTAATGCCGGCTTCCTGCTGCAAGTCCCGCAGCATTTCGCGCAAGTCCGTGCGCAGCTTTGCATCCAGGGCAGACAAGGGCTCGTCCAGCAAGAGCAGATCAGGCTTGATCACCAAGGCGCGTGCCATGGCCACTCGCTGTCGCTGCCCCCCGGACAGCGCGGACGGCAAGGCATCCGCTTTATCCTTCAAACCTACCCGCGCCAACATGTCCAAAGCGGGACCACGGGCTTGAGTGCGAGACTGACCACGCGCCAGCAAACCGTAGCTGACGTTATCAAGCACGCTGCGGTCCGGAAACAAGGCGTAATCCTGAAACACCATGCCCACATTGCGTTTGTGCACAGGCACCTGCGTCATCTCTTTCTGGCCGAACAGCACCTTGCCATGATCAGGGCGCACAAATCCGGCCAACATGCGTAGCAAGGTCGTCTTGCCACAACCCGACGGCCCCAACAGGGTAAACAAGGAGCCGCTGGGGATATTCAGATCCAACCCCTGAAACAAGGTCTGTGCGCCGTAGCTTTGCTGAATGCCTGATAAATGTATCTGCATAGGAGTCCTGCCTAGCGCTGCGAAACCAGATCACGCCAACGCGCCAGGAAAGCCTCACGATCAGCGCCCATACGCTCATCGTCCAGCGCATGCACACGGATCTGATCCATGGCAGGCAGGCTTGTCAGCGTATTGACGGCAATGTCGCTGCGTAAAGGACGGCGAAACGCACTTTTGAATACCTCTTCCTGTGCAGGACGCGAGGCCAGGAAGTCGTACAACTTGCGGGCAGACTCGGGATTACGCCCCCCCTTAATCAAGGCCATCCCTTCCGGCGACAGGAAAGTACCCTCTTTGGGGTAGACCAGGTCAATCGTATCCAGACCACCGGCCACATATTGATAGGCGGCATACTCCATCGTTACCGCAACCGCGAACTCGCCATTGGCAACGCCTTCGTAGGCGCCCGCTGTCGTGCCGACCACCACGGCATTGCGAGCCACTTTTTCAAACACGTCCTGGCCCATCAACTCCTGCAAACCGTACAGGGCGACATAGGAGGAGCTGCTGCGTGCCGGATCAGGAATCACGATCTTGCCCTTCCAGGCAGGATCAGCCAGATCCGCCCAACTGGCAGGAGCCTGGAGTTTGCCCAACTGACGCTCATTGACCATCAACACCGTGACATGGGTATTAGTACCCAGCCAGCGTTGGTCTGGCCCCTGAAACTGGGCTCCTACCGCCGAGGCCTCAGGCGAGGAGTAGGGCGCCAGGTAATCGGCATACTGCGACAAGGTGGAAAACCCACCCGACCAGAACAAGTCACCCAAAGGTTGATCGGCCTCTGCCTTGATACGCTGCATCAAGGCACCGGAACCCGCCCGCACCACGGACACCGCTATCTCGGGATGAACCTGACGGAACTGCTCAATCACCGTGTTCACCACATCGATATTATTAGAGGAGTACAACACCACCTCATCGGCCTTGGCGGCGCCCGAAGCCAGGCAAGAAAGCATGAGCAAAGCGGATAGATAAGGAAAACGGTTTTGCATGATTATTTCCTGAAATTTAAATAAAATCGCATGGAAATCATGGTATTTATCGTAGATGACCGTTCTGTTACACCCCACCTCCACCCCCTATTAGTCGTGACCCTATCATGAGTTTTAATCATGCTTGAGACGGTTCCTCTGGTTCCACTGCGCGTATTTGTCGCCGTGGGCCGACAAGGCAATTTCACCCGTGCAGCCCAAAGCCTGGGGATCACCCAAAGCGCAGTCAGCCGACATATCGCCACCTTGGAAAAAGTCAGCAAACAGGCCCTGTTCATTCGACGAGGTCCCTATATTGAGCTGACGGCAGCCGGCCTGCAGTTGTATGACACGGTCAAAGATGCAATGGCCACCCTGGAGATGGCCATTCAGCAAATCGCCCATCAGCCGGATCAGCACGGACGGCTGCGAGTCCGCACGTCCATGCCCAGTTTTTCAATGACGGTGATGGTTCCCATGCTTGGCCAGTTCACCGCCCAGCACGCCATGCAGATTGATCTGATCACCAATCTATCGCCACCACGCCCTAATGAAGAATTCGATGTCCTGATCAGCCGGGATTTAAACCTGCCCGATAGCGAAAGCTGGGAGCTGACACGTGAAGAACTCGTCTGTGTGGCCGCACCGGCCTTGATTCAGCAACACAGCGGGCAAACGTGGGAGCACTGGCCTATGGTGACCGCGCGCTCACGCCCCGACATATTGGGTGTATGGGCTCTGGATCAGGGGATTGAGCCTTCGCGTCTGCTGATGAGCGCCACCTACGATCACCTGTTTTTCGCCATTGCCGGGGCCATTGCCGGATCAGGATTTCTGGTTGTGCCACGTTTACTGGTCATGGACCATCTACGCGATGGCGTCTTGCGGGAAGTGGGCCCTGGCCAGGTTGCCACAGGCGCAACCTACATGGCCTATGTCAACGCACAATCACCCCAACAACGTGATGCTCGCCAATTTTGCCGCTGGTTGAAAAGCAGCTTGCGGCAACGCCTTGCCCCTTAAGGGCGTTCGCATCGGATCGCTGACTCGCTCACGTTCTGCGACGTCGCAGCTGACTGATCCAGCTATAGGCACTGACCAGGGTAATGCCCATCAGCACCAGTAAAGCGCCCATCACAAAACGGGGTTCTATGGCTTCGCCCAGCAAGAAAGCACCAAATAACACACCGAACAGTGGAGTCGCAAAAGAGAACACCCCCAGGCGCGAGGCCTGATAATTACGCAGCAACCAGAACCAGACCAGAAAGCTTAGAAAAGCCACCACCACGGACTGAAATACCAGACTGGCGCCCAGCAAACCCGACCAATGCACCTGGGTTTGACCGCTGACCACCGCAGCCACCATCAGAATCACAAAAGCACTGAACAGTTGATACAGCAAGGCCTCCGAAGGCGGAACAGCAGACAGGCGCGTGCTGCGGATCAACACGGTGGTAAAGCCCCACAAGGCCCCGGCTGCCAAGGCCATCAAGTCCCCAATCAGCATGCGACCCAGATCAGTCCCATCCATGCTGGCCGGGCCTAAAAAGGTAATGGCGATACCCGCCACCGCCAGGCCGATGCCCACCCATTGCAGGCGGGCCAAACGTTCCGAAGGCAAAAGTATATGCAGACCCAAAGCCGCAAACACGGGCGCCGTGTATAGAAACACCACCACGTGCGCTGCCGAGGTAAAACGCAGACTTTCGCCCAGCAGCAAATACTCCAGCGCAAACAGCAAACCGGCCATCAAGCCCGGCCTCCAGGCCCCTTCTGTAAAGGCCAGCTTGTGTGTCCGCACCAGAACCAGCAAAGCGACCAGCACGCAGGCCACGCCCGAGCGCAGACCAATCTGGAAGATGGGGGCCATGTCCTGTGCCGTCGCCTTGAGCAAGATCTGCTGAAAGCTCCAGATCAAACAGAGCACCAGCATGGCACCACTGGCCAGCGCATCAAGGGGTTTACGTTCGTTGCTCATCGGGACCTCATCCGAAAAAACTGATTATCCGCGAAATCAGCCCGAATCAAAACGGGACCACTCTTTCTTTACCCTCGGATAAGCCTTAATTGATATATCAAAAAGCCCTCCCTAGAATCATTTAAGCCTAAAAAATAGCAACAGGCATGGGAGACAGACATGACGCTTAGCAATACCGACCGGGTACGGATCGAACTGGAGCACCGCATTGCCAGCGGTGATCTGCCGCCAGGCAGCGCCATTGATGAGTCCTTGCTGTGCACGTTTTTCCGGGTATCACGCACCCCGGTGCGCGAAGCCTTGTTGCAGTTGGCGGCCACCGGGCAAGTTCGCATCGCCCCCCGAGCCGGCATTTTTGTCACCCAGCACACCATTGAAGAACTGGAAGAAATGCTGGAAACCCTGGCCTTGCTGGAAGGCGCCTGTACCCAACTGGCGGCCTACCGCATCAGCAATGCGCAGATCCGCGAGCTGGAGCGTTTGCAAAAACGCGGTGCCAAGGCCCTGCAGGAAAAAAGCCTGGCTGACTACGCCACGTACAACGCCGAACTGCACGCCCTGATTCACAGCATTGCCGGCAATACCTTCATGGTGCAGCAAATTGAACATCTGCGCCGTCTGACCAACCCTTACCGCCACCGCCATCTGGATCAGGAAAACCGCATGGAGCAGTCCTGGCATGAACATCAGGCCTTGACCCAGGCTCTGGCCCTGCGCGACGGCCCCAGCGCCATGCAGGCTGCGGCCAGCCATGTGCTGTCCGGTGCCGAATCCCTGCGCCGTGTCGCCCAAGCCCATCCCGAGAAATGGGAGTTCGACAAGCGCGAACGTTATAGCTGGCTCCATGCCCAGCTCAACCCATTAGCCGGGTTCTATATGCGGCACTAAATAAATAATTCGCTAAAAAAACTACCACTCATACCGAGGAGACTTTCTCATGTTTGCAAGCCGTTTCACACGGCGTGCGCTGGCTGCGCTCGCCCTGACATTAACCCCTCTGGCTGCGGTACACGCGGCAGAACCTATTCGTCTGGTCGTGGGTTTTGCACCCGGCGGCGGGGTCGACACCCTGGCCCGCGTGACCGCCCAGGCGCTCAGCAAAGAGCTGGATCGCACCGTGATTGTGGAGAACAAATCCGGCGCCGGTGGCACCATTGCTGCCGACTACGTGTCCAAATCCCAGGCTGACGGCAACACGCTGCTATTTGCCGATACCTCCTTGCTGGTCGCTCCCTACATCTACCCGGCGCTGCGTTATGACTTGCAGCGCGATTTCACGTCGATTGGCATGGTGGGCCAGTCTGATCTGGCCCTGGCTGTTCCCGGTGACAGCCCCGTCAAGACCGTGGCCGAGCTCATCGAAGTGATCCGCAAGGCGCCCGCTCAAACTGAAACCTTTGCCTCGGTGGGTGTGGGCTCGGTACACCACCTGGGTGGCGAGTTGTTCGCCTTGAAAACCCAGACAGAACTGGTTCATGTCCCGTATCGTGGTGGCGCTCCCGCCAGCCAAGCTCTGGCCGCCGGTGAAGTATCCATGTCCTTTGCCAGCCTGGCCTCTTCTATTGGCCTGGCCAACTCCGGCCGCATCCGTCTGCTGGCCACCTTGTCCGAACGCCGCTTTCCCGGCATGCCCGATCTGCCCAGCGTTTCGGAAACCATTCCCGGCTATAGCGTGACACCCTCGCTGTTCATGCTGGCCCCCAAAAACGTAGACCCTGCCCTGGTCGCCACCGTCAGCAAGGCGCTGGAAAACAGCATGCAGCAAAAGCAGGTACAGGATGCTTTCCTGGCTCAAGGTTCAGTCGCCGATTACCAGAATGCCCAGGCCACCGAACAATGGCTGGGTGAAGAGACCGAACGCTGGGCCAACGTGATCAAAAGCGCCCAACTCGACTTTAAACAATGAAACAAGCAGTGACTGTTATGACGACTGACAACTCTGACACCAAACGCCCCGTCCTGGGCCTGATCGTGCCACCGGCCGCCGGTCTGGTGCCTCCGGAAGGCCCGGAAATGTACCCGGAAATTGACTTCATCGCCCAAGGTCTGGCGCTCAGTTCGGTAGACAAGGAGGGCTATGACCAGGTCATTGACCAGGTTGTACAAGCGGCCCAGCAACTGGCTGCCCGTGGCGCCCAGGCCGTGTCACTGATGGGCACCTCGCTCAGCTTTTACAGGGGCTCGGACTTTAACGACGAACTGGTCGCCCGCCTGCGTGAAGCCACGGGCCTGCCATGCTCCACCATGAGCCACGCCATCTTGCGCGGCCTGCGTGTCAGCGGTATCGAGCGGGTCGCAGTAGCCTCATCCTACATTGACGACGTGAACCAGCGTCTGGTCCGTTTTCTGGCACAAAACCAGATTCAAGCCGTGTGCGCTTATGGTCTGGGCGTCAATGACGTCACGGCCATGTCGCAAATCAGCACGCAGGAGTTGGTCAACCTTTGCCTGAAAACCTGGGACATCGCCCAAGAGCAGGCTCCCGGTCAAGCACAAGGCTTGCTGCTGTCATGCGGGGGGTTGGTGTCGCTGGAAGCCGTGCGTCAGGTGGAAGATAAATTGGGCGTCACCGTAGTCTCCAGTTCTCCCGCCGGCTTCTGGGATCTGGTGGCAACCGCTGGCCTGGATTTGTTTCCGACCAACATGGGACGTCTGGCACAAGCGCGCCAAACCGCCTGATACCAGGTAGAGGTGGCCCCTCTCCACAACGATGGAAGGGGCACCTGAGGCTCTGACTCAACGCATGGTCGCCCATCACCGTGACCGTCACGCTGCGGCCATCATTGCGTTTCATGAATGTCTGCCCAAAGGATCGGAAAAATCAGCTCAGTGAGCGGTGGCTCCCATCACTGCGCGACAGGCGCGTGACGTAGCGAAATTCATAAGGGGGGTAAAAGCTGACCGACACTTCCATGATCTTGCCCGCCTGATTGCGGAAAGTACGGATAATCAGCAAAGCCGGATCGACATCCTCGTACCCCAGAAAGCGTGCGACATGCGGTGGAAAACGCGAGGCGGAAATCTCCATATCAATGGTCTCCACTACGTCACCACAGCGCTCCTCCAACAGCGGATATACACCGCCAGGCTGAGTAGCTATCTGGTCAGCTACCACTTGGTACTCTTTACGCAAATAAATATCGGTCCAGGAAATGCCACGCTTGCTGCCCGGCACACTGCGGTAGGTCTCCACTTTTACCCAGTCAGTCGGATCGCCATCCAGCTCGGTTTCGGGCGGCTGCGTGTCTACACAGACCGCCTTTTTATACACGTGTAGATCGGTAAACTCCAGATAGCGCTGCAACTGGTCCGTAGTGTCCAGTGCCAGGCCAAACTGCGGCTTGGGATGCTGGCGAATCACGGTGGTACCGGCACGGCGGCGCCGCTCGATCAAACCCAGATCGGTCAGTTTGCGTATGGCTTCACGGGCCGTGTGCCGACCGACCCCGTACATCTGGCAAAGCTCCATCTCGGTGGGCAGCTTGGAACCGATGGGATAATGGCCCGAACGGATCAGCTCCAACAAGCGATCGCTCATGTTCTGATACAGGGTGGGCTTGGCGCTGGACTGGGATTCGGTGTTTGCCATACGGTTTTCAGCTTAAAGAGACTGGCGGCGCATCGCAGCCAGGATGTCACGGGTGAACTGCTCGGAACATTCACTTTGGGAAAAATGCCCAATGCTCGGCCATTCTATATATTCCACCGGAACTTTGCCTTTCTGCAGCACACGCTCGACCTCTCTGGCGAACTCTGGCGGCACGAACCAGTCCTCGCTACCGTCCACAATCACCACCGGACAGTGAATGTCTTGCAAGCTCTGTTGCAGGCGAGAATCGCCAACGGCACAGATATCCGCAAAGGCCACCGCCGGAATGCAACACCGGGCGTCCGTCACGACTTCCGGCGCACGGGCGCAGAGCTGACCAAAAGGCAAGGCCTGGCGCTCGTCCGAGACCGCCACCTTGCCGGGGTGGCGCTGGGCATTAAACATGGCAACCTGGTAAATATTAGGCATGATGCGATGACTATGCGGCCCGGCCCAGATAGGCCGCCGCGATCTGCGGGTTGTTCAAAATGTCTTTGCTATCGCCCGCCAGACTCAAGCGCCCGGTTTCCAGTACAACAGCATGGTTGGACAACTTCAGTGCCAAGCGAGCGTTTTGCTCCACCAGCACAATCGTGGTGCCGTCCTGACTGATCTGGCGAATCGCACGGATTACTTCCAAAATGACTGCCGGGGCCAGTCCCAGGGAGGGTTCATCCAGCAAGAGCAGGCGAGGCTGGGACATCAGCGCACGGCCAATCGCGCACATTTGCTGCTCGCCACCGGACAGGTGACGAGCCTGGCTTTTCTCGCGCTCCAGCAGGCGGGGAAAGTAGCCGTAAATACGCTCCAGGTCCACCGTCACCTCAACTTGATCGCGGCGCAGATACGCCCCCATCAAAAGGTTCTCGCGCACCGTCAGCTCCGGGAACAAGCGACGACCTTCCGGCGAGAGGGCGATACCCAAATTCACACGACGTTCGGCACTCATGTTCTGGATAGGCCGGCCTTCCAGCAAGATTTCTCCTGCGGCAACCGGCACCAAACCACTGATGGCTTTCATCAAGGTCGATTTACCGGCGCCATTGGCCCCGATCACGACGCACACACTGGCTTCTTCCACTGTAAAACTGACCTTGTCCAAAGCACGCACCGCGCCATAGGACACAACCAACTCCTTGAGCTCCAGCATGGGGGCAGGCTGGCTGGCCGTGGTCGCCACAACATCCTGGCTGGCAGCCGCTACCGAAGCCGAAAGTCTCGCTCCACTCTGGGCACTGGAGGAGCCCACAGGCGGTCTCAGCCTTGGCTCCCTGTCCAGGTCCGCGCCCAGATAAGCTTCAATCACCCGTGGATCCTGACGCATTTGTGCGGTCGGGCCTTCGGCCAGCAAACGGCCATTAACCAATACCACCAATTTTTGGCACAAACGCATCACCAGACCCATATCGTGCTCGACCACCATCACATCAATGCCGCTGGCGTGGATACGTTCAATCAGATCGGCCATAGCCACCGTTTCTACCGGGTTCAGACCCGCAGCGGGCTCATCCATTAAAAGCAGGCGGGGCATGGCCGTCAGGGCCATGCCCACACCCAACATCTTCTGCAAACCATAAGCCAGCGAATCGGCCTGCTCATCGGCGACAGACTCCAGGCCAATCAAGGCCAGGGCTTGCTCTGCCTGCCGCGCCGCTTCTTGGCGGCCACGGCGCACACTCCACGGGGTGAACAGCGACCAGGGCGAAGGAAACTGACGAAACAGTGCGACGCGATACAAGTTTTCAAATACCGTGTGACCCGCAAATACACGCGCCATCTGAAACGTATGTACCAGACCCTGGCGCGCCAAAGACTCCACCGGGTGACCCGTAATGGCGACGCCGTCCATGGTGACACCCCCCGCGCTAGGCTTGGTGGCACCGGCAATCAGATTGAACAGCGTGGTTTTACCCGCACCGTTGGGGCCAATCACGCCGGTAATCTGGCCGGGGACCGTGCTAAAGGACACCTCATCCACCGCACGGATGCCACCAAAATGTCGGCTAAGGCCATGGACACTCAATTGCACGCTCATGTAACCTCCTTGCGCGCGCCGCGCCTCTTGCGCCACACACCAGCCAGACCTTGCGGCATGAACAAGAGCAACAGAACCAAGGTCAGCCCGTAGATCAGACGCTGGTACTGCAACAAGTCGCGCAACAGCTCGGGCAGGGGGATCAAAATCGCGGCTCCCACCACGGCACCGGCCAGGGCACCCACACCACCGAGCACATTCATGATGACAACGTCCACGGCGGTCCAAAAGCCAAAGGCATCAGGCGAGATATACCCTTTGTAATGGGCGTACAGACTGCCCGTCCAGCCGGCAATCAGGGCGCTAAGGACAAACACGCTGACCCGAAAACGCAGCACATTCAAACCACCGGAGCGCACCAGTTGCTCGTTCTGATGCAAAGAGTCCGCCACCATACCCCATTCGCGGCGATACAAGGCTCGCAGCACGAAATACACCACCAAGGCAAAGCTGACCGTCACCAGATAGATGCCGTAACGCCCCTCAGGAATCGGCAAGCTGTCATGCAAGGACGGAATCTGCCCAAAGCCGTTATTGCCACCAAACAGTTCGTGGAACTCGACAAAGCACAGCACCACGGCTTCGCCCAGCGCGAAGGTCAAGAGCGCAAAATGCACACCCTTGATACGCATAAAAACAGGGCCGGTGATCACAGCTAACGCTGCCGTCAGTACTCCGGCGCCCAAAAACGCGGCTGGAAAAGACCAGCCATAATCTCGACTGAGAATGGCCGAGGCATAGGCCCCCAGCCCAAACAAAGCGCCATGCGCCAGCGAAAGCTGACCGATGCGCAAGACCAGATTCATACTCATGGCCAGGCAGGCGTACAGCGACACCATGATGGCCAGATGCAGAGCAAAACGCGGCTGTCCCGCCCATAACGGCCAACCCAGCAACACCACTACCACCACGACATGCCAGGCCCATTGCACAGCGCCATCGCGCGGATAAAAAGAAGCAGTTTTGATCGCGCTCATGACGACCTCCCCATCAAACCACGGGGTTTGACCAACAACACGGCCATCACAACCAGAAAGGACAGCATGGTGGCCACTGTCGCGTTATAGAAGGTGGACGCCACCGCCTCGGTAACACTCAGAATGAAGGCGGCAACCACCGCACCGGGCAAGCTGCCCAGCCCCCCCAGAACCACAATGATGAACGCCTTCACCACCACGGCTTCGCCCATATACGGATGCACGGTGTAGACCGGTGCCATCAAGGCGCCCGACAAACCGGCCAGGCCAGAGCTCAAGGCAAAGGTAAAAGCCATGATCTTCCAGGAGCTGACACCTTGCAGACGGGCCACTTCCCGGTCCTGCGCCACCGCCCGTATCGTCATGCCAATACGAGTGCGCTCGATCAGGAAGTAAAAGCCCGCCAGCGCCAAAATACTCATGCCTACGATCAGCAATTGATCCTCGGCGAAAAAGGCTTGCCCAATTTGCAAGGCGCCTTCCACCGGGCGAGGGACCGACTGATCATCCACCGAGAACAGCAACGAGATCCCGACCTGCAAGGTAATGGCCAAGGCCAGGGACATGATCATGCCGCCCATCTCGTCACCCACAAATCGCCGGAACAGGCCACGCTCGGCCAGCAAACCCAGGAGCCCCACCAATACGGCCGCTGCCGCGATAGAGGACAGGTAGGACCAACCAAACTGACCATAAAACACATACATGGCGTAGGCGCCCAGCATGTAGAACTCGCCGTGGGCGAAGTTCACCACCCGCAATATGCCAAACACCAGTGTGAAACCCAGGGCAACCAGGGCATACACAAACGTGGACATCAGGGCGATGATGGCGATTTGGATTGCGATCTGCATAATTGCTAACCATAGTAAAGTGCACTCCACCCCGGTGGCGCAGTGCGTACTGAAGCAAAACCGGGCACTAGGGGACGTCAAACTTGCTGATGACCTTGGCCTTGCCACCTTCGATCACACCCAGGTAGGCCGGGGTCGCAATCTGGTGGTTCACGCCATAAACATCCTTTCCACCCCAAACAATCGCGCCTTGAATGCCATCAAAGCTGCTATGCGCTTGAATGCGGGCACGTACGGCATCGGTATCGTCCACCGTGCCGGCCTCGTTAATGGCCTTGAACAGCAGGCGGGTGGCATCGTAAAAGTAGAAAACGAAGTCATCCATACTGTTGCTGTGGATCTTGGCGTACGCCTGGCTCAACTTCTGATAGGGCTCGCTGGACGGATCGGCAGACAAATACACCAAAGTCCCTTCCGCATTGCTCGCACCGGCAGACTTCACGGTTTCGGCCACGTTATTGCCACCAAACTTGGTGAACTGGCCCTTGAACCCCATTTCACGTGCCTGACGGATCACAATACCGGCCGGGCCAGGTGGCACCGTATCGAGCTCGATAAAGTCCACATTCTTGGCCACCATGCTGGTGAGCAAGGTGCGAAAGTCGTTTTGCGAACGCTCAAAGAACTTGGCCTCGGCCACGTCATAACCGGCGTCCTTATAGGCAGCGGTCTGGATCTTTTGTGTGCTCCAGCCGGTCGCATCGTTGGGCGACAAGATCGCCAGACGCTTGAGTTCCGGGCGTTCCTGTTTCAACCAGCCAATCAACTGGCGGTTGTATTCATACTGGGTGGGCAAAACGCGAAACATGTACTGTGTATTGGCATCCAGCACTTCGGTCGAGTAGCTGTTGGACAGCATGATGATCTTGTTGCGTTCGGTAAGAGGCTTCATGGCCATGACCGAGGCCGAGCCAATCGGCCCGATGATGTATTTCACCTCGTCCTGATCAATCAGGCGGTGGGTCGCCGTGACCGCATCGGCTGCTTTGTAATGGTCATCGTAGGTCAGCACTTGGACCTTGTATTTCTTGTCGCCCACGTCCAGACCACCGGCCTGATTGATTTCATCCACGGCGATTTTCACGCCACCATCAATGGCTAGACCCCAGGACGCCCCTGGACCTGTCATACCGCCCACTACACCCAGCTTGAGCGTTTCAGCCTGGGCGCCCAGCGCGGCCACCATCCCTGCTGCTGCCAGTACACCCCGAATCCTGTTTTTCATGGGTTTATCTCTATTAATTGACCGGACATAATTATTATTTAACTCGAGAAACATGATAGTGCGGCCATTCTTGTCTATGTGAACATGGTTAGATAATGATCTTAAAACCAGTATTCATGGGAGTTTACGCCTAAATTCTAGGGAAAATACCGACAAAATATGTCTTTTTAATTGTGCGGACTTTATGTTATACATTCATATAAAAAAGTAATGGCTTACCTAACTACCCAAGCAATCTTCCGCATCCACACCGCCTGCCAGCGGACAAAAAAAAACCCCCACAGAGGCGTTTTTTGCCGGGGGCACCAAGCCTTGGGACGGCTACGGCGGACAAAAAAAACCGCTTTCCATCACAGAAAGCGGCCGTCAGTCCTACTACTGCTGCCTGTCATTTATAGAGACACGGACTGCATGTACTGGTCAAACCTTGCCTCAGCAAAGCGAAACCAAAGCAATTCATCTTTTTGAAAAGCACGATAATCGGCATAGATGGTGCGCCATTGCGGATTGCTTTCGTTCAACTCCGCATACAGTTCCTGACTAGCCTTAAATGAAACATCCAACACTTCTTTAGAAAACGGCAGCACTTTGGCTCCCATACCAACCAGCTCCTTCAAGGCTCCCGGATTACGTGCATCGTATTTCGCCTGCATATCCAGATGCGCATACGTGCTGGCTGCCGAGACAATATCTTTGTAGTGCTGCGACAAACCGTCATACGCTTTCTTGTTGACCAGTAGATCCAGTCCTACTGAACCTTCCCACCAGCCTGGATAGTAGTAATAGGGCGCCACCTTGTGAAAGCCCAGACGCAGATCGTCATAAGGTCCCACCCACTCAGCGGCATCAATGACGCCTTTTTCCAGAGCCTGGTATACCTCACCACCAGCGATATTTTGTGGAATGCCACCCAGCTTCTCGATAACTTTGCCCGGCAAACCCCCAATGCGAATCTTCAGGCCCCGGATATCCTCCGGGGTATTGATCTGCTTGCGAAACCAGCCCCCCATCTGCACACCGCTGTTGCCACAGGGGAAGTTGACGATGTTGTAGTTGGCATAAAAGTCGCGCGTCAGCTTCAAGCCATTGCCGTGGTACATCCAGGCCGTCAGTTGGCGAGAGTTCATGCCAAAGGGAATGGCACAGCTCAAGGCAAACGCTTCATTCTTGCCAAAGAAATAGTAGGGTGCCGTGTGGGCCGCTTCCACCGAGTTTTGTTCCAGCGCATCGACCACACCCATGGCCGGCATCAACTCCCCGCCCGCATGCACGGAGATATTGAACTTGCCATCGCTTAGCTCACGCACTTTCTGCGCAAAGACTTCCCCGCCGCCATAAATCGTATCCAGGTGCTTGGGAAAGCTTGATGCCAGTCGCCAGCGCAAATTCTCTTGTGCCTTGACCACCGCAGGGGCCATGCCACTGGCCACAATGCCGGCCAGGCCGGTCAGTTTCAGCATTGCTCGTCGTTCCACGCTTGTGTCTCCTCGTTTTATTTATGCAAAGCCAGCAGCTTGCCCCCAACGGATCAAGCTGCCTGCGGGACGGGTCAATCAAACATATCGGGTTGGGTGCGCAACAGGTTTTCCCAGATAGGCTGAAAATGCAGCCAACCAATGTATTCGCTCCCTACGTGCTCGCGACTGTAGCGAGCGCGTTCGGGGGTCACCAATGTGGGTGTGATGCCCGTTGCGGCAATCATCAATTGCTGCTGGCAGCAACGCTCCAACGCAATAAACCAGAACGCGGCCGCTTCAATGCTGTGACGGCTGGCGGTCAGCAAGCCATGGTTCTGGTGAATGGCCGCTTTGACGCCCTCAAAAGCATTAGCCACTTTGTGGCCGGCTTTGGTTTCCACGGCAACCTGACCCGCTTCTTCACGAATGACGACATGGTCTTCAAAAAAGGCGGCGGCATCCTGCGTAATGGGCAGGATTTCCTGGCCCAGCGAGGCAAAAGCGGTGCCGTAGACGGTATGCGCATGACACATCGCCACAATGTCAGGATGAGCCTCATGCACAGCGGCATGGAGCACAAAACCAGCACGGTTCAGGGCGTAGTCTCCTTCCACAACCTTGCCTTCATGGTCAGCCAGGATCAGGTTCGAAACCTTCACGTCAGCAAAGTGCACGGCCATCGGATTGGTCCAGTACAAGCTGGGGTGCTCGGGGTCACGGATGGTCAGATGGCCTGCAAAACCATAGTCCAGACCATGCAGGGCGAAGGCACGGCAGGCAGCCACCAGGCGCTGCTTCAAATGCGTGCGTGCTTCTTCAAAAGAATCAAACTGGGGTTCTTCCGGGTAGATCAGGCCCTGCTGCTCGGGCTGATAAATCGACTTTCGGCCCGTCATGGCCAAAATTTCATTGATATCGGGTTTAGCGTTCATGGGAAGGTCTCCTTCGGGTTCGGCAAGGTGTTGCGTTGCCCGCACGCCAGCCCATCGAGCGCAACGTACGGGTGAAACGTAAAACCATGGTAGAGGTCGAAAACCATGAATGACAAACGAAGCTTTTTCAGCTATTGATTAAAAATATTCACCTTTTTAAGGCACCTTCATGCGAGCCATCCCTAATTTCGCCTGGCTACGAGCCTTTGAATCCGCTGCCCGGCTAGAAAATTTCAGCCTGGCCGCCGATGAGCTGCACCTGACTCCTTCCGCGATCAGCCATCAGGTCAAGAGCCTGGAAACTCATCTGGGGCGCAGCCTGTTCGTGCGACATAATCGGCGTGTCAGCCTGAACAGCCAGGGCCAGGAGTTCTATCGGGAATTGACCCCCTTGCTGGACAAACTGGCCCGGCTTTGCGAGGACACACAGGACGAGAACGGGGACACGCCCGCCTTGACCGTGCATTGCGCCCCTAGCCTGGCGGTGAAATGGCTAGGGCCACGTCTGCATGCCTTCATGCGGGAGCATCCTGGTTTGGCCATCCATCTGCGCACGGACGCCACACCACCCGATCTGCACCAGTCCACCGACATTGACTGCGTGATCAGCTACGGACACGCCCCCAGCCACGATCCCCGGTTGGTGGTGGAGTCACTGCATCCTGAACCCTTGTTGCCTTTATGCTCGCCCAAACTCTATGCCGATCTGGCGTTGCACCAGCCCTGGTACCTGCATTTGCCCTTGATCGATTCCACCGTCAGCCCGGTTAGCTGGGCCGACTGGTTTGGCAGCAATGGCCTGGCCGCCTCACCCGGCCCACGCCTGTCCTTTGATCGCGGTGCCATGGCAGTCGCTGCCGCGGTGGACCGGTTGGGCGTCTGCCTGGAAACACCGCGTTTTGCCGAACGCGAACTGGATAATCGGGAACTGATTATCTTGCCCGCCCCCAATGGTCGCAGCCTGCAACGCGAGATGCATTTTCTCTACTACCGCAATCACCGTGACACGCTCAAACGCGTGGAACACTTGCGTGAATGGCTGCTGCGCGAGGCCAGCCTGACCCCGATGCGCTAAGCAATATTGCTGTCCTAGGGATTTCCCCCGACCTGCCAATTTTTCCTTGACACCTCGAATATCGCCCCACAATACTGAACTCTGTATACAGAACACAGAATTCATCAAAAGGAGGCAGTATGAAGGTGTTTTATGACAAGGACGGCGATCTGGCCCTGGTGCAGCAACGCCGGGTTGCCATCATCGGCTACGGCTCCCAAGGTCATGCACATGCAATGAATCTGCGCGATTCTGGCGTGAAAGTGGTCGTGGGCTTGCGCCCCAACAGTGCATCACGTCAAAAGGCCACCACTGCCGGTCTGGCTGTGGCCGATATCCCGTCTGCCGTTCAACAAGCCGACATCGTGATGATGTTGCTGCCTGACGAGGATATTGCCCGCGTCTATGAGCAGGACGTCGCCCCTCATATTCGCACCGGTGCTGCGCTGGGCTTTGCTCACGGTTTCAACATCCATTACGGCCAGATCCAACCCCGCGACGACCTGGACATCATCATGGTCGCCCCCAAGGCACCCGGCCACACGGTGCGCTCCACCTATGTGCAAGGCGGCGGGGTTCCCCACCTGATCGCCATTCATGCCGACCGTTCCGGCCAGGCTCGTGATTTGGCCTTGTCCTACGCCATTGCCAATGGCGGCGGGCGCTCTGGCGTCATCGAAACCGATTTTCGTGAAGAAACCGAAACGGATTTGTTTGGCGAGCAGGCCGTGCTCTGTGGCGGCATGGTGGATCTGGTCAAGTGTGGCTTTGAAACCTTGGTCGAGGCGGGCTATGCCGAAGAAATGGCCTATTTCGAATGCCTGCATGAACTCAAGCTGATTGTGGACCTGTTGTACGAGGGCGGCATCGCCAACCTGAACTACAGCATCTCCAACAATGCCGAGTTTGGCGAATACCAGGCCGGTCCGCGCATCGTGACCGAAGACACACGCCAGGCCATGAAAGCCTTGCTGCGCGACATCCAGGACGGCACCTATGCCAAGAATTTCATCCTGGAAAGCCGTGCCGGCCAACCCTCTTTGAATGCCCATCGACGTCTGAACCAGCGCCACCGTCTTGAAATCGTCGGCGAGCAACTGCGCGCCATGATGCCCTGGATCAGCGCCCAGGCGCTGGTCGACCGAAACGTAGCCTGACCCTTTCCACCATTGATCTGTACACGAGGACGACATGACCGAAAAGAAACTGATTCCCTACGGCGGCTATTACACCAACCGCATTCCTGATCACGACCCTGAGTTGACCGAAGTCGGCCCTGGCACGCCCATGGGCGAGTACATGCGCCGCTTCTGGCATCCCGTGTGCATGGCAGCGGAACTGACCGATACCCCGCGTTTTCTGAAAATCATGGGTGAAGAGCTGGTCGCCTTCCGCGACAAAAGCGGTCAGATCGGCCTGCTGCACGCCCATTGCGCCCACCGTGGCGCCTCCTTGGAGTACGGTGCCATCCAGGAAAAGGGCATTATGTGCTGCTATCACGGCATGGTGTTCGACGTAGACGGAACCTGTCTGCATGTCCCTTACCCCAAAGGCGAAGAGGCCGAGGGCGAAAAATACGCCTGCTCCATTCGCCAGGGAGCTTACAAGGCCTTCGAGCGCCATGGCCTGATTTTTGCCTACATGGGCCCGCCCGATGCCGAACCACCTTTCCCCGAATGGGAGGAAAACTTCACCGTCATGCCCGGCGATGAACTGGTGGCTTTCAGCAACTTCCAGCACTGCAACTGGCTGCAAGTGCAAGACAATGCCGCCGACAACTTCCACCCCACCGCCTTGCACGCCGCCAAGAACGTGGTGGGCGGCAACTACCAGGGCACCACCTTTGACGAAGTAGGCGCGGCCTCCATGGAAGTGGCCCCCGACATGCAGTTCATCCCTGTACACAATGGCCGCAGCCTGGCCTGCGCGGGTGCCCGTCGTGCCAGCAAGGACAATCTGTTTATCCGTGTTCAGCACCAGGTCCTGCCTAATTTGAGCCTGCATGCCTACACTTCTGAGGACGGCGCCCAGCAAAAGTTTTTCAGCCGCTTTCACATCGTGCGCTGGACCGTTCCCGTTGACGACCAGAACAGCAAGATGATTGGCTGGCGCGTCATGGGCCCTGGCATTGATACACGCGCAGTGGGCAACAAGGATATGGTGGGCTACGAGACCATCGACTTTCTGGAAGGGCAGGTTGCCATGCGCCGTCCCGAACGCTTTGGACAATACAAGCTGGACGATCTGCCACCCATCCCGTCCGACCACCGTGCCCGTCACAACTACAAGGAATGCCAGCAGGCACCCGGCGATTACGAGGCCATCATCAGCCAACGCCCGATTGCCGTCCATGCCCTGGAGAACCCGACCAAGTTCGACGCTGGGCTGTACATGTTTCGCAAGATGTTGCGCGATGCCTTGCGTGGCTCCAACCCTGCGGCGACCCCTGAAGGCTTTGCCCAGTGGCTGAAAGATTGTGGTGGCGCCCCCAACAGTTATTGCTCGGGCAATGTTCTGGCCATCCCCGAGTCCGACGATCTCGCCCAGGAAGTCGCACGCCGTCGTCATGCCACCCGCGAAATCGTGCGCATCCTGACCTCGGCCGACAATCTGAAAGGCTCGGAACGCGAGGCTTTCGTCAAACAAAGCATGCAGGAACTTCAACAATCGCTCAGCGCTGTTGCTGCTGAGTCCTGATCGCCTGCGGCACCCGCTCCAACGGGGCGGGTGCCCCATACGGAGAGCGCCATGAACGCCATTGCAGAACCCGCCACTCCCGTCCAGGCGGCTACCAATCCGGACGGGCTGTTGTCACTGCGGATCCGGCAAATCCGCTACGAAGCGCAAGGCATCAATTCTTATGAACTCAGTTGTCCTCAGGGTGGCGAGTTGCCCGCCTTCGAGGCCGGTGCCCATATAGACGTACATATTCAGCCCGGCCTGATCCGCCAATACTCCCTGTGCAACTCGCCCCATGAGCGTCATCGCTACGTTATTGCAGTCCTGCGCGATGCCAACGGACGAGGCGGTTCACGCAGCTTGCACGACACCTTGCAGGTCCAGCAGCAGGTGACCGTCAGCACGCCCCGCAATCACTTTCGACTGGACTCGAACGCACGCCACTCCATTCTGTTGGCCGGGGGTATCGGTATCACGCCCATCAAGGCGATGGCCCACTTTCTGGAGTCACAAGGCCAGCCCTTTGAATTGCACTACTGCACTCGCAGCCACGACACGGCCGCCTTTGGTTCCGAACTGACTCAGTGGCAAGAGCAAGGCCGCCTGCATCTGCACCTGGACAAGGGCAACCCCGCACAAGGTCTGAATCTGCAGAACTTGCTAGCCAATGCAGTTGAAGGCACCCACGTGTATTACTGCGGTCCAGCCGGCTTTATGCAGGCCTGTGCCCAGGCCAGCTCGCACTGGCCTGCCGGTTCCGTGCATTGCGAACACTTCAAGGCACCTGAACCCGCCCCCAGTGCCCATACCCTGCCTCCCGGTGCCTTCATGGCAAAAATTGCCAGTACCGGCCAGTGCATTGAGGTTGCATCCGATCAAACCCTAAGCGATGCCTTGACACAAGCCGGTGTGCCAATTGCCACCTCCTGTGTATCGGGCCTGTGCGGCACCTGCCGCGTCAACTACCTGCAAGGGGATGTTGACCACCAGGACTACATCCTCAGTGCCGACGAACAAAGCCATTGCCTGACCGCCTGCGTTTCACGCGCACGCTCGGGCGTCCTGGTTCTGGACCTGTAAGCCCATCTCCGGACCCTGCCTCCCGCCAGGGCACACCCCATTTACGTCGGGCCCACTCGTGGCCCAAGGAGTCACCACAGCACCTGCTACAGAGCGGCTTGCACACGGCCGCCATCACACACTCCCCGGCAGCACAACGACGAACACAACAATATTCGCGGAGACAACAATGACTGCATTGAAAACCATGGTGGGGGGAATAGACCACCTGAACCGCTGTATCGGATTCATCATCAAATGGCTATTGCTGGCCACCACCATTCTGAGCGCCAGCAACGCCATCACCCGCAAGGCCTTTGACCTGAGCTCCAACGGCATGCTGGAAGCTCAGTGGTACCTGTATGCGGCTGTCTTTCTCTTGGGAGGAGGGTACGCATTTCTGCACAACAGCCATGTTCGGATCGACTTCATCTCCACCCGCCTGGGCGCGCGTGGACGCAACCTGGTCGATATCGTCGGGATCGCTGTCGTCCTGATCCCGTTCTGTCTGTTTGTCATCAACCTGAGCTGGGGATTTTTCACCACCGCCTGGCATTCGGGGGAAATGTCCGGCAACGCCGGAGGGTTGGTGCGCTGGCCTGCCTATCTGCTGATTCCTGCCGGCTTTAGCCTGCTCTTGCTTCAGGGCCTGGCCGAACTGGTCAAACGACTCCTGTTTCTGACAGGCAAAGGGCCCGATAGCATTGCCGAAGAGGGCTCTCAGGACACGCCTATCCATGTGCCTGCCCAAGCGCTATCGACCGCCCAGGAGGGCTCACGATGATCACCTCCTTTATTACGGACTACTTCGTCCCCATCATGTTCATGAGCCTGGTCGTGCTCTTGCTAACCGGCTTTCCCGTCGCATTCGGCCTGGCCGCAACAGGTCTGGCCTTCGGAGTCTTGGGCATCGCCCTGGAATTGTTCCCCACCAATCTGTTTCAGGTCCTGCCTTTACGTATCTTCGGGATCATGCAAAACGAGACCATGCTGGCCATTCCCTTTTTTACGTTGATGGGCATCATTCTGGAACGTTCGGGCATGGCTGAAGACCTGCTCGAGACCATGGGTCAGCTCTTCGGGGCGGTGCGCGGTGGTCTGGCCGTCTCGGTTGTCCTGGTCGGGGCCTTGCTGGCTGCCTCCACCGGTGTCACATCGGCTGTCGTGATCTCCATGGGCCTGATTTCCTTGCCCGTCATGCTGCGCTACGGCTACAAACCGGAAATGGCCACGGGCATCATCACCGCTTCAGGCGCACTGGTACAGATACTGCCGCCCTCGTTGGTCTTGATTGTGATGGCTGATCAATTGGGCCGATCCGTTGGGGACATGTACGCAGCCGCACTCGGACCTGGCCTCCTGCTTTTGGTGATCTATATTACTTTCATCATCGTCCTGGCCTTGATCCGTCCTTCCTGGATGCCAGCCTTACCAGAACAGGCCAGAAGTCAGGTCACAGCCACTGGCGCAAGCGGACGACGGTCGCTGGGCATGCTGGTCCTGCTTTGTGCCTTCATCGGCTTTACCTGGGCGGGCCTGCACAACGAAGTCATGGCCCAGGTCTTTTCCCAGCCGGCTCAGGCCCCCACTGATCAAGTTGCCATCACCGCTCTGCTTGTCGCCTCCATGAGCGCGCTGCTGTTTGCGACGGTGAATCGGGTTACCGGCTGGGGACTACTCTCGCAACTGGCCGAACGCTTTGTATTCGCCCTGATCCCCCCCGTCGTCCTGATCTTTCTGGTGCTGGGCACCATCTTCCTGGGAATTGCCACCCCAACAGAGGGCGGGGCCATGGGTGCAATTGGCGCGTTGATACTGGCCTTGATACGCAAACGCCTTAACGGGGCCTTGCTTAGCCAGGCCCTGGAAAACACCGCCAAGCTGGCTATTTTTGTGATGTTCATCCTGATCGGCTCGACCGTCTTTAGCTTCACGTTCAGCGCAGCAGACGGCCACGTATGGGTAGAGCATCTGTTTGATGCCATTCCCGGTGGCGAACTGGGTTTTGTCATTGCCGTCAGTGCCATCATCTTTGTGCTGGGCATGTTTCTGGACTTCTTCGAGATTGCCTTTATTGTGGTCCCGCTGTTGACGCCTGTCGCCAACAGTCTGGGCATTGATCTGATCTGGTTCGGGATTGTCATCGCCCTGGTCTTGCAAACCTCCTTTCTGACCCCTCCATTCGGTTTTGCCCTGTTGTATTTGCGCAGCGTAGCACCCCGATCCGACTATATCGATTCCGTTAGCCGGCAAACTATTCCAAGGGTTCGTACCCAGCAAATCTGGAAGGGCTCAGCCTACTTCGTCGTACTACAATTGCTGGTGGTAGGCATCGTCATCGCCTATCCGCAACTGGTAACGGGAGGCTTGCACAAGACAGTCAGCCTGAGCGAAGACGAAATCCTGCTCCAGCTGAACCGTCCCGCCCCCATGCTCAACCCAGGAGCGATACAGGCAGACGATCCGCTAAGCAACCCGTTCGAAGTACAAGCGACGTCAAACCAGGATCCCATGGCCGCGCTCTTGCACTCCATGCGGACCACACCCTGATGTCAATCCAGGGCCGCAGCCAGGCTGCGGCCTTAACTTGTTTTTTGTTTGTAGCGGAGTTCCAGACCCCATGCATGCCAAGCTTTCCGGTAAGTTGCAGGCCCGTCCACACTATGTTGACGAGGTCTATCGCATCCTGCTCGATGCCATCAGCGACGGCTCCCTGGCCCCCGGCTCACGCATCACTCAGGAAGACATTGCTGAGCAGCTCAAGGTGTCACGCTCACCCGTCTTGCAGGCCATCCAGTTGCTGAAAAAAGATGGACTGCTACAAGACGCTGAAGGGCGGGGCGTTATGGTGGCTCCGCTGAGTCTGGAACATATCGGGCATCTGTACCAAGTGCGGGGTGCCTTGGAAGCATTGGCAACCAAGCTGGCGGCACGTCAAGGCGCCGTGCTGGATCCGGACCTGATCCGTCTGGGCCGCAAAGTGGCTCGCGGCCACGACGTACGCGCCATGATCGAAGCCGACGAGGCCTTTCACAAAGCAATTTACGAAGCATCGGGCAACCCCATGATCGCCGAAAGCGCGCAGGTTCATTGGGTACACCTACGGCGTGTCATGGGTGCTGTACTGCAATCGGCAGAACAACGCCTGTCCATCTGGGACGAACACGAGGAGCTGGCTGCGGCCATTGCGTCGGGCGACGAAGCCAAAGCACTGACCATCTGTGAGCGACATATGCACAATGCCAGTGAAAAATTGCTAAGCCGCTTGCAGGAAATCCTGGAGCAGCCCGCCTGAAACCAACACCCCCTTTTCTTACAAAGGGGGTGTTGGTTTCCGGTCCTCGGAATTAACTTCATAACGCAACCAGCCCGCAATCACAGAAGCACCATCTGCTCTATCCTTGGGATGAGTGCGACCTTCGTAAACAGGTATCTCCTTAAAGTCGAAGGGGCTCATCGCCTCGATGCACGCCACATTGACACCATATTGTTCGGGATTGGAGCGGCGTTGATGGAAAGTATAGATTCCGCAGTGCGAACAGAAGTAATGCCTGGCCTGCCCTGCGTTGAATTGATAAAGCGTCAGCGCATCCTGGCCTTGCTCGACCTGAATATCAGCCAGATTCGCCGACACAGCTACCGCCCCACGCATACGACAATAAGAGCAATTGCAGCGACGCGCGGATCTCAAGCCGTCACAAAGCCGCACGTTAAAACGGACCGTGCCACAGTGACAGGCGGCTTTGTAAATGGAGCAGGCATCAGGATAGGTTTCAATCATGGAAGGCCTCTCTAAACTGCAAGCCAGATTATTCGAATAAGTGCAGAACTGTATAAAAGTCACACCATTCTACCGATGGCTATGCAACCGGGGAGTCTGCAGTGAGAAACTTGAACTGAAATGCAGAGCCATGTGAAACGACGTGACCCGCTGTTGGGCCTGCAAAGTGGCCGGTCAACAATATCTTCGAGTTATCGGCACAACTCTCAAGCAGATTCAGTCGGGAACGCAGTGCGGCTGCTTCATTAAAATCAGCGGCATTAGACAAATGAGGGCGTGCGCACTGGATCGGATGATGGATGACATCTCCCGACATAATGGCGTGCTCATGGCCGTGGCAAATATGTACAAGCAAGTTTCCGGGAGTATGGCCAGGCGCACTTTCTACATACACATCGGTTCCTAACTCGGTCATGACCTGATCACCAGCATCCACGAAAATAGCCCGGCCTGCTTCGACTATCGGCAACACACTATCGACAAAGGAGCCACGATTGATCGGCGCGGTCGGATTATCAAGGTTGAGGCGGTGGTAATGATCGAACTCCTGCCGACCCATCAGATAACGAGCACGCGGGAAAGTCGGTACCCAACGACCATTGTCAAGCCTGGTATTCCAACCGACGTGGTCTGCATGCAAATGTGTACACAAGACCAAGTCTATGTCTTCGGGCCGCAGACCTAAGCGTCCAAGATTGTCCAGATAGCGTGTGTTCAAACGATGCCATGCAGGCATTGAAGGGCGTTCTTTATGGTTACCGTTGCATGTGTCGATAAGAATATTGCGGCTTGGCGTACGAATCAGGAAAGAATGAAAACTCAGCTTGAGCTTTCGGCTGACCTTGTCGATGCAGCTAGGGTCCAGCCAATCAATCTCAGCGTCAATATCCTTAGCTTGAATATTGGGAAAGAGCCAGTCCCCCGCCAGATCCATACTGGCGATCTCAATGACCTTTTCAATACGGGCCTTTCCTATGTCGATCGGTATCATAGAAAATAACTCTCTGTCTTTATTGTGGGTAACGAACGACTATCCGTAAAGGCATGGGCCTCTATTCAAGATTGAGCTTTGCGTTAGCGATGACCTGCCCCCAACGGGTTTTCTCATCTGCAATGAAGCGCGCCAATTGGGTGTTGTCGGCCAGAAACGGCACCATCGATTGGGCCTTTAACGAGTCGAGCATCGCAGGGTCCGCCAACGCTGTTTGGATGAAATCGCTTACTGCTTCGATCACGGCCGGTGATGTCTCTGGGGGGGCGGATACGGCGAACCAATTGCCAAGATCAACAGAAGGCCCGCCTTGCTCTTGAAGGGTAGGCAATTCAGGCCACAGTTGGCTGCGCTGCGCTGCGGCGTAACCTAGTGCCGTGACCGATCCCGAGCGGTGAGCCATAGCCAGTGGCATGGGAGCCAGGAATAAATCCACTTCGCCTTTTAGCAGGGCTTGCATGGCATTGCCGCCTCCTTGATAGGGAACATGCACCATTTCAGGGATCTTCATCTCCTGCTCCAAAAGCAATACGCCCAGGTGAGCGCTACAACCCATACCCCATGAGGAATAGGTGAGACTCTGGGTTTTGGCAAGTGCCGCCAATTGGGCCAGATCACGAACGGGTAAACCCGCACGAACCATAAGTACCGTACCAATACGGGCGATGGAGGCCACCGGAACAGCGGCTTCGATCTTTTGCCGACGACTTGGATACAGAAAGGTGTTGAGCACACTCGTATCAAGATTGGTAATTTGATACGTCAGCCCGTCGGGTTTCGAGGCATAGATGAGATCGGCAGCGATATTGCCTGCTGCGCCAGGACGGTTCTCAACAACCCAGGGTTGGCTGGAGATCCCTTGCAAGGCCTTGGCAAGAATGCGTCCCACAATGTCCGCACCACCACCCGGCGTGTAAGGAACCATCAATCTGACTGGCCTGTTAGGGACCCAGGTAGATTTCGCAAAGGAAACAGGTAAGTGTGCGATGAGAGGGATTGTCCCAAGCAGTCCGAGCAGTTGGCGGCGCGAGGATGAGTAGTGGTTCAACCTTGAGTGATGACGCATTGTTGTCTCCATATATGGATTGATGCGGTCGTGGTTCGACCGTCAATGTCTGCTTATCGTTGCCAGACCTGTTGCAAGCCAGCTCTGGCCCGCATGGTTACCGTGAAAAATTCGCACGGCAAACGCAAGCTCAACAGGGCGGAAACCTGCATTTTGCGAAGATTAAGTCGCCTGATTCATTTAAACAATCAATATTTTTATATTTTTATATATTTATTTTTTTAATGTATTTGAACTCATTGATTGCTCTGATCTGTACCAATCAGACGACCTAGGGCTCCGTTCTTATCCATACGGCAAGACCGTCAAAATTGCGTCGCAAATAGTGGACGCACACCTCCATGCGATCCCTGCTTATTGGGACGCAGGCCCAGATAGCCTCATTGAAAGTTGATTCATGGAGAACGTTTTAGCTCTAAAAACATTAATTTTATTGATGATAAACAATCAAAAATTGTCGATTGTTTTTATGTATCTACGGACTTAACCTACTGGCAATAAGCAAGAACAGAGGCATCGCGTAGGCAAAATGAATGAGTACGTAGACTACATAATTGTCGGCTCCGGGCCGGCTGGATCGGTTATCGCCAGACGGCTAAGCGAACAGACCTCTAACAGCATTTGCGTGTTGGAGGCCGGCCAAAACGACAACAATTTTTTCATCCGCGTCCCGGTCGGTTTCGTCAAAACGCTATACAGCGGCAAGTTCACCTGGAACTACCAAACGGAGCCTGCACAGGCAACGAACAATCGCATCATTGCGATGCCGCAAGGGCGAGTCGTGGGTGGGTCAAGCTCCGTTAACGGACTGGTGTACTCACGTGGCCAACGCGAAGACTTCGATGACTGGGAAAAACTGGGAAACTCTGGCTGGGGATACGCCGATGTTCTCTCTTATTTCAAACGCTCGGAGCGTCGGGTGGGAGAATGCGACCCTGATTTTCGTGGCTTGACGGGCGAGCTTCCTATTACCAACCCAGATTGGAGCTCACCATTGTGTGAGGCCTTTATTCGAGGTTGTGAAGAGTTCGGAATCCCGCGCAATACGGATTACAACGGTGCAGAGCAGCTCGGCACAGGGTACTTCCAACGCTACATTTACCAGAATAAACGTGTCAATTGTTCGGATGCTTTTTTACGTCCAGCACTCAAAAGTGGGCGGGTGCAGCTTAAAACGAACGCCACTGTTTCGGAAATCTTATTTGAAGGTCGACGCGCCATTGGCGTCAAATATCTGCGTAATGGCCAAACGCATACGCTCTATGCCAACCGTGAAGTTATCCTCAGCGCAGGAGCGGTAAATTCACCAAAAATATTACAACTGTCGGGGGTCGGACCTCACGAACTGTTGGCAGGGCATGGTATTGAGGTCAAACATGCATTAGCCGGCGTGGGCGCCAATTTTCGTGATCACTATACCGTTCGCAGTATCTCGCGAGCCAAATCAGCGCTCACGCTCAACGAACTGTCCAAGGGGTGGCGATTAGGTAGAGAGATCGTGAGATGGTTTGCAGGCAAGCCCAGCATCTTGGGGTTGAGTCCCTCAATGGTGCATGTGTTCTGGAAAACACGTTTCAGCCCTCAGCGCGGCGATGTTCAGATCTTGTTTACCCCAGCCAGCTACAAGCCCGGCAGCAACTATGTCTTGGACGATATGCCAGGCATGAGTACCGGGGCGCGCCAACAACGGCCAGAGAGCAGCGGCTATGTACACATTCAGTCTAAAGACCCACTGCAGGCACCGTTGATCCAGCCCAATTTCCTCGAACATGAATTGGATCAGCGAACCCTTGTCGAAGCGCTCAAGCTTGCACGGCAGTTGATGACAACAACGGCGATGGCCCCCTATTTGGTCAACGAATTGCAGCCGGGCAAAGACGTGCATCGAGATGACGAATGGCTCGATTACGCACGTCAAAAAGGCACGACCGGCTATCACATGGTAGGCACATGCAAAATGGGACGCCAGGACGATCCCATGGCTGTTGTGGATGCCCAACTACGCGTCCACGGTATGGAAAATCTGCGCATTGCGGATGCGTCGATCATGCCGCAAGTCCCTTCTGCTAACACCTTGGCAGCCAGTTTGATGATAGGCGAAAAAGCCGCTGACATGATTTCAGCACAGTAAAGCACACTATTCTTGGAGGTACCACGATGCCCACAGATTTTCCCGACGCACTTGTTAACGTTTCTTCATTGAGTTTAATCGCCGGTGTCCGTGTGAACAGCGGCGCGACCTTTACGGTCTACAACCGCTACACCGGTAAAGCCATCGCGCAGATCGATCAAACTTCGCAAGAGCATATCCGGCAAGCCGTGATCGCAGCACGGCTTAACCTAAAGAAAGCACCTGATGGCTATGAACGTTCGCGCATTTTGCGTAAAGCAGTAGAGCTGATTACGGCGAGAAAGCAGCAATTTATCGACGTGATGACCCTGGAGGCCGGCTTCACCGTGAGTGAAGCATCCAATGAGATCGCTCGGGGGTTGGATACGCTGGAAATCTCGGCAGAAGAGGCCAAGCGGATTTGCGGTGAAATGATCCCTATGGATGGCAATCCAGGTCAAAAGGACCGTCTCGCCTTTACGCTGCGTACCCCTGTCGGAATCGTGTGTGCCATTACGCCATTTAACGCGCCTTTCAACGCGTTGTTGCATAAAGTCGCCCCCGCGATCGCTGCTGGCAACGCTGTCATTATCAAGCCTTCAGGGTACACCCCATTGACGGCCAGCCTAATTTGCGACGTCTTGCTCGAAGCCGGTTGGCCGGCGGAATTGTTATCGCTGGTACACGGAGAAGGCGCACAGGCTGGCGAGTGGCTATTAGACGAGCAAGATATCAACTTCTATACCTTTACGGGCAGCACACGTGTGGGCCGCCTCATCCAGCAAAAGGCAGGCCGACGCCGTACGCAGTTAGAGTTGGGAAGTATTGCTTGCACAATCATCTGCGACGATGCGGATCTCGAGTTTGCACTGCCCCGCATTCTGCGTGCAACGTTCCGAAAGGCAGGCCAAGTATGCACATCTATTCAGCGCTTATACGTGGCGCAATCACGTGTCGCTGAGGTAACGGCAAGTTTAGAGAACGCGGTTCGCGCTCTCAAAAGTGGGGATCCACGATTGGGCGACACCGATGTGGGCCCGATGATCACCGAACAAGAAGCGATACGCGCTGAATCGTGGATCAAGGAGGCGGTCAATATGGGAGCGCAGCTCGTTGCAGGAGGGCAGCGCGACAAGTCTGTGTTGGCACCCACGATTCTGTCTAACGTGCATTCAGGCATGAGCGTATTTGACCAGGAAATTTTTGCGCCAGTCGTCACACTCTTGCCTTTTGAGACAGTCGCAGAAGTGATCGAAGGAATCAACTCCACCCCTTATGGCCTTGCGGCAGGCGTGTTTACGAACGATGTCAATACGGCCTTTCATCTGGCTCGTCATTTGCAAGTGGGCGGTCTGCACATTAATGAAACGTCCAGCTCTCGTAACGATGGTATGCCCTATGGCGGTGTCAAGGATAGCGGCTACGGTTTCGAAGGGCCGAAGTATGCAGTGCGGGACATGACTGACGAGAAAGTAGTGACATTCTCGCTGCGTCATCCTAAGTAACTCGTTGGTGTTGAGAAAAAAATTTCTAATAAAGAGGAGATAAAACCATGCAACCAAAACCTATTATCAAACGGCGTTGCAACCTGACCAGCCGTGTGTGTACGGCCATATTCGGCGTGATCTTGGGAGGCAGCGTACAAGCGGGTACCTATCCAGAGCGACCGATCAGTTTGATCGTTCCGTATACCGCAGGCGGGCCGACCGATGTGTTGGCGCGTGCGATCGGCGAAGGCTTGGCTAAAGAGCTCAAACAAGCCGTGGTAGTGGAAAACACTCCCGGCGCAGGCGGCATTATTGGCCAGTCTAAACTAGTCAGGGCCGCACCCGATGGTTATACATTATTGTTGGGTAACGTTGGCACATTGGCGGCGAATGCGTCCGTTTACAAGGATTTGCCATACAACAACCTGGAGGATTTCACTCCAATTGCTTCAGTTGGTGATGCCCCACAGATTTTGTCGGCACGTATTGATTTCCCTGCCAAGGATTTGGATAGCTTTGCCGCTTACGCGAAAGCCAATGCCGCATCCATGAATTTCGGGGATGCGGGCGTCGGGTCGGGTGCCTTTTTAGGGGCAGTCTTACTGAACGCAACATTGGGTATTAATGTGGGGGCTGTCCATTATCGCGGTGCGGCGCAAGCGACGGCAGATGTGATGGCCGGCCACATTGACTACACGGTGGAAAGCAGCAGTACCGCAGTGTCGTCGATTGCCTCGGGTAAGGTAAAGGGGCTGGCCGTGCTCAGTCCAGAACGGGTGTCGGTTTTGCCTGACGTGCCTTCGGCTGGCGAATCTAGCTATAAGAATCTGAACTACACCATCTGGAATATGGTGGTGGTCAAAAAGGGCGTACCAGAAGAGATCACCCAGAAACTGAACGTCGCCCTTAACCATGTACTGGCTCAACCCGACTTGATGGCGCGATATCAGAAAATGGGATTGACCGTGCCCAGCGAAAGTCATCGCTCCCTGGCGGGCTCACGTAAACTGCTGACAGATGACATCGCTCGCTGGCGTCAGTTGTTACGCGACGCAGGTATCAAGCCGGAATAAACAAGGGTCGGTCTTGATATCCGATGCAAACGCCTGTGGGCGGGATGGCGTCAAGACCGACTTAACGAAAGGTGGAAATTGTCTTGGCAATATCCACCAATTTGCGAATGACTGTCTGGCTTTGATCCATGCCCCAAGCCGCATTAAACGGAATAGGCGCAAAAGCAGGAGCATCTTTTAGTACTACTAATTCGCCGCGCTCCAGCTCAGACTCAATAAGAGGGGCGGTCATGAGTCCGACGCCCGTCCCTCTGCAGATCAATTCCTTCAAGGTCAGTATGCTGCTGCAAATATCGACCTTCACTTTCAGATTATGGTCTTTGATGAGCTGCATCAAGACCGGATGCAATGGCGACTCTTTTGAAAGCGACCATACAGGCTGACTTTGTAGAATCTGTAGCCAATTTTGGTCGGACTGTTTACCATTTCGCCCCACAAGGTCAGGCGCTCCTACCAGCAACACATCGGCAACACCGATCGGCTCGACATGAAACCGATGATCCGTGTGTAGGGAGTGAGTAGCCAGAAAGACCAAATCCAACTGCCCGTTCTCTAGTTTGCTGACGCTTAATGAGGTCTGTCCGACCTCTACTTCAAAGCTAAGCTGTGGCATCGTGGCTCTCGCCGTCTTAATGAACGTTGAAAACCACGTTTGCCCTATCAAGCCGGCAATACCCACACAGATCAAGCCGGATGCATGCGATGCATCATCGAGCGAATAAATGACGTCATCAATGGCAGCCAACAAGGGTTTAATCTGCTGAACAAGCTCACGCCCTTGTGTTGTGAGATCCATCCTACGTCCGCGCTTATGAAACACAGGAAAACCTATACGGTCTTCGAACTCGCGCATACGCGCCGAGACCGTAGGTTGAGTGGTGTGCATATAATCGGCTGCCGCCTGAAAACTGCCCTGCTGGGCAATACGGCACAGCGTCTGAAGATGCAAGATAGTGATCTTAGTCATCAATTTCTTATGAAAATTAGCTTGTCAAAAGCTAGAGCAATGGCCCGTGACGCTTCAAACCCATAGTCTAACAGGGTCAATAGCTCCAAGCGTTGAGAGGATGGGGCCGCTATGGGCAAGCAGAGCGAGGCTTTCCGGGGGTGTCATCAATTCCGTATTCAAGGCAGGTTGAACATCCGACATCAGACACAAGGCGGTTAAATAAAGCAGGGCACCGCGCCACCAGCCCCTTTGACGATTGATGCAGGTACAAAAAAGCGCTCAAACAAGGTATGTTTGAGCGCTTTTTCATGACTGGTCTCCCAGAACTCAGGCATCAAAGCTCTGGATTTGATACGTCTTTGGCTTGCCACAGCAAGAACCAAAGGCCAGGAGAGCGTTAACCCTCTTCTACAAACTGCCGCACCTCGGCAGGGGTCAAATAACGCGACTCACCTGGCTCCAGACTGGCGTCCAAAGAAAGAGAGCCAATGCGCTCACGATGCAAGGTCTGAACCAGGTTTCCCAGGGAAGCAAACATACGTTTGACCTGATGGTATTTCCCTTCCTGAATAGTCAGCCTTGCGGTACGTTCATCAATGCGTTCCAGTACGGCTGGCAGCGTGGGCTTATCCTCGCCATTTAACAAGATACCGGCCTTGAACAATTCTTCTGCATTGTCAGGCAAAGGCTCTGCCAAGGTCGCTACGTAGACCTTATCGCACTGATGGCGGGGCGAGATAATCCGATGCGTCCACTGGCCATCATCCGTAATCAAAATCAAACCGGTGGTATCCACATCCAATCGACCGACGGTATGCAAACGCTCACGCTTGTCTACATCGATCAGCATCATCACGGACGGGTAGGCGCTATTTTTAAGGCTGCATTCGTAACCAGCGGGCTTATTGAGCATGATGTAACGCAGGCCAATCAGGGCAAGCGGCTCGTCGTCCCAGCACACCACATCGCCCTCTTGTATAACGTGGGTGCCCTTGGTCACCACCTCTCCGTTAACCGTGATTTCCCCGCTTTTAAGCACTTTACGCGCGTCTGAGCGACTCAGATCCGTACTCTCACCAAGAAACTTGTCCAGTCGCATTCCATTTCCACACAAATAGTTATTGAATAATTTACAGCGTCATCACGATCGATCAAGGGGCCTTGCAAGGCCGACACCCCTTCTTTTTCGTTCATTCTGAAGTAGGGTGAATCACTGCAAGTAGACCACACAAGCTTGATTGCGCGCTGTTCCCTTTCTGGAGCGCGTGGCTCCAAAGCGGCTAACTAACCCAGCCATTGATCAGCCGGTATGTGCTCTAGCAGATTCATTGAACCAGCCCAAAGCCCCCTAATCCTTAGGACTCGGAGCGCATCCGTCATCACCAAAAAAATGAGCCCCAGCAAGCACGCCGGAGCCCATTTTATTCATTCGCATCACTGCGGGGTTTTTCACAAGTTCCTGAGATCGGTTTTCATCAAACCGGGAAGCTTTCAGGAACGGTGAACACCGATAGCCTTAAATATCCAGGTTCCCCGCCTGCAAGGCATGGGATTCGATAAAGGCACGACGTGGCTCAACGTGATCACCCATCAAGGTGGTGAAGATTTGATCCGCATCGATCGCATCAGCGATCTGGACGCGCAGCAGGCGGCGCACGGTGGGGTCCATGGTGGTTTCCCACAGCTGGCTGGGGTTCATTTCACCCAGACCTTTGTAGCGCTGTTTGCTCAGGCCACGCTCGGCTTCGGTCAATAGCCATTGCATGACTTCACGGAAATCATCCACCTGGGTTTCACGACGCTTCTCGCCTTCACCACGGGCAACCATGGCACCATCACCGATCAGACCGGCAAAGATCTCGCCAGCACGGGCCAGGGTTTGGTGATCAGCGCCGCGCATGAAGTTGCGGTCAAACACCGTGACGCGGATATTGCCGTGGTGCAAACGTTGCACCACTACGCGCCAGGCTTGGCTGCCTTCATCGAAGGCAGCAAAAACTTTAACCACGTTAGGAAGGGTTTCGTCAAACAGGACTTTTTCCAGATCCTGGGCGCTTTGTTCGGCCGCTTCCTGCGTATCCAGGTTCAGCTTCACGCCTTCGGCCAACGCCGATAAGGCATCGCCGTCCATATGACGCGACAGACGTTCAATCACGCCCTTGGCCTTCACGTAGCGGTGAGCGTAATCAGAAAGAGCCTCGCCGGTGATAGGCGCACCGCCTTCGGAGGGGGTCAACACCGCATCGCGCAGGGCCAGCTTCAGCATGAATTCGGCTTCCTCGGCGTCGTCCTTCAAGTAAAGCTCTTCACGACCCACCTTGACCTTGTACAGCGGCGGCTGAGCGATATAGACATAGCCGCGCTCGATCAGCTCGGGCATCTGACGGTACAACAGTGTCAGCAGCAGGGTACGAATGTGAGCACCATCCACGTCCGCGTCAGTCATGATGATGATGCGGTGGTAGCGCAATTTGTCGATATCAAAATCCGGGCCGATGCTGGTGCCCAGAGCAGTAATCAGAGTGGTGATCTGCTCGCTGGAAATCAAACGATCGAAACGGGCTTTTTCTACGTTCAGCACCTTGCCACGCAACGGCAAAATGGCCTGGAACTTACGGTCTCGACCTTGCTTGGCCGAGCCGCCTGCGGAGTCACCCTCCACAATGTACAGTTCGCACAGGGCAGGGTCTTTTTCCTGGCAGTCAGCCAGCTTGCCCGGCAAGCCAGCGCCTTCCAGCACGCTTTTTCGACGTGTCATTTCGCGGGCTTTACGAGCCGCTTCACGCGCACGGGCTGCTTCTACAATCTTGCCGCACAACGCCTTGGCGTCGATAGGGTTCTCCAGCAACCAGGTTTCCAGGGTACGGCCCACGGCTTCCTCAACCGCTGGACGCACCTCGCTGGACACCAGCTTGTCTTTGGTCTGGCTGCTGAACTTGGGCTCGGGCACCTTCACCGACAGCACGCAAACCAGGCCTTCGCGCATGTCATCACCCGAGGTGTCGACCTTGGCTTTCTTGGCCAGTTCGTTGTCGGCGATGTACTTGTTCAGCACGCGGGTCATGGCCGCACGCAAACCGGTCAAGTGGGAGCCACCGTCACGCTGGGGAATATTGTTGGTGAAACACAGCACGGTTTCAGCGTAGCTGTCGTTCCACTGCATGGCCACTTCAACCGATACCGGTGTGCCACCGGCACTGGACTCGGTCGCCACGCTAAACACATTAGGGTGCAGCGGAGTCTTATTGCGGTTGATGAAATCCACAAAACCTTTGACGCCACCCAGGAAGGCGAAGTCCTCTTCCTTGCCCTGAATTTCGTCAACCAAACGGATCTTCACGCCGTTATTCAGGAAGGACAGCTCGCGCAGACGTTTGGCCAGAATTTCGTGGTGATATTCAATATTATTGAAAATCTCCAGGTCGGCCAGGTAACGCACGCAGGTGCCGGTGCGACCTTCTGCCTTGCCAGTCACGGCCAGGGGAGCTGTGCGCTCGCCACGGCGAAACTCGACCTGGTGTTCATTGCCGTTACGCCAGATGGTCAGCAACAGCCATTCGGACAGGGCGTTCACACAAGACACACCCACACCGTGCAGGCCGCCAGACACCTTGTAGGAGTTCTGGTCGAACTTACCGCCCGCGTGCAGTTCGGTCATGACAATTTCAGCGGCGCTGCGCTGGTGTTCGTCATCTTTGTGGATATCGGTTGGAATACCGCGGCCGTTATCGCACACCGAAATGCTGTTGTCGGAGTGGATGGTGACGACGATATCGTCGCAATGACCGGCCAAGGCCTCATCAATCGCGTTATCCACCACCTCGAACACCATATGGTGCAGACCGGTGCCATCGGAGGTGTCCCCGATGTACATGCCTGGACGCTTGCGCACGGCCTCCAGGCCTTTGAGCATTTTGATGGAATCAGCGCCGTAATCGGCTGGCTGGGCGGTCGTGGTTTGATCGGTCATAGCATAAAACCTTGTAATAGCCTGTCTGCTTCAAGCCGGTATGGCCCGGCGGGCCATACCTGTCGAACATGCCGCATTAGATGCGCATCGGCATGACCACGTACTTGAAGTCTTCTTGCTCGGGCAGCGTCATCAACACAGAGGCGTTGGCATCAGGCTGCACAGACCAGCGGACTGTTTCATCCTTGATGCTGGCCAACACATCGAGCAAGTAGCTGACGTTAAAGCCAACGTCCAGACTTTCGTGTTCGTAATCGATATCCAGCTCTTCAACAGCTTCTTCCTGCTCGGCATTGGAAGCGGAGATCTTGAGCTGGTTTTGCGACAGTTGCAGTCGCACGCCACGCAGTTTGTCCGTGGTCAAAATGGCAGCACGTTGCAGGCTGCCTTGCAACACTTCACGGCTGACATCAAAGTGGCGGGTGTAGTTGGAAGGAATCACACGCGCAAAGTCGGGGAATTTGCCTTCAACCAGTTTGGAGACCAGCTCCACATCGCCAAAACGGAAACGGATCTGACGGCTGGACACATCAATATTGACCAGATCGTCGGTATCGCCCAGCAGACGCTGCATTTCCAGCACGGTCTTGCGCGGCACGATGATGTCGTGGCGCTCCTGCACGCCATCAATTGCGGTGGCATTATGAGCCAGGCGGTGGCCGTCGGTGGTAACCGTACGTACAAGACCGGGTTCAAACACCAGCAACATGCCGTTCAGGTAGTAACGAATGTCTTGCTGGGCCATGGCAAAGTGCACCGTGTTGAACAGGTGCTTCAAGGTGCGCTGAGGCATGCTCAGCGACACGTCCCATTGCTCGGGCAGGTTCAGCACTGGAAAATCCGCCGCATCCAAGGTCTGCAACTGAAAGCGGCTCTTGCCGGACTGGATGGTCAGCTTGCCGCTGTCCAGGCCCAGGCGCACATCACCAAAGTCGGGCAGGGCTTTCAGAATGTCGAGCAGCTTGCGGGCCGCCACCGTGGTGGCCGCATTGTCCTCACCCACGCCAAAGTCGGCATTGGTGGTGATCTGCACTTCCAGGTCGGTTGCCAGGAAAGAGACATCAGAGCCGTTTTTACGCAGCAGGATGTTGGCCAGAATCGGCAAAGTATGGCGGCGCTCCACAATGCCAACTACTGTGGATAAGGGCTTTAGCAATGCGTCGCGGGTAGCTTGAACGAGTTGCATGGTCATCCTTTGAGAGTTTGTTCCAGTACGTGTAATGCGTGATTCAGTTCGGCTTGCTTGGTGCGTGCATCCGAGATTTTACGCACCGCGTGCAGCACCGTAGTGTGGTCCCTGCCACCGAAAAGATCGCCAATTTCCGGCAAACTCTTTTGGGTCAGTTCCTTGGCCAGATACATGGCCACCTGGCGCGGCATGGCGATATTGGCGGGGCGGCGCTTGGAGTACATATCCGCGACCTTGATTTTATAAAAATCGGCCACGGTTTTCTGGATATTTTCCACTGTGATCTGCCCATTGGAGACCGACAGCAAATCCTTCAGTGCATCCTTGCACACTTCCACCGTCAGGACGTCGCGGCCATGGAAACGCGCGTAGGCCGAAACCTTGCGCAGCGCCCCTTCCAGCTCGCGCACGTTGCTGCGCAGATGCTTGGCAATAAAGAAAGCCACTTCTTCGGGCATGGCAATGCCTTCGGCCTGAGCTTTGCGCAGCAAGATCGCTACACGCATTTCCAGCTCGGGCGGCTCGATTGCCACGGTCAGACCGGAGTCAAAACGCGAGATCAGGCGGCTATCAATATTAGCCAGCTCTTTGGGATACGTATCCGAGGTGATGATGATCTGCTTGCGCTGGGCCACCATCGCTTCAAAGGCGTAGAAAAACTCTTCTTGCGTACGATTCTTGCCAGCGAAAAACTGAATATCGTCAATCAGCAGCAAGTCCAGCGAATGGTAGTAGCGCTTGAACTCGTCAAACGCCTTGCGCTGATAAGCCTTGACCACGTCCGACACGTATTGGTCGGCGTGAACGTAACGGACGCGCACACCATTGCCATTGGCGACCAGCGCATTGCCAATCGCATGAATCAGGTGGGTCTTGCCCAGACCCACGCCGCCATACAGAAACAGTGGGTTATAGGAGACACCGGGATTCTCGGCCACCTGCAAAGCGGCCGCGCGTGCCAACTGGTTGGCTTTACCCGTAACGAAATTATCGAAAGTCAGTTCGGCGTTCAGTCGCGAGCGATCCTGTACCGCATCCACCACCGCCGTCATGGCCGGGTTGGCAACAGGCGGGGCCAGATTATCACCGGCCGGGCTGCCTGCAGGCACAGGAGCGGCACGATCGGCCAGGGCGCGACGCGGCGCCGCGCTAGCCGAAGGCAGCTCGAACTGAACCGTAACGGGACATTCGTAGAAATCCGAAGCCAGTTCCTCGATACGAGTGGCGAAATTCTTGCGAACCCAATCGAGCTTGAAACGATTGGGCGCAGTAACGCGCAACACCCCGGCTTCGCTGTCGAAGTCCAGGGGAACCAGTGGACGTATCCACGCACTTATTTGTTGTGGGGGAAGCTCCTGCTCCAATTTCTGAACGCAGGACTGCCAGAATTCATTCATCGGTCATCACTTCTGTAAACCTCGATTCTACCCTGAGCTGTACCAAGTTATCCACAGGCTAACAAATTTAGTTGCGTAATATCGGGCTAAATAATTGACACAACAGAAAGAATTTGCTGAAATGACGGGCTTAACACGATTTTCTGTTGCCAGATCCCAAGCCTTTGCGCAGTCGGGGTGGAGATTTTCTGCGATTTCTGGCGGCTCATTTTTTTGGATACACCATGAAACGCACCTACCAACCCTCTGTTACCCGTCGCAAGCGTACCCACGGTTTTCGCGTTCGCATGAAAACTCGCGGTGGCCGCGCTGTTTTGAACGCACGTCGCGCCAAAGGTCGCAAACGTCTGGCTGTATAAGCCATGTCGGGATGCGGGGCCCAGGGTGATGGATCTCTTATCTAAAGCCCGACTCCCACGATACGCATCATGCGTGCCTCCTTTCCAGCTACGGCTCGCTTACATAGCCCCACCGAATACGCGCAGTCATTAAAAGGACAACGCGTAGGTCGCGGGGCTTTGTTCGTGGTCACTCGCTCTCGTGGCGAGGACCCATACCAGACCGAAGGCGCCCGTTTGGGACTGATCGTCCCCAAGCGCTTTGCCAACCGCGCCGTCACCCGCAACACCATCAAACGTATCTTGCGTGAAACCTTCCGCCACAAACGCGAAGGCTTGCCCAATGCCGCCTATGTCTTTAGGCTGCACAGCAAGGTGCCTCTGGTGTCGCTGACCGCTTTAAAGCAACTGGTTCGCGATGAAGCCAACACCTTGTTTTCAAAGGTACGGCCATGATGCGCAAACTGGCTTCGGCACCGATCCGCTTTTACCAGTTTTTTCTGAGTCCCTGGATCGGTAGAAACTGCCGCTTTACCCCCAGCTGCTCCAACTATGCCTTGCAGGCCATTGAGATTCATGGCCCGCTCAAAGGCTTATGGCTAGGTGGTGTACGCATCTGCCGCTGCAATCCCTGGTGCAAGGGAGGGCATGATCCTGTGCCCGCTCGCACGCCCGAAGACCGCAACACTTTCTAAAACCGTCCTGGTCTGCGCCTTGTTTTTCAAGGCAACCCCCTGTTTGCTGACCAGCTACGTTAAACTGCTAAGCTTTTGCTCAGCTTTATAAATGTGATACAGGCGCTATGGATATCCGACGCACCATCCTATGGATGATCTTCTCCTTTGCACTGCTGCTGCTGTGGAACAACTGGCAGGAATATAACGGCAAGCCATCGCTGTTCGCTTCCACCCCAGCCACCACACAAGCGCCAGCAGCCTCCGACGAACCTGCCGCAAACGGTGGTGTTCCCGCTGCTCAAGAGCCGACTGCGTCTGCTGCCTTGCCTTCGAGCAACAGCGCGGTGTCTGCCACAGCGCAAACCATCGACATCACAACAGACGTCTACAAGCTGGGCTTTAGCACTGAAGGTGCCCAACTGATCAAGGCTGAACTGTTGAAGTACGGTTCGCCCGAGAACCCCGAGCAGCCCATGGTGCTGCTGGATAACTCGCCCGCCTCCACCTACCTGGCCCAGTCCGGTATTGTGGGTGCCGCCGGCCAGAATCTGCCCAACCACCTGACCCCGTTCACTCTGGTCTCGAGCCAGCACAACATGACGGGCGATACCTTGGATGTGGTGTTTGAAGCCACTTCGGACGACGTGAAAGTCACCAAGACCTACACGCTGCACAAAGGCCGCTACGACATCCAGGTTCGTCACGATATCCAGAACAATACCGGCTCGGCCATTGACCCACGCCTGTACCTGCAACTGACCCGTGACGGCAACAACCCACCCGACTCGTCCCGCCTGTACAGCACCTTTACCGGTCCTGTGGTCTATTCCAGCGGCGAAAAATTCCAGAAAATCACTTTCTCGGACATCGACAAGAACAAGGCCACCTACGCTCGCAGCGTGGATAACGGCTGGATCGGCATGGTGCAACATTACTTTGCAACGGCCTGGGTTCCTGCCCAGGACCTGCAGCGCACCAATGAAATCCTGAAGCTGGGCAACAATCTGTACGCCGTGCGCACGCTGGAGTCGGTCGGTTCGATCGCTGCCGGCCAAAGCAAGGCAGTGGACGCCGCCCTGTGGGTAGGCCCTCAAGACCAGAAAGCCATGTCGCAATTGGCTACCGGTCTGGATCTGGTTGTGGACTACGGCTGGTTGACCATTATTTCCAAGCCTTTGTTCAAGCTGCTGACCTGGCTGCATTCCTTGCTGGGTAACTGGGGCTGGGCCATCGTGGCGCTGACGGTGCTGATCAAGCTGGTGTTCTTCCCGCTGTCGGCTGCCAGCTACCGCTCCATGGCCAAGATGAAGCAATTTGCTCCACGCATGCAAGCCCTGCGCGAGAAGTTCGGTGACGACAAGGCCAAGCTGAACGCCGCCATGATGGAGATGTACCGCACCGAGAAGATCAACCCGCTGGGTGGTTGTTTGCCCATGCTGGTTCAGATCCCTGTGTTTATCGCCCTGTACTGGGTGCTGCTGGGCAGTGTCGAGATGCGCGGCGCCCCCTGGATTCTGTGGATTCATGACTTGGCCGCACGCGACCCATGGATGATTCTGCCCGCCATCATGATGGGGACCATGTTCCTGCAGATCAAGCTGAACCCCACGCCGCCTGATCCAATGCAAGCCAAAGTCATGATGCTGATGCCTCTGGTCTTTGGTGGCATGATGTTCTTCTTCCCCGCCGGTCTGGTTCTGTACTGGTGCGTGAACAACATCCTGTCCATCGCCCAGCAGCGCTACATCATGGTGCAGATCGAAAAGAAAAGCGCGAAAGCGGCCAACAGCTAATTCGCTCTGAGACAAAAAACCCCGCTATATTTTTAGCGGGGTTTTTTTTATGCCTGCTGCCAGCCAGATGACATGAAGCAGAGCAAGTAAACAATGTTCAAACGTAGCACTGAACACGGCTGTCATTTATCAGACTCAGGCATCGCCCTAGCCAGACAGCCAGGCCAATAAAACGCCCCAACACTGATTCAACACAGCTCGTGTTCTGGCCTTATAGAATTGGCCCGATCTTGCTGCCATATCCTGTCGCACAAGTTTCATGCATAAGTCCTGCACTTACCGCTATGATCGGGATGAGAATCCCTGCCAATAGCAAAAAACTATTCAATCGCTAAAATCATTTGATTTAACTATTTTGAACAAGGCACGTAGACTGATCCTAACTTCTTAAAACGACCCGCCCCACTCGGTTCGGGTCAGCTTCAACGGAGAATCACAATGAGCAACAAAACCCTGACGACTGCCGCTGGCCGCCCTGTGGAGGAGAACCAGAACTCCATGACAGCCGGCCCTCGTGGTCCCGTCCTGATGCAGGATTATTGGCTGCTGGAGAAGCTGGCTCACTTTGACCGTGAACGCATCCCCGAGCGTGTCGTACACGCCAAAGGTTCGGGCGCTTTCGGCACGTTTACCGTCACGCACGACATCAGTCAGTACAGCATGGCCAAGGTCTTTAAACCAGGTAGCCAGACCCCCGTTTTCTTACGTTTTTCCACCGTAGCTGGTGAAGCAGGAGCCGCCGATGCAGAACGCGACGTTCGAGGATTTGCCATCAAGTTCTATACCGAAGACGGAAACTGGGACCTCGTGGGCAATAACACTCCTGTCTTCTTTATACGGGATCCACTGAAGTTCCCCGACTTCATCCACACACAGAAACGCGACCCGCGCAGCCACCTGCGCAATATGAGCGCCGCCTGGGATTTCTGGTCCTTATCGCCCGAGTCCCTGCACCAGGTCACCATCTTGATGAGCGACCGCGGCTTGCCCTGTAACCTTCGTCAACAGCATGGTTTCGGTTCGCACACTTACAGCCTGATCAACGACAAGGGCGAGCGCCACTGGGTGAAATTCCACTTCAAATCCCAGCAAGGCATTGCCAACTACACCAACGAAGAAGCGGCCAAAGTCGTGGGTCAGGACCGCGAAAGCTCGCAGCGCGATCTGTACGAGAACATTGAAAAGGGCAATTTTCCACGCTGGGCGCTGCGCATTCAGATCATGACCGAAGAGCAGGCGCGCACCTACCACATCAACCCCTTTGACGTGACCAAGGTCTGGCCACATGGCGACTTCCCGCTGATCGATGTGGGCATGCTGGAACTGAACGAGAACCCCACCAACTACTTCGCCCAAGTTGAACAAGCCGCCTTTACACCTGCCAACCTGGTGCCCGGTATTGGCCACTCGCCCGACCGCATGCTGCAAGGCCGTATCTTTTCCTACGGCGACACTCAGCGCTACCGTCTGGGCGTGAACCACGGCCTGCTGCCGGTGAACGCACCGCGTTGTCCGTTCCACAGCTACCACCGTGATGGTGCCATGCGTACAGGCGACAATAACGGCGGCACGATCAACTACGAACCCAACAGCCAAGGTCAATGGCAACAGGCTCCCCGCAGCGAACCGCCTCTGGCGTTGGACGGTCAGCCGGCAGATCACTGGGATCACCGCGTAGATGATGATTACTACTCACAGCCCGGCAATCTGTTCCGCCTGTTCAACGACGAGGAAAAGCAGCGTCTGTTCAGCAATATTGCCGACGCCATGGCCGGTGTTCCCAAGGAAATCATCGAGCGTCAGCTGGGCCACTTCACCAAGGCAGACCCTGCCTACGGTGCTGGTGTAAAAGCAGAACTGACAAAACGCGGTCAGCTTTAAACCCTGATCGGGCTGTTTAAGCCATCCAAGAATCGGCTCCCCCTCTACAATCGGGGGGCCGATTTTTTTTGCACTGGCCCTGCGTTTTCCTACCGAGCCCCACTATGAAATTTGGCTATACCATCATCTACGTTCCCGATGTCGGCCAGGCACTGGACTACTTCAACCGTGCGTTTGATTTGCCTACCAAAATGCTGCATGAAACCGGGCTGTACGGCGAGCTGGAAACCGGCCAAACCACCTTGGCCTTTGCGGGCGAAATGCTGGCCTACATGAACTACCCAAAAGGCCATTTGTCACCGCACGCGTCAGAAGTACCGCTGGGTATCGAAGTTGCCCTGGTCTGCGATGATGTACCTGCCGCTCATGCCAAGGCGCTGGCAGAAGGGGGCACAGAACTGGCGCCGCCGCAGGACAAGCCTTGGGGACAGGTGGTGTCTTATGTGCAGACGCCGGAGCGCATTGTGGTGGAGTTGTGTACGCCGGTGAAATAAGCTCAACAGCCTGCTCGACAAATGTCTGTGGGCATCCATCTGTCGGCTCCCGAATGGAAGCCTTAAAACCAGTCGTGGTCGGCATGAGACAAGCCTATCAATACCAATACTTGGGCCAGGCTTTCTCGTGCCCCACGTTGTTGATCACCACAGCGATCGCCACCAACACGATAGAGCCCAGCAAAGAGGGCACAAACAAGTAAGACCACGAGACCTCACCGGCCAGCAAGATAACCAGCGGATCAGCACCAGCCGGGGCATGCAAGGTACGGCTGGCATGCATCAAGGCAATAGCCAAGCCCACCGCCAGTCCCATCTCGACAGGACCGGCACCCACATACTTGGCAATCACCACACCCACCAGGCTGGCAATGAAATGTCCACCGATCACGCTGCGTGGCTGCGCCAAGGGTGAGTCGGGTGCTGCGAACAGCAGAGCACAGGTCGCTCCGAAGGGCGCCATCATCAAGGGCAAGCCAAACTGCTGCGTCAAATAGGCAATCACCATGATGCCTATAGTTCCTCCCAGAAAACTGAGCAAAACCTGCTTGCTTTGTGGCCGAGGCGGCAGTACACCGCCCCCTTGAATTCGAGAAAATAGAAAGCGCATCCGAAGCTCCGAAACAAAATAGACCGATCGGTCTATCTACCGACGTGTACAATAATCATTCTGCTGGAGGCTGTCAAACTTTCCCAGGCTACCTTCTTGAGTCAACGATGATGAAAAACACGAAGCGCGATACGATTTTGGAAACGGCCCTGCGCCTTTTCAGCCAGTACGGCTACGGCAATGTCGGAATTGAACGCATCATTTCCGAATCCGATGTAGCCCGCATGACGGTCTACAAGCAATTTGGCACCAAAGATGGCTTGATCAAAGAGACGCTGGAGTTGCGACACCGCAATTTTATGGAAGACTTGCTGCAGTATCTGGAGCCGCATGAACGCTATCAGGACAAGATTCAGGCGCTGTTCCAGTGGCATCAAAGCTGGTTCCAGTCACCGGATTTCCATGGCTGTATGTTCATCAAGGCATCGGAAGAATTCGGGGCGGTGAACCCTCAGCCTTGCGCGATTGCACAAGAGCACAAGCTAGCTATCTTGGCACTGATAGAAGCGATTTTGCAGGAGCCTTTTGGTGACAAGGCCCACCAGCAAGCTTTGCTGGTTTTCATTTGCCTGGAAGGCCTGATCGTCCATGCCAATATGTTCCCCGGCAAGGATCTGACTCAAGACATTTACCAAGCCTTACAGCCTTTGCTGGCACCCTGAGCAGGGCGCTCAAGCCATGCATTCTCTCCAGCGACAGCGTTAGCCTCATGGGCCTGGACAACTTACCGTCGCCATCATGAAAAACACCCCAGCGCTTGAATAAAAAACCAAGCGTTGGGGTGTAATGACGGCATGTTTTTGGCCGTTTTATGCCTTACTGCTGCAAATACCCCGACTCCTTGATGATGGGCCCCCAGGTATCCAGGTCCGCCTGAACCGTACGGGCCAACTCCTGCGCATCGCCCGATTCAGGTCGGAAGCCAATCGGCACAATCGCGCTTTCAATACGTGGCAGCTTGGCCACTTCATTGAAGGCATCCTGGAACTGTTTGACCATCTCCGGCTCCATGCCCAGCGGTGCAAAAATCCCCATCCAGCCCGAGGCCTTCAGATCGCCATAGCCCATTTCTGCAAAAGTAGGCACGTCCTTCAAAATAGGCAGGCGTTCAGCCCCGGTAATTCCCAGCACCCGCACCGAACCGGCGGCGACATGCTCGGTAATCATGCCCACCGCATCCACGCCAGCAGGGATATGGTCACCCAACAGGTCGTTGATCAGGGGTGCGCCCCCTTTGTACGGTACGGGGGACATCTGGATATCGTTCTTCTTGGCAATGCTGTAGCCCATGAACTGGGGGGCGCTGCCAGGAGCGGGAATACCGTAATGGCCGTACTTCTCCGGTTCTTTACGGACCAGTTCCACGTACTCCTGCAAGGTATGGGCCGGCGTGGTTTTACCGACCACAAAGATATGCTCGAACTTGGCGATCACCGCCACCGGCGCAAAATCCTTCATGGGGTCGTAGCTGACGGTTTTCACCGTCAGGGGCAGGGTGGTCATCATGTGATTATTGGCAACCAACAGCACCGAACCATCCGTAGGCGAGCGCAAAAAACCTTGGGCAGCAACCTGCCCACCTGCGCCAGCGCGGTTATCCACCACCACATTCACACCCAGCTTTTCACGCAGTTGCTCGGCATATACCCGCGCAACGGCATCCGCAGTTCCCCCCGCCGGATAGCCCACGACCAAGCGTATGGTGTCCGGCAATTTGCTGGCAACAGACATACCTGCTGCCAATGCCAAGGCCGTTCCCAACACGACCTGCGCCCATTTCTTTTTCATTACTTGTCTCCCTACCTCTTGATGACGCGATTAAAGTTCTACTACTCGTCCATTGCCTTGTGCGGCATGACGGCTTAACAAGGCAGCCGCCGTCAATACATCCTCAAATGCCAATCCCAAGGATTTAAAAATCGTGATTTCTTGGTTGTCATTGCGGCCTGCGGCTTGCCCCTCCAGTACCGCCCCCAACTCGTTCAGCTCAGTATCGGCTGACAAGTAACCCTGTTTACACGCATTCAAAAATTCGCCCGACTCATTGCGAGTCGATTGCGCTCGATCCACAAACAAACGGCCTGCCGTCATGGTGGGGCCATCCAGTTCACTGCTGGCGGGCGTACTGGAACCCATGGCGGTGATGTGCGTGCCAGGGCGCAGCCATTCACGCTGCAAGACAGGTGTGGCAGAGCTGGTGGCCGTCAGTACCATATCCGACTGGGACACGGCTTCCTGGGCCGAGACGCCCGCTATCAAGGGGCAATCCAGATACGCCTGAGCTTCCTCAATAAAATGCTGGGCCGATTGTGCAGAGCGGGTAAGCACAAACACCTTGCTCAAACGACGCACTTGCGCCACGGCGCGCAATTGCCACAAGGCTTGATGTCCGCCGCCAAACAAGGTCAGCACGCTGGCATCGGGACGCGCCAACATATCGGTGGCCAAGCCACTGACCGCCGCAGTGCGCAATGCCGTCACGCTGCTGGCATCCAGAATGGCACGCGTCTCGCCAGTCAAACCGCTCATCAAGAGCACGCAGCCTTGATGGGGGTCTTTACCCAAGCGCACATTGTCTGGAAACAGGGTGCCCATCTTGGCACCGTACAAAGGCTCGGGATAAATCTCCGGCATATCAATGCAGGCAGGCATCATGCCCAGAAAACCGCTGGACAAATGGCTGCGCACAATCGTACGCAAGGGCTGGTCAATACGCCCTTGCTGCAGGGCAATAAAACCCTGGCGCATCAGATCAATCGCCGCCCCCATATCCAGCCCTTCATACACTTCCTGGGCCTTTGCTACATAAACGCTAAGCTGCATGGTTAGCCTTGCGCCAGTGGCGTAGTGATATGGCGGATAAAGGTGTCGGTATCCGTGTTGGAACCACAAAACAACACGCCCACTCGTTGCCCGGCCAGATGTTTGCGCAAAGGGGACATCAAGGCAGCGGTCGCCACCGCGCACGCTGGTTCCGTAGCCATCTTGAATTCATTGAACAGGAAGTGCATGCCAGCACGGATCTGGTCGTCGTTGACGGTCACCAGCGTGTCGATATTGTCCTGACACACGCGGAAGCTGAACTCGTCGGTATGGGGGGCCATCAGACTGTCTGCGATGGACTGCATGGCACCGATTTTTTGCGGCTCGCCTGCCTGGCGGCTTAGTGCCATGACGTTTGCGCCTACCGGCTCAATGCCATAGACCACGCAATCAGGCTGCCACAGCTTAACGGCAGCCGAGACACCCGCAGCCAAACCACCACCACCAATGGGCACCAGCACCGCATCCAGCTTGCCCGCTTGCTGCAACCACTCGTAGCCCAGCGTGGCGGTTCCCAGCACGGTGGGGTAGGTGCTGAACGGATGGATAAAGGTTTTCTGTTCATCCTTTTCAATCTGGCGCACCAGCTCAAACGCCTGCTCGCCGTTATCAGCAAAGACAATCTCAGCCCCATATTCACGGCACAAGGCTACCCGTGCCGGGCTGGCCGTCTTGATCATGACAGTCTTGGCTTTCACCCCCATTTGATGGGCAGCATAGGCCACGGCCACGGCGTGGTTGCCGGCCGACACGCAGGTCACCCCTCGCTGGCGAGCCTCTTCAGACAAGCTCAACAAGTTGTTGAAAGCACCACGTGCCTTGAAGGTGCCCGAGGCCTGCAAATGCTCGAACTTGAAATTGACGGCGCTATCCAGACGCCCGGTCAGGTAATCAAACACGGGCGTCTGGCGCACATAGGGACGCAGACGCTCGTGCGCCTGCACCACATTTTCCTGGGTAACTTTTTCTGTTGTCATGGGTTTGCGTTGAAACCTGTTTGTCTGTTTTTAAGCGGTCACGGCCTGGCTGCGAATCAGAGCACGCAAGAACTGCTCGCACTGCTCCACCTGGGCCAACTCCACGTATTCATCAGGGCGGTGGGCCTGCTCGATATTGCCGGGGCCACAAATAATCGAAGGAATACCGGCTTGCTGAAACAGACCTGCTTCTGTGCCATAGGCCACTTTTCGTACCGTGTCGTCCCGCGTCAGTTCACGTACCAGCTTGGTAATGGCAGCTTGTTCTTCGGGATTCAGGCCGGGGGCGCTAGCCAGCTTTTCCAGCTCCACCACAGCATCGGGATGCTCACGGCGCATGGCGGGCAGGACTTTCAGATCGATGAATTCACGGATTTCCTGCAAGATCGGCTCGGGGTCCACACCGGGCAGATTGCGGTATTCAAACTCGAATTCGCATAGGTCAGGAACAGTATTCAAGGCGATACCGCCCCGGATCATGCTGGTCTGCAAGGTGGTGAAGGGCACGTCGAAATCGTGGTCGTAAGGGCCCATGCTCTTGTAGTCGTCGGCCAGATCACGAATAGCCGTGATGATGCGTGCCGCATGTTCGATCGCGTTTACGCCCTTAGGGGTCAGCGAGGAATGTGCGGCATGACCATGTACGCGGCAGCGATAGGCGTTAATGCCCTTATGTGCCACGATGGTACGCATGCTGGTGGGTTCGCCCACCACGCAACCTTCGGGCTGAACGCCGCGACGGACCAGATCATCAATCATGACAGGCGCACCCACACAACCCACTTCTTCGTCGTATGAATAGGCCAGGTGGATGGGTTTGGCCAGCCTGGTTGCCAACATCTCAGGAACCAATTGCAGGGTCACACCGACAAAGCCTTTCATGTCGCACGTGCCACGGCCATACAGACGATCGTCACGAACCTCAGCCTTGAAGGGGTCGCTGCTCCAGTTCTGGCCATCTACGGGCACCACATCAGTGTGGCCCGACAGAACAATGCCACCGGTACGTGTGCCATCGGCTGCCGGAATAGTGGCAAACAGATTGGCCTTGCGGCCGCTGGCGTCATGCGTCAGCACGGTTTCCAGCCCTTGCTGCTGTAAATAGGCCTGTACGTCGTGAATCAGTTCCAGGTTGGATTCCCGGCTTGTCGTATCATAAGCAATCAGTTTTTTTATCCATTCCACCGAGGTAGAGGGATAAGCAGTAGGATCAAACAACGCAGTCATGCCTTCTTTCTCCCAACGTAAAGCGTGTAGTTCTATACAATAGGACAGAGTTTTCTTATAAGAAAATCAATAATATTTATAAGAATGTTGTTTATTACTTCTTTCGGTTATGACAAAAGACTTGGTTAACACCACCCCCAACTTATTAAGCAAGACAGCCATGGGGGCGCGCATACGTGATGAACGCAAGCGTCAGGGCCTGACCCTGCTCATGTTGGCACGTTTATCCAATGTGTCTTTGTCCACCCTGTCCAAGGCAGAGCGCGGCCTGATTGGCCTGAGCTACGAGAAATTCCTGGCCGTCAGCCGGGCCTTGAAAATGGATTTGTCCGACCTGTTCAAGACGCCTCGTGATCAGAACGAGTCCGGCATGGACATCCTGGTGGGACGGGCTTCACGCACCGTAACCTACCATGCTCACCGCTATGAATACGGCATGCTGGCATCGGAATGGATCAACAAAAAAATGACGCCCATGCACGGGCGCGTGCTGGCCGGTAAACCGCGCGATGCCAGCGACTTCAGCCAACACGAAGGCGAAGAATTTATTTTTGTCATTGAAGGGCAGTTGACCATGCAGTTCCAGGACGGCCGCCGGCATGTACTGCAAGCGCGCGACAGCATCTACTTCAAAAGCAATCTGGGTCACCTGTATCTGTGCGAACACGGGGAAAGCGTGGAGATTCTGGTGGTTTGTGTGAACAATCACTAGGCTCAAAGAAGCGCAGACGGCTGGCCTCAGTCGCTTTGATGACACGTCCAAAGGCCTTTTGTTTGCCCTGGCCCTTTTTAGGTTCTCCCACACAACCGATTGCCTGATTGCCTGATTGCCTGATTGCCTGATTGCCTGATTGCCTGATTGCCTGATTGGCTGATTGCCTGATTGCCTGATTGCCTGATTGCCTGATTGCCTGATTGCCTGATTGCCTGATTGCCTGATTGCCTGATTGCCTGATTGCCTGATTGCCTGATTCTCAAGAGCCTAGGCCACAGGGACATAAACACAAGCGTTTCAGATACCAACAAGGCTTAGCGCCCCAAGCCCGAACCGTCTACCTGCTCCATTACAATACGGTTCTGTTCCGCCTCTTTGATCGATCTGACCATGTCCAGCTCTTCCCCTATTGTGGCTATTGCCACCGCCCCCGGCCGGGGTGGTATTGGTGTCATCCGTGTGTCCGGCAAAGAGCTTGATGCTCTGATCCACACCCTGTTTGGCCGTACGCTGCAAGCGCGTCATGCCCACTTTTTGCCCTTCAAGGATGCACAAGGCGAGGCAATCGACGAGGGCATTGCACTGTTCTTTAAAGGCCCGCACTCCTATACCGGCGAAGATGTGCTGGAACTGCAAGGCCACGGCGGCCCGGCTGTTCTGCGCCGCCTGCTGGATCGCTGCCTGGAAGCAGGTAAAGATCAGGGCCTGCGACTGGCTGAACCGGGAGAATTCACCCAACGCGCCTTCTTGAATGACAGACTGGACCTGGCTCAGGCCGAGGCCGTGGCCGACTTGATTGACGCCTCCTCGGAGGCCGCTGCCCGCAGTGCCGTCGCCTCCCTGTCGGGCGTGTTTTCCAATAAGGTCAACGCCCTGGCTGACCGCATCATTCACCTGCGCATGCTGGTGGAAGCCACGCTGGACTTTCCCGAAGAAGAAATCGACTTCCTGGAAAAATACCAGGCGGCGGCCACCCTGCAAGGCATACAGGACGAGCTGGAACGCATCCTGCAGCATTCGCGTCAGGGGGCGATTCTGCGCGAGGGCCTGCACGTTGTACTGGCCGGTCAGCCCAATGTGGGCAAATCCAGCCTGCTCAACGCACTGGCCGGTGAGGACGTGGCTATCGTGACCGATATTGCCGGCACCACCCGCGACCGTGTCATGCAGCTGATCCACATTGACGGCATCCCGCTACACATTGTGGATACCGCCGGTTTGCGTGACACCGAGGACACCGTCGAGCGCATCGGTATCGCCCGTACCTGGGACGAAATCGCCAAAGCCAACGTGATCGTGCACCTGCTCGATGCTCGCAACCCGCAAGACGAGCTGGACAGTGCCATTACCACTCGCCTGCCATCACATGTACCCGTGCTGCGCGTCTATAACAAGATAGACTTGCTGACAGCAGAACAACAGGCAGCCTTGCCTGCACAGGAAAGCGGCGCCACCGTGCTACCGATTTCTGCCCGTAAGGATATAGGTCTGGACACACTGCGCCGCACCTTGCTGGATATCGCCGGCTGGAACCCCGGCAGTGAATCCCCCTGGCTGGCGCGGGAACGACACCTGCGCGCCTTGGAGCGCGCAGAATACCACCTGGGCCTGGCCGCAGAGCACGCTACGCACAGCGATCAAGTGCTGGACCTGTTTGCCGAAGAACTGCGCTTGGCACATCTGGATTTATGCTCAATTACCGGCGAGTTCAGCAGCGATGATTTGCTGGGGGAGATTTTCTCCAGTTTTTGTATTGGGAAGTGACCTCATCAAAAGACTGAGCCATTGATGTGCAGAGGAACTAGGCATGAGCGGCAAGAAGCTGATTCGAAATAGCACTACTGAATTTCTGATCTTCACTGGCCAGGCCGGCGAACAGAGCATCGAAGCCCGCTATGAGGACGAAACACTGTGGCTGTCGCAGAAGTTGATGGCTGAGCTGTTCGGGGTAGATGTGCGCACCGTCAGCGAGCACCTGAAGAACATCTTTGCCAGCCAGGAACTGACCGCGGAAACAGTTATCCGGAAATTCCGGATAACTGCCAGTGACGACAAGAACTACCAGACCCAGTTCTACAACCTCGACGCCATCATCTCTGTCGGCTACCGGGTCAACTCCATACGCGCAACGCAGTTCCGCCAGTGGGCGACCGGCGTCCTGCGTGAGTTCGCCATCAAGGGCTATGTGCTGGATCGCCAGCGCATGGAAAACGGCAGTTTCCTGGGCGAGGACTACTTCGAGCGGCTGTTGGCGGAAATCCGCGAAATTCGCCTGAGCGAGCGACGCTTCTACCAGAAGATCACCGATATCTACGCAACCAGCGTGGACTACAACAAGAACGCCCCAACCAGTAAAACCTTCTTTGCCAAAGTGCAGAACAAGCTGCATTACGCCATTCACGGTCAAACTGCAGCAGAGCTTGTTCATCAGCGTGCCGACAGCAGCCAAGCCCATATGGGACTTACCTCCTGGGCCAATGCTCCCGACGGCAAAATACTGAAAACAGACATCAGTATTGCCAAGAACTACCTGAAACAAGACGAGCTGGATGCCTTGGGGCGCATCGTCAATGCCTATCTGGAGCTGGCTGAAAACCGTGCCCGCCGCAAAATTCCCATGACCATGGAAGACTGGGCCAAACGCCTGGATATGTTTCTGGAATTCGATGACCGGGAAATTCTGCAAGATAGCGGCAAGATTTCTGCCAAGCTGGCCCAGACTCATGCTGAAAGCGAGTTCGAGAAATATCGCGTCATACAAGATCGCTTGTTTGAGAGTGACTTTGATAAAGCAATAAAAGAACTAGGCTCCTCAAATTCGGAAGCTGATCACTAAGCTGATCACTCCCACACGGCTTGCCCCCACCTCAGTAAAAACCCGACATTCGTCCCTGAATTAAGCACTATCAAAGCCTGCCCTGATCAATCAGGACTATGCTGAACACTCCATTGTCTCCTGCGGGAGGGCATCATGCGCACACTCAACAAGTGGGTTTTGATGGCGGCTTTGATTCATGGCGCTGGGGTAGTACAGGCTCAAGAACTGATACCTCTGGAGCTGGAGGCAGAACAGCGTTCCGTCTCCCGTCTCAGCGTGGCCCAGTGCCTCAATACGGTTCAGCAGACAGCAGCGCGAGAGGGCTTCCAGCAGCACAATGACTCCACAGCCAGCGATCAGTTAGGCGTCTATATTGGCTCGGCTCCCTTGGGGGGCGGCTCGCTGGTGGTGTACTGCATTGATTTGAACCCCTCGACCGCCTACATCATTCGCACCAAGGCACAAGTCACCGCCAATTTGATGTCTCCGCATCAGCTCAACTGCAAAATTACGCGAGCTTTGACGGTGGCAAACCAGCCTTGAGCGTCAGCAAAAGCAGCCCCTGGCTGCTTAAAGTAAAAAAGGGGCGCAGCCCATGTCCATGCAGGCCTACCGCCTAGGCACACCCGCCTGCGCCCCCAAGGGCTCCCAAAACCAGTTGAACGGTTTTTTTTTACGCCATCAATAAATCCCCAACTTCCATACGGGCATCACCGTCCAACTCAATGTCGTCCATGACCTTGTTCAACATGGCATGCGCACTGGATAAAGCACCGTTCAAGCTATTGAGCTCGCTTTGCACACGATCCAATTCCTGCTTTTTTTCCGCTTCGCTGCTTTTGTTGCTGGCCTGGATACGCTGCAGCTCCATCAGTTTCTGTTGAATCTGCTCTTTCAGATCACGAATACGTTTAAGTATGTCCTTGATGCCATCGGGCAAAGAACTGCTATCAATATCCTTGTCACGACCCTTTTTCTGAGCTTGCTGACTGGTCAATGACAGATCTTTTCCCATGGGAGACAGGTGCACCTTGATACGTCCCGATGAGTCTATGGAGCCAGACTCTTCTTGCTCGGGCACCACAGGGGGCGTCATGGCCGTCGCGTTTAATGGCTCGGCCACAGGCATAGTTTGTCTATGTATTAAACCCTGTCCACTAATCTCTATGGTCATACTTTCCTCTTTTGTACACATTATTCCTTAGAGGTTACGGCTGCAACCCGGTCATTCTTTACCGTGATGTGTGCACCCGGTGTTGCGCCTTTTACTCAGATGTTCGGCACAGCTCAGAAATAAGTAGCAAGAAAAGACACTTTTATTTACTTTTATATAAAAAATGCCCCCTAACCATTGTCTTCACATTATCTGAATCACATGGACTTCAAAATCAAAGCGCTACTAGGCCACACCCTGCTGGCCTTGAGCTGGGCCAGCAGCGCCCATGCTTACCAGACAGAATCCATTTTGAACAAACAAGGCCAGCAGGCCTTTGAATTGCGGATCTATGGACCTGATGATGGGGGCTACGATACGTCGGATCAATCCGATCCACGCGTTTCCCCCTGGAATATTGACGAGAATGGTCGACTGAAAATTCGTGCCGCGCTGGAGCGCTGGGCCGAAATCATTAATTTGCCCGTAGGGTACACACCGGCTGTGATCAATCTGGGCACCATGAATGACCAGAACGCCAATGCCTACGGTGCTTCACTCTACAACCCTGACCATCCCAACTTCACCATCTCGGCCTTGCAAGCGCGCTTGCAGGGAATATTCCAGGGCGATCCGAATAACCCCGATGCCGTTATCAGCGTCGGCAAGCTTGATCTGGATACGGCTCCGGTCAACCCAAGCCAACTGCCCTTAACTGGCAAGGCTGACTACAACGCAGTGATTTTCCACGAGCTGGCCCATGCCTTGGGCATCAGCAACACGGTCACGGACAACCTGCCTGCAGACAGTTTCGATCCACCCGACCCCTTCTTCCAAAATGACCTCAGCCCCTGGGCCTTGGGTTTGCGCGATGATCAGGGTCGAGCCCCCAGCCCTGGGCAGAAAATCCTGTGTTCAGTTTGCACCAATCCGTATGACCCAGACGCTTTTGATCTGCGCCAGGACAAGGGCTACTTCACCGGCGATCACGTACAGGAAGTCCTGAATGGCGCCATGCCGGGCATTCCCGTCAGTATCCTGAACTTCCACGACCAGCCACAGTATGGAGTGGACCGCAACTACATGAGCCACACCGAGCTGCGCAACAGCCTGATGAGCCATCAGACCTATCGCAACTACGTGAATCTGATGGAAGCTGAAATTGCCGCCTTGCAAGACATCGGGCTGAGCATTGATCGCCGCAACTTCTTTGGCTATTCGGTCTATGGCGACGACGTCACCTTGAACAATACCAATGGCTACTTTGCGCGCAATGAAGACGGCACAGCCTACTTGCCCGGTCAGTACAACATGGCCACACAAGGCTTGGGTCTGCACATTTATGGCGAACGCAATACCATTACCCAAGCGGCGGATCTACTGACAGCCGGGCCAGGCGGGGTCGGTGTACGTGTGGATGGTAGCGAAAACACGCTCATCATTCCCGAGGCGACGCGTATTCATGCCCAGGGCTGGTATGGTCGTGGCCTGCAGTTCAGCTATGGCCGCCATCACCATATTGTCCAGCAAGGAGAGGTCCGGGCAGATGGCCAGGATGGCGTCGGAGCCTTATTCGATTTTGGCCAGAACGCCATGGGCAGCGACGATGAATATCACGGCTCCTGGATGCTCATGGCTAAAGGTCAGCTACGCGCTGTACCGGAGATATTGCAAGGTGCCTTGATCAGTAATTACGATTTGTCCGGCACCTTATCGGGTCAGAAGGCGGCCATCCATATCGCGAACAATGCCTGGGTACAGAACATCAATATTTTGCAGGGTGCACAAATCACAGGTGACATTACCTCGGATTACAAGCGCCGCGACTCCGACCAGCAACCGCTGCTGACCCGCATCAGCTTTGGTCAAAAAGCCGATGAGAATGGGCGCGCGACCAGCGCTGCCGACTCCAGCTTCCAGATGCGTTATGACGGCAATATCAAGGGCCTGAACAGTCTGGCGGTCGTCATTGCCGGGGGCGCAACGTCCTTGAATGGCCAGCATGAGCTGTACGGCTTGCGCGTGGATCAGGGCGCGACCCTGTATGGCAATAGCGAATTCACCCTCAACCCTGAATACAACTTCACCAATAACGGCACACTCAGCCCCGGAAACTCCTACGGGAACATGACGATCAAGGGCAATTTTGTCCAAGGCGCCAATGGCCGGATTCTGGTGGAAGCCTCGACCACCCAGAATGATCATATTGATGTGCAGGGCCTGGCTCAGCTCGATGGCGAGTTGAACGTGGACCTGCAGCCAGACTGGTATCAAAACGGCTGGACCTTGAATCAGGACAAGGTGTTCACTGCCAGCCAGACACAAGGGCAGTTTGCGGTGCTCAGCGCCACGTTGGCATCCCCCACCCTGAATGTGGAAAGTACCGGTGATGGCTGGACTGTCAGCCGTCATCAGAATGCGTATGCCCAATACGCTGCATCGCCCAATGCCGCCGCTGTCGGTACCAGCCTGGCACAGGCTTCCTCGGGTAATCAGTCCCTGGCAGCCGTGTATCAAGCCATGGACTTCTCGCGTGCAGATGGCAGCGATATTGGTCTAGCCCTGGATCAGCTAAGTACAGGTGCCTACGCCGCCCAAACCGCCGCTTCCTTGCGCCGCGAACAGTTGGTGTCCGAACAACTGCGTCAAACCGACGGTATCGATAAGAGCGGCTGGCAAAGCTTCATCCAAACCTATGGTGGCCGCTACCACTGGCAGTTGGGCAGCAACGATGTTGACCACCGCAGCCAAACCTATGGGGTGATGCTGGGGGCAGAACATCGCGCTCAGGGCAGTGACTGGAGTCTGGGCGTACACGGCAATGCCAACGAACAACGCGTCAATGTAGACGCCCCCTTCCAGGCCAAAAGCAAGCTGACTGGCTTGGGCCTGGGTGTCCATGCCCGCTATCGTGCCTACAGCCAGGAAGGCTGGAACGGTCTGGCTCAGCTACGTGTGGGTATTGAACAAGGCAAGATGAACCGCACTATCAGCTTTGCGGGCTATCAGGCGCGTCCTGCTTCAGATTGGACAGGCCATACCTTCTCGCTGGGGGTACAGACTGGCTACAACTGGGCGCTAGGTGAAAACGGCAGCATCGGCCCGGTTCTGGCTCTGGATTATCTCCATTACCGTCGTCCAGGGCTGGAAGAAAGTGGCGATGCCGCCAGCCGCCTGCGTTTGGATTCCAGCCGTCAACATGCCTTACAGGCTTCGCTTGGCCTGGCCCTGCGCCAAAACTGGAATTTAAGCCAGGATCGCCAATTGCAAACAGCCTTCTCCATCGCTTGGGAGCAGGCTTTGCTAAGCCGTCATCAGACTCAGGAAGCGGCTTTTGCCAGTGCCCAGTCTGTGGGTTTTGAGGGGCGTTATGCGCGAGTGGATCGTCATGCTTTATCGCTGGGAACCAGCATCAGCTTGCAACAATCCGAGCGCCTGCGTTTAGGGCTGTCGGCCAATACCCGTTTACTTGGGGATAGCCGGGCCGATATAAACGGTAAATTGTTCCTGAACTGGATGTTCTAAACGCGCTGGAATGTAAGAGGCCGACTTTTAGTCGGCCTCATTGGGAGATACAGGAGCGGGTTGAACCCGTTTCATGCCAGACCACCGGTCAACATCAAGATACTGACCGGGAATCAAGACCCGAATCTGTCGGCGCCACCATGTTCCACTGGAGACTTCGATCGAACCTGTATCCACCGCAAACGTCATTTGATCGCTGTTCAAAAAGGCCGAAAACTGTCCCTTGTTGCTACGCGCCTGCGCAAAGCTGGAAAAGACCGTCACGCTCTTTGGTGTGGGGTCAGCCAGCAGCAAAGTGACCTGACCGCGTAACAGTTGCAGATTCAGCCTGTCCTCGTACTCGCGGATTTCGAGAGCGGAGTCGGGGCCCAATTGCACCACCGCGCCATCCACAAACCGCTGCTCCAGCGTTTGTGCCCCCGAAATCAGATGCTCTTGTCGTAGTACCCGCTCCGGCCAAAAGAAAAACACCGTCAGCGCCAAGGCCAAAACAAACAAACCGGCCAGCAGACCTCGGTGATAAGGCTTGAGCAACGCCGCCTTCTCACCCGAACTGGCCAATAAACGGCGGATTTCATGCTCGGGCGCATCCAGGCTGGCGTCACAAAAATAGCAAATGTATCGATATGAACGTTCATTTTCTGGATTGTCACGACGCCAATCCTCAAACTCTCGTAATTCGGCTGCAGTCGCCTCGCCGGAGTTCAAGCGAGTAAACCAATAAGCAGCTTGTGCGTGAGCCTGCGTATGCTCCAGCAGCTCCCCTTGATATGTCGTCATAGCGGCATCTAACCTTGTTCAGTTACGCCAGCAATAGGGTGGTTTCAGCGTGGCGGCAAGTCCCTGCCGCTCGAGCCCAAAACCTCAGGAAAGGAAACCAGTAGCCACCAACTTTTTAGCTGTCTAGCCGTCAACGTTTGAAAACGTTACGTTTTTATTTTATACAAACGCTTCAAATGCTTACATTAACTCAAATTGAGCTAATCAAAACAAATTCGCCTTATTTAATTACACTCACCACAAAAAAAATGCAGATTACAGGTAAAAAAAGCCAAAATCAGGCCGTTAACTAGTGAAAATCGTCCAAAATTTGGCCGCTGAGCAGTTCGTGGAATTGTTCTTTACTGTGATCCGAACCCTCACCCGCCGGCAATACCATTTTCAATAAAAGGGGCCACTGCGGGTAAAAACGATAGTTGGGTGTAGACACACGCGTACCGGCCAAATAGGGAAATCCACCGAATTGAATTTCCTGGGCCAATCGCGCTTGGGAGAGATAAAGCAGGTCTTTATTCTTATCGACCGAGAAATAAGCGCGCTCCAACGGCAAGTTCCAGGCACGGACCTGCAAGCCCTCTGCCTCAACGCGCACCATCCAGCGATCCTGATCCCGCTCTCCATTCGTATACAAGGTCCCAGCGGGTCTGGACTGCACCAAAGTACCCGCAGGTAGCTCCAGAACGAAGTCTGGAGCCGTACTCATATTGGCGGCCGCCGCATAAGGACTCCAGCCTGTAATTTGATTGCCTTTGGCCAAAAAACAGCTGACAAAACGAAAGCCGTTCATTTCCGTAGGATCTTGTTCCATTTCAAGCACTTGATTGCCATCACACTGCCAACCCTCCAGCGTTGCATCGCCTGCCAGATGCAGTTTCCAACTGGAGTTTTGCAGATCGGGCCGGGGGCGCTCAAATGACAATACAAGAGCGTTGCCTATCTTCACAGCCTCTGGAAAACGGGCCCAGGACACGCTGTCTGGGTCGCCCCACACACTCAATTCCAGCTCTGTTCCGCTTGGCATATCCACCCCGGCAAAGCGGCCCGGCTCTTTTAAAACATGTTGCCGGCTAGCCAGCTCCTGTTGCTGCTTTTTTTCAAACCGATAGCTCTCCCATTGAAAAACGCTGTAGTAAGCCGCCAATACCAACAAGGGGAGCAAAAACAGGATTCGCGGCCAGGGGTTTTTCTTAAAGTTTGCCCGGCGTCGTGGCTGCACTAAAAGCGAAACCGCCCAGACCAACAGAAAAAACAGTGCGATCGGGCCAAGCGTAAGAATCAGCAAAAGTATCGAGGAGAAGGGCGCAACAGGAATCATAAGAGATCAAAAAAACATAAAAAGCCGTCATAAAGAAAACCGAACCAAAATACGCTGGCTTGTCTTTCTAACGGCTGTGCTGATAGCACGGTACTGCTGCAAGGAAAGGGCGTTACATACAGGGGAACAGCAATGCCAGGCCTGCTTATAACGCCTTAGGCCGTCTTAACCGACCTGAATATGGCCTTCCATATACATGACGGCCTGCCCCTTCAGAAACACGCGATCACCCTCTAAAGAGCAATCGAGCACCCCGCCTCGAGAAGAAGCCTGAAACGCCAGCAAATGGTTTTTCCCCAGAATAGGGGCCCAGTAAGGCAGCAAAGCACAGTGCGCCGAACCCGTAACAGGGTCTTCCTCAACACCGTGACCAGGCGCAAAAAAGCGGCTGACGATATCAAACTGGCCCGAGCCTGGCGCAGTCACAATACACCCTTCACAACCGCTGGCCAGCATGGCCGCCGTATCCACCTGCAGCTCTCGTACCTGCGCTTCCGTCTCCAACACGGCCAAATGGGTGAAGTCATTACGCCACAACTGCGCAACCTTGGTACCCAAGGCTTTTTCCAGCAACGGATTGTCATCCACACGGATAACAGGGCGCACAGGCAAGTCCATGACATAAGCCCCCCGGTCACGACGCACCGTCAACGCACCACTCAGGGTATGAAATACCACCTGGCTATCCTGGGGACGCACATGCTGCAGTACGACTGCCGCACTGGCCAAGGTGGCGTGACCGCACAAGGGCACTTCTACCGTAGGGGTGAACCAGCGCAGACCAAAGTCCTGGCCTTGTGGTACCAGAAAGGCGGTTTCCGCCAGATTGTTCTCTCCCGCAATCGACTGCATCAAGGCATCGTCAGGGAACTCGGACAACAACACCACGGCAGCAGGGTTGCCTGCAAATAAGGTGTCAGTAAAGGCATCGACCTGATAGATGGGTAAGCGCATTCTGCCTCCAAGCCTGGAAATTCAATATGAACCCTGAGTATAGAAAAATAGACTCTTTACAGGCAGGTAAATCTTGGAGCAAGCGTCTTGTTTTTATCCCTTCTTTTTTGTGCTGAGCATGCGGACTCGTTGGATAAATGCGTGTTTGCATTCCATTGCCTGGACCCGAACGCGTCCAACGCATTCGCTTCAAGCCAAAAGCTTATTGTCTACAGATACTGGAATTACACACAATGCATCACCGCATTATTGGTGCAATCAGACATTGGCCGCTTCTAACAGGCAGGCAGAAAGACGGTCAAAATGCAGCAAGGCCGCTTGGCTCAAATCAACTTGTTTGCGGCGCGTGTCCTCCGTATCACTGAGAACGATCCAGCCTTTCTCGCGCATGGACTTGAGCCGGGTGTGTATGGTCGCTGGCGATCCCAGCCGCTCTACGGCCATGACATCGCGTACCGACAAACGCAAACAATCTTTTGACGCCTTGGCAACCAGCACCAAGATACGCTCTTCAAGAGGGTCCAGGCAGGGCAAGCAAGGCAGGGTATGCAGCGAATCGGCGAGCTGCAAAAAACGCATATATATATCAGCAGGTCTGGTAGCAGTTTTCATAACAAAATCTTTATTCCTTTAAGAGCCGCTACAACAGCGCCTTTTCTAGAAATAAGTTCTGGTTATTATTGTTTTTATTCCGATCAGGCAAAGCAAAAAACAACCCTGCTTTATGGCCGGAGTGATTGGAATGGTTTTTTGCGCGTATCACGCACCTAAAATTAAACGCTTAAGACCGGGCCTGAATCCTATGTAGAAAGAGGTCTTGAGTCGGGCAGTTTGGCTAGCATTTTATCAGATAAGCCCTTGATTTAGCTTGGACACTACGGTTCCGAAGAAGCTAAATTGTAAGAAGGTGCAGACTATCAGACAGATAGTAAGCTGCCTCACATTAAACGCTAATAAAGAGACTGGGTGCAAAGAACGAGGGCAGTTACCGAACCCAGGCTCTTTGCTATAAACATCCTTACCAAATCGTTTCCCGCACGCTTGACCTGACCGCCACCAGACACTGCTCAATATTTTCAGCCACATATGTTTCAGACCGATAAAATGGGGTGAACAGGGCCTTGAGCACTTATCATGCCCCACAGATCACTATAAAATCTGGAACGATAAGAAATGATTCTTCACCTTGAGACACCACTTATTTACTCACATGCCTTGAGCGAACCACTAGGCAAACAAATCTGGTTGAAAATGGATGCATTGCAACCTAGCGGATCATTCAAAATTCGCGGTATTGGGCACCTATGCCAGCATCACGCTGAACAAAACAAGAAACGCTTTATCATTTCCTCGGGTGGCAATGCAGGGATTGCTGTCGCTTACGCCGGGCGCCGGCTCACCATACCCACCCTTGTCGTCGTTCCCGAAAGCACCAGCGAACACGCCAGACGCCTGATTCAACGGGAAAAAGCCGAACTACACGTGGTCGGCAAGAACTGGCAGGAAGCCCATGAATATGCGCTGACCCTGGTGCAAGAAGATGATGCCTTGATCCATCCCTTTGACGACCCTTTGCTTTGGGAAGGCCATGCCAGCCTGATTGCTGAAGTAGCCCAAATGGGCGTGCAGCCCGATGCCGTCTTGCTGGCGGTAGGGGGAGGAGGCTTGCTAAGCGGCGTCGCCCAAGGTCTGCGAGAGCAGGGTTGGGACAAGACCACCATTATTGCTGTCGAAACCGAGGGCACAGCCAGCCTGGGCGAATCAGTGCGGCAACGCCGGCACATCACACTAAGCCAGGTCAGCGGGGTTGCCACCTCGCTGGCAGCTCCTCGTGTTTGCGATCAGGCATATGCCGTTAGCCAGTCCCAACCCACCACCTGCATTCAGGTCAGTGATGCCCAGGCCGTCAGCGCTTGTTTACGTTTTCTGACCGACCATCGTGTTCTGGTGGAACCCGCATGCGGCGCAGCGTTATCGACCTTGTATCTAGATCACGAGGCCTTAGCCCCTTACAAAAATATTCTGGTTGTTGTATGTGGTGGCAACACCATGACGCTAGAGCAACTAGTGCAGTGGCGGGCAACTCCTTAAGCCGCCCCAGGAAAAAGATCTCACGCAGTAAGATTTATTTTTTTCAAGCCAAGCTTATTCCTTAAGCCGGAGATTTGAAATAAAAAACCCCATCATATGTTTTTTTACATGATGGGGTTTTATTTACTTCTTTGTTTTTGAAACGATCTAATTATTAGATCATAACAAGAAAAACATATGTTTCACGTGGAACAAAAGCACCTAAAACAGCCTTAAAAGGGCTTTACGAGAGGCAAACCCTGTCGAATTAGGGCTGAGAAATCCTGCCCTTCCCTCTGTGACAAGGCTCTTGGATTGATGTAACCCAGTTGCTTCAGTTCCTGAAAACTATGGTCGGGTGCCAAAGCATTCAAACCATACACATACTCGTCCAGATAGCCCGACGCCAGCACACGCCAGTCCCACGGTACGCCATCCACGATCCTGGAGACCATGTCATAAACAATGGTGGTGCAGTTAGCCGTCAACGTGTTGTAGAAACGGGGAGTAGTCTGCAATTGCTGGCCTTGCTTTACATACGACAAGAACAAGGCCTGCATAGCGGGTTTAGCTAAATCCACGCTGTACATGTATACGTCTTCGCCGCGAATATTACTGCGAGTACGCACAATATCCTGCTCTGTTGCCGCGACCAGACTTAACTCAAAGTCTTTGAAAAAACCGCCTATTGCAGAAAAAGCCTCATGCTTTTCCTTGCGTATCTCTACCGAAAACACCACATGGCGGCCATCTTCAAACCCGAAAGACACCAGGGTATGGGCAATCACTGGCCCCATCCAGTACGAAAGAAACATATCTACCGATTTGAGTGTCTGCAAATCATAGTCCTGGCTTATCCAATGCTCGTCAAAATCGGTCTCACTGCGCCAGGTAAAGTCACGCACATTGTGCAAAGTCACAATCGAACCATTGACCTGTCCATCGCTTATTCTGGCTACATCAGGAGCCCATTCCCGGTCATTACTAGGCACAATACTGCTCCACCAGCCCACCAGCACCAAAAAGCCCAGCGCCTGAGGAACAAAGAGCCAGTTCTTGCCCTTACCCAAGGCGTACAGACTCAGTACAGCCACCGCGACCCAGCCGGCCAATGCCAGCCAGCGCCCAAGGCTTGCCGAAAGCTGAAATTGCAGTGCAAGCGTCCCCCAGACCGCTACTACCAAGACCAATAACAAGACCAAAATCTTGATCACCATCGTCCCCCACCTTTTCATACCTACTCCACCTACACCTTAAATACAAATTGATTTTTAAGCGCTGAACCGTCAACCATGCCCCCACGCTACGCCTTCGGCTTACTACCCCTCAGGGGGAGTTTTTTGCCGAGGGCACCGAGCCTTGGGGCGGCACGACGACAAAAAAAAACCTGTGTCCACTTGAACACAGGTTTTACTCATTAGAAAACAGGGTTTAGCCCTGATAGCCCATCGCCTGACCTTGACGAATGACGCCTTGCGGCTGCCAGCCAGGATCAAAGCGGTATCCGCTTTCTTTAGGAAACAGCATCACAACAGTAGAGCCCAGCAAGAATCGACCCATTTCCTGCCCCTTTTCCAAGGCGATACCCTGGCCGTCATAATTCCATTCGTGAATCTTGCCATCACGCGAGGCATTCACCACACCGTGCCAAACCGTGACCATACTGCCCACCACCGTCGCCCCCACCAGCACCAGTACGAAAGGGCCTTGCTCGGAGTCAAAAAAGCAGACCACACGTTCGTTACGCGCAAACAGGCCAGGGACACCACGCGCTGTCGTAGGATTGACCGAGAACAAGTCACCAGGCACATGAATCATGCGCTTGAGAACACCCGCGCAAGGCATATGCACCCGGTGATAGTCGCTGGGACTCAAATACAGGGTTGCGAACACCCCATCCTGATAGCGAGCAGCCTCCTTGGCGTCACCACCCACCAAAGCGATGGTTGAATAGCTATGGCCTTTCGCCTGGAACACCTCGGCGCCCTGAATAGGCCCCAGTTGGCTAATAGCACCATCGACAGGGCTGACCAGTGCCGTATCCGCGATAGGGCGGGCGCCCGGGCGCAAGGCACGGCCAAAGAACTCGTTAAACGTAGTGTAGCTGGCTGGATCGGAGTTTTCCGCCTCACTCATATCGACCTGGTAACGGTCAATAAAGCGCTTGATAGCCCAGGTCGTACGCCCGCCCAAGGGCTTAGAGGCCAAGCCGCCTAGAAACTCGGTCAGAGCCTGTTTAGGAAGGAGATACTGGGGTAGAACAGCCAAACGGGGATGCATAAAATCAGCTCGCAAACAAATCCTGCTTCAACCTGAGGCCAAAGCATTGATGCCATTCAATGTAATTGTGTTTATCGCACCACATCCGGCCCGGGACAAGCACTTCACAGGCCACACACAGTCAGAAATCAGGCGGCAAACACTGGCAAGAACAGAACAATACGCACTTGTAGCACAGGTTGCTGCCATACGACATAAAAGGGTGGGCAAGCGTGCCCGGTCAAATGTACACAACCCGATCGCGGCCTTCTTCTTTGGCTTGATACAAGGCGCGGTCAACCCGGCGCAACGTACGCTCGTAATCCGGGTGGCCATCGTACAGGGCCACGCCAATACTGGCAGTGATATTCATGCTCTCCCCATCCACAACCCGGAAGGTTTCCGCATGAATGCGAAGACGCAAATTGCGGGCAGCACGCACCGCTCCATCCCCATCCACATCGACCAATACCAGGAGGAACTCCTCGCCGCCAAGACGGAATACATAATCACCGGCACGAGCACTATTGCTGAGCAGCTCGGCAAACTGACGCAAGATGCGGTCGCCCGCATCATGTCCGTAGGTATCATTGACACGTTTGAAAAAGTCTATATCCACGGCCAGCAGCGCAAAACGCGACCCCCGCTGCTGGGCATAGCCCACTTCACGGCTAAGCACTACAGGTAGGTATTTGCGGCTTAACAGGCGGGTCAACACGTCCCGGCCAGACTCCAGCTCGTTTTGCTGCTCAAACAAGCGATCCAGGTGCAAACCAATCGCCCGGGTTCGATCACGCAGCTCATGCAAGCGCGAAATCTGTCCTTTCGTGTCCCCTTGTTCGAACGCGGGCATCAACTCGGTATCAATCAGGTTCATCAGATCCAGGATCTCACGGCTCTCTACCGTGCCCTGAAACGCATGAGCGCCCTTATGTTTGAACCAAATACCGAAGTCCGAATCTCCAATTCGCGGGGCAGGCGTCACGCCATTGTTGACCGCCATCGCAAACATAAAGAGATTTTCCCAATCCAGCAGTGCGGCACGCTGTCGCCCACGCTCGGCTGCCGCGTTCTGCACAATGGCAAACAGGCGATAAGACTCTTCAGCACGGGATTTACGCTCACGAGAATTGGCATAGGCATGGCTCATCAGCTCCATCGCCAAGTCAATAAAGCTCTGAACGTAACGAAAGCACTCCCACGCTTGCTCAGAGCTGACAGTCGAGGACTCAAACAAAAAGCGGGCATAACGCCCCTTGAGCAAGCGTGCGCCGCGCAGCACCAGATGAACAGGTACCCCCACCCGTGCGTGGACCTCGCCAACCTGATTTTGCAGCCTGACCTGGTCCTGCATATCACTGTGCTCATCTACCGAAAACAACTGAACCAACCAACTGCGCAAGGAACGATGCAAACGCTTGTGCACCTGTTCATGTGACAGATACACCTGCGCAGCAGGATGCTTGAGCATATGCGTATAAAAGTGGGTCGCAAGCTCGTCCTGGTTATCTTGAGTGATAGTCAGCACATGAGCACGGACTGCCAGGGGCACTTTCTGGAGCAAGCCATGCCAATCCTGAGCGGCTTCTTCGATATTCGGTTGAGACATGAAGTACGGGGTGAGTAGCGAGACGATACTTAAGGATTAAACAGCCTTGGCGGCAATTGTTACATGAGGGGAGGTTTCGCGCTATTTCTTATAGCGATACAAGCCACAGGCTAGCAGGAGAATACCCTTGCTATTGCCAAGGAAAAAACATACCCCTTAAAGATAAGTGGGTGATACCACCCGCCGCGACAGCAGCATAGTGTCTATGCACTCAAGCAAGCCCCTGTTTTGCCTCACTGTGGCGGCGATCTGTGCTTCAAACTCAAGGCTTTGTCGCCCCAATGCCCTGGAAGCTCCACGGTGAGCAGATTGTCCTATCAAAGCAGATAGCTGACTAAACAAATTACCCGCTATCGCCAAAAAGCCACGCTCGGCATCCAGGCTGAGAACGGTCGATCAAGCATGCCCAGGCTAAAGAAGCTGAAGCAGGCCGAGACAGAATCTGGGTTTATATCCAATACTGAGAAAACATCCAGATCTACATGCCCATAGCTGGCCACAGCACGCCGGGTCGGGTCGGGTCGGGTCGGGTCGGGTCGGGTCGGGTCGGGTCGGGTCGGGTCGGGTCGGCAGATAGGTTCCACCGTTAAACCTGATCATTCAATGTTTATTGCTCTGCTCCAAGCCATTCTTTTATTTATCTACAAAGCGAAGAAAGAAATCAACTGATAATCAAAGAAAATAGCTGGAGGACAGGGATAAACAGATTCAAATTATTTATTAATTTCTTTTTTTTAAAAAAATATTAATCAACAAAAAAACTGTCTATATAAAGGAAAGACGAATAGCAAGAAAACAATCCAACTAACAATTAAAAACAATAAATCGGACTGCTAATTTTTTATTTCCTGTAGATAAAAATAAAAACTAGGGTGAAAAACAAAACCAATATATTGAATCACAAAGATAGGAGTTTGTTTGGGCCAGAGAAACTAATAACGGTCGTGATAGGCCAACTTATCCACAGGCTTGCATAACAAAGAAATCCACAATTTTATTAACAAAATAGATTAAGCCAAAAATGAAAATATGGAATCTATTAAAAATAACCGTTAATAAGAAAGTGAATAGTTTGTGGATATTATAAAGGCTTAATTCTTGCTCAAACAGGGTACGGGTACAAACACCGACCTCAGCTCACCCAGACGCTCCCTGAAGGGGGGATCCAGCCAGAAAATCAGTCAAGGATTGGGCAAAAAAGCTATATTTAAGGCCACGACTAGCCTTGAAGCCCTGTGGATAAGCTCCAAGAAGGCCTGTTGTGGACGTGCTGTGGATGAAAGGGGGATAAGTCACCTATCTTTGTAGACCTCAAAATTTGTCCAGTTTTGGTCCACCGACTCCATCAAGGTGGTACACAGGCAAAAATGTTCAATAAATCACTGAAATTAAAGGTAAATTTTCATCTATGCGACTTATCCACAGACACCCATTATCCATTACCAGTTATATATATAGTTATTATTAAATAAAGATATCTTCACCCATGCCCAACTTTCTTGTACAGCCCTTACCTTCAGGTTCTTTAGACATCATCGGCGATGTACATGGAGAACTTCAGGCCTTGCAACAACTGATCCAAAATTTGGGCTACCAAGAAAATGGCTCTCATCCAGAGCAACGTAGTCTGATATTCGTGGGAGATTATTGTGATCGAGGTCCAAACAGTCCGGCAGTCATTGAATACCTTAAGTTCTTGATAAATAAAAATAAAGCAAAAGGAATATTAGGTAATCATGAAATCAATCTGCTGATAGACGATGCAAAAGATGGATCAGGTTGGTATTTTGACCAACGATATCAGTCAGATTTAAAAAATTACTCGCCATTTACGCGTGTAAAACCAAAGAATAAAGATGAAATTAAAAAATTTTTAAGCTCATTACCTATCGTATTAGAAAGAAACGACCTCAGAATTGTGCATGCCGCCTGGAATAATTCAGCAATTGATGCTATTCGATCGGTTAAAAGCGAAAATTTTCTTGATTTTTTCTTCGAATGCGAGCGTAAAGCAGATAATTATGCAGAAAAAGAAGGAATTCTGGATAAATATCTAGCTGCAAAACAGGAATGGAAAGAAAAAATCGAAGATCCAGAGGCGTTGGTGCCGTTATTGCAGGCCTACATTGACTACGATTTGATCAAAAATGACTTCAACCCCATCCGTTTGCTCACTTCCGGGACTGAAGGACCGGCAAATCGTCCCTTTTTTGCGGGTAACCGATGGCGTTTTTCCGACCGTACCCCTTGGTGGGACAGTTATCAGGACGATATTCCGGTGATTTTTGGTCATTATTGGCGCCAGCTTTTTCCTCAGCCGACAGCGAAAATGTCTAAATACTCCTTGTTATTCAAGGATATAGATCCTTTTTCCTGGCACGGAGCGAAGAAAAACACATTTTGCGTGGATTTTTCCGTTGGGGCTCGCTGGCGTGATCGCCGTAAAGATCAGGAGCCCGAAGACTCCGCCTTTCACCTGGCCGCTTTGCGTTGGCCTGAGAAAATCATCATGACGGACACCGGTTTTACGTATCCAACCCGCTAAATTCACTTTTCTGCTCGCTGTTACAATTTTCTTTTCTGTGGATAAGCTCTAGGAAGGGCATTGTGAACAGGGTGTGGATACATAAGGCATAAGTAGGTGCTTCTTTGTGAAGTCTAAAAGTTGTACCTAAACCATCCACCGGTAAGCGTTAGATCTATCCCCGGAAAAAAAAGGTCTAAGTTCTTGTTTTATCGTTGTTAAAGACACTTGTTCGACTTATCAACAGGCCTCCATCCATTAATTCTAATAAAAGATTTAAGTGCTTGTTATATAAGATAAGTTCAACTCCTTGCAAGCCAGGTCCCAACCCTTTGCAAGCCAAAAGTTCTCGACTAAGATGCAGTCCATGAACAAAAATCACGATCTTGCTCGAAGCTGGCTTATGCGACTTTTGCATGCAGGAATTTGAACCGCAGAAGTTGAAAATTCATTTTCAGCATCAAGCAAGGTCGACTTTGCTATTAAGTCACTGGGGGTTTTCGTCAGTATGAGAAAAACTCAAATAAAGGATCTGATAGCAAAAGAGGGGAGTTCTATCTGGAAGACTTGTTTGGCCAAGTATTGACTATGGTTTCAGGGATTGCTGCGCCTGGAGCTTGTACTAGGCCAATCTTGTTTGAATTTTTGACTTATCCACATTTTGTGGGTAAGGCGTGTGTTGATGCTCACACTCGTCTTACGTTGTTGGAAAGGGCTTGATGAACTGTGTATTTTCACAGATAGACAGTAAGTGAAAAGTACGTAGTTTTGTAATAAGTCCTTGTTTTATATCTATATTTTTCTTTATTTTAATGTTGAAGTCGTTTTCTTTGCTGATGGTGGGGACTGAAGCGCAGAAGCTGTAGCGTTGGCTTGTGCTTGTTTTTATCAAAAGAAAAGAAGTGATAACTGGGCAAAAAATCAGGTTTACCCCCAAAGTTATCAACAGGATGACTCTTGAAGACTGAATTGCTTGTTTCACCTTTGACGCTTTGTGGGGTGCAAAACACGGGTTTTGTGGTCCGTGTTCCATGTTTTGGGTCTCAAAACGCTTGCGATGTTTTGCAGTGCAGCGATCCGTCTTTTCTGGCTGCGAAAGGACAGATTAGCGCTGTCGTACTTGTCCACAAAAATCGGGAACAAAAAAACCCCACGCTGCGCCTTCGCGCTTGCTGCCCCCCAAGGGGAGCTTTTTGCCTTGGGGCGGCCCGGCGGCAAAAAAAACCGCCTATCGGCGGTTTGAAAAACAAGATGAAGAGAGGCTCTAGACCTTTTTTAAGCGTTCAATAGCCTGATCTAAGGTGTTGTGCTGCTTGGCAAAGCAAAAACGCAGTAAACGATGGTTAGCCTGTGCAGAATTGGGTTCCAGATAAAAGGCTGAGACAGGAATCGCGCCTACTCCGTAGTTCTGGTTCAGGTACTTGGCAAAATCCAACTCGGACAGCTCCGAAATATTTTCATAGCTGGCCAATAGGAAAAAAGTCCCTTCACTGGGCATAGGTGTGAAGCGGGTGTTTTGCAGACCTTGGTGCAAATGATCGCGCTTTTCCTGGTAGAAAGCAGGTAGGCGCTCCCAGGTAGCAGGATCCTGCATATAAGCGGCCAAACCGGCCTGTAAAGGGCTGGGAACGGTAAAGACAGTGTATTGATGGACCTTACGGATTTCCGTGCTGAGAATGGCTGGAGCACAGCAATAGCCTACTTTCCAACCTGTAGCGTGGAAGGTCTTGCCAAAGGAAGAAACGATCACTGCTCGTTCCGCCAGACGGGGACGGGTAGCCAGACTTAAATGTTCTTTCTGATCGAAGGTCAGATGTTCATAGACTTCATCGGACAAGATGATCAAAGGATGCTTTTCTACAATCTGTTCCAACGCATCCAGGTCCTGGGGCTGCAATAGGGTACAGGTCGGATTGTGCGGAAAGTTAATCACCAGCATGCGAGTCTTGTTGGTGATGGCTTTTTCCACACGCTCCCAATCCACGCGGTAGTAAGGTACAGACTCGCTAGGCGCTGTCATGGGCACGGTAACAGGAATACCTCCTGCTAGCTCGATGGCGGGGATATACAAGTCATAGAAGGGCTCGATGACAATGACTTCATCGCCTGCATGCACAAAGGCTTGAAAACTGGCCATCAAGGCCTCGGTCGCGCCACTGGTAACGGTAATCTCCGTATCCACGTTATAACAGTGGCCATACCGAGCGAGTGTCTTGTTGGCAATAGCTGCCCGCAGGGCAGGGTAGCCAGCCATGGCGGGATATTGGTTAATACCATCGAGCATGGCTTGGTGTACGGCCTCAATCAGAGCCGGATCTGGATTGAAGTCTGGAAAGCCTTGTCCGAGGTTGATCGCTTTGTACTCCAGGGCCAATTGGCTCATGGTAGTAAAGATAGTGGTGCCCACAGAAGGGAGCTTGGATGTGATCTGCATGGGTCAACGGATAGGAATAATAAAAATGCACCCGTGCTTCAGATTTGAGCAAAAGTTGGGCGGCGTAGTATCAGATAAATTCTTGACGAAAATACCATAGATTCCACGCTTTTCCGTTGATCGTGGAACCCTGGGTTCAGGACAGTTTCTTACATCGATATAGCTGTTCCCTATATACAGTCCGAACTTTGTTTTTCTGGTGTGTCTGGCAGCCCCGTTGTGACTGCAGGAATTTTTCTGATAGACCTGTGTCTTAAACCTGAGCGTCTAATCAAGCTTCATATTCTCAGACAGACCGGAGATAAAACGGCATTTTTTAAAGCACTGCCTGGTCTCGCTCACAAGCCTGGTCTTGTCTGAAGGATCTCTTTTTGTTAATTGATTTTGTCTGCAGACAAAGTAGTCAGATTGGCAAATTGGGAGCCATCCCTTCTCCTGCTCAGCGCAAATTCCCTTGTCACCTGACTGTTGCGCTGTGCTCCTATTTATCCGGCAGTGTTTTTTTGATTGTTCTGTTATCCACAATTTTGCTCTCTACTTGGATTGCCTTTACCCACTTGCTGGAGGGTAGCCGCTTAGATAGCTACTTTTATGGGGTTTAAGGGTGATAAGCGCGCCTTTTATAGCTTCGCTCCTGGGCGTGTTATGGTCAAAAAAAACCTTTGAAAGCATAACCCACGCGCCGTAGTCGGGCCTGGGGATAAAAAACGGTCTGTTTCTCCACAAAGTTATCCACAGTGGTATTTACGCAAAAAACTGTGTTCCACGTGGAACAGATATTGGTTTCATGTGTTTCACGTGGAACATCCAGTGCTGGTAATCGTATAATTGATTTTTATTTTTTAGCTGTTCTGACATGATTTATCCCGAAGAGTTTGACGTTATTGTCATAGGCGGCGGACATGCTGGTACCGAAGCGGCTTTAGCGGCAGCTCGAACCGGTGTGTCTACCTTATTGTTAACCCATAATATGGATACCTTGGGGCAGATGTCCTGCAACCCTTCTATTGGGGGGATTGGCAAGGGGCATTTGGTTAAAGAAGTGGATGCGCTGGGCGGGGCGATGGCTTTGGCCACCGACCATGCCGGTATTCAATTCCGTACCCTGAATAGCTCCAAAGGGCCAGCCGTGCGTGCAACGCGTGCACAGGCAGACCGCTCTTTGTATCGCAAAGCTATCCGCGAGGTTCTGCAGAATCAGCCCAACTTGATGGTGTTCCAGCAGTCGGTTGAAGACTTGATTGTGGAAGGTGATCGGGTGGTAGGGGCTGTCACCAAGATTGGTTTGGAGTTCAAAGCCAAATCCGTGGTTCTGACGGCAGGTACCTTTTTGAATGGCTTGGTCCACGTAGGTCTGAATAATTACTCGGCAGGCCGGGCAGGGGATCCCCCCTCCATCAGTTTGGCCCACCGCCTGCGGGAACTGCAGTTGCCACAAGGGCGATTGAAGACAGGGACCCCTCCACGCATTGATGCCAACACAATCGATTTTTCTCGTCTGGAAGTTCAGCCAGGCGATAGTGATCCGATTCCGGTGTTTTCCTATATGGGTGATGTTTCCATGCATCCCCAGCAGATGCCTTGCTGGATTACGCACACCAATGAGCGTACCCACGATATTATTCGCTCGGGCCTGGATCGCTCGCCCATGTATAGCGACCAGGGCACCATCGAGGGTATTGGCCCACGTTACTGCCCATCGATTGAAGACAAGATTCATCGCTTTGCAGACAAGAGCAGCCACCAAGTGTTTCTGGAGCCTGAAGGCTTGAGCACGACTGAGATTTACCCTAATGGTGTCTCCACCAGTCTGCCTTTCGATATCCAATTAGCAATGGTGCGCAGTCTGCCTGGCTTGGAAAATGCCCGTATCATGCGTCCCGGCTACGCGATTGAGTACGATTATTTCGATCCCCGATCTCTGTATCCTACTTTGGAAACCAAACAAATTCGTGGCTTGTTCTTTGCCGGCCAGATTAATGGCACGACGGGTTACGAAGAAGCAGCCGCACAGGGCTTGTTGGCTGGGGTGAATGCCGCCCGTTTGGCGCAAGATAAAGAACAGTGGTACCCACGCCGTAACGAGGCTTACCTGGGTGTGTTGGTAGACGATTTGATTACCCGTGGGGTGACCGAGCCGTACCGCATGTTTACCTCTCGCGCGGAGTATCGTTTAAGCCTGCGGGAAGATAATGCCGACCAGCGACTGACGGAAATGGGTCGCGAATTGGGGCTGGTGGATGATGTCCGCTGGGATCAATTCAACCGTAAGCGCGATGCTGTCGCACGTGAAATTGAGCGCTTGAAGGGCACCTGGGTGAACCCTCGTAGCTTGCCCGCTGACCAGGCCAATGCACTGTTAGGCAAAAATATCGAACGGGAATACTCTTTCTTCGATTTGCTCAAGCGTCCCGAAGTGGACTATGCAAAGCTAATGGCTGTACTCAATGATCAAGGTGTCCCCGTAGCAGGCCCCGGTCTGGACGATCCGGTGTATGTTGAACAGGTTGAAATCCAAGTGAAGTATGCAGGCTATGTGGCGCGTCAACAGGACGAGGTGACTCGTCAGGCAGCGCTGGAAGAGCAGGGCATTCCGGAAGATTTGGATTACGACGATATCAAAGGATTGTCGATTGAAGTGCGGCAGCGTTTGAAGGCTGCAAAGCCTTTGACCATTGGCCAGGCCGGACGTGTTCAGGGTGTGACACCTGCGGCGGTGTCTTTATTGCTGGTTCACCTGAAGCGCAAGCAAAAAAACAAACAAACGGTATGAGCGACATTTTTTCAAAACGCCTGAATCAGGCCCTGCTGGATTTGGGTCTGGATCAGGATCCTGCCTTGGTGCGCAAGCTACTGGATTATATTAATCAGTTGCAGCGCTGGAACCGTACCTATAATCTGACTGCCCTGCGTGACCCAGATCAAATGCTGGTGCAACATATTTTTGATAGCCTGTCTATTGTGCGCCCGTTTCAGAATTACCTGGCCGGCCACAATCAATCGGCTCAAGAATCGGTTCGGATTGTGGATGTAGGGTCAGGGGCTGGTTTGCCGGGTGTTGTTTTGGCAGCAGCATGTTCCACGTGGAACATTACTTGCATTGATGCTGTTGAGAAAAAAATGGCATTTGTTCAACAAATGGTGGGGGCTTTGGCCTTGCCTAATTTGTCGGCAATGCATGTGCGTGTAGAGCAGCAGGAACCCATGCAGGCAGATATTGTGGTTTCCCGAGCTTTTTCTTCGCTGCTTGATTTCGTGAATTTGGCAGGCAGGCATGTTCGACCAGGTGGGCGCATTGCAGCTATGAAGGGTAAAGAGCCTGACTTGGAAATAGCCGCATTGCAATCGGAAAGTAACTGGCAAGTCGAACGAATAGAATCATTAACCGTACCGGAGCTAGAGGCACAGCGTTGTCTAGTGTGGTTGGTGCAGCAAGGATAATCATGAGTAAAAACGACGAAAAATCTCCCCGTGCCTATGTGTTCTGTATTGCGAACCAAAAGGGTGGGGTAGGCAAGACAACCACCGCGATCAATTTGGCCGCTGCACTTGCGGTACTGAAGAAAAAAGTTTTGTTGATTGATCTGGATCCCCAGGGCAATGCCACTATGGGTAGCGGTATTGATAAGAACAACCTGTCTGGCAATTTGTACCAAGTACTGATTGGCGATGAAAGCATTGCTAATGTAAAGATACATTCAGAAACAGGTGGTTATGACGTCTTGCCTTCCAATAGGGAGTTGTCGGGCGCGGAAATCGACCTGATCCAGATGCAAGAGCGCGAGCAACAACTTAAACAGGCTCTGGCACAGGTGCTGGACGATTACGATTTTGTGCTGATCGACTGCCCACCTACCTTGTCGCTGTTAACGCTCAATGGCCTGGCTAGCGCGCATGGGGTCATCATCCCCATGCAGTGCGAGTACTTTGCTCTGGAAGGGCTCTCGGATCTGGTCAATACGGTTAAACGGGTCTATCGCAATATCAATCCGGATCTGCAGTTGATTGGTTTGCTGCGGGTGATGTTTGATGGTCGTGTCACCTTGCAGCAGCAAGTCTCCAATCAGATCGAGACCCATTTTGGCGATAAGGTGTTCAAGACGGTGGTGCCACGTAATGTGCGTTTGGCTGAAGCGCCAAGTCACGGTATGCCAGGTATTGTCTATGACAAGAACTCCCGGGGTGCCAAGGCCTATATGGACTTTGGCAAAGAGCTGATCAAGCGCTTGAAGAAAGACTCCCGCAGCGATAAGGCATAAGGCACACAAGAATCAATAGGAATGTAAGCATGGCTACACGAAAACCAAAAGGTCTAGGTCGAGGCTTGGATGCCTTGCTCGGCGCAGACACAGGCGCTATCGCAACTATAGGGAAAAAGGGCGAAGCGGCGGTAAGCGATGGCCCGCCTTCCAACCTGCCCGTTAAGCTGCTGAAGGCAGGGGTATATCAGCCGCGAACTCGAATGGACGAGGGAGCCTTGAATGAGCTGGCCGAGTCCATTCGCGCCCAAGGTGTGATGCAGCCAATTTTGGTGCGTCCCTTGTCGGGTAAGGATAAAGGCAAGTACGAGATCATCGCTGGTGAGCGTCGTTTCCGCGCGTCGCAAATTGCAGGTCTGGAAGAAGTCCCCGTCCTGGTGCGCGAAGTTGGCGACGAAAACGCCGCCATCATGGCTTTGATTGAGAACATTCAGCGTGAAGATCTGAATCCGCTGGAAGAGGCACAAGGCGTCAAACGTCTGCTGGACGAGTTCGGGCTGACCCACGAGCAGGCTGCTCAGGCTATTGGCCGCTCGCGCTCGACCACCAGCAACCTGCTGCGTCTGATTAACCTGGCAGAGCCTGTGCAGATTATGCTGCTGGCCGGGGACATCGATATGGGGCACGCCCGTGCCTTGCTGGCTATGGACGCTGCTCGTCAGATCATGCTGGCCAACGAAGTGATTGCCCGCCGTCTGTCGGTACGAGAAACCGAGAAACTGGTTGCCCGTGCCCTGCATGAGGATGACGAACCTGCCAACAAACAGGCTCAGAACAAGGCCAGTCGCAATGGGGACGTACAGCGCTTTGAAAAAGTGTTGTCTGACCACTTGGGGACTAAAGTGACCTTGAAGGTGGGGGCCAAGGACAAGGGGCAGCTGCAGATCGCTTTCCATGGCTGGGAACATCTGAATGCCTTGCTGGAAAAGCAGGGCTTGTCGTCCTTGCTGGAACAAACGGACGATTGAGCCAGGCCCGCATTAAGCTACAAACAATGCGATTGCCATTGAAAGAGCCGACCACAGGTCGGCTTTTTCGTTGTTATGAGCCGCGTTTTGTTAATGGTCCGCAGCTTCCTGTAAAAAAGAAGCGGCAAGAAGGAGATGGATTAGAAAAACTTCTGAAATGATGGATTTCCCCTTCCTAAAGCTGTTGGACAATCCAACCTTGCTTGCGAGACTGCTCATGGTTGCATGATTATTCAGATTGCTTGCTTGCGCTCCAGCCAGTAGAAAACAGCAAGATAAGGACCTTAAGGAGGAGAAGGAAAGAGTAGGGAAGACGCCTGAAAGCTGGATTAAAAGCGGAAAACCTGATTTTGTATCTTTTTCTTACAAAAATAAGCCCTGAAAACAAGAAAAAATCTATGTGTTTACCCGCATTCCGTCCTGTTTGTCTGGTTTTGAATGCGCTCAAAAATGGTATCCCCGGCGCCCCAAGACAGTGGCAAAACCAGTAAGGAAACCGGTCAAAATCAGTTTTTTTTTAGATTTTCATCGAATTATTCGGTTTTATTCGTAAAAGACTTGACGACTTCGCAAAACATGCCCATAATTCGATTTTCGCTTCGGGTGGGATGTCCGAGTGGTTAAAGGAGGCAGACTGTAAATCTGTTGGCCCTGCGCCTACGTTGGTTCGAATCCAACTCCCACCACCAGCACTTTTCTAAAGTCAGCCAGCAAGGCGGCTTTAGGAGAGGGTGAAGAAAAGTCTGCGGGTGTAGCTCAATGGTAGAGCAGAAGCCTTCCAAGCTTAAGACGAGGGTTCGATCCCCTTCACCCGCTCCAGGTTTAAAATCTTTGGCCATTCTGGGCTGAAGTTGAATGCCCATGTGGCTCAGTGGTAGAGCACTCCCTTGGTAAGGGAGAGGTCACGCGTTCGATCCGCGTCATGGGCACCACATCTCTCTTCTCTCTATCGTTCTATCCCTTCAGGAGTCTGCCATGGCTAAAGGCAAGTTTGAACGGACTAAACCGCACGTCAACGTCGGTACTATCGGTCACGTTGACCACGGTAAAACCACTCTGACCGCTGCAATCTGCACGGTTCTGTCCAAGGCATACGGCGGCGAAGCACGCGATTACTCGCAGATCGACAACGCCCCTGAAGAAAAAGCACGTGGTATCACCATCAGCACCTCGCACGTTGAGTACGAGACGCCTAACCGTCACTACGCACACGTTGACTGCCCCGGCCACGCTGACTACGTCAAGAACATGATTACGGGTGCTGCCCAGATGGACGGCGCTATCTTGGTTTGCTCGGCCGCTGACGGCCCAATGCCCCAGACTCGCGAGCACATCCTGCTGAGCCGTCAGGTTGGCGTTCCTTACATCATCGTGTTCCTGAACAAGGCCGACATGGTTGATGACGAAGAGCTGATCGAACTGGTTGAAATGGAAGTTCGCGAGCTGTTGTCCAAGTACGACTTCCCAGGCGACGACACCCCGATCATCAAGGGTTCGGCCAAACTGGCTCTGGAAGGCGACGAAGGCCCATTGGGCAGCCAAGCCGTTCTGGCTCTGGCCGATGCGCTGGACAACTACATTCCTACGCCAGAGCGTGCCGTTGACGGTACTTTCTTGATGCCTGTTGAAGACGTGTTCTCGATCTCCGGCCGTGGTACGGTTGTGACCGGTCGTATTGAGCGCGGCATCATCAAGGTTGGCGAAGAAATCGAAATCGTGGGTATCAAAGACACGGTCAAGACCACTTGCACCGGCGTTGAAATGTTCCGCAAACTGCTGGACCAAGGCGAAGCTGGCGATAACGTCGGTCTGTTGCTGCGCGGTACCAAGCGTGAAGACGTGGAGCGTGGTCAGGTTCTGGCCAAGCCCGGTTCGATCATGCCTCATACCGACTTTGACGCTGAGGTGTACATTCTGTCCAAAGAAGAGGGTGGTCGTCACACGCCTTTCTTCAAGGGCTACCGTCCTCAGTTCTACTTCCGTACGACTGACGTGACCGGCACCATCGAGCTGCCAGAAGACAAAGAAATGGTTCTGCCAGGCGACAACATTTCGATGAAAGTGTCCCTGATCGCTCCTATCGCCATGGAAGAAGGTCTGCGCTTCGCTATTCGCGAAGGCGGCCGTACCGTTGGCGCTGGCGTGGTGGCAAAAATCATCAAGTAAAAAAAAGAGTAGTAATTTTAGGCGAAAGAGGTTAATATCCTCTTTTGCCTAAAAGCCAAACATAGCATTTAGCGCGCTATGGTTTGTCGCGGTATAGGGGTATAGCTCAATTGGCAGAGCGTCGGTCTCCAAAACCGAAGGTTGAGGGTTCGATTCCTTCTGCCCCTGCCACCACAGTCACTCGCCACCACCTCGCGTGGCGTCACTCGTCGGAATATGTCGAATACCAACGTAGAAACCGTTAACCGAGGTTCCGAGCGCATCAAGCTGGGCCTAGCGGTCCTAGTCGTCGCCGCCGGTATTGTTGGCTATTCCGTTCTGGATGGTCAAAATTCACTGGTTCGCGCTGGGGTATTTGTTGCCAGCTTAATCGTCGCCGTATTAATCGTCTGGTTTAGCGATACAGGCCGTCGCCTGGTCGCTTTTTCTCGTGATGCTTATACGGAAGTGCGTCGCGTTCACTGGCCATCCCGTAAAGAAGCAACACAAATGACAGGTATTGTCTTTGTGTTTGTTGCCGTTATGGCCATCTTGTTGTGGCTGATTGACAAAGGGCTCGGCTGGATCATTTATGGCCTGTTGCTGGGCTGGAAATAAAGGGCACACATGAGCAAACGCTGGTATGTGGTTCACGTTTATTCCGGCATGGAAAAAAGCGTGCACAAAGCTCTGGTGGAGCGCATTGAACGCGCTGAACTCCAAGAAGCGTTTGGTCGCATTCTGGTTCCATCGGAAGAAGTCGTTGAAGTAAAAAACGGCAAGAAATCAATTACAGAGCGACGTATTTACCCCGGTTACGTTTTGGTCGAGATGGCTTTGACCGACGAAACCTGGCATTTGGTAAAAAGTACGCCGCGCGTCACCGGCTTTTTGGGCGGTTCCGGTAACCGTCCCGCTCCCATCTCCGAGCGCGAAGTGGAAAAAATCCTGTCGCAAATGGAAGAGGGCGTTGAAAAGCCACGGCACAAAGTGTTGTTTGAAGTGGGTGAACTGGTGCGCGTCAAGGACGGCCCGTTCGCAGACTTCAACGGTAACGTCGAAGAAGTTAACTACGAGAAAAACAAGGTTCGTGTCACCGTTACTATTTTCGGCCGCGCTACCCCTGTCGAACTCGATTTCGATCAAGTCGAAAAGACCTGATTAATTACAACCCCCGGGAAGCCTGGCGCAGTCTGTGTCAGGCGTCATCACCCGCAAGGAGCTAAGCATGGCGAAGAAAATCGTCGGCTTTATCAAGCTGCAAGTCCCAGCTGGTAAGGCAAACCCATCCCCTCCAATCGGTCCAGCGCTGGGTCAGCGCGGTCTGAACATCATGGAATTCTGCAAGGCGTTCAACGCCCAGACACAGGGTCTGGAACCCGGTCTGCCAATTCCTGTGGTGATCACCGCTTTTGCTGACAAGAGCTTCACGTTCATCATGAAGACTCCTCCAGCAACCATCCTGATCAAAAAGGCTGCTGGTATCAAATCCGGTTCTGCACGTCCTAACGCGGACAAAGTCGGTACCCTGACTCGCGCTCAGGCTGAAGAAATCGCCAAGACCAAACAACCCGACCTGACCGCCGCCGATCTGGACGCCGCTGTGCGTACCATCGCTGGTAGCGCTCGCAGCATGGGCATCAACGTTGAAGGGGTGGTGTAAGTCATGGCTAAAGTAAGCAAACGCGCAGCCGCTATTGCTGCCAAGATCGACCGCAACAAGTTCTACCCTGTGGCCGAAGCTTTGGCCCTGGTGAAAGACACTGCCACTGCCAAGTTCGACGAATCCATCGATATCGCCGTTCAGCTGGGCATCGATCCCCGTAAGTCCGACCAACTGGTCCGTGGCTCGGTGGTTCTGCCTGCTGGTACCGGTAAATCCGTGCGTGTTGCCGTTTTCGCTCAAGGCGAAAAAGCCGACGCCGCTCGCGAAGCGGGTGCTGACATCGTTGGTCTGGACGATCTGGCTGAGCAAATCAAAGCCGGTCAAATGGACTTTGACGTTGTGATCGCTTCGCCCGACACCATGCGTGTTGTCGGTACCCTGGGTCAGGTTCTGGGTCCTCGTGGCCTGATGCCAAACCCCAAGGTCGGTACTGTGACTCCTGACGTTGCTACGGCTGTTAAAAACGCCAAGGCTGGTCAAGTTCAATACCGTACCGATAAGGCCGGTATCATTCACAGCACCATTGGTCGCGCTTCGTTCGACGTTGAACAGCTGCAAACCAACCTGGTCGCCCTGGTTGACGCCTTGAACAAGGCTCGTCCAGCTGCTGCCAAGGGTGTTTACCTGCGCAAGGTTGCCGTGTCCTCCACCATGGGTGGCGGTGCACGTGTTGAAATTGCATCTCTGACTGTTTAATCAACAGTTAGAAAAAAGAACTTTGGGCTGCGATCCTGTTTACAGGATCACTGCTGTCAAAGACCGTTGGAGCAGTTGGGCTGACTAGTCACCTAAATGCTTAATCGGGGCAAAACGCTCCATCCAACGTAGACGGCGCCCGTGGAAGAATTCGTAATAGAACTCGTCCAGGTGCGCCGCATTCGGTTGATGTTGGGAAGCCTTCCCGACATCGTTTGAAGGAGTGTTCAACCGTGAGTCTCAATCGTGAAGAGAAAGCGGTAGTCATCGAAGAAGTCACTGCCGAACTGGCAAAGGCCCAATCGATCATTATCGCCGAGTACCGTGGTCTGGACGTCGCTTCTGCTACCGTATTGCGCAAAAAAGCGCGTGAGTCTGGCGTCTACCTGCGTGTTATGAAAAACACGCTGGTTCGTCGTTCGTTGGAAGGTACCTCGTTTGACGGTATCTCCAGCCAGCTCGTGGGTCCTCTGATGTACGCCATCAGTGAAGATCCCGTGGCTGCGGCGAAAGTCGTTGCAGATTTTGCCAAGACCAATGACAAATTGGTCATTATGGGCGGTGCGCTGCCCAATAGCGTTCTGAATGCTGATGGTGTTAAGGCTCTGGCCACAATGCCCTCGCGCGACGAACTGCTGGCGAAACTGCTGGGCACCATGCAAGCACCTATCGCTACTTTTGTGCGTACGCTTAACGAAGTTCCCACCAAGTTTGTTCGCGGCCTGGCGGCTGTGCGCGATCAGAAAGAAGCTGCGTAAGCAGTTTTCCTTCAGGAAACTTCGTCGTTGCGAACGACAACCAAACCTGGCATTTACCTAATATCTGGAGTTCTTAAAAATGGCTACTAAAGCTGAAATCCTTGACGCCATCGGCGCAATGTCCGTGCTCGAACTGTCCGAGCTGATCAAAGAAATGGAAGAAAAATTCGGTGTGTCGGCTGCTGCCGCCGCTGTTGCTGTTGCAGCTCCTGCTGCTGGTGGCGCTGCTGCTGCCGCTGAAGAGCAAACCGAATTCACCGTGTTCCTGGCTGACGTTGGCGCAAACAAAGTTAGCGTCATTAAAGTCGTGCGCGAAATCACCGGTCTGGGCCTGAAAGAAGCCAAAGATCTGGTTGACGGTGCTCCTAAGGCTGTTAAAGAAGGCCTGTCCAAAGCTGATGCTGAAGACGCTCAGAAGAAGCTGGAAGAAGCTGGCGCCAAGATCGAGCTCAAGTAAGAGTATCGATAGATGCCCGGGAATGCGTTTCAAGCCTTCCCGGGCTTTTGCGTTTCCAGAAAACCCACGATTTTTAATTAGTATTGTAGAAAGTCGGGTTTTTTAGAGTCGTAAACCAGGGCCGTGGTTGACGGTCCGTGTAACCCTTGAGTCGGAGTGCTCATGCCTTATTCGTACACCGAAAAAAAGCGCATACGCAAGAGCTTCGCCAAACGTGAAGACGTACAGCAGGTTCCTTACCTGTTGGCTACCCAGCTGCATTCTTTCAGAACCTTCTTGCAGAAGGACACGCTGCCTTCTCAGCGTAAGGTTGAAGGCTTGCAGGAAGCTTTCAGTTCCATATTTCCAATAGTAAGCCATAACCAAATGGCGCGGCTAGAGTTCGTGAGCTATACGCTCGGCGAGCCGGTGTTCGACGTCAAAGAGTGTCAACTTCGTGGTTTGACCTATGCCTCCCCCTTGCGGGCGAAGGTTCGTCTGGTCCTCATGGACCGCGAGGTGAGCAAGCCTACCGTCAAGGAAGTAAAAGAGCAAGAAGTCTACATGGGCGAAATGCCCCTGATGACCGATAACGGCTCTTTTGTGATTAACGGTACCGAACGAGTCATCGTTTCCCAGCTGCACCGTTCGCCCGGCGTGTTCTTTGAACACGACCGCGGTAAAACGCACAGCTCGGGCAAGTTGCTGTTCTCGGCGCGCGTGATTCCTTACCGTGGTTCCTGGCTGGACTTCGAGTTCGATCCTAAGGACATTCTGTTCTTCCGTATCGACCGTCGTCGCAAGATGCCTGTGACTATCTTGCTGAAGGCCATTGGCCTGACGCCAGAGCAGATCCTGGCCCACTTCTTCGAGTTCGACCACATCGAACTGCACCAGGAAGGTGGCAAGCTGCAATTCGTTCCAGAACACTGGAAGGGCGAGGTTGCCCGTTTCGACATTACCGACCGCGACGGTCGCGTACTGGTTGAAAAGGACAAGCGTATCAATGCCAAGCATTTGCGCGACCTGCAAGCAGCCAAGATCGAATACATCTCCATCCCGGAAGATTTCCTTCTGGGTCGTGTGCTGGCCAAGAACATCATCAACGCCGAAACCGGCGAAGTGATTGCCAACGCCAACGACGAAATCACCGAATCCATTCTGGCCGAAATGCGCGCAGCCAATGTGCGTGATTTCGAGACCCTGTACATCAATGAACTGGACCAGGGCGGCTTTATCTCCCTGACCCTGCGCACCGATGAAACAGCGGATTCCAATGCTGCCCGTATCGCGATCTATCGCATGATGCGTCCCGGCGAGCCACCAACCGAAGAAGCGGTTGAGGCCCTGTTCAACCGTCTGTTCTACAGCGAAGAGTCCTACGACTTGTCGCGCGTAGGTCGCATGAAGGTCAACAGCCGTCTGGGCCGTGGTGACAGCATCGAAGGTCCCATGACCCTGACCGACGAAGACATTCTGGACACCATTCAGGTGCTGGTGAGTCTGCGTAACGGCCGCGGTCAGATCGACGATATCGATCACCTGGGTAACCGTCGTGTTCGTTGCGTAGGCGAATTGGCCGAAAACCAATTCCGCGCCGGTCTGGTGCGTGTGGAACGTGCTGTCAAGGAACGTCTGGGCCAGGCCGAGACCGAAAACCTGATGCCGCACGATCTGATCAACTCCAAGCCCATCTCTGCGGCTGTTAAAGAGTTCTTCGGTTCCAGCCAGCTGTCGCAGTTTATGGACCAAACCAACCCGCTGTCCGAAATCACGCACAAGCGTCGTGTTTCGGCACTGGGCCCTGGTGGTCTGACGCGTGAACGTGCAGGCTTTGAGGTGCGCGACGTGCACCCAACCCACTACGGTCGCGTGTGCCCGATTGAAACGCCTGAAGGTCCAAACATTGGTCTGATCAACTCCATGGCGCTGTACGCTCGTCTGAACGAGTACGGTTTCCTGGAAACGCCTTACCGCAAGATTGTTGACGGCAAGGTCAGTGAACAGATCGATTACCTGTCGGCTATTGAAGAAAGCAATTACGTCATCGCTCAGGCTAACGCCGAATTGACCGAAGACGGTGCCTTTGCGAACGATCTGGTTGCTTGCCGTGAAGCGGGCGAAACCATGATGACTGCGCCCGAGAACATCCATTACATGGACGTGGCTCCTTCGCAGATCGTGTCTGTGGCTGCTTCGCTGATTCCGTTCCTGGAACACGATGACGCCAACCGAGCACTGATGGGCGCCAACATGCAGCGCCAGGCGGTTCCTTGCCTGCGCCCTGAGAAGCCTTTGGTCGGTACCGGTATTGAACGTACTGTTGCTGTTGACTCGGGTACGACCGTACAAGCCCGTCGTGGCGGTGTGGTGGTAGACGTTGACGCACAGCGCGTGGTTATTCGCGTGCACGATGACGAGAACGTGGCTGGCGAGGTCGGTGTAGATATCTACAACATGACCAAGTACACCCGTTCCAACCAGAACACCAACATCAACCAGCGTCCTATCGTCAAACGTGGCGATATCGTGGCTCGTGGTGACGTGCTGGCTGACGGTGCATCGACTGACCTGGGCGAATTGGCTCTGGGTCAGAACATGCTGATCGCCTTTATGCCTTGGAACGGCTACAACTTCGAGGACTCGATTCTGATCTCCGAGAAGGTTGTGGCGGACGATCGCTACACGTCGGTTCATATCGAAGAGCTGACGGTGGTTGCCCGTGACACGAAGCTGGGACCTGAGGATATCACCCGCGATATCAGCAACCTGTCCGAAATTCAGCTGAACCGTCTGGACGATTCCGGCATTGTGTACATCGGCGCCGAAGTGCGTGCCGACGACGTGCTGGTCGGTAAAGTGACACCCAAGGGTGAAACTCAGCTGACACCGGAAGAAAAACTGCTGCGCGCCATTTTTGGTGAGAAAGCCTCTGACGTTAAAGACACCTCCCTGCGCGTGCCTTCGGGCATGGTCGGTACGGTGATCGACGTTCAAGTCTTTACCCGTGAAGGTATCGAGCGTGACAAGCGCGCCCAGTCCATCATTGATGATGAACTGCGTCGCTACCGCCAGGACCTGAACGATCAGCTGCAAATCGTTGAAGACGACGCCTTTGACCGTGCCTTGAAGTTCCTGGTCGGCAAAACCGTCAACGGTGGTCCACGCAAGCTGCCCAAGGGCACCGAGCTGACCGCTGACTACCTGAACGATCTGGATCGCTGGCAGTGGTTCGACATTCGTCTGGCTGATGAGCAACACGCACTGGTGCTGGAGCACACCAAGGAATCCTTGGAGCAAAAGCGTCACCAGTTCGATCTGGCTTTTGAAGAAAAGCGCAAGAAGCTCACCCAAGGCGACGAGCTGCCTCCTGGCGTGCTGAAGATGGTCAAGGTTTACCTGGCTGTTAAGCGTCGTCTGCAGCCTGGTGACAAGATGGCTGGTCGTCACGGTAACAAGGGTGTGGTTTCCCGCATCGTTCCCGTGGAAGACATGCCGCACATGGCTGACGGTACCCCTGTGGACATCGTTCTGAACCCGCTGGGCGTGCCTTCGCGGATGAACGTGGGTCAGGTTCTGGAAGTTCACCTGGGTTGGGCTGCCAAGGGTATTGGCCACCGCATCAACGACATGATGCAAGAGGAAAAGAACGTGCAGGTTTCCGAACTGCGCGCGTTCCTGGACAAGGTTTACAACACGACCGGCAAGAAAACTCGTATCAACGAGTTGACTGACGACGAAGTGATGAACCTGGCCACCAACTTGCAAAAAGGTCTGCCATTGGCTACCCCCGTGTTCGATGGGGCAACCGAGCAGGAAATTGACAAGATGCTGCGTCTGGCCTATCCGGACGATATCGCTGAGAACTTGCAACTGGCACCGCATCGCACCCAGGTTCGCCTGTTTGACGGTCGTACCGGCGAAGCCTTTGAGCGTATGGTCACTGTAGGCTACATGCACTACCTGAAGCTGCATCACTTGGTCGATGACAAGATGCACGCTCGTTCCACCGGCCCATACTCGCTGGTTACTCAGCAGCCGCTGGGTGGTAAGGCACAGTTCGGTGGTCAGCGTTTCGGGGAGATGGAAGTCTGGGCGCTGGAAGCGTATGGCGCCGCCTATACCCTGCAGGAAATGCTCACGGTTAAATCCGACGACATCGCCGGCCGTACCAAGGTCTACGAGAACATTGTCAAGGGTGACCACGTGATCGACGCCGGTATGCCGGAGTCCTTTAACGTTCTGGTCAAGGAAATCCGTTCCTTGTCCCTGGACATGGATTTGGAGCGTAAATAATGAAAGCGCTACTCGATCTCTTTAAACAAGTCACTCAGGACGAGCAGTTCGATGCCATCAAGATCGGCATCGCCTCGCCCGAGAAAATCCGGTCCTGGTCTTTCGGTGAAGTCCGCAAGCCAGAGACCATCAACTATCGCACGTTCAAACCCGAACGCGATGGTTTGTTTTGCGCCAAGATTTTTGGTCCCATCAAGGACTACGAATGCTTGTGTGGCAAATACAAGCGCCTGAAACATCGTGGCGTCATCTGCGAGAAGTGTGGTGTTGAAGTCACCGTCTCCAAGGTGCGTCGCGAGCGCATGGGTCACATTGAACTGGCCTGCCCGGTTGCTCACATCTGGTTCCTGAAGAGCCTGCCATCCCGTCTGGGCATGGTGCTGGACATGACCCTGCGTGACATCGAGCGCGTACTGTACTTTGAAGCCTGGTGCGTGATCGAACCTGGTATGACCCCGCTCAAGCGCGGTCAGATCATGTCCGATGACGATTTCCTGGCCAAGACCGAAGAATACGGTGATGACTTCCACGCCCTGATGGGCGCGGAAGCGGTGCGCGAATTGCTGCGTACGATCGACATCGATCGCGAAGTCGAGCGCCTGCGCGCCGAACTGAAAGCCACTGGCTCGGATGCCAAGATCAAGAAGATCTCCAAGCGTCTGAAAGTACTGGAAGGCTTCCAGAAATCCGGCATCAAGGCAGACTGGATGATCATGGAAGTGCTGCCCGTGCTGCCACCGGACTTGCGTCCGCTGGTGCCACTGGACGGCGGCCGCTTTGCGACTTCCGACCTGAACGATCTGTACCGCCGCGTGATCAACCGTAATAACCGTTTGAAGCGTCTGCTGGAACTGAAGGCTCCGGACATCATCTTGCGCAACGAAAAACGTATGCTGCAAGAGTCCGTGGACTCCTTGCTGGATAACGGTCGTCGCGGTAAAGCCATGACCGGCGCCAACAAGCGTCAACTGAAGTCCTTGGCCGACATGATCAAGGGCAAGAGCGGTCGTTTCCGTCAGAACCTGCTGGGCAAGCGCGTGGACTACTCTGGTCGTTCCGTGATTGTGGTGGGTCCTCAGTTGAAGCTGCACCAGTGTGGTCTGCCCAAGCTGATGGCGCTGGAACTGTTCAAGCCCTTCATCTTCAACCGTCTGGAATTGATGGGTCTGGCTACGACCATCAAAGCGGCCAAGAAGTTGGTGGAAAGCCAGGAACCGGTGGTGTGGGACATCCTCGAAGAGGTGATCCGCGAGCATCCGGTCATGCTGAACCGTGCACCGACGCTGCACCGTTTGGGTATTCAGGCTTTTGAACCGGTCCTGATCGAAGGTAAAGCGATTCAGCTGCACCCCTTGGTGTGTGCCGCCTTTAACGCTGACTTTGACGGTGACCAGATGGCCGTTCACGTGCCGCTGTCGCTGGAAGCCCAGCTGGAAGCGCGCACCCTGATGCTGGCCTCGAACAACGTGCTGTTCCCCGCCAACGGCGAACCATCCATCGTTCCTTCCCAGGATATCGTGTTGGGTCTGTACTATGCGACCCGCGAACTGGTAAATGGCAAGGGCGAAGGTCTGTTCATGGCCGATGTGGCCGAAGTCCAGCGCGCCTACGACAACAAGGAAGTCGAGCTGCAAACTCGTCTGACCGTCCGTATCGAAGAATTCGAGAAGGGCGAAGACGGTGAGTGGGTCAAGACCATCAAGCGTTACGAAACGACGGCTGGCCGTGCCTTGTTGTCCGAAATTCTGCCCAAGGGCATGCCTTTCACCGCACTGAACCGTGCGTTGAAAAAGAAAGAAATTTCGCGTTTGATCAACCAGTCCTTCCGTCGCTGTGGCCTGCGTGCCACCGTGATTTTTGCGGACAAATTGATGCAGTCCGGTTTCCGTCTGGCAACACGTGGTGGTATTTCCATCGCCATGAACGACATGGTTGTGCCTGCCGTCAAGGAAAGCATCTTGGCCCAGGCAAGCAATGAAGTTAAAGAAATCGACAAGCAGTACTCCTCCGGTCTGGTGACGGCTCAGGAACGCTACAACAACGTGGTGGACATCTGGGGCAAAGCCGGTGACCGCGTGGGTAAGGCCATGATGGAGCAACTGGCTTCCGAGCCAGTGACCAACCGTTTTGGTGAAGAAGTACGCCAAGAGTCCTTCAACTCCATCTACATGATGGCGGACTCCGGTGCTCGTGGTTCGGCTGCACAGATTCGTCAGCTGGCTGGTATGCGTGGTCTGATGGCCAAGCCAGATGGCTCCATTATTGAAACGCCTATTACCGCGAACTTCCGTGAAGGTCTGAACGTACTGCAGTACTTTATTTCGACTCACGGTGCTCGTAAGGGTCTGGCTGATACGGCCTTGAAGACGGCTAACTCCGGTTACCTGACTCGTCGTCTGGTCGACGTGACTCAAGATCTGGTCATTACCGAAGACGATTGCGGTACCAAGGGCGGCTACACCATGAAAGCCATCCTGGATGGTGGTGAGGTTATCGAGCCCCTGCGCGATCTGATTCTGGGTCGTGTGGCCTCGACCGACATCGTCAACCCTGACAACCAGGAACTGGTTATCCCCGCCGGCACCTTGCTGAACGAGGATCTGGTCGAGTTGATCGACAACCTGGGCATTGATGAAGTCAAGATCCGTACTCCGCTGACTTGCGAAACCCGTCATGGCTTGTGCGCAAGCTGCTACGGTCGTGATCTGGGCCGCGGTACGCTGGTCAATCGTGGTGAAGCTATCGGTGTTATCGCGGCTCAGTCCATCGGTGAACCGGGTACCCAGTTGACCATGCGTACGTTCCACATTGGTGGTGCCGCTTCGCGTGCTGCACTGGCAAGTTCGGTCGAAACCAAGACGGCAGGTACGGTCGGTTTTGAAATCGGTCTGCGCTATGTGACCAACGCCAAGGGCGAACGTGTTGCGATCTCCCGTTCCGGCGAAATTGTCATTTTTGACGACAATCGTCGCGAGCGCGAACGTCACAAAGTGCCTTACGGTGCCACCATTACGGTCGGTGATGGTGATGCGATCAAGGCTGGCCAGCGTCTGGCAAGCTGGGATCCGCTGACCCGTCCTATCGTGTCCGAGTACACCGGTACGGTTCGCTTCGAGAATATCGAAGAGGGCGTAACCGTGGCTCGTCAGGTGGACGAAGTGACCGGCCTGTCGACTCTGGTTGTGATCACTCCCAAGACACGTGGTGGCAAGATCACCATGCGTCCTCAGATCAAGCTGCTGAACGAACAGGGTCAGGAGATCAAGATCGCGGGTACCGATCACATGGTCAATATCTCCTTCCCAGTGGGCGCCCTGATTACCGTTCGTGACGGTCAGCAAGTGTCCGTGGGTGAGATTCTGGCGCGTATTCCTCAGGAATCGCAAAAGACTCGGGATATTACTGGTGGTCTGCCACGTGTGGCCGAACTGTTCGAAGCTCGTTCGCCCAAGGATGCCGGTCTGCTGGCCGAAGTCACGGGTACGGTTTCCTTCGGTAAAGACACCAAGGGCAAACAGCGTCTGGTCATTACTGACCTGGACGGCGTCAGCCACGAATTCCTGATTCCGAAGGAAAAACAGGTTCTGGCTCACGACGGTCAAGTGGTGAACAAGGGCGAGATGATTGTGGACGGCCCGGCCGATCCGCACGACATCCTGCGCTTGAAGGGTATCGAGAAACTGGCCAACTACATTGTTAACGAAGTGCAGGACGTTTACCGTCTGCAAGGTGTGAAGATCAACGACAAGCACATTGAAGTGATTGTTCGTCAGATGCTGCGCCGCGTGAACATTGTGGATGCCGGTGATACCAGCTTCATCACGGGTGAACAGGTTGAACGCTCCGAACTGCTGAACGAGAACGATCGCGTCCTGGCTGAAAACGGTATTCCTGCTACGTACGAAAACGTGCTGCTGGGTATTACCAAGGCCTCGCTGTCGACCGACTCCTTCATTTCGGCGGCTTCCTTCCAGGAAACCACCCGCGTGTTGACCGAAGCGGCCATCATGGGCAAAACCGACGATCTGCGTGGTCTGAAAGAAAACGTGATCGTGGGCCGTCTGATTCCTGCTGGTACCGGTATGGCTTTCCATGCTGCCCGCAAGGAAAAAGAAGCCTTTGAAGTGGCAGAGCGCAAAGCAGCCCGTGAACTGGAAAACCCGTTCGCATCGGCTCCTGAGCCTTCGGAAGACCCCGTCTTTGTGTCGGGTGCCTCCGAGTCTGAGCAGGCGCAACCTGAAGCCCCAGAGGGCGATCAGGAATAAGCTAAATCGTGTGGTTCCCCATCCTGTTTATTCAGGGTGGGCCGATACCTTCAGGTATTCGGATAAAACCAGATGATCCAGGCGACAAAAAACCCCACATGGCTATGCCACGTGGGGTTTTTTTATGGCCGTCTGGCGGCTACAAGCGGATGCGCTTAGCTACCCAGCTTGATTTCGCCAGTCATGATGCTCCAGTGACCTGGGAAGGAGCAAAAGAAGGCGTAGTCTTCGCCGGCTTTCAGCTTGGATACATCAAAGGTCACGGAGGTGCTTTCGCCACCACCGATCACGTCAGTGTGGGCGATAACGCGCTCGTCACCGGCTTTAACGTAGTTGTTGTCCAGACCGGCTTTCATGCCATCGGTAGCAACTGCGCTTTCATCGGATTTTTTCGAGATCACGACGTTGTGGCCCATGGCTGCTTTGGGCAACTTGCCGGTGTGTTTCAGATTAATCGTGAATTCCTTGCATGTCTTGTCAACAACGATGCTCTTGGTGTTGAACTGCATGGAGTCATTGCCTTCGATGGTAACGTCGCAAGCAGCAAAAGCAGGCACGCTGGCCAATCCAAGAACGGCTGTGAAAGCAAGTTTGGCAAACATTCTAATAACTCCTTGAAAACTGACAAAAAAAGGAACGGGACACGGGGGTGTTGTTCCGGTCTTACAGCATAGACTGTAGCGCACTAAAGGTGCTTAACAAAACATAGACCCGGACTATTTTAACGGCTTATAGCGCCCCGTCCGAACCCGCGAATGATTTGTTTTCTCATCGTTTGATGTGGCTCTAACAGCCTCACTCTATCGCCTTCGGGCAGCTTGACGACAGCGCAGACTAGGTATCGCTTTTCGGCATATTCAGCCCCCATTCAGATGCTGGAGAACGTTCAACAGTGCGGCCACCGCAAGCAGACACAGCAGTAGTCCACAAAGCTGTTCGATACGGGGCAAATACTTTTTTATGCCTTGCTGCCAGCGAGGATGCCCGATCAGAACAGTAACGAACAAATCCCAGAGCAAAACAATAAAAAACATCCATAGGCCCAGCAGTATCTGTAGACCCGTACTGGCGCGACTGCTGGCCAGTACCGAGGCCAGGCTGGCGTAAAACAGCGCGTTCTTGGGATTGAGCAGCCCGGAGAGCAGTCCCAGCAGGGCATGGTGCCACCAGCCGCCTGCACAAGCGCCAGATGCACTGATCTGTTGCTGGTTGTTGTGACGGGCCGTCTGCAGGAATTTCATGCCTAAATACAGCAGATATAGCCCCCCGGCACCCTGAAGCAATAGAAAGAGGGGGCTGCTGCTACTCATTCGGGCAAAGCCTGTTAGCGCCAAGCTGATGTAAATGCCATTGGCCAAGGCCACACCAGCGCAAACGCCACTTGCCACCCGCCGGCCATGGGCCAAGGTGCTGCGCGCAATCAGGAAGAAGTCTGGGCCGGGGGAGAGCAAGGCCAAGAAATGGGTGCCGGCAATCAGCAAGAACAAAGACACAGCAGTAGCTCCTGGACAAAACGGCAGTGTGACCAGAAGGTTGGGAGTCGTATTGAATAAAAGTGCGCACGCAAACGGTCAGGGCGCCGGGCGTGTTCTAGCCTCGGTATTGACCTGGGGTAACGCCGGTGTAGTGCTTGAATACGCGTTGAAAGTGGCTTTGATCCGAAAAACCGAGGCGATAGGCAATATCAGCCAGCTCCTCACCTTGTTTCAAGGCGTCCCGAGCCAGATTGACGCGTTGGTTCAGTTGCCAGCGTTGCGGAGTCAGGCCGGTATGGCGACGAAAGGCGCGGATCAGTTGGTAGCGGCTGAAGCCTGTTTCCTGAGCCAGCTCGTGCAGGGGAATAGTGCTTAGTTGACCGTCAATCCAGCGATCCAGGTTTTTTTGCAAAACAGGGCTAGGTGGTGGAGCCGGTGCCAAGAGCTGGCCGTGAGCTGGCCAATAGTGGAGCAAAAATTCGATCAGCGCTGCTTCTTTGTTTAGTACGGGAGCGGCTGAAAACAAAAGGGCGTTCAACTCACAGTAGGCCGCATAAAGCAGCGGTTCGTGGCTAACACGAATAGGTTCCTGGGCCTTGAGACTGAGTCCCGTACTTTCTTGCCAAAGCTGCTCCAGCCATATCGCGTCCAGATGCAGCATTTGATAGCTCCAGGATTGATCCGGCAGGGGATTGCACGCGTGGCTGCGGTGCGCGGGTACAAGAACAAGAGAGCCTGGCGTAAGCTCAATGGGGCCATCGGGTGCGCCTGTAAAGATGCTGCTGCCGCTGTCAACAGCACCAATCGAGTAGGTGGGGTGGCTGTGCTCCAAGTAGCATGTACGGCTGTCACAGGCGCGTCGGCTTTCTACATAGGGAAGGGCCTTGTTGCGCCAGAATTCAGTCTTCATCGCAGACATCAATCGTGGCCAGGGAGACGATAAAGGTACAGCCCTGCTCGTTGGTGCTGTCCAGCACAATATCCCCACCGTGTTTGTTGATGACGGTTTTTACAAAGGCCAAACCCAGCCCACTGCCCGAAGGCGCGCCAGCGGCGTTCTCATGGGCGCGGTGATAGGGCTCGAAAATAGTGGCCTGATTTTCTGCCGGAATACCCCAGCCCTGGTCCTTGACCAACACCTGCACTGTTTTTTTATCCAGAACCAGGTCTATATCAATCTGATTGCCGTCCGGCCCATACTTGATGGCATTTTGAATCAGGTTGGTAAAGGCACGGCGCAGCATGGGGGCGTTACCGTTCACCCAGACCAGCTCTGAGTCATTCAGATTCAGGCTGATGGAGCGTTTGCTGGCACTGGCCCAGGCATCGTCCACACAGTCTGCCAGCAGATCGGACAGGGCCAGGGGACTGAGTACCATCTCCATCGCCTCAGCCCGTGCCAGACTGATGAAGTTATCCACCAGTTCCAGTGTTTGCTCGGCATAGCCTTCCATCTTGTGCAGGAACTGATCGGGCGCCAGCTTGCTGTCATCCTGGCGTTGCAAGCTGGTCAGCGCCAGGATGGAGTTCTGGGGAGCCCGCATATCATGCGAAATAAAGCGCAAGGTCTCTTCACGCTTGGTTTGAGCCTGGCGCAGCAGATCGATGGATGTGTGTAGCTGGGTCAGGCGATGGGGCAGGTTACGTGCATTTAAGCCAGACAAGCGTTCGTTCAATGCGGTTCTGACATCGGGGTATTCCAGCTGCAGCTTGTTCAGTTCCTCAGTGACTTGATTCAAGGCGGCTTCCTGACTGCGCCAATGCCAAAGTGGATACGCCAGCAGTATGGTTATCAGACTGGCCAGCGGCGGAATCCACAGATTGAAGCCATGCATGGCGATCCAGTTCACCAGCAAAATCGCAATGACCAGCCCAATCAAGCTTAGCAAGGTCGCACGTGGGGACAGGTAGATCAGAACCTGACAAGCCAGCAGTACCGGCAGGCAGCTTGCCAAGGCAATCAACCAGGCTGGTGGCGTGCGTATCCATTCATTACTGCGTACTGCTTGCAGGGTATTGGCCAGAATTTCGACGCCAGACATGCTGCTCATACCGGCTTTGGACAATGGGGTAGGGAAGGTATCGCCCAGTCCACTGCCCCAGGAGCCGACCAGCACATATTTGTCCTTGAAGAAGGAGGGCGGAATATCGCCGTTAAGGACATTGAAGTAAGGCACGATCTGAAAATGACCGCTGCGACCCAAAAAGGGAATGTGAGGAGTGTCCGTCTTGCTGGCGCTCAGGGCTTGCAAGGCCAAATCCGTGTCGTCACCGGCCAGCAACATCGCAATCGTAAAGTGTGGCAGAACTCGGTCCGAGGGGGTAATTCGTTGCAAGGCGACACGACGTACGACGCCATCCGGATCAGGTTCGATATTGATATAGCCCGATGCCTTGGCCGCCTTGCTGAGCAGGGGAATGGCGGTATGCACAGCATCACGCTGAACGTCGTAGATAAGCGGCAGGACAACGCGCCCATGATGGCGAATGGCCTCGGATAGGGCAAGGTCATCATCTGGGTAGGCGGGATTGGGTTCCTGAAAGACCAGGTCTATGCCTACCGCGCGTGCTTGCTCAAGGCGGCCCAGCAGTTGCGCATGGCTGATACGTCGCCAGGGCCAAAAACCCAGATTGGCAATGCTGTAGTCGTCAATGGCGACGATGACAATGTCCGGGGGGGCGGCCTGTGGAATTGCTGCCGCCATGGTGAAGTCGTAAATCAGGTTGTTCAGCTTGCCCAGCGGGAAGTCATCACGCAGGGAGCTGAACAACAAGGTCAGCAGCACCAGCAAGCCCGAAACCAGATGCCATTCCTTCCGAATTCGGTCAGACAGTAGCTTACTGTTTCTGGGGGCCGGGCTGTTCATGGCGTACGCCGTTCAGGCTTTAGAACTGAGACAGCAAGATGGGGTCGCCAAAATTGTTGGCTACGGCCTGGCCGTCCGAGCTGGTCAGGCTGGCAGCGCCTTCAAAGCTTTCGATCGTGTCCGGACCCATCAGGCCGTGGCGGTCAATGGCACGTACGGTGACGTAGTAGGTGCCGGGACGCGAAGCACTGAATTGGATATCGGTCTCGGTTGTGATGGCCCGCGACAACAGCTTGGCACCTTGGGGGTCGGTGGAGGTCTGAACCAGATAGGCTTGGGCACCGGGCACAGCCTGAATCGTGCTGCTCCATTGGCCGCCGCGACGCTCGGGCGTGGAGATCTGCGGAGCAGGCAACAAAGACGCCAGTGCCAGGATATTGCCGTCTGTTCCCACAGCGGCACCTTGGTTCTGTTTCAGGGCGGTGGGGGTGCTGCGTTGCTGCGTTCCCAACTCTGCGCGGCCGTCCAGCACTTCGCTGTGTGCCATGCCTTGCTGTGTACGCACACGCAACTCTGTACCCCTTACGCCGGTAATGCTGACGGGAGTGCGAACCTCAAAGCGACCTACGCCGGTCTTTTCCGGGGATACGCGCGATTCCACATCGCCATCATCCAGGGCGATGATCGAGTCGGTCAGACCTGTACCCTCAAAGGCACGCATTCGGGTCACGCTCAAGGAGGCCTGGGCGGGCACACTCAGTTGGCTGCCGTCCTGCAGCTCCAGCGTCAAGTAACCATTACTGCCTGTGCGGATCAGATCCCCCTCTTGCAAATGAGTGGTTCCTGCGCCCAGTGTTTGACCGTTAACTAGAATCTGGCCGGCTTGGTGCGTAATCCGGGCGGGGGCGGCCACTTCCGGAATCATGCGAAACGGGATGTGCAGCTCTTTGCCAATGGGCAGACGATAAGGGTCATCCACCGCATTCAAACGCTGGATTTCGGACCAGTTCCGGCTTTGGCGTGTGTATGTCTGGGAAATATCAAGCAAAGTGTCACCGGACATCACTTTGTAGACAAAGTTCTCGCCACGTGCTCCGGAAGGTTGGGCTGACACGACGCCGCCCCAAAGCAGGCCGCAAACAAGAGGAGCGGCGATACGCAAAGTAATCATAGGAAGTGAGCTAGCAAGGGTCGGTCAAAAGTTCAAGGCGATAGCCAAGGGCGTAGGACGCTGTCAGGCGTACCCCGTTTTCGGGGCGTAGTTGAAGTTTACGTCGTATGTTGGACAGGTGAGTGTCCAGCGTACGGGACGTGGCCGGAATTTCCCGGTTCCACACTGCGGAGCTTAAAACATCGCGTGAGAACAGGCGGCCGGGGTTACGAAACAGCAAAAGGGCTAGTTCAAACTCTTTGGGCGCCAGAGTGACGGTTTCACCATCCAGCACAATATGACCTTGTTCAGGAAAAATATCATAGCCGGCAAACGAGAAGCGGCTGTCCTGAATGGCCGAAGTGTTCAAATCCATACGCCGGACAGCGGCATTGACGCGCGCAACCAGCTCTCCCTTGCGTACGGGCTTACTAATATAGTCGTCGGCTCCGGCCTGCAAACCCGTGACCAGATCCTCTTCCTGGGTACGGCTGGTCAAGAATAGAACCGGCAGAGCATGACCTAGTGTGGTGCGAACCCAACGCAACACATCCAGGCCGCTGACATCGGGCAGTTCCCAATCCAGTAGCAATAAGCCGAAATCATGTGGCTTGGCCAGAGCAGCCAGCAGGTCTTTTCCTTGATGAAAGGAGCGACACTCATAGCCAGCCTCGGTCAAGATCCGGGCAATCAGTTCAGCCTGGACGAGGTCGTCTTCCAGGGAAGCGATGATCATGGGCATTGTCCTTGTCGCAGAAGTGCAATAGCCCTGCAGTATAACGATATGTAGATAGCGAGTGACCAAGTGCTTCCATGCGTGTGCGGTGACAACGGGAAAGTGCTGGATCGGTGTCCAAATCGTTGACCTATAAGGGTTTACTGTGGTAAATTTTAGAGCTTACTTTAAGGATCCTTTGCCGGTACACCTTGCAGTAATTTGATGGCAGCCCTGAATTTAGGGGCTGCGGGCACTTTTTTAGTGCTTGAAATCAAGCCCAAGCCATGTGCAAGACCGCTCTTTTTCGTGTTTTATGGGGAGTGGTATTGCGCAATGCCGCTTCCGGTACAGGGTTTCAAAACCCGCCAACTGGACGGCGTTTTTCAAAACACATACGTCAACCAGTACGTAAAGTACGTTATAGGATACGTAAAGGTCATGCCAACCATTAGCCAGCTCGTGCGTAAACCGCGCGAAGTCAGCCGCGTTAGCAGCAAGAGCCCTGCGCTCGAGAACTGCCCACAGCGCCGCGGTGTTTGCACCCGTGTATACACCACGACCCCCAAGAAGCCTAACTCCGCTCTGCGTAAAGTCGCCAAAGTGCGTCTGACCAACGGCTTCGAAGTTATTTCTTACATCGGTGGTGAAGGCCACAACCTGCAAGAGCACTCGGTCGTTCTCGTCCGTGGTGGTCGTGTCAAGGACTTGCCAGGTGTGCGTTACCACATCGTTCGCGGTGCTCTTGACCTGCAAGGCGTCAAGGACCGTAAACAGTCCCGCTCCAAGTACGGCGCCAAGCGTCCCAAGTAATCCATGTATCCATCGATCAGTTCACTGATCTGGATCCGTGCAACCGTGGCCTTTGCGCCATGGTAGGTAAGTGGTCATTTGTCATGAATGGCCGAGACCGCGAAAAGCGGTTCAACTGAATAGTCACAAGGAAATTAAAATGCCTCGCCGTCGCGAAGTACCCAAACGTGAAATCCTACCTGACCCAAAATTTGGCAGCGTTGAGCTGGCCAAATTCATGAACGTGGTCATGCTGTCCGGCAAGAAAGCTGTTGCCGAACGTATTGTTTATGGCGCGCTGGACCAAATTGCGCAGAAAACCGGCAAAGATCCGCTCGAAGTGTTTAATGCTGCCATCAATAATGTAAAACCTGTTGTTGAAGTTAAGAGCCGCCGTGTTGGTGGTGCTAACTACCAGGTTCCTGTCGAAGTGCGCCCTGTCCGTCGTCTGGCTCTGGCCATGCGCTGGATGCGCGAAGCCGCTAAAAAGCGCGGTGAAAAATCGATGGACTTGCGCCTGGCCGGCGAATTGTCCGATGCGGCTGAAGGCCGTGGCGGTGCAATGAAAAAGCGTGAAGACACGCACAAGATGGCCGATGCTAACAAAGCATTCAGCCATTTCCGTTGGTAATCTGAGGACATATAACCATGGCCCGCAAAACCCCCATTCAGCGCTACCGCAATATCGGTATCTCGGCTCACATCGACGCCGGGAAAACGACCACTACCGAGCGCATCCTGTTCTACACCGGTGTGAACCACAAGCTGGGCGAAACCCACGAAGGTTCGGCCACCATGGACTGGATGGAGCAAGAGCAAGAGCGCGGGATCACCATTACCTCGGCTGCTACCACTGCTTTCTGGCGTGGTATGGCGGGCAATTACCCAGAACACCGTATCAACATCATTGATACCCCCGGTCACGTTGACTTCACCATTGAAGTTGAGCGTTCCATGCGCGTGCTGGACGGCGCTTGCATGGTGTACTGCGCGGTGGGTGGTGTTCAGCCTCAGTCGGAAACCGTATGGCGTCAAGCCAACAAATACGGCGTGCCTCGTCTGGCTTTCATCAACAAGATGGACCGTACTGGCGCTAACTTCTTCAAGGTTTACGACCAGCTCAAGCTGCGTCTGAAAGCTCACCCCGTGCCTGTCGTTATCCCGATCGGTGCTGAAGACGGCTTCCAGGGCGTGGTTGACCTGATCAAGATGAAAGCAATCATCTGGGATCAAGCCAGCAACGGTGTGAAGTTTGACTACACCGACATTCCTGCCGAGCTGCAAGCTTCGGCTGAAGAATGGCGCGAAAAAATGCTCGAGTCGGCTGCTGAAGCCAGCGAAGACCTGATGAACAAGTACCTGGAAAATGGTGACCTCTCCGAAGAGGACATCAACCTGGGTCTGCGTACACGTACCATTGCCTGCGAAATTCAGCCAATGCTGTGCGGTACCGCGTTCAAGAACAAAGGTGTACAGCGCATGCTGGACGCCGTGATCGACTACCTGCCATCGCCAGTGGATATTCCACCTGTCGAAGGTTCGGATGACGACGGTAACGTTATTCATCGTAAAGCCAACGACGAAGAGCCTATGTCTGCTCTGGCGTTCAAGCTGATGACTGACCCCTTTGTTGGTCAATTGACCTTCGTGCGCGTTTACTCGGGCGTTCTGCGTTCGGGCGACACGGTCTACAACCCTATCAAGGGCAAAAAAGAACGTATCGGCCGTATCTTGCAGATGCACGCAAACAACCGTGCCGAACTGAAAGAGCTGGTTGCCGGTGACATCGCTTCCGTGGTGGGCCTGAAAGACGTGACCACAGGTGAAACCCTGTGTGACGCCAGCCAGCACATCATTCTGGAGCGCATGGAGTTCCCGGAGCCCGTGATTTCGCAGGCAGTGGAACCAAAAACCAAGTCCGACCAGGAAAAAATGGGCGTGGCCTTGTCCCGTCTGGCTCAGGAAGATCCTTCTTTCCGCGTCAGCAGCGACGAAGAATCCGGCCAGACCATTATTTCCGGTATGGGCGAGCTGCACCTGGAAGTTCTGGTAGACCGCATGCGTCGTGAATTCGGCGTGGAAGCCAACGTGGGCAAACCACAAGTGGCTTACCGCGAAACCATCCGCAAGACTTGCGACGAAATTGAAGGTAAATTCGTCAAACAGTCCGGTGGTCGTGGTCAGTACGGTCACGTTGTCCTCAAGCTGGAGCCCCTGGAAGCAGGCGGCGGCTTTGAGTTCGTTGACGCCATCAAGGGCGGTGTGGTTCCTCGCGAATTCATTCCTGCTGTTGAAAAAGGTATCCGCGAAACGCTGTCTTCGGGTGTGGTTGCCGGTTACCCAGTGGTGGATGTCAAAGCTACGCTGTTCTTCGGTTCGTACCACGATGTGGACTCGAACGAAAACGCCTTCCGTATGGCCGCTTCGATGGCCTTCAAGGATGGTATGCGCAAGGCTTCCCCAGTTCTGCTGGAGCCAACCATGGCTGTTGAGGTTGAGACTCCTGAGGAATACGCCGGTACAGTGATGGGTGACTTGTCTTCCCGTCGCGGTATGGTGCAGGGTATGGACGATATGGTTGGTGGTGGCAAGGTCATCAAGGCCGAGGTTCCTCTGGCCGAGATGTTCGGTTACTCGACCAGCCTGCGTTCGCAAACACAAGGTCGTGCTACGTACACGATGGAATTCAAGCAATATGCTGAAGCTCCAAAGAACGTGGCTGACGAAGTGATCAGCGCTCGCGGTAAGTAATAGCAATATCAGCCCGCCTTATGGCGGGCTGCTCAACAATTTTTTTGTTTTCCTGTAAAACATAATTGGGATAAATCATGGCAAAAGGTAAGTTTGAACGGACTAAACCGCACGTCAACGTCGGTACTATCGGTCACGTTGACCACGGTAAAACCACTCTGACCGCTGCAATCTGCACGGTTCTGTCCAAGGCATACGGCGGCGAAGCACGCGATTACTCGCAGATCGACAACGCCCCTGAAGAAAAAGCACGTGGTATCACCATCAGCACCTCGCACGTTGAGTACGAGACGCCTAACCGTCACTACGCACACGTTGACTGCCCCGGCCACGCTGACTACGTCAAGAACATGATTACGGGTGCTGCCCAGATGGACGGCGCTATCTTGGTTTGCTCGGCCGCTGACGGCCCAATGCCCCAGACTCGCGAGCACATCCTGCTGAGCCGTCAGGTTGGCGTTCCTTACATCATCGTGTTCCTGAACAAGGCCGACATGGTTGATGACGAAGAGCTGATCGAACTGGTTGAAATGGAAGTTCGCGAGCTGTTGTCCAAGTACGACTTCCCTGGCGACGACACCCCGATCATCAAGGGTTCGGCCAAACTGGCTCTGGAAGGCGACGAAGGCCCACTGGGCAGCCAAGCCGTTCTGGCTCTGGCCGAAGCGCTGGACAACTACATTCCTACGCCTGAGCGTGCCGTTGACGGTACGTTCCTGATGCCTGTTGAAGACGTGTTCTCGATCTCCGGCCGTGGTACGGTTGTGACCGGTCGTATTGAGCGCGGCATCATCAAGGTCGGCGAAGAAATCGAAATCGTGGGTATCAAAGACACGGTCAAGACCATTTGTACCGGCGTTGAAATGTTCCGCAAACTGCTGGACCAGGGCGAAGCTGGCGATAACGTCGGTCTGCTGCTGCGTGGTACCAAGCGTGAAGACGTGGAACGTGGTCAAGTTCTGGCCAAGCCAGGCTCGATCAAGCCACACACTGACTTCGACGCCGAGGTGTACATTCTGTCCAAAGAAGAAGGTGGTCGTCACACTCCTTTCTTCAAGGGCTACCGTCCTCAGTTCTACTTCCGTACAACTGACGTGACCGGCACCATCGAGCTGCCAGAAGACAAGGAAATGGTTCTGCCAGGCGACAACATTTCGATGAAAGTGTCCCTGATCGCTCCTATCGCCATGGAAGAAGGTCTGCGCTTCGCTATTCGCGAAGGCGGCCGTACCGTTGGCGCTGGCGTGGTTGCAAAAATCATCAAGTAATAAGCCTTGATCGCGGTGTGAAGGTGCAAACCTTCCCGCCGCGTCTTTGCTACCCCCAAAAGGGGTGCTTTTTAGTCAGAGTTTCTTCGAGCAATTGATAAGCTCAGTCAAAAAGCCCCCACTTATATCGTTCTTTAGGATTACCCATGAAAAACCAGAAAATCCGCATCCGTCTGAAGGCTTACGATTACAAGTTGATCGATCAGTCTGCTGCTGAGATCGTAGAAACCGCCAAGCGCACCGGCGCTGTTGTTCGTGGTCCAGTACCACTGCCAACACGTATCCGTCGCTACGACATTCTGCGTTCGCCGCACGTCAACAAGACATCGCGCGATCAGTTTGAAATGCGTACCCACCAGCGCTTGATGGACATTGTCGATCCTACCGACAAGACCGTCGACGCTCTGATGCGTCTGGATTTGCCAGCCGGTGTTGACGTCGAAATCGCTCTGCAGTAATTCTGCCTAGCTGTTCGAGATACATCGAAAGAAACGCCATGCAACTGCATGGCGTTTTTTTTCGTCTGTAGATTTGTTTCTGATGTAGAAGCGGATGCCGCGATTGCTCGATTCCCCTAAAAAGGACGATAGCCTTGCTCTTTGCCTCTTCGTGGCGCATTCATCACAGCATTGCTATTGGATAAAGGGGGGTTTGGTATATTTTTTACGACCGGACACACTTTGACCCGGAAACAAATGCGACGATGTGCAGGCTTTAAGGAGGACAAGAATGATAAATCGGAGACGAAAGCCGTTCCTGGCCTGGTGGTATTTCCTGGCACTCTGGCTATGTCTGTGGGCAAGCAGTGCATCAGCGCAAGTGTGTGCGGACGACAAACCCATACGGCTGGCTGATCTGAGCTGGGAAAGCGCAGCGTTTAGCACTGAGCTGTATCAGCAGATTCTGGAGAAGGCCTACGGCTGCAAGACGGAACGGGTGCCGGGTTCTTCGGCGGCTCTGGAAAGTGCCTTAGCTCAGAATGATATTCAGGTGATTGGCGAGATCTGGTCCGGACGCACAGAGATCATTGAAAAAGCCATTGAAGCCGGTCAGGTTCAGGTGCTGGGCAATACCTTAAAAGGCGGGGCTGAGCAGGGCTGGTATGTGCCAGACTATGTAGTCGATGGCGACTCTGCCAAGGGAATCAAGCCAGTGGCTCCTGATCTGCAGAAAGTTGAGGATTTGGGACGCTACGCCGCCGTCTTTAGTGATCCGGAGCAACCTGACAAGGGCCGCTTCTATAACTGTCCGTCCGGCTGGGTGTGTGAAACGTTCAATAGCCGCCTATTTGATCTTTATGGCCTGGGCGAACACTATCAGAATTTCCGACCCGGTACGGGTGCGGCGCTGGATGCGGCAATCAGTGCCGCCTATGACAGACGTGAGCCAATCCTGTTCTATTACTGGCAGCCTGCGGGCCTGATGGCGAAATACTCCTTCAAGAAGTTAGTCAGTGCGCCTTTCAATGAAACCTGCTGGAAGGCGGCTGTCTCAGGCAAGGGCGAGATTTGTCCTACGGATTTCATCTTGGCCAATATAGGGGTTGCGGTTTCCACCCCTTTCGTGGAGTCTCACCCCGAGCTGGTGGCCTTGTTTGAAAAGATCCAGTTGGAGCCCGAACAGATGAACAAGATTATTCTGGGCATGACAGAGGGTGGACAGAACGCCAGCACACAGGTCCAGAAATTCCTGAAAGAGAATGCAGAGCAATGGCGTCAGTGGATGCCGGTGGCTCAGGCAGATCGCTTGCAGGCGGCCTTGGATATTCCGGCAACAAAGCCCATAGCCACAGCTCAGTCCCGCTTCTTCCCGGAGTGGTCAGCCGCAGATTGGGTGAACCGTCAGTTGTTGGTTGCCGTGCAAGATTGGGGGACAGGCTTTCGCCAGATCAGTTCGTGGATTCTGACATATGCCATCTTGCCGGTAGAACGCGTTTTGCAACAGGTGCCTGCCTGGGCGATTCTGGCTTTGACCGGCTTGTTGGCCTGGTGGGGACAGCGTCGCTTTCTGCCCGTTCTGCTGTATGTGGGGGGCTTGTACTTGATAGGCGCCATGGGCCTGTGGGACAAGCTGATGCAAACTTTCACCCTGGTTTTGGTGGCAACTGTTTTCTCTGTCTTGATCGGTGTCCCGGTGGGTATTCTGAGTGCCCGCAGCCGTCTGCTTAGAAAAGTGCTGACACCTGTGCTGGATGTCATGCAGACCATGCCTAGCTTCGTGTATCTGATTCCGGTGCTGATGTTGTTTGGCCTAGGTAAAGTACCTGCGGTTCTTGCCACTGTTGTGTATGCCGTTCCTCCCTTGATTCGCCTGACCAGTTTGGGCTTGCAACAGGTGGACAAGCATGTGATGGAGGCGGCACAAGCCTATGGGGTTACGCGTTGGCAAATGCTGATCAAAGTGACTCTGCCTCTGGCACGTCCCAGCATTATGGCGGGCATTAATCAAACTACGATGATGGCACTGTCCATGGTGGTGGTCGCTTCCATGATTGGCGCCCAAGGTTTGGGTGAAGACGTACTGGCCGGCATTCAGACCCTGGATATAGGGCGTGGCTTGCAGGCGGGAGTAGCGATCGTGATCCTGGCTATTGTTATTGACCGAATCTCTCAATCCTTTGGTCGCTCCCAGCGTCATCGTCGCAAGGTCAGGAGGCAAGCATGAATACCATACCTACACCCTCGGGCGAGCAGACCTGCAAGATAGAGTTGCGAGATGTCTATAAAGTCTTTGGCAGCCGGGCGACGGAAGCGGTGGCGTTGTTAAAGCAGGGGGCCGACAAACAGGCCGTACAAAAGCAGACGGATTGCATTGTGGGGCTGGCAGGTGTGGATGCCTGTTTTCCTGCGCAGCAGATTTCCTGCGTGATGGGCTTATCCGGTTCAGGTAAATCCACCCTGGTGCGTCACATTAACCGCCTGATCGATCCAAGCGCCGGGCAGGTGTTGGTAGACGGGCAGGACATATTGCAGCTGGACTTGGCCCGCTTGCGGCAATTTCGCCGCTATGGAATCAGCATGGTCTTTCAGGCCTTTGGTTTGCTGCCCCATTTAACAGTGGTGGAGAACGTTGCTTTCGGCCTTGAGGTACGGGGCGACAAACGCTCGCAAGCCAGGGAGCAGGCTCGGCAATGGTTGGAGCGTGTGGGTTTGCACGACTATGCCGATAACTACCCCGATGAATTGTCAGGGGGGATGCAGCAACGGGTCGGTCTGGCACGTGCCTTGGCTGTGGATGCCGACATCCTGCTGATGGACGAGGCCTTCTCGGCGCTGGACCCCTTGATTCGCTACGAGATGCAGGACGAGCTGTTACGCCTGCAAAGCAGCCTGAACAAAACCATCATCTTTATTACGCATGATATTGATGAGGCATTGCGCTTGGGTCAGCATATTGTGGTGTTGCGCGAGGGCAGGGTGGAACAAAGCGGTACTCCGGCTCAAATTCGTGATGAACCAGTGAACGAATACGTCGCCCGTTTTGTGAATAAGGCACATCAATAGAAAATTGATCATGAATCAATTTTTCTGATCGTGATCGCATAGCCACGACGGCCAAATCCGAAAAAACTGTTGTCAATCAAGCAGTTTAGGGCAGATTTTTGCAGTAAATCTTGCTTGGCTTTACAGCCGCGTGCTATATTTACTAGCTTAGCCAAAAAGTTTTGGCTATGGTCGTCGCGCAAATCATTGCGTGTACTCTCAGTTAGCCCTGACCAATCGTAGTCAGGAATGGAGAAAACGATGTCGAACTCGACACCTACGCCTGCCGCGTGGCGGCTGGGCCTTGTTGGGCGTAAAGTTGGCATGACCCGTGTGTTTACAGAGGAAGGCGAGTCCATCCCTGTGACCGTGCTGGACGTGTCCAACAACCGCATCACCCAGGTCAAGACGCCCGCAGTTGACGGTTACGCCGCTGTACAGGTTGCCTTTGGCACCCGCCGTGCAACACGCGTTACCAAGCCCCAGGCAGGGCACTATGCAAAAGCTGGCGTTGAAGCTGGCAGCATCCTGAAAGAATTCCGCCTCGACCCTGCTGCTATCGCCGAGCTTTCCGCCGGTTCCGTAGTTGCTGTGGAAAGCATTTTCGAAGCGGGTCAGAAGGTTGACGTTACGGGCACTACGATTGGTAAAGGCTTTGCCGGTACCATCAAACGCCACAATTTTGGCGGCCAGCGTAACAGCCACGGTAACTCGCGCTCGCACCGCGTACCCGGTTCCATTGGTCAAGCCCAGGATCCAGGCCGTGTGTTCAAAGGTAAAAAAATGTCGGGCCATATGGGTGATGTTACCCGTACGGTTCAGAATCTTGACGTGATCCGCGTCGACGCCGAGCGTGGCTTGTTGTTGGTCCGGGGCGCTGTCCCAGGTCACAAGAATGCCAATATCGTTGTGCGCCCTGCTGTGAAAGGAGCCTAATCCATGGAACTGAAGCTCCTGAACGAACAAGGCCAAGCTGCATCCACATTGCAGGCCAACGAAACCGTTTTCGGTCGTGAATTCAACGAAGCTCTGGTTCACCAGATCGTTGTTGCATACCAGTCCAATGCTCGCAGCGGTAACAGCAAGCAATTGACTCGTGCCGAAGTCAACCACAGCACCAAAAAGCCATGGCGCCAAAAAGGCACTGGCCGTGCTCGTGCTGGTATGACATCCTCGCCCGTGTGGCGTGGAGGTGGTCGTGCATTCCCCAACACCGGTGAAGAAAACTACACGCACAAGGTCAACAAGAAGATGTACCGCGCCGGTATCAGCGCGATTCTGTCTCAGTTGGTCCGTGACGAGCGTCTGTTGGTTGTTGATTCCTTCACTCTGGAAGCACCCAAGACTCGTCTGGCAGCCAACAAGCTGAAAGACCTGGGCCTGGAATCCGTGCTGATCATCACCGACGCGCTGGACGAGAACGTGTACTTGGCTACGCGTAACCTGCCTCACGTTGCTGTGGTTGAGCCACGCTACGCTGACCCGCTGTCCCTGATCCACTACAAAAAAGTGTTGGTCACCAAAGCGGCTGTCGCTCAGTTTGAGGAGATGTTGGGATGAACGCCGAACGTCTATTGCAAGTCATTCTGGCTCCTGTCGTGACTGAAAAAGCCACGTACGTTGCCGAAAAAAATCAGCAAATCGCTTTCCGCGTCGCTCCTGATGCTACCAAGCCTGAAATCAAAGCTGCTATTGAACTGCTGTTCAAGGTAGAAGTTGAGTCGGTGCAGGTGCTCAATCAGAAGGGCAAAGAAAAGCGCTTTGGCCGTTTCATGGGTCGCCGCCGCAGTGTGCGCAAGGCATATGTCTCGCTCAAGCCCGGTCAGGAACTCGACTTTTCTGAGGTGAACTAATATGGCATTGGTAAAAGTAAAACCAACGTCGCCAGGTCGCCGTGGCATGATCAAAGTAGTTCACCCTGAACTGCACAAAGGCGCTCCTTACGCGGCTTTGCTGGAAAAGAAATCCAGCAGTGCTGGCCGTAACAACAACGGCCACATCACGGTTCGTCACCGTGGCGGCGGTCACAAGCAGCACTACCGTATTGTCGACTTCCGTCGCAACAAAGACGGTATTCCTGCGAAAGTAGAACGTCTGGAATACGACCCTAACCGCAGCGCTCACATCGCATTGGTGTGCTACGCAGACGGCGAGCGTCGTTACATCATCGCCCCTCGTGGTCTGGCAGTGGGTGCAACGGTTGTCTCTGGCGCGGAAGCTCCTATCCGTTCCGGCAACACTTTGCCTATCCGCAACATTCCTGTGGGTCAAACCATTCACTGCATCGAGATGCTGCCTGGTAAGGGTGCTCAAATCGCTCGTTCCGCTGGTGGTTCCGCTGTGTTGCTGGCTCGTGAAGGCACGTACGCTCAAGTACGTCTGCGTTCCGGTGAAGTTCGCCGCATTCACATCGACTGCCGCGCCACGATTGGCGAAGTCAGCAACCACGATCACAGCCTGCGTCAAATCGGTAAAGCCGGTGCTGTTCGCTGGCGTGGTATTCGTCCTACCGTTCGCGGTGTGGCGATGAACCCAGTCGATCACCCGCACGGTGGTGGTGAAGGTCGTACGGGTGAAGGCCGTGAGCCAGTCAGCCCATGGGGTACGCCTGCCAAGGGCTACCGCACCCGTCGTAACAAGCGCACAGACAACATGATTGTTTCGCGCCGTAAGCGCAAGTAAGGGGCGAACACTATGTCACGTTCGATTAAAAAAGGCCCATTCGTTGATGCTCACCTGATCAAAAAGGTTGACGCAGCCGTTGTGGGTAACGACAAGCGACCAATCAAAACCTGGTCGCGCCGCTCTACCATCCTGCCCGAGTTCATTGGGCTGACGATTGCCGTTCACAATGGCCGTCAACACATTCCCGTTTACATCAACGAGAACATGGTTGGCCACAAGCTCGGCGAGTTCGCTTTGACCCGTACGTTCAAGGGTCACGCTGCGGACAAAAAGGCCCGGAGATAAGTGATGGAAACTACAGCAATTATTCGTGGAGTCCATATTTCGGCGCAAAAAGCACGTCTGGTTGCGGACATGGTCCGCGGCAAGTCCGTCGCTCACGCTCTGAATACGCTGACTTTCACTCCTAAGAAAGCCGCTGGCATCATCAAGAAAGCTCTGGAATCGGCTATTGCCAACGCTGAGCACAATGACGGCGCCGATATCGACGAACTGAAAGTCACCTCCATTTACGTGGACAAGGCTCAGTCGTTGAAGCGTTTTTCTGCACGAGCCAAAGGCCGCGGTAACCGTATTGAGAAGCAGACTTGCCACATTGTGGTCAAAGTCGGCGCTTAAGGAGTCACAATGGGACAGAAAATCCACCCAATTGGGTTCCGCCTGGCTGTTAACCGTAACTGGAGCTCGCGTTGGTACGCTGACGGTGCTGAGTTCGGTACGATGTTGGCTGATGACATCCGTGTGCGCGAATACCTGAAACGCAAGCTGAAAAGCGCGTCCGTTGGCCGTGTGGTCATCGAGCGTCCTGCCAAAAATGCTCGCATCACTATTTACTCGGCTCGTCCTGGTGTAGTGATCGGCAAGCGCGGCGAGGACATCGAAAGCCTGAAGGCTGACCTGCAGCGACTGTTGGGCGTGCCCGTGCACGTTAACATCGAAGAAATTCGCAAACCTGAAACCGACGCTCAACTGATCGCCGACTCCATTGCTCAGCAATTGGAAAAGCGCATTATGTTCCGTCGTGCGATGAAGCGTTCCATGCAAAACGCCATGCGTCTGGGTGCCCAAGGCATCAAGATCATGAGCTCGGGTCGCTTGAACGGCATCGAAATCGCTCGTACCGAATGGTACCGCGAAGGCCGTGTGCCTCTGCACACCCTGCGCGCTAACATCGATTACGGCACTTCCGAAGCGCACACGACGTACGGGATCATCGGTATCAAGGTCTGGGTCTACAAGGGCGACATGCTGCCTAACGGCGAAATGCCTGTTGACACCGTAGCCCCTGAAGAGCGCCGCCCACGTCGTCCACGTGGTGACCGCCCTGAAAACCGCCGTCCAGGTGGTCGTGGCCGCGGTCCTCGTAAAGACGCTGCTCCTGCTGCGTCCGAAGGAGAATAAAACATGCTGCAACCTTCTCGCAGAAAGTACCGCAAAGAGCACAAAGGCCGTAATACCGGTCTGGCAACTCGCGGTGCGCAAGTTTCGTTTGGCGAATTTGGTCTGAAAGCCACTGACCGTGGCCGTCTGACTGCTCGCCAGATCGAAGCAGCACGTCGTGCAATTAACCGTCACATCAAACGTGGTGGCCGCATCTGGATCCGTATCTTCCCCGATAAGCCAATTTCGCAGAAACCTGCCGAAGTTCGTATGGGTAACGGTAAGGGTAATCCAGAGTTCTGGGTCGCTGAGATTCAACCAGGCAAGGTCCTGTACGAAATGGAAGGTGTTAGCGAAGAGCTGGCACGCGAGGCATTCCGTCTGGCCGCTGCCAAGCTGCCTATCTCGACGACGTTCGTAACGCGTCAGATCGGTGCTTAAGGAGACGTCATGAAAGCCAGCGAACTCCGTACTAAAGATGCCGCCGAGCTCCAGAAAGAGCTCGAGAGCCTGTTGAAAGCACAATTTAACCTGCGCATGCAGCGTGCTACTCAACAGCTTTCCAACACCAGCCAATTGGGCAAAGTACGTCGCGACATCGCTCGCGTCCGTACTGTCATGGCTGAGACCGCAGGAAAGTAAGATGAGCGAAACTCAAACTACCGAAAAACGTCAACGTACCCTGATTGGTCAAGTTGTCAGCAACAAGATGGACAAAACTGTCGTCGTTCTGGTTGAACGCCGCGTTAAACATCCTTTGTATGGCAAGATCATCGTGCGCTCCAATAAGTACAAAGCGCATGACGAGACCAACCAGTGCAACGAAGGCGATACCGTTGAGATTACCGAAGGTCGTCCTATCAGCCGCAGCAAGTCCTGGACTGTTGTGCGTTTGATCGAAGCAGCCCGCGTGATCTAAACGCTTGCTCAGATGCCAGGCTCCGGTCTGGCTCTGGTAAGTCAAAAAACCCCGATCTGTTTACAGATTGGGGTTTTTTTATGCCCGGCTGTTTGCCGACGGGTGCTGGAAGAGCAGGGTGGCCGTATGGTGTGCGTGGTGCTGGCATGAAGGCTGGAACTAGCATGTGTTTTTGAGTGCCCGTGGGTTTCACTCCTGCCTGGGCAGCAGGGCATCTTGCGCAGGACATTGACTCGACCCTCTGGTTCGAGCCATTTACCCGCGTGGATGATTGGGCTGAAAACAGAGGCTAGTTGCCGCCGTAAGTCGTACTCGAGACTTAGCCACGTGGTTCCTGTTTGCGCCATTGTGCCGGGCTGACACCGACACTGCGCCTGAACGCAGCGCTAAAGGCTGCTGCAGAGCTGTAGCCGATACGTTCGGCAATCTGCTCCATGGTCAGCCCTTGCTCCAACTGGCGTTTGGCCAACTGCATGCGTAGCTGCAACAGAACCTGGGCCGGTGCCATCCCGCAGAGCAGGGTAAAGCGCCGGTGAAAGGCCGCGCGTGACATATTCAGGTAGGCGGCCATATCGTCCACCGACCAGGCTTTGGCAGGCTCACGCAGTAGTTGCTCGATCAAGCCACCAAACGCAGGATCGCTAGCCAGATGAATCAAGCCGGCAGGCAGGGCTCCGTGGGCGGGTGCCTGCCCGATTTGCTGACGCAAGGTATAGAACAACAACAGCTCCACCAGCTTCTCCAGCAGGCTGGAATTAGCTTGTGGCTGACGTCGCATCTCGGCCTGAATCAAGTCCAGCAAGGGACGCCCCGAATCCGCATCCGCCTGCGAACCATCAATCAGCAAGACATCCGGCACCGTTGCCAGTAGCAACTCGCTCAAACCACGGCCTAGATCCAGGAAGCCACAGAGCAAGCCCGTGCTCTGTGGCACTTGTGGCTCCAGATTCTGCATGGCTTGCCGCTGTATGGCCACATTCCAGTTCGGCGGCGTGGGTGAAGAGCTTAGGCGATGGGGCACATCACGCAAGAAGAACACCGCATCACCCGCCTGCAAGGCCAAGGCTTCCTGATGCTGAATATGTAGCCAGCACGGTCCATGCAAGACCACATGAAAGCCTGCCCGTTGATGCCCGTGCAAGCTGCTTTCCCATTGATTGCAGTATTGCCCCAAGTGAAACAGGCTGGCGGAGATCTCCAGCCCGGACAAGAGCAGATCCTCCACAGGGTGTCCGGTGTCTTTGGAATCAACGGCGCAATGGCTGTCAGGAAAGGCAGAGTGGTTCATGCAGAAAATATGCTTATTTCTTTTCGTGGATATTTTTAATATGAATACCGCTATGTTCGCACATGGAGATAAGGCGTCAGGCAATCGACAATGAAACCTTCTCGGATTAACTAAGGAATTGTCGCCATCATGACCCGCTTAACCTTGCATACTGTGGACTCCGCACCAGAGGTGGTCAAACCAGCCCTTGAAAAAGCGGTACGTGGTAGCGGCTTTTTGTCCAATCTGCTGGCTATTTTGGCCAATGCGCCCGTTGCCTTGCAAGCCTATCAGGATATGTCCGCCCTGAATGCCACCGCCAGCCTGTCGCTGGTCGAGCGCGAGGTGGTGCAACTGGTCGCTGGCACCACTCATGGTTGCCGCTTCTGCGTGGCTGGTCACACCGCCATTGCGACCAATAAAGCCAAGCTGGACCCGGAAATCCTGGCTGCTTTGCGTGCGCGTGGCTTTGACCAGATCAACGACGAGCGCCTGCAGGCTCTGGCTTTGTTTAGCCGTGCGGTGATTGATACCCGTGGTCAGGTGTCGGATCAGGCTCTGGCCGATTTCCGCGCAGCCGGTTACGGCGACCAGCAGGCGTTGGAAGTGATTACCGGCATTGGTTTGGCGACGATCTGCAACTTTGCCAATAATCTGGCCCGTACGCCGCTCAATAGCCAGCTGGAGGCCTACGCATGGGAAACGCCCTAAAGCGTGCTGAGCAGCCTGCGCTGGCCTCAGAGCGTCCTGTTTTGTCGCGCGGCTTGGCACAGTGGCTGGAAGAGCATGCCCTGTCACTGGACAGCGATGCGTCCCAGGCACAGGCCTTGCTGCCTCGCCTGGCACAAGACGGTTTGTTGGGTCTGGGCCTGAAAGCAGACTTTTCTGACTTCGGTGATGCCGTTCAATCTATCGTGGAAGTGGCCGAGCATTCGCTGACAGCGGGTTTTGTCCTGTGGAGCCAGCGTACGTTCATTGAATACCTGCGCGACGTTCAGGACCCTGCCATGCGTGAGCGCTATTTGCCGGGTTTGCTGGACGGCAGTATTGCCGGTGCGACGGGCCTGTCCAATGCCATCAAGTTTTTGGGTGGTATTGAAGAGCTGCAAGTGCGTGCCCAGCCGGAACAAGGGCAATGGCAGTTTGAAGGCCGTTTGCCCTGGATTACTAATCTGCGCCCCGATCATTGCCTGGTCGCCATTGTGGCCGCCATGCCCGAGGATCAGGCCGGCATTTGGGTGGCAGAGCTGGGCGATCCAGGATTGGAGCGTTCGGCGGATCTGGATCTGGTCGGACTGCGTGGCAGCAATACCGCAGCCTTGACGTTCAATACCGTGCGTCTGGGACAGGAGCGTTTGCTGCATCCCGATGCGGGTCACTTTGTGCGCTCGGTGCGCCCTCGTTTCATGGCACTGCAATGCGGCATGGCCATGGGGCTGGCACGTCGTTCCTTGAAGCAAGTGCTGGCGGCGCCACGCTGCCAATGGGTACAGGAACAGCCCGCCCGCCGCTTGCTGGATCGTGTGCAGGAATTGTCGGATGTGCTGGTTGATGCCGTACGTAAACCCGGCTCGGCTACGCCGCCTGATCTGTTCAACGTCCGTATCGAGCTAAGCAGTCTGGCGTCGCAGGCCGTGGCTTTGGAAAGCTCCGCCATTGGTGGGGCCACCTATATGCAAGGCAAGCATCCCCAACTGCTGCGCCGTTATCGGGAAGCCATGCTGGTGCCTTTGATTTCGCCCACTGTGGCGCAACTGAAAGCTGAACTTGGGCAGGATGCTGTATGAGTTCCGCCGCCCCCCTGCATACCGATTCTGAAGAGGCCGGGCTTTTGTCCGCACGGGGGATCAGCCTGGCCTACGGTGGCCAGACTATCTTGCAGAACCTGGACTTGAATGTGGCTGCGGGTGAGATCGTAGCGCTGCTGGGCCCCAGCGGAGTAGGTAAATCCTCCTTGCTGCGGGTACTGGCTGGTTTGCAAGCGCCCACTCAGGGCGAGGTGTCTTTTTTGGGACAGGCCGTACGTGGAGTTCATCCTGCTTTGGCGATGGCGTTTCAAGAAGCCATTCTCTTGCCGTGGCTGAATGTGCAGGCCAATACCGGCTTTGGCCTGGGCTTTGCTCGTCAGCCTTGCGTATCCGCCGCAGAGCGCCGCCAGCGCGTTGAACAGGCGCTGCGTCAGGTCGGTTTATATGAAAGCCGCCACCAGCGTCCCGGTGCCTTGTCGGGTGGGATGGCACAGCGTGTTGCCATTGCGCGTTGTCTGGCTCGACGTCCGCAAGTCTTGTTGATGGATGAGCCTTTTGGTGCGCTGGACGAGGTGACCCGCCGTCAGATGCAAGAGCTGATTCTGTCGATACGCGATCAGACCGGCTGCGCCATTGTGCTGGTCACTCACGATATTGATGAGGCGCTCTTGCTGGCAGACCGTGCCCTGCTTTTAGGGGGCCGTCCTGCCAGTTTGCAGCGGGAATGGAGCTGCCCGGCCCATCCCCGATCTCATCTGGACAACTGGCTTCAGACCATACGCCTGGAAATTGTGGCCAATCTGGAGCAAAGCCTCTCCCAGGCGGTTCACGCCTCTGTTTCGTAAGGTGCTCTTTATGATTGAATCTCCTACGTCTCGTACCCGTCGCGACTTGCTGAAACTGGCGTCCTTGCTGACGGTAGCGGGTGCCGCGCCCTTGCTGGCTCAAGGCGCTGCCCGTGCACAAAGCGAGTCGAATGCGCCTTTGCGTATCGGCTATTTGCCGATTACTGATGCTACCGCCATGTTGGTGGCACATCACAATGGATACTTTGAACAAGCAGGCATTGCGGTGGAAAAGCCTGTGATGGTGCGCAGCTGGGCGCAACTGGTGGAGGCCTTTATCTCCGGGCAGGTCAATCTGGTGCACTTGCTCTCGCCCATGACGGTGTGGGCACGCTACGGCAGCAAAGTGCCTGCCAAAGTGGTGGCCTGGAATCACATGAGTGGCTCTGCCATCACGGTGGCGCAGAACATCAGCTCGGCCGAACAATTGGGTGGGCAGACGGTGGCCATTCCTTTCTGGTATTCCATTCATAACGTGGTCTTGCAGCATGTGCTCAAAGCACATGGCCTGACGCCGGTCGTGAAAAACGCCGGTGCGCTGGCACCCAATGAGGTCAATCTGGTGGTGATGGCTCCTGCCGATATGCCCCCGGCTTTGGCGTCGGGGCGGATTGCCGGTTTCACCGTAGCTGAACCCTTCAATGCCTTGGCAGAAACCCAGGGAATGGGCCGCATTTTGCGTTTTACCGGCGACGTTTGGCGCGATCACGCCTGTTGCGTGGCCTTCATGCACGAGCAGGATTTGCAGACTCGTCCCCAATGGTCGCAAGGTGTGGTGGAGGGTCTGGTCAAGGCGCAGATCTGGATACGGAGCAACCGTGTCGAGGCTGCTCAAATCCTGTCGCGTGAAGGAGGCAACCGTTATACCCCGCACACTCAGGAAAATCTTTTGAAAGTGCTGTCCCCGGATCCGGCTGATCGCGCTCAATACGTGAAGTCTGGTGTGATTCGTCACCCGGACTGGGACGACCAGCGCATTGATTTTCAACCCTATCCCTTCCCCAGCTACACCGAGTCTTTGGTGAAAATGCTGCAAGGGACCTTGATCCAGGGCGAGCGTGGTTTTCTGGAAGGATTGTCTCCTGAACACGTAGCCAGTGATCTGGTGGATGATCGTTTTGTGCGTGCCGCTTTGGAAAAGCAGGGTGGCCTGGCGCAGTTTGGCTTGTCCGAGCAGTACACCCGCAACGAGAGCATTGTTGTATGAGTTTGAGCGCGTCTGCTACTTCTTCCCGTGCGACGCCTGTGACGCAGTCCGAGCCGCGATCGGCTGCGTCTTTGCGACGCCCCAAAATGAATGCCTGGATTGCCAGCACCCTGTGGGGTTTGGGCGGTTTGTTGGCGGGAGTCGTGCTGTGGTACTTGGCCACAGTCTGGTCCAGCAGCCCCTTGATGCAACAGTTTGGGCCTGCCGCCGCGTTTCATAGCCTGCTGGAAATACTGGGCTGGTCGGAGACCTGGATGCATGTCGGTGCCAGCTTGCAGCGTATTTTTGTAGGCTTGGCGATCTCTTTGGGTGTCGGCGTGCCCGCTGGCTTGCTGCTGGGCCTGTCTAATCGGGCTCATGCTGCTTTAACTCCCTTGTTCCAGTTCTTGCGCATGATCTCGCCCCTGTCATGGATGCCCATTGCCGTCATGGCCTTCGGGATTGGGGATGCACCGATTTATTTTCTGCTGGGTGTGGCCGGTGTCTGGCCTGTCTTGCTGAATACGGCTTCGGGTGTACGTCATTTGAATCCGCGCTGGCTGATGCTGGGTCGCAGTCTGGCAGCCACCAAGTTGGAAACGCTTTTGTATTTGATTCTGCCCGGCATTGTTGGCTCGGTGCTGACAGGTAGCCGACTGGCGATTGGTGTCTTGTGGATTGTGCTGGTGCCTTGTGAAATGCTGGGCGTATCAGCCGGTTTGGGCTACCTGATTCTGGATACGCGTGATCGCATGGCGTATTCCGAATTGATGGCCGTGATTGTCCTGATTGGTCTGATTGGCTATCTGCTGGATAGTGCTTTGCGAGCCTTGTTTGCGGCTTTGGGACAGCGTTAAAAACATAGGCTTGCCCTTCGACTTCAAGGGGGGAAGCAGTTGACTGCTCAGTGCTTTCAAGAAGTGCAGGGTAGCGAAAATGACCACGGAACCCGCCCTTTCACACTTTTGCTGCATCGCTCGTTAACGGTGGTGTGCGTGTCTGGCGGCTGTTGCAGAAGCACCGGAATACTGAATAGAAAGGCCCTCAACAAGACATGTTGAGGGCCTTTTCATGTTCATCTTGGTGCAGCTATTACTCTAGGGACGGCGGGTTCAGGCAGCGACTAGCGTACTATCCGCATCCTGTTCAATCGCGGCACGTGGACTGAGCTGATCAATCAACTCGCCATACCAGGACAAGGTCGTGCCCAAGGTGGCGACCTGGCCAATTACCAAAATGCAGGGGCTGGCAAACTGATGCTGCTGTGCATCCTGGGCAATATTTTCCAGTGTGGACAGCAAGGTGCGTTGTTCAGGGCGCGAGCCATTTTCAATCAAGGCGCAGGGCGTAGTGGCATTACGGCCACGCTGCACCAGCTCATGGCTAAAGCCCAGGATTTGCTGCAAACCCATGTACACAGCCACTGTCTGGCTGGTATCGAGCAGCGGGTTCCAATCGTCGATACCGTGACCGCTTTTGCGGTGTGCTGTCACGAACTGCACGGACTGGGCGTGATCGCGGTGTGTCAGGGGAATGCCGCTGTAAGCCGCGCATGCGATGGCAGCCGTAATACCGGGTACTACTTCAAACGCGATACCGTGCTTAGCCAGATATTCCAGCTCTTCACCGCCGCGACCAAAAATAAAGCCATCGCCGCCTTTCAGGCGCACCACGGTTTGACCGGCGCGAGCGTGTTCAATCATCAGCTGATGAATACGGTTCTGAGTTTGATGATGGTCTTCGCCCAACTGTTTGCCGACAAAAATGCGGTGCGCATCGCGACGGGCCAGCTCCATCACCTGATCGGATACCAGCCTATCGTACAGAATCACATCGGCACGATTCAGTGCGCGCAAGGCGTGCAGCGTCAGCAGACCAGGATCTCCAGGACCGGCTCCCACCAGAATCACACGGCCTTGTGTGGCACGGGGCGATTCAGGCTGTTGCAGTGCGCTTTCCAGGCTAAGGCGTGCCTGTTCATTTTGGTGGCTGCGTAGTGCCGCACCCACCGGGCCATCCAGCAGCCAGTCGTAGAAACGGCGGCGCGCACCCAGCTCGGGGCGAGCGCGTCGAATGGCACTGCGGTATTCCTGTGCCAGACGGCTGATCGCACCCAGGCTGTGGTCCAACATGGTTTCCAATTGCTCCCGTACTCGCCGTGCCAACATGGGGGCTGATCCAGCCGAGGAAATCGCAATAATCAGCGGTGAACGATCCACAATGGCAGGTACCTGAAAACTGGACAATTCGGGGTCGTCCACCACATTGACCAGAATGCGCGCTTCTTGTGCGTCCTGGGCAATGACCTGGTTTACGTCTCGCTTGTCGGTTGCGGCAATAATCAGCCAGGCCCCTTGCAGATGTGGGGCCTGATAGCGCTCCCGAATCAGGGTGATGCGCCCTTGTTTGGCCAGCTCTTGCAGACTGTCCACTACATAGGGGGCGACCAGTGTCACCTGGGCACCGGCAGCCAGAACCAGACGTACTTTGCGTTCGGCGATTTCTCCACCGCCGATCACCAGTACGGCGCGCTGCTTCAAGTTGGCGAATAAAGGAAAAAGGTTCATATCAGGCCGGTTGTAAAACCAAAGGAATCAAGCGGCTTGACGGCTCGGCAACGACGCCAGCGCGAACCAGGAAATCACCAAAATGTTCGCCTTCCAGACGCTCGGCAGCGAAGCGGCCAAACAGCTCGTCCAGAATGCTTAGAATCTCAGGTTCATCAATATTCTGGCGATAGATCACGTTCAGGCGTTCGCCGCTGAAGTTCGCCCCCAAACGCAAGTCATAGCGACCCAGGGCACGGCCCACCAGAGCGATTTCACCCAGGTAAGGACGGGCGCAGCCGTTGGGGCAGCCGGAAATACGCAGCACAATGCGTTCGTCACGCAGTTGATACTTGTCCAGCAAGGTTTCCAGCTTGGGCAGCAGGATGGGGGCGTAGCGTTCGCTCTCGGCCATGGCCAGACCGCAAGTTGGCAGAGAAACACAGGCAATCGTGCTGCTGCGTATGCCGCTTTGTGTCTGGTACACATCCAGCTTGTGATCGGCGACCAGCTTGTCGATCTTGGCCTTATCTTCTTCAGGCACATCGGCAATGATCAGGTTCTGGTTGCAGGTCAGGCGGAACTGCCCTTGGTGAATCTTGGCAATTTCACGCATACCCGTCAGCCAGGGACCGACTTCGGTATCCATGATGCGGCCCGAATCGATACGCAGGCTCAGGTGCCAGCGGCCATTGCTGCCTTGGGTCCAGCCGAAGCGGTCGCCATTGTGGTCAAAGTGATAGGGGCGCGAAGGCTCCAGCGTTTGGCCACTGCGGTTTTGCACTTCTTCCAGGAACCAGTCCACACCCAACTTATCCACGGTGTATTTCAGGCGGGCATGACGGCGTTCGTCGCGGTTGCCGTGGTCGCGTTGCGTGGTGATAACGGCTTCGCAAACGGCCAGCAGTTGCTCGGGGCGCACAAAGCCGATCACACTGCCCAGTCGCGGGTAGGTGGTGTCGTCGCCATGAGTGGCACCCATGCCGCCGCCAATGGCGACGTTAAAGCCCAGCAACTGATTGTTTTCAATAATCGCGATCAGGCCGATGTCCTGCGCAAATACGTCCACATCATTTAAGGGAGGCACGGCAATACCGATCTTGAATTTGCGGGGTAGGTACGTTTTGCCGTAAATCGGTTCAAAGTCTTCGCCATCAATGGCGTCTTCGACTTTTTTGCCGTCCAGCCAGATCTCGGCATAGGCGCGGGTTTTGGGCAAGAAGGTTTCGGAAATCTTGTCAGCCCACTCTTGAACCAGACCGTGCTGCTCGGACAGCAAGGGATTGGTGGCGCTGACCACCTGACGGTTCACGTCGCCGCAGGTAGCCAATGTCGTGGACATGGCCTTGTTAATGGCTTGCAGGGTGGGTTTTAAAAAGGGCTTGCGCACGCCGTGCCATTGAAAGGTCTGACGGGTGGTGATGCGCAGGCCAAACTGGGCCCAGTCACAGGCGATCTGGTCAAAGGCCAACCACTGGGCGGGCGTGACCACACCACCGGGCAAGCGGGCGCGAATCATGAAGCTGAACGCCGGTTCCAGCTTTTGTTTGCGACGCTCTTCGCGTTGGTCTCGGTCGTCTTGCTGATAGCTGCCGTGAAACTTCAGCAGCTTGTTGTCGTCTTCGCTGATGGCGCCGGTAATGGGGTCGGCCAGACCTTCGGTGATGCCCCCGCGCAGATAGCGGCTATCAATTTTGACTTGCTCGATAGCGGCGATTTTCTTAGTTGTCATGTTCTTGCTTCTCAGTAAACGTCGCGGGCGTAGCGGCCCTGCGCCGAGAGTTCTTCCAACCAGCGTCGTGCCTGGTCTGCGTCCAATCCACCTTCCTGGCGGGCGATTTCCTGCAGGGTCTGGTGTACGTCCTTGGCCATTTGATTGGCATCACCGCATACATAAATGTGGGCGCCGCCCTGAATCCAGGCGTAAACATCGGCTGCTTTTTCCAGCAAGCGGTGCTGGACGTAAACCTTGTTTTCCTGATCGCGCGAGAAGGCCAGATCCAGGTGTTGCAACTGGCCGTCCTGCAAGGCGCGTTGCCATTCGGTCTGGTAGAGGAAGTCGGAGTGAAAGTGCGGGTTGCCAAAGAACAGCCAGTTGCGACCTTCGCCACCCTGAACGCTGCGCTCTTGTACAAAGGCACGGAAGGGGGCCACGCCGGTGCCGGGACCAATCATGATCACGTCACGGTTGCTGTCTTCAGGCAGGCGGAAACGTGAGTTGGGGTCGATAAACACCGGCACGGTATCGCCTTCGTTCAGGCGGGCCAGATAGTCGGAAGCCACGCCCCAACGATCTTGTTCATTGAACTGGTAGTGCACATTGGCCACGGTCAGATGCACTTCTTCATCTACCTCGGACTGGCTGGAGGCGATGGAGTACATGCGGGGTGCCAGGGGGCGCAAGGCTTGCACCAGCTCGGCAGCGCTCCAGGTGGCCGGGAAGCGTTCCAGTACGTCCAGCACTTGATGAGTCTTTAGCAGCTCTTGCAAGGTGCTCAAACCATCCGGACCTACAGCGGTTTGCAGCACGGCATCGTTGTTGCGCTTGGCCAGTTCCACCAGGAAAGGCTTGGTCAGTTGTGTCAGCTCACGGTAGTGGCTAAGCCACGCTTGCAGCGTATGCGACTTGTCCTGAATGGTGACGGTCTCTTGTGGGTCCAGTTTCAAAGTCTGAATGACCGCGTCGACCAGCTTGGCATTTTGAGTAGGCCAAACACCGAGTGCATCACCGGGCTGATACTTCAGGCCACTGCCTTCCAGCGACAACTCGTAGTGATAGATATTGCGGGTGCTATCACGGCCCGTAATGCTTTGGCTTTGCAGTACGGTGGCCTGAAAGGGATTGTCGCGAGTGAAGGTGCTGCGAGCCTGGGTTTCCAGCACTGTAACGTTGCTGGACTGGGCGGCAGGAACTGTTGCCGCAGCGTGAGCCTGGTGATCCGTTTCCAGAAAACCGAAGGCCTTGTCCTGCCAGGGGGCGGCAACGGTATCAATATCCAGATCGGCCAGGCCTGCGTCCAGAATGCGTTCCGCCCCCAGAGCCAGCAGACGTTGATCAATCTTTTCCGCGATCCCACAGAACAGGGGGTAGCTGGAATCACCCAAGCCCAACACACCGAATTTCAGCTCGGGCAGTTTGGGAGCACGGGCACCGGACAGGAATTCGAAGAACGCGATGGAGTCGTCTGGCGGATCGCCTTCACCCTGGGTGCTGATAATGACGTACAGCAGACGCTCTTCTTTCAGCTCGCGCGTGGGGTAACGGTCGGCGCGCAGCAGGCGCACGGGGATACCGGCGGCTTCGCAGCGTTGGGCAAAGGCTTCGGCGACGCGTTGGGCATTGCCTGTCTGACTGCCAAACACAATGGTGGCAGGTCGTTGGGCGGGCGCAGCGGCGGCGGGCACCAAAGACAGTTCAGGGGAAACAGGCGCTTGAGCGGGAAGGCCGGTGTGGCGTACTTGAGCGACACCGGCGAGATAGCCGGATAGCCAGTTCAGGGAAAGCGGATCGAGCTCGTCGGTAATGTGGGCAATCGCGGTGCGATTGGCCTCCGAGAGGCGGGACAGGGCGTGCATTCTGACACTCGCTTATATCAATAGTTTGTCCCATTCTAAAGAGCGGTATCAGGGCGACGAACGATCCGATTCTTATTTGTTTATGAATACGTCGGTTAATGAAAAAGGGGCATAAGCCCCTTTCATCCTGGTCTAAGCGTGTGCACCAGACGTGCTACGGACGCAGCTCCCGACGCAGGATTTTGCCCACATTGGTACGCGGCAAATCGTCGCGGAATTCGACACTGCGTGGGGCCTTGTAGCCGGTCAGGTTCTTGCGGCAAAAGGCGATCACGTCTTGTTCTGTCAGGTCAGGATTACGGCTGATGACATACAGTTTGACGACTTCACCTGCTTTTTCATCGGGAACACCGACGGCAGCGGCCTCGACGATATCCGGATGCTGGGCGGCCACGGCTTCGACTTCATTGGGATAGACGTTAAAGCCCGAGACCAAAATCATGTCCTTTTTGCGATCCAGCAGGAAGACATAGCCTTGCTCGTCCATATAGCCGATATCGCCCGTGCGTAAAAAGCCATCGCGATCAAAAACCTTGGCGGTTTCATCGGGGCGCTGCCAGTAACCCGGGGTGACTTGCGGACCACGAATGCACAACTCGCCCGTCTCGCCCAGGGGCAAGTCGTTCTGGTCTTCGTCGCGTATGCGTATGTCGGTCGATGGAATGGGCAGACCAATGGAGCCGGTGAACTCTTGTTTATCCAGCGGATTGATGGTGGCGGCGGGGGAGGTCTCAGTCAGACCATACGCCTGGGCCAAAGGTTTGCCTGTGGCCTCCAGCCAGCGCTGGGCGACCACTTCCTGCACCGCCATGCCGCCGCCCAGTGTAAAGCGCAGGGAGGAGAAATCCAGCTTACGGAATTCGGCATTGTTCAGCATGGCATTGAACAAGGTGTTCACCCCGGTAATGGCGGTAAACCGTATTTTGGACATGTCCTTGATCATGGCCGGAATGTCGCGAGCATTGATGATCAGCAGGTTTTCTGCGCCCAGGCGCAGGAATACCAGCAGGTTCGCGGTGAAGGCGAAGATATGGTAGAGCGGCAAAGCAGTGACAATGCAGTCGATCTGGCCTTCTTTCAGATTGGGGCGAATCCAGGCCAGAGCCTGGCTCAGGTTTGAGACCAGATTGCCGTGGGTCAGGATGGCCCCTTTGGCCACGCCCGTGGTGCCCCCCGTGTATTGCAGGCAGGCAATGTCATCGTGGGTCAGTGTGACGGGAGCAGGTGCGCGGCCGCGCCCTTGTGCCAGCACCGTCTTGAACGAGACGGAGTTAGGCAAGGACCAGGCAGGCACGCCTTTTTTAATGTGGCGCACCACCTGATTGACCAGCCAGCCTTTGAAGCCACCCAGGCAATCGCCCACGCTGGTCACAATGATTCGCTTGATAGGTGTTTCGTGTAAAACCTCTTGCAGCACGTGGGCAAAATTTTCCGCAATGATGATGGTTTCAGCACCGCTGTCTTGCAACTGGTGACGCAGCTCACGGGCGGTATACAGCGGGTTGGTGTTGATGATGGTGGCCCCACTGCGCAACACCCCATACAGGCTGATGGGGTATTGCAGCATATTGGGCATCATCAAGGCGATGCGGTCGCCTTTTTTCACGCCTTGGCTTTGCAGCCAACTGGCCAGGGCTAAGGCATTGGCCGACAGTTCGCGGTAGCTCATGCGTTTACCCATACTGATGTAGGCCGTGCGCTGTGCGAACTCGGTGCAACTTTGTTCAAATACATCCAGCAAGGACGAGTACTGCTGGGCCTGATCTTCGATAGTGGCAGGAATACCGGCGGGGTAGTTCTGCAGCCAGACTTTATCCATGAAGCGCTCCAGGGCGAGTAGGTTCAAGACAATCCCAGCAGGGCCTTTTTGAGCGATTCTTGGGCAGGTTTTTTGCCTAACCAGATTTTCAACAAAGCAGGGGGCAGATTAGGGTGGGAGAGCTGACCTAAAACCTTGTCGTTAAACAGAATCGTGACCTGGGGGGTATTCATGTCCAGCACGATGATGTCGCCTTCTTTGGCTTGGCCAACTTGCCGCATCAAGTCTTCAAATTGCTTGATAACGGGGGCCAATTCCTGTTTTTCTGGATCTGTCAGGTTGCTGTGAATGCCGTCTTTCAGGGCATCGATCAGGGTTTGGGCGTCCAGGTCGCGTTTAAGAACCATCCGTACTTGATGCGGGCCGGGAGCCTGGATGATGGTGTCGGCATCCTGGGAAGGAGACGCGGTATATAGGGCGGCAACGTACACATTAAAAACAACTTTCTTACGCAGGCCTGCCCCATTCAGTTTCAGGCTTTGCTGCTGGACGGTGACCATGTCTGGTACGGTGACATTTGCAACAGTAGCCGCCTGAGCGGCGGTTAGCCCTAGGGACAGACTTAAAATCAGGGCGGCACAGCGGGGGGTGAACATGAAGCGATCCTCCGACAAATTAGCGTGATTGTGATTTCTGCTGGTAGAAGTGGGCGTCGGCAATATAGATGGTGCGTTCCACCGTGGTGTAGATCTGGCCTTCAGGGTCCTGGATCTGCACGGTAAATGTGGCTTCAGCCTCGTGGTATTGGTCTAGCTGTCCTCGTATGGCGTCCAGTTCGTCTGGATTGATTTGAAAGTTGGCATACAGTGTCTGGTAGCCTGGACGGCGATACTGAATCTCTGCATTCTTGTCCCAGACAATGACATGACGTTGCAAGCCAGCCAGAAGCATCGTGGCGTGCACGCCGTCGGTGATGGCAAACAGGGAACCACCAAATAAAGAACCATTGATGTTGCGAGTGCGTCGACGCAATGGCAGGCGTACGACGATGTGTTGCAAGTTCGCTGAAACTTTGTGGACCCGCCCGCCGGTTGCCCGGAAGGCGGGGTGCCAGTTAAAGCCCAGCTGCAAAAAGCGGGCACGCCATGCGGGGGGCAGGCGTGCGAGCAGCTCCATGCGGCGACTGCGGGCCATAATGCATCCTTAGAAGCGATAGCTGAACTGCACGCCCAGAATGTCACCACTGTTTTTGTAGGTACCGCGTGTCAAACCACGAGCGCCGACATCGGTGTTGTTGTTCATATCGGTGTTTTTCAGGAACAAGTGGGTGTAGCCGATGTCCCACGTGGCGTTTTTGCTGGGACGGTATTGGGCACCCAGGGAAACCCAGTAACGGTCGCTGTCAGGCAGGGCGGTTGGACGGTAGTTCTTGTCGCGTACGGGCGATTGGTCCCACGCTACACCACCCTTGAACGTCCATTGTTCGTTGTAGTGGTAGTTGGCACCGAAGGCGACACGCCAAGCGTCCTTGAATTTCAACTCCAGGCCGGAATCTTTGGCGCCGGGGCCGCTGTTTTCAATGGTCAGGCGTGGAATGCTGCTCCAGCCTGTCCAGGACACGTCGGCCAGCAGTTGCCAGCGCGAGTTCAAGTCGTGTACCAAGCTGACAATGGCGGTGTCAGGTAGCTTGATGGTGGCTTCGGCATCCCAGTTGATGTTGGGAGCGGGAATGCCGGCAGGGATGTTGCGATTGCGCAATTTGGTATCGCCGTCAGCCGTGACCTTGATTTGCGAGCGATAGGAGACGCCCAGTCGAGTGCTGGGGGTAATTTGATAGAGCAAACCAGCGTTCCAGCCCCAAGCATCGCCTTTCATCTTGACGCGGGTGCTCATGTCCAGTGGGCCCAGTGCGGGATGGTAACCAACGGGTGTTGCCAGACGATAGTCTGCGTCGATGTGCAGCCAGTTCACACCCACACCGAAGGACAGCTGATCGTTGACCTTGTAGGCTACCGACGGGTTGACGTTGATGGTTTCAATGGCGAACTTTTCGGAGTGGTAACGGCCAACCCAGCCTTCGTCGTATTCAGTCGTCAGACCAAACGGGACGCCAATACCCAAACCCACCCACCATTTGGGCGAGAGCTGGTGGGAGAGATAAATATTGGGAACAGCGGCGACTTTACCGGCGTCACCACCCGAACCGCCGGTGGCGGGACGGCTGGCGCCACCCGTCAGGGCCAGGGGGTCGGTACTGCCTTTATCGGTGAACTTGAACGTAGGTTTGATCGCGTTAAAACCTGCCGAGAAGTTCGTCTCGGGCAACAAGGTCATGCCAGCCGGGTTGAAGTAGATCGTGCTGGCATTGTCACCAATGGCGGCCGAGCCCGCGTAGGCATTACCCAGGCCGCTCGCATTCTGTTCTAGCAAGTTAAAACCAGCCGCTTGGGCTTGACCCATTCCCATGCTCATTCCCAGAGGAATCAGCAAGGCGGGGATGGTACGCAAAGCTACAACCGTCTTTTTCATGTCTCTTCTCCAAGGTATAGGTGCGACGTCTGACAGAGGCTTGGGACAGGTTTTAAAACACCTGTTTGTTTTCTATGGTGCATGACCTAGGCCAATCGGCGTATAGGTGTTTGTGCCAATTCGAACTAATTGCGTTGTTTTTGTGTTGCTTTGTAGTGCAGAGGACCTCCCCTGAATGGGGCAAAGCCGGTACCGAAAATGACACCTGCATCGGCCAGATCGTCGTCCTCCACAACACCAATGCGAACCTGGTGTTCGGTCTGCTCGACCAGCGGTTTGATCAAGCGGTCTGCCAGACCGTTTGGAACCGTTCCCGCAGGAGATTTCTGTGCTTTACCCTCTTTCCAGGTATAAAAACCTTGGCCGGTTTTTCGACCCAGTTCCTGACGGTCCAAATGGGTTTTCAGGCAAGCGGGCATGGCCGCCTGCTGGCTAAGTTGGGCACCGGCATCACGGGCAATATCCAGGCCTACGGTGTCGGCCAACTCAAGCGGGCCCATCGGCATGCCGAACTGCAACATAGCTTTGTCCACGGTGGCCGGATCCAGCCCTTCGTCCACGCAGCGCATGGCTTCCAACATATAGGGAGCCAGGACGGCATTAACCAGAAAACCAGGGCTGTCTTTAACGGGCAAGGGCAGTTTGCCAATCTGATTCACAAAGGCATAGGCGGCGCTGCGTACGTCCGGAGCCAGCAGTTCACTTTCCACCACTTCAACCAATGGCATACGAGATACCGGGTTAAAGAAGTGAATCCCTACCAGCCGTTCCGGATTGATCAGATTCAGGCTGAGCTCGGACAGGGGCAGGCTGGAGGTATTGCTTGCCAGCACAGCACCGGGTTTTAGCAGGGGCTCAATGCGGGTGTACAGGCTGCGCTTGGCATCAGCGTTCTCAAAGATCGCTTCCAGAACCAGATCTGCAGAAGGGATGCCGTGGCCGTCTGGGTCTGGAATCAAGCGATCCAGGGAGGCCTGTACCAGCCTGCGGTCTTTGAGACGACGCTGGAACAGCTTGGCAGCACGGCCTTGAGCCTGGGCGATGCGTTTGCGGTCCTGGTCTTGCAAGGTCACACGTATGCCTTTCAGTGCACATACGGCCGCAATATCGCCTCCCATGACGCCTGCACCGACTACATGGATATGGCTGATCTCTTGAGTCGATGAATGTTTGCCTATGCTTTTTAGTCGTTCTTGCAGATGGAAGACACGCAGCAGATTAGCGGCGGTGTTGGAACGGGTAATTTGCTCGATCAGCTCGGGAGCCTTCAAGGCATTGCCGTTGTGCTTCTCCCAGATTTCCAAAATGGCACGTGGGGCCTGATAGTGCTGATAGGGATCGCGCTTTTCTAGCTGCTTGCGTACTTGGCCCGCTACCAGGGGGCGTAACAGCTTGCTGTTCATCAGGCGTGGCAGACCTTTGGCACGACGTGGTTTTTTGCCACTCAGTACTTGTTTGACGGCGGCTTGTTTGGCCAGACGCACGGGAACGCAGGCATCGACCATACCCAGGCGAGCAGCCTTGCGGGCATCTACGCTCTTGCCACTGAGCATCAAGTCCATGGCAGCGGCAGGGCCTATATATTCAGGCAGGCGCAACATGCCACCCCAGCCGGGGAAAATACCCAACATCACTTCGGGCAGAGCCAGCCGTGTGTCGTCTTGATCCACGGTCAGGCAATAGCGGCAGGCCAGGGCCAGTTCCAGCCCACCGCCCAGGCAGTGCCCTTGTACCAGGGCCAGCGTGGGGTAGCTTTGCTTGGCCAGCTTGTTGAAAACGGTCCAGCCGCGTGTGACTAGTGCCAGCCCTTTTTCCGGGTTGTTGCCGTGTTCGGAGAACTCATCGATATCGGCACCGGCAATAAAACCGGCCGCTTTGCCGGAGTAAATAATCAGTGCTTTAGGAGGATGGCTGTTCAGGTAGTCCAGCGTCTGATTCAGTTCCTGCAGGACGGCTGCCGAGAGCCGGTTGACCGAGCTGCCCACGCAATCGATTTTCAGCCAGGCAATGTGCTGATCGTCCGTGTACAGCGTGAAGTTTTGCAAATCCAAGGTAGCGACGGGCATCATGATTCAGTTCCTTGCAGCGATTCGATCAGCATGGCGCCGCCTTGACCGCCGCCAATACAAATAGCGGCCATGCCCAGACGCAAGTTGCGACGACGCAGGGCATTCAAGCAATGCAGCACAATTCGGGCACCGGAGGCACCCACCGGATGACCAATTGCAATAGCGCCACCGTCCACATTGAGCTTGTCCATATCCAGCAGTCCCAAAGCATCACGGCCCAGGTGTTGTTGGCACCACTGCTGATCGTCCCATGCAGCACGACATGCTAGTACCTGTGCTGCAAAAGCCTCGTTGATCTCCCACAAGTCCGGGCCATTTAGGGCCAGGCGGTTGCGCTCCAAAATAGGCGTCGCAGCAAAAACAGGGCCCAGGCCCATGGTGGCCGGGTCCAGCCCAGCCCATTGCGCATCCACAATGCGGCCAATGGGTTTGAGCTGATGTTCTTTGACGGCTGCTTCACTGGCCAGAATCAACAAGGCCGCACCGTCAGTTACCTGAGAGCTGTTACCGGCTGTGATGTTGCCCCAGGGCGGGTCAAAGACCGGGCGCAGCTTGGCTAGTTTTTCGGGCGTGGAGTCTTCGCGCACGCCATCATCTTGCGGGTAGTTATTGCCGCGCGTGTCGCTCAACGGCACGATTTCTTCAAACGCGTTTTCTTGTTGTGCGCGTAGCGTCAGACGATGGCTACGGGCTGCAAACTCGTCCATATCCTGACGGGTAATACCAAATTCATGCGCCAGATTTTCAGCGGTCTGGCCCATGGACAACCCAACCACGGGGTCGGTCAGCCCTTTGAGCAGGCCGATGACAGGTTTCAAGTAGGACAGACGCAAACTGCGTAGGGCTTTCAGGCGGGCGCCGACACTACGGGCTTTGCCCCAGGTGGCTAGCCAGTGCACCATGTCATCGCTGAACAAGATGGGGGCATGGGACAGCGCATCAACGCCACCGGCCAGCACCAGATCCGAACGGCCAGTTTGAATGGCCTGTACGCCAGAATCCAGAGCCTGCATGCCCGAGGCGCAGTTTCGCATGACCGTCCAGCCGGGCACTTTGTGACCTGTGCCCAGACGCAGACCCAGAATCCGGCCGATATTGGTTTCATCGGGCGAGGGGGCGGCGCAACCCAGAATGACCTCGCTGAGTTGCGGGGCCCCAAAGGGTTGGCGCAGCAGCAGCTCGCGCCCAGTTTGCACGGCCAGATCTCCAGCGGAGAAAGGGCCGGGCGCATTACGCGCTTTCAGAAACGGGCTGCGTGCGCCGTCAATAATATAGACCGGTTGAAAACTCATACTTGGCTCCCACTGGCGGCTTCAGCGGCAGGATTTTCCCGACGCAGATCGAAGGGGAAATCATCCACGGCAATAACGCGGTCGCGCACGATATCGCGGGCCTGGATTTGTTCATATTCCTGGGCGGTGATGCCACCGGCCTGGAAGACGGCTTCGGCCAGATCGCGCACGTTGGCTTTGGGGTTGTCCTGCAATTGACCACTTTTCTCGAACTGACGGATTTTGGCGTCAATATCACGAGTGTTCAGCGTCGCCAGCAAGGCGGCTTCAATCGCACCGACGGGTTCCATATCGTCGTCAGGCAAGTAAGTGTCGTAGGTCAGGCGATCACGAGTGGCACCGGGTTTGGTCAACAGTTTGGCAACGGTGTGATCCAGTTTGTCATCGGGACCCAGACGGCGCTGGCCCAGAGGGAAGACCAGGAAGCGCAGCACGGCCGCCAAAGGACGGTTCGGGAAGTTTTCCAGCACCTTGTCCAGGGCGTGTTGAGCGCGCATCAGGGCGTCTTGAGCCGCCCAGTGAGCCAAAGGAGCATCTTCTTGTTGACGACCTTCGTCCTGATAGCGTTTGAGCACGGCACTTAGCATGTACAGCTCGGACAGCACATCCCCCAGACGCGAGGACAGACGCTCACGCATTTTCAGGGATCCTCCCAGCACCAGCATGGACGCGTCGGCCAGCAAGGAGAAGGCGGCGCTGTAACGGCTGGCCTGGCTGTAGTAGGTGTGCATGGCCTTGGCGGTGCCGGTAGGGCCACTTAGCAAGCGCCAGCCACCCAGGCCCAGCCAGAAGGAACGGCCCGTGTTAGCCAGGGTGTAGCGAATGTGTGCCCAAAATGCCTGATCAAACTTACGCAAACCGGCTTCACGATCAGGATCCAGCGCGGCTGTCATTTCTTCCAGAATGAAAGGATGGCAACGGATCGCGCCTTGACCAAAGATGATCAGGCTACGCGTCAGAATATTGGCGCCTTCCACTGTAATACCGACGGGGATCTGTTGATAAGCCCGGCCCAGAAAGTTGGAGGGGCCAAGACAAATACCTTTACCGCCAATCACGTCCATACCGTCGTTCACCACAATACGACCACGTTCGGTGACGTGATATTTGACGATGGCCGAGACCACGGAAGGTTTCTCGCCCAGGTCCACGGCAGCAGCCGTCATGGTGCGGGCGGCATCCATGGCATAGGTATGGCCAGCAATGCGAGCCAGTGCTTCTTCCACTCCTTCAAACTTGCTGATGGCGCTGCGGAACTGGGTACGCACAGCGGAGTAACCACCCACGGCGCGGCTGGTCAGTTTGGCCATGCCGGTAAAGGAGGAGGGTAGGGAGATGGAGCGGCCGGCAGCTAGACATTCCATCAACATGCGCCAGCCTTGGCCAGCCATGTCGGGACCACCAATAATGAATTCCAGCGGCATGAACACGTCTTTGCCACGGGTGGGGCCGTTCATGAACATGGCATTCAAGGGGAAGTGACGGCGACCGGTATCGACACCAGGGTGGTCGCTAGGGACCAGGGCGCAGGTAATGCCAATGTCTTTTTCGCCACCCAGCAAACCGTCCGGGTCATAGAGGCGGAAGGCCAGACCCAGCAAGGTGCACACCGGAGCCAGCGTGATATAGCGCTTGTCCCAGGTGACGCGCATGCCCAGCACTTCCTGACCTTCCCATTCGCCTTTGCAAACAATACCTACGTCAGGAATGGAGGCGGCATCGGAACCGGCCCAAGGGCTGGTCAGTGCGAAAGCGGGAATGTCACGGCCATCGGCCAGACGGGGCAGGTAGTGTTGCTTTTGTTCGTCGGTGCCGTAGTGCAGCAGCAGTTCAGCCGGGCCTAGCGAGTTGGGCACCATCACCGATACGGACAAAGCCGAGTTGCGGGTGGAGAGCTTGGCCACGACTGCCGAGTGCGCTTGCGCCGAAAAACCGCGACCGCCGTATTCCTTGGGAATAATCAGGCTGAAGAAGCGGTTTTCTTTCAGGTAATTCCAGACCTCGACAGGCATGTCGAAGTCTTCCTGGCTGACTTGCCAGTCGTCAATCATGGCGCAAGCCACATTGACTTCATTGTCCATGAACTGGCGCTCTTCATCGGTCAGCCGGTAGGCTGGATAAGAGCTCAGGGTATTCCAGTTGGGTTTGCCGCGAAACAGTTCACTTTCCCACCAGACCGTACCCGCTTCCAGCGCATCGCGCTCGGTTTGGGACATGGCAGGCAAAACACTGGAAAAAGCGCGGTAGATTGGGCGGCTTAACCACTTGGTGCGTAGATTCCGGTTTTTGAGAACGTAGACGCAGCCAAGCACTAGCACTATCAATAGCAAGGTCACAAACATGGCAACTCCGGACTAGCTAAGAAAAGAAAAAAATGCCCCCACGCTGCGCCTTCGGCTTGCTGCCCCCCAAGGGGGAGCTTTTTGCCTTGGGGCGGCCCGGCGGTAAAAAATACCCCCACGCTGCACCTTCGACTTGCTGCCCTTAAAAGAGGGGCGTGGTTCACCTTGGTGTAGCTTGGTGGTCAGGACCGTTCAGCTCAGGTGCTGGCGGGTAAAGGCGCTCGTAATCCACCCAGCAGGAAACTCATCAGACGCTGTTGCAGTTGTTGCTCACTTTCGGGGCTGTCGCTAAGGGGTAATTGCAAGGCCCGACGTAGTGATTGGGTGCCCATCAAGGCGTAAGAGGTGGCACCCAGCATGAAATGAAATCGCCAGATGATTTCTTCTTCGGGCACGGTGGGCAGGGCTTCGTGCAAAGCCTGCTTGAAAGGCAGGAAGATGGCGACTTGCTCGTCCCAACAAATGGATTGGATGAAGTCTTGCGGTGCCGGGCGGTCTTGCCCGGGCAAAGGAATAAACGAGCGTGGTGTGCCATTGCCAGAACCCGCCAAGCGGATTAGTGGCCCAAAAAAGGCATCTACTACCTGTGATGCTTTCAACGGACCCTCACCGGCTTGTTGGCGATAAAAAGCCAGCTTTTCCAGGCGTTCTTGATTGATACTGTTCAAGCGGCGCTGAAATACGGCCTGTGTCAGTCCGTCTTTACTGCCAAAGTGGTAATTAACAGCCGACAGGTTTACCTTGGCCTGCGCCGTAATCTGGCGCATGGAGGTATTTTCGTGACCATACAGCGCGAACAGATGTTCGGCTGCATCGAGAATGGCGGACTGTGTCCTATCAGAGCGTTTCACCGTTATTTCCTAATTTCAAACGAGTGTTTGAATAATGTAGCGGGAATAGGCGGTTAGTACAGTAGGGGTTCACCCTAGCCCTGCAAAGCAGGGCCAGGAGCCAGCTTTAGATTTGAGTCACAAATTTGGTGACTAAATATCCGTCAAAGGTTTCCGCACCGCCTTCGCTGCCAATACCACTGTCCTTGACGCCACCAAACGGCGTTTCGGGCAGGGAACTGCCAAAGTGGTTGATATTGACCATACCGGATTCCAGCTCGGTGCCCAGTCGATGCGCGTCTTGCAAGGATTGCGTAAAGGCATAGGCCGACAAACCAAAAGGCAGGCTGTTGGCGCGGGCGATGGCATCGTCCAGGTCGCTGTAGCGAGTCAGGGGGGCGATAGGGCCGAAAGGCTCCTCGGTCATGACCAGCGCATCGTCTGGCAAATCCGTCAGTACAGTGGGCGAGAAAAAGAAACCGTCGCGCTTGATCTGCTCACCACCCAACAGCACTTTGCCGCCCAGAGAGCGGGCATTGTCGACAAACTTTTGCATCATGGGGATGCGGCGCTCGTGAGCCAAGGGGCCCATTTGCGTATCCGGGTCCAGTCCATCACCCACTTTGACATTGGCCAGCTCTTGGGTGAAGCGATCCACAAACGCGGTGTAAATATCGTCGTGGATGTAAAAGCGCGTGGGCGAAATGCAAACCTGTCCCGCGTTACGGATCTTGAAACGAGCCAACTGACGGGCGGCGCGGGCTACATCGGCATCGGGCAGGACCAGCACGGGAGAATGACCGCCCAATTCCATGGTGATGCGTTTCATATGAGCACCGGCCAGTGCAGCCAGTTGTTTGCCTACTGGTACAGAGCCGGTAAAGGAGACTTTGCGCACGATGGGCGAACGGATCAGGTAGTCCGAGACCTCGTGTGGCACACCCCACACAATATTCAGCACGCCTGGCGGCAGACCGGCGTCGTGGAAGGCTTGAGCAATGGCCATGACTGCGCTGGGGGAGTCCTCGGGGCCTTTGAGAATGATCGTGCAACCTGCACCAATTGCCGCGCAGATTTTACGAATGGCTTGGTTATAGGGGAAGTTCCATGGCGTAAAGGCGGCGCAAACCCCAATGGGTTCGCGCAAGACCAGTTGTTGCACTTTGGGGTTGCGTGCGGGAATAACGCGACCATAGATGCGACGGCATTCTTCGGCGTGCCAGTCTGCATGATCGGCGCAGGACATGATTTCACCCACGGCCTCGGCCAGCGGTTTGCCTTGGTCCAGCGTCAGGTTACGGCCAATTTCCTGGGCGCGTTCGCGGGATAGTTCCGCCACCTTGCGCAAGATCGCGCTGCGATCCATGGGCGAGCTATGACGCCAGCTTTGGAACGCGGCTTGAGCGGTATGCAGAGCCGCATCCAGATCTGCCTGGGATGCCAGGGGCAGTTGGCCCAAGGTACTGCCATCGGCTGGGTTGATGACGGCTTGGGTCTGACGACCTTGCCCGTCCAGGAATTGGCCATTGATATAGAGGGCCAGATGTTGATACATGTGCTTTTCTCCAGAGTAGACTGTGCAGATCGAATGCAGCGCACCGAAGGGACAGGGCCGGTCGCGAGGGCCTGATGAGCATTGGCCGTTTATGCGGCCTATGCTCCCATTGTCATGTCGGCTCGTTAAAATGGCAGGATCATCCTGTATGGCCGTCTTTGACTCATAGTAAAACTCTCCTGTCTGAAATCCAATTCCTGTCATGGTCACCACGAAACGTACACGCCGTATCTCACCGGAGGCAGAGTCTCCTCGCAGCACTCCTCAGGCCATGCTGGCGCGCATTCGGAGTTTGTTACCGACCATGGGGGCGGCCTCACAGCGCATTGGTGAATTTGTCATTAACTATCCGGCAGATGTGGTCCACATGTCGGTCAGTGAAGTGGCTGAGCGCACGCAATGCAGTGAGGGAAGCGTAGTTGGATTTTGCAAACTGCTGGGTGCAACAGGTTTTCAGCAATTGAAAATCTCGCTGGCCCAGCAAATTGTGCAACCCGTCCAGTACATACACGAGGATCTGGAGTCGGGTGACTCAATCGATCAGGTTGTGAGCAAGATCTTTCACAGCAATATTCAAACCTTGCAAGAGACAGAGTCGGTACTCGATCCGGCTGCCTTGGCCAAGGCGGTTGCGTTGATCCGTCAGGCGCAGCGTATTGAAATTTACGGTATTGGTAGTTCGTCGGTGATTGCGCACGATGCCCACTACCGGATGTTGCGTATTGGTTTGCAGGCAACAGCGGTCACGGATTCACATGTACAGGCTATCAGCGCTTCGCTGACCGGGCCGCAGGTGGTTGTGCTGACAATTTCTCATTCGGGCAGTACACATGAAACCGTACTGGCCACTCGTCTGGCTAAAGAGGCGGGCGCCAGCACGATATGTATTACCAATTTTGGCAAGTCTCCGATTCAAGGCTATGCCGATGTCGTCTTGCATACCATGTCTCGCGAAACCCATTTTCGCACCGAGGCGATGACCAGTCGTTTGGCTCAACTGGCTATTATTGATACCTTGATCGCCTGCCTGGCCTTAGCTGACTATGATAAATCGGTGCAGACTTTGCGCAGCACCTTTGAAGTGCTATCCAACAAGCGTTATTAACCTTGGCTGACTTCGTGGAGATGACGTCGCACGGGGATGTTTCGGAGCATCAAGGCGCCTACGTCTGGCGCGTCGGCTTGTGAGGATGGGCCGACCAGTAGATAGCCTAATCCGAGGCTGACTGCACCCAAGGCATCTGTGGCGGCATTGTCCCCGATAACGGTCACATGCTCATTGTGCAAGCCCAGACGTTGCAAGCCTTCCCTAAATAGCATCGATTGCGGTTTACCCAGAATTTCCGCTTGCGCCCCAGGTATGCAGGCTAATACCGCCTGTAATAGTGCGCCTGTTTCCGGGGTGAGTAGACCTTGCGGGCCAGGGTGGGTCAGGTCAGCATTGCTGACCAGAAGCGTGGCGCCTTGGCTGAGTTCACGGATGACTTGCTGCAAAGTGTCATAGCTGAAATGGCGATCTCGCGTCAGCAGAACAATGTCGGCATTTCGCTCTACCAGAGTCAAACCCAGCTCCATGGCCAGTGCCCGCAGCGCTTGAGAGGCGCACAGCATAAGCGGGTTGTGTGGGTAGCGGCAGGCAATGTGATGTATGGCTTGTTCTCCTGCCAGCACCAAGTTGGCCGGTGGCACTGGTAACCCCAATGCTTGCAGTTGGGGGGCCAGCGTTTGTGCGGTATGGGTAGAGTTGTTGGAAACCACGATATACCGACCCTCCCAGTAATGTAGTAATTCCTTGGCGCCGGGTAGTACTTCATCGCCACGGATGAGTGTGCCATCTAAATCCAGAATCAAACCTAGGGACTGAGAGAGCCATGATGCATCCGATGGAGCATCGGGTTGGGAGCTGGGTGGCGCAGCAGAGAGCAAGGAGGTCATAAACGAGATACAGAGTGTCAAAAAAGGACCGCGTCGAACTGGCCGCAATGCCGGCTCTGCGCGCTGGAATGGCTCAAATTCTAACTGAACATTATTCAAAAATCATTTTTGTTGTTTTGAGCTATTTTCATTTTTTTGTCATATAAGGCAGCTAATCTTCGTTTCGATGTCAGACAAGTACCCATGTCATGACGCACACCTTTTCACGACAAGGATTATCGAAATGAAGACGCACCGCTTTCATCTTTCCGCATTGGCCCTGGCTTTCATGCTGACTCCGTTCGCTGCTGCACAGGCACAGGCATTGGCGGATGGTTCACAACAGCACCCCTTGCGCGTGTTGTTGATCCCTGCTGATGGCGGTACAGAGTCCGGTACCAAGGCAGACTACCAACCCATCTTCAACGCGATCACAAGCAGCACGGGTCTGCATTTTGATTTGACGGTTGGGCAGTCCTATGGAGCTGTGGTGGAAGGGATGTGCAACCAATTGGCTGAAGTTGCCTTTCTGGGACCTGTCTCTTATGTGCAGGCACATGACCGGGGTTGCGCTCAGTTGTTAGCGGTGGGTGTGCAAAAGGGGCAGTCTTCCTATTACGCCGCCATGTTTGCCCCGAAAGAATCCTCTGTGACCTCTTTGAAGGACCTGAAAGGTAAACGTGCCGCATTTGGTGATGTCAATTCGGCATCCAGTTTCACGTTTCAGATGGCTTCTATGATTAACGATGGCATGAATCCCGCCCAGGATTTGGCCGAGTTGCATTTGACCGGTAGCCATGCCAGCAGTTTGGCTGCTTTGGTGCAAGGGCAGGTCGATGCAGCCGCCTTGTCTTTTGACTCTTTTGACAAAGCTGTTCGCCAAGGCGCTGTTGATCCTCAATCGGTCAAGGTTATCTTCAAGAGCGAGCCAATTCCTTATCCCCCGCTGGCGATGAACACCAAACTGCCTGAGGGGCTGAAAAAGACCTTGAAAGAAGCATTCTCGACGGTTCATCAAGCTCCAGGCGTGACTCCAGACATGGTGCGTGGCTATGGCGGTGCCAAATTGGATCGCTACGACACGGCATTCTCGGAAGAGCAGTTCAGTGGCCCCGCATCCAAGATGTCATTGCTCACTGACGAGGTCAAAGGCGAGATTCTGGCCAAGGCTGCACAGCGGTGAGTGTGATGAACGAGATCGCTGCCATGTTGCGTTTTGAATCTGTGGGGATGCGATATCCCGATGGCACGACTGCGCTCAAATCGGTGTCTTTGAGTGTGCCTCGAGGACAGTTCTGTGTGCTGCTGGGGGCCTCTGGAGCAGGCAAGTCGACCTTGTTACGTATGGCTAATGGGCTCACTGTTCCTACGCAGGGGGCAGTTTGGGTCGATGGCCAGCGTGTGCAGCGCAGCAGCTTGAAAGCGGTGCGACCTGGAATTGGGATGGTGCATCAGCACTTTAATTTGGTCTCGCGTGCCACCGTCGCGACGAACGTGCTGTCAGGAGCCTTGCCCGGTTTGCCTGCGTGGCGAGCGTTTTTGATGCAGTTTCCAGCCTCACTGCGCGAGCGGGCTTGCCGCTTGGTGCGTGAGGTCGGACTACAGCCGGAGCATTTGCATCGGCGCGTCAGTGAACTGTCGGGCGGGCAGCAGCAGCGGGTTGGTATCGCCCGTGCATTCATGCTGGAGCCTGCGGTGCTGCTGGCTGATGAACCGGTGGCCAGCTTGGACCCGCGCATCAGCCGTGACATTTTGAGTTTGTTGCGTAGCCAGGCGCGTGATCGGGCGGCGACTGTTCTGTGCAGTTTGCATCAGGTAGAGCTGGCCCGTGAGTTTGCGGATCGGATTGTGGCGGTGCGCCAGGGTGTTGTGGTTTTTGATGGGCCAGCCAGTGCATTCGATGAGGCCGCAGCCACAGCCTTGTACCAGGCCGGGACGCCAGGAAGTCCCGTGGAGGCATGGTCTGGGGCGGTCATGACGCCTGGCCGTGCCACTGCATCGCCAGGCGGTTCGACGGTCAGACCGGGCACTGTGTTGGTGGAGGGCGTGTCATGAATAAGCCTGAAAGTGCAGCCGCTTGGCATTTGGATCCTCCTTACGGTGTGCGGGCCGTTTTGATAGCGATCGTGGTGCTTATTGCGCTGTTGTATACCGGCAAGCGGGTAGAGATGGATCGTATGGCGGCATTGAGTGCAGATGGGGTCTTGGCGACGGTTGGTATTAAGGATCAGTCGCAGGTGACTTCGGGTCTGAGCGCCTTGGCAGACAACATGTTTCCCTTGCAGGTGTCATATCGCACTCAAGTGAGCCGTATCGAAGGTTTTGACCCGCAGAAACTCCCTTTGTTTGCCTATGTGGAAACGGTTGATGTGGTCGAGCAATCGTTGAACCCGCATACCTTGCAGATGGAAGAAGAGGTCTATACGCAGACTTACTTGGTTGAACCGTTGGGGTATGTGTGGCGGGTAGCCGTCAAGATGGTTGAAACCTTCGAGATCGCCATTTGGGCCACCCTGTTAGCCATGGTGGGGAGTGCGCCATTGGCCTATTGGAGTGCGCGCAATTACACACCGCATCGCGTGTTTTATGTCACAGCACGGGCCTTGGTCAGCCTATTTAGAGCCATGCCAGAGCTGATCTCCGCCTTGTTTCTGGTGCTGGCGTATGGCTTTGGCCCGATTGCTGGTGTCTTGGCATTGGCCATCCACTCCATGGGGTTTCTGGGTAAGTTCTATGCCGAGGATATCGAGACTGCTGATGTGAAGCCACAAGAGGCGCTGACGGCGATCGGCGCGGGCAAGTTGCGGGTTTTGGCGTATGCCGTATTGCCTCAGGTAATGCCTAAATTTACTGGCTACACCCTCTATATCCTGGATCGTAACGTCCGGATGGCGACGGTGGTGGGTTTGGTCGGTGCGGGCGGTATTGGGCAAGAGCTGAAAGGACGCTATGACATGTATCAATACGCCCACGTCGGGACCATTCTCGTCGTGATCTTTATCACTGTTTTTTTGTTGGATCAGGTAGCGGCCCGCTTGCGTCAGCGCCTGAGCTAAGTAGCGGCATCCCGTAAGGGCTGCCGTTCTATCAAGTCCCTGCCGGTTCTGCCGGCCCTGTTTTCCCGATCTGGAGTGATTCATGACCTCGTACCTTGTACTGGGCCGTAGCGTTGTTGCGGCTATTGCCCTGAGTTTGACACTGGCTGCCTGTGGCGGTGGCTCTGATACGGATTCCTCTGCTACCCCGCCCCCTGGTGGCGGTGGCGATATTGAACAACCCGAGGTTCCCGAGACACCGCAGTTGCGCTGCGCTCCTTGATGACGTTTTTCTTTTTTGAGTGATTAGCACCATGACCAAGATTCTGCCCCCAGACGATGCTGGTATCGAACTGTCCCAGCCGAGCCGACGTAAGTTTTTCCGGGCTTCTGCTCAGACTGCTGGCGCTTTGTCGGCGATGGCAATGTTGCCCGCTTCCATTCGACGCGCTTTGGCTATTCCAGCGACGGTGGATACAGGAACGATTAAGGACGTCAAGCATGTTGTCATTTTGATGCAGGAGAACCGTTCGTTCGACCACTACTTCGGCACGATGAAAGGGGTTCGTGGCTTTGGCGATCGTTTCCCGATTCCTTTGGAGTCGGGTAAATCCGTTTGGCATGAGTCTGACGGTACGAAGGAAGTGCTGCCTTACCATTTGAACTCGGCCACGATGAACGCTTTGTTTGTTCCTGGCACGCCTCACAACATGCCAGATGCCCAGGCGGCCTGGGGGCAAGGCAAGTTTGGTTTGTGGCCCAAGTACAAAAAAGCGTACTCGATGGGGTATTACAAACGAGACGATATCCCCTTCCAGTACGCGCTGGCCGAATCGTTCACCATGTGTGATGCAAACTTCTGTTCGATTGCAACTGGTACAGATCCCAACCGGATTATTTTCTGGTCTGGCTCTAATTACGATCCCAAACTCGGCCGCATGGGGGTCAATTGCACAGACTCCGATTCGGAACCCGTTAACCTGCGCTGTTGGGTCAAAGGGGCCTTACCGACACCGGGCTATACCTATCAAGGCTCGGCTTTTACCTGGAAAACCCTGCCTGATGTCTTGCAGGACGCGGGTGTGAGCTGGCGTATTTATCAGGATCCGAACAATAACTGGACGGGTGCTATGCACGGAGGTCTGGCCTTTGAGTCATTCCGTGAGTCCAAGCCCGGTGAGCCTTTGTATGAGCAGGGCATGAGCAATCACAGCTTGGAGGACCTCAAGCAAGATGTGCTGGATGCGACCTTGCCTGCGGTGTCCTGGATCCTGCCCTGGCCCTCGGTGTCTGAGCACCCCAGTGGTGGTGGTAGCCCAGCCCAAGGTGCGGACTATATTTCGCAGGTACTCGATGCCTTGACGGCGAACCCGGAAGTCTGGAGTAAGACAGCCTTCATCATTACGTTTGATGAGAATGATGGCTTGTTCGATCATTTGCCTCCCCCTGCTGTCCCTTCTTATGACGTCGATGGCAAGTTGATGGGTAAATCGACGGTCTCGCTTGACGGTGAGTATTTCTCCGACCCTGCTCGTAAGTATTTGAAGGCCGATGACACCATCAGTGGCAATTTGCGCCCTTGGGGTTTGGGCCCACGCGTGCCGATGTACGTTATTTCCCCCTGGAGTCGTGGCGGCTGGGTCAATTCCGAGGTGTTTGACCATACCTCTGTGGCCCAGTTTCTGGAAAAACGTTTCGATATCACCGTTGATGCCGTTAGCCCTTGGCATCGCGCAGTGTGTGGGGATTTGACCTCGGCCTTTGACTTTGCCAGCCCGAATGATCCTTCCTTCCCGACCTTGCCTGACATGAGCGACTACAAGGCGATGGAAGTACAGCAAAAGACGATGCCTCGCGCTGAACCTCCTGCGACACCGCAGCCTTTGTATCAGGAAGCCGGTGTTCGTTATTCACGTGCCTTGCCCTATGAATTGCATACCAGTGCGCGAGTAGACAAGAAAGGTTCTGTCGAGCTGCTGTTTAGCAATACCGGGCAAGCAGGGGCTGTTTTCCATGTTTATGACAAGAAGCATCTGGACTTGATCCCACGTCGCTACACCGTCGAGGCTGGAAAATTATTGTCGGATACCTGGGATGTCACACAGGACAACGGGGATTACGAGTTCTGGGTGTACAGCACGAATGGGTTTGTGCGCACATTTGTGGGCAATACCGAGACAGGTGTATCGCTGGAAGTGCAGGTCTGTTACGAGCCGACTGCAGGTGATGTCTATTTGAAACTGTTCAATCAGGGTGATCGTGCTCAGAAGGCGACGGTGCTGTCGAACATGTATCGCACAGATGGTCCATGGGATCTGCTTGTGGAGCCCGGACAGGTGACTGAGCAGCGTTGGTCGGTGAAAGACAGTGGGAACTGGTACGACTTTTCGGTGCAGGCCGAAGGCTTTGAGCGCCGTTTTGCCGGTCGTATGGAAACGGGCAAGCATGGCGTCAGCGATCCTGCTATGGCGGTGCAACTGTAAGGTCTAACGAGACAGGCCCGGAGTTTTGAGGCTACGGGCGTGTCGAGCTGCTTTTTTGAGTGTGAGAAATTCATGAAATACACGTATATAGCCGCTGCCGTGAATGGGGTATTGACGGCAGCCGTGCTGGGGGCTGTGTTGCAGCCAATGGATGTGCGGGCTCAGACTGCTCCGCCTGCTGTGTGGGATGGCAGCAATGCCGGGTATGGTCAGGGAGCCGGGCAGAATGTGGGCGGGAAGAACAATGTGGCGGTTGGCAATAACGCAGGCCAGGATGTCTCAGGCAGCGTGAATATTGCGGTGGGCAAGGGCGCTGGCAATGATGTGTCGACGAACTGGAATTTGGGTATTGGGGAAGGCGCCGGCTCTAATGTCAGCGGCAAAAATGCCAATCAGGCTATTGGTTATTACGCCGGCACCAATGTCGAAGGGGGGTGGAATCAGTCGATTGGGCGTAGTGCGGGACAAAACGTCAAGGGAGACTACAACGATGCCATGGGCTTTTGGGCAGGCACGAATACGGTGGGCAATAACAATGCTGCCTATGGAAGCAATGCGGGGCGTGACGTAACCGGAAATGGTAATACCGCCTTGGGCCAGGAGGCCGGCCGTAATGTGCAAGGTGATAGCAATTTGGCAATGGGCCAAAATGCCGGTCAACAGGTAGTGGGTAATGGCAATTTGGCCCAGGGTAAGAATGCCGGCCAGAATGTACAGGGTTCCAACAATATGGCGTTGGGTTCCTATTCGGGTTATGGCGTCACAGGTGAGGGTAACGCTGCATTAGGTCTGGGGGCGGGCCGCGATGTGACGGGTGATAACAATATTGCTCATGGTGCTGGCGCCGGTGGGGGCGTTCAAGGCAATGACAATGTGTCAATTGGCTCGGGGGCTGGTCGCGGTACGGTTGCAGATCGAAGTGTCGCAGTGGGAGCGGGTGCCGTAGCGGGTACTGACGGTGTGGCGCTGGGTTCGGGAGCGAAGGCTGTGCAAGGCAGTGTCGCACTAGGGGCCGGGTCGCAGGCTGTGCGCGGAGCATCCCAGGAATATGTTGCCTATGGCTTGGATGGTGTCCATCGTTCTCAGGGCGAAGTGAATCTGGGTGGTCGGCAGTTGACAGGGCTAGCTCCCGGTAGTGAGGAGACAGATGCTGTCAATGTGGCTCAGTTAAGGGCAGCAAGCCAGGCGGCCGAGACACGCTTTGGTGAGTCTGTGCGGCGTCTGGATCGTGATCTGCAGTCTCAGGAGCGCAAGTTGAGTGCCGGGGTTGCTGCTGCCATGGCAACAGCGGCCTTGCCGCAGGCGTACTTGCCAGGGCGCAATATGGTCTCTTTGGCGGGGGGAACCTGGAATGGTGAATCGGGCTACGCTTTGGGCATTTCCCGTGTCTCGGCAAGTGGGACTTGGGTGTACAAGGTCAATGCCAACGGTACGTCTCGAGGAGACCTCGGGGCGGCGGCAGGGGTAGGCTATCAGTGGTAGGCCATCTGGACAAGGAGTAGGGAAGTGGTAAGAAAACGGGCTGTTTATCAGCCCGTTTTCCTGCCTGTAGAGTGGGATTGGTTTTGCTTCGGGTGTGCCCGTTAACCTGGGTGGAAATTCAAATACTGTTATAAGTTTTTGATTATTAATTTCTTTTTAGATTTTGCTTGATACGGCGGGTAGGGGTCATTGCAGTGTCATAAGTAAAAGTTACAAATGTGGCATTTGCAATAAGCGTGTTGCCGAGAGGTATGACAAGAAAATTATTTTTATTGCATGTTAAAAATTTTGTTGGGTGTTGATGTAACCTAAATACTTATTAAGGTGAAAGATTTTGTAGATTCTTACGGAGAAATCTAGAAGTAGGGCATGATGACGCTATTATTTGTTAAGCCCCTGATTTCTTAAAATCGTTTAATTTCAGAGTTTTGTTGCCCTTTTTGTCACAGGCTATTTATCATTTTTAACATTGTCATCGACGAAAGCCCTTGTAATCTAAGATACAATTTGTCCCGTGACTCGTGTGACGATCATAGTGTGTTTTCGTGCAAAAAGTCACAATTAGACACAAGGTTATGCTCCAAGAATACAGGCCAGAAGCCTGTAGCTCCGCCTTGTCTTGCCCCGGTCCATTATGAACATACTGCTGCGGCTGGTGATGTGTTTACCAGCCTTAGATGTAAAGCCCATGTGCAATACATAGGTGTTGGGCCCTCGGGGGGTGTTTCTTTCGCTTTGTTTAGGCGGCACACCGAACCCATTCTTCTTTCATTTTTGTACTTAAATTTGATCTGGCAATGCGTTACAACGCTGAGGTGATGTTCTCCGTTGTGGGCGCAGCACAGGATCTTACGGAGGCCGACGTGCGTGGTAAAAAAACTCTAACGGTAAGTTCGCTGCTGACAGCGCTTGTGCTGGCTCAGCCAGTTCATGCGCAGGAAAACAGCTTGAGCTTCAAAGACAGTATCGAGCGGGCAATCATGTCCAACCCCGAACTTGGCGCTCGCTTCCAAGACTTCCAGTCTGCGTTGGAAGGGCAGAATGTCAGCCGTGGTGCGTTATTGCCTGAAGTCAATGCCGAAGGATGGGTAGGTCGGGAGTGGCGTGGTAGCACATCCAGTGCATCGTCTGTGAACTGGTCTCGCAGTGGCTATAGCTTGCAGTTACGCCAGTTGATTTTTGATGGTTTCTCGTCGATTAATCAGGTGCGTCAGTTGGGCTACGAAAAACTGGCCACCTACTATGATTTGTTGGCTTCTGTAGATTCCTTGGCGCTGGAGGCGGCGAATGCTCATATTGACGTGCTGCGATACCGCGAAATGGAAAAGTTGGCGCGTGAAAATTACAATCTGCACTTGAATATCCTGAAGCAGATCGAGGAGCGCTCCAGCTCGGGCGTCGGGCGTGGTGTTGATCTGGAACAGGCATATGGCCGCCAGTCTTTGGCACAAAGTAACGTTATGACCGAGGCCGGGAACTTGAATGACGTTTTGCAGCGCTATCGTCGTATCGTCGGGGTAGCGGCTCCTGAGGTGTTGCAGCCTGCTCCTTCCTTGAGCGAATCCCTGCCCACAAAAACCAGCGATTTCTTGCCTTCTTTGCGCAACAGTCCTTCCATTTTGGCTAAACAGGCTCTGTATCAAGCGGCCGAGTTTGGCAAGCATGTGGCTCAAGGGCGTATGTCCCCAAAACTTGAGTTCCGTGCGGCAACAGGTAAAGATAAAAATGATCCACCCGGATCGTCTTACCGTGATGCCCAAAACTCCAACGTGCAGTTAGTGCTGTCCTATAACCTGTTCCGGGGTGGGGCAGATATGGCGCGCATTCGTCAGACCACTGCCCAGCAGTATGCCGCGCGGGATGTTCGCGACTATACATGCCGCAACGTGCAACAGGACTTGTCCGTAGCGTGGAACAACGTTCAACGTTTGCGTGCCCAGTTGCCTTTCCTGCAACAACATGAGCTGGCTACGTCTAAAGTTCGTGTGGCCTATATGCAGCAATTTCAGATTGGCCAGCGTTCCTTGCTGGACTTGTTGGATACTGAAAACGAATTGTTTGATGCCCGTCGTGCGTTGGCCAATGCCACCTATGACCTGCAACAGGCCGAGTACAGCTGGTTGATGCTGTCGCACCGTCTGGTATCAGCAGTTGGTTTGGCGCAGCCCTACTCGGAGCAACCTGACGAAGCCGCCAAACTGGATTTCCCCGAAGAGGCCTTTCAGGCATGTATGGCACCTGTACCGGATACCAGCAATCTGACTCCGATAACAGTTGACTATCGTGACGATATGGCTCCGCCGGTCTTGCGTGAAAAAACAGCTGGGCTGAACTAATTGGTTTTGCTTGAGCGTACTTGAAGGTTAGGGGGCTATATGAGTCCAGAAGAAGAGGGCTATAAACAAGAGCTGTCAGTCTCGGATGCCAGTTTTATTCGGGTTCTGGAAGACTTGATTGACGCCTTGATTGCGAATGGCGTTCTTCGCATGACTGATTTGCCCCCTGAAGCCTTGGCTAAATTAAACGAGCGCAAACAAACCCGTCAGCGCCTGCGAGATTCGCTGGATTTGATTAATGACGACGAACCACTCATCTGAAAATCCAACACCACAGAGCGAGACATTCAGTATCCCGCCTCATCTGACTCATGATGATCCGTTACTGAATTGTTTGGTAGAGATTACCCGTATTCACGGCAATCCATGTACGGCCCAGCATCTGTCTACGGGTCTGCCCTTGCAGAAGGGACGCCTGACGCCCGCTCTTTTGAGTCGGGCTGCAGCGCGTGGGCATTGCACCTCGCGTATTTGGCGCCGTTCTTTTGCCGAACTCAATCCCAATCTGTTGCCAGCCATTTTGCTGCTGAACGATAGTCGGGCTTGCGTGTTGTTGGGCTTCGAGGATGATCGTGCTCTTGTGCATTTTCCAGAAAGCGGCAGCCCCAGTGAAATTGACCTGGAGCAATTGCAGGAGCTGTATTCTGGCCTGCTCGCGGTTGTACAACCTGACTTCCGGGTCGAGGTGCGAGCAACAGAGGGTATAACGCCCCTGAAAGGCAAGCATTGGTTCTGGGCGACCGTATCGCAAAACTGGAAGTTATATCGGGATGCGCTCGGAGCGGCGTTTCTGATTAACGTGTTTGCCTTGGCCATCCCCTTGTACACCATGAATGTGTATGACCGCGTGGTGCCTAACAATGCGATAGAAACGTTGTGGGTACTGTCTATAGGGATTGGTTTGGTGCTCGTGCTGAACCTTCTGTTGACCAGCGTACGCGCGTATGTGGTTGATGCGGCCAGTAAGCGGGTTGATATTCAGTTATCAGCACGGATTATGGAGCGGGTATTGGATTTGCGCATGGAGAATCGGCCGCCTTCGGTGGGCTCTTTTGCCGCCAATTTGCGCTCGTTTGAGTCTGTGCGCGATTTTATTGCCTCTGCCAGTCTGACAACGCTGGTTGATTTGCCATTTGTCGTCCTGTTTCTTGCGGTACTGGCCTGGATATCGCCTTGGATGTTAATCCCGCCGGTCGTGGCTATCATCATTATTCTTGCCGTGTCCTGGTTTGCCCAGGCTCGGATGGAGCGGTTGACCAAGCAAACATTTCAAGCGGCTGCACAGCGCAACGCAGGCCTGGTGGAGTCCTTGGCTGGGCTTGAAACCTTGAAGGTATTGAATGCGCAGAGCAATGCTCAGCGCGCTTGGGAGCAGTCTACAGAGTACCTGGCTCGACAAGGGGCCAGAATCAAGATGACTTCGGCTGTAACGGTAAGCACCGTGCAGATGTTGACCCAAGTGGTCACGATCTGCGTGATTATCATCGGTGTATATCTGATTCAGGACGCGCAGTTGTCGATGGGGGGCATTATTGCTTCCTCCATGATTGCGGGCCGTTGTCTTGCCCCATTTGGGCAAGTGGCCGGGCTGATGATGCAATATCAGAATGCGCGTACGTCGCTGGATTCGATTGGTATGTATATGGAGTTGCCGGTCGAACACCCTGATGATCGCAATTTTGTGCCTCGGCCTTATCTTGAAGGTTCCATCGAGTTCCGTGGTGTTAGTTTTGCGTATCCCGGTGCAACTCAGAATGTGATCAATCAGCTTAGTTTTTCCCTCAAGGCAGGGGAGAAAGTGGCCATTATCGGGCGTATAGGTTCAGGTAAGACCACGTTGTCCAAGTTAATTCTGGGCTTGTATAAACCGACCTCGGGCACGATTGTGTTAGACGGTATCGATAATCAGCAGATTGACCCAGCAGATGTGCGTCGTTCTATGGGCTATGTCTCACAAGATCCGATGCTGTTTTATGGCACCTTGAAACATAATCTGACGATGGGTTCGCCCTACGTTACGGATGATCAGATGTTGGCTGCCGCCAAGTTGGCGGGTGTGGATGATTTTGCTCGTCGGCACCCAGATGGCTACGACATGATGATCGGCGAGCGTGGTGATTCGCTCTCTGGCGGTCAGCGTCAAGCGGTTGCGGTGGCCCGGGCCTTGATGGGAAACCCCTCTATTCTGTTGCTCGATGAGCCTAGCAGCAACATGGACAATCAAAGCGAATCCGCTTTGCGCAATAGTTTGCGCACTGAATGTGAGGGCAAAACAGTGGTGCTGGTCACGCATCGTACAGCGCTACTGGACTTGGTTGATCGCTTGATTGTCATGGATATGGGGCGAATTGTGGCCGATGGTCCCAAGGAGCAGGTCATTACAGCATTGCGTAGTGGGCAGATTGGCAAGGCCCGGAGCGCGACATGACGAAAAAAAGTTTGTTTTCCCGGATACGGGCAAGGCTGAAGGCCGATTCTGGGCCAGCACCAAGCCGAAGTGTTCTCAAAAATGCAGCTTGGACGGCACGTCAGCAAGAGGTTCGCGGTTCGCGTTTGTTGATCTGGTTGACGCTGTTGGCAATTTGCGTGCTGATTGTTTGGGCAAGTCTGGCCAACATTGACGAGGTTGTGCGTGGAGAAGGGAAGGTGGTGCCTTCTCGGCAGGTACAGATCATACAAAGCCTCGATGGTGGTGTTGTCGAGGAAATTCTTGTCAGGCCCGGGCAATCCGTTGAGCAGGGCGAAGTGTTATTGCGCATTGATCCCACGCGAGCATCGTCTTCCTTGGGTGAGAATGAGGCAGAGTCCTTGTCGTTGTTGGCCAAGGCGGCCCGGCTTGAGGCCATTGCGGCTGATCAAACCCTGGATATGCCTGCCGAGGTTGTGGAAAAGGCGCCGGATCTTGCTGAAATGGAGCGTCGCGTCTGGCAAGCTCGTACCGAGGAGCTGCGCTCCAATATCTCTGTCGCTCAGGAGCAACTGCATCAACGCCAGCAAGAGCTACGAGAAACGCAGGCCAATCGGGATCAGGCGGCATCGAGCTGTGGCCTGACATCGCAAGAATTGAAAATGACGCGGCCTTTGCTGAAAAGCGGGGCTGTTTCTGAAGTGGATTTGTTGCGCTTACAGCGCGATGTAGCGCGTTATTGCGGAGAACAACGAGCCGCTACGGCGCAAATAAGCAGGATCGAGGCCTCCATACAAGAGGCGCAGAACAAGATCGGTGATGTTGAAATTACATTCCGTAACCAGGCTCGTACAGAGCTGGCAGAAACTCGCGCCAAATTGGCTTCTTTAGAGCAAGGGCAGCGCGCATTGGCGGATCGTGTCCGATTGGCTGAAGTGCGCTCGCCAGTACGTGGGACGATTAAAACTCTTGCCGCTAATACGGTGGGGGGGGTTGTGCAACCTGGTAAGGATATTTTGGAGATCGTGCCGACTGATGACTCCTTGTTGTTGGAGGTGCGTATCCATCCGCGTGACATCGGATTTCTTCACCCGGGTCAATCTGCTGAAGTTAAGTTTACTGCCTATGACTTTGCGATTTACGGCGGCCTTGCCGGGGTGTTGGAGCAAACCAGTGCCGATACGATTACCGATGAAAAGGGTAATTCATTTTATATAGCCAAAGTGCGCACTGATACCGTTTACGTGGGTGATGATAATCGGCCTATTTTGCCTGGCATGGTGGCAGAGGTTCATATCCTCACGGGTAAACGCACTGTCATGCAGTATTTACTCAAACCCATTCTCAGGGCCCGCTCTAACGCCTTTACAGAGCGTTAAAGCGGCAGGGGTGGCCTGTACGGGGGGAGTAGTGCTGACGATAGAGGATAAATAATCCCGCGTCAGCCTCAGAGCTGATGGCTTTTTAGCTCGTGTTACCAGTAAGGGAAAAGCGGTATGCGACAAGTAAATTCGGTTTTATTTCTGACGAACGATGAAGCCTTGTGGCAGCATTGGAGTCACCAGAATTCCGTAACCTACTTGCCTGCCCGAGGGCGAGGTATGGAGGATTTGTTACGGTGGAAACAGCAACATCGTGAGCTTGTCGTCATGGACAGTGCGCTTGCGTTATGGAATCACCCGCAATGGGTACAGGCAGTAAAAGGGATGAAGGTGGTGGTCGCCAGCCCTCGGCCTGTCGACTCTGAAGGGCAAGCCGTATTGGCGTTGGGCGCCCGAGCTTATATTCACGCGTACAGCTCGTCGGCTCTGCTGGAGCAAGTGTTGGAGCACGTGGCCTCGGGCCAGGTTTGGGTGGGAGAGTCTTTGCTGAGTCGCCTGCTCAGTGACGTGACTCGTCACTTGGAAATTCGCACGGGTTGGGAAAGCAATTTGACCAGCCGTGAAATCGAGGTGGCGCAACGCGCCTCGTTGGGGCACTCCAATCAATTGATTGCCCAGGATCTTGGCATTACTGAACGAACAGTGCGTGCCCACCTTCAAGCTATTTTTGAAAAGCTTGGTGTAACTGATCGTTTAATGTTGGCGCTAAAAGTACACGGCATTTCATAAGCCTGTTTGGGCCGTCCAGTCCTGCATTGTCAACTTGCGTAAAGAATCGCAAGTAAAGCGGCGAACTGGCGGCAGCGCCAATATCACATAGCAGATCAACTCGCTATTCTCATACCAAAGAAAGCCAATTTCAGATGGTCGCATTGCGACGGTCTTTTTTAGGAATCAGACAATTATGGCACTGGATACTGTTTTAGTGACACGCGTTGAAGGTACAGCATGGATGCGTACCAGCGATGGCTCAAAAGTAGCGCTCAAAGAGGGAATGCGTGTTCCCGTAAACGCTGAGATCACTACCGAAACAGGCGCATTTGTCGAGCTCGAGATTCCTGGCGGGCCGCCTATGACCATTTCCGATAATCGGGAATTCTTGCTGAGTGACGATATTGCCCAGACGGATGTCGATCCTGCTGTGGCCGTTCTGACCAATCCTGATGATCCAGCGATTGCTGCAGTACTGGCAGCACTGGAAGCGGGTAATGACCCATTTGAACAGTTAGATCCTACCGCTGCTGTGCTGACGGGTGGCGGAGAGGGCGGAAGTAGTTTTGTGCGTTTGGTCAGTATTGTTGAGACAACCCGACCATTAGCCCTGGAGTATCCCAAACCAGGCGTATTAGGCACAGAATTGCCTCGTTTTAGCGGTGGTGGTGGCGATGAGACGGACCCAACTCTCGTTGCTGGTACATCGACTGTGACATTGGAAACACCAGAGCGAGTCACGGAAGGCGAGCCATTTGAAATCATTGCGCGCGTCGATAACCCAGTTACTGGGCAAGATCTGATCATCACGCTGACCAATGGCAGCACTATTACGATTCCGGTTGGCAGTACGGAAGGCCGGGTGCTTGTTGATAATCCGTATCCGGATGATGCTTACACACAAGGCGATCGTCCTGAGGATATTGGTATCAGCACGACAACGGGCGGTAACTACGAGAATCTGGATACGAGCAGTACATCCAGCAGCACCATCACGGACGATGATGATGCTACAAAAATTACTTTGGAAGGCCCCGATACGGTTGTAGAAGGTGAGGACATCACCATTACCGCAACAGTTGAAAATCCTCCGCAAGGCGGAGACTTGGTGATTAAACTGACTAATGGTCAGGAAATTATCATCAAAGAAGGTGAGACTAGCGGTTCTGTCACGTATCCAGCTCGTCCTGATGATGGGACGGTGCAAGGCAATATCCCGGAAAATGTCGGGATTGAGAGCAGCACGGGCGGCAACTACGAGAAGGTTGAGTACGGCGATCCGGTAACGACTACCGTTGAAGATAACGATGTACCTGCGATTACTGTGTCCGACACGGTCATCAGTGAGGGAGGTTCGGGTACCTTCAACGTGAATTTTGGTAAACCAGTCGACAACGAGACCACGGTTACGCTGCAATTGGGGCATGGCTCCACGGACGATGGCGATATAGCTCTTGATCAGCCCCCTGTTGTGCAATTGCCCAATGGTGATACGGTGCCTGTCACACAAAATAGTGACGGCACATACAGTTTCACACTGCCTCCCGGTGTCACTGACGTCACGGTAACTGTAGATACTAAAGACGATGATGTTTTTGAAGGTGAAGAAGACTTCACCTTGACTGTTACGCAAGAAGGCGAGACACAGAACGGTACCCCTGTTGATAAAGTCCAGGGTGAAGGTACAGGCACAATTGTTGATGATGGCCGCGAAGTGCCGGTTGATCCTACCGATCCAACAGGTCCAACCGAGCCCGCCAATAATGATATTCCTAGTTTGGCTGTCAATAACCCTGTTCTGAGCGAGGGTAGTGATGCTGTTTTTGTGGTTGATTTAAGCAATCAAGTAAAAACAAACACGACGTTGGAACTCCAGCTTAACGAGGGCAGTGCAGGTTTTGGCGATCTGTGGACCGATGGTGAGCCCCGTACCGTTCAGGTGCAGGTAGGCAATGGCGTGGTGCAGACCGTGACCGTCGATGCCGACGGCAAATTCAGCGTGGATGTGCCTGCTGGCGAGACCCAGATTACCGTTACCGTCCCCACTGTGGATGATGCCGTTTTTGAAGGTGAAGAGCAGTTCACTCTGGATGCAGAGCTGACGGGTACTGTGGGTGATGTGGAGTTGAAGGATGTAACGGGCGAAGGTACTGCCACGATTACAGATAGCAACACCGGTGAGCCTGGTGCGGACGTACCGGTTCTGACGGTGGACGACGCCGGTAACGTGAACGAAGGCGAGAACGCCACGTTCAACGTGAGTCTGGACAAGGCCGTTGATGCCGACACGACCCTGACCTTCACCTTGGGTGGTGAGATCGAGGACGGCGACATTGGTGAGCCCACGGTGACGATTG
>NZ_JAJJPP010000005.1:0-5989 GCF_020907215.1 Alcaligenes sp. MMA
GGCGCGCATAAAAAACAAAACCCCCGCAAGGGATACTTGCGGGGGTTTTGAGCAATAAGAGCTTGACGATGACCTACTTTCACAGACGTCCGTCCACTATCATCGGCGCAAAGGCGTTTCACAATCCTGTTCGGGATGGGAAGGTGTGGGACCACCTTGCTATGGTCGTCAAGCGTAACTGGTTGCCAGGCCGTCTTTACAAGGACGTCCCAGCCAATTGGAAGAAGCACACTGCCAGCGATCAGTACGGATCAGCTAGCAGCGGTTACGAAGGTGTCGAGCGCGGGTTGCGCTGCACTTCAATATTACGTTCTGTGGTCAACAACTTAACTCACTACAACCTCAAGGGTTATAGGATCAAGCCACACGGGCAATTAGTACTGGTTAGCTACATGCATTACTGCACTTCCACACCCAGCCTATCAACGTCCTGGTCTCGGACGACCCTACAGGGAGGTCAAGCCTCCGGGATATCTAATCTTCAGACGAGTTTCCCGCTTAGATGCCTTCAGCGGTTATCTCTTCCGTACGTAGCTACTCGGCAATGCCATTGGCATGACAACCGATACACCAGTGGTACGTCCACTCCGGTCCTCTCGTACTAGGAGCAGGCTCCGTCAAATATCCAACGCCCACGGCAGATAGGGACCAAACTGTCTCACGACGTTTTAAACCCAGCTCACGTACCTCTTTAAATGGCGAACAGCCATACCCTTGGGACCGGCTACAGCCCCAGGATGAGATGAGCCGACATCGAGGTGCCAAACACCGCCGTCGATATGAACTCTTGGGCGGTATCAGCCTGTTATCCCCAGAGTACCTTTTATCCGTTGAGCGATGGCCCTTCCATACAGAACCACCGGATCACTATGTCCTACTTTCGTACCTGTTCGACTTGTCAGTCTCACAGTCAAGCACGCTTATGCCATTGCACTATCAAGACGATTTCCGACCGTCTCTAGCGTACCTTCGAACTCCTCCGTTACACTTTAGGAGGAGACCGCCCCAGTCAAACTGCCCACCATGCACGGTCCCCGATCCCGATAAGGGACCTAGGTTAGAACCGCAAACAGACCAGGGTGGTATTTCAAGGATGACTCCACGCGATCTGGCGACCACGCTTCAACGTCTCCCACCTATCCTACACAGGCCGGTTCACAATCCAATGCAAAGCTACAGTAAAGGTTCATGGGGTCTTTCCGTCTAGCCGCGGGGAGATTGCATCATCACAACCATGTCAACTTCGCTGAGTCTCAGGAGGAGACAGTGTGGCCATCGTTACGCCATTCGTGCAGGTCGGAACTTACCCGACAAGGAATTTCGCTACCTTAGGACCGTTATAGTTACGGCCGCCGTTTACCGGGGCTTCGATCAAGAGCTTGCACCCCATCACTTAACCTTCCGGCACCGGGCAGGCGTCACACCCTATACGTCCACTTTCGTGTTTGCAGAGTGCTGTGTTTTTAGTAAACAGTCGCAGCCACCGATTCACTGCGGCCTCTTCATGCTTTGTGCGCAGGCACATCACACTAATGAGGCATACCTTCTCCCGAAGTTACGGTATTAATTTGCCGAGTTCCTTCTCCTGAGTTCTCTCAAGCGCCTTGGAATATTCATCCCGTCCACCTGTGTCGGTTTGCGGTACGGTCTCGTAGAGCTGAAGCTTAGAGGCTTTTCTTGGAACTGCTTCCAGTTAGTTTAGAGCCGAAGCTCTATTCAGTCACACCCTTGAATTACGCACCCGGATTTGCCTAAGTGCCTTCTATGATGCGCCAACGGGGACATCCAACACCCCGATAACATTCTGCAATCCGTCCCCCCATCGCACTCTACGACGGTGCGGGAATATTAACCCGCTTCCCATCAGCTACGCATCTCTGCCTCGCCTTAGGGGCCGACTCACCCTGCGCCGATGAACGTTGCGCAGGAAACCTTGGACTTACGGCGAGGGGGCTTTTCACCCCCTTTATCGCTACTCATGTCAGCATTCTCACTTCCGATACCTCCAGCATTCCTCACGGAACACCTTCACAGGCTTACGGAACGCTCTCCTACCATGTGTACTAAAAGTACACATCCGCAGCTTCGGTCTATGGCTTAGCCCCGTTACATCTTCCGCGCAGGACGACTCGATCAGTGAGCTATTACGCTTTCTTTAAAGGATGGCTGCTTCTAAGCCAACCTCCTGACTGTCTATGCCTTCCCACTTCGTTTCCCACTTAGCCATAGTTAGGGACCTTAGCTGGCGGTCTGGGTTGTTTCCCTCTTGAGTCCGGACGTTAGCACCCGGTGCTCTGTCTCCCGTACTGTACTTGCCGGTATTCGGAGTTTGCCATGGTTTGGTAAGTCGCTGTGACCCCCTAGCCATAACAGTGCTCTACCCCCGGCAGTAATATACGAGGCACTACCTAAATAGTTTTCGGAGAGAACCAGCTATCTCCAGGCTTGTTTAGCCTTTCACTCCGATCCACAGCTCATCCCCTAATTTTTCAACATTAGTGGGTTCGGTCCTCCAGCACGTGTTACCGTGCCTTCAACCTGGCCATGGATAGATCGCCTGGTTTCGGGTCTACACCCAGCGACTGAATCGCCCTATTCGGACTCGCTTTCGCTACGCCTCCCCTATTCGGTTAAGCTTGCCACTGAATGTAAGTCGCTGACCCATTATACAAAAGGTACGCAGTCACACCACGAAGGTGCTCCTACTGTTTGTATGCATACGATTTCAGGATCTATTTCACTCCCCTTCCGGGGTTCTTTTCGCCTTTCCCTCACGGTACTGGTTCACTATCGGTCGATCACGAGTATTTAGCCTTGGAGGATGGTCCCCCCATATTCAGACAGGATTTCACGTGTCCCGCCCTACTTGTTCGATGCTTAGTTCCACGTACTGAATTTCGCCTACAGGGCTATCACCTGCTACGGCTGGACTTTCCATTCCATTCGACTATTCACTACGCTAAAACATCCAGGCTGGTCCGGTTTCGCTCGCCACTACTTCCGGAATCTCGGTTGATTTCTTTTCCTCGAGTTACTGAGATGGTTCAGTTCACTCGGTTCGCCTCCACATGCCTATGTATTCAGCATGGGATACCGTATTACTACGGTGGGTTTCCCCATTCGGACATCTACGGATCAAAGCTTGTTTGCCAGCTCCCCGTAGCTTTTCGCAGGCTACCGCGTCCTTCATCGCCTGTGATCGCCAAGGCATCCATCATATGCACTTATTCGCTTGATCCTATAACGCTTGGTGCTGTTATAGGAATATGAGTATACGTTGTTGCCGTTCATCAATCCTTAGCTGTTATCCAATCCGAAGACTGAACAACGTCTATATTTTTGAGAACTTTCGTTGAACATAATTTGTTCTGTTGCAATCACAACCCGTGTATTGTCATCACAAGGCGACTAATCGCTTTGCGTTTATTAGACAACACACCTTCGTTGTGCTTCTTCCTAATTGTTAAAGAGCAATTCGTGGGTTGTATAACCCAACGAGCAGTATTCTTGTAAAAGAACACTCTTCGTTGAATCTAACGCCAGGCCAACCGTTGTTGTCCTGTGCCCTATACTCTGTCATGAACCTTGCTGTATCTACCAACCACAAAAGCGGTGGTGGAGGATGACGGGATCGAACCGACGACCCCCTGCTTGCAAAGCAGGTGCTCTCCCAGCTGAGCTAATCCCCCGAGGTAATCGTTGGTGGGTCAAGTTGGAATCGAACCAACGACCCCCGCCTTATCAAGACGGTGCTCTAACCGACTGAGCTACTGACCCATCTATCACCAGTGGGCGATACCTTCAATGGTCATGACATTAACTAACAGCCAATAAGTGTGGACGCTTTCGCTTTGCGAGCCATTCGCTCTAAAAGGAGGTGATCCAGCCGCACCTTCCGATACGGCTACCTTGTTACGACTTCACCCCAGTCATGAATCCCACCGTGGTAAGCGCCCTCCTTACGGTTAGGCTACCTACTTCTGGTGAAACCCACTCCCATGGTGTGACGGGCGGTGTGTACAAGACCCGGGAACGTATTCACCGCGACATTCTGATCCGCGATTACTAGCGATTCCGACTTCACGCAGTCGAGTTGCAGACTGCGATCCGGACTACGATCGGGTTTCTGAGATTGGCTCCCCCTCGCGGGTTGGCGACCCTCTGTCCCGACCATTGTATGACGTGTGAAGCCCTACCCATAAGGGCCATGAGGACTTGACGTCATCCCCACCTTCCTCCGGTTTGTCACCGGCAGTCTCATTAGAGTGCTCTTGCGTAGCAACTAATGACAAGGGTTGCGCTCGTTGCGGGACTTAACCCAACATCTCACGACACGAGCTGACGACAGCCATGCAGCACCTGTGTTCCGGTTCTCTTGCGAGCACTGCCAAATCTCTTCGGCATTCCAGACATGTCAAGGGTAGGTAAGGTTTTTCGCGTTGCATCGAATTAATCCACATCATCCACCGCTTGTGCGGGTCCCCGTCAATTCCTTTGAGTTTTAATCTTGCGACCGTACTCCCCAGGCGGTCAACTTCACGCGTTAGCTGCGCTACTAAGGCCTAACGGCCCCAACAGCTAGTTGACATCGTTTAGGGCGTGGACTACCAGGGTATCTAATCCTGTTTGCTCCCCACGCTTTCGTGTCTGAGCGTCAGTATTATCCCAGGGGGCTGCCTTCGCCATCGGTATTCCTCCACATATCTACGCATTTCACTGCTACACGTGGAATTCTACCCCCCTCTGACATACTCTAGCTCGGCAGTTAAAAATGCAGTTCCAAGGTTGAGCCCTGGGATTTCACATCTTTCTTTCCGAACCGCCTACACACGCTTTACGCCCAGTAATTCCGATTAACGCTTGCACCCTACGTATTACCGCGGCTGCTGGCACGTAGTTAGCCGGTGCTTATTCTGCAGATACCGTCAGCAGTATCTCGTATTAGGAGATACCTTTTCTTCTCTGCCAAAAGTACTTTACAACCCGAAGGCCTTCATCATACACGCGGGATGGCTGGATCAGGGTTTCCCCCATTGTCCAAAATTCCCCACTGCTGCCTCCCGTAGGAGTCTGGGCCGTGTCTCAGTCCCAGTGTGGCTGGTCGTCCTCTCAAACCAGCTACGGATCGTTGCCTTGGTGAGCCTTTACCCCACCAACTAGCTAATCCGATATCGGCCGCTCCAATAGTGAGAGGTTCCGAAGAATCCCCCCCTTTCCCCCGTAGGGCGTATGCGGTATTAGCCACTCTTTCGAGTAGTTATCCCCCGCTACTGGGCACGTTCCGATATATTACTCACCCGTCCGCCACTCGCCACCAAGAGAGCAAGCTCTCTCGTGCTGCCGTTCGACTTGCATGTGTAAAGCATCCCGCTAGCGTTCAATCTGAGCCAGGATCAAACTCTTCAGTTTAATCTCTGTGGTTGTCCCGTCTTGCGACGAGACCGATTGTGTCTCAAAGAAAAATTCAGAGTTACACAAGGTAATTCTTCATCTTTCGTTTGTGAGCACTTGATACAAACTTGTGGCGATCCCCGAAGGGTTCGACTCGCTCATTCCAAGCGCCCACACTTATCGGCTGTTAATTGTTAAAGAGCAGTGACAGTTGCCTGTCGTTCTACTGACTAACCCGGCTGGCTCGTCGCGTTTAGCGCTTCGTGCCTTGCTGTGTTAGCAGCAGAGAAACGAGATTATGAAGCAGATCAGGCGGCGTGTCAAGCGTTTTTTTGAAGAAGCTAGAAAGTTTTAAAACCGTCTAACTCGTCCCGCTTAAACCAGAACTTTCGTTCCGTCCTACCTGGCGAACAATCAGCCATAAGGCCAACCATTCAACTTCACAAACAAGGGTAAATTTTCAAAACCGTTTCAACTTTCAAAACAGCTAAAAACTTAACGTTGCGTTCTCTGGAGCAGAACCTAGAACTTTAACACAGAATTTTCTGATTTGTCAAGCTCCGGGTTTTACACCGTGTCAGTTACCTGACCAGTCATT
>NZ_JAJJPP010000007.1:0-447 GCF_020907215.1 Alcaligenes sp. MMA
AGCAAGCAAGCAAGCAAGCAAGCAAGCAAGCAAGCAAGCAAGCAAGCAAGCAAGCAAGCACAAGGACTGGCGACTATATTGGGGAGAGTCCTCGATTCCCCTTTATACATAAGAGGGGGTGTTGAGGGGCTGAAGAGTATCTGACGATTTTTCACGCGAAAAATAGCGGTTTAGTCTAGGATTTGCGTCTAAGGGCGCGTAGGGCACATAGTGAGCCTCCTCCTGAAACGGGGTTAAATGAGAAACCTTCAGTTGTCTGGTAGGTAGGATCTAAAATGCTTAAAAATAGTTTCTCTTATAATTCATGGGCTTAAAGGTTTTTGGTTCAAGTCGTCTAACTTTTTTCTATGAAAAGGCTTGCAAGGCGGAAAATCATCGTGCTATAGTTCTTTTCTCGCTGCAGCACACACAGGGTTTTCCCGGAAGCGCCGCAGAGAGCAGTTAGGT
>NZ_JAJJPP010000008.1:0-445 GCF_020907215.1 Alcaligenes sp. MMA
AGGCAGATCCGTGCCACTGGCGGTTTGACCCGTCAGTGTGGCTTCCAGCGTGAAGTCCTCATTACCTTCGAACACATTGTCGTCGGTCGTGGGCACCGTCACCACAATGCCATCGGTCGTGCCAGCGGGCACCGTCACGCTGTAGCTGCCATCGGCATTCTTGGTCACGGTCACATCTTGACCGTTGATGGTGACAGTAGGCTCACCAATGTCGTCGGCCTCGATCTCACCACCCAAGGTGAAGGTCAGGGTCGTGTCGGCATCAACCGCCTTGTCCAGGCTCACGTTGAACGTGGCGTTCTCACCTTCGTTCACGTTACCGGCGTCATCCACCGTCAGAACCGGTACGTCCGCACCGGGGTTCGGGTTGGTTGGATCGGTCGATTCGGTATCCACAATCGTGGCGTTACCGCTGTCGGTAATACCGCTAGGCAGATCCGTACCG